>CAVKGV010000001.1:0-401206 GCA_963656065.1 Alistipes onderdonkii
AAACTTCGTTTGTCACGTTCGTGACCTTGGTGACGTCGTCACCGCAAGCGGAAAGTGCGAAAATTCCGCCGAGCATTGCGCATCCAAAAATGTTGGATTTCTGTGGCTTTTTCATCTGGATTCTCCTAATCTTTGAAACTGCGAATTCTCATCGCCAACACAAATAAAATAAACAAAAAATGATGTTGCATTAATTAAAATCGCTCAAAATAACCCTATTCGCGCTTCAATTCGACCCGATACATCACGGGCCATAACTTTCCGGTTATCCAAAAAAACTTTCCGTCGAAAGCGATGCCGTTGAGGACTTCCGCCCGGGCGTCGCGTTTGCGGACATTCCGAGCGAGCCGTGAAAAATCGTACCAGCGGAGAACCTTTCCCGAATGCGGATCGATTGCCGCGATGGAATCCGACTGCCAGACATTCGCATAGAGAATCCCGTCCGCCGTTTCCAGCTCGTTCAGGAATTTGACCGGCGTTTCCCCGTCGCGCACGGAGAGCGCCCGAAAGACATTTTTATCTCCGGGCGAAACAAAATAGAGCGTTTCGCTTCCGTCTGACATGACCAGGGAATTTTGATACAAAGTAAGGCCCCAGCCTTCCGTCCGAATCGGGAAGGAACCTTTTCGCTGAAACGTTTTTGCGTCATAGATAAAGGCGACACCTTCTTTCCACGTCAGCCAGAAAATGTCGGTCCCGAACTTGACCGAGCCTTCGCCGAAGTAACGGGTTTCTAGCTCAGCGGAATCGATTGCCGGCTTTCCCGGAGCGGGATAGCGGTATAGGTGCGATGCCCCGTAAAGTCCCGTGGACTCATAAAGGACCTTGCCGTCAAAGAAAAGCCCTTGTGTGAAATGTTCCGTGGAATGCTCCGCGGAGTCCAAGACGGAAAAGCTTCCGAGCGCAGCGGCAAGTAAAAAGGAGAGCATTATTTTTCAAGCCAGATGTCCGGCCAGCGGTCGTTCGCCGTGTGGAAAGTCAGGCGGGTCGCAGTCTTTGCCGGGGTGCCGATTTCCCACAGGTAAAGTTCGTAATCGTAGATGTCGTGGTCGTGACCTTTTGCCGTCGCCCCCCAGACTAGCCACTTGCCGTCTGCGGAAATGCGCGGGAAGTATTCGTGGGAACGCCTGCCTGGAAGGTCCATGAGCTTTGCCGCTTTCGGGATACCGAAGAAGCCAATCTTTTCCTGCTGGACGCCGTCCTTGACCGTAAACCAGAGAATTTCGCTCGGAGCGGCCGTTCCGCCGTTGCCCGTGGGATTTACGCGGTAGATGCGCTTGCCGTCCGCGGTAAAGTCTATTTGGCAACCGTCGCCGGACTTGTTCCATTTTTTGTTCTGCAAGTCATAGACGCCCGTTTCGCGCATGGAGCCGCGGAGCGTTATCGCGAGATACTTTCCGTCGGGCGACATGTTCGGTTCCTGCAGGATGACGCCGTCTTCGCCGAAAGCCTTCTTGCCGTCGAGGACAAGCGTTTCTTCCCCGCTTTCGAGATTCTTTTGATAGACGTTCGCGCCGCGGGAAAACACGATGGATTTTCCATCCGGACGGAAAGTTCCCCAGGTCGCGTTTTCTACGACCTTCCTTTCGTTTTCGCCGTTCGCGTCGATGATCCAGAGGTCCCATTTTTCGGGATAGTTGGCGTCGTTTTCCGGCGTCCAGCCGCCCTTTGAACGCGTGAAGATAACGGATTTTCCATCGGGAGAAAAGCGCGGGAACCAATCGACGTTTGATGAATTGGTGAGCGGTTTCGGGTCGCTGCCGTCGGCGTTCATCAGCCACAGGTCATGCGTGGAATGGCTGCGGGAACTCGACCAGACGATTTTGCCGGAAAGCTTTCCCTTGAGAGCGGAGAGTGCGGACGCCTCGTCGGATGTCGGAGCGACCGGTGCGCCTGTCGGGGCTTCATCGGCAAAGGCAAAGAAACAGAGGGAGAGACCCAAGAGAGCGGTCAATTTCAGACGATTCATAATTCCTCGATTTTGATTCAAAATAAAAATATCATTTTAAAGTTTGAAGCAGGGAGTCCAGGCGGGCGGTCAGCAGGGCGGCACCCGTTGAATTTAGATGATCATAATCATAGGCCATGGCATCCGTGTAATCGTGATTTCCCATCTTGTTTTCATCTAGGTAGCGGAAGTTGGGATATTTCTGCTGAAGCGCTTCTACTTGCCGCAAAATCCGGGAAGCGGCGCTCCGGCGTATTCCGTATTTTCCGTAAGAGCCCGTATTTTTGTATTGCGGCGCAAGGGGAAAAACGATTCCCACGACCGAAACGTTCCGCTCTTGCGCTTCGGAAACCAGTTTTTCGAAAGTTTCATAATCCTGGATGTAAGAGGTGGAATCGTCGCTACGCGTTGAATCACTCAAGATTTCAACGGAAGGTTTTCCTCCGAGCCAGCCTAAAGATTCGGAAATCGGGGAAAATCCCCGGGTAACGATGCGATCCGCATATTCCTCGTCAGAAAGAAGCGGGGCGTTCTCGCAAGCTTCCAAAAAATTTTCGGGAATGCCGGTTTTCCAATAATCGTGGTGGAAATCGTATGTAAAACCTTTTGCTTTCAATTGAAGGCTTGACGCATAGCAGGAATCATATTCCATCCACAAATCCGGAGAAATTTCGACGACGATTGTTTTCAGCCGAGAAGAATGCATCAGCAAATAATTAGAGGCGAGGAAATAGGGAATGTTCATGTCGCAGGGAATCGTTGCCATGTTCAAGCCCCATGAACTCAGCTTTTTCGGGTCAACGCCCAATGCGGATCGGGACGAGCCCAAAATGGCGACATCTATCGAGTCCTTGAATTTCCAGAACAGTTTCATTTTGTAGCTGAGCAAAGCGTAAGTCGGATTGTCCAGATACACCCCCGCGCTGTCGGGGTCGAGTTCGAAATTTTGCGAGGAGGGTTTCGATGTCCACAGGTCCGGATGCCAGAGTTCCGTGCCCGAAGCAAGTTCGAGGACGCTTGAATCCGAGACGTCGATGAGCGCGATTTTCGAGTGGGCGCCGTCCGCGTCCGTGAGGGTCGAGACGGCAAGGTTTTCCTGGCCGCAGACCCATTCCGTGTGGTCGAAGGCGTAGCCAGCGGGCGACGGGACCATCTCCGAGAGTTTGCCCGAACTGTCCGCGACTAGCAGCATCTCGTGCGCGTCGTAGCTTTTTCCGGCAAACGACTTCCCCGTTTCGCCGCCGAAGTCGAGGAAGAGCGTCCGTTTCAAGGTGTCCGAGAGCGAGGCGTTGCAGGCCTGCTCGCCCGAATACCAGACCGATTCCTTGCCGTCCGCGTTCGCCCGGAGAAGGCGCGCCCCGCTTACCGCAAGTCTCCCGTCTGCGGAGACGCCGCCGTTGTACGTCCCGTCGAAAAGCTTCTCCGGCGTCCCGAACTTCCCGCCCGAGAACGGCACCGTCCACGTCGATCCACGCTTCCACTCCGCGGCGTCCGAGTTGTTGCCCGCGCCCGTCACATAGACTATCTGCGTGTCCGCCCCGACGACCCGCCAGCGCGGGATGGCGGCGCTTTCCGCATCGAGCTTCACGAGGTTCGATCCCTTCGCGTCGAGGTCGCGCACGTATAGGTCCGACTTGCCGGAAATCCCTTCGGGCCGCGTGCAGAAGGCGACGCGCTTCCCGTCCGGGGATATAACCGGGTGGTAGGCGTCTATCGTGTCGGGGATTTCCGTGACGGTGAGCGAAGCGTTCCCGTAATTCACGAACGCCAGATTGCCGCTATCGTCCTTCCGGAAGACGAGTTTCGCCCGATATGTCCCCAGCTTGTTTTTCAAATCGTGCGCAGAAGCTTTAAGCAAGACTGGGGTGTTCGAAGCCTGACCGTTTTTATCCAGATAGACTGCGTCGGGAATTTTTCCCAGAGCGAGCCGGAAACCCACATAGTCCGCAAACATCGAAGAAGTCACCGTATAGACGTCTCCGCGGGAATACAGCGTCATCGCGCTCGGCGTATTGCGGAAGCTTCCTCCTTTGAGGATGCGCTCCCCGAGACTTCCGCCATCGGGAGCGCCTACAAAATTTGCAAGTACCGTATCGCGAAACTTTCCGCTCCAGTCGTTTACCCATTCCGCCGCGTTGCCTGCCATGTCGCAGATATCGGAGCGTCCCTCTGCGGAACAGACCGGATGCAATTTGTAATCCGAATTGCCCGAGTTCCAGGATGCGGACGGACGGAAATCCTGCGAGGCAACCCAGACCCATTCCGCTTCGGTCGGAAGCCTGTATGCGTTCCGCTCCGGATGAAAGGCGAATCCTCCGAGATCCGTGCACTTGCCCGCATCGCTGAAAACGGCGGACGCGTATTCGTAGGCCGTGTCGAGACCTTCCGCTTTCGATTTTTCGTTCGCCAGGAGAACCGCGTCGAAATAGGTGACATTTGTCGCGGGGATATCACCCGAGCAATCTAGCGGATGCGAAGCGAAGGAATTGTACTCGTCGCATGTCACCTCGTGTTCGCCGATGGAAAAGTCGTAGGAGAAAAGGACTTTCATTTCCGGAGTCTCGTTTGATTTCGAGGAACTGTCCGAACCGAGAACCGTCGATTTTCCCGTGGTCTTCACGCGCATCATCCCGGTGTGGCTTTCGTCGGGCCGGATATCGAGCTGTTCGTCCTTTGGGGACGAGGAATCGCTGCAAGAACAAAGGACAAATGCCAAGAATCCAATTAAAATTTTCTTCATTTTTTTATCCATATGTCGGGATGCCACAGATCTCCGCCGGAAAGAATCGGATGGACGGAAGAATCCCGAACATCCAGAAGGGAAACCTTTTCATGCACATCGCTTGTGACCATGACGGAAACCAAATGTTCCGAACCATAGACCCATTCCGGATGGTCGAAAGAATAGGGTTCCGGAGAAGGAATGCTTTCGATTAAATCGCCCAGCGAATCCGCAATGAGAATTCGGTGATGCGGCAGGTAGTCCGCCTTCGAAAATTCCTGGCCGCGCTTCGACCCCATATCGAGAAACAGCGTCCGCAGCGATCCGTCCGTCGATAAGGAAACATTGCACACCTGCGCACTGTCATACCAGACCGAGTCCTTTTCGATGTCGGAAAGATTCGAGTGGACGCGCAAATAGTGCGAGCCGGTGACAGCCAAGCGTAGATCTTCGGAAACTCCTCCGTTGTAGGCGCCTGTGAAAATTTTTTGCGGCGCGGAGAGTTTCCCGTTTCGAAAAGAAACCTCGAATGTCGCCTGGGTTTTCCATTCCGAATCGTCATCGTTGATGTAACTTGTCGAAACATAGACCAGAACGGTATCGCCCGAAGGCAAGACGCGAAATCTCGGAATCGCCGCTTCGCCGTTCAGGAAAATACGCAAACCGGAATCGTCTAGACGTTGCAGATAAACTTGAAAAAGCCGTCCGCCGATAGGCTCCGGAGATGTTCCAAAGGCGACCCAATTTCCGTCGGGAGAAATTACGGGATGATAGACATCGATATCCGAATCGAACTCCCGCAAAAGGGTGGAATTCTTCGTAAATTCCGCATAGACCAAGTTTCCCGTTTCGTCGTTTCGGAAGACGATTTTTACCGTTTCTGCAAGCAACGTGTCGAAGAGATAGGCTCTGGCGTTCGGTTCGACGGCAACATTCGGAACGAGAATTTCCGGTTCGATCTGCGCAGGGGACGGGTTTTCCGAACAGGAAAGCAATAAGGCACAAACGATTCCAAGCGGAAGTACTTTCATTTTAACGTCCTCAAGAGGGAATCCAGGCGGGCGGTCAGCTGGGCGGCTCCGCGATAAGCCAGGTGATCTGTATTTTGCGCCATTTCATCCGAATAGTCGTGTTCGCCCATTTTGTTTTCATCCATCAGGATGAAATTCGGGAAAAGATTTTCACACGCCAATAGAGAATCCATGATTTGAACCGCCGCGGTTCGGCTCGGACCGTATCGTCCCCAAGACTCGGTTTCCCTGTATTTCGGATTTTGCGGGAAAACGATTCCTATGACCTGGATGCCGGCAGTCTGCATCGTTTTTAAAAAAGACTTCAAGGATTCCAGCTGGAGCAAAACGGTCGAACGGTTCTTTTCCGCCCATTGGTAATCGGATTCGATCTCCGGATTTCCCCACCCGTTTCCCGGAAGTTCCCAAAAACCGTAAGTATCCCAGAGACCTTCCCTATGACCGGGCAAAGGTTGGGGCGATGCCTGTACGAAATCAAGGAAATTATCGGGAACGCCATTCTTCCAAAAAAGATGGTTCGCGTCATAAAGATAACCGGGTGCGCCATTTATCATCTGATCGCGGTAAACTTCTACAGTCTGCCAATTATCGATATCGAGAGAAATTACCAAGGCTTTTAATCTTGGCAAGAGATTTAAGGCGTAATTTTCCGCCATGTAATAGATCAGGGACATGTCGTTGCTGGAATGCCCCATGTTGACAGCAAAACCGGAAGAAATTTCTTTGGGGATTACGCCGTGCAAAATTCGGGAAGAGCCCAATGCTAAAATATCGATTGAATCCCGGTAATTCCAGAGCAATTCCATTTTGACGCGCATCTGGCTTTGAGGTTCCGTTCCGCCGGTCTGGTAATACACCCCCGCGCTGTCGGGGTCGAGTTCGAAATTTTGCGAGGAGGGTTTCGAGGTCCACAGGTCCGGATGCCAGAGTTCCTTCCCTTCGGCAAGTTCAAGGACGCTTGAATCCGAGACGTCGATGAGCGCGATTTTCGAGTGGGCGCCGTCCGCGTCCGTGAGGGTCGAGACGGCAAGGTTTTCCTGGCCGCAGACCCATTCCGTGTGGTCGAAGGCGTAGCCAGCGGGCGACGGGACCATCTCCGAGAGTTTGCCCGAACTGTCCGCGACTAGCAGCATCTCGTGCGCGTCGTAGCTTTTTCCGGCAAACGACTTCCCCGTTTCGCCGCCGAAGTCGAGGAAGAGCGTCCGTTTCAAGGTGTCCGAGAGCGAGGCGTTGCAGGCCTGCTCGCCCGAATACCAGACCGATTCCTTGCCGTCCGCGTTCGCCCGGAGAAGGCGCGCCCCGCTTACCGCAAGTCTCCCGTCTGCGGAGACGCCGCCGTTGTACGTCCCGTCGAAAAGCTTCTCCGGCGTCCCGAACTTCCCGCCCGAGAACGGCACCGTCCACGTCGATCCACGCTTCCACTCCGCGGCGTCCGAGTTGTTGCCCGCGCCCGTCACATAGACTATCTGCGTGTCCGCCCCGACGACCCGCCAGCGCGGGATGGCGGCGCTTTCCGCTTCGAGCTTCACGAGGTTCGATCCCTTCGCGTCAAGGTCGCGCACGTAGAGCTCCGACTTGCCGGAAATCCCTTCGGGCCGCGTGCAGAAGGCGACGCGCTTTCCGTCCGGGGAAATTGCCGGATGGTAGGCGTCTATCGTGTCGGGGATTTCTACAGCCTGCGGATTGGAACTCGCAAAGCGGACAAATCCGATGTTTCCCGTTTCATCATCGCGGAATGCGAGCATCGAAACAAAGGTTCCTACTTTCTTTTTTAAAGTTTTTGCGTTGGCAAGTACTGAAATATGATAATCCGATTTTTGATTTTGGTTGTCTGCAAAGTCAGGAAGCGCAATCGCGCCGCGGACAAGCCGAAAGCCTACATAATCCGCCGACATGGAAGGCGTCACTGTATAGACGTCTCCGCGATTTTTCAGGGAAATGTTTTCCGGTGCATTGCGAAAACTCCCGCCCTTGACGATGATTTCATCCAAAGAGTTCGGCTCGTTTCCGCCGACAAAATCCGTCACCGCCGTATCGCCGAGACTCGACATCCAGTCCCCGGTCCATTCGAGAGCGTTTCCCGCCATGTCGCAGAGACCGTTGCGATTTTTTCCGATGCAGCAAACCTCATGCAAGGCATAGTCCGAGTTTTCCGAATTCCAGCCGGCATCTTTCGAATTCCAGCCGTTTTTCGCCGCATAGACCCATTCCGCTTCGGTCGGAAGTCTGTATCCGTTTGCGGAATAATTTGTGCGGAATCCATCTAAATAGGTACATTTGCCGTTTGCATCGAGAGCCTTGGCCGTCCATTCGTAAACCGTGTCGATCTTCATCGAACGGGAAAGCGCATTCGCATAAAGCGCGGCGTCATAAAATGTCACGTTCGTCACCGGAAAATTTTCCTTTCCCTCGGCAAACGGAACGCCGGTCATCCGAAAATATTCGCCCTGCGTCACCTCGTGCTCGCCGATATAAAAATCGTACGTAAAATGCGCAACAAGCTCGGTCGCTTCCAGTTTTACGGAATCGCCTTTCGAAAGGATCCGCGCAAAATTCCGAAAGGAATCATCGAGACGGTTTGCCGAAGAAGCTTCGTCCGCACAGCTTGAAACGAGAACGGGGCAAACCAGTGCGAAGACGCAAAAAAGCAAATGTAAACAACGGGAAAAACGTTTCGAAAAGGCCATAATGGAAATTTAAAAATTAAAACTCCGGCGGTCCATCACGGCGTAAAGGCTATCCGCATAAACGAGACGCCATTTGGGATGCTCTGCCACGGCTAACGCCAAGCTGTTCCAACGGGTGAAATAGCGAACCGGCAAAAGGACGCGCCCGATGTGAAGCGAATCCGCGTCCGAAAAAAACTTTTCCGGATTTTGGGCGTAGCCGAGATAATTGGCGAAAAAAGCGGAATTCTTGAGGATGAACCTTCCATCGGCATAGGTTTTTAGTCCCCGGACATTCCATTCCAGAAATCCGCCCGAACGGTCGTCGTGAAAAATCCGGAAGCCTTCGGGAAGCGGATGATTTCGGATAAACGAAGTCGCTCCGACCGGGACGCGCTCCGGGGAAACGGCGACAAACGAACCGCTCCGCATGTAAGCGGGAACGCTCCGGAGAAAGAATCCGACGGTAAAAGCCAGGATAAAGCACCCTACCAAAGTTTCGCACCGGTGAAATCGGGAAAATCCTGCCGGTGAAATCCTTTCCCAAAGAAACCACACGAACGGGAAGAAAAAAAGCGAAAGGTTCCGCTCCGCGATAAAAGCGAGTGCGCAGGCAACAAGAATCCACGCAGAACGAAACGAAAGTTCAGGACGAAAACGGCGAATCAGAAAAACGACAGAAACGAGAACGGCTAAAATCAAGGCAAGCATCGCCAGTTCATTTTCCCCGTGGAAAAGAAGCGTCAAGGGGGAACGGTTTTCGGCGATTTCCCGTGAAAAGATTTTTGCCGAAGTCGAACTTCCGACAAGACGGTCCAAAAGCCCGAAAGGATAGAGCCAGAGCGAAACGCCTTGGGGACGCCAAAGCGGAACGGTCAGAAGCGCAGTGAAAAAAATCGCACTTCCCCATTTTTGTTTTTTGGGAAGACTTTTCCAGGAAAGGAGCAGCCACAAGAAAGCCATGGCAAATCCGAGCGTAAAAAGTCCCTGCGTCCGCACCCAGAACCATTCGACGGCGACAAGTAAAAAGGCGCTAAGAAAATACCGCGCGGAAAAACGCTTTTCCAGTTCGGGCAGAAGATTCCAGAAAACGCCGAGAAAAAACATCGAAACGAAAATCGGACGGCATTCAAACGCATAGCGAAAGACAAAGGCGAAACATACCGCTGCGGCAAATCCAGGGAACGAAACGCGTCGCCTTGCGGGAAGAACCCAAAGAAGCGCGACAATCCCCCAGGCGAGCGATTTAAAGAAAACAAGCCCGAAACTTCCGAATTTCGAAAAAACGAAATGGACCAACAGCTGGAAGTAAAGATGGATGTTGATCCACGGAAAGCGCGAAGCGGTCCAGCAGAACGGATCACTTTCGGTCGGACCGTTTTCGAGGAATTCCCGCGCAGAAGCCAGATGCCACCAGATGTCCGTATCCGTCAGCGGAAAAAAGGCGAACAGGGCGACCGCTAACGAAAAAAGGATCTTGGCTAAAAGCGGATTCACTATTCCCTGTCGGAACGGTTGAGCTCTTTCAGCGCAAGAATCCGGTTCGCTTCGATGCCGGGATAGGCCGGGAAGAATTCACTGGCGACCTTGTACCAGGCGAGCGCCTTTTTCGGTTCTGCCGAAAACATCGCGTTTCCCAGATTGAACGCAACGATCCCCAAAAACTGCCTCTTGTGAAGCGGTGAAAATTCATAGCCAGTCCACGGTCCTTCCGCGTATTTGCTGCGATACTCTTCATCGGTATAGAAATATCCGGAACGGTTCGGTTCCATGTTGATTCCGCATGTCCGAAAGAAGATGTGGCTCGGCAAAAGGATGGCATCTATCCGGATGTTTCGGACTTCCTTGAGCATCAGGGCAAGCCATGTCGCCCCGACACAAGAAGAGACGCCGCTTTCGAGAACCCTGTGCGGAAAAATCGATTCGGGGTTTCCCGAACGTTCCTGCCCGATAAAGCGCAAGTTCCAATGATTCCAGAAAAGAGACTTGACCGATTCGACCGTATCGCCAGTTCGTGCCAGGACGCTGTCGAAATAAAGGAGTCCATTTTTCCAGGCGTCCAAAGAGTCGATGCAGGAAGCTTCCCTGTCTTCGAAGGCGCAGGCCGCTTCACGCAGGGAAAGCGTAGCCGTTTTTTTTGTCCCGAAAAAGAGCGAAAACGCCGTCACGAAAACGACAACGGAAAAGAACAGGGCGAAGATTTTTCGTTTACTGTAGCGCATCCCACTCCATCGGCGAATTCCAGAAGTCGCGCATCGTCATCATATAGACGACAAGACGCTTCGAACGGAGAGATTTTTTGTCCTTCATCGCCCGATGCCGCACACCGGGACCTCCTCCCCAGCTTGTCTGCACATAGACGTCCAAGCCGGTCGCAAAAGCGAGAAGCGAACCGGGACCTCCCGATTTTCCATCGACCGATTCAAAGACGCCGGTGAAGGAATCCCCCATCAAGAGGATCGGGCTGTTCCGGCTTCCGCTATACGGTTCTCCATCGCGATAGACCTTTTTGACGGCAAGCGTTTCCGGAGAGTAGAGTCCCTGTTCCGCTTTCGGCAGTTGGGCGACCAAGTCGCCTTCCCGAAGGACCGTCGTATCGCGGAGTTCGAGCGATCCGGGCCTCGCTCCCGAAGATTCGTACCAGCTGTAGGAGGTAACCCTTTCGGCTA
Organism: Alistipes onderdonkii; assembly: GCA_963656065.1. Taxonomy (GTDB): domain Bacteria; phylum Fibrobacterota; class Fibrobacteria; order Fibrobacterales; family Fibrobacteraceae; genus Hallerella. The sequence goes on from CAVKGV010000001.1 coordinate 11,037, forward strand.
GAAGTTCCATCACGGAAAGAAGTCCGGAGAGGGACCAATGCGTATCGTCTTTCTGGAAAGTGAACCCGTTTTCGCTATCGCCTGAACGAGCATCCAACAGCGCTGGGAAAACGTCAAGCACATCCAGCCCCGATTCGAGCATTTTTCGGATAAATTCACGTCCGGCGACATCGACACACAAAGTATCCGGAGTTCCCGAAATTAATTTATTCGCATAGACGGCTTCTTTCGTCGGGATGGGGACGACAAGAAACTGGATGTCTAGCGAATCCAGAATTTTTTTCAGTTCAAGCAAACGCGGCAGCGGATTGTGGAGAGAATCCTGCATCGTAAAATCTTCGGCGAGAAGAGAGTTCGCGTCGCGGCGGAAGTAGAGCATCCCACCAGAGCTCCAGGCATTTTGTCCCGCGGGCAAGGAATCCAGGACTGCGGAAAGCTTCGCCTTGAACGTTTTCGTTTCGGGAGTTTCCGGGCAAGCGCCCTGCAAACTTTCCCATGTTTTCTGCCTCCAAGAAGATGTCGTATCCGCTTTGCGTACAAATTCCCCGGTTTCGCTTTTCAGGGAATCCTGCGAATGGACATTCCGGAATGCGGGCACGTCGAGCGCAACCCAAAGCGGCGTCCCCATCGGGTTTCCGCGCATCACGACGAAGGGACGCCTTCCAAACCAGGCGTTTCCGGGAGGGAGCGGTTCTAAGTCCGTATTGAGCGACGGATACAGGTAGGCGGCGAGGGAACGCGCCCAGTCGAGCGCTGATTCGAGAGTAAGCGTGTCGGACGTATAGGCTTTGAACGCCCGGTATTCCGCTTCGGTCGGACGATGGCGAAGCCTGCCCCAGAAGGGGGAAAGCCCGGTCCATTTCCGCGGATGGACTTCCGCCCAATAGAATAATCCCGTCGAATCGCCGGCAAGCCGAAGCGCTTCCACTTTCTGGAAATCGGCAAAAATTTTTTCCGAGCCCCACTTTACATTTTCTACGCTGCGGATTTCTGCGGCAAGGGAATCCCCTCCACCGTTTGTGAAAAGATATTTCGTAAACGGTTCCCACGCAACCGGAAGAATCCCCGACAAAATTTCCGGCATGGAAAACGACACGCTGTCGAACATCGGAAAAGGAAGTTCCCCTTTCGGCGGATTAAGCGGAGCGGCGTTTCCGGGAATTTCCGACTGTCCCGCTTCCCGGATCGGATTTTTGAAATACATGGCAAAATCCAGAGCGGCACGGGTCGGGAGCGCAGCGGAATCCCCGACGAAAACACGCCGGATTTCGGCTCCCGGAGCGACAGAATCGATAACCGGAGAGAAGCTTTCTTCTTTTGCGGAAGTCGCGGCGTGAAACTTCCCGTTGGCGGAAGAAGAAACACAGCCACAAAAAAGTCCCGAGCAGAAAAGGAAGGCAAAGAACAGTGGCAAAATTTTATGGTTCACGCCCTATAAATTAGAAAAGGCATAAGAAGCGCGAGGATGTTTTCTAGATTTTTTCCCATGAAGAACATTCGCACCGCAATCCTGCAAGGAAAATGGCTCGGAAATACCCAAGCGACAAACGGCTGGTATCTCGGAGAAGCCCGTAAATTAAAAGATTCAAAAGTCGATCTGCTGGTCCTTCCCGAACTTTGCCACACGCCCTACTTTCCCGTCGAGGAAAGCGAGAAAGGTTTCGACTATGCGGTCGAAAAAAGTGACGCGATTATCGGCGAATGGCAGAACATGGCGCGTGAAATGAACAGCGTCGTCGTATTTCCCTTTTTCGAGAAGCGCGCCCGCGGAATCTACTACAACAGCGCCTTTGTCTTTGAACGAGACGGAAGCATTGCCGGAATTTACCGCAAAAGCCACATTCCCGACGATCCGGGATTTTTCGAAAAGTATTATTTCGCTCCGGGCGACACGGGATTTGCGCCGATTTCCACTTCCGCGGGAAGGCTGGGCGTCCTTATCTGCTGGGACCAGTGGTTTCCCGAGGCGGCCCGAATCGAAGCCCTCAAAGGGGCGGACATCCTGATTTATCCAACGGCAATCGGTTGGGACAAGAACGAACCGGAAAGCCTCTATGAACGGCAGAAAGACAGCTGGATGACCGTAATGCGCGGACACGCCATCGCGAACCGGATCTTTGTCCTTGCGGCAAACCGTATCGGGACAGAAAGGAACCTTACATTCTGGGGAAACTCCTTTGTCGCCGCACCGGACGGCTACATCATCCAAAATCTGGGTCCCGAATTCTGCGGTTCTTCCGTTTCGGAAATTTCCCTTTCCGAAATTGAATTCAACCGTAGATGGTGGCCGCATTTCCGCGACCGCCGAACGGACCTCTACAAGGACATCCTCAAAAGCTGGGACACGCCATGAAACTTCACTATCCCGCCGAATGGGAAACCCAGAAAGCGATTTGGCTCGCCTTTCCGCACAACGAAAAGAACTGGCAGGGCGAAAACCGCGAACGCATCATCGAGTTTTACTACAAACTAATCGAAATTGTTTCGGAGTTCCAGACGGCGAACGTTCTCGTCGAGTCGGATTTTTCCCTGCCCGCGGACAAGAAAAAGCTCTACGCCAAGGCGCCTTTCAAGCCGAAATTCATCCGAATCGAAACGGACGACATCTGGATCCGGGATTACGGGCCGTTTTTTGCCTATAACGAGAATGCCCGGGAAAAGGTTGTCCAATTTACATTCAACGCCTGGGGCGAGAAATTTCCGCCGTGGGAAAACGACGGGCAGGTCCCGCAGAAAATCGCGGAAAAGAAAAGGTTTGCGGTCAAGAAATTTCCTTTTATCCTCGAAGGCGGAGCCGTCGAAGTGAACGGGGATGGACTCGGCATCACGACGCTTCCTTGCCTTGTCGGCAAGAACCGGAACCCTATAGAGCACATCCGGAAAGTCGAAGCGGCGATTCGCGAAGCGCTCGGACTCCATGACCTGTTAGTCCTTCCCGACGGACTTTGCGGAGACCACACGGACGGTCACATCGACAATGTCGCGAGATTTCTCTCCCCGAGCCGTATCGCGGTCGCCTGGGAAGCGGACCAGTCGAAGCCGAATTTCAAGCGGCTTCTCCGGAACCGCACGATTCTCGAGACCTGGATCAAACGGCATTACGGCGAAGCCGCGGCGGTCGATCCTCTCCAGATTCCGACGCAAAAAAAGCTCGGACGCTCTACGCTCCCGGCTTCCTACATGAATTTTATCTTCCTGAACGGCGCGCTAGTCTTTCCCAAATACGAGGAACCGTTCGACAGCCTCGCCGAATCCTACTTCAAAAGGATTTTCCCGAAGCGGAAAATCATCGGAATCGACTGTTCTTGCGTCATCCGGGAAGGCGGAAGCCTCCACTGCATGAGCAAACAGGAAAACTAGGCGAAAAGATCCAGGGCATCCCCTTCTTTTTGCGGCAAAGCGGAAGATGTCCGTTTTGATTCGTCTTTCGCCCGGGCTATCGCTTTCTTGGCGCGTTCATCGACGATTTCGTTCCACTTGACACCCGAATGGGCCGGCACCTTTTCGAATTTCGCATCGGGATAGGCCCGGACCGCTTCCCGGTAGCGGACGGCGACCGGCTTTGACGCTTTCCATTCGCCCCTCGCCCACCTGGCGATTCCCTCGTAATCGTGGCAGATCACGCCGTGCTTTCCTTCGCGCTTCAACCAGGCGAGAGCCTGAAGACTCGCCGTAAGTTCCCCGTCGATATTGCGGCTTTCGGCGGGGCGGTTCGTCACACCGCTTTCCGATGCGATTTCCTTATCGTTTTCGACGGCGACAAAGGCCCAGCCCGCCCTGTCAAAATCCGGGGAAAAGGAACCATCGACATAGATGCGGAGTCCCTCGGGATGCTTTTCCGAAACCCCGGAAAGCCAGGCTTCCGCTTCGGCGCGGGACGCAAACGACTTGAATAGGCATCCCTTGACGCCATGGGTCAAGCGTTCGCATTCCGCCCATGAAGTGACGATTTTTTGCCCGGAAGGCGACTTTACCGCATAGAACTTTATTTTGCTCATCGCGGAAAATTTATATTTTCTTTCGCCTGAAACCGGAGAAAACGTTTGAAACCTTCGCCATATTTCGCCGACTCAATTCGATACTTCTTCAAGAGGTTTCGTTCGCATGAATCGCTTTTGCGTTGGTTCGTGAAGCGCGCAGGAAATTCCAGTGAAACGTTTGAATATCCGATCGATTTCGCAAAGTTCGACGGGTTGCTGGTTATCCTCCCCGAACTTTCCGACGACGTCTTTGCCTACTCCGCATTTTTCAAGGCTCTCGATGCGCGGAAAATTCCGGGAACCCTTTTCCTTGCCAACGTCCGGCATAAAAACTTTTTGAAAGCTCTCGGCATCCGAACGGAGATTCTCTATTACACGGGACTGGGTTGCCGCTACGGGGAAGCCGAATTCAAGAAAATCCAGGAAAGGCTTTGCCGGTCGCATTTTACGGCAAGCGTCTATCTCGAACCGAAGCCCCTATTCCAGATGCTTTACCTAGCCAAGATTTGCGGCGCGACATACCGGTTCGGTTTTGATTCCGAGCGGTTCTTTCCGCTTCTGAATCTGAGCCTTCTCGCCGGCGACAAGGCGGAGGCCCGCTCCGAATTTCTCGAGGAACTTTTTGCCGGGAACGCCCGATGAACGAGTTTTCCAGACAAAAGACGGGCTTTGCCGACCTGCACATCCACACCAACCTTTCGGACGGTTCGCTCACCCCCCTCGAAGTCGTAAAGCTCTGCAAGCGCCGGGGACTTTGCTGCATTTCCATCACCGACCACGATACGCTGGATTCCTACATGGCAACGAAGCCCTACGCGGATATGCTCGGCATCGAACTGATTCCCGGCATCGAGGTGTCTTCCGTCTGGCAGGGACGGGACGTCCACATCCTCGGCTATTTCTGCGACCCGACAAATCTCGCGATGAACACGGAACTCGAGGAAAGCGCAAGGCAGCGCGTTTCCCGCGCCAAGGCGATTCTCAAGAAGCTTTCCCAGTTCGGCATGAACATCCATTTCGAAAAAGTGATGGGATACTGCAAGGGGAAGGTCGTAGGAAGGCCGCACATCGCGATGGCCCTAGTCGATGAAGAATACGTTTCCAATTTCGGGGAAGCGTTCAACAAGTTTTTGGGCGAAGGCGCTCCGGCTTTTGTCGAAAAGCGCGGGCTCAATCCCCAGCAGACGATTCGCCTGATTGAAAATGCCGGAGGAATCGCGGTTTTAGCCCACCCTTACAAGTCCGGCGTCGATGCGCTGATTCCCGACTTAGTCGAAGCGGGTCTGGGAGGAATCGAAACATACTCCCCTGCCCAGAAAGGCGCCGTTGCGAGACGTTACCGGGAACTCGCCGAACATTACGGGCTTGTCGGAACGGGAGGATCGGATTTTCACACGGAAAACAGCCCCTATGCCCCGAACTGCATGAAAATGCCTTATTCGGTCGTTGAGGAACTTCGCGAAAGGCGCGAAAAGTCCCGCGTCGAATCGTTCTGAGTTTTCATCAATAGACCAGGCGCATCCCGTCAACAATCAGTTTCGAATCTTTCACCCCGACATAGCGGTTCCCCGCCGCGCTCGAAGCGAAAACGACCCGGATATGCGTCACCGGTTCTTCGCCGGAACCTTGGACTAGACCGTTGTTTATCGCCCGTTCGTTCGTTGACTGCAAAGCCGTCGTGAACGTGGAAGAGTTCTCGATGGCGGAACCCGAAAGCGGCATTCCATACTGAAGCTTCATCCTTACCGTGCGAAATCCCTGGGCATCCGGCGAAGAAATTTCCACGACGTCGGGATTCGGGCGTCCGGAATTGTCGGACGTGGAAGAACGGTACCAGGCGGAAGCGACCAATTTGTTTTCATCGGTTTTCGTCCGGTTGATGTTCTTGTCACCCGTCCGGTTTTCGAGCAGTATATACATATCGCAGCTGTCGTTGTTCTGCCCATTGTATTGGAAAATCACTTCAAAAAACCGGGGACGCGCACGGAAAGGCTTCCCGAAATCCAAAAGTTCGTTGCCATCCGGCCACGTCGATGATTTCGCCATGCTGAGCGTGCCCACTCCGTTCGGGTTGAAATCCGCCGTGTAAAGGCTTCCGCTGGCAATTTTTCCCAGCGCGCTTCCTGTCGTGATTTCCGCACCGATTGTCGAACCGGACGAATATTTTTTCGTGGTCGTCAAAATCGTATTGGCATCGCCCCAAACCGAATCCGGCAGCGGGTCGTTGTCTTTCCAGGCGTCCAGTCCGCTGTTCGGCAGCTGATACCCGGCCCGAACTTCATAGACGCTCGTTCGTTCCGAACTGTCTTTTACCGTAATCCACATGCCCGCCGAAAGGTCGAGCTTTTCGCCGACTTCCACGCCGTCGCTAAAGGCTCCATCGGAAAGAGCAATGCCCGAGAGTTCCAGGTTTGACAGATCCGCAAGAAACGGAAGCGTATCCAAATGGATGATGTTCGATTCCGAATCAACCGAAGCGTCCATCCCTGCGATTCGCATCGAAAGAATTTTCGGGGCGTCGGCAGTCTGCCCGCTTTCCGCCGAACTGCTGGAAGCGGTGACGGACGAACTGCTAGACACCACACCAGACGAGCTGCTGGAACTCTTGGCAGAAGAAGACGAAGATTGCGCGTTTCCTTCGCTAGACACCGCCGGTTCCACGCCGGGAACCTTGAATGTCCACTGCCAGATGGAAGGCTTCCCACTTTCGGAAACCACTACGACATAAACGATCAGGCTGGCCGGAATGCGCAAACGGTCTCCCTTCCGGATAGGCTCCTTCCCGTACACGACAGACTGCGCAAGGGAATCGAGCGATGCGGAATCCGAAGGAAAATCCTTAAACTTGCTTTCGACCAGATGCAGCGATGCAAAGTGGCTGATGTCGATATCTTCGACCGTTACGGAATCCCAGGTTTCGAGCGAATCCGGCGGCGGCAGTAGCCTAAAAACCAGCCTGTGTTCGTCGGAATAGAGCACCGGAGCGCCATCCTGTTCAACCAGCTCGATTTTCCCGAGCGAGCGGTAGTCCGAAGTCCCGAACGTATCATAATCCGCGGTACAGCCGAAAAAAGCCGAAGCGATAAAAAAGAAAAGGGAGAGGGAGAACTTTTTCACGGGAATCCTCCTAGTAAATCAACCTGAAATTTTTAATTGAAAGCGAAGAACCTTCCCCGCCGCGATAATTTTTCGCCTTTACCGCCGCCGTTCCACCGGCGACAACATGGGCGTAAGCCGACGAAGCGAACAGGACGCGGATACTTGCCACATCTTCCTCTCCCGTTCCAAGCGAAACATCCGAAAGTCCCGCATAGCCTCCCGATAGAAGTCCGTCCGGATCCGCCCCGTAAGAAAGCGCGACGGTTTTTGTCGTCCACGCCACCGTAGCCGAGTCGGAAACCATCCCCACGGCGACAGCCTTGCCGCCAGCGTCTAGCAAAACGACATAGGCGAGGCTCTTCTGGGGAAAATTCTCGTTGCTGTTCGCCACGTGACTGTAGGCATAGGAAAGTTCGAACGCGGAAGGCCTTCCCGTAAAGAGCTTTCCGAAAGCCATGTCGAGAGAAATGTCCGAAGTATCGGTCGAAGGCGTTCCTTTCACATAGGAGCGGTCATAAATATCGCGGGCGTCCTTTCCCGAATAACTTCCGGTGAAATAAAAACCCGAGGCGATTTTCCATCCGCCGGTAATCGCCCCCCATGCGCAGGCGACCTCTTTCGTGGAAATTTCCAGGAACGAATCTTTTTCAACCAGGTTCTCCGAAGACGTGAATGTATATGTTCCGAGGACCGTAGCGATTCCGTCCGTTCCCATCGCATCGCTTGTCGTTGCCCAGAAGGATGTGTCCCGGGCGTTAAAATCCGAACCCGGAAGCTGCGAACCGGCGATTACTTTGTACGCAATTTCGTTTCCCGCTGAATCGAGAAGCGTCATTTCGGTTTCGCGACGCAAGTCAACCAGAGAATCCATCGGAAACAGTCTGACACGCGAAAGGTCCGACGGATAAGGCAATTCCACGTAGATTCTTTTCCCGGAAACGGATATCGTCCCGTTTTCGAAAGAAAGTTCCGAGAGCCGGGAGCAAGCGGCAGACGAACTTGAAGATTCCGCTGCGGACGAACTTTCCACTTCAAAACTTTCCGACGACGAAGAACTTTCCGAAATCCCTGGCGACGAAGACGATTCCGCATGAGAAGAGCTCAAAAAAGAGCTCGAAGAAGATGCCGGAAATTCCCAGGCGACGCGCCACACCGCCACGATGCAGTTCAAGGAATCCAGGACGGCGAAGGAAAAGTCTGCCGTATCCCGAATCGAGATGACCGTTCCCGCAACGAGTTCCGCGCCGAGTTCCGGGCTTATCGGGTCCGGGTCCACCGCGAGAAAAAGCCGCGCCCCGCCGGACGTTTCCGCCTTTTCGACAACCAGGGAATCCGTCCAAGCCTTATCAGGCGCAATCCGGATGACATGCCCCGAAGAATCGACAGATTCCTCGTGGAAGCCCGCAAAATCAATCTGCAAAAACGCCGGGCGGACAGGCTCCGGTTCCCGGGCGTCATCGACACAAGCGACAAAAATCGTCGCGCAAAAAAACAGAAGCAGGCAAATTCTTTTCGTCATATTTTTCAAGCCCCATCCTTAGAAAAAATAGACCAACGAAAAATTGAGCGCGAGCAGGTTAATCGTAAAATTCACGATGCTATACGTAAACTCGCTGCGCCGTTCCCCGTTTTCCTCGATTTCCATCACCGTCGAACTCAACCCCAAAAGCCCGACCGACGTTTCAAATGCCAAACGATCGAGCACCATGATGCTCAGCCCGGGATTGATCCCGAATTCAAAAGTCCAGCCGCGCGTCCGCGTTTTCGAAAGATCTTCACCGTCGTCCGACTGGGAAATCCCGTAGGAATACTCGACCGAGACGGAAGTCTCGTTGAAAAAATAGACCGACTTGGAATCGAAAACCTTGAGATAGTTCTTTAAGAACGGTTGCACGAAAAAACCGTTTTTCAAATATTTCCTGTGTTCCGAAATGTCCGCCAGGTCCTCGAGAATCGAATAATCGATATCGAGCTTTGTCCGGGAATATCCCGCCCGCGTACCGAGCGCCATCGCATCGCGGATAAAATAAGCGCCGAATCCCTTGACCGTAAAAGTATAGCCGTCCGCCTTGTAGAGGTCGCCAATCAGAATGTTCAGAGTTTCCTTGTCCGTATTTCCCTGCAAGAGGAAAAGCGTCGCTCCGGCGAGAAAATTTCCTTTCTGGATCGCCTCGTCCTTTTCGACGGGAAAGAGCCCGCCCAGGAGGCCGCCTTTCTTCTCGGCGCGTTTTTCCGGAGAGGTCTTCTCCGAATCGTCCGCGTTTTTGTCAAGCGAAGGCGTCGCATCCGCAAGCGTTTGCGAAAAAAACAGGAAAAGAAGAAGAACGAGCATCTTGGAAAATTTCATACGCAAAATATAAAAAAGAACAAAGTAATTTTTGCCGAACGAGGGAGTTTCCCCGTTTCGCGGGGCCGGACCGTCGCGTTATAAAATCACCGCGTGCCGCGCCGATTTTTCCGTTCAGCCAGTCGCGATAAAGCCGAAAGGGCGACTGTCCGAACCCGTTCGGGCTTCCGTTCCTAACTCGAAAATTCAAAAGAAAACGAAAACCTCCCGCAGGCTTTGCCTGCGGGAGGTTTCCTTTCAGAACGGAAATGGAATTATCCGAGGGTCACTTCGACCTTGTGCGTCCCCTTCGTGAAAATCGGGGCGACGTTCGAATCGATTTCCTTGCCATCGACGACCATCTTCGCGACGCCCTTGCACACGTGCTTCGGGTTCTTCACGGAGATTTCGTAAGTCGCGCCGCGGAACTTGCGGACCGCGTCAAAACCGTCCCACTTAGACGGAATGCACGGATCTATCACCAGCCCGCTGTAGCTCGCGCGGATACCCAGGATATACTGCGTCGCCGCCTGATAAGTCCAGGTCGAAGTTCCCGACAGCCACGCGTTGCGGCCAAGGCCGAACTGCTTGTGTTCGTTGCCGAGAATGTTCTGCGGATAGCAATACGGTTCGGATTCGAAGATGTCGAGAATATCGTTCTTCGCCGCCGGGTTGATCTGGCAGTAGTAATTGTAGGCGTTGTCGCCGCGACCGAGAATCGTTTCGGCAATCATCACCCACGGGTTCGTATGGAGGAAGATTCCGCCGTTTTCCTTCGCTCCGGGAGGATACGTGGAAATGCCGCCCACGGTCGGGTCGAAGCCGCGATAGCCCGGCGTAGAGCTCTTGACACCGTATTGCGTGTTCAAAAGCTTGTTCAGGCTGTCCATGCCCTGCTTCGCATGTTCACCGCTGGCGATGCCGCCGATAATCGGCCAGGACTGTCCGTTGCAGTAGATTTTTCCGTACTTGGCCTTGTTCGTTCCGTAGGCGTTGCCGTCCTTGTCGAACCAGCGGACCCACCACTTGCCGTCCCAGGCGCTCTCGTTGAACGCCTTCTTCACGTCTTCGTACCAGCCCTTGTACATTTCGACCGCAGCCGTATCGCCGAGATGTTCCTCGATGTCCATCATTTCAAGCAAAGCCTTCGCATAGAGAGCCGTGTTGAACGTGGATTCTGCACCGAGCGGAAGGTTCATGCAGTCGTTCCAGTCGGCAAATCCGAGGAGCGGAAGCCCGTGCTTTCCGAGGTGCGTGCGCGTAAAGTTCAGGCTGCGCTTCAGGTGTTCGAGAACCGTTCCCTTTTCGCGTTCGGAGCGTTTCTTGCCCTTCTCGTAGAACGGGATTTCTTCGTCGAGAAGATCCATCTTTCCCGTTTCCTTGAGATAGCTCGCCACGGTGAGCACGATCCAGAGATGGTCGTCGCCATACCAGTCTGCATAGAGATGGTTGCCGTCGGCATCGACCGCATTCGCCTTTTCGCGGGAATCGCCTTCGTTCGCCTCGTTTCCGGTATCTTCGGCAAGGGCGAGCGGCGCGTACTGGTGCATCGCGTTGCCTTCGGGACGCTGCACGGAAATCAGGTTTTTCGTAAGAACCAGGGCTTCTTCCGGCATGTGGCTCATCACGCCCATCAAGTCCTGCGTAGAATCGCGGTATCCGATGCCGCGGCTCGTTCCGTAGCCCAGCTGGTAAAGCGACAGGTAACGGCTCCAGTTCTTCGTCGTGTGGCACTGGCGCGGATTGTGGACGTTCACCATCGTGTTGAAGGACGCGTCCGGAGTCTTCACCTGGATGGTTTCGAGATACTTGTCCCAGAACGCAGCGAGTTCTTCAAACGCCTTATCGACGTTCTTCAGGTCGCGATACTTCTTGATGGACTTTGCGGCGACCTTCAGGCTCTGCTCCTGGCCGAGCTGCGTGCAAGTGCGGAATGTCTTCTTCGCACCGATCTTTCCCGCGTGGATCATCAATGCGGCGATATTGTCGCCACGGTCGCATTCGCTGTTCGACAGTTCCTTCGCGTCGAGGGAGAGCGGATGCGCCCAGGAACCCATTTCGTTTTCGCCGAGGAACACGCGGCGGTCTCCGTCAAAGCTCGAAACCTTGCCGTCCGCGGTCACGTAGTTCACCGCGTAGTCGCGCTTCATGTAAGCGTACTGTTCGAGAACCAGGTGGCCGTCCTTTTCCGGGTGCGCCTTGAGCGTCATGGTCTGCGGAACCCAGTCCGCATTCGTCAGCTGCTTTTCGGCTTCGAAATGGCTGAATTCGTACACGGGAACGATATCGACTTCCTTCGCGCCTCCGGCGATATTCGTCACCTGGATGTCCTGGAGAAGCGTATTCGACTTCGTCGGGACAAAAATCGTCACCTGGACGCGGAGACCGAAAGCTTCGGCAACCCAACGGCTATAGGAAAGGCCTACGTGGCATTCCCACTTGTCAAGCTTCACGAGCGTCGGCACGTAGAACGGGGAAAAGACCTTGTATCCCTTGCCGTCCTTGACGCGGATATAAACCGTGCTCGCCTTGAAATCCGAGCAGGGCATCTGGGCGATATACTTCGTGATACGGTTCAGCGCCGGGTCACCCTTGCAAACGAGAGTTCCTCCCGTCGTATCGACGATACCGCCAAAATCGAGCGTTCCCACGTAATTGCACCATTTGATGGGCGTTGCAGGATTCGTCAGGACATATTCCTTGTTCGCGTCATCGAAATAGCCGTACTTGCAGGCCTTGGCCTTAGGTGCGGGCTTTTTCTTCGTGTTTGCTTTCATTTTATCTCCGTGGATGGTTGATGAAAATCACCGGTTCTTTTCAAATTGCCGAGAACCGAAATTAATGTAGAAGTAGCCGTCGAGCTTTCCCCGCTTCTGCGGATCGCGCAATATGGCGATGGCCGCCCGCGTATATTTCAGCTCGACCAGGATATGGTCGCGGCTCATGCAGTTTAAGAAGGGACCTTCGGGATAGAGCGTCGGACGAGGTTCCTCGTCTATCATCTTCTGCAACCGGGAAAGTTCCTCGTTGAGTTTTTTCTCGTGGACTTCGAGAACCCGGGCGGTATCGATCGGGTCCACCGCATACAGGAACGCATAGCCGAGAGTCCGCGGATCGTCGTTAAATCCCGTCAGATGGCGCATCACTTCGCGCCGAAGAACTTCCTCGCCCTTTTCGAGGATCCGATAGACGGTCCGTTCCGGGCGGTTTCCGTCACGTTCTAGATGGCCTTCGATGGAACCGTTCTTTTCGAGACGCGTCAAGCGGTTGTAAATCGTCGATGTACTGATTTTCGCCCACCGATCCAGTTCGCGGTTCCTGATTTCCGTCATGATGTCATAGCCGCTCCGCTCGTGTTCCTTGATGAGCCCGAGCAAAACAAGATCGTAACGATTCATTTTATGATTCTCCGATATTCCAATTTAGATTATTATCGAGCGAAAGTGCAACAGTTTTTTGCGAAAAAGGCAAAAAGGCCTTTTCTAGATTTTCATCGTCCGGTGTTCGGCGCGCAGCTTTCCCATCGGCGCAAACGAGAACATCGGAAATTCGGCGCAAAAAAACGAGAACAGCGAAACGAACGGAAAAACGACAAGCGTCCGGATTTCTGCATCCGCGCGAAAAGCGTAGCCGAAGACGCCCCCGAAAAGCAAGTGCAGGACAAGTACCGGAAGAAACACCCGGGAAAAGCTCCCGGCCACAGCGCCGGCGACAGGCGTGCCCTTCCCGAGATCGATGCCGGTAAAAATTCCCAGAGCCAAAATGCCTAAAAAATCGACGAGCAAAAAGGCGAGAAACTCGGCAAAGGGTAAATTTTCCCTAGCGGAAAGCGCCGTCCAAAAAAACGCGACGAGAAGCGCCGGCAACAGGGTTTTCAGCGTGGCAACCCGGACAAACAGGAAGCAGGCGAGAAAAACCGCCACGCTCGCCGCAAAAAAGGCAACGGCAAAATTTCCTTCATTTAGCGCAACCGAATGTTCCAATCCCAGAATCTTGAACGCCGAATCAAGGGCGGCGGAAGCATACGAAAAAATTTCCCGAAAATCGCGCGCGAAGACGACATAGAGCACGGCAAAGACCGCGACAAGAATCAGCCGGAAGCGGAGAAGGATTTCTCCAAGAGTACGGACAGGGGACGTTTTTTTTCTCAAATCCATGGTTACCTCGAAATGACAAGTTTCTGTTTCTTGCGGAAAGTCTTGGCGGGCATCCCTTCTGCGGCGGGAACCTTTGACACCACGATGTAGTGGTAAAGCCCGTTGGCGAGCTTTCTGCCGTAAAAATCCCTGCCGTCCCACGTTGTCACGCCGGAGACCGCGTTCGGAATGCGTTGGACCATCCGACCGTTCTGGTTATAGATAAAGATGGTGACATTTGCGGAACGTCCCACAGCCAAATCCTTGAAGTAGAAAGTCGCCCCTTTTCGCTTCATCGGGTTCGGAACGGTAAAAACATCCGAAAGACCTTCGACGAGACCGTCCGTGATGCGAACCTTGACTGTCCTTGCCGCCGTGTTCCCGATGATGTCCTGGGCGGAAACCTTGAACGTGTAAGTGCCCGCCGGGTACCGGCTTTCGCCAAAAGTCATGCGGGCAACGGCTTTCTTGCTCGACTGTTCCAAGTAGGGATACGGATGGAACGGAGACGCGGAGACGGTTTCGCCCGAAACCTCGAAGGAAATCCCCTCGTCCGCCTCTTCCCGGAAATCAATCGCCGTGGAATCCGACACGGTCACTTGCAGACAGGCCGGGGACGCAAGCGTAACCGTTTCCCCTTCCGAAAAAGAAGTTCCCGACGACGGCGAAAGGCAGCTCTGGATCCGGATGTCCGGCGGAAGCGAATCGTTCCGGATGATGGAATCCGCATAAGGAGACGTTCCGGAAATCGAAATGCCCGAAACAAGGGTGCGTCCCACGGAGCTGTTCGTATTTCCGCTGGCCCAAAGGCGTATCTCCGCAGCCGTATCCCCGAAAGCGATTTTCCGCGGCGTGATAAAGCTGACCGAGAATTTCCCGTCCCGGATATCCACGTCCTCGCTGAAAATTTGCGCCCCGTCATAGAGGACCGCGACCGAATCGTCCCTCGCCGGCGCTTCGCTCAGCTTTTTCTCGTAGCTCTGTTCCAAAATCGACAGGTGGAGAGTCCCACTGGAAATCCCCGAGACCGAACCGGAAAGTTCCATACTGTCTAGTGCGCGAATCGTATCGACTTTCTGGTCGAGCTTTACGGAAAGCTCCGCGACAGGCATCTGGACGACAGGTTCCCCCAGCAAAGCGTAACGTTCGTTGTTCTCCCGCTGGCTTTTCCCCTGCAGAAGCGTCGCGTTTTTCGATAGCCGGTAAGCCTCCCCCAGGGTCCCTCCCGAAGGGAACAGGGCGTTCTGGATAAAGGACTTGGCGAAGACCCGGTTGTAGGAACTAAACGATTCGCGGGTCGCTCCGATCGAGGCTATCGCTCCGCGGCGGGAAGCCTGGATGAACGTTTCGGAAAGCGACGTCTCGTCGCCCTTGTCAAAGCGTCCCACGGTACACGAAAACGATCCGAGGATGGTGTAGCGGGATTCGTTGGAGAGGCTCGACACGTAGGACGGTTTCATCAGCCCTTCGAAGGCCCAGTCCGAAATCGAGCCGTGCCCGAAGTAGATGGTGAAAAGAGCCCCCTGGTTGATGCGGTTGATAAGATCCGTCGCCGCCGAAAGTTTCTGCCCCGAAGCGTCCGCCGTATAATCCAGCAAATAGATTTTCTTGATGTCCAGACGGAAGCCTTCGCTTTCCGACTTGACGAGAAGCGACCGGGCGAGATCTTCAATCGAAGCCGTATGTTCGATTAAGTCGGGAGCAAAACCCGTCCAGGCGTCGTCCGCAGAAACTATCAGGGAATTTCTCCAGGAAGAATTGTCGGCAACCTTTGTGGCTTCATGCTCTTCGATTTTCGCATTGTAAGCATTAAAATCGGCAACGCTTGCAAGCGGCAAGCGCCCGACATTCAAATCCAAATCGTATCCGCCGCGCAACACCTGTTCCCCGGAATCGAGGACGGCAAAGAAATCCTCCACGACCGCATTTTCCTTTTCAAACGGCGGAAGCCAGTTCGTCTTGTAACCCGAATGGAAGCCGCGGTAGTCAAAGTTTCCGTTTCCGGCAAGAACAGCCGCAACAAGGTTCGGGGATACGCTCCGGGCATAAGCAAGGTAGTTTCGAATTGCGACGGGATCCTTCGCCCCTCCGGAATAGGCCCGGTAAATGTCTTCGGCGAGAACGACCGCTGTCCGGTAGCTTTTGAAAGCCTTGCCTTCGGAGCGGAAACGTCCGAGTTCCACGGCCGGGACCTGGAACGCTTCCGGGGCGATGATCAGGTATTCGGTCTTTGACGAAATCCGGGCGATGTCTTCCAGTACGCCGTCGATTTTCGCAGGAACCGCCTCGATTTCCGCGGGTTTCCGGACGGCGTTGGAATTGTACACAAGGTAACGAACGTCTTCTGCGGCGGAAACACTGTCGTAAAAGAATCCGTTTTTTACGGGAAGAAGCCCGACCGGTCGGAAATTCCTGAATTTCAAGACCCGGACATCGGACGAAGCGGAAAAAGGGACCTTGATATACCCGCTCCGCTTTCCCGGAAGAATCCATTCCGCGGTGTCGTTTTCAATCGCAGGATTCCAGGCGTAGGCAAGCGAGAATCCGTCAAAGCGCTCGAAGTGCATTCCGTTCGGAAGCATCCGGAGCGAGTAGGAATTTCCCGAAGACTTTAACGCGGACGTTTCAAATTCGAAGTTTCCCCCCGGCAGAAGCCTCCGGTAATCCGCGGACAAGTAGCGTTCCCCGTTGGCGTTGAATATGAAACGGATATCCTTCATCCGGACGGCATATCCCGAGTCGGAAAGGTTTGATGCGGATTGTTTCGAACCGTCTGCCATCGTCGAAGAATAAACAGACCGGTGCGGAAAATACGAGACGGAAATAAAACTTTTTCCGTCAGCCAGCCAATGCGGAAGAGTCGCGTTTCGCGAAGAAAAAAGGCTCGATGTCGAAATTTCGAGAGAATCGGTCGGGGAACCCCAGAACCAGAACCATTCCTTGCCCGTCGCCTCCTCCCAGCCGCCTTCGTTACCAAAATACGTGTCCCGCAAAAAGGCGTCCTTTTCCGTCCGGACATAGCGCATGACGGAAATCTCCGCGCCCGAGTTGGCTTGCGAAATTTCCGAAAGCCGCAAACCGGAACCGCTCGAAGCCCATCCCAGCTGGAAATACTGGTAAAAGCTGTAAGGGGAAGAGGAATAGTAATACTCCATGCCGTCACCGGAAAGAGACGGATCTTCGAGGTCGATGCGTTTCCAGAGCGAGGTTCCGTAGCCCGCAAAAAAAATCGTGTCCCCGTCATCGAACGTTCCGTCTGCCGTCGAGGAATTTGGGCTGTGGTCCCGAATTTCGATGGGAATTTCAAAAATCCGATTCGGCAAAATGTCCGAAGAAGTCCAAATGACATCGGGCATCGTATCCTGCGGTGCGCCGTACAGCCGGAGCTTTTCTATCGGGATTCCCTCGCAATCCGAAGCCCGCGCCACTTCCCGGCAGGCGGCATAGATTTGGCGATATGTCACTGCGTAAAGGCCGTCTTCCGCCGTACTCCCGTTTTCCCTGTCGCCCACCAAAATCCGGGCAAGCCAGTTAACTTCGGCGGCATCCGAACCTGCGCTTTTGCGAAGCGCCCTGGGCTTTTGGTTCTTCGTTCCAAACGAAGCGGCCCCCTGGGGATTCCGGACGTTGGAAAGCAGGCGGTTTCCCGGGCGGAAATTTTCCGGATTGCCCGAGAACGTTACCGCAACCTGGAAATTTTCCCGCACAAGGACGGATGTTCCCGAACCGCGGACGAGCGGAACCAGGACATCGACCACCCAGACTCCGTCCCAGAGCTTTGGAGAGGACACTTCCACGGAGGCGTTTTTAAGCGAATCCGCGGCGCACCAGCGCAAAGGAAATTTCGTCGAGACGGAATCCTTGACATAGACAGAAGGCTTTGCATTTGCAGGGACCGCGATGCGATACACGCGGTAGGGCGTCCCGGAATTTTCCTTGTAAATGGCGTTTTCCGGGAGAAGCCGGAAATCCCCGTCGGCACAGGACACCGGCGAAATTCCAGAAACTCCATCCCTGAAGACGAAACGCGACCTGGAATCTTCGACGATTTCGAACGCCGAAAGGAACGCCACCCAGAGCAGAACGCAAAAAACGCCCAGACGCACCGGCTAACGCCCTCCGACTAAAATGGAATCCACCTTGATGGTCGGCTGTCCGACCGTTACCGGCACATATCCGGAAGCGGCACCGCAGACTCCGGCGGACAGGGAAAAGTCTTCGCCGACCATGGAAATTTCCCGGAGAATCTGGTCGCCCTTCCCGATAAGAGTCGCTCCGCGCACAGGCCTTCCGATTTTTCCGTGTTCGATTTCATAGCCTTCTTCTACCGCGAAGTTGAACTCCCCCGTCGCCGGATTCACGGAACCGCCCGCCATCTTGGATGCGTAAAGCCCGTGTTCCACGCTGCGAATCATCGAATCGAAGGAATCCTTTCCCGGAGCGATAAATGTATTGCGCATGCGGCTGACCGGAGCGTATTTGTAGGATTCGCGTCTTCCGCTGCCCGTCCGCTCGACACCCGTTTCCTTCGCCCCGACCAGATCCGACATGTAGCTTTTGAGAACACCGTTTTCGATTAGAACGGTCCTTTTCGCAGGCATTCCCTCGTCATCGACGGCGATGCTTCCCCAGGACCCGGGAATCGTTCCGTCGTCTATCGCCGTGAGGCACGGTTTCGCAACGACTTCTCCGAGCTTTCCGACAAAGGGACTTGCATTATGGCGGATGGCTTCGGTTTCTAGCGGATGGCCGACCGCCTCGTGAAAAATGACGCCTCCGAATCCGGGACCCATCACGACAGGCATCACGCCGCCCGCGATATGCCCCGCTTCGAGCATCCGGAGGGAACGTTCGGCAGCCATCTCGGCTAAAAGCGGGGCGTTGAACTTTTCCAGCGATTCGTAGCCGGCAAGCGCACCGGGAGCTTCCCGCGAAACGATCTTTTCCTTTCCCTCGCCGGCGGTCACGTTGATGCCGAGCCGCGTATGCACCCGGAAATCGCTCACGTTCACGCCGCTCGAACTGATGATGTTTATGTGCGAAAGCGTATCGGAAATGCTGACCGCGACCTGGCAGACTTTTTCGGAAACCCGACGCGCGCTCCTGTCCGCTGCATGCAGGAAATCCAGCTTGTAAGCGTTTCCCAAAAGCCCCGGATCCTTAAAATCCGGGTAGCTGTTTCCAAATCGGTGCGGATTCGGATTGAATTCCAGAGCCTTCGCCGATGCGGAACTTCCCCGTCCGAAAGCGAGCGTTTTCACCATGTTCAAAAGGGCGTCCTTGCTTTCGTCGCTCGTAAAGGCGTAGAGGACTTCCGAACCGAACAAAAGGCGTACGCCGATTCCAAATTCCGTTCCGGCGGAAGCTGTTTCGACAAGGCTGTCCTTGAGGGAAAGCGTCGAAGAGCGAGTTTCCTCTTCAAAGATTTCTACATAATCCGCCCCGAAACCGGTTCCCGCTTCCAGAATGGCTTCCGCGATGTCACGGTTCATAGGCTCTCCGATTTTCTGACGGGAATTTTTGACGCTTCCATCGCCCGCTTGATGTCCCCGATCGAATAGGTGCCGAAGTGCACCATGCTTGCGACAAGAGCCGCGTCCGCCGCCGTCTTTTCGAATAGTTCGACGATGTGCGAAGGCTTTCCCGCTCCCCCCGAAGCAATGACCGGAATGCCGACCGCTCGCGCGACCTTGTCCGTAATTTCCAGCTCATAGCCGTTCCGTACACCGTCCGTGTCCATCGCGTTCAGGCAGATTTCCCCGGCACCGAGATACTCCGCCTTTTTCGCCCACTCGACGGCATCGATCCCCGTCGCGGCCCGGCCTCCCTTGATGTAGATTTCATAGCCCGAAGGCGTCTTGTCCGAAACGCCGACGCGCTTCGCGTCCATCCCGAGAACGATGCATTGGTTTCCGAAAGCCTTCGCCCCCTCTTCGATGATTTCGGGATGCAGGACCGCGAGACTGTTCACGCTGACCTTTTCCGCTCCGGCCAAAAGGACCCGATGCATATCGTCAAGGCTGCGGATACCGCCTCCGACGGAAAACGGGATAAAGACGTTCTTTGCGATATCCTTCACCATTTCCAGGTCGCACGGACGGTTTTCCGCGCTGGCCGTAATGTCATAGAATACAAGCTCATCGACGCCTTCCGCACTGTACTTCGCCCCGAGCTCCACGGGGTCTCCGACATCGACGTTTCCCTTGAAGCGGACACCTTTTGTCACCTTGCGGTCCCGGACATCCAGGCAGATAATCAGACGCTTTGTCAGCATACGCCGCTCCATGTGCTAAAGTTTTTCAAGGCGCGAAGCCCGACGTCCCCGCTTTTTTCGAGGTGGAACTGCGTCGCGACAAGGTTTTCCCGGCAAATCGCCGACACGAAACTTTGCGAACCGAAAGTCGTCCGGGCAAGGGAATTTTCCGCGGCAATCGAATCGGGATGATAGGAATGCACGAAGTAGAAGTCGCTTCCATCCGGGATGCCTTCAAACAGCGGATGCTCTCTAAGAAAATTCACCTGGTTCCATCCCATTTGCGGAATTTTGATGCCCGGTTCTTCCCGAAAGCGGACCGCTTTACCGTCGATAAGCCCGAGACACTGGACTCCGCCGTTTTCCTCGCTCGACTGCAGGACGATTTGACATCCGATGCAAATTCCGAGGACGGGGCGTTTCCTTTCGACAACCCGGAGAATGGCCTTCCCGATTCCCGATTTTTCGAGTGTCTCCATTGCGGAGCGGGCTGCTCCGACTCCCGGAAAGACGAGACGGTCCGCTTCGGCGATTTCCGACGGATCGCTCGAAGCCTTGACGGAAATTCCCAGATGCCCGAAGGCGTTCAGGACCGAGGTCAGGTTTCCCGCATGATAGTCAACAACGATAAAGCGTTCCATATTTTTTCTTGAAATTAAATGAGACCTTCGAAGAAGTTGTTTCCCTTGTCATCGACCAGGATGAAAGCCGGAAAATCCTTGATGGTGATTTTGCGGACCGCTTCCATCCCGAGTTCCGGGAATGCGACGATATCGTTCGAGAGGATGTTCTGTTCCGCGAGAATCGCCGCCGGACCGCCGATCGAGCCGAGGAAGAATCCGCCGTACTTTTTACAGGCTTCCGTCACCTGCTCGGAGCGGTTCCCCTTCGCGACCATGATCATCGAGGCTCCCTTGGACTGGAAACGCATCACGTAAGGATCCATACGGTTTGCGGTCGTCGGGCCGAAACTTCCCGTGGGCATTCCTTCCGGCGTCTTTGCCGGACCCGCATAGTAAATCGGATGGTCGGAAACCGCCTTGATGACCGTCTTTTCAATGTCGGAAAGTTCCTCGCCGCGTTCCTGCTTGTCAAAGATTTCTGCTATCTTCGCATGCGCCATGTCTCTTGCAACAATCATCGTCCCGCGGAGATTCAGGCGTGTCTTCACCGGATACTTCGAAAGCTCGGCGAGAACATCCTGCATCGGGCGGTCAAGGTCGATTTCGACCGGCGGAGCCATCTTCACCACGTTCCCTTCCGGGATATACTTTTCCGGATGATGTTCCATCTTTTCGAGCCAAAGGCCCTTTTCGTCAATCTTCGCCTTGATGTTTCTGTCCGCCGAGCACGAAACGCCGATAGAAACCGGGCAGCTCGCCGCATGTCTCGGGCAGCGGATCACGCGGACATCGTGCACGAAGTATTTTCCGCCGAACTGCGCCCCGATTCCCGTCTTCTGGCAGATGTGCAAGACCTTTTCTTCCATTTCGAGATCGCGGAACATCCGACCGCCCTCGCTACCCGAAGTCGGAAGATCGTCTAGGTAGCCGCAGCTTGCAAGCTTTACCGTGTGCGTATTCATTTCGGCAGACGTTCCGCCGATGACAATCGCGAGATGATACGGAGGGCACGCCGCCGTACCGAGCGTCTTGACTTTCTCGGCGATGAACTTTTCTAAGGACTTCGGGTTGAGGAGCGCTTTCGTCATCGGCCAGTAGTAAGTCTTGTTTGCGGAACCGCCACCCTTCGCCACGAAGAGGAACTTCATCTCCGCGCCTTCCTCGGCGTGGATGTCGATCTGGGCCGGAAGATTGCAGGCCGTATTTTTTTCCTCATACATGGAAAGCGGGGCTATTTGGCTGTAACGCAGATTTTTCGTCGTATAGGCGTTGTAGATGCCTTCCGAAATCGCTTCAAAATCATCCGAACCTGTCCAGACCTGCTGCCCTTTGTGAACGACGGCAATTGCCGTTCCCGTGTCCTGGCAGAACGGGAGAATCCCCTTGGAGGCGACGACCGCATTCTTTAGAAGCGTAAGCGCGACGAACTTGTCGTTGTCGCTAGCTTCGGGATCCTGGAGAATTTTCGCGACTTTCGCCGTGTGGGCCGGACGCAGGCGGAAACTGACTTCTTCGAAAGCGGACTGGGCGATTTTCGTCAAAGCCGCCTTGGAGACCTTGAGAATTTTATTCCCTTCGAATTCCGCGACGGAAACGCCTTCCGTGCCAAGATTCACGTATTCCGTTTTGTCGCCGCAGTGCTGGACCATCGGTTCGTAATGAAATGCCATAGAAGCCTCTTTTTTTGAAATGATTCGCCTAGAAAATAGAATTTTCGCGCTTTTCTGAAAATCCTTTTACCACAATTCGGCAACAAGAGTTATTTTTCTAATGAAATCGGCAGGCCTTTCTGCCATGGATTTTTTCAACAAGGATGAACAATGAAACTCACGAAGACTCTTTTTTCAGCACTTCTGCTTGCATCGTTTGCTTTTGCAGCCGATGAAGCAAAGCCGGTTCCCGCAGCAGACACGGCAAAAACCGTCGCCACGGAAACTCCCGCCGAAGTTGCCAAAGTGGATTCAGCAAAGACCGAACCTGCCAAGGCTAATGCCGTAGTCCCGGACACGACCGCAAAAGCCGCCGAACAGGCCGCTCCCGCTCCTTCTGACACGGTAAAAACCGATTCCGCAAAGACTGAGACAAACGCTCCCGTGGATTCCGCAAAAACTGTCTCCGCCGATTCCGCAAAAACAGATACGGCAAAGGTCGCCGAACCGGTTGTCGCCGATTCCGTAGCCACAGCCCAGGCAGATTCCGCAAAGGCGGATACTTCCGAAGTTCTCGAAGCAAAAGCGGTTCCGGCAGACACGGCAAAAGTGGACTCCGTTGCGGCTGCGCCTGTAGATTCCATGGCGACGGTCCAGGCGGATTCCGCAAAGACGGAAACAGCCGAAGCGCAGCCTGCGCCTGAAGAGAAAAGCGAAGCGCGCACCGCCGGCCAGACCATCATGGAAAACCCGCTTGAATTCATCATCGTAAGCGCGGCGTTTATCGCAAGCGTACTTGTCATCATCTTCACCGGCAAGGACTGATTTCAGAAATCAAAAGCCTTTTCGAAAAAGTCTCTCCTTTGCGGAGAGGCTTTTTTATTTCCCTGGTTTCGGTGCGCAAAAAGAAGCCACGAAAATCCATTGACTTTCGCGGCTCTTGATTTTTGATCTCTTGTCAGTTCGCGTTAGGCTTGCGGCTGCTCGGAGAGCGGCGCTTCAGGCTGTTGCTGTTCCGCGGGCTTCTCCTTGTGGAGCAGAGCCTTGATGGAAAGCTTTACCTTGCCCTTCGGATCGACGCCCATGCAGAGCACGGTCACTTCGTCGCCCACGTGCACGATATCTTCGACCTTTTCGACACGGTAGTCGGCAAGTTCGGAAATGTGCACCAGTCCGTCGCGTCCCGGGAGAATTTCGACAAATGCGCCAAACGGCTGGATTGTCTTGACCTTTCCCTTGTAGATACGGCCCGGTTCGGGTTCCGCGGTAAGCTCCTCGATCATGCGGCGGCAGACGGCACCGGCCTTGGCGTTCGGCGCGGCGATGTCGATCATGCCCGATTCGTCGATGTTAATCTGGCAGCCGGTCTGGGCCTGCATTCCCTTGATTACCGAGCCACCGGAACCGATGACATCGCGAATCTTGGTCGTCGGGATGCGCATCTTGAGCATTGTCGGAGCCTTCGGGGACAAGTGTTCACGCGGAGCGGGAATCGCTTCCTTGATCTTGCCCAGAATGTGGAGGCGGCCTTCGCGCGCCTGGTCCAAAGCCTTGCGCATCAGTTCCGGCGTAATGCCCTTGATCTTGATGTCCATCTGGAACGCGGTGATACCGTATTCGGTTCCCGTGACCTTAAAGTCCATGTCGCCCAGGTGATCTTCCGTCCCGGTGATGTCCGTCAGAATCTTGATCTTTTCGTCGTCGGCGTGACCCGTTTCGGAAATCAGTCCCATCGCGACGCCCGCAACCGGAGCCTTGATAGGAACGCCGGCATCCATCAGGGAAAGCGTTCCGCCGCAGACGGACGCCATCGAAGAGGAACCGTTGGATTCAAGGATTTCCGATACGATGCGAATCGTGTAGGGGAAATCTTCCGTCACCGGGAGAACGGCCTTGAGCGAACGTTCGGCGAGATGCCCGTGACCGATTTCGCGGCGGGACATGCCAAGCTTCTTGCATTCGCCAACGCAGAACGGCGGGAAGTTGTAGTGGAGCATGTAGCTCTTCGAGCCTTCGCCCTGGAGCGTTTCGTAACGCTGCTCGTCCGCCTTGGTTCCGAGCGTGCAGCTGACAAGCGCCTGGGTTTCCCCGCGTTGGAACACGGCGGAACCATGGACGCTCGGCAAGACGCCCAGCTGGATTTCAATCGGGCGGACTTCCGTCGTCGCGCGACCGTCGATGCGACGACCCTCGTTGAGGATCATCATGCGCATCGTCGTCCGTTCGAGATCGGCAAAAATCGCCTTCGCATCGGCAAGAAGCGCCGCATCCTGGGCATCGCCTTCGCCGATAATCGCGAGGATCTTCGGATCGGCGACGACCTTGGCTTCCAGTTCGGCCATTTTCGGATAGAGCTGCGTTTTCACCATGTTCGCATGGAGTGCCGCGTTGAGTTCGTCGAAGATGACTTCCTTGACTGCCACGACGAGCTTGTCGTGCGCTTCGCCCTTGTTCTTCGGGGTGAGGACCATCTTCGCCTTGGCAAATTTTGCGCAGAGTTCGGCCTGGGCCTTGCAGAGTTCCTTGATAGCGTCATGGCCAGTCGTGATGGCCTTGATCATCGTGTCTTCGGAAACTTCGTAGGCACCGCCTTCGACCATGCAGACGGAATTTTCCGTACCGGCGACCACCAGGTCCAGATCGGCCACGGAAACTTCTTCGTAGGACGGATTCACGATATACTTGTCACCGATGACGGCAACGCGCACCGCCGCCACCTGTTCTTCGAACGGGAGTTCGGAAAGACCGATGGCGAGAGACGCCGCGGAAACGCCAAAGACGTCCGGGGCGAATTTCTTGTCCGCCGAAAGAACGTTTACGATGACCTGGACTTCACGGGTGAAGTTATCCGGGAACATCGGACGAATCGGACGGTCGATGATTCGGGCAGAAAGGATTTCGTCGTCGCTTGGACGGCCCGGTTCGCGCTTGTTGTAGCCGCCCGGCAGACGACCCGCCGCGTAGGCCTTTTCGCGATATTCGACAGTCAACGGGAAAAAGTCCCCGTCCTTTTCCGGTCCGAAGCAAACCGTTGCGAGCAGAAAAGCGTCACCGACCTTGATGACCGCAGAGCCCGACGCCTGCTTGGCCAAGCGACCGGTTTCCATCACGACAGAAGTCCCGTCGGGGAGCTTCGCCGTAATTTCCTTGGCCGCGAGCATTTTGTATTCCATAAGCAATCCTTCGAATTAACCGCGGAGACCCAGTTCCTTGATCAACTGGCGGCAGGCGTTGATGTCCTGCTTTTCGTAGAACTTGAGAAGGTTCTTGCGCTTCGCGACCATCATGCTCATACCGCGGAGAGAGTGGAAATCCTTCTTGTGAATCTTGGCATGTTCCGTCAGGTTCTTGATTCTTTCCGTGAGAATCGCAATCTGGACGCGGACATTTCCCGAGTCTTTTTCGTTTGCGCCGAACTTGGCAGTGAGTTCCTGAACTTTTTCTTTTGTAATGGTAGCCATATCGCTGTCCATTTCCTTTTGGTTTTATGTGAACGAATTACTTTAAGCCTCTTCTCTGCCTGCACCCAGTGGAATTTGGCGATTCTGGTCTGCAAATACAAGGCAAAACGCAACTACTTGATTTCAAATGTAAAAAAAAGAACGTTTCCTGGATGCGGGATTCTCTTTCGGAATCCGTTTTTTCCCGATTTTTTGTTCCAAAGGATCCGTCATTCGCTCGTTGCGGGCGATTCCTGGATTTTTTTCCAGAAATTTTCCCAAATTCCGGGCTTCATCCTGCGGAGAAGTTCGTCCATCTCGGGCGAAAGCCTTGGAGCGAAAAACCACCCGGCATCCTTTCCCGGAATTTTAATTTGTGCGGAGTAGGCAAAAAGCATCTGCGTCCGCGCCCCGAGAACGCCGTAATCGTCATCGGCCAGAAAATGTTCGATCGCCTGCTTTTTGTAAAACATGCCGTCAAAGGAATAAAGCTTGTCGCCGACAATAGGAAATCCCAAAAAGGCGAGATGCGCCCGGATCTGGTGTTTCCTGCCGGTAAAAAGTTCCGCGCTGACGACGGACAGCTTTTCCGAATTCCTTTCGAGAACGGCGATTTTTCGAAAGACGGTTTTGCAGGGCTTGCCGTCATCTTTCGGGAACATCCGAATCCGGATTTCGCTCGAAGGGTCTTCACGCAAGGGTTTTTCGCAGACGACATTTTCATCGGGAAATTCCCCGCGGACAATCGCCACGTAAATTTTCCGGAGCAGGATGTGTTCCAGGGATTTTTCAAACCGCTTCGCCGTGTCCCGGTCGCGGGCAAAGAGCATGATGCCGCCCGTGTCGCGGTCAAGCCTGTGCATCGGCGAGATTTCCTCGTTCCGGAAGGCTCTCCGGACGACGCCCGTAAACGTGTTGTAAAATATCCGTCCGGTATGGTGCACGGGAATTCCCGCCGGCTTGGAAAGCACCAGAAATTCGTCGTCGGCGTAAAGCGTATCGAAATCCGTGGGAACATCCGGTTCCGAATAGTTTTCAACCCGGTAAACCACTCGGTCCTTTGGGGAAAGCGAGCTGTCCGAAGTGGCGAGGGTCCCGTTCAGCGTCACGAAACCGCCGGAAATTTTTTCTTCCCATTCCGCTTTCGAATGATACGTGAAACGGCCGGCCAGCATTTCCAGCAGCGTTTTTCCCCGTTCCTCGTTTCGCACGATGCTTTCGAAGAATAGGGTCTTCGGGACATCGCTCATAGGCGGTAAAGACCCTTTTCCCGGATGTAGGCGAAAACTTTCGGATCGAGCCCTTCGGGGCAGTTTCCCGTTCCGAAGAAGAGTTCCTTGCGAATGTCCCGGCTGGCGAACTTTCCGTCAAAACCGTTTTCACGTCCGACCCAGAACATCTGGGCAAAGCCCTTTGACCTGTGCAAGCCGGCGTCCGGCCTAGAGACTCCCCGACGTTCAAAAACGATAAGCTCGAATTCTTTCAGCAGCTTTTCCCCGTTGAACTCGGTTCCGTAAAAATGCAGCGGGTCGCGCCAATGCGGAATCCCCTCGTAGCTGTCCGCACCGACAAGCAGGCGAAAGTTCACGCCGGGATGCGCTTCCCGGAGCATCGTCATCGTCACGTAGGAGCCTCGGTAGTCCCCCATGTTCAGTTCCATTTCCGAAATCCGGATTCGCGGATCGTCGCCCACGACCAGGTCGAGCATCGCAAGGCGGTCTTCCGCGGAGGCGAAAAGCTTTTTGTCCCAGCGATCGGGACTCGGAACGAACCAGAGTTCGTCACAGAGTTTCATGTCGAGACAAAGCTTCGAAAGGCGCACATGATCGAGATGGACCGGGTCGAAGGCGCCTCCAAAAATGGCAACCGTTTTAATAGACATAGATGACAAAACCAAAGTTGAATTGCAGGCGGCTTCCGCGGATGCGTTCGTTTCCCACAGGATTGTAATGGGAAAGAATCCAGCGGTATTCGAGTTCCGTGACAAAAGCCGCGGTCGGGAGAAGCTGGAACGTCGCTCCACCGCCGACGCCCCACTCGTTCCAGGTGACGTCGCCAACGTTTGAAAGGATCTTCGCCCGCGTAAACGAACCGATGATGTAAGGCCTTTCCGGGGAACCCAACGAAACGCCGAGCGTCCCGTTGAGAGCGCGGGAGCGGACCGAGAGATGCTCGCCGAGAGCATCCGTCCGGGAATAGTTGTAAAGGCCGTAGCCGACCCGAACGTAACCGATGCCGCGGACCCATGCGCCGACAAAAGGCGTCATCCGGTTGAAGCCGGCGCCATCCGAACCGTCGTCCAAGACCCCGTAAGCGGTTTCCGCAACGCCTCCGACGATAAACGGCAGCTTCTGCGCTTCCGCAAAGGCGGCAAGGAAGAGAACGGTGAATAAAATCCGCAGTTTCATAGGACGAGCGCAAGAAGCATGAAGGCGCAAAGAAGCCCGTTTAGCAGGGCATCTATCTTGTGGAAGATGTAAAAAGTCCTAGAAAGAGACGCGTCCCGATTTAAGATAACCCGATGCATCCAGTCCGACAGAAAGCAGGACACGGAAAACTTGACACACACAAGTGCTAGAACCCAGGTAGCAAACCCGGCGAAATAGGCGACAGCCGCATACCCCGCAAGCATCAGGACGTTCTGGATGGCGTTCACCCGGCGCGCGCCCGTGAGCGGCTCGTCAAACTCCAAAAGCATCTTGCGGTAATTGCCGACTTTCTTTTCGAGCGTCCCGAAATTTTCGATAAGGCTCGCGAGATTGTATCCGAAAAGGACAACCGAAGCGAAAATCAGCAGATATGAAGAAAAAGCGACCATCGTTTTCAATATAGCAAGTTTTCCCTAGTCCCGCGGCAAAAGCAGGCGGCGGGCGGTTTCTTGCGACCAGCCTTTTTTCTTCGCGTATTCCGAAAGCTGGTCCTCCGCAATTTTCCCGACGGAAAAGTATTCGCTCTTCGGATGGGCAAAATAGTAGCCGCACGTCGAATTTTCCGGCAGCATCATGTAGGAATCCGAAAGCTCGATTCCGATGTTCTCCTTCACGCGCATCGCATTCCAGATGGCGAGTTTTTCCGAATGGTCGGGGCACGCCGGATATCCGGGTGCGGGACGGATGCCGAAAGGCGCGGAACCTTCCGGCAAATATCCCCAGGCATTTTTCATCATATCGAGGAAAAGCTTTTCGGAAAAGGCTTCCGTCAAGCGTCCGCCTAGCGAGCCTAGGAGTATCGCCGAATAGTCGTCTCCCGACTTTTTGAACATTTCCGCCTGTTCCCGGATTTTAAAGCCCGCGGAAACAGCAAAAAGCCCCATATAGTCTTCCCCGTTCGGCGAAAGAAAATCAACCAGCGAGCGGTGTCTGCAAATCCCGGCGCGGACTTCCTGTTCTCGCAAAAATTCAAAGCGAAACTTTCCGTATTCGGACGAAAGCGTTACGCTTTCACCTTCGCGTCTCACGGGAAAAATTCCGAAAACTCCACGCGCCTCGATCCAACCGTTCGCAATCGCCCGTTCCAAGAGACTTTTCGCATCGGAATAGAGCTTTCGAGCTTCTTCCGCTTTCGGGGAATCCCCCTCCAAAAGATCGGGAAACTTGCCGGGAATGCGCCATCCATAAAAAAGGAAAAACCAATCGATAAACGGTACGAGTTCTTCGAGCGGCTGGTTCAAAATGACGTGGACGCCCGGCTCCTTCGGAGCCGGGGAATGCGGCCAAGGAATTTTCACTTCCTGCATTTCTGCTCCTTCAGGGAATTTCGCTCCCAAAAGACCCCGTCGGAAAACCCCTGGATGGATTTTTCGCTTTCGGCGCGTGCGAGCCTCTTTTCGCAAAGACAGGCGTAATCCAGGTTCTGCTCGATTCCCGCATAATGCCTCCCGAGCTTTTTTGCGACGACGCTTGTCGTTCCGCTGCCAAGAAACGGGTCAAATACGAAATCTCCCTCTTCCGAAGAAGCCAGGACGAGTTTCGCAATGAGTTTTTCGGGCTTTTGCGTCGGATGGTCCGTATTTTCGGGCATACTCCAAAACGGGATGCTGATATCGTCCCAAAAATTCGAAGGGGCCGTGTCGCGAAAATTTCCCTTTTCCGATTCGTTCCAGTCCTTCGGCGTTCCGTTCAGCTTGTACGGGGCGATGACGCGGCGACGCATCCGGACAGCTTCCTGGTTGAAAAAATAATCCCGGGGATCCTTGACCGCAAACCAGATGTCCTCCATGGAATTTTTCCAGTTCGCCTTTGCCCCGCGACCCTTTTCGCGTCCCCACGTGATGCGGTTCATGACGGTTAATTTGTTCGAAATCGAGCGTTGGATGGCAAGGGAAGATTTCCAGTCACAGCACACGTAAAGAGAACCATCCTTTTTTAAAATCCGTACGAGTTCACCCATCCAGGAATCCAGATAGGCTTCGTAATCCGAATCGGGCATCGAGGAAAAGCGCAAGCCTCCGAAATTCTTGAAAAGGTTGTACGGCGGATCGACGATGATCAAGTCCGCCATTTCCGATGGAAGCCTCGGGAGCACTTCGAGCGTGTCTCCGAGAATCGTCCTGTCGAGAATCGCATCGCGAGAGAATTCTTTTGCACGGGAAGCATCCCAAAGTTTTGCGGAAAGGACTTCCCGCTCCGACGGGGAAAGCGTGAGCGTTCTGTTTCGCGGGGATTTCCGTTTTGCGTTTTCTATCTGGGCCATCTGTCGTAAAGCGCCTGTTCGTCGTTCACCAGCATCACGCGCGGCTTCGAACCATTTTTCGGTCCGCAGATGTTCAAGCGCTCCAGCTGGTCCACAATTTTTCCCGCCCGGGAAAATCCCACGGAGAAATGCCGTTGCACTTCCGACGTCGAGAGAGCGCCCCGTTCGATTCCGTAGCGCGCGACATCCAGGGCGAGCTTGTCTATCTTTCCGCCGAGAGAAGCGCCGGCATCCCCGTCCTCGGCCGCTTCCGAAGGATCGTCGATGTCGAATGTTTCAAGACGTTCGTAGTGGACATTCTGGTTCGCACAGGCGTCCGCCAGCTTTTCCACTTCCTCGTCGGTCAAAAATCCGCCGTGGACGCGGCTCGGTTCCGGATCTTCTCCAGAACGGTAGAGCATATCGCCCCGACCGAGAAGCTTTTCCGCCCCGGCGCGGTCCATCACGGTCCGGGAATCCACCTGCGACGCGACCTTGAAACTGATTCGCGCGGGTAGATTCGCCTTGATAAGTCCCGTGATGACATTCACCGACGGACGCTGCGTCGCAATGACCAGATGAATTCCGACGGCCCGAGCCTTCTGGGCTATCCGCGCGATATACTTTTCCACTTCCTTCCCCGCGACCATCATCAAGTCGGCGAGTTCATCGACCACGATGACGATATAGGGCATATTCTCCATCTTTTCCGCTGGCACATCCTGGCTTTCGAGTTGTTCCCGGCGCTTCTGGTTATAGCCCACCAGGTTCCGGACTTTCCACTTGGCGAGTTCTTCGTAACGGCGGTCCATTTCAACGCACGCCCACTTGAGCGCACTGACCGCCTGGTCGGGCTGCGTCACCACGGGAGCGAGCAGATGCGGAATGTTTTCGTATAATTTCAGTTCAACCACTTTCGGATCGACAAGGATCATGCGAAGTTCGTCGGGCGTCTTGCTGAAAAGGAGGCTCGCCATAATCGTGTTGATGCAGACGGACTTACCGGAACCTGTCTGCCCAGCGATGAGCACGTGCGGGGCGCGGCAGAGATCCATCGTGTAAGGATTTCCCGTGATATCCTTTCCCAAAGCGATAATCAGCTTGTCCGGTTTGGGTTGGAACGCGGCGCTTTCAAAAATGTCCCGGCAATAGACCGTCTGGAGTTTCCGGTTCGGAACTTCCACGCCGACGAGCGACTTCCCGGGTATCGGAGCGAGAATTCGGATGGACTTCGCCTTGAGCGCAAGCGCGAGATCTTCGTGCAGGGAGGCGAATTTGGAAACCTTGACACCGGGACCGGGCTCCACTTCGAAGCGCGTAATCATCGGTCCCGTCGAAATGCCGAGCACCTTTCCTTTCACCTTGAAATTTTCGAGCTGTTCTTCGAGCTGGTGACCGATATTTTCGAGTTCTTCTTCCGTATAGTCGGGCTTCTGTTCGGGAGGTTCCGAAAGAATGTCCGAAACCTGCGGGATAACGTAATCGTCGTACTGCGTAGCCGGAGCCTCGGGGAGCGACTCCGGTTCGGGCTGCGTTTCCGGGTTTTCCTCTTCCGGGAATTTCTCGTCCGATAGAAGAACCGTTTCTTCAGGCCTTAACGTCCCGTCCGGATTTTCCATGACGGATTTTGCTTCTTCCTGATTTTCGCTTGGCGATTCCTGAATATCATCTTCGGCAAGATCGATTTCGGAACGCTCCACGATTCCCTGGATCGAAGGACGCGTACGGCGATTGTTCTCCCAGTCGTTCATCTGCTGGACCTGGCGCAGGTGCGCAATTTCGTCGCGAAGCGCCCGAACTTCCAGGGCTCCGAGACGTTTTTCGTTTTCACGCAGGTAACGCTCTTTCTCCTCGATTTCATGCAGGGCGACGTTGGAACAGTCCTGTACGTCTGGATTTGACGGAGATGGCGGGACGGTCTCCCCGGCCGGCGAAACGGGAAGCGTTCCTTCAAACGCACCGACAGGTCCGCGAAACGGTTTCACGTTGCCGTCGTAAACCGTATAGTCGCTGTCCCAATCCGAATCCTTCGCCATGCGCGCTTTCGCCCGGGCCTTTTCGAGCGTCCTGTCCACCGGGGATTTTTCCCGTTCGGGGATTTTTTCCGGCTCGGTCCCATTTTCTTTTTTGGCCTGGCGAGCGCTCCGGAATTTCGCCCAAAGGGTAAACGGAGTTTTCAGGAAGGAAAAATGCGAAAGCCGAAGCCCAAAAAGAAGGACGGCGACGCCAAAAAGGATTGCACAGAGAACAATAAACGGGAAAAGCGAATTGTCCTTTCCGAATACCGGAAAGACAAGGCTCTCGACCAGAAAGTAGCCGAGCCTTCCGCCGGCGCCATAGAGCGCCTCCTCGCGAAGGGAAAGCGGAGCGGAAAAAGTCGAAGCGATCGCCAACAGGACGGGACAGAGAAGCGAGAGCGCCGAAAAGCCGATGCAGACGCGGGTGAAGCGAGGAAAGTCGCCAGGAAGCAGCAGGCGCACGCCCCAGGAGACAATCGATACGGAGAAAACCGTCGCCGAGAACTTGCCGAAGACATAGAGAACCGTTCCGGGGAAAGCCTTGCCGAAAATCGGCCCGAGCCAGTTCTTTTCGCTGCCGATAAAAGACACGAGCGCAACGAGCAAGAAGACTCCGAAAACAAGAAGCAGAACGCCGGCAAGCCGACGAACAGTCCCGAAATCCGTTTTCTCGTCCTTTTTCGCCCTTTTCTTTTTCCTTGAATTTTCCTTCATAGCGCGTCCAATATAGTTTTTTCTCGCAAGCTTCGCTCGAAGGGAAGGCTTCTTTTCTATGTTTTTCCCGTGAAATTCAAGCATCCCAAAAAAGTAAAGAGAATGTTCGCGGGGCTTCTCGTCGGGATATTCCTGACGCTTCTCATCCTGCTCATTCCGGATTCCATCGCGCTCCGCTCCGAATACATGTTCTACGACGCGTTTTCCAAGCATTCCGCGTTAGAAACGACGGACCGCGCCGAAGACATCGTCATCGTCGATATCGACGAAAACGCGCTATCCAAGTATGGACCCTACAACGAATGGACGCGGGACATTCACGCCCGGGTTGTCCAAAGGCTCGAAGACGGTGGAGCGTCGGCGGTAGCTTTCGACATTCTCTTCAAGAACGCCGATTTCGGAAACCGTCACGCAAGGCGCGCGGAAAGCGTTCTAGAAAAGCTCTATCCCGACAAGAAATGGATTACCGATTACAACAGAATCCGCAGCGCCTACGATTCCGACTCCATTCTAGTCCGGACTATTGCGAAAAATCCGAACGTAATCGTCTGCGGAACATTCAACGCCCGAACCGACTACAAGCACCAATCCCAATGGATGCCGCTCAGCACGGCGCAGCGCGCAAAAGAAGTCGATGCGCGTCCGACCTTTTCGCTCTCCCAGGTTTCATCCGTCAAGGACGTCGAATCCAAGGATCTGCTCGACAACATTTTTCCCGAACTTTCCCATGCGGCAGAAAATTTCGGAGTCGTCAATGCGAATCCCGACGACGACGGCATCCTGCGGCAGATGCGGATGTTTTACCGATTCCCGAACGAGGCGCTCTGGCCTCGCGATTCATCCCGGATTTATCCGGCGCTTTCGCTTGTCACGCTGATGCACCTTTTCGGGACAAATCCCGATTCCGTAAAAATCAAGATGGGAAAGTACATCGATCTGGGAAAACCTTTCGGGATTTATCGGGATTCCGCGGGAACGCTGCGTACGACATATCCGCAGTTCTCCTACCCCATGGTCAGGGAAATCCTGCGCCACAGAAAAACCCTTTTGAATGCCAATGTCCGGGATTCCCTCTCCGGAAATTTCCTGGAAATCTCTACGCAAATCCGCGTGGTGAAAGATTCTTCCGGCAATCTGACGGTGCAGACCAGCGAAGGAGACTTTGAACCGGATGATCCTGATTTGACAGATTTTGACAAGGAAGTTCTCGCGTTTTTTGAAAAGGA
Source organism: Alistipes onderdonkii (assembly GCA_963656065.1). Classification (GTDB taxonomy): domain Bacteria; phylum Fibrobacterota; class Fibrobacteria; order Fibrobacterales; family Fibrobacteraceae; genus Hallerella. The sequence goes on from CAVKGV010000001.1 coordinate 45,172, forward strand.
TATCGAAAATCTCGACAGCGGCACTTCAAAATGGCTCTCGGTGGAACTGGACTTCCACTTCAACGAAAAGAAGGCGCGCTGGATTCCCAATTATACGATTCTTTCGCCCGACGTCCTCGACGATTTGTACAAAGTGGACTCGTCCTCCATCTTGGCATTAAAACCCGGCGAGGAAATGCGTTTCGGGAAAAGCAAGCGAATACCCATCGACGAAAAGGGAAATTTCCATCTCCATTTCAAAAGCCCCTACGATGTCCCTCCCGAGCAACGGACATTCCATCATATCTCCTACTACGACGTCGCCGAAGGAAGAATCGACCCGGCGATGTACCAGGGAAAAATTTTCATCCTCGGAAGTGCGGCCCCCGCCATGTTCGATTTCTACGCGACGCCTCACGACGAGCACTTCCCCGCCGTGCTGCTTCATGCGACAATTCTGCAAAACGTCTTGACCGACGACTACATCCGATCCGAATTTCCCAATCCGGCCATCTACATCGCTACGGCGATTTTCGCAATTTTTATCGGACTTTTCGCCTCGCAATACCTAGCCGTCCTGTTCCTAATCCTGCTTTTCACGGCGACGATCATTATTTCGTATATCTTCTTTGCGAACGGTCTCTATGTCGGCTGTACGACTTACCTCATCGAAGGCAGTCTCGCCTTTCTAGGATCCTTTCTCGTACGCTTCTATTTTGAAAATCGCGACAAGACATTCCTCGATAAATCCTTCAAGCAATACATTTCAGACAAATTAATTGACGAAATGCTTTCCAGCGAAAAGGAACCGGAACTCGGCGGTGAAAAAAAATATCTGACGGCATTCTTTACGGACATCCAGGGATTTTCATCCATCTCCGAGCAGATTGGCGATCCGAAAAAACTGGTCGATTTGCTGAACGATTATCTGACCGCCATGACAAACATCATCAAGGACGACAACCAGGGAACGCTAGATAAATACGAAGGCGACGCGATCATCGCTTTTTTCGGAGCTCCCACCCCGATCGAACACCAGAGACGGAACGCCCTGCTGAGCGCCCTTGCGATGCAAACCGCCCAAAAGACTTTGCGCACAAACTGGAAACGCGGAAAAAACCACGCGGGGAAAAACGTAGCGCAAGACGTCTCCTACCCGGAATCCGTCTATCGGATGCACACGCGAATCGGCATCAACTCAGGAGAAATTCTCGTCGGGAACATGGGTTCGGAGACACGGAAAAACTATACGATTATGGGCGATGCGGTAAATCTGGCGTCAAGGCTCGAAAGCATCGGCAAGCAATACGGAGTCTATATCCTCGTAAGCGAGGAAACGCTTGCCGGAAAAGCGGATCCGCTCGACAAGACCGATTACCGAAACGTTTTCATCACGCGACCGATTGACCGTCTGAAAGTCGTCGGCAAAAGCGAAGCCGTACAAGTTTACGAACTGCTCGGAATGCCCGGAGATCCCGATGCGGGACGGCTCGGACTTTTAAGCGCTCTCTGGAAAAAGGCGCAGGCGCTTTACTATGCACAAAAATGGGACGATGCGATTGCGGTTTTCAAAGAGACCGAGATGCTCGAGCCGCACTTGCAGGCCAAAGATCCCGGTGCGCGACCGACTCCCTCCGAAGTTTTCATCGAACGCGCAATTGCGTACAAAGTAAATCCCCCGACGACCCCGGGAAAACCCTGGGACGGAATCTACACGGCGACTTCAAAATAAATTCGCTTCACGGCATCGGCAAAAATTTCCGGTTCCTGAAGAAGGCTCAGGACAATCCAACCATCCCCGTCAAAATCAAAAAAGAATCCGGGCTGGACAAGAACGCCCGACTTCTTTAAAAGCCGCAGAGTCAGCTTTTCATCGTCAAGTCCGTCGAAATGCAAAGCCGCATACCAGCCGCCCTGTACATCCGGCATCACCTCTTTCGAAGGAAAGCGTTCCCGCAAGATTTCCAGATTTTTCCGGATTCGGTCTTCGATGCGCTTTTCATAGGAACGGGATTTTCCAAGCATCGGGGCGGCAAGGGCGAATGCGGGAGAAGAAACGCTCAGATAGGCATCCGCGACATATTCGATTGCGGACCGGAGCTGGTTTCCGAGTCTTCCCGTCCGGTAAGCCATCCATCCGAGCTTCAGCTGCGGAGATCCGACCGACTTAGAAAAGCCCCCGAGAAAGAAAACGGGCACATCACGCAAGTCCCAGTTCCAGGGACGTTCCGAGCCGTCATAGACGAAATCTCCGAACACTTCATCGACGACAATCGAAAGTTCTTCGCGCGAAGCGAAATCTACCAGAGCATCCCACTCCTGTCTTGAAAAGACATGCCCTGTCGGATTGTTCGGCGAAACGGCGAGAAGGATTTTTGTCCGCGGAGGAAAAGAATAAAGCGAATCCGCATCCAACTCCCATTTGCCCCTTGAAAGTTTCAAAAAATATGGAGCGGTCTTCATGTTTTCAAGAGACGCCAGCGCGTCCAATAGCGGATATCCCGGCATCGGGGTGAGAATCGCATCGCCTGCGTCACAAAGAGTCTTGAAGAGAACGGAATAAGCTTCGCTCGTGCTTGAAAAAAGCTGGATGTCATCGGGAGAAAAATTTCCGCCCCGCTCCGCAAAGTAATCCGAAACAGCCTTCCGCGCGTCTAGCCAACCGTTCGCATCGGGATTCCAGACGGAAAATTTCGGAATCGCCTCGGAAAGGACTTCTTCTAAGGGAAAAGCCAGTCCGGTTTTCAGCGGGCTAGAAACGGTCAGGTCCAGATAACCGGGAATTTCTCGTTTGAGCTTCGAAAGTTCCGAAAAAAAAGGAGAATCGGAAAGATCCTCCGGAAGTCTTCGGGAAAGGCGCATCATCCTTTCCTGTGCCGGTTCCATGCGACGAGAAGAACCGAGGCGAGAGCGATTCCCGCCGGGACTGCGACGACAAGTACCAGAACGACCAGTTTCTGCCATCGGGAAAGGTTCCGGATTTTTTCGCGAAAATCCAGAACTTTTTGCCGAGCGGCCTTGATCTTTTCCACGATGCGCCTCGAAAGATTACTTCAGATGGGCGAAGATCCAATTTTCCAGATCCTCGATCTTTACGTGTTCCTGCTTCATGGAATCGCGTTCGCGGACCGTGACCATTCCCTTGTATTCGGGATTCACGTCATCGCCTTCGCCAATCGTATCGAAATCGACCGTGATGCAGAAAGGCGTCCCGAGTTCGTCCTGGCGGCGGTAGCGCTTGCCTATCGACTGGGTCTCGTCGTATTCCACGTTGAAATGCTGGATCAAGTCCTTGTAGAGCTTCTCCGCGACTTCCTTGACCTTGCCCTTCTTCACCAGCGGAAGGATTGCCGCCTTGACTGGAGCGACCTTCGGGCTGAAATGCATCACCACGCGTTCCTCGCCGTTTTCGAGCTTTTCGACATCGTAGGCGTCGCAGAGCAAAACCAGCAGCAGGCGATCGACACCGAGCGACGGTTCCACGACATACGGAATGTAGCGCTTGTTGTTCACCGCGTCGAAGTATTCCATCTTGACCTTGGATTCCTTCTGGTGCTGCGTCAGGTCAAAATCGGTGCGGCTTGCAATTCCCCAAAGCTCTCCCCAGCCAAACGGGAAGTTGTATTCGATATCGGACGTTCCGTTCGAATAGTGCGAAAGTTCTTCCTTGGCATGTTCGCGGAGGCGGAGCTTTTCCTTGTTCACGCCCAAGCCTTCGACAAAGGCGACGCAGAACTTTCTCCAATAATCATACCATTCCTTTTCCGTTCCCGGTTCGCAGAAAAATTCGAGTTCCATCTGTTCGAACTCGCGGGTGCGGAAGATGAAGTTCCCCGGCGTGATTTCGTTGCGGAAAGACTTTCCTATCTGCCCGACGCCGAACGGGATTTTCGGGCGGACATTGTCCATGATATTTTTAAAGTTGATGAAAATTCCCTGGGCGGTTTCCGGACGGAGATAGACCTTGTTGCCCGTGCCTTCGAGGACACCGAGCTGCGTCTGGAACATCAGGTTGAACGCGCGGGGTTCCGTGAAATCCTTCTTGCCGCACTTGGGGCATTCGATTTCGTTATCGATCATCATCTGGTGGATTTCCGGGAATGTCTTGCCGGCGCAGCAGCCTTCGCCGAGCTTTTCTTCGAGCAGCTGGTCCGCACGGAAACGTTCGTGGCAAGCCTTGCAATCGACGAGCGGGTCCGAAAAGTTCGAGACGTGTCCCGAAGCCTGCCAGACACGCGGGTTCAAAAGGATGGACGAATCGAGACCGACGACATCCGGGCGGGAAGCGACAAAAGTCTTCCACCAGAGATTCTTGATGTTGCGCTTGAGCTCGACGCCGTAGGGACCATAATCCCACGTATTCGCGAGACCGTCATAGATCTCGGAACCCGGAAAGATGAATCCGCGTCTCTTGCACAGGGAGATCAAGTCCTTGAGCGCATTCTGTACAGTCTTAGCCATATTCAGTCCTTTTGAAAATTTTTCGCGGTAAATATACAAAGAAAAAGCTTTTCAAGAATTCCAAACTTCGGCCCTGGCAACGCGAACTTTAAAATTTTCAGATTTTTTTTATTTTGCATCCATCCATGCATAAGATATTTCCCCTTTTAATCGGCATAGCTCTTGCGAGCGCATCCGCAAACTACCTAAGCGAAGAAATCTTTTCGGAAAGAATCGCGCTCCATGAAATCGCCCAAAACGGCGAAACTTCCTATACCGCGGAAAGCGAACGGGTCAGCATTCCCTTTCTGCCCGGAACAGACGGTTCCCCCGAAGACAGCGAGCCGGACGATCTTCTCGGCGAAATTTCCCCGATCGATGAAATGGGAACGGATTCCGCCGCACTTGCCGAAGAAAATCTGGACACGATTCTCGTCGATATGAAAAAGGCGGCGATTCCGCTCGAAAGCGGACGGATAACTTCCCCCTACGGTTTCAGGCATTACCGCATCCACAAAGGTCTCGACATCGGACTAAAACGAGGCGACACGATCCGGGCGGCCTTTCCCGGAAAAGTCGTGCGGGTGCGTTACGAGCGCCGCGGCTATGGGCGCTACATCGTCCTGGAACATTTCGATTGCGGCATCACGCGAACCGTCTATGCGCATCTTTCGAAGCAGCTGGTCAAGGTCGGCGATTTCGTCGAAGCGGGAAGCGTCATCGCCCTCGGCGGAAATACGGGTCGCTCGACGGGACCGCATCTCCATTTTGAAATGCGAATCGGAGACATGCCTCTCGACCCGCGCCATTTTTTCGATTTTGAAAATCACGCCTTTTTAAGCGAAGAAATCAAGCTTTCGCGCGAAAAAGCCAGCGAGGAATACGCCGCCCTGCAAAAGGAAGCGAGCAAGCACCGCTACCACCGCGTCCGTCCCGGCGACACGCTCGGGAAAATCGCCCGGAAATACCATACGAGCATCGGGAAACTGTGCACACTCAACGGCATCAAGCGAAATTCCGTTCTCCGCGTCGGGAAAATTCTCCGTTGTTCATGACGCTCTGTTAGAGTGGAGTGTGAAAAGTTGAAATCTGAATGACTGTGAACGGGGATTCTATCGAGGTCTTTGACCTCTCCAGAATGACGTCGGGCATGAACGCTCTACTGTCATCCTGGAGCGGAGCAACGCGAAGCGATAGGATCCATGTCAGAGCTTGGAACTGATAGCTTAGATCTGAGATTCGCAGACATTTAAATTCTGAACTTCGGAATTTAAATGTTCGATGTTCTAAGTTTAGACAAAGCGTGGCCTTGGGGGTGGTTGCAAGGAAGGGGGACCTTGGCCTTCGCAACTCGGAAAGGTCTCCCTACCTTGCCCCGGGCCGGATAGGCCAACGACAGGTCGCTTGGCGACAAAAGCCTAGACGTCCGCGGACTACTCCCTGTTCCCTCATCCCTACTCCCTAGGAGCTTAAATGTCCGCGGCTCTAAGCCCTAAGATCTATCAACTAAGATCTGACACCCCGCCGGGGAAGCGGAAATCACTGTCAAAAATAGCTAGGCGCCTTGGCCCGGGCATCCTCGATGGGAACGGAAATCGACGAAGCCTTTTGCCTTGCACTTTCCGCGCGGAGCCCTTCTTGCGTTACGGCGAGTTCCTGCAAAAACTCCGACCGTTTTTTCGGATTCATCCAGCGTTCCAAAAGGCTCGCGCTCGAACCGGCATCTCTCGAATAGATGACCGGGGCGTCTGATTCGGGAGCGATCTTTACCGCCGTGTGAATCGCCGACGCAGCGGCACCGCCGACCATAATCGGCGTCCGAAGACCTTCCGCCTTGAATGTTTTCGCCACATGGACCATCTCGTCAAGGCTTGGCGTAATCAGTCCCGAAAGCCCGACCATGTCAGGATGATACTTGCGGACCGCTTCGACGATTTTTTCGCACGGCACCATCACGCCCAGATCGATTACTTCGTAATTGTTACAGGCGAGGACCACTCCGACGATATTCTTCCCGATGTCGTGAACATCGCCCTTGACCGTCGCGAGGACTATTTTTCCGGAACTTACGCTTTCCCCGACTTTCTTTTTCGCCTGGATATAGGGCATCAGCACGGCGACGGCTCGCTTCATCACTCGCGCGCTCTTGACCACCTGCGGCAGAAACATCTTGCCTTCGCCAAAAAGGGTTCCGACCTCGTTCATGCCGTCCATCAACGGACCTTCGATGATTTTCACCGGTTCGTCGATTTTTTTTCGCAGTTCCTCCACGTCCGCTTCGATAAACTCATCGACACCCTTGACCATCGCATGGACAATCCTCTTTTCCACGGGAAGTTCCCGCCAGGCGAGGAGATCCTTCGAAGCCGCGCCGGAAAGCTTCCTGTTCCTGACCGTTTCCGCATAGGCGAGCAGCCTGTCCGTCGCATCGGGCCGCCGATTGAAAATCAGGTCCTCGATAAGTTCCCGCTCTTCTTCGGGAATATCCTCATACACGGGAAGCACGCCGGCATTCACTATCCCAAAATCCATCCCGGCAAGCCCCGCGTGGTAAAGAAAGCAGGAATGCATACTTTCCCGGATGGAATTGTTTCCCTTGAACGCAAAGCTCAGGTTACTCACGCCTCCGACGATATGCGCAAGCGGCAAATTTCCCTTGACATAGCGGCACGTTTCGATAAAGGCTTTCGCATAATCCGCATGCTCCGCCATTCCCGTTCCGATGGTCAGAATGTTCGGGTCGAAGAGGATGTCCTCCGGCGGGAAGTCGAGCTTTTCGACAAGCAGCCGATACATCCGGGTGCAGACGTCCCGCTTCCGTTCGAATGTCGTCGCCTGGCCCTGTTCGTCAAACGCCATGCAGACGGCGGCAAATCCGTGGCGCCGAATTTCTTCCGCCCGATACAGGAATTTTTCTTCGCCTTCCTTCAGGCTGATGGAATTCACGATTCCCTTTCCCTGGACGCATTCCATCCCGGCGACAAGCACGTTCCAGCGCGAGCTGTCTATCATCACGGGACATCTGGCAACGTTCGGCTCCGACATCAACAGATTCAAAAAATGCACCATCGTCTTTTCGGAATCGATCATGCCGTCGTCTAAGTTCACATCGATTACCTGGGCGCCGTTCTCCGCCTGGAGAGCCCCGATGTTCACCGCTTCCGAAAAATTTTCCGTATGGATCAGGTTCGCAAACTTCCGCGAACCCGCAATGTTCAAGCGTTCGCCGATATTGACGAAACGGCTGTCCGGTCCGACTTCTAGGCTTTCTAGGCCCGACAGTAAAATGTGTCCGCTTTTTTCGGGGACTTTGCGCGGCTCGCGTCCGCGGAGAATTTCCGCAAAATGCCCAATGTGATCGGGGGTCGTTCCGCAGCAACCGCCCACGATGTTCACCAGCTTCTCGTCCGCATAACGGGAAACCCACTCGCCCATCATCTCGGGCGTATCGTCATAGCCGCCGAACTGGTTCGGAAGCCCGGCATTCGGATGCACGGAAACGCGGAACGGAGCGTCCTGGATATCGCGCAAATGCGGGATCATGTCCTTTGCGCCAAGCGCACAGTTGAAGCCTATGCTGAACAGGGGGTAGCTCGAAAGCGAATGAAAAAAGGCCCGCGCCGTCTGCCCCGAAAGGATACGCCCCGACGCATCCGTGATGGTCCCTGAAACCATAACGGGAAACATTTTTCCGCGTTCGTCGCAAATTTCCCGGATAGCGTACAAGGCAGCCTTCGCGTTCAGCGTATCGAAAACCGTTTCGACAAGAAGGATGTCCGCACCGCCATCGAGAAGCCCGTTTACCGAAACCCGATAAGATTCGACCAGTTCCCGAAACGTAACCGCGCGCACGGCAGGATCCGAAACGTCCGGGCTGATGCTCGCCGTCTTAGACGTAGGCCCGATAGAACCCGCCACGAAACGCCGAACAGAAGAGACTCCCGCATCGCGCTCTTCCTTCGCCTTCGTTTCGACGGCCCGACGGGCGACCTGGGCGCTCGCCTTCGCCATCTCATACGCAAATTCCGAAAGCCCGTATTCTTTCTGCCCGATAGGGGATGCGCCAAAGGAATCCGTTTCGATGATATCCGCACCGGCACAAAGGTACTCATGGTGGATCCATTCAATCCTGTCCGGGCACGTGAGCGGCAAAATGTCGTTATTTCCCTGAAGTTCCTTGGGGTAATCGGCAAAACGTTCCCCCCGAAAATCCTTTTCGGTAAGCTTCAGTCGCTGGACCATCGTCCCGAATCCGCCGTCAAGAATCAGGATGCGGTTTGCGGATTCTTCGAGAAGAGCCCGATACGATTCGGAAAGCGGTAATTTCATAAGGCCTCGCAATTAATATGCATATTTTCACATATCCGCATAAAAGATAGTATTTATTTTACCAAAAAAAAGGGAATTATTTTAAATCCCGCAACCGCCAGCCCCCTTCAAGCATCAAAAATACGAAATGTCCGAAAACGAAATCATACAGCGCCTCCGAGCCGGAGACTTGAACGCCCTGAAAGAACTGTGGAAGGCAAACAGCGCCCACGTGCTGAACCTGGCCTTCCGCATCCTGCTAGACCGCGACAAGGCGGAAGACATCCTGATGGACGTATTTGTGGAAATCCCGGACGCAATCCGCAGCTTTCAAGGAAAGTCAAAGCTCTCCACATGGATCTACACGCTTACAAAGAACGCCTGCCTCATGAAGCTCCGCAAGGAAAAAATTCATCTGAAAATCGAAACGTCACGATCATTCGAAATCGAGGAAACCGCATTCGGTAAAACGGAAAGGACAGAGACGGCGCTTGACCGCGAAGCGCTTTCCTACGGGCTTTCGGTCCTGACACCGGAAATCCGCAGTCTCCTCTGGCTAAAAGACGCCGAAGGTCTCGACATCCAGACGCTTTCCGAAATTTTCAGCGCACCGGAAGGGACGCTCAAGGCGAGGCTTTCCCGCGCAAGGGCGCAAGTCCGAAACATCCTCGAAAAGGAGATCCGCTATGCTTGACGAAATCGATTTTTCCAAGTCGTTGAAGCTTGAACCCCGAAGCGATTCCTGGGACAAAGTTGTCGCGCGGATAGCGCAGAAAGAGGAAAAAAGGGAAAGAGAAAAGTTCTTCGGATTTTCCGCAATCTCCATTGCGGCGAGTCTCCTTCTTATCATAGGCGCCGTCGCGATAAGCTTTACCGCCAAGACGACCGCGTTCTCCTCTAGTAGCTCTTCCGACGAATACACGATAGAATCCCTCACATGGTTCCATTCGCTGGGTTCCGGTGAAGCGGTCAGCTCGTTTTCTACTCCAATCGACACTTATTACGCAACAAGGGAATAATCATGAAAAAAAAAACCACGCCGTTCTGGATTTGCGGGCTCATTTTCGCTGCCGCCGCCGGATTCTTTGCAAGCTCCGCCTTGCTTTGTCACGAACCTCCCCCGCCTCCGGAATATTCCGAACCATCCAGACCCGACCAGGATTTTTCCGGCAAAAAGGATTTAGGAATCAAGCACCAGATCGACAGCGCGCTCGGGCTTTCGGCAAGACAGATTGCCTTGCTGGATTCTAACGGCCATGCCTGCGACTCCATCCGAAAGGAAATGAAGAAAGCGATTCACGAAAAGGAAAGGCGTCTTCACGATATTCTCGATGCGGATTCGGTAAACGCAGCGGATCTCCAGGTCGTAAGAATGGAGCTTCTCATCCTGAACGAAAAACGGCTCGATTCGCGAATTGCGGACATCCAGTTTTTCAAAAGCGTCTTGACACCTGCGCAGAGAATCAAGCTTAAGGAAATGCCACGGAATCAGGACAAGCCGAAACATTTCCCGAAGAAGCAATAATAAATGTTTTTGTAAGCGAAATAAAGAATACAACCCCCTTTTCATTCGCAAAAAAAAGAACTATATTGAGAGTGATTTCCTCCATACCCCAAACAAGCGTAGGTCTCTTCGGAGACCTACGTTTGTTTTAAAGAGCATACAGACTAACAATCCACAGCGTCCATCGCCCGCAAAACCACGTCGATACCGGAACCGTCCCGCGGCGATTCCTCGGACAAAATCTGCCGGAACCTTTTTCCTCCGGGGAATCCGGCAAACAGCCCATAAAGATGCTTCGTGAGAATCGTCAGGGGAACGCCTTCCCGGAGCGCCTCTTCCACATAGGGAAGAAAATTTTTCAGAAGTTCCTTCCTGTCTTTCGGCGCGCTATCAGTCAGCCCAAAAATTTCGGAATCGGCATGAGCGAGAATCCAGGGATTTGCATAGACCGCCCGCCCCATCATCACGCCATCGACGTGCTCTAGATGCGCCTTCGCCTGTTCAAGCGTTTTGATATCGCCGTTAATGGAAATATCGAGTTCGGGATACTTTTCCTTGAGGCGGTAAACCGTCTCGTATTGGATCGTCGGCTTTTCTCGGTTTTCCTTGGGCGTGTAACCGCGGAGCCTTGCCGTCCGGGCATGGATGATGAAAGCATCGCACTTTGCGCGAGCAACCGTTTCGATAAAATCCGCGAAGAATTCCCAACCGACAAACTCATCGACTCCAATCCGGGTCTTGACCGTCACAGGAATCTTCACCGCGGCTTTCATCTCGGCGACGCATTCCGCGACCAGATCTTTCTTCTTCATGAGAACGGCTCCGAATGAACCGCACTGGACGCGCTCGGACGGGCAGCCACAATTCAGGTTCACCTCGTCAAAGCCGGCATCCTCGATCATCTTCGCGCATTCCGCCAGCATTTTCGGCTCGGAACCGCCGAGCTGCAGCGCAACAGGATTTTCCACCGGATGGTGCTTCAGAAATTTTGGGCCGGCATGTAAAAGCGCGTTCGCGACGACCATTTCTGTATAAAGCAAGACATTTTTTGAGAGCAGCCGTAGAAAAAAACGTTCGTGCCTATCCGTAAAATCGAGCATCGGCGCAACGGAAAGGCGCCTATGAAAATGTAGCTTAGCAGAATCCATGAAAGAAAGCTAAAAATTTTGAACGTCTCCTTGAAACGCCGAACCCGAATATCTGGGCTTTTGGGGATTCGGGAACGGTTAGCTCTCAACAGTTCTAAGCTCTAAGATCTGATATTCCCGTTTCCATTTTTAACCAGGCTTAACCCGGAAATAAAATAATTCTTACACACTTACAACACGATTTCTTTTTAGATTAGACTTCAAATACTTTCAATCCAAAGGATATCCATATATTTTTTTACACACCAGCTTATGGAATTTTCCATAAGGAAAACAGGGATTGTCTTGGATATGAATCAAAAAACTTTTTTCTATACCCTTCTTTCCGGAGCGCTCGCTCTAAGCTTTGCCGCATCCGGGGACGCCTACACATGGCCGCATTACCGCTCCGACCTCGATTACGACACCAAGTCAAATATCGGAATCATCAATCCGCCGACACAGTTCAACGACAACTGTTCCGGAGTAACCGGGAGAAAGGCCGGCAAATGGTGGGCTTTCTATTGGGGAAGTGACCGCGATTCGCGCATAACCGACGTGACAATCGACAGCATCCTGAAAAAATACGACACGGACTTCGAATATCTCTACAATACGCTCGGCTGGGCTCCCGACGCGCAGGCCCAGGATGGCAAATACAGCGCCATCTACTATTACGGTTCGGGAACATGCGCCGGTGGCGCCAAGACCGATACAACCGGCGGATGGCAAAGCTATGCCGCGGGATACACGGCGGTCGTCGCCTCCTTCTATCCGCTTTACAGTTTCAACACGTCATGCCCTTACAGCGATCGCGTTGCCCAGATGGACGCCATGATCCACGAAGGCATCCATTCCATGACAAACGGATATCCCGGAGCCAAGCAGGCGCACTGGTTCCAGGAAGCGGGCAACACATGGATCCAGCAAGACATGTTCTCGCACAGGAACGGTATCTATTCCGGCATGGGATTTCTCAACGCCGCGACCCTGATGGCCCCCTTTATGCCTATCGAATGCTATTCGGGATGGCTTATAGACGGTTCGTTCGGCGGTCCTGGCGCACAGGGAGTAAACGCGAACCAGAGATATCTCCTGGGAGGCTCCCAATATTCGAATATCTTCCCCACGTTCCTCGGGACATGGCTCGGAACGGGTGCCGTCCGCTGGATTTACGGCAACGCGACGGGAAACAACAAAAACACCTATCTGCTCGAAACCTACGGAAAGGATTACGGTCTAGGCGATGCGGGCGTGCGCAGGCTCATCACGGAATTTCGCGCAAAGCTCGCCCTTCTCGACATGAAGGAATGGTCCGAAGAGATGCGCAACCTCCTGAACCAAAACTTCGGCGGGACAAGCTACTGGGAACAGGATTACTGGGACAACAAGAACTATTCCTACACATGGAAAATGACGCCCTACCAGAACGTGACGGCAAGCGGCAACTATCTGGTCCCGAACTCCGATATCACGCCGGGCTGGTCCGGAGCGAACTACATTCCGCTCAAGGTGAACTCGGGAGCAAGTAACATATCCGTGTCTTTCTATCTCGACGGGAACAATTCCAACTCCACCAACATGAACTTTCTCCTCTGCTACCGCGCAACGGACGGAACGCCTATCTACAGCGAGCCCATCACGGGAGAAGGCACAGTCACGCTCCGACTCGACAAGACGCCCTCTTCGACAAACGGTTCGCCGATCGTCTTTGCTGTCGCCGTGAATACCGAATACAATTATTCCGGGAACGAAGACATTCGCAAGAACCATTACGGCTATAAGATCAAACTCGAATCGGGAATCAGCGGGGCTGGCGACGCCAATACGCCATACTACCGGGATTTTAACCTCAGCTACGATTGGCCAAAGCTTTCTAGCAGCAGCGGAGCGTCAAGTTCTTCAAGTTCTTCATCCTCGCAGCAATCCTCTTCCAGCCTCTCTTCAAGCTCCGTCAGCTCCAGTTCAAGCGTCCAGGTCACGACCGTCCGCACATTCCCCGTGAGCGTAACCCTTCCGATAGACGACAATTACGCCAGCGTTTCGTTCGACATGCAGCTTGCCGACGTGGCAAACGCACTCGGAATCGATTCCGACAAGCTTTCGACCTCGGCAACCTATTTCGCCATCGACTCGAACGGCGATGAAGACACCCTGTCAACGACCATCGGAAACGGCCACTGGTTTGATAAAAACGGTTACCCGGAAAGTTACGGTGCGAATTCCTACATCTATTCCGAACTGAATCTTTCCCTCGGAAAGGCCTCGGTCGGACACTACCCGAACCGGGTTTCAGATGGAGAAACATACACATTCAAGCAAGGATTGCGCTACGGCAGCAAGCGAGTCCTCTACAATGTCGTTGTGACGATTACAAACGAAAAGTCAAGCGAATCTTCCGAAACGACAACCGCGCTGATGTACGGCCTGAACGGTCCGGCAAAGCAAATCGATCTTTCTTACGCCAACGGCTTCCTGAACATCGATTATACGCTGAAACGCCGCGACAATGTGAAAATCAGCATCTTCAGCCCATACGGCGCCCTGCTCCACACGGAAATTTCCGGAATGCAAGACGCGGGAACGCATCGCTACAGCTTCGACTTCAAAAAGTCTGGCTTCCCGAATGCGACATACATCGTGAAAATTTCCACGGGCGATTACCGCGAAGCGAAATCCATAAACGTTTTCCGCTAGGCACCAAGCTTTAAGGATTAAAAGGTTCCGGCTTTCCCCGGGACCTTTTTCTGTTTTAGGCTTTGGACGTCCAGTTTCCAACAATCCTTTCTATTTTATATTTTTGACCCATGAATCCCGAATTTCTGAAACGTTCCATTGCACTTGCCGAGCAAAGCGTCCAAAACGGTGGCGGACCTTTCGGAGCCGTTATCGTCAAAGACGGACAAATCGTCGCGGAAGCGGAAAATTCGGTCACAAAGGATATGGATCCGTCTGCACACGCCGAGGTGAACGCCATCCGCAAGGCCTGTAAAATTCTCCAGACACACGAACTTTCCCGGACAGAAATTTACTGTTCCTGCGAACCGTGCCCCATGTGCCTTTCCGCCATCTACTGGGCACGCATTCCGAAGGTTTACTTTGCCGCCGACCGAGCCGACGCCGCAAATGCCGGTTTCAGCGACGACTTTATTTATTCCGAAATCGAAAAGCCTGTAAAAAAACGCAGCATTTCGATGGTTCAAGCCAAAACGCCCGACCACAAAAAACCTTTCGAGGCGTGGACCGAAAAAAAAGACAGGATGGATTACTGATGCGCATTTCCGAAAAAGAAGCCCTGGATTTATTTCATGCACCATTCGACGAACTTTGCAAAATGGCGAACGCCGAAAAAGAAAAACGTCACGGAAAAGACATCTATTGGGTGAACAACCGGCAGATCAACTACACGAACGTGTGCGTCTTGCACTGTTCTTTCTGCGCCTTCTCCAAAATCCGCAAAACGGATGCGAATGCCTACGACTGGACGCTTGACGACATTCAAAAAAAAGCGGCAGAAGCCGTAAAAAGCGGCGCCAAGGAATTGCACATTGTCGGCGGGCTTCATCCCGACCATCCCTTTGGCTATTACATCGAAATGCTTTCACGCCTCCGCGAAAAATTTCCCGGCGTAAACCTCAAGGCCTTTACCGCGGTTGAAATCTGTCACTTTGCCAAACTTTCGGGAAGGTCCGTCAAAAGCATTCTCGGCGACCTGAAAGCGGCCGGGCTCGATGCGCTACCGGGCGGCGGAGCGGAGCTTCTCGGCGAAGAAATCCGCAAAAAAATTTGCGGGAAAAAGGAAACCGGGGCGGAGTGGCTCGAAGTCCACCGCGAAGCGCACAGAATGGGAATTCCCACCAATGCAACGATGCTTTTCGGACATGTCGAACGCCTGGAAGACCGCATCGAACATCTGTCGCTCCTCCGACGGCTACAAGATGAAGCTCCCGGATTTTTTGCGTTCATCCCGCTCGTTTACCATCCCGAAAACACATCGCTCGGCCATAAAGTCAAACAAAAAACGTCCGAAGAGGATGTTCTCCGCACAATCGCCGTCGCAAGACTTTTTCTCGACAATTTCCCGCATATCAAGGCGTATTGGATCCAGACAGGCATTCCGACAGCGCTCAAAGCCCTCCACGCCGGAGCCTCGGATATGGACGGGACCATCATGGAAGAAAAAATCACGCATGCTGCCGGAGCAAACACGGATACCGGCATGAATCCGGAAAAAATGCGGACGCTTATTCTCGGCGAAGGCCTCAACCCCGTCGAACGGGACGCCCTTTACGATGTGATCAGCGATTCGGGGGTGTCAGAGCTTAGAACTTAGAACTGAGAACTTAGATGAGAGAGTGGAGTGTGTAGAGTGAAGAGTTGAGAGTTTTTTGAGCGAACTTTTGCTTCTAGCGGTCATCCTGGAGCGTAGCAATGCGGAGCGATAGGATCTCTTGTCAGAGCTTAGAACTGAAAATTCAGAGTGGAGTGTGGAGAGTGAAGAGTTGTATGACGGCGCACGGGATTCTATCGGGTTCTTTGAACCCTCCAGAATGACGGCAAATCGAAATCTCTGAAAAAAACAGCGTGGCTGATTCTATCGCTCCGCTCCAGAATGACAGGGTGGTTGCAAGGAAGGGGGACCTTGGCCTTCGCAACTCGGAAAGGTCCCCCTACCTTGCCCCTCGCGGGGTAGGCCGATGACAGGTCGCTTGGCGACAAAAGCCTAGACGTGCGAACGTTTAATTCCCGCTTCCCGCGAACCTAAACGTCCGATGTTCTAAGCTCTCTCGACTAAGATCTGATTCTATCACTCCCTTCTGTCGTTCCAGAATGACAGTACACAGAGATTCTATCGACTTTCAGCCCCAGAATGACGGTACACAAAAACGCCCGGAACTGAAACAATTCCGGGCGTTTTACGTGAACTAAGAAGGGCTCGAACCTTCGACCCACGCCTTAAAAGGGCGTTGCTCTACCAACTGAGCTATTAGTCCGACAACCCAAATCTAATAAACTTTCTCATTTTTGTAAATTGTAACCATGTTTTTTTTGAAAAAAATTTCGCTATTGGCCGTTCCCGTTCTTTTCTTGGCGGTTTCCGCGCCCGCCTATTTCAAAAAAAACGATACCGGAGAAGAAGTTTTTTCTTTTCTTTCCACATTTTCCAGTGCGCGAAGCGCCGCCCTTGAAAATGCAAACTCCGCAAAACCGTCGTCCAATCCCGGAACAAGCCTGCAAAATCCCGCAATCCTCGACCTGGGCAACAGAAAAAACGCGATAGCCTTTTCCTGGCAGACAGGAGAACTGGCTAGCAACCAGGGATATCTCGCTTACGCACGGCAGTTAAAATCGATGACGCTTCAAATCAGCTACGGCTGGATTCGCTACGGAGAAGTCGATGGCTATGACGAACAAGGCAATGCGACCGGGAAAAGCTACAAACCGCAAAGTTCCGTTTCAGCGCTGACGCTCGCCATGCCGCTCCCCCACCTCCAGTTCGGTTCAACCGTCAAATTCGCCACCGATCTCCTGACCGGAGAAGAAAACGACCAGACGGCAATGGCCATCGCCTTTGACTGGGGACTTCTCTGGCAAGCGACATCCCGAAAATTCGGCTTTGCCCTCACCGCAAGAAACTTCGGCAAGATGATTCGGGCCTACGTCAAGGACGGAGATACGGATTACGGCCTAGAAGAAACCTTTGCCGTTTCCGGTTTTTTCATCCCCGGTGCACTTCCGCGTTTCACCCTTTATGCGGAAAGCACATTTCCCAGGTATGCAGAACCGGCGGTTTCGGTCGGCGGAGAATACGCCGTCGGTTCAAGCCTTTTTGTGCGAG
The DNA here is from genome assembly GCA_963656065.1 of Alistipes onderdonkii. GTDB lineage: Bacteria > Fibrobacterota > Fibrobacteria > Fibrobacterales > Fibrobacteraceae > Hallerella. The sequence continues at coordinate 62,369 of CAVKGV010000001.1, forward strand.
TGGGATTTTCCCGTACATGGCTCGACATTTCACGAGACGTCAAGGAAATCTTTTCCTCGAACGATCGCCCCGATGAAACGCACAACGCCCGCTTTTTCAGCACGGGCCTCGGGTATGCCGGGGACCGATTCTCCATCGATTACGCCTTTTCCTATTTCGCCCAGGGACTCGGAACAGAACACCGCATCGGACTCGGGCTTCAGTTCTGATGAGAAAACAGTTTGACATTTTGGTCCTTTCGGGGCAAAAGACCTGTCCGCAAATCGAAGACCCCGCACTTGGCTGGTTTTTCGGAAAAGACTTCCAAAACATCCTCCCGGAGCTCGATGCCGAATGGACGATTTTCATCGATCCGGATGTTCTCCTGACCAGAGATTTTCTCAATGCGACTGCGGACCTCATCACCGATTTTCCGTATGCAGACGCCTTTGCACCGCGCATTGTTTCCGCGGGAAAAACAGTTTCGTCCGGATATCTGCTCGATGCGAAAAAAGGTTTCGTCGAAGAATTTTACAGCAACCAGAAAAACGAAATGCGAAACGTCGCAAGCCTCTCACCGTTCTGCGGAATCTATTCCACGCGACTTCTCAAATCCCTGGGAGCCTTTGACAGCGACTTTAAAACCGACGTCCGCTTTCTCGATCTGGGACTCCGCGCGCTTCACCTCGGAGCGAGCCTCTTTGCCGCTCCCCTTCTGCAAATCGAAACGAAAAAAAATACCGGAACACCCGATCCTTTCTTAAAAAAAGAAATCGCCCGCGCCTACTACAAGGACTTGGATTTATCCCGGTTTCTGAAATTCGCCGTCCATCACCCGGCATCCGCTCTCGCCATATTCAGAGGCAAAAAGGCTCTTGACGAAAACTCGCTCCGCGCGACGGAGCTTTCGCGCTTTACAGAAGAAATGTTCAACAAGGTTTCAACGCTTTAAAGAAAGCGCTTAATTTGTCCGCAATCGACCCGATGCTATATTGCAAAAGCAAAGCGGCAACTTTTTCGTGATCATATTCGAACTTTCCCGCAATGGCCTCATCCAAAACATCCAAGTAACCATAAACGTCGGTCGCCGGAAAAACGGTCGGAGCGACGGTTCCAAAAATTTCGGAAAGGGCAGTTGTCCGGGCGCACACTACGGGAGTTCCGCAAGCAATCGCTTCGAGCGGAGGCAGTCCGAAACCTTCATAAAAAGAAGGAGCGACATACAAGTTTGCATTCCGGTAAAATTCGTACAAATCTTCGGACGAAAGATTCGAAAAATGGAAAATGTTCCCGGCGCCCGTTTCATCGAGCATTTTTTGCACGAAGCCATTCACCGTTCCAACCCGAACGAAGGCCGTATTCGGTCGTTCCTTCGCCATTTTGAAAAAGGTTCCGATATTTTTCCGGGGCTCCGGGAGGCTAACGTTCAAGGCCATCGAGCGGAATCCCTTGATGCCGTGACATTCCAAAAAGGCGGTTCGCTCCGCATCGTTCGGGCGAGAACTTGCAAAAGAATAATTTGTGCGCAACGGAAGGCCCGCTACAATGTTCGGTCGCGAAGCGATTCCGTAAAACTTTTCGGCCTCGCCCTTCGAATAGTTTGAATTATACACAAAACCGTCAGCCCGGGATGCCGGTTTCGCATAAAACTCGGAGATAAGACGGAACTTGATGCTTGACGGATAAAGCGTTTCCGCAAACGTATCATGAACGAGGACAACCGTTTTGATCCTTGGAAAGGCCCGCTTTGCCACCGGCACAAGAAAGCCGATTTCCGGACGAATGAAAAAGAGAATATCCGGAGAAACGGTTCGCACCTTTTCGAGAAAGGGCTTTCGAAATGTCCAAAATCCCGAATAGAGGGACTTTTTCCAAATGACTTCGCATTTTTCGTCGCATTCTTCCGGAAAGCCTGATCCTTCGGAACCAAAGTATCTGGGCGTTTTAAGCCAAAGAATCGAAACATCAAATTGCGCGGAAAGCGCAGAACGGATGTCTAAGGCAAGGCGCCCAAAACTTGTCCGGGAGTTTTTATCGCAAACGATAACGATCTTCTGGGGTGAAGGCATACAAGCCCAAATTTATACTATTTTAAACAAGTTATGTCCAAAATTTTCGTTGCACTCGCCACTTATAACGGAGAACGGTTCCTAGCGCAAATGCTCGATTCGCTTTTACGGCAAACCCGCCCCGTTGACCGGATTTTCGCCGTGGACGATGCGTCGAAAGATTCTTCCGCAAAAATTCTCGACGAGTATGCGACAAAGCTTCCCATGCAGATTTTCGTCCGCCAAGAGAACGGCGGACCCCGGGCCGCATTTTCGGACGCCTTGCAAGCAATTCGGCAAACCGCGGAGCCAAACGACTTGGTAGCTATCGCGGACCAGGATGATATCTGGTTTTTGGACAAGCTCGAAGTTTTGGAAAAACGGATAGATGAAAAAGATTCGCCGCACTTTGTCTTTGGCAACGCCCGCGTCATGGATGCAAACGAAAAAGACATCGCCAATTCCTGGAGAAGCTTGGCTGACATTAGCCCCGAACTATCCATCCTTTCGCGGCTCAGCGGGACAAACAATGCCAACGGCTGCCTTTCCCTCTTTCGGGCATCGCTTCTAGAAAAAATTTTACCGATTCCGGAATGGGTTCCGGTTTACGATGAATGGATAGCCTTGTGCGCCGCAAAATTCGGAAGCATCCGGGCAGTCCCCGATGTCGTTTTAAAATATCGTCTCCATGGGAAGAACGCCGTCGGAATCGCTCCGAAAATCGCCATGTCGAAGGCCCTTCAAACCAACATTCGTTTTGCCGAAGGACTCCTCACCGCTGCGGAACGGCTTCGCCTTACCCCGCAGGAAATCCGTTTTCTCGAGCGATACGGCGAGTTTTTGCGAAAAAGTCTTGGACATTCCCCGAACTTTTTTGAAATTCCCTGGCTCTGGCAAAACCGCTCAGACCTCTATCCCGGTTGCAGCTTTCCAAAGCAACTGAAAAAAATCCTGGGGACATCCCTCGGGTTTCCTTTTTGCAAACGTTTTTTGGGAAAATCCTGATGCGCATAGGAATTGACGTCAAATTGCTGCGTTCGAATTCCGCGGGACTCAAGGTTTACCTCGAAAGCCTGCTGAACGAGCTGCAAAAAATCGACAGAAAGAACGAATACATCCTGTTTTCCCCGTCCCCGGTTTCATACAAACTATTTGCCCCGAATTTTTCTTATGCGATTTCCCACACGAGGCTCCCGGGGATTCTTTGGCAGCAATACGAACTTCCCCATCTCGCCAAGGACCGCCAAATCGATGTTTTTTGGGGACCGGAACAGACGCTTTTCTTGCGAAAGCCGAACGGCATCCTAAAAGTCTTGACGGTCCACGATTTCGTGTATCGCCGTTATCCGAAAACAATGGAACGCAGCGTACGGACAATTACCGGCTATTACGGATCGCGCTCCCTCGCCAGCTCCCATATCATCATCTGCATTTCCAACTTCACCGCGCGTGAATTGAAAAAACTTTACCCGTCCGTTTCCGAGCAAAAAATCCGCATCATTCCAAACGGCGTTCCGGAAAACGCCACGGTCCAAAAGCCATCTGCAAAAAAAGATTTCCTGTTTTTCACGGGCAGCATGGAACCGAGAAAAAATCTGGGCAGTCTTTTGGAAGCTCTGGAAATTCTCGCCCGAAAAGGCATCCGGCCAAAGTTGAAAATTGCGGGACCCGCCGGCTGGCACAACCGGGACGTCCACAATCTTCTGAAAAATTCAACGATCCGGGATTCGGTCGAACTTCTCGGATTCGTGAGCCAAAAAGAACTGTTGGAACTTTACAGGACATGCAAGGGATTTGTCTTTCCGTCCCTTTACGAAGGATTCGGTCTTCCCGCGTTAGAAGCCCTGCAAAACGGAGCTCGCGTTTTGGTTTCAAGGGATTCCCCGATGCAGGAATTTCTAGGAAATCTCGGCATCTATTTCGACCCGGAAAGCCCGGAAAGCATCGCCCGCGCAATAGAGGAATTTTACACCCATCCGGAAAAAGTTTCCTATTCCGAAAGGGAAAACGAAAAACGTTTGCAAATCGTCAAGCGATACTCCTGGGAACACGCCGCCAAAAAGCTGAAAGCGGTTTTTGGAAAGCTCCACGCGGAGGCCAAATGAAAGCGCTGATCGTCCTTGTCACTTACAACGGTTACGCGATGACCAAAGACTGCCTTTCGGCTCTGTCACGTCTTCCATCCGAACGTTGGAGCATTGCCGTTGCCGATAACGCCAGTACGGACGGGACGGCGGAAAAAATCGCCGCGGATTTTCCCCGGGTGCAAGTTTATGCGCTCCCAAAAAACAGGGGCTTTGGATTTGCAAACAATGAAGCGTTTCGCCAGAGTCTTCAAAAGGAAAATTTTGACTTCGTCTGTTTTTTAAACAACGACACCGTTCCGACGGTAGAAACAATGGAAAAACTTCTAACGGACGCCGAAGGATCCTCGGGCAAAACCATTTTTGCGCCTCTCGTAAAAAATCGGGACGGTTCGGTGCAGCGGACGGATTACCGTTTCCTTTCTCATGCGGAATTTTTTTTCAACGCTTTCCGGACAGTCCGCGGGGCAGACACTTTACTGCATGGCGTTTTGAAGCCCGTGCCGCAGTCGCATTTTTTGTCCAACGACTGGATGTGTGCGGTCTGCTGGATTATGCCGGTCAAGGCCTTTGAAGATGTCGGGATGTTCGATGAAAAATTTTTCATGTATTACGAAGACCAGGACTTTGCGCTGCGGGCAACACAGCTCGGTTACCGTTTTCTGCTAGACGCCGAGGCTCCGCTGGTTCACCTCGGAGGCGGCTCCGCCAAAAACGTTCTTTCCCGTAGCCTGCAGCACGATTCTTCCCAACTTTATTTTTACCGCAAACATTTCGGAAAAAAGGGCGCGGTACTTTCCCGGACATTCCGCATTGTCCGCAGCCTTTTGCGTTTTGGGATGCTCGCCCCCTTAGCCCTTTTCCGCGCATCGACCCGCGTGAACGCTAAAATTCATTGGAAACTTCTTATCTTTGCCTTGAATTTCAAAGGTTCCAAAAAATGACACGCCCTTTCAAGTTTTTCCTTCTCTCTTTTTTCCTCTTCACACTCTCCCATGGAGAAGTCCCCGGGCATATCGGCTTTGGCGATTCGGCGACCTATTTTCGCATCCGGGGAACATTGGGAGATTCGGCAAGCGTTTCCCGATTCACGAAAACAGCCAAGAACGACAAGCATTTCGAAAACAGCCTTTTCGTTAATTTATACGTAAACGGTTCCATTCTCAAGAACTTTACCTTTCGCGCATCCGCGAGCGTCATGACAGACAAGACAAACCGAATCTATACAGATCCGGGCTACAATCCTTACAACGGAATTCCGTACAACGTCCAGAGCGAAAAATCGCGCACGTGGGATTATTTTACGGCAACAAGCGAATATCGTTTTCGGGAAGTCATAAAAATTATGGGTGGTATCGACTACCTCGCTTTCGGACCGGCGAGAAGAAACAAGCTCATCCTCCGCGGAAGCGACAATCCCTATCGCCCGTGGATGGATTCAACCGACCGCATTTCCATGCCCGCGCCGACGCCCTACTTCGGTTACGAATTGAAAGTCGGCCCTGTCAGCTACACCCAATATTCCGGAAAACTTTACCACGACAAGCACAAGGATAAATTTTTTCATGCGCACCGACTGAATTTCGCGCTTCCTTTCGACATCGACTTCGGAATTTCGGAAACACTTATCTACGGTTCGACAGTCGAAAACGCAAAGACGAATCCCAACCTGGACGCGGACAGTACGGACAGGGATTTCCAGTGGCTTTATGCGGCGCCTTTCGTCCCCTACATTTTTGCACAGCACTATACGGGAGACCTCGAAAATACGGGTCTCGGATTCGACATCCGAATCAGGACAATTCCCGATTGGGAGTTCTATGGAGAAATGTTCTGGGACGACATGAAAAAAATTACCAGCATGTTCGATGATTCCTGGTGGGGAAACAAGTGGGCGGCAAGTATCGGACTGGCAACGGACAAGAGGAAAATCGGTCCAATCCTCTTTTCGTATAATTCCGAATTCACGTGGATCGAGCCCTGGGTCTATACGCATCACAAGGGAAAAGCATACGCCTACTCGCACTACGGCCAGAGTCTCGGTTCCAATCTCGGCCCGAACGCCCGCGAGTTTTACACACAAATTAAAGCGGAATACAAAGCCGTTGAAGTCAAGATTTTTGCGTCAAGCGTCGCCAAGGATTCCAGCTTCGGCGGAAACATCTACGATATTCATTCGCCATACGACAGAACCGACCGGAAATTTCTCGATTCGAAAGCGACAAAGCGTTACGGAGAATTCGGATTCGGTTTTCACGTAACGCCGTTCGAATGGCTTTTCGCCGACTACGAACAGAGCTTTTATACCGGAGACTACCGCGGCTACCGCACTTGCGGAAAACTGGGCGTCACCTGGTAAACGCTTGCGGAATTTCTAAATTAAAACCATGACTTCTGAAGACATTCAAAACTATGCCCTGAAGCTCGCCCGAAATGCGCGAACAGCTTCCGCAAATATCCGAACCATCTCGTCAGATACCCGGAACCGGGTTCTCCGGCACGTCGCCGATTCGCTCCGCGCAAACGAAGCAAAAATTCTCGAAGAAAACCGGAAAGACGTCGAAGCGAACAGTCTTGTCCTCGCCCCGGCAAAGCTCGACCGGTTGACGCTCAACCACGAACGCATCGAGCTTATGGCAAAAGGCGCGGAACAGATTGCCACCTTTCCCGATCCGCTAGGGAAAATTCTCGAGAAACGGACGCTTGAAAACGGTGCGGAAATTTCCCGAGTCACAGTTCCTCTCGGGAGCGTATTCTTTATTTATGAAAGCCGTCCGAACGTGACAATCGACGGAGCCGCCCTCTGCTTCAAGGCCGGAAATTCCGTCATCCTCCGCGGAGGAAAGGAATCGCTCCACTCTTCAAAAATCCTCGCAAAAATTTTCCAGGATTCCCTGTCGAAATTTGATATCGATTCAGATGCCGCCCAGCTTGTGGAATATCCGGACCATGCGATTGTCAGCGCCCTGCTCAAAATGCGGGAGTACCTAGACCTGGTAATTCCCCGCGGCGGAGAAAATCTGATCCGCGCCGTTGTAGAACAGAGTTCCATTCCGGTCATCAAGCATTTCAACGGAATCTGCCACATCTATGTGGATAAATCGGCGGACATCGAAATGGCTTCCCGAATCGTCGATAATGCAAAGACGCAACGCCCGGGCACGTGCAACGCCACGGAGACGCTTCTTCTCGACAGCTCGCTTTCCGATAAATCCGTCAAAAAAATTCTCGCCCCCCTGCGCGAAAAGAATGTTGAAATGTTCGGGGACAGCCTCGCGGTATCGCGCATTCCCGATGCGAAATCCATCGGCGACGATTCCGGTTACCGGCAAGAATATCTTGCATACAAAATAAGCGTCCGTTTTGTTGACGGTGTAAAGGCGGCCTGCGAACATATCGAAAAATACTCCAGCCGTCACACGGAATCTATCATCGCAAGCGATAAATCCGCAATCGATTACTTTGTCAGCAATGTCGATTCTTCAAGCGTCATGGTAAACGCCAGTACGCGGCTCGCCGACGGAGGTGTTTACGGTCTCGGTGCGGAAGTCGGCATTTCAACAGACAAGATCCATGCCCGTGGCCCGATGGGCGTCGAAAGCCTGTGCAGCTACAAATGGATTCTCGTCGGGAACGGACAATTGCGGACCTAATTTCAAGCAAGAGGTTTTATATGGACCAGGAAGAAATTTTTGAAAGCGTCCAGTTTGCCGTTCCCTGCGGAGACAAGATGCTCGCCCCGGCAATCGTCCAGGATGCGGACAAGGGTGACGTCCTGATGCTCGCCTGGATGGACAAGGAGGCGCTCCGTCGCACGATCGACTGCGGCGAAATGGTTTTCTGGAGTCGCAGCCGAAAAGAGTATTGGCACAAGGGCGATACCAGCGGAAACGTGATGACAGTTGTCGAATGGTCCGCAGACTGTGACAGCGACGCTCTGCTTTTCAAGGTCCGGATGCGCGGAAAGCAAGTTGCCTGCCATACGGGAGCGAGATCCTGTTTTTTCAAGACTTGCAAAATCCGATAGTTTGCCTTTGCACGAATTTCAGATTTTCCGCGAAAATTTTTTAGGCAAGCGCATTCTTCTCGCTGTATCGGGCGGTCTGGATTCCGTGTGCCTGGCCGATTACTTTATACGAAACAGACGAATTTTATGTTTCGCGTGGGTTGGAATAGCGCACATTCACCACGGGCTTCGGAAAAACGCGGACCGAGACGCTGAATTTGTACGAAATTTTGCACATAAATTAAAAGTTCCATTCTTTATCAGACATCTCGACGGAAATCTCCTGAAATCGCACGGATCCGTCGAAGAAAACGCCCGAATCGAACGCTACAAGGCTTTGCACGAAATTGCGGCCAATCCGGAAGTCCGCGCCGAGATGATTCTCACCGCACACCACGCAAACGACCAGGCGGAAACGCTCCTGATGCGAATTTTGCGCGGGACGACGATCAAAGGGCTTCAAGGCATCTTGCCGTGCCGGGAAGACGGCATCGTTCGACCGTTCCTGTCTGTAAAAAAAGAACAGCTCCTCGCCTACGCCAAAGATTTTTGGCTTGATTTTCGAGAAGATGAAAGCAATGCAGACGAAACCTTTGACAGGAATTCCATCCGCAAGCGTCTGCTTCCAAAAGTTGCCGGTGAGGATTTTCAGTCTATCGACAGGCTTATCCGAATCGCCGAACATTCCCGCAACGCCTACCAAAAAATTTTAAAAAAACTCCAGGAAAGCTTTTCCCCATATATTGTTCCGCCTCGGCTATGGCCATTTCCCGCACAGACTTCTCCCTATCGCCAAGTCCTCGCCCTGCACGATTTCGCCTGGGAAAAAATCGCCAAGCGGCATTCTTGCGGAGCGGCAACGCTTTTGCGCATCTGGCTGGACGCACATGGATTTTCATTTCCGTCCAAAACGGCTTTTCGTTCAAACTTCGCCAACCGGGACAAGACGCTGCTCTTTGAAAAGTCTCGTCATATCCTTTGGTTTTGCAAAGATTTGCGAACCGACATTTCCCATAATTTGTATTTTTTTAACCAAGAAGAGACCTTTTTTGGCAAGTGGCGGTTTCGCAAGGACGGCGATATTTACACGCCCCTCCGCGGACAGCCAAGAACGCTCAAAAAATGGTTTGAAGAAAACGGCGTTCCGCTTTTCGCAAGAGATTCGATACCACTCCTTTCGGATGGCTACCGGATTCTCCGCATCGGCGGGATTCCTCCTCTTGATAAAGGAAACTTATGAGTAATAAGCCCAAAGCGCCTTCGGCATTCCAAAACAGGAACTTTTTCCTGATAGCGACGATGCTTCTGATGGCGCTTTTCTTCATGCGCCTTTACAATGACGACACTTCGCTCGACCTCACGCGGACAGATTTCTTCGCGATGATGAACGATTCGACGACGGAGATCAAGAGCCTAAAATTGCAGCGCACTCTCGACGGAATCATGATCGAAGGCACGCGAACGATGACTTCCGAAGAAATCGAGAAAAGCGAAGCGCAAACGGGCTTCCTTTCCAAGCTTGCGAGAAACAACCAAAATTCCGGACGCACAGTCGCCTTTTCAAGCCATGTACTGGACCTGACCAGCGAACAAATCGACAATTGGGAAAAGACAAAGCACATCAAGGTGCGCGTCGAACACGAAACGACCAGCTGGATCGATCGGATTTTCGCATTTCTCCCCGCCATACTCCTCATCGCGTTCTTCTGGTATATGATGGCCCGCCAGACGGGAGGCGGAAAAGGCGGCATGGGAATGTTCTCGTTCGGCAAAAGCAAGGCTCGCCAGCTGAACGAAAACGGGAAAACCAAGACGACATTCAAGGATGTCGCAGGCTGTGACGAAGCCAAGGCGGATCTCGAAGAAATCGTCCAATTTTTGAAGGACCCCAAGAAATACGATGCACTGGGAGGACGCATTCCCAAAGGCGCCCTGCTGGTCGGGCCTCCGGGAACCGGAAAGACCCTTCTCGCGCGCGCCGTAGCCGGCGAAGCGGGCGTTCCGTTTTTCAGCATGTCCGGTTCGGACTTTGTGGAAATGTTCGTAGGAGTCGGAGCGGCTCGTGTACGCGATCTGTTCGACATGGGAAAGAAAAATGCGCCATGCATTCTCTTCATCGACGAAATCGATGCGGTGGGACGTCAACGCGGAGCGGGCCTCGGTGGCGGACACGACGAACGCGAACAGACATTGAACCAGCTTCTCGTCGAAATGGACGGTTTCAGCGCAAACGAAGGAGTCATCCTGATAGCGGCGACAAACCGGCCGGATGTTCTCGACAAGGCGCTTCTCCGCCCGGGACGCTTTGACCGGCAGATCACGGTCGGATTGCCGGATCTGGTCGGACGCGAAGAAATCCTGAAAGTTCACCTGAAAAAGCGCAAGGTTCCTCTCGCAAGCGACGTAGATATTAAAGATATCGCCCGGGGAACGCCCGGACTTGCCGGAGCGGAACTCGAAAACCTGATAAACGAAGCGGCACTTCTTGCGGCACGCTTCGACAACAAGAAAGTGACGAAGCAAGATTTCGAAGAAGCCCGCGACAAGCTAGCCATGGGAGCGGAACATCGGACGCTTCTCATGTCGGACGAAGAAAAACGGCACACGGCATTCCACGAAGCGGGACACGCCCTGATGACCCTTCTCTGCAAACACGCCGACCCGCTGCACAAGATAACGATAATTCCCCGGGGACGCGCACTGGGAGTCACGATGTCGCTTCCCGAAAGCGACCGGGTTTCCCTGTCAAAGGAAAGCGCCGAAGAGAATATCATGATTCTCATGTCCGGAAGGCTCGCCGAACTCATCGTATTCAACCACCAGAGTACGGGAGCATCGAACGACATAGCCCGCGCCACGGAACTCGCTCGCAAGATGGTTACCGAATGGGGCTTTGACGATGAAATCGGACCGCTCTGCTATAGCCGAAACGACGGCGAAATTTTCCTCGGACGCGAAATCAGCAAGCCCAAGGAAATGTCAGAAAAGATGGCGGAAGCTATTGACGGGGCCATCAACAGTCTGGTCAAAAAGCTCACGGAAAAAGCGCGCGAACTTCTCATCGAAAACCGGGAAAAGCTCAACCTCCTGGGAAACGCCCTCGTTGAATACGAAGTTCTCGACCGGGACGAAATCGACCGCGTAATCGCCGGGGAAAAACTCGACAACACGAAAAAGAGTCGCACCTATCTTTTCCAGGAACAAATGGCAAAAAAGCGAGAACAGGAACGCAAGGAGGAAGAACCGCCACCCGACCCGGGACGTCCCGAAAACATTCCGGCTCAAATCGTCCCGGCATCGCCTGCCACTGAAACCGAAGGAGAAAAAGCCTAAGTATGTTTTGCGATTATCTGACAAAAGTACGCACCAACCCGTGGAAAATCGGAAATTCGACTATTTCCGGACGCCCGGTCACAAGCGTCATGGGAATCGTTAATGTTACGCCGGACAGTTTCTTTGATGGCGGAAAGCACAACACGCTCGACGCGGCATACGCTCACGCAAAGAAACTGCTTGACGAAGGGGCGCAGATTATCGACATCGGCGGGGAAAGTTCCCGTCCGGGAGCCAAATCCGTTTCCGCTGCGGAAGAAATCGAACGGGTCGTTCCGCTGGTAAAAAAGCTCCAGCCGCTTCTTTCCCAAAGAAATTTCTGGATTTCCGTCGATACGGTCAAATCGGAAGTCGCCCGTGAAAGCATGAAGGCCGGAGCCCATATCGTAAACGATATCAGCGCACTGGAATTCGATCCGAACATGGCAAGAACTATCGCAGAAACCCACGCATCGAGCGTACTCAACCATATGCGTGGAAATTTCGGCACGATGCAGCAGGACTTCAAGCCCTATCGCGACGTTGTCCTCGAAGTAAAGACTGCCCTGCTCGATGCAGCGCACAAATTAACCGCGCTCGGAGTCGAAGAGGAAACCATCTGCCTCGATCCCGGCATCGGATTCGGGAAGGATCTTCAAAACAATCTGGACTTGATTGCAAACGTCGAAGCGTTTGTCGAAACGGGATTTCCCGTCCTTTACGGCATGTCGCGGAAATCCTACATCGGAAAAATTTCGGGGCTTGAAACAAGTGATCGTCTGATACCCACAGTGGTTTCCGGAATCCTGACAGCGCTTTCCGGAGCAACCGTCATCCGGGTTCACGATGTGCGCGAAGCCGTCGAATCGCTAAAGCTTATCAAGGCGTTCCGCCATGAATCTGTTTAAGCTGTTCGATGTCATCGATGTACGCTTTGCCGACCTGCTAGACATCTTTCTGGTTTCGATTGTCGCCTATTATGTCTTTCTGCTCTTCCGGGGAACACGCGCCGTACAGATGTTTATCGGAGGCGGTCTTCTTCTTATCGTCTGGTTTTTGGCGCAGTGGTGGGAACTGCACACCGTTGTCTGGATTCTCAGCAATCTGGCGACATTAGGAATCATCGCGATAGTCATCCTCTTCCAGCCGGAAATCCGCGGAGCGCTCACGCGAATCGGCCAGTCCGCCGCCCGCATGAACCTGAAGACTCTCTTTTTCCACCAGAGCGGTCTTGACAAGGTGACAAGCGAAATCAGCACGGCGGTCCAGGATCTTTCGAAAAACCAGTTCGGGGCGCTGATCGTCCTCGAAAACCGTGTCGGCCTGCGCAACTATGCGGATACGGGAGAACTTCTCAATGCGCGAATCAGCTCCAGGCTTTTACGGGCGCTATTCTTCCCCAATTCAGCCTTGCACGACGGAGCGGTCATCCTAAACAGCCGTTCGATTGTCGCCGCCGGCTGCATCCTGCCGCTCCCGACGATTTCATCCGAAAAGGATTCGGCATACGGAATGCGCCACCGCGCAGCGATAGCCCTCGCCGCCGAAAGCGACGCCCTGGTCATTGTCGTATCGGAAGAAACGGGCTACATTTCCATCGCCTACCGTACCACGCTCCGCCGCAAACTCAGCCCCAAGGAAGTCGAAGAAGAAATCAAGCGCCATTGGCATGATCTTTTCGAAAGCACTTCGTCCAAAAAAAAGTAACGCCAATCTTTACCGGAATTTTTTCCCATGGAACAAAAGCATACCGATTCTAGAGAAAAGCGCAAGAAACAGCGCAACCGTTGGACAGTCCTAATCCTGATGGTTCTTCTCCTTTCCGCTTTGTTTGTTATCCAGTGCGAACTTTCGAAAATGAAAAGCGAAATACGGGAAACGCCGAAAGCAGACGAGCAGGAAACGCCCAAAATCCCGGAAAAGCAGGATTCAACCATCATCCAGGACACCCTTCCAAAAAGCCAGGAAGAAACGCCGGACACAGCCCCGAAGCCTAGAACAGAAGCGAAAAGCAAGCCCAAAAGCATTAAGATAAATCGGGACAGCATCGAACAAGAAAGGAAAGCCCTGCGAGACAGCATCCAAAGAGCGGACAGCATCCGCCGGGCAGACAGCCTTGCCTATGCAAACCGGGATTCCATCCCGCCCGAAGCGACAATCGTCCCTCCGACCGGACGTTACTACGATCCGATCCAGCTAAAAGTCAAATGCGACGAAATCAAATGCAGAACATTCTATTCCGTCGGAGACACCAACCACATTGAGGAATTGACCGCTCCCATCGCATACAACAAGACAGGAGACGTCTTTTACTTTGCCGAAGATTCTGCAGGAAACCGTTCCGCATGGCAAAGCGTCCATTATGACATGGCGAGCGACAACGTATGCGGCAAGAACGCCTACCCGGTTCCCGTGAACGGAAAAACCGTTTGTGTCGATGCCTACGAATATCCAAACCAGCCGGAAGCCGTCGTAAAGGACATGGTTTCTCATGACGAAGCCGTAAAGCTCTGCGAACAGGCGGGAAAACGTCTCTGCCGGTTTGACGAATGGTCTGTCGCCTGCAAGGGCAAAGATGGATTCCGATACTCTTACGGTCCTTCCTACAAACCGTTCAAGTGCAACACCAATACAAAGTCGGTGCGCCGCGCCGGGCGCAAGGAAGAATGCCGCAGCTGGTATGGCATGTATGATATGAACGGGAACCTATGGGAATGGACAGATACCCCGGCCAAGGAAATGCCAAACCGATACCTGGTCGCCGGCGGAGCCTGGGACACTCAAAACGAAAGCAAGTGCACCGATACAAAGTACAGTTTCTACCCGCAAAACCAGTATAATTTCGTCGGTTTCCGTTGCTGCGCCGATGCAAATCCCTAGATTTTTCTCGGGCCGGACTTAGCGAAATCGAATCTTTCACGGTTCGATTTTTTTTCGGATAACCCCACAAAAAATATCCCATCCAAGTCTGCGCACCTTTTATGCACACACAAAAAAGACCCGCCTGAGAGCGAGCCTTTTTGAAATCCGAAAGGAAGAATGGTTTATTTTTTCGCATCGGCAGCCGGAGCAGCGGCGGTTGCGGCAGCATCTGTCGCAGCGGCAGCCGGGGCAGCCGGAGTATTCGTCGTCGCCAGGAGAGCTTCTTCCGCCGCTTCGATCTTCGCCGCTCTCGCCTTTGTCGAGATGGTGAAGATGACCGTACGAGCCGGAGATGCCAATTCAACACCTTCGAGCTTGAGATCCTTCGCATAGAAAGTGACACCGGCGTGGAATGCGGAAATGTCGAGTTTGACATTTGTCGGAATCTTTTCAGGAACGGCGCTCAGCTTGACGAAACGCGTGATCTGGGAGAAAAGACCGCCTTCGTTCTTGACACCGACCGGAAGACCTTCGAGAACGACCGGAACGCGAACCGTCACCGGAGTAGCCTCGTCGATTTTCAAAAAGTCGATATGCTCGATGCGCATGGAAATGGAGTCCTTCTGGTAGGAATAGACAACAGCGGGATTGCCCGCCTTGCCGTCGATTTCAAGATCCAGAAGGGTATAACGCTTGCCCGGAGCGAGGATTTTCGCGACATCCTGGGCGTTTACGCTAATACTTACCGCCTCTTGACCCTTACCATAATAGACCGCCGGAATCTGGCCCGCCTTGCGAAGACGGACAGTTGCGCGAGACGATCCCGCTACTCTCGAGGTTGCTTTGAGTGTTGTAAGCTGCATTTTATCTCCAAAGAAAATTAAAAACCTATTGGGGTAGCTGGACTCGAACCAACGAATAACAGAATCAAAATCTGTTGTCTTACCAACTTGACGATACCCCAAAGGGGATTACAAAGATAGCAAAACTTTAGAAAGTCCGCAAGACATCTTCAAAAAAATCCCGGAAAAAATTGAGTGACGGCGACAAAGCGAGCTTCGCCATCTACCAGGCGGGCAACCTCTTCCGCTCGGGATTTCTTTTCGAAAACAGCGAACACGGAAGCCCCCGACCCCGACATCAGCGCGAATTCCGCCCCGGCATTTTCAAGCAGGAGCTTCATCCGGGAAATCTGCGGAAACTGCGGAAGGACCGTTTCCTCGAATTTGTTAAACGCAAAATTCCGGAAGTTCCGAAAATCCGACTGTATAAAAATTTTCCACCGAGAATTCCCCGACGGCGAACAGCCCGCATACGCCGCCTTGGTCGGGACCGAGCATTTCGGCGTAGCGATTAGCAGGGCTGCTTCATCCGGAAGTTCCAGAGGTTCCAAACGCGTCAGAACGTCCCCGATCCCTTCGGCAAGCGCACTTCCCCCGCGGACAAGGAACGGCACATCCGCGCCGAGTTTCGCACCGAATTTTTCAAGTTTCTCCGGAGAAAGGTTCAATCCCCAAAGACGGTTCAGAAGGCGGAGAGCGGCTGCCGCATCGGCGCTACCGCCGCCAAGTCCTGCTCCGAGCGGCATTTTCTTTTCCAAAAAAAAGTTCGCTCCGCACTTCACACCGAAAGCCTTTTGCAAAAGACACGCGGCTCGATAGACAAGATCCTCTTCCAAGGGATAGACTTGCGGGACATTGTAGCGAACCGTTATCCGGGAAGTTTTTTCCTCTTCGACCGACAGTTCATCGCCGACGGCAACGGTCTGGAAAAGCGTCCCCAAATCATGATAGCCATCGGGACGTTTCGAAAGAATGTCCAGGAATAGATTGATTTTTGCCGGAGCAAATTCTTTGAGCATAAGCACCTGTATAAATATATGGATTAATTTGTAGGCAATCTTCGAGGATTAATTTGTTCCTGCAGGAAGCGCCTGACACGCAGAATCTTTCAAGAAAACCGTATCGCGCAGAAAAAGCGTGTCGCGGATGAAAACCGTATCGTGGACAAAGTGCGTAACAGTAGTCGTGACGACAACCGAATCCACACGACGCCCGACTTCCGCCTTTGACGGAAGACTGGAACTAGAACAGGAAAGAACGCTAGAGCTAGAAGCCGGAAGCTCCTCCCTTCTTTCGATTACACCAGCCAAGGAATCCCGCGAAGCGCGAAGCTTTGACAAATGGGATTTGTAGCGGGACTTTTTTTGCGGACGGTTCTCCCGGGAATACTTCCATTCCGTTTCATGGATTTCCCGGTCCAAGTCGGACAGTTCCCGGTAAAGTTCCCCATCGCCTTCCGGCTCCCTGCTCGGGCTGAAAAAATCGGTGAACGATTCCCAGAAGGATTTTTTATGCGCCGAGGAATCCGAAGAAGAACACGCCCCCACGAAAAGAACGGCCACGAGAAATGCCAAAATAGTGCCGAAACGAAAACTCATACCACAACGATAAAAAATTTTCGTTTTTCCGCTTGCGGCATTTTACAAGAACGGGAAGATTTATTATATTTGTGCTGTCGCGGGAATAGCTCAGTTGGTAGAGCGTCAGCTTCCCAAGCTGAACGTCGAGGGTTCGAGTCCCTTTTCCCGCTGAAAGAAGCATCCGCAAGGATGCTTTTCTGCTTTAAGGAAAGGGACCGAAAAATCTATTTTAAAGCCATGCTGCGCATCGAAACCCTTACATCCCAAAGCGAAATTCTCCCTGCAGTCAACGCCCTTTACGAACAAGCCTTCCCCGCAAACGAAAGAATTCCATTGAAATATCTCCTGGATACGGCCCATTGTCGCGAATTTCTCGCTTTCTTCGATAGAGACCTCTTTGTTGGATTTTTGAACGCACTTACGGATTCCCGTTTGACAAACATCCTCTACCTGGCAGTTCCCGACGAGCTGCGAGGGCAAGGCTACGGTTCCCAAATCCTGAAGCAAATGCTTGAACGGCATCCCAAACAAAAAATCATCGTCGATGTCGAAATCGTTTCACCCCAAAAACCGAATTTCGCAGAGCGCCTAAGAAGAAAACGCTTTTACATGCAAAACGGATTTACGGAAACATCTGTCCGCTACGCTTGGCGCGGTGAAGATTACGAGCTTCTGGTATCTAACGGCACCGTTTCCCAAAAAGAATTTTCCGCGTTTTGGGAACGAATCCTAGGCAGGAAAATAAAACAAAAACGGACCCGATAAACGAGCCCGTTCTATTTGATTGCGCACAAATTAACGCGCAAGGAAATTCATATAGGGAAGGTTCTTCGCAAGCTCCGTAACCTTGTCTGCATTGGAAAGGAGGACTCCGCGGGCATGCCACGAGCCGTCAAGGAACTGTCCCCGTGGACCGTCCGCAAGTTCGAGAGCGACCGTTTCGCAGCCCATTTTCAGCGTGCGGTCCTTCGTGCTGGTGACGATTTCTTCCGACGGATGCGCTTCGATCCAGGCGAGGATCCGGTCGGCGACTTCGTGCGAGACCCGGTAACAGGGAACGCCGATCGCGACGCAGTTCCCGAAGAAAATTTCGGAATAGCTTTCGGCGACTATCGCGCGGATTCCCCAACGCTTCAAGGCCTGCGGCGCATGTTCACGGCTCGAACCGCAACCGAAATTGCGGTTGGAAACCAGAATGGAACCGTTTTTGTAAGCCGGATCGCGGAACGGATGAACCTTTCCCTGTGCGGCAAGGCCTGCGATGTCATCTGCAAACGCATGTTCGCCAAGACCGTCGAACGTAACGCACTTGAGAAAACGCGCCGGAATGATGCGGTCCGTGTCAATATCGTTTCCACGCAGAGGAACGCCGGAACCTTTTACAATGTCAATCGGTGTAAGCATAACATCGCTCCTTACTTGATATACTTGCGGACGTCGCACACCTTGCCTTCGATAGCGGCTGCGGCGACCATGATAGGGCTCATGAGAATGGTACGACCGGTTGGACTTCCCTGCCGGCCCTTGAAATTGCGGTTGCTAGAACTTGCGCTCACTTCGCGTCCCTTGAGCTTGTCGGGATTCATCGCGAGGCAGAGGGAGCAGCCCGCTTCGCGCCATTCGGCGCCAGCTTCCTTGAAGATCTTGTCGAGGCCGAGCGCTTCCGCTTCGAGCTTGATCTTCATCGAACCGGGAACGACCCACATTTTGACATTCGGAGCGACATGGTTGCCCTTCATGATTTCCGCGGCTGCGATCAAATCCGGCAAGCGGCCGTTCGTGCAGCTGCCCACAAAGGCGACATCGATCGGCGTACCGAGCATCTTTCCGCCCTCTTCCCAGCCCATGTATTCATAGGCTTCGGAGATAACCTTGCGTTCGGAACCTTGGAAGGAATCAATCTTAGGCATATTGCCGTTCAGAGGAATCGCCTGGGCAGGCGTAATTCCCCAGGTGACCATCGGTTCGAGCTTGTCACAGTCGATTTCCACTTCATCGTCGAATGTCGCATCCGGATCGCTCGCCACCGATTTCCAGTAGGCGACGGCCTTGTCCCAAACTTCAGCCTTCGGCGCGTAAGGCTTGCCCCTGAGGAAAGCGAAAGTCTTTTCATCGGGATTGCAATAACCGACCCGCGCCCCGCCTTCAATCGCCATGTTGCAGACCGTCATGCGGCCTTCCATGTCGAGCGCATCAATGACGGGACCGGCAAACTCGTAGGCATATCCGACACCGCCGTTTACACCGAGCTTTGCGATATAGGCGAGAGCGATATCTTTTGCGGTTACGCCCGGCTTGAGTTTTCCGATAAACTTGATGCGGCGCGTCTTGAGCGGACTCATTGCAAGGGTCTGCGTTGCCAAGACGTCGGCGACCTGGCTCGTTCCGATTCCAAAAGCGACTGCGCCAAAGGCTCCGTGCGTCGCCGTGTGGGAATCTCCGCAAGCGATAGTCATGCCCGGTTGCGTCACGCCTTCTTCGGGCCCTACAATGTGGATGACGCCCTGTTCACCGGTTTCCGGGCCAAAAAAGCGCACGCCAAAATCATGCGTATTCTTTTCGATGTGGGAGAGCATCTCTTCGGAGACGGGATCTGCGAGCGGGCGCTTGCGCGCTTCTGTCGTCGTCGGGATAATGTGATCGACGGTCGCAAAGGTACGTTCCGGAAACTTCACCTTGAGACCCTCTTCGCGGAGCATCGCAAAAGCCTGCGGGCTTGTCACCTCATGGCAGAGGTGAAGTCCGATAAACAGCTGGTACTGGCCGCTCGGAAGCTTCGACACGACATGGCTTTCAAACACTTTCTGGTATAGATTTTTGCCCATAGAACACCTTCAGATGGTTTTTACAAAGACACGTTGCAATATAGAAAATTCAGCGGATTTCATTAAATCCAGTAAAACCGGAAACCGCCTAGCAATGAAAAATGCCAACCTTCAAAATCGCCGAGAATATTCGCGGCCCCCGAATAGAGTTCCAAATTTTCATTCAGCCTGTATCCGATTTCAAAAAATTCCGTAATCACGTAAGGCAATTCAAAATCGGCATGAATATCCTTGTCAACGATAAGAAGGTTTGGCCTGTAAATTTCCGCGGAAACCAGAAACGAAAACGATCCGAAGTATGCCGCGGCATGCAGACCGTAAAGAAAACTTGCATCGAAAACGTTTTCCGCCCTTGAGTCGAAGCCGCTGCGTTCTAGCTGGTATTCGTTTTCCCAATCCCACTTGACGCAACTGTAATAGGCACCCGAATAAGACTGGCCGTGCACCATCATCCAAAGCCCGAGCGAAAGCCCGACTTCAAAATTCCGCGTATTTACGCCGAGCGTTCCAAAGCCGTAAATTCCGCGATTGAATCCCGCTCCCCAGCTCCAAAGAAGCAGATCCTTCTTGTACAGCCTTTCAAGACTTGCTGTAACAATTGGATAGACGGTCCTGTATTCCGCATCGACGTCTTCATTCACCGTGATTTTTTCGTTTCCACGGCAATGTTCGATATCGGAGCAGTTTCCGAGAGTGTTCGTAATCCCATCGACGTTTGCCCGTTCCTCTCTTCCAAACTGCACGTTCGCGGAAGCCCTCCAGGACTTTGTATTCGGCTTCTGGTAATGTCCTGCGCCATGAATTTCTGGCGATGCGGGAACATCGACCCGCACCTTTTCGACATGTCCGTAGCTACCGTCAATCGTGCAGGCGGACAGGGGAAGCAGAGCGGCAAACAAAAATTTTTTCAGGGATGCAAAACACATGCGACCCAATATAAAATTTCCCCGCCCGATCGGCAGGGAAATTTACGCGGAGAACAAAACCTTACCGCAAAATGCTGATTTTTTTCGAAAGCATCAGGGCGTTTCCGCCCGTTACGCGGAGGATGTAGGAGCCGCTCGCCCGGACTTCCCTGTCGAGGGCGACCGACGCGGATGTGGAGTACGTCTTCTTGAAGACCCGGACGCCTTTCAGGTCAAAGAGGGAAACTTCGACCGTCGCATTTTCGACTGTCAGATCAAGCCTGTTCCCGGAAAGGTTGGCGAAGCGGTTCATGCGGAGTTTCGAAGCGGAGACGGCTGTCGTCGAAGTCGAAGAGCTTGTCCCCATGTTCCAATCGGCCGGGACTCGCGCAGCGATTCCGCGACCCGCCGTACTCAGATAGACAACGCCGTATGTGTTCATGTCGCCCATGACAAATTCGCCGTTGGCAAGTCCGCCGTATTCGTGCCCGTCATCGTTCAAGCGGGTCCATGTGGCCCCTTCATCATCGGACCCAAAAACACCCTTTTCATCACCAATTGCCGCATAGACGTAAAGCGCCGGGTATCCCTTCCCCGTTTTAGAAATGCCGAAGCCGACCGCTTCCGTGTAACCGACTCCGGAAATTTCCTTCCAGGTGTTTCCGCCATCCGTTGAATGGAGCAGTTTACCCGAGCTTGCGCCGTCCACCGTGACCCCGATGGGAAGCCACAGATCGCCTTCGTAACCTAGGATCGCGCGAAACTTCTTGAAATCGCTTTTTCCCGGTGAGCTTACTTTCGCAAAAGTAGCCCCCTGGTCCGAGCTTTTGTAGAAATTCCCGGACGTTTTGTCGTAGGCATAGAAGACGTCCGCATTTTCCGGATCGCCAACGACGTATGCGGAGTTCGTAATGCCCGAAACGGTTTCCCAAGTCGTCGTGTTGTAATTCCGGAGAACACTCGTCGTCCCTTCGCCCGGAACCCAGACGGCAACGGCTCCGTCCGCGGAAATCGCCACCGTTCCCTTTTTGAAGGAAGAGTCCGGTCCCGTATAGGTTTCAACCGACCAGGTACTTCCCGAATCCGACGAATATTGAAGCGGAGCTATCGGGATGTCATTGTATTTCGCCTTGTAAACCCGCGCATCCGAAACTTTCACCAGCTTTCCCGACTTAGGCGCAAAGGCGAGACCGCGCGTCGAACCAATCGGATTTCCACCGTCAACTCCCGTGATATGCCGCGAAGAAGGATACTGCGAAATCTTGTCATGGCGGAAACCGTCATAGTCCGCGACAACAGAAATCATCGGGCCGCCGGGGATGCTCACCACTTCCTCGGGAACCGTCTCCTCGATGCCATGCGAAGATACCTTCCAGACCTGGTTGTTCGTCACGGCGCCCCAGGCGTCATAAACCCTTGATCCGGAATGCAGATAGGGACTTTCCGACAGCGTGTAGGCGGTAATGTCGTCCGTGCGGAAGACACCGTTTCCCGAGCTGACGAAGACGCGCTTCGGATTGAACGGGTCGATGGCGACGCTTCCCGACCAGTGGATCGAACTGTTATTCATCCAGCCGATGCCGTTTTCGTCCATCGTTACCGTCATTACGTTGTACGCAAATGACTGGACCCAGGTTTCGCCGCCGTCCGTCGAATGGTAAATCTGCGTTCCCCACTGGCCGTTCTGGTCATATTGTCCACTGGGAAGCTTCCAATACTGGGCACCCGTGTAGCCTTCCGTCGTCACCACGATTTCGTTTGAATTGTTCGGGTTCACGGCAATACCGCCATACGGGCCGCAATACTCGTATTTGCCGCTCGCATAGTCCGTTTCGTCATACTTGTCCCCGTCGTAATAGAGGAGATTGTCCGGAGAAACATCGCTCCATGTCGCCGACTTCACGTCGTATTTGAGAACGGCTCCGCGGCCGAATCCGTCGTAGATCATGCCCCAGCCTTCGTCCCACGCCATCGTGTGCGGACCTGCGCCGTCTGCAAAGGTCACCATCAAAAAGGAATTGTCGTTTGAAACAATCGCGCGCTGCGGCATCAGCCGTACAAGCCCGCCGCCGGCCGTTGAACGGAGCGAATCCGGAATGGGAAGAGGCTTCCAGGACGCCCCTCCGTCCGTCGATGTAAAGACGTTTTCAAATGTCTTTCCCTTGGTTCCTTCGCGGAGAAATCCCGCGTAGAGAACCTTTGAACTGCCCGGTGCGAATTGCACAAACGAAAAGCCGGAACCGTTCCACGTCGTATCGCTTCCCGCGGCGGAAGTCCACGCATCCACGTGGCTCCAGGACGATCCGTTGTCGGAAGACTTCCAGAGGCCCTTGTTCTTGGAACCGTAGAACATGATGTCGGAATTATTCGGATCGATGGCAAGCGCTTCCCCGTTTCCGCGGCCCATGCCGTTTCCGTGCGCACCAAACCATTTGACGACGCCTCCCTTTTCACCGGTCGCGTCCCACGTGTAGATTGCGGTCCAGCTCTTTCCCTTGTCGGTCGAACGCAGGAAAGCCGAACGCCCGTCGTTCCAGTAGCTAGTCCCCGCGACCATATAGACCGTTTCCGTCTTGCTCGGGTCAACGGCAATCGCCTCAATGCCCAGAAGCCCGCGTTCCGAAACATCGACCCAGTCCATCATCGAGACCCATTTCTTTGAACTTTCGTCCCAGCGGTAGGCGCCGCCCACGTCCGTCCGGGCATAGAAAAGGTTTTCGTCAACCGGGGATGCGACAATCGCCGACACGAATCCGCCGCCGCCCATCGCGACATTTCCCCATGCAAAATCCAAAGAGGATTCGGCGCAGATTCCAAAAGCGGAAAGAGCCAAGACAAAAGCCGGAATTTTTCTAACCATAAAACACACCACCTTGATTTTTTTCAAAATCTATATTCAAAATACGAAACCGTAAACGCTTTCCGCCCGGAAATTCGCACCGGAGAAAAATTTTCTTTGGAAAAAGAAACCAATCGTTTCGTTTTTGTCTATTTTTAGGCTATGCAGATTACAAACGCTTCTCAACTTCGCGGGGTTTTCCCTGCCCTCTTTACGCCCATCAAGGACGACGACCCCAAGCATCTCAAAAATTCCATCGATTTCAAAAAAATGGGACAGATGATCGATGACGTCATCGCTGCGGGAGCCGCAGGAGTCCTGCCTGCCGTAACCACCGGACAAAGCGCAACTGTTTCTCCGAGCCAACACTTAGATATCATCAAGTTCACGCTCGACTATGTTGACGGACGCGTTCCCGTCATCGCCGGTGCAGGCTCCAACTGTACGCGGGAATCTATCGAAATCATCGAAAATGTCCAAAAAATCGCCCCGGTCGCCGTTCTCTGCGTGACGGGCTACTACAACAATCCTCCGCAAGAAGGTCTCGTCGAGCATTTCCTGACCATCAGCCGCGAAACCGGTGCGAAAATCGTCATCTACAATGTCCCCGGAAGAACTTCGAGTTATGTTCATCCCGACACCCTCATCCGCCTCGCCGAAGACAAAAACATCATCGGTCTCAAGCAGGCAGTGGAATTCAAGATTGGCGAAAAATATCACGAAGACACGCTGCGCGTCATCAAGGAAACGAAGGACAAGGATTTTGCGGTCATGAGCGGTGAAGACGCTTCGTTCATCGACCTGCTCGAAATGGGCGGAACGGGACTCATCAGCGCATCGGGCAACATTCCCGAAGCCTGCAAGATTTTCGTGGACCTCTACGACGCTTTCCAGAAGGGCGAGTTTACCAAGTGCGACGATCTGCAGGATGCCGCCCGCGACTATGTAGAAACGACGTTCTGCCGCAAGAACCCGATTCCACTCGGGACGCTTTTCAACAGCCCGCTGTTCCTCCCGCTAGTAAGCGTTCGCGAAACCGCCCGCGGAGACGAGGCCGAGGCCCGCATCCTGAAGCTTATCCGCGAAAAGGCGCCTTCCCTTCTCAAGTACCACCAATAAGGAATTCAAAATGGCCGAAACGAAAACAGTCACCGATGAAATTTTCGAGAATCTGAAAAAATTCGGATTCTTGCCCGTCCCTGTCCAGGAAATCAATTCCGATGCGGAAACGGTCCGTTACTTCGGCGGGACTTTCCAGGAATTTGTCGAAGTGGCAAAAGCCCTGGGCTCTAAATGCGTCTTTGTCGAAACACTTTATCTCGAAGACGACGAGTTCTATTACGACTCCGGCGAAGAATACGAAGACGATTCATGCTGCTGCTCCTGCAAGGACGAAGGCGAAACCGTCGAAGACAAATCCGAAGACGGCAAGGAAGCCCCGATTTGGCTCGACCCGGAAGACTTAGACGGCATGGATCTTGCCCTTCTGAAACCGAAGCTCGACGACTACAACGAGCGTATCGGCGATGAATGTGGCGTGCGTCTCACGCTGCCGGGACCGGACCATGTCCAGGTAGAAATTTTCACCGACTGGTATAACGATTTTGCAACGCTTGTCGATGAAGCGTCGGAAGAAATCGAGCTGGATCCGAAAGCGGCCCTCAAGAAAATGCAGGACGCTTATGCCAAGGAAAACGCAGAAGAAGAACACGCCTGATTTCCGCGATTTACAAAACGGACCGTTCGAATTTTCGGACGGTCTTTTTTTTATCGGAAAGAAAATGGCGGGAAGCATGCTTCCGGGAGAAATTACAGCATCACCTTCTGGGAAGCTTCTCCATATTCCGTTCCTGCCAAACGGCATCTTCCCAGGCGCGCTCCGCTTCTTTCGCCCACTCGGAATTCGGGTAAAGTTCCACCGCTTCGCGGTATTTGGCGACAGCCGACCGGAAATCCCGACGAACGCGATAGATGTTCCCGATTTGAAACAGCAGGTAGGCGCGCTCGTTTTCGCCACGGATCCGCTTTTGCAAAGCCTGGTAAACGGAAAGCGCCCCCGCATAGTCGCCTTGCAGGTAAGCATCGTTAGCCTGTTCCATCGAAACTTCTCCAGGCTTCTTCGGAGCGGACTTCGGTTCAGCCGGCACGGTCTTTTCAGGAGCCGCCACAGCGACATCTCTTGATGAATCTTGGGATGCGGGCCTGTTTTTTTCGGAAGTTTCCGCAACGGAAATTTTCTTCGCCCCGAGAATTTCTTCTAGCCGCGCCTTGGCGGTCGCGATGGCGGACTCATTCTTCGAAAGCTTGACATACTCTTCGAGTTCAGCAGCTTCTTCCTTTGGCTTTCCCTGCTTCCGGTAGATGAGCGACAGATAGAAGTGCGCATTGTATCCGAGTTCCGGAAAACCGAAAGAACGCTTCAGGTTGTATTCCGCCTTGTCGAGTTCCCCGAGTTCGTAGCGAGCCGCCCCGGCATAGTAGTAGGCTCCCGGATGTCCCGGTTCTTTCAGGAGAAGTTCCCGCGCGGCAGAGCAAGCGGCCTTGTAATCCTTCGCATCAAAGGCGCGTTTCGCCTTGATAAACGCCTCGGACGCATAGGAGAACCTTGAAGTTTCGTTCTTCGGCACGGTCTGCGGTGCGGGTTTCGGGCTCCCGATTTTTTGACGCATCGCCTCGGCCTGTTTTTTATTGCCCAGCATTTCGTACGCCTTCGCCGCACCTTCGTAAGCCTCTTTCATCCCGGCATCGTACTTGAAAGCGAGTTCGTAATTGGCGACGGCTCCCTTGTAATCCTTCATCTTGAAACGGACCGTTCCCGCCGCATAGAAAGCGCGGGCGTTGTGAGGCTCCGAGGCGAGAATCGAACGGTATTCGGCGAGAGCCTTTTCATACTTCCCCGCCGCTTCAAACCGGGCGCCCTGTTCAAAGCGGGCTTCGTTTGCGGCAAAAGCGAAGGCTGTCAAAAGAATAAACGAAAAGCCAAAAATCTTCTTCATATACCGCTAAGATAGAAAAAGATTTACGCGATGTTCCGGATCAATTTTTCACGCAGCGAACGGAAAGCGCACTGGAATAGGGCTCATCGTTGTTATGATAGAATTTCGGATTCATGAAAAAAACGCCCTTCATTTTCACGACCGAATAGACATTTAGGTAGGCACCGTTTTCGGGAGTCCAGAAATAGGCAGCCTCTCCGAGATCGCTAAACACGCCGTTTTTCCCGTCACGCTTTCCCGCCGGAAGCGCCGTAAAGCCCAGAGGATCATCGGAACCGTCTCGCCCCCAAAAGCCCTCCGCGTAAAGCGGATAATTGTCGTTTCCGAGTTCCAGAGAGTAGCGGTTCAACAAAAGCCATTCCTTTAAGCGGGGCAGGTGCCAGCCGTCCGGGCATATTCCTTGAAGCTGGGCGTCCGTCTTTCCGCTATAATAGATGTCTTCGAAAAATTTATCGTACTCTGCACTTCCAGAGTTTACCGCTTCATACCAAGGATAAAGCCTTCCGTATTTTTCACAGTTTTCGGAAGAATCGTTGTAGCAGAAGCTCGAATCCACTCCGGCGAAGTCCAGGTTTTCCGCCATCCAGACCTGCTCGCCGATAGCGACCGTTTTATAGGCTTTTCCGTCGCGGGAATCGACAAGTGTCCCCTTCACCGTTTTTTCGATTGGATATAGCCAAGAAAACTTGCCGCTTCCGTAGGAGGAATCCCACGAGCAAACATATTCATACGCCGAGCGAAGCGTGTCGCCTTCCGTGTAGCTCGTGCAACCTTTGCCGAGTTTCATTTCCATCGGAGTTGCCGGGCGGAGCGAGTCCGAATCGCAGACATAATAATTCGTATCGATGACATTTCCCGAAACGATCGCACCGTCTTCGGAACATTCCAGGCTGTAAATATCGGCAACATCTTCGGAAACGGATTTCCATTCCCCGTTTTCACAAATGTAGGATCGCCCGCGATTTGGGCAAATATCGAACGAATCGGTTACAATCGTGCCGGCATTTTGGGCTTCGCATTTTGGAAATCCATGGACGTTCCGCCAAAAAACTTGATAATACTTCTCGATATCCGGAATCGTATCGGAAATTTTCCATTCTTCCATCTTTTGGCGAATCATTCCGGTAGGAAATTCCACTTCCGATAGAGCAAACTTCAAGGAATCGTCATCCCAAGAGCCATCCATTTCCAAATCGGAAACAAGACTGTCACCCAACGTTTGTAGAGAGACATTCATTTGTGCTGCGGCAAAGGACAGAAGGCGCGTGGCGAAAAAAAGCAGTTCGGCGTCCTCGTCGCTTTTTCCGAAAATCGACAGATCTTCCGAATTTTTATCGGTCTTGTCAAAACCGAAAGCGGAGAGGATTTCGTTCAAAGCCTTGTGTTTTGCTTCGGAAAAATCCAAGCCTTCTTTTTGAAGTTGGAGGACACGCTTGTATTCCAGATGCGTGAGCAGATTCACGTTTACTTTTTCACGTCCGTCCAGGTTAGTCAAAGCGTAAAGCGTAGTCGTATCGGAATCGTCGATTTCGCTCGTAAAATTTATTTCGCTCATAAATTTTCCCTTCACCTCGATCAGCGCATACGATGAAGTCAACTCAACATCCGGCACGGTGAACTCGCCGCGTCCACCCGAAACATATCCCGAAAATTTTTTGCCGGTCTTTCCCAGGGTTACGCTGTCGAGTTCATAAAGCGTTACCGCGGAGCCGTCGAGAAAAGGCCCTTTTTCCGCAAGCCCGGAAATCGTCCTCTCGAGAATCGGTTGTTTTTCATTTTCCGCAGAAGACGAAGAATCCGACGAGCAGGCGACAGCAGCCAACGTCAAAGCGGATCCTGCAATTAGAATAAATCGGTGAAAAAGGTCCATACCAAAATCCTTGCTAGATTGTTTTATTTAATATAAACTCTTTTTTCAAAGTTAAAACGTTTTCTTGTACAATGCGAATAAAATGAAAAGATTTTCGGCTGCGTCTCCCATTTTAAAACAAAAAAGACCTCTGCGAACACAGAGGCCTTTTTTGCAAAAGACAAATTACTTGTCGGTGAGGAATGCAACGCCCGGAAGGACCTTGCCTTCGAGGAGTTCGAGAGATGCGCCACCGCCGGTCGAAGTGTGGGTGACCTTCTTGTCGGCACCGAACTTTTTGGCTGCCGTAGCGGTATCGCCGCCACCGATGACGGTAATCGCACCGGCTGCAGTCGCTTCGACAATCGCATCGGCCATCGCCTTGGTCGCCTTGGCAAACGCGTCGAATTCGAACACGCCGGCAGGACCGTTCCAGACGATTGTCTTCGCGCCCTTGATTGCATCGCAGAAGAGCTTTGTCGATTCCGGTCCCACGTCGAGACCCATCCAGTCCGCCGGGATGCCTTCCTTGTCGGAAACGATTTTGTTCGCGGCGTTCGCATCGAACTTTTCGGCAGCGACATAATCCACCGGGAGAATGATCTTCTTGCCGGCGGCCTTCGCCTTCGCCATCAGTTCGGGAACGAGCTTCGCGCCTTCCTCGTCAAAGAGGGACTTGCCGATTTCGATGCCGTCAACGACTTTCTTGAACGTAAACGCCATGCCGCCGCCGATGATGATTTCGTCGGCCTTGTCGAGCAGGTTGTTGATGAGCAGGATCTTGTCCGCGACTTTCGAACCGCCGAGAATGGCGAGGAACGGACGCGGCGGATTGTTCAGCACCTTGTCGAACGCCTTGAGTTCCTTGTTCATCAGGAAACCCGCCGCGCGGAGCGGAAGTTCGACGCCGACCATCGAGGAATGCGCACGGTGTGCGGTGCCGAAAGCGTCATTTACATAGACGTCGGCAAGTTTGGAAAGGGACGCGCGGAACGCTTCGACTTTCGCCGGATCCGCCTTGATCTTCGTCTCGGTGCCGTCGGCGTTCTTGACCTTGGACTTGCCTTCCTCTTCAATGTGGAAACGGAGGTTTTCAAGAAGGATGATGTCTCCCGGCTGGGCCTTGGCGCATTCCGCTTCGACTTCGGGACCGACGCAATCCGAAAGGAACTTGACCGGCTTCCCGATGAGTTCTTCGAGCTTCTTTGCAACCGGCGCGAGCGAGAATTTCTTGTTCACGGAACCGTTCGGACGCCCGAGATGGCTCGCGAGAATGACCGCGGCACCCTTGTCGAGTGCATACTGGATTGTCGGGAGAGCCGCTTCGATGCGCTTGGTGTTGGTGATTTCGCCCGTCACCTTGTCCTGCGGAACGTTGAAATCGACGCGGATGAAAACGCGCTTGCCTTTGAGATCGAGATCTTCAATGGAAAGTTTTGCCATCGTGATACCTTCTTTTGATGTGAAATTTTGCCCCTTTAATATAGCAAACTGCCCCGTTCAGAGACCTTTCTTCTTGCGAAAAAAGTCCTTGATGTCTTCGGGAATGGCAATCGGGCGTCCGCGTTTCAAATCGACCAGCACCCAGGTCGTCACCGCGGAAAAGATTTCCTTGCCGTCCGATTTGCGGATGAATTTCGAGTGGCGGTTCGTCGCGATTTTCGAGTATTCGGGAACCCAGGTCGTTCCGACGATTTCGTCGCCGAGAAAGGCCTGCGCCTTGTATTCCACGTGCTGCGTCCGAATCATCCATCCGCATCCGAGTTCGTCCATCCGTTTCGTCCCGCCGGTCACCCCGGAATGTTCCACCGCGATGTCCTGGATCCATTCCACGCAGACGACATTGTTTAAATGGCGGTTCCTGTCTATCATCGTTTCTTCGACGCGAAACACTTTCTGATATTCTTCAAAGTCCAGTTCCTGTTCCATCGACGCGTGCATTTTCAATCTCCGTTTTGCGAAAAGCGGGAAAGGAACGCATGCAGGCGTTCATTCTTCGATTCCCCGAAGACGAATTCGGGCGAACCTTTTTCCACGATGACTCCGCCGTCCATGAAAATGACTTCGCGGGCGACATCCCGGGCGAACGCCATCTCGTGCGTGACGATAACCATCGTCATCTTTTCTTCCGCAAGGGACTTGATGACCTTGAGGATTTCGCCCGTGAGTTCCGGGTCGAGCGCGCTCGTCGGTTCGTCAAAAAAGAGCACTTTCGGATTCATCGCAAGAGCCCGGGCGATAGAAACACGCTGCTGCTGCCCGCCGGAAAGTTCGCACGGATAAGCTTTCGCCTTGGACTCAAGTCCCATCCGCTTGAGTAAAGACATTCCCAGTTCGCGAGACTCTTCACGGGAACGCCCGAGAACGCGGACCGGTGCGAGCGTGATGTTCTGGAGCACGGTCAAATGCGGAAACAGATTGAAATTCTGGAAGACGAGACCGGTCGAAAGCCGGATTTCCCGGAGCGTCTTTGCCGGCGAATAGCGAAGCGGGTTTGAACCCGGGACGACCAGATCCTTTCCGCAGACGCGAACCTCGCCACCGTCGAGCGTTTCGAGTTGGGTGATGCAGCGGAGAAGCGTCGATTTGCCCGAACCCGACGGGCCGATGACCGAAAGAACTTCGCCGGCATTCATGTCGAACGAAATGTCCTTGAGAACCGCAAGGTCGCCCTTCTTTCTGTCGTGAAAGGTTTTCCTCAGATGCTTGACTTCGAGAATTAATTCGCCCGACATTGGCTACCTGTAATAATTCAGTTTGCGTTCCACATAGCTGAAGAACACGGACAAAAGCAAGTTCGCCACGTAGTAGAAGATTCCAGCCACGAACAAGGGGAAAATGCTCGCATAGGCGGCCTGCTGTTTTTTGGCGAGTGCGAAAAGTTCCGTCACCGCAATGACCTGGGCGAGCGACGTATCCTTGACTAACGTGATGACTTCGTTCGCGCTTGCCGGGACAACCCTTTTTACGACCTGCGGCAGGATGATGCGAAAGAATGTCTGCGCCCGGGTGAGACCGAGCATTTCGGAAGCCTCGTACTGGCCCCGGCTGATGGATTCGATTCCCCCGCGGAAAATTTCGGCGAAATAGGCGGCGTAGTTAATCGAAAACGCGACGATGACCGCCGGAAAACGGTCGAACGAAAGATTAGAGCCGACAGATTCCGACAGATAATAGGAGCCGAAGTAAAGCGCCACGATTTGCAAAAGGAGCGGCGTCCCACGCATCACGGAAATGTAAAACGCGACCGGATAGCGGACCAGGCGAAAGCGCGACATCTTGAGGACCGCGACGAGAAGGCCCAGCGGAATCGAAAAAAGAAGGGTCAAACCGAAAATGGCGAGGGTCGTCTTGAACCCTCCCCAGAGAATCGGGACCAAGTTTCCCAAGTCGGAAATCACTTGCCAAACCACTTGGCGGAAATTTCGGCAAACTTGCCGTCCGCCTTCATCTGGGCAATAACGCTATCGACCGCATCGCGGAGCTTCTGGTCCTTTTTGCGGAAACCGATCGCATAGACTTCGTCGGAAAGTCCCTCATCGAGAACGATGAAGCTCTTGCCGTTCGAAGCAATCCAGTAACGCGCGACGATTTCATCGAGAAATACCGCATCGACTCCACCCTTGTCTAGGTCCATCAGAGCGGTCTGGTTGTCATCAAACGGGAAAATCTGGGAAGCGGCCTTGCCCGCAGCCGAAGCTTCCAAAAGCTTCTGGGCAGTCGAACCGTTCTGCACGGCGATTTTCTTGCCGGAGAGGGAGGCGAGGGAAGCTAGCGAAGAATCCTTGACCGTGAAAACCATGCGATTCTTGAGATAGGGCGAACTGAGATTCATCGCCGCGGCGCGGGCGCTGTCAACGCTCATCCCGTTCCAGATGCAGTCGATTTTTCCCGTGTTCAGTTCCTGCTCCTTGGCGTCCCAGGAAATCGGCTGCGTGCGGAGCTTCACCCCGAGACGCTTTGCCACCTCGGAAGCGAGATCGATATCAAATCCGACGATTTCGTTGTCCTTGTTGCGAAATCCCATCGGCGGGAACGAATCATCTAAGCCGAGAACAAACTCTCCGGCGCTTTTCACTTTTTCGAGGGACTGGTCGCCATCCTTTTTGGACTTGTCGTCACTTGAGCAGGCGACAGCAAAAATCATAGCGAAGAGAAGAATGGACAATTTTTTCATGGAATGACTCCAGTTGAAGTTTTTCGCTAAAAATTTAATTCTTTTTGGCGAAGCAAGATTTTCCGATACCCGAGCGATTCAGCATTTCCGAAACTTTCGGAACGAAACGGCGGAAAGCGCGGCAAAAAGAATAACAACCGAAAGCAGCAAAAGAAAGGGCATCCAGGGATTTCCGAAATAGAAATCCGAAATCGCCCCAAAGCACAAAAGGAGCAGGAAAACGAATACGAGAGAAACCTGGTTCGCCGCGCGAGCCGTTTTCACTTTCAGCGAAACGAAAAGCGAAATTCCCGAAAAGCAGACGCAGGCGAGAAGGCCGGCAAGAACGGATTTCCACCAGAAGGAAAACACGAGCATTCCCGAAACAAGCGCGTAGGCGGATTCCGCAAGAACGACAAGGAAAAACGGGACGGGCAGAAGCGCAAGCAGCTTGCCGTAAAAAATCGCGGACGGCGGTGCAGGCAAAAGCAAGAGAAGTTCCAGCGAGCCGCGTTCCCGCTCACCGGCAAAGCTATCGGAAGCGAGCGGAACAATCATCGGAGCTATCAGGAGCGCGCAGAAGAGCATCATCCGCGAAAGGATTTCAGGCGAAACGTTCTTCGGGAGAAGCAGCACCTGCGACGCGACAAGAAGCACGGGAGGAAACAGAAAAGGCAACAGAAATTTCGGTTCGCGCAGGATCTGGCGGATTTCGTTACGTGCAACGTGAAAGAGAAGTCTTTTCATGCTTCCTCCGAAAATTTCCGGACAGCTTCGCGATAGACCGATTCAAGCGAGCGTCTTTTCGATTTGACGGAAAGGACCGTTGCCGTCTGCGGAAAGCCGCATTTTAGAGATTCCGGCGAGACGCCTTCCGGAAGCCGCAAATCTACCGTAAATTCATTTGTGTGTAAATTTTCGACGGAATCCTTGCACAAGACCTTTCCCCGGTAAAGGATGGCAAAAGATGTCGCTATGCGGTCCATCTCGGAAAGGATGTGCGAACACACGACAAGCGTTCCGCCGCATTCCCGCTTCCAGCTTTCGAGTAAATCCCAGACCGCTTCCCTGGCGCAAGGGTCAAGGTTTGCGACAGGCTCGTCGAGAAGCAGCAGACCGGGCATATGCAAAAGAGCTCGCGCAATCTGCACCTTTTGGCGGGTGCCTTGCGAAAGCTCTCCCATCCGGGAAGAGAGGCTCGGAAGTTCCAGCCTTTTCGCCAATCCGGAAATCCGATCCGTGACATTTTCTGTCGTGTAAAATTTTGCAAAGAAGCGGAGATATTCTTCGATTGAAAGTCTGGGATAGACGCCCGGGTTTTCTAGTAGGATGCCACAGCGCGAAAGATCCAACGCATTTCCCCGTCGAAACTTTTCCGCAATTCCGAGTTCACCGGAATCCATCGCAAGCCGTCCGCAAAGGATTCTGAGAAGCGTCGTTTTTCCTGCTCCGTTCGGGCCTAGAAGCGCAAAGGTCTCCCCCGTTTTCACCGAAAGATTTACATGGTCCAAAGCCCTTGCCGATGTTCCGGGATACGAAAAAGACAGGTCGGTGAACAGAAAGAGGGAATCCATAAAAACCAAGTTAGAAATTTCTATATTGGGCATCATGCCCACTCCGATTTCACAAGAAGGTTTCGACAAGCTGATGGAGGAATGGAAACGCCTCAAGTTCGTCGAACGACCCGAGATGCAGCGCCAGGTCGGCGCCGCCGCCGCCGAAGGAGACCGCTCCGAAAACGCCGCCTACACTTACGGCAAGATGCGTCTGCGGGATATCGACCGAAGGCTCCGCGCCCTTGACAAGATTCTCGACCACGCCAAGGTCGTGAGCACCGAAGCGCCCTCCGACGGTTCCATCCGCTTTGGCGCGACCGTCACCCTCAAGGATTCCAAGACGAAGAAGACGAGAATCTATACGCTCGTCGGTGTCGAGGAAATCGATCCGCTCCAAGGCCGCATCAGCGTAAACTCTCCCGTGGGGACGGCTCTCATCGGAAAAAAGAAGGGCGACATCGTTCCCATCACCATTCCCCGCGGCATCGTAGAATATTCCGTCATCGAGATTGCGTACAAATGAACTTTGTCGATTCGCACTGTCACATGGATTCGTTCGAAGAGCGGACGGGCATCGATTTTAAGAGCTGGTGGGAATCCGCGGACCCGAAGCCGGACGCGGTGATCCAGGTCGCCTGCGAAGAACCGACTTTCGCCTACACGAAAAAACTTTCCGACGAGTTTCCCCAGGTCTATGCGGCTTACGGCGTGCATCCGATCAATGCGGACGACTATTCCGAAGAGACGGAAAGGAAACTTTTGGAGCTTTGGAGCGAGCCGAAAACGGTGGGCATCGGAGAAATCGGCTTCGATTACCATTACGAAGGCGCGTCTCACGAAAGGCAGACGGAAGTTTTCGCGCGACAGCTCGAAATCGGGAAGCCTTTTCACAAGACATTCGTCCTGCACTTGCGGGAAGCGGAAGCGGATTCGCTCGACGTTCTCCGTTCGACAAATTTAGAGGGGGCGACGCTCCATGTGCACAGCTGCACGGCCAGTGCGGACTTTGTCGATAACGTTCTCTCGCTTTCCGCAAACGTCTATGTCGGCTTTACCGGGATTCTCACATTCAAAAATGCGGAGAGCGTTCGCGAGGCGGCCGCCCGGGTCCCGCTCAAAAGGCTCCTGCTCGAAACGGACGCTCCCTACCTCGCCCCGGTTCCGTTCCGCGGAAAGGCTAGCCATGCCGGGATGATTCCGCAAATCGGAGAGGTTCTCGCCCGGATAAAAGGCGTCCCGTTCGAAACCCTGATGGAAACGGTCCGAAAGAATACGCGGGATTGCTACGGGGTGTAGTACCAAAACAAGTCACGAATAAACCAAGACAAGTCATGAATAAAATCAGCAGAATACTCCAATGTACCACCGATGACTCCCCACCACAACAAAAACAAAACAATCCTAAGCAGGCCTCCAAGAACCCACATGATGAAAGAAATCGGATAAATAAACAACGCGCCTATTACAAAAATTTTATCTTTCATATTTCAGCGACCAACGACGGTTAATAATCCGGAAAAGAGATCAATCAAAAACATTAAAGTAAAAAACGTACCGGAAAAAATAATCGACATAAAAATAGCACTAATAAAAAATTGTAAAAAGAAAATGGGACCATTCGCCAAAAATTCAAATTTTCCCCCGAAATACGACCTCCATATTTTCAGAAAAAACTCATGAATATTATCAAAAAATCTATCAAAAAAGCCGGTTTTCGATTTCTCATTACTTTCGTTATTTGAGGCACCTTGAGAATCTTTAGAAAACGAACAATGAGAATAGCTCATACCAGACAAAGTAATAACAGGATACCTAGGAATCCGTGGATCATAGACGCAGACTTTTTCAAGATATTTTTTGTCTGGACTTCCATCAAACCAAACATACATCATTTGGGGTGGATTGAAAACGATTGTTTCTAAAACACAAAATTCATCCGGAATTTTTTCCATAAGCGTTCCTTTTCTGATTTTCAAAACAAAGTAAGAAAAAAAAAAGCTCCGTCAAGGCGCTATGAAAACATCTTTCAAAAAGCCATTCAGCGGAAAAAGAGCCGCTTTCCGTCACCAACCCCGAAGCGTTTTTCTATTTTTGGGTCGCTTCAAAAATCGAGGTTTTCTATGAGCAAGAATTACAAGATTGCCGTTCTCCCGGGCGACGGAATCGGACCGGAAGTCATGAAAGAGGCTGTGCGCGTTCTCGACGCCGTGGCGGAGAAGTTCGGTTTCTCGACCGAAAAGGAATGGGCGGACGTGGGCGGAATCGCGTACGACCACTTCCAGAACCCGCTGCCGGAAAGCACGCTCAAGACAGGCGAAGCCGCCGACGCGATTCTCTTCGGGTCGGTCGGAGGACCCAAGTGGGAATCCCTGCCGCCGAACCTCCAGCCGGAACGCGGCGCCCTGCTCCCGCTCCGCAAGCACTTTAAGCTTTTCTGCAACCTCCGCCCGGCACGCGTGTACAAGGAACTCGCACCGGCCTGCCCGCTCCGCGCAGATATCGTCGGCGACGGATTCAACATCCTGACCGTCCGCGAACTGACGGGCGACGTCTATTTTGGACAGCCCAAGGGTCGCGAAGGCTCGGGCAAGGACGAAATCGGCTTCGACACAATGAAGTACAGCCGCTACGAAGTGGAACGCATCGCGCGCTTTGCGTTCGAAGCGGCCCGCCTCCGCAAGAAGAAAGTGGCGAGCATCGACAAGGCAAACGTTCTCACGACAAGCGTTTTCTGGCGCGAAATCGTCAAGGAAATCGCCAAGGAATACCCGGATGTCGAACTCGAACATCTCTACGTGGATAACGCCGCGATGCAGCTTCTCCGTCGTCCGCGCGAGTTCGACGTTCTCCTCTGCCCGAACCTCTTCGGCGACATTCTCACCGATGAATGCGCAATGCTCACCGGTTCCATGGGGCTTCTTCCGTCGGCGTCCATCGCGGAAGGCTCGTTCGGACTTTACGAACCTGCCGGCGGATCCGCTCCGGACATCGCGGGCAAGGGAATCGCAAACCCGCTAGCCCAGATTCTTTCCGTCGCGCTGATGCTCCGCTATTCCTTCAAGGAAGAGGAAGCGGCAAAGGCTATCGAAACCGCGGTCGAAAAGACGATCAGCGCAGGATTCCGCACCGGTGAAATTTGGAAGGAAGGCGATACCAAGGTCGGCACGACCGGCATGGGCGATGCGGTCCTTTCCTTTATCAAATAAGGCTCGGCATTCTCACGTGAAAAGCCCCGGATTTTTCCGAGGCTTTTTGTGTTTTAAATGGGCAAAATTTCCATCAATCCTTGATACAGCGGACGGAATAGGCGGGTGTGAAATTTTTTACACAAACGGTCTCTGCGGTGGCGGACTTTGCTTCGAACAGCAAAGAATGGTTTGCCCGCGATCCAAAAGCCTGCCGATTTTCCAACATCAGCAAGCGCATGATTCTCGAATTTTCCAGCGGGAAGCGCATTAAAACCGAATTCATCCAGGCCGTTTGCGCCTTCGTCCCAACCGGTTTGCGATTTAAGACTCAATCCGACGCTATCATCCCCGCTGCTCTTATCCACGTAATCTATCAAGACGTTCCATTCATCCGTAGTCGGCAAGTGCCAACCTCCGGGGCAAACGTTTTCCGACTCACGCTTTGTATAAAGCCTGCCAAATTTTGCACAACTGTCAAGGTCATTCATACAAGCTCCCAATTCAAATCTCACATTTTCCGCCATCCAAGTCTGCGAGCCGATAACCGTAAACTTGTAAATGCGACTGTCGCGGGAATCGCAAAATTCCTTTGAAATGTCATAGGACTTTCCGCCGCAGGAATAGAGGGAATCCTCGAAGCAGAAAGCTTTTTCTGGATCATAGGCGGAACCTCCACAAAACGCTTTATACCAAGTTATCGTATCCACGTCGCAAATCTGCGAAACGGTTTCGCCATTGTCTATGAGCGAGCAGCCGTTACCGTTCGATCCGTTCACGATGACCCCGACAGAATCCTCACCGCAAACAATCTTGTATCCCGAAGAATCTTCAAGCGGTTCGGCGATGCACGATGAGCCGTCCTTGCCCGTTGCCGAGACGTTTTTCCAGGCAAAATCCGCGCACACGAAAACTGCGCCTTCCTTTGCGGCGAATTTCATCTCGCCCGAAATTTTATCGGAGCACTTTCCGAGCGAATCCGCGGATTCCACGACTTCGATCGCGGATGATTTCGTCATCATGTTCGTCACCTTGGTGACATCGTCGCCACAGGCGGCAAGAAACATCGCTGTCAAAACGGCAAGCAGAGAAAATCTGGAACTT
Source organism: Alistipes onderdonkii (assembly GCA_963656065.1). Taxonomy (GTDB): domain Bacteria; phylum Fibrobacterota; class Fibrobacteria; order Fibrobacterales; family Fibrobacteraceae; genus Hallerella. The sequence goes on from CAVKGV010000001.1 coordinate 100,497, forward strand.
CTCATCAGCGATTCTCCTTCTGGGTGTAATTTAGAGGCTTCTAGGTTCGCTTTGCCAATCTTTTACACTTAATACAAGTTTTTCAGTCACAGATTCAAAGTTTTTCTTTTGGATTCATTGGATTTTGCAAACAGTCTTACTCTGCGCGCCCGATTTTCAATATCTATATTTCTATCATGAATTTGCCATCCTTCCCTCCCGATTTGAAGAACATCACGCGCCCGAACTGGATTGAAATCAACCTGGACGCTCTCGCAAGCAACATCCAGTTTGTCCGCAAGTCCATCCCCAAGCATACGAAGATTCTCCTGCCAGTCAAGGCCGACAGCTACGGGCACGGCTCGCTCGCCTGCTCGTTCGCCGCCAAATACAGCGGAGCGGATTTTTTAGGCGTGGCGCACCTTTCGGAAGGAATGCTTTTGCGGCAATACGGCATGGACCTAGACATTCTCGTTCTCGGGCCCTGCATCCCGGCGGATTTTTCCTATCTCGTGGAATTCGGTCTGACGTCCGCCCTTTCGGACGTAAAAACCGCCGTAGCCTTTGACAAGTTTTTGGAAGAAAACGGGCTTTCCGCAAAGGCGCACCTTGCCATCAACACGGGGATGCACCGCTACGGAGTCCGCTTTGACGATTTTGACGCTATCCGACAAATCCTATCGCTGAAGCATCTCGATGTCGAAGGGATGTTTACGCACCTGGCGACAGCGGACATGTTCGACCAGGCGTCCAATGCCAGCACGCAACGTCAAATCGACCGTTTTTCCAACCTGGTGGAACTTCTCGCCAACGAAGGAATCCGCCCGAAAATCTGCCACTGTTCAAGCTCCGCGGGGACGCTCAGACATCCCGAAAGCCATTTCGACATGGTACGCCCGGGACTGGTCCTTTACGGCTACAACCCGATGGGCGCGACGCCGCCTGAAGGTTTTGAATACCCGGAACTGAAACCGGTGATGACGATTAAATCCACCATCCGCACAATCCACGAAGTTCCCACGGGAGAAGCGGTTTCCTACGGGCAATACTGGGTCGCCCAGCAGCCGACAAAAGTGGCGACGATTGCGATAGGCTACGGAGACGGATATCTCCGCGGCGAATACAACAACGGCTACGTACTCATCCGGAATCAACTCTGCCCGATTCTCGGACGCGTGTGCATGGACGCGACAATGGTCGATGTGAGCCGCATCCCGGACGTTCAAATCGGCGAAACCGTCGAAGTCGTCAATGGCGGAGCCGATCCCCGCATTTCCATGGAATCCGTCGCCGAGGCGCACCATACGATTCCCTATGAAATCACAAGCCGAGTCGCGCGCCGTCTCTATCGCAAATACATCTGGAAAAATCGGCTTATCCGCTGGGACGACCTCAAAGAAGAGTTTCACATTCCCCCGTTTTCCCAGTATCCGTTTCGCACGAATACGCCATAGCCTTGACCGATGGAAAACATCTTTGATCCGTCCAGAAAAAAGTTTGTCTCCCTGACACCGGAAGAAGCCGTGCGGCAACGCGTAGTCCAATGGCTCACCGAAGCGCTTTCCGTTCCCCTGCATCTCGTCGAGACGGAATTCGCCCTGAAAAACATCGCACCGGGAAATTCGGATCGGGTGGACATCCTGGTCCACGACTTTCGCGAAGGAAACAGCGTAAAAAGGCCGTGGCTGCTCGTCGAATGCAAACGCCCGGGAGCGGATTCCCCGGTGGCGCTGCAGGCCCAGGTGAACAAATACCTGAAAGTTCTCACGCCGAAATTCATCATGCTTTCGCTCGGAGATTCCAACTTTTTCCTGGAGCTAGATTCCGGAAGCAATTCCTATCGGCAGATTCCGACGCTTCCCGAATATCCGCGACTCGACCATTCCCCGACAACCCCATGATCCTCGTTTCCGTATCGCTAACCGCAATCCAATTCTAGCTCGTAAATTTTGTGTAAATCACTAAACATCCGGCGCAAACTTTTTAAATTTGCCGATTGAAACAGAAGCATTCATTTTACGGAGATTAAAAATGGATCCTTTGCCTCCGAGCGGAGAGAACTTTGACCTAGACATCCGCAACGTTTACAAGAGTTTCGGCAAGAAATCCGTGCTCAAAGGAATAAACGTATTTATCCGCGACGGCGAATTTGTCACTTTGCTCGGGCCTTCGGGCTGCGGCAAGACGACGCTCCTCCGCATCATCGGCGGATTCGAAAAGGCGGACAGTGGCGAAATCGTCTTGAGCGGAAAAATCATATCCAACAAATCTCCCGCGAAGCGGCCCATCAACACGGTCTTCCAGAATTATGCGCTGTTCCCGCACCTGAATATTTTTAACAACATTGCGTTCGGGCTCAAAAGCCAAAAGATTCCGAAAGAAGAAATCGAACGGCGCGTAAACGAGATGATGAAAATCGTGAACATCTCGGATCTTGCGAAAGAAATGCCGGCGACTCTTTCCGGCGGACAGAAACAGCGGGTCGCCCTTGCACGGGCGCTTGTAAACAAGCCGGACATTCTGCTTCTCGACGAACCGCTTTCCGCACTCGACGCAAGCCTCCGCAAAAAATTGCAGGTGGAACTTCGCGAACTCCAGCGGAAAACCGATACGACATTCATCCTCGTCACGCACGACCAGGACGAAGCGATTGCCGTAAGCGACCGAATCCTCGTCATGTATAACGGACAAATCGTGCAGGACGGAAATCCGGAAGACGTCTATGAACATCCGGTGAACCGTTTCGTCGCGACATTCATCGGCGAAGCGAACATTCTCGAATGCGACCGCGTCTCGGAAAAACTCGCCCGGACGAATTTCGGGGAACTTGTCCTGGAAAAGGATCCGGCCTGGATTCCCGACGGAAACGGCAAGGCCCACGGAGGAATCGCCATCCGCATGGAAGACATCCACGTCTGCACACCCGGGGAAAATTTTCCGGACAATGTTTTTCCGGCGAAGATTCTCGAACGGATTTTCCGTGGCGACTACTGGGAACTCATCGCGGAACTCCCGGGCAAGGGCGCAAGCGAAAGCCTCAAGCTCCGCGTGATGACCGACCCGGACGAGATCTACGACCCGGGCGACGAAGTAAAGCTCTACATGGAGCCGCAATACCTGCAAGTTCTGAGCGACTAGCCCTATGATGCACACTACCGAAGTCTTTGAAGGCAAGCTCACCACTCGCGCCCACATGCAAAAGACGGGCGCACTGCTCACCGGACCGGGCATCCTCTGGCTCCTAGTCTTTCTCCTGATTCCGACAGGATTTCTCCTTGTCCTCGCCTTCGCGAACCGGGGCGCCTACGGAAGCATCGACTGGACATTCTCACTCACGAACCTCAAGCGGCTTCTCGGTTTCAGCTCGTTCGGCTGGTCGCCGGACAACCTGCTTATCCTGTGGCGGAGCGTCAAAATCGCCGTTTTCACCACGATTCTCTGTATCGCCATCGGGCTTCCCATGGCTTTCTGGATAGCGAACCACGATAGGTCTATGCGAAAGTTCCTCTTTGCGCTTATCATGGTTCCCAGCTGCACGAACCTCGTCATCCGAACCGCCGCCTGGATGATTCTGCTCGGACCGGACATGTTCCCCGCCAAGGTGGCGAGCTTTCTCGGCATCATCGCCGAGGGGAAGTCCCTCTACCCGGGAAGCTTCGCCGTCTATATCGGCATGGTCAGCTCCATGCTCCCGTTTGCCGTGTTACCTCTCTACACGAGCGTCGAACGCCTTGACTGGGGAATCGTCGAAGCGTCCCGCGACCTCTATGCGGGTCCCGTTCGCACGTTCTATCACGGGATTCTCTCGCAGATGAAGCCCGGAATCATCGCGAGCGTCATCCTTACGCTTGTCCCGAGCCTCGGGATGTATGTCATCAGCGACCTTTTAGGCGCGGGAAAGTATATGCTCATCGGCAACCTGATCCAGCAGCAGTTCGGCTCCGCAAGCGACTGGCCGTTCGGCGCAATGCTCGGCATCGTCCTCATCCTTTCGAGCGTCATCAGCCTTGTCATCTTCCAACGGACCGGAGGAAAGAACTTTGTCTAAGCGGAAACTTCCTGTCATCGCAAGCGTTCTCGCCTTTATCGGTTTTCTTTTGCTGTATCTTCCGATGTTTCTCGTCGCGATGCAGAGCGTAAACGCAAGCAGGCACGGGCAGACATGGAAAGGCTTCACCCTCGACTGGTATGCGCGGCTCTTCGAAAATTCGATGGTCCAGACGACGACCGTCAACACGCTCGTTCTCGCCGTGGTAAGTACGCTTATCGCCACCACGCTTGGCACGCTTCTCGCCATCGGTCTCCACAGGACTCCCTGGGGAAAAAAGATGCGCTATTTTTTCGACATGTCCATCAACGTTCCCGTGGTGACGCCGGACATCCTGATGGCCATTGCGCTTGCGGTCGTCTTTGCGCTCTTCCGTTCCTGGACGACGGTCTTCGACCCGGGAATGCTCACCATGATAATCGCACACGTCACGCTCGAAATCAGCTTCGTGGTATTGGTCGTGCAAAGTCGTTTGGCGAGCATCGGAAAAGAACAGATAGAAGCAGCCCGCGACCTCTACGCTTCGACCGCCGGAGCCTGGTTTCGCGTGATTCTGCCGCAGCTTTCGACCGCGATAATTTCGGGAGCGCTTCTCGCCTTCACGCTCTCCCTAGACGACTTCATCCTCAGCTTTTTCACGAGCGGCCCCGAATCGCAGACGCTTCCGCTCTATATCTACGGTTCGCTCAAGCGAGGCATCTCGCCGCAGATCCATGCGCTTTCGACCATCGTCTTCGGGCTCACCCTTTTCGCGATGCTCCTTTTCACGCTGAAAGGAATCCGCAAGGAGCGGAAAATCGCCAAAGGAAATCCCTAGGTCTAAAATTTTCACTCACCACCCAAACCCATAAGGCACAAAAATTGAAAAAAATTTTCACCATCCTCTCTCTCGCCACCTTCTTCGCCATTTCCGGGCTTTTCCTCGGCTGCAACGAAAAAAGCGCGGACAAGCAGAAAAAAGTCACGGTCATGATTTACAGCGAATACATCGACCCGGACATGCTCAAGGATTTCGAGGCAAAGACGGGCTATACGCTTAAGCTCGAACTTTACGAAGCCCAGGAAGAGATGATAAGCAAGTTGCAGACCGTCGGAACCGCCCAATACGATGTGGTCATCGCAAGCGACGTCGTCATCCAGCAGATGGTGCACCTCGGACTTATCGCGGAAATCGACACGAACAAGGTCCCGAACCGCGTAAATGTCGCAAGCCAATTCAAGAATCCGAGTTACGACCCGACAAATTCCTATACGCTTCCCTATCTCTGGGGAACGACGGGCATCCTCTACCGCGACGCCGAAATCGACCCGCTGAATGCGAGCTATTCGATGCTGTTCGACGCCAAAAATACGAAAGGCAATTTCAGCCTTCTCGAAGAGAGCCGTTCCATGCTTTCCATGGCACTCCAGGCCAAAGGCTTCGATGCGAACAGCACGAACAAGGATGAAATTAACCAGGCGGTCGAATACATTCTCCAGGCGAAAAAGGATCCTCACTTCCTGGGCTTTGACGGATCGGTCGGCGGAAAGGACAAGGTTCTCTCCAAGATGGACTGGGCGGCAATCGTCTTCAACGGCGAAGCGATGGCGGCAATCGACGAAGATTCTACGCTTAAATTCGCCATCCCGGTCGAAGGCTCCTTCATGTGGGTCGACGCCATGACGCTTTCAAGCAAATCCCCGAATCCGGAAGGCGCCTATGCATTCATGAATTACATTCTCGACGCAAAAATCGGCGCCCAGCTCGCCAAGTATATCAATTACGCCACCCCGAACAAGGCCTCGCTCGAAGTTCTCGACAAGGAATTCACCGAGAACCGGGTCATCAACCCGACCGAAGCGGAAATCAAGCGCATGGTGTTCCTCAAGGATCCGGGTGACGCGGCGCGCCTCTTCGACGAAGCCTGGACCATTGTCAAGACACGCTAACCGAACCGCACCAAATGCAGAAGAACCGCTTTGAACTCATCAAGACTTCCGCCAAGTCAAAGGCCAGGCTCGGCAAGATTTACACGGGCCACGGTGTCATCACCACCCCGATATTCATGCCCGTCGGCACGCAGGCGACCGTCAAGGCTCTCACTCCGCGCGACCTGTCCGAAGCGCAGGCGGAAATCATCCTGGGAAACACCTACCATCTCTACCTCCGACCGGGAACGTCTCTCATCCGCGACGCAGGCGGACTCCACCGGTTCATGAACTGGCACGGTCCGATTCTCACGGACAGCGGCGGATTCCAGGTATGGAGCCTCAAGGACCTCCGAAAGATAAAGAAGGACGGTATCGAGTTTCGCAGCAATCTCGACGGTTCCAAGCATTTCTTCTCCCCGGAAAACGTGATGAAGGCAGAGCGCGAAATCGGCGCGGATATCATCATGGCGCTCGACGAATGCACGCCTTACCCGAGCACCGTCGCCGAAGCGGAAAAATCCCTGAATTTCACGCTCCACTGGACACGCCTTGCCAAGGAATACCTGCAAGCGAACCCGCCGCTTTTTGGATACGACCAAAGCTTTTTCGGAATTGTCCAGGGCGGGATGCACAAGGAACTTCGGAAAAAGGCTATCGAGGAAATCAAAAAACTCGATCCCGACGGATTTGCGCTTGGAGGACTTTCCGTCGGCGAACCTGCGGAAACGATGTATAAAATCGCCGACTTCTGCACCGATTTTCTGCCGAAAGAAAAGCCGCGCTACGTCATGGGCGTCGGGACACCGTGGAACCTGCTCGAACTGATTTTCCGCGGAATCGATATGTGCGACTGCGTGATGCCCACCCGGAACGCTCGAAACGGGATGCTCTTTACAAGCGAAGGAGTCCTGCATTACAAGGCGGGCCGCTACGCAAAAGCGCTCGATCTCGCTCCCGATCCGCACTGCGACTGCTACACCTGCAGGAATTTCAGCCGCGCCTATCTGCGCCATCTCTTCCATTCGGGCGAAATTCTCGCGATGACGCTCGCCAGCATCCATAACGTGCACTTCTACCTGAAGCTCATGCGCGATGCGAAAGCCCACATCGAGAACGATACGTTCGAAGAATGGGCAACCGAAGAGATCGTCCGGCTCCAAAAAGTCTGCGACTAAATTACGCCAAGCTTTTCCCGCTGCCCGCGATCCACTCGCGGACAGCTTTTTCTTCTTGTTCCGCCAAAAGGCGCTTTTTGTCCTTTTTCTTGTAATCTTCCTTGTGCGGCAAGAGCCCGAAGTTAAAATTCATCGGCTGGAAGTCTTCGTTCGGCGTCACCAGCTGGTGCAAGAGAGAACGGATACAGCTTTCCGGGGGAAGCTCGCGCGGCTTTCCGTGCAAGAGCGTATTAGCCATGTTCCACGCCGCATACCAGCCGGTCGCAATCGCTTCCGTATAACCCTCGGCTCCCGTAATCTGCCCGGCGAACCACGTCGGCGGAAGATTCGAAGCGGACTCCACTTCGGGCTTTAGGCGCAGCGTTTCGTCAAGCAGTTTCGGACTTTCGATAAAAGTATTGCGGTGCATCGCCCCGAGCCGTGCAAAGCGGGCATTTTTCAAGGCAGGAACAAGCGTAAAGATTTCCTTCTGCGTGCCGTAATGCAGACGCGTCTGGAAGCCGACCATGTTGAAAAGGGTCTTTTCCCGATTTTCCGCCCGGAGCTGGATTACCGCATACCACTTCTTTCCGTTGTTCCCAAGGCCAAGACCCACAGGGCGCATCGGCCCGAACCGGAGCGTATTCTCGCCGCGGCGCGCCATTTCCTCGACCGGAAGGCACCCCTCGAAGAGTTCCTTTTTTTCAAAAGGACGCGGCTCTACGGCTTCCGCTTCGCGGAGCCTGCGTACAAATTCATCGTATGTTTCCTTGTCCAGCGGGCAGTTGATAAAGTCCGCCGTTTCGCCCTTTTCCCAGCGATTCCGGTAAAAGGCATGCTCCATGTCGATGGAATCCGTTTCCACGACAGGCGCAATCGCATCAAAAAAATGGAGACGCGCTCCGCCCAGATGCGAAAAGATATCGTTAGCCAGAGCGTCGCTAGCAAGAGGTCCTGCGGCAACAATCGTCGGCAAGTCCCCCGCAATCGTCAAAACCTCTTCCCGATGCAGGTGAATCCGCTCCGACGAAGCGATTTTCTTCTCCACCGCCGCGCTAAAGAATTCGCGATTGACCGTCAGGGACTCCCCCGCCGGGACACGCGCTTCATCCGCCGCAGAGAGCAAAAAACTGCCAAGCATCCGAAGCTCGCGCTTCAGAAGCCCATGCGCCGAAGTCGGCTCCATGCCCTTGAAACTGTTAGAACAGACAAGCTGTGCGAGCTTTCCGTCCCGATGAGCCGGAGTCATCCGAACAGGCCGCATTTCGTAAAGTTCCACGTCAAATCCGCGGGACGCAAGCTGCAATGCGGCTTCACAGCCGGCAAGACCGGCCCCGATAACGCGCACCCGCATCAGCAGACCTTCACCGACTGGTAGCCCTGGATATTCCGCGCCCACATCCGCGAAAGGGACGAGAGCATTCTTTCCGGGGCTACCTCCTGGGACGAGGTTTCCAAGAATTCATCGAGAATGTTTTCCCCCTGGATTTCGCTCACCATGCCAAAGAGGACCGCTTCCACAAACTCGCTGTGGACGGTTCCCGAAAAGATCCGTTCTTCGAATTCCTGGAGCGCGCGGGGCTGCACCCGGGAAGGTTTGTGGCAAAAGAGATTTTCCATTGTCCATAGACCAATCGCATTCGCCGTCTCCGGAGAAAGAGATGTCGCGTTGAGCCGATCTTTGAACGTATTCCAATCCTTTGCGTTGATCTTCTGGGAACCTTTGCGAAAAGCCTTCTTCAGGAAGTTGAGCACGGTGAGGTACACTTCCCGGGAGTTTAGATCCTGAACATTCTTGGAAGCCATCGGAACCTTAGTGGCGGAAGTGACGCATACCGGTAAAGACCATCGCGATGCCGAACTTGTCGGCTGCTTCGATGGAAAGGTCATCCTTCTTGGAGCCTCCCGGCTGGACGATATAGCGGACGCCCGCTTCGTGAGCGGCTTCCACGTTGTCCGGGAAGGGGAAGAAGGCGTCGGAGCCCATAACGACCTCGCCAAAGACCTGGCGAATCTTATCTTCAAGCGTTTCGCCCTCGGCGAGTTTCATGTATTCGTTCGTCGGATCTTCCACCATCATCTTCACGTTGTCGCGGACACGCGGCTGGCAGAGGCGCTTGTTCGAATCGATACGGTTCGGCTGGCCCGGTCCAAGCCCAATGACCAGGAACTGTCCCGGCTTATATTCGTATCCCATCACGATAGCGTTCGACTTCGTGTACTTGGTGATAATCCATGTAAACTTGGCTAGGGCGAGCTTGTTGTCCGGGAACTTCGCCTGCGTCACCGTTTCAAACTTTTCGAACAGGTCCACGTCGCGGTCCTGCACGAGCATTCCGCCGATAATGTGCTTATAGACCTTGCGCGCCTTCGGCTTTTCGATCTTACCGACTTCGAGGAGCCGGATATCCTTGCTCTTGTTCTTCAAAAATTCCAGGGCGTCATCGTCAAAGGAAGGAGCGAGCAGAATTTCGACAAAGCGTCCCTTCAGAAGCTGAGCGGTCTTCAAATCGACCCGCTTGCTCGAAGCGATAACCGAACCGAAAGCCGACACCGGATCGCCAGCCCACGCCGCGGCAAAGGCTTCGTCAAGCGTTTCACCGGTCGCCATGCCGCAAGGGTTCATATGCTTGATAATGACAATCGCCGGAACGTCCGAAAATTCGCGGATGATTTCCAACGCGGCGTCCGCATCCACGATATTGTTATACGAAAGCTCCTTGCCGTGAAGCTGCTTCGCAGTCGCAAGGCTCGCCTCGTCAAAGCCCGGTTCCTTGTAAAAGACCGCGCTCTGGTGGGAATTTTCGCCATAGCGGAGCGGAGTAGGATCGTTGAATTTGAGAATCAGTTCTTCGGACATAAAATACCTCTAATTGGTGTGATAAATGTAGAAAATCCCGGACAGATTGCCCGGGATAAAATTTCAATCGAACGACCCGCTACTTGACCGTTACCCGACGGAAACCGCGGGTTTCCTTATATTCCGTACGCTTGTATTCGCCATCCATCGGAGTTTGTTCTCCGCTGATGTTCACACAATGCTTTTGCGGATATTCCACGAGAGAAATCTGGTAGATATAGACGCCCGTGCCGAGCTTTCGACCGTCTTGCGCAACCGGATAGGTCTTGACGCTTGCCACGATGCTTCCGCTCTGGGTGTCAGGTTTTGTGGTGCATTCATCGTCGGTTTTCACGTTTGAATTGGTAATCGCATTGAACTGTTCCGCATTCAATTCCTGGCTGTATTGGTTTACAAAATGTCCCAAGTGGTCAAAGACGCGGACGGTGACGCTGAAAGCCTGGTCGGTCACAAACGCAAAGCTCACGCAGTTTTCAACACCCTTAGAAGATGTGCAACGGGAATTATCGACGGAGCCGGTTGTCCCGTTTCCTTTCTTTGTCTTGGAATTGATAACGACCTGTCCGGCAGGAGTAGTTTCTCCGTCTCCCGGAGCCTTGGAATATTTGTCGATATTCTCGGCAATCCAAGAGCTCTGGTTTTCCGAATTCGAATAATCGACAGGAAGCGGTGTAATGATGATTTCACCGGTCTGGTCATTGCTGAGTTTACCCTTGTCGAGAGTCGAATTGTCAAATGGCGGGCGATCGATCGTCGTATCGGCAGGGATAACCGTCGTAGAAGTGTTGTTGGCAATTTTCAGAACCGGTCCCCAGTGATATGTATCGACAGGTCTGAGCGTTGCCGAGAAAATCTGGAAATTGTTTCCCGAATAGAAGCGGTTGAACTGTGAAGAGGCATCAACTGAATCGTTCGGAGGGAAGTTGAACGCCAGGGAATCCCCCTTGACCGGATTTTTCAGGACGGTACAGGCCTGGTCCGTACAAAGCTTTCCCGTAATCCGGTAAGAATATCCCTTGGATGTTTTTTGAATATACTCGAAATTTTCGATTTTAAAAGCGAGCGTATCGAGCGTTCCCACGGAATTTGCCCGTTTGGAAAGAATCGGGAAAGAAGTTCCGTTTGAAGCATTGATTGCGGCAATCGAATTGGCATGCAATTGGGTATTCGTATAGATATAAGTATTGAGGATTCCTTCACTGACATCAACTTCCGCTTCAAGGATTTGCGGTTGGCCAAAGGCTGAAGCCTTGACTTCCGCAAGGTTCGCACGGATGTAGAGGTTCGAACCATCCGTCTGTCTGTCCGCATAGAAGAAGTGCAGATGATGCCAGGAACCGTCCGTCCACTGGCCGTCCGCCCCGCAAGCGTTCTTGCCCTGCTGTACCGTGGCGAGAGGTTCTCCCTCGTGGCAGCCATGGTTGTTCGCCGCCAAAGTGCGGATGTTCACGATGCCCGGAGTCGCCAAGTGCGTTCCGCCCAAATCGACGGCAAGCACGCCATCGACGAAAATCCACATATCGTCGTCACCCGCAAATTCGAAAATTTCCTGGTTCAATTCGTCGGTGTTGTTCTGCTTGTAGTACTTGAAGCTCGCGTAGCCCATCATCGTGAAGTTGTAGTTTCGCAGATGTTGCAGGCCCAGACTTCCACTATTTGCAGCAATTGTCTTGGCCGTTTCGGTAGAAAGTCCGCGAGCTCCCCCATACTGGTTCCACGCCGCACAAAGAGAAGACGTGTTATTGCCGTTGAAATCGGTCTGCGTAGAAGCATACTGGTAATTATACGGCGGGCAGAAAATCGAGAAGCTCTGCGGTCCCCACTGTTCGCAACGGTCGCCATCACAACTGTTGCGGGAGCCGGCCCACACTTGGTTGTTCACAAGATCTAGCGGGAAGTAGCCGCCATTGTTGTAGTTATAATCCAGCTCCTTATATTTAGGATTATCGGCTGCGCTAGGAAGCGTGAGAAGGACTTCGGAGACCTTGTTGGTTCCCGGAACATCCTCAAACCACTGTTCAAAGTGTACGTTATCGCAAGCCTCGTTCAGCTTGTGGATATGCGCCCCTTTCAAATAAAGAGGTTCTCCTGCACTATCCAAGTCAAAAGTCAAGTAGGGCTGCACCATGCCCGGCGTATAATAGACTTCGTTGCCCCAGGCGTTTCCCCCGGAATTCTTGGATTCTTCGCCCACGCAGGTATTCTTGAGAACGCCCGTGAAAGTTGTCCCCTGGGACTGCTTGAAACCGCGCTGGACCTGGTTCAAATAGCCGGCAACGCCATCTTTACACTGGCCATACATCAAATTTCCGCCCGTAAGCGATACCTGCTGCAGATAGGAAGGAAGGACCGGATTTGCAACAAGGGGAAGTCCGTCCATGCCTAGCGCAACGCCAGCCTTGGATTCCTTGTTGCCGCAGGTGTTGTGGTAGGCGGAAAGGCCATACCAGGAAATATCGTACCCCGGAAGACCGAAACTGTAAATATTGTCCAAATTTTTGACAGATTCTTCCGAAAAGTTCTCAAAGTCCGGATGGTTCGGCTGGAAGTCGCGGACGATTACGTCCAAAGAAATGTCCAAATTGGTAGTCTGTGCCTGCGCGGTCACCACGGACCCGGCGGCGAACAGAGCCGAAAGCATCAAAAATTTCTTCTTCATCTAGTCATCTCCACTAGGGGATAGGAATATATTCCCTCTAAATATAAATCATTTCGTTGAAAGCGCCCTTATTGCAACACTTTTTTTACCAAAAATCTACCAGGCAGGCTTTTATTCCTAGAAATTTTCGCCTTTGGATTTTCCATTCTCTTTATCAGGCTTCCTTTTTTTAGATTTTCCGACATGACCGCAGCCATTCTCTTTACAATCGTCCTTGCCCTGGTCCTCTTCCGGGCGTTTATCCTGCGCCGGCACGAAACGGAACTCGACAACGAAAGCTTTGTAAAGCTTCCCCGCGAAGTCAGGTTAGCCATTTTAAAGGAACGCATTCTGGAGACGCCCTCCGAAAAAAACCTGCAAAACCTGGGGCTCTTTTTAAAAAGCGAAGGTATCGAGGCGGACATCGAATCCTACCGTCCGCTGCTAGCGGACCAGCTTCGCCTCGGCAGGGAAGAAAACGCGATCGCCCTCGACAACGACCTTTACGCGAAAGAATCCGAATGGATGGACCGGATCGAGCCGTTTGAATTTGCCGATGCGAGAAAATTGAAAGATTCGGGCGACAGCGAAGGTTTCGTCAAAGCGTATCTCCAGGGCGTGCTGCGCTATTATTCCGATGAAAAGATCGAAAATTCCCTGAAAAAGCTCATCCCGGAACATGATGCGGCAAAAAAGATGCTCGACGATTACAGGGCGCTCAAAGCCTTGCGAGACTCAAGCGGAGCCGATGAAGCGTCTATCGAGAAGCTTGCCCGAGCAAAGGAAAAATGGGTGGAGGAAGTGTCAGAGCTCTGTCGGTAGAATTTAGAGTTTCGATTGGCAAACATTTAAAAACGCGCAACGCCCGGACATTCGTCCGGGCGTTGTTTGTTATATATAAACGGTTAGGAGCGATTACTTGGCACGTTCCACATAGGAACCGTCACGCGTATCCACCTTGATCTTCATGCCTTCCTGGATGAAGAGAGGAATCATCACCTTGGCGCCGGTTTCGAGGACCGCTTCGCGCATCACGTTGCCGCTCGTGTTGCCCTGGACTGCGGGAGGCGCGGAAGTAATCGTCATTTCGACAAATGTCGGCGGAATCACTTCGATTGCCTTGCCGTCCCACCAGGTGACCTGCACGGTCGCATTGTCCAAGAGCCAGACATCCGCGCCATTCAAAGCGTCCTTCGGGATTTCCATCGTTTCCATCGACGTGTTGTCCATGAAGAACCAAGTCGCGCCGTCGTTATAGAGGTATGTCATTTCCGTATAGGTGACCTCGGCCTCTTCGACGGTATCGCCGCTTTTCCATGTGCGTTCGAGAGTACGGCCCGTAATCAAGTTCTTGATGCGAACGCGGTTGAACGCCTGTCCCTTGCCGGGCTTCACGAACTGGTTATCGACAATCATCCACGGCTGGCCATCGACGATAATCTTCAGCTTTTTACGGAACTCGTTTGTACTGACTGTACCCATAGAATATGCCTCATCAAAAAGATTTAGATTTGAAGGCAAAAATAGAAAAATTATGACGCAAGCAACACCGTTTTTTACCAGTTTGAAAGAACTATTCGCCTTTTTGGAACTCCCGGAGCCCAAAATCCAGGTGGCCAACTCCCGATTTTCGTTTTTTGTCTCGCGGCATTTCGCCTCCAAAATAAGGAAAGGCGACCCGAACGATCCGCTTTTTCGCGAAATTTTACCCACCGAAGAAGAAAACCGTATCGTCGAAGGCTTTTCGGACGATCCGGTCGGCGACGCCATGAGCGAAAAGGCTCCGGGCATTTTGCAAAAATACAAGGGGCGCGTTCTCGTCGAACCGACTTTTGCCTGCAGCCTGCATTGCCGGTTCTGTTTCCGGAGGGCGGAAGCGCGGCGTGCGCCCGAGAATTTTCCGGCCCGACTTTCCGAATGGCTTTTGCAACATCCCGATATTTCCGAAGTGATTCTTTCGGGCGGCGACCCGCTGATGCTCCCGCGGCAAAGTTTTGAAGCTCTCATCGACGGAATCCTGCCTCACGAAAATGTCCGGACGCTGCGCATCCATACGCGCATTCCGGTCACCTATCCGCAAGCCCTTTCCGAAAGCGGCAAGACTTCCCTGCTCGAACCGCTACGCAAGGTCGCTCAAAAAAAGAAGCTGGTCGTTGTCACGCACGTGGATCATCCGAGGGAACTTGACGATTCTTCAAGAGCCGTTTTCGATTCGCTAAGGAAACTCGGGGCGCATCTCCTCAACCAGTCGGCGCTCCTGAAAGGAGTGAACGATTCCGCGGAAATTCTCGGGGAACTGTCACAAGCGCTTTTCGACCAGGGCGTCCTCCCCTACTACCTGCACCAGCTCGACCATGCGACAGGCGTTGCCCACTTTGAAATCTCCGATGCGAAAGCCTTGCAAATCATGGAAGAACTGCGGAATTCCTTGCCGGGATATCTGGTGCCGAAACTTGTCCGGGAAATCGCCGGGGAAAAATCCAAGCGTCCGATCTGGGAAAATTGCTAGTTGAAAGTTTAGAGTTTAGAACTGAGAGTGGAGCGTTGAGAGTGAAGAGTGGAATGACGACGGACATAAAACGTTCTTCTGTCATCCTGGAGCGGAGCTTTGCGGAGCGATAGGAGCTTGTTAGAGCTTAGATGAGAGAGTGAAGTGTGGATTGTTATTGGACGGAGATTCTATCGGTTTTCAGCCTCTCCAGAATGACTGTGTGCGGGAAAGGTTCGCTATGCAGACAACTCCACTCTCCACATTCAACCATCCACACTCAAAGCTTATACGTCCGCTGTTCTAAGTTCAAAACAACGCCTTGATTCCGAAGTGGAGAAGGCCGTCAAGAGCTTCCGTTCCCAAATGAAGAGCGTAGAAAAGCGAGAAGCTCCAGGAACCGCGGTACTGCGAAATTCCAAATCCGTAGCTGTAAGTATCGGACCATCCATGCGACGGATATTCCGCGCGATGCAAGCCCGGTTCAAAGAAGCCGTGCAACGCCAAGTTTTCCATCATGCGCCATTGCAGATCGAGTTCCGAAGTTCCGTAGGACCGCGTCCGGAAAAATCCCGGGCGGTATCCTTTGAGATTTTCCAAGCCTCCCAAAGAAAAAAGAAAACTCCTGCCAAAATGGCGGTCCGTCGGCAAAAGAGTCCCGACAGAAAACGACGAATGCAAGATGATCGTCCGGGAAATCGGGGTGAAAAATTCACCGTTTGCATGTAAATCCGTGACGAATGCATGTGAAGAATCCGAGCGTTCCCTGGTTACGCGGAAAGTCCCCGAAAAGCGCTGCCCGTGCCGCGGCAAGACGATGCGATCGACATTTTTAAATTCCGTTTCGAGCGCGTAAGTCAAGCGATCGTTTCCGATGCCTCCGAGGACGGCAAATTCGAAGAAAAATCCGACGCTTCTTGAAAGGCCCGCTTCGAGAAGAGCCGTGCGGGATGTCGAATCGTCTTCAAACGATCCGCGGATGATTCCGTTCCAGCCGCTTCCAAGGAGCCACGGTTCCTTGTACGAGGCGGACAGGGAACGTTCCCAATCACCGGAAATTCCCGAAACGTTCAGGTCGCGACCGGTTCCTCTCATGTTGTAAAGTGAAAGTTCGATGTTCCCGGCAAATCCTCCGTCCTCGCCGCTCGCATACGAGACAAAGCCTTCCACGCTGTTCACGGAAAGGTCGCGCATCGAAAACACGGGAAAAAGCCTGCTACGCACCGAGTCACGATAAAGCTTTGGTGGCGCGGTCTCTTCAAAATATCCCGAACGGATGAGCTTGCGCTCGGCACGCCCGAGGTCCAAAAGACGGACGAGGCTTCCCGCTTCAAGTCCCGAAAGGCGTGAAAAAGTTTCCTTTTTGCTTTTGGAATTTTCCCTGTTTTCCGCAGCAGCCCAGACCCAGGCGCTTCCCCGCTCAATAGACACGCGAGCAAATCCTGCGGAATCAATCGAATACGAAGCTTTCGCAAAAGGATAGCCGTTTTCGGAAAGCGCATCGACCGTATCGCGAAGAGCCTGTTCCAGCGTTTCACATAAACTATTTAAAAATCTTTCGCCAAACTTTTCATCGAGGTTTCCGGAAACTTCAACTTTCTGAACGACGCATTCCGAGGAATACGTACAAGCGAAACAGAAAAGCAATGCGGTCAGAATTTTTTTCATCGGTAACCTAGAAATAGGCGCGAGCCTCCATCGACATTTTTTGGAAAATCCCTGATTCCGCCGATCCGAAACGGACGACATAATAAAAGCCCAAAGAAAGATATTCGTTTGCATCGACCGATGCGGAGAGGGAATTTCGGAAAGTCGTTCCCTTGCTAAATCCCGAAACCATCTGGTAGGGCAAAGCGGAATTTTCCGACGAGACAAATGTCGCGCTGAACTCGTTGGAAGCCCGGACAAGACGTCCGTCATCGTATCCAAGCGTAAAAGAGGCCTGGCGCAGAAAAGCGTCCATGTCACCGGATTCGTCCTTTCCCGTTCCTTTTCGAATCCATCCTTTCGGCATTACGTACAAATGAAGAGGCAATTCCCTTTTCCAGGAAGCGGTCGCTTCGTAGATTTTCCAGTCCATCTTTTGAACGGTCTGCAGATCGACAAATTCCAATGCGGGAGAAAGTTCCCAGGTTTCCTTTTTTCGTCCGCTGTAAATGCCGGTAATCTTATGCCAGGAACGGTTTTCAAAATAGCCGCCAGAGGTATTCCGTTTTTCGCTAGATACGCCGACGGCATATTCCGCAGATCCGCGGTTTTGAAATTCCGTCCATAGGACAGAAATTTCTCCGTTGAATATTCCGCTACTCATATTTTTTAGCGAACTGTTCAGAAACGGCGGAAGAAAAAGGGTCTTCCCCGTCGTATCGCGACCTTCGCTTTCCCCGTCAAACGAAAATTCCAGATCGCGGAGGATTCCACGAGAAATGCCAAGCTTTCTGGGCTGAAAAGTCATGTCCAGGGAGAGTTTTGCCGAACTTGCCCGGACGGCGTCCGCGGAATCACTTCGCCCCATCCCTTCATAGACGAAATTTCCGTTATCGACGCCTTCGACAAATACGCCCGCAAGGCTGTCAAACAGGACATCGCCCGTCCCCGGAGCGACCGCCTTGTAGATGGGGACATAGGGAACTTCCCGAGTGAGACCCAAGCGATACGAGACCGATCCCGAAAGCGGCAAAGAGGCGGAACCGAAACGGACCGATTCCTCGGAAAGAAAGGAATTCGACGCTCCGGACGTATCTATGTCCGTCCGCTTATATTGCAGGACATGCGAGAAGGAAACGCTTTTCCCGTCGTAGCCCATCGAATGTTCGAAGCCTGCCTGTTTCAGTGAATCCCCGAGCGAGGAAAAATTTTTCCCCGTGCGAACGCGCGTGCCAAAAAGAGCCGCTTCGGTATTCCAGTCGGCGGCGACCAGTTCAACTCCGCTTCGGGCGTTGGCCTTTTCCGAGCGACGTTCCGAAAGCTCGTCAGAATCCTTCATCCAGACGGAATAGGAAACATTTCCGAACGGGCGGAAAAAACCGGAACGGGTTTCTCCCCGGACAATCCCCTGGTAGCGTTCCGACGAAAAATCTTCAAACGATGCTACCCGCACAAAGGAAATTTCTCCGAAGGCGTCTCCGGTCCGATGTTCCAGGAAACTGCGGAAACGCGAAGAATTCCAGTTCATTCCGTCGCTCAAACTTCGGCGATAGCCCCATTCCGTTCCGAAAAAGAAGCTCCCGGGAAGCTTTAGGCTCAAGGAAATTTCATCGGAGCGGAGCGAACCTTCTGTCGAGGCGCTGTCTAGGTCCCAAAGCTCGCGCAGCAGATAGGAATCCCAATTGCGTTCCGTTCCCTGAAAATCGTTTCGCCGAAAGCCTTCCTCTTCATAATCGCCCGAGACGCGGATCCGAAGCGGGGCAAAACTCTGGGCAGCCGTGCTGTCGTTTGAAAGCAGCCAGCGGTAGGCACGCCCGGAAGGTCCTCCGATGCGACCGGAAAGCATATTCGTATCGGCCTTGCCGTAATCGATTTCACCGTCCGCATAGAGATGATTTCCCTGCTGGAAACGCATCCGGGCTCCGAACCGGCGAAGCATCTGCGGACGCTCCAGCGCTTCAAGCGAATCCGCCCGTTCGAATTCCCCGCCATCGTCCTTTCGCAAGGCTTCCACGTCTTCCGCAGACCAGGTCCGCCTTTTAAGCCGCGACGTGTCGCTTGCCAGTTCAAACGCGACGACATCCAACCAAAGATTTTTTCCCCGATACTTTCCGTCCGCCGCCTTGAGAATCTGCATTCCCTGGGAATTGTAAGCGTCAAATTCCACGCGGATTTCGTCTTCCGAACCGGGAATGAGGGTTCCCATGAAGTCGAGGATTCCGCCGGCATAGTTCACCGTATAATCCACGTCGCGCACAAGCCTTTTCCCGTTCAGGTAAACCGTTTCCGAACCGGGCACCGCGACCAGGTAGGTTTCGGCTGTTCCCGAAGAAAGAAGATAGCCCTTCTGCTCGCCATCGACGCCCCGGAACGTCGAGTGGATATGTTCCAATTCGTCAAAGCCATAAGCGCCCCGGACTTCGGAATGCCCGAGCTTCAGCCCGCCGGCAATTCCGAGCGTATTTCGCGAAAGCCCCGAAAGACCCAGTTCCGTTTCGCGCCATGTCAGATCGCCTAGGTGCAGAAAAGCTCGTTCCGTCTCAACCCGGAAATGTACCTCGTCCACTTCGTTGAGCGTCGCGGTCCGCTCCTCCCCCGCTTCACGTCCGACATCCGAAAGAAGCGCATCGATATAGACGCCTTTTGTCGCCTCGCCCCGAATCGACAGGTGCAGTTCCTGGTTCACCTCGGTTCCGCCGTCTCCCAAGATGACCTGCACTGTTTTCGAACCGTTCGTTTCAAGTTTCAGGGAATCCCGCGAAGCGTCCTGCAGATTTTGCGAAGAAGGCTCATTTTTCAGAAAAGGAATTCCGCGAAAGACCGGAACGGAATCCTTGGATAGTTTCGAGTAGCCGTTTTCTAGCGCCCATGCTCCCGACGAAACCAGCAAGAACAGTACACAAAAAAACGGCAAGGACTATTCCCTTGACGGTTCGACCCTGAACTGGCGAGAGGACAAAAGTCTGCGACCTTCCACGGCATCGACGCTCCATTCCCCGGGCACGAGCAGCTGTGGCGCGATGGAGCTTTCACAGGACGATTCCGACAATACGCAAAGCGACTTTTGTACAGTATCCGCGCCATTATACCAGATGTGCAATACCCGGCGATCCGGAACATCCCAGGCGAACTTCGGCACTTCGGAATAGTAATGGAGGCGCGTATGGACAGGAAAGACGGAATCCACGCCGAAAGGCGCACCGCCTACGATATTTCTGCAGACGACACCGTAAAGCGCGCTTGTCTCGGTAACCTTCCCCTCTTCCGGAGTTTTTTCCGAACTATCCAACGCAACATAGATACAGTGCACGATAAAACACAAAAAGACGACAAGAAAAACAAGTGTCGTCTTTCGTAGATAGCGGAGAGGAGGCACGCCTTTCACGGCAATTCCTAATGGTGGATCTTGCTCGTGTTTTGCGTGAACGCGGGGACTGCCTCCACCAGCTTTTCCACTAATAGCTTGTTGTAATCCTCGATACGGCTTGGCAGCTTGTTGCCCGGGAAAATCTGGACGAGAAGAAGAGCATCCTCTACCGGTGCAATGTAGATGGAACGCTTTGATCCCGTATAGGAAACGGAACGGAATTCACCCTCGCCGAGCATCATCCCAATCTGCTTTGCGCTTCCGAAAGACGCCGTGCTCAAGACGGCAAGCGGGGTCGTATCCATACCGATAGACCCGACTTCCGAAATGATGGAGCCGTCACGGTGAACCAGCATGATATAGTCAGCCTTTACATTCGACTGGTAGGCTTGCATTAAACGGCGAACACGGTTCGCGTCATCGGTATAAACAGTGAAATCGCTCATTCCAAATACCTTCTATCAAGTCTTCTTCTTGGGAATATAGGGGCGAAGCTCGATGTCGTCATCATCTGCGCCCTCTTCATCCGCGCCAAAAGCGGGCCTTCCAAAAGGACGCGGCTTCGGAGCCTGTTGCGCGGGTCTTCCAAAAGGCGATGCGCTTTTC
Source organism: Alistipes onderdonkii (assembly GCA_963656065.1). Classification (GTDB taxonomy): domain Bacteria; phylum Fibrobacterota; class Fibrobacteria; order Fibrobacterales; family Fibrobacteraceae; genus Hallerella. The sequence goes on from CAVKGV010000001.1 coordinate 121,195, forward strand.
TGGAAAAGTCCACCTTTTCCCGATTCGCTCGCCATGGAGCGCGAGACAAAGTTCGGCATCCGAAAAGGCGACGACGCGGCAGACGAAAGCGTGGAACCCAGATCGGGAAGGGCTTCCGCCCCCGCATGGGGCGCCGGAGACTCCGGCAAGGGGTTTAAAACGGGTTCCGAGAGCGGAGCCGGCTTAACCTGGACCGCCGGAGAAATGGAAACTCCCTCCGTTCCGTTCAGGGACACGTCGTGTACGCCCGTGTTGTGGACGCTGTCCGCCGCCTTGCGCAAAAATCCCTGTTTGACGTTAAAGCGCTGGATGACAAGCATCGCAATCGCCTTGAGCGTCGTCACGACACCTTTTCCGTTGTGCGCTGTCGCCGGGAAAAAGGGAATTCCCTTCGGATTCAGGAGAGCGTTCATCTCGTCCAAGGTGAAGACATTTTCCATATCGCGCTTGTTGTATTGCAAGACCAGCGGGATTTCGTCGAGACTCACCCCGTAATCTTCCAAGTTTTGGCGCAAATTCTGCAAGCTTTCCAAATTTTCCGCTTCGCGGGAACGCTGGGAGTCCGCCACGAAAACAATTCCATCCACGCCACGAAGAACGATTTTTCGGGTCGAGTTGTAATAGACCTGTCCGGGAACCGTATAGAGTTGGAACTTGGTCTTGAATCCCTTGATGTCCCCCAAGTTCAGCGGGAGAAAATCAAAGAACAGGGTTCTATCGCCTTCCGTTTCCAAGGAAACCATGTCGGTCCGCTTGTCCTGGGGCATTTTCTGATGGATCACTTGAAGATTTGTCGTCTTGCCGCTCAAGCCAGGACCGTAATACACGACCTTGCAACTAATTTCACGAGTAGCGAAGTTGATTGATGACATTCTTCTTCCTTGACGTTTTCAAACAATCTAACAAAAATATAGATAAACGGAATGAAAATTTACCAAAAAAGCGAAAACCGCGGGCATGATTGTCCGCGGTATCACAAATTCTCTCGACAGGAGCGAATTAGGCCTTGGCAGCCAGAGCGTTTACGACCTTCGCAACCTTCGCCTTGTAATTTGCCGCGCGATTTGCATTGAAACCGGCACGACCCTTCGCAGCGGCCTTGTCGAGCATGCTGAAGAGATGCGGCATTTCCTTGAGTGCGGAATCCTTATCGCTCGCGCCACGGATAGCCTTAAGGCTCGTGCGGATAGCGGAACGGACGGAACGGTTCATAGCGGTCAGCTTCTTGGTCTGACGGATGCGTTTTTTGCAAGACTGATGATTTGGCACCTTTATATCTCCGGGTGAAAACCTTAAAATGTTGCAACAATATTAGCAAAAAAAAGAATTTTGGTCAAGTCTCCGGAGAAGGTTTCGCATTTTAATGCCTCAATACGCTTCAAACGGCGGAGAAACAAAGCCTTTAGATCCGTATTCCACCTCGAAAGCACTCCCGAAGCGATACACATTTCCGCCGGCAGCCTTGAGAACGCCGTGTCCCGCCGCGATATCCCATTCGTGCAAGGGGAACGGGCGCGGATAGTAGTCGGCGAAACCGTCCGCGATGCGCAGGAACTTGAGGCTCGATCCGACGGGGATTTCCGTCCCGGAAAGCTTGCGGAGAAGTTCCTCGGTCGCCGGTTCGGCGTGGGAAACGCTCCGCAGGACCCGAGGACGCCGCCGGGAAACATTTGGAAAGAAGCGGTCCTGGAGATGCAGTTCCCGGATATTTTCCAGGGAAACGTCGTCGATTGTCGTCTTGAATGCGCGGTCGCCGAATCCGTAGAAGAATTCGTTCAGGGCCGGTGCGGCAACGATTCCGAGGACGACACGCCCTTTTTCCACCAGGGCGACATTCACCGTCCACTCCTTGCGTTTTGCAATGAAATCGCTTGTCCCGTCCAGCGGATCGACCAAGAAGAATTTTCCTTCCGAAAGGTTTAACCGCGGCGGTTCGGTTTCCTCGGAAACGACCGGGATTTCGGGATAGAAACGGTTCAAGGCCTCGAGCAAGATCCGGTTTGCCGAAAGATCCGCCGAGGTGACCGGCGTATTGTCCGGTTTGGTTTCCACATCGAAACCGTTTTCAAAGTAGCGCATTTCAATACGGCTCGCTTCGCGAACCGCGGGAAAGAGGTTTTCAAAGGGCAAAGAACTTTGCATGGTTTAAAGATAACAGAACAGCGGACGTTTAAGTTTTAAGATTCGGCTATTCCCCGGCCAACGATCACGCATCCAATCGGCCTTTTATAATTTTGTTTCATGATTCCGTTCGTCAATCTCAGCGCGCAGTATGCCGCCTACCAAGAAGAAATCGATTTTGCAATTGCGTCCGTCCTGCGGAGCGGAAACCCGATCGGAGGCGAATTCGTCGAAAAGTTTGAAAACGTTTTTGCAAATGACCTGGGATGCCGCTTCGCCCTTTCCTGCGCAAGCGGAACGAGTGCGCTAGTCCTTTCTCTCGCAGCCCTGGGACTAGAACGCGGAGACGAGGTAATCGTGCCGGACTACACGTTTGTCGCGACGGCGGAAGCCGTCGTCCTGGCGGGTGGAATTCCGCGTTTTGCCGATGTCGGGGAAGATTTTTTGATCTCGCCGGATTCTGTCGAAGAGCGCATTTCGGAAAGGACCGTCGGCATTATAGCGGTCGATCTCTTTGGGCAATGCGCCGGTTACGCGGAATTGAAAAGAATCGCGCAGAAGCATGGGCTGTGGATTCTCGAAGATGCCGCGCAGAGCATCGGGTCGTTCCAAAACGGCAAGGCGGCGGGCTCTCTCGGGACGGTCGCGGCGACGAGCTTTTACCCGACAAAACCTTTTGGCGCCTACGGTGACGGCGGAGCGGTGATGACCGACGACGAAGATATTTTCCGAAAAGCGAAAATTTTCGCTTCGCACGGAAAGGACGCTAACGGGCTCTGTTCATCCATCGGCACGAACAGCCGTCTTGATGCAATCCAGGCGGCGATTCTCCTCGTAAGGCGCAGACATTTCAAAGAAGAGCATTCCCGGCGGGAACGGAACGCCAAAATTTACGATGCGTTTTTTTCCACCATGCCGGGCTTCCGCGTTCCAAGAATAAGTGTCGGAAATACAAGCGTCTTTGCGCAATACGCCGTCCGGAACAAAGATCGGGATACAATCGCCAAGAAGCTTTCCCTAAGCGGAGTCCCCACGCGAATCTATTACGAGAGACCGCTTTCAGCGGAACCTTTCTTTGCAAGATTTCCCGAAACGAAAAAGGATGCGGAGAAAAATTCACAAGCGTACGCCCTTTCCCGGGAAACGTTCTGCCTTCCCATTTGCGCATTCTCCGATGCGGAAGAAGTCGTCTCGAAAATCAAAAGCGCCTTGTCACCATGAAGCCGCCGGAAGCGTTGAAAAAGATATCGTCAAATTCGCCGTCGTCTGACGAAAGCTGGAGAGCGTTCACGTAAAACGGAAAATGGATCGACCATTTTTCACTGTGATATCCCGCGACGAATTTCGGAAACACCTGGGAAAAAAGCATCCACTGGTCCTGCGTGATATTTTTTCCGAACGAAGCCGAGGCGACGCCCAGCAGATTGAAGAACCATCCATTTTGGCACACCCAGGTATAGGAGTATCCGAGGCTCGGCCCTAAATGGATGAATTGCTGGTACTCAATGTATTGCAAGACGAGCGAATCCTGCGAAACGATTCCGTGATAATAGACGCCAGCCCCCCAGATGAAGCTGCCGTTCGATTTTTTCTGTCGGCGGTCAAGCGAATATGCAGACCGAAGCGAGTGCTCCCGATTCCAGAGAAAGTCGATGTCGTAACCCGCGGATACGGTCGATAGTTTCGCCTCCCGAAATTCGTCCGTTTCGGAATCTTTCCAGTAAAAGCCGTGGTTCATTTTCAGGAAAAGGTTCCAGAAACAGCGGTCACCGAAATGATTGAGCTGCAAGTCGAGCGCCCGGGTCTTCGGCTTATCGGAATCCGCCCCGAACGATAACGTAAACAAGGAGCTCCATGTCCAGTCGCCGTATCCGCCGCCGATCCCGAGATCGACAGGCCGATTGGTCGAAAGCTCCCTGTCGCCCGTGCTCTCCCCGGAAAACGTCGCATAATTATAGCGCGCAATCAGCTGGACGGAAATTTTATCGGGAAAGGAAACAATGGCGGAATCTCCCGCCGCTTCACCGGCAAAAGCCGCACAACAAAAAAGGAATGCGAAAAGGAAGAAGTTTTTCACCCGAATTTCCTCGCTAGGACGAGAAAAGCTCCCGTCGAAAAGAAAGGCTTTTCGGCAAACGCCTGCGAAAGTTTTTCCATGTTTTCTTCCGAATATTCCAGTTGTTTGGAAAGCAGTTTCAAGGCTTCGACTTTCGGCGATATCCCGGAATCTTTGTCCGCGAAGCTTTCCCCGAACTTCCGAAGGAGGAGCCAGAAGAGCGCGGAGAACTTGACTTTCGAAAGCATGTCGCCATCGTAAAGAGACTTTCCCAGGTAACGGAAGATTTCATACGCGACAATCCGCTCCCCGTCCGATTCAGAAAAAAGCCTGCACGCATCAGCGCTAGACGTTTTCTTCCGAGCGCGGGCAAGAGCCCGGTCCCACGTTTCGCCGAGGCTCTCAAGGTCCGAGAGATAATCCCAGATTTCGTTCCAGATCTTTTCCGCCGAAAATTCGGAAAGGGAGACCGTTTCGCCTTGGGCGGTCGCCACGAAGCAGAGTATTTCGGATATTCGCATCGAAAGGGGAACGTTCCGGAGGGAAAGACGGTCGAGGATTTCCGCCCGGAATTCGAACATGGCGTCCCGAAGGCTTTGCGATTCGCTGTCCAAGGTTTCCGGATTCTCATCGTCAAAAAATTCCACAAAGCGGAGCGGTTCGTTCGAAGACAAGAGAAGCCGAGCGGATTCCTCGCAGCATAGCCCGAGCCCAAGCTCCTTCACGTTTCCAAAGACTTCTACAAAGCGTGGATGTTCCCGGCAGATATCCGATAGAAATTTTTCGCCCAGGTTGCAGTAGATTTCGCACAAATTATCATCCCTGAGAAAGGGACAGCGTTCCGAAGCGTCGAGGATGAAATGCCCGTCCGAAATCGATCGGCAAAGCCTTTCGCCGAAAGGTCCGGGAACGGAAGCGTAACGCTCCGCGGTATTTGAATCCACATCGACTTCCCAACCTGCGCAGCACGTGTCGCGACACGCCCCGGCAAGGCAACGGAAACTCCGGTAAAAATCTGGGACGACGACTTTCAACGGTGCAATCCTTTCAAGAAGCGCAAGGTCCGGATGTTTTTCGGAAGGACTTCGCGGTGCCACTTGATCCAGTCGTCGTAATAGATGTAGCGATGTTCCCTGTTGCGAAAAACCTTGCCGTGGACAACGCGGCGACCGTTTACGGATTCCGGCGGAACGACGATGTGCAAGCATTCGTGATAGACGACCCCGGCAACGGCGAAGAACGGACAGTTTTCAAAATCATATCCGCGGCTGATACTTATCAGGTTTACCATTTCCCCGGAAAGCGGATCCTTGCGGACCGTGTGGAAACTTAACCCGCCAATGCGATTGCTCCATGTGATGCGCGCTTTCAGTTCGCCCCCGAAATACGTCGCGTTTACAGCGGCAAAGACGCTCGTTAAATCGTGAAACTTTCCGACGGGACGGATCGGAGGGAACCGCTGGTTTTTCGTCACCTGCGGAAGCCCCGCATCTGCGAGGATCTGGTCGGTCGCCATCCAAATCCGGGAGATCAGCTCCTTGACGCGAACCTTGTTTCCCTCCGTCTTGCGCTTGAAAAAAAGGTGGGCCCACTCCGCGGCGAGTTCCCTTACCGGGAAAAATTCCCGAGACTTCATATACGACGGAAGTACCAGCTCGTAGCTGTTCTCGAAAAATTTTTTCCGCACGCGAATGCTTTTCTTGAGACGCTCCGCATAAAGGAAGACGACCGTTCCGTCCGAAGAAAGGATGTTCTCCGCCGAATATTCCAGGTGCGTCCGCGGCTCCGCAACTTGAAAAAGATCGGTCTGCAAGAATTCCGGCGTCATCCGTTTTCATTCCCCGCAAGCGTTTTCGGCTGTTCCGCCAGAACAAAGTCCGGTTCAAGCACGTTCATTGCGAGGATTCCCTCGTAAAGACTCTCCGGAAGGGCAAGGTCCGCATAGTGCGCAGAAATATCCGCGATGAGCTCTTCGAGTTCGTCGGGAAGATAGACGATGAAGCTTCGGTTCTTGTCGGAGAGAAGATGTTCCGGCACGCAAAACTTTCCCGGCGTTTCGCTGAAGTACATCCGGCACGTCACCGGGCGGAACGCATAGACGCCACAGCGTCCCGAAGACAGAATGAACGGGCAGGCGAAACCCTTTCCGAAATAGCGGACAAGCGCCGAATCGTCCGGATCGGGACTTCCCTCGGCTTCGGCCATCCGAAAAAGTTCGCGATACGCCTTGCTGCGGGCGTGGCAATTTTCGAGAACCGTCAAAAGGCTACGGGACTTGCGGATTTCCGAATAGAAGAGTACAAGTTCGAACGGTTCGACGGACATCGGAAAATGGTGGCAACAGTTGCCGCATCCCGCCTTGCAGGAAATCCCGGATGTGTGCTGGGGAAGAGTCGCCGCGAGATAGCGCATGAAGGCTTCCTCGTAGGCTTTCGCAAAGCGGATTATCGCCGGAAGCTCCGCGGCGAAGTTCCCTTCCGTGATGGCGACGTCGCGCACAGAGGCCTTTGCAACGGAAACGAGCCTCTCCCGTTCAGCGGCTAAGAGGGAACGCATCAGAAGGACCGCGCGCCGGTAAGATTTTGTCGGAAAGTATTCCAAGTTGGCATCCTCTTTTTCAAATATATGAAGTGTATTTTCAATCCGCTGTTCCCTTTTTAAAAGAGGAATCTATTTTTACTCTGTCCCCATCGTTTTTTTTCGGGAGTTCTCCCATGAGATTTCTTTTCCCATTCGTGTGCACCTTTGCGCTAGCCCTTTTTGTCGGATGCAATCTGTTCGATCCGTCGGAAAACGTCTCCGTAAAATCGAGCGATACGGATATGCTCATCACCGAAGGCCAGGCGCGCTTCCGGGACGCGGATTACGAGAAGGCCGCCGAATATTTTTCATCCGCCATCCGAAACGATTCCACCAAGTCCGAGGCGTGGTTCGGGCTTTCCAAGGCGAACCTCTACCGAAACGGAGGCGACCCGTTCGAACTCATCCTGCTTCTCGACAGCGACGAGTCCATTCCGCTGATGGATCTCGACTCCTCCGAAGTCGAACGTCATTACGCCTCTATCTCGAGCGCCCTGCTTCCGCTCCGGGAACTGGTCCAGCGGGACACGCTCACAGCGAACAATCCCGCGCAACGGCTTTCGGACAGGAACGTTTCCTATTCCAACTTTTCGGCCAGCTACGCCATTCTCGAATCCGCCTATGCGATTCTCCGGTTTCGGAAAGGTTCCAGTTCCCTTGTAACGCTTTCCCTCCGCGACGACGGTTCCGTGGAAATCAACGCAAACGAACTTTATGACAAAGCTCTCACCGACCCGCTCTTCGCTTCCCGGTTCAATGCGGGCATGGATACGCTCGGAGGCGACATAAAGCGTCTCGTGCAAGACATCCTCCCTGAACTCTCCGACATTCTCGGCGATTCGATAGACCTCGATTCCACGCTAAGCTCTGCCGAATATTCCCTCCTTTTTTACAGGCTCGGCGACGGCATCGACAACGACGGAGACGGTTGCGTCGATGAAGAAATCTTAGACGGTATCGACAACGACGGAGACGGCTTAATCGACGAAGATCTGCGGCTCGTTCCGCTAATAAAGGATTCCGACGATCTGGTCACGTTCATCGGCGTGGGAACGGACAGCCTCGACCACGACATGAACGGAGAAAAGGAAGACGCAGCCGAGAGGACTCTCCTGAAAAACGGAAGACTGCTCTTCGCCAAGGATTTTGAACAAATTTCCGCAAGCGATTCCGCATCGCTCGAAATCCGAAAGGCGATAGCCCAGGACACGGATTCGACGAACATCCGCTACCCGCTCGAAAAGCGCAAGGCTCTCGTCGGAAGATGCTGGAACAACTATTCGGAAGAAGACTTTAAAGCCTGGTTCAGAAACCGGTAGGGAGCGCCATGAAAATTTTTACAATCCTTCTTTTGTCAGGAATTTTCACGGTTAGCTTCGCCGCCCAAGGCCCGCGCCACAAGTCCCTGCGCGCCTATGCCATGGGAAACGCACACGTCGCCATCGCGGACGACAAGGAAGCCATCTACTACAACTACGCGGGACTGAACCAGATGGGGAAACTGGGAAACTTCAAAAAGTTTCCCGAGCTGGGATACTATCCCGGAAATGCAATCGATATGCGGCTAAACGTCGGCGGAGCGGGACCTCTCAACGAAGCCCGCAAGGTTTACAATTTTTCCGAGGACATGCAGGATCTCTACAGCCGCGCAAAAAAAGCTTCCAAGGGAACGGATGTCTCAGCCGAGCGGGCGTTCGCCGATTCGCTAGCGGACCATCCCGAACTCACAAAAAAACTGAACCAGTTCGACCATCTTCTTTTTACGCTCATCGCCAAGGCGGATGCGGAAATCGCCGTCCACAATTTCGGCGGAGCCATCTGGGTTGACGGAACGACTTCCCCGTATATCGACAACGGAATCATCGTACCGTTCTTCGGGATAGACACGTTTTACCTCGATGCGGTCGCCCAGTTCGGCGGAGCCTATGGCATCACGGAGAACCTTGCCGTTGGAGCGGGCTTCAAGATGGCGAAGCGCGAGACGATGAAAATCTTCCGCATCGACGTTTCGAGTTTCGAAAGCATCGGGGACACGCTCGAAGACCGCGTCGATAAAGTCTATTCCGATTTTTCTTCGTGGAGCGATCTCGGATTCGGCATGGATCTCGGGATTCTCTACCGCGCGGGGAGAGAGTTTCGCCTGGGAGCCTCGTGCAACAACATTTTCTTCAACGAACTCGGCGGTGAACGCATCATCCCGAACCTCACGCTCGGCATGGCCTACAGCCCACGGCTCCTTAACCGCAACACGGCCTTTTCCCGCAAGGTAAACTTTGCGATAGACTTCGAAAACGCCCTTTCGACGGAACACAACTACAAGACTCTCAGCCATCTGAATTTCGGCATGGAAGTGGAACAGGTTCTCCTCGCATTCCCGGGATACAACGACAACCTGAGGCTTCTGAAAGTCCGCCTTTCCGGAGGATTTCACGGAGGCTATCCGTCGGCGGGAATCGCCTTCGAAATGTTCCGGTTCTTCGAAGTGGAATTTGCCACGTGGGGCGAGGAACGCGGCTACTACACGGGCCAGAACGAAAGCCGCATCTACATGGCGGAAATCAGCCTGGGATTTTGAATGCGGCCAAGGAATAGTGCACAAAAGTTCACAAATTATCTATATTAGACGCATGATTGAAAGACTTCACGGAACTCTCGCAGAACGCCACCCGACTTTTGCCGTCGTCGAGTGCGGCGGCGTAGGCTACGGCGTCCAGATTTCGGCACGAACCGGGGAACGCCTTCCCGCGGAAGGCTCGGAAATCACGCTTCTCACGCATCTGGTCGTCCGGGAAGATTCCATGGAACTTTTCGGTTTTGCCGACGCACAGGAAAAGGAACTGTTCCTGAGTATGATTTCCGTCTCCGGCGTAGGCCCGAAGACCGCGCAACGCATCCTCTCGGGAATTTCCCCGGAAGATTTTCTTTCGATCATCGCCCGCGGGGACAAGACTGCCCTCGGAAAGATCAAGGGAATCGGCAAGAAGACCGCGGAGATGTTCGTCCTGGCGTTAAAGGACAAGGCTCTTACGCTGTCGGCGGTTTCCGGGAGCGACTCGCCAACACTTCTTTCCGCAAGCGAAAGCGAAGCAGTCCAAGCGCTCCACACGCTAGGCGTCAAGGATCCCGCGGCCCAGAAAGCCGTGGAAAAAGCGGTCGAAACGCTCGGTCAAGGGGCAAGCGTCACGCAGCTCATTCCCGAAGCACTCAAGCACGTATAAAGGGGCTTCATGTCGGAACGCATCATCTCTCCCGAAAAGGAAAACAGCGAAGAAGCGGAAATCGAACGGAGCCTCCGACCGGAAACGCTCTCGGAGTTTACCGGCGAAGACCATATCAAGGAAAGCCTCCAGATTGCAATCGAAGCCGCCAGACGACGCGGAGAGCCTCTCGACCACTGTCTCTTCGCCGGGCCACCCGGCTTGGGAAAGACAACGCTTGCGGGAATCATCGCCAAGGAAATGGGTGTCGGCATCCACATCACGAGCGGTCCTGTCCTCGAAAAGGCGAGCGATCTTGCCGGACTTCTCACGAGTCTCGGGGAGAACGACGTCTTGTTTATCGATGAGATCCACCGACTAGGCCGCGTCATCGAGGAATATCTCTATCCCGCGATGGAGGATTTCCGACTCGACATCATGTTAGATTCGGGACCCGCAGCGCGCAGTGTGAACCTTCCGCTCAAGCATTTTACGCTTGTCGGCGCCACGACCCGCACCGGGCTTCTCACGGGACCGCTCCGCGACCGTTTCGGATTGCATTATCGGCTCGACCTGTATCCGGCAAAGGATTTAGAGAAGATTCTCGTCCGCAGCGCAAAGATTTTGAATGTCCAGATGACGGACGAAGCGGCGGGCATTTTAAGTTCGCGTTGCCGGGGAACGCCGCGCATCGCAAACCGCGTCCTCAGGCGCGCGCGCGACGTGGCGGAAGTACGCGGCGAAGGCGTTATCGATAGAGAAATCGCAGAGCGCACGCTGAAAATGCTCGGCATCGACCCGATGGGCCTCGACCCGATGGACCGAAAAATTCTCTCCACCATCGCGAACCATTTTTCGGGAGGTCCCGTCGGACTCGGAACCATCGGAGCGTCCCTCGGCGAAGAACCGGATACGCTCGAAGAGGTTTACGAACCGTTCCTCATCCAGCAAGGTCTGCTCTCCCGCACTCCGCGCGGTCGCGTCCTCACCCAGGCCGCCTACAAGGCGTTGCACATCCCCGTTCCCAAGGGCTCGCAAGGGGAACTGTTTTCGGGAAACTGAATCAACGGCTCTGGATTAAAATCCGATATTCCTTGGCCAAAGGGATAAATTTCTAATTTTTTGCCAAAACGTCTATGAGGTATCCCTATGCTTTTTAACTTGGATATGATCCGGGAACGGTATGCGAAGATTCCAGCCCGCGTTGATGCGGCTCGCAAGCTCCTCGGTCGCCCGATGACCCTCGCCGAAAAAATTCTCTATTCCCACCTGATCGACGGGGCGGAAGCGAAGATTTACGAACGCGGGAAATCCTTTGCGGAATTTCATCCGGACAGAGTGGCGATGCAGGATGCGACGGCGCAGATGGCGCTGCTCCAGTTCACGACAGCCGGAAAGTCCAAGGTTGCGCTTCCCTCCTCCGTCCACTGCGACCATCTGATCACCGCGCGGAACGGCAAGGAAGAAGACCTGCCAAAGGCTCTCGTTGAAAACAAGGAAGTCTATGGATTCCTCTCCTCGGTCGCCGCCAAGTACGGCATCGACTTTTGGAAACCGGGCGCGGGAATCATCCACCAGGTCGTCCTCGAAAACTACGCTTTCCCCGGCGGCATGATGATCGGGACCGATTCCCACACGGTAAACGCCGGCGGTCTCGGAATGCTCGCTATCGGCGTCGGCGGAGCGGATGCGGTCGATGCGATGGTCGGTCTTCCCTGGGAACTGAAATACCCGAAGCTCATCGGTATCCATCTGAAGGGAAAGCTTTCGGGATTTGCGTCTCCGAAAGACGTGATTCTCAAGGTTGCAAGGATTCTCACCGTCAAAGGCGGAACGAACGCGATTATCGAATATTTCGGCGAAGGTGCGCGAAACCTTTCCGCAACGGGAAAGGCGAGCATCGCGAACATGGGAGCGGAAGTCGGCGCGACATGCAGCACGTTCGGCTACGACGAATCCATGGAACGCTATCTCCGCGCAACGGGCCGCGAAGCCGTCGCAGACGAAGCGAACAAGATCAAGGAATATCTCCGGGCCGATGCGGAAGTCGAAGCCGCCCCCGAAAAGTATTTCGACCAGATAATTGAACTGGACCTTTCGACGCTCAAGCCTTACTACAACGGACCTTTCAGCCCGGACCGCGGATTCCCGGTAAGCGAAATGCAGAAGTCGCTCGAAGAATACGGTTCCACGGACAAGGTGAGCGCGGCGCTCATCGGAAGCTGCACCAATTCGAGCTACGAGGATCTCTCCCAAGTAGCCTCCCTCATCAGGCAAGCGCTCGACAAGGGGCTTACCCCGAAGGCTCCGCTGATCATCAACCCGGGTTCCGAACAGGTCCGCTACACGGCGGAGCGAGACGGTTTCATCGACCTTTTCAAGAAGTTCGGAGCGACCATCATGACAAACGCCTGCGGACCGTGCATCGGCATGTGGGACCGCGTCGGAGCCGAAAAGAAAGAAAAGAACTCGATTGTGCACAGCTTCAACCGCAACTTCGCAAAGCGCGCGGACGGAAACCCGAACACGCACGCCTTTGTCGCAAGCCCGCTCATGGCGGTCGTTGCCGCGCTCTCCGGTTCGCTACTCTTCGACCCGGAAAAGGATTTCCTCGTAAACGGCAAGGGCGAACAGGTAAAGCTCACGCCACCGGAAAAGGACGAACTTCCGAAGCAAGGATTCGCCGTGAAAGACCCGGGCTATGTCGCCCCGCAGGCGGACGGTTCGGGCATCACCATTTCCGTCGATCCCGCCTCAAAGCGTCTCCAGCTTTTAAAGCCTTTCGCCCCCTGGGACGGCAAGGACATCTCCGGTGCGCCGCTCCTCATCAAGGCAAAGGGCAAATGCACCACGGACCACATTTCGATGGCGGGACCGTGGCTCAAGTTCCGCGGGCATCTCGAAAACATTTCGAACAACATGCTCATCGGGGCGGTAAACTCGTTTAACGGGCAGACGAACCAGGTGAAGGGAAACGACGGTCGCTATTACGAAGTGCCGGCGCTCGCCCGGAAATACCGCGACGAGGGAACAGGCTCCATCGTCGTGGGCGACGAAAACTACGGCGAAGGCTCTAGCCGCGAACACGCCGCAATGGAACCGAGGTTCCTTGGCGTCAAAGCGGTCATCGTCCGAAGCTTTGCGCGCATCCACGAGACGAACCTGAAAAAGCAGGGAATGCTCGCGCTGACGTTTGCCGACCCCGCGGACTACGAAAAGGTCCGGGAAGGCGACACGCTCGACATCGAAGGCCTCACGGAATTTGCGCCGGGCAAGCCTTTCACGTTGATTCTCCACCACGCCGACGGCACGGTCGAAACCGCGAAACTCAACCAGACTTACAACGAACAGCAGTGGGAATGGTTCAAGGCGGGAAGCGCGCTGAATAAAATCCGCGCCAGCAAGTAACGCTTGCGCTTTCAAAAGTGAAGCGGCGATTTTTCGCCGCTTTTTCTCTAGATTTTCCCGATCAACCGCTTTAAATCGTCGAAGCGTTCCTTCGCTTCCGCAAAGCCTTCCTGGTAGAGGGCTTCGAGCTTTGAAGCGTTCCGTTCGAGGCGCGCTACTTCAACCGTTTTCTGCGGGCGGATGACAAAAACCTCTCCGCGGGCCTCGGCGGCTTCCAACGCATCGAGCGTTTCGTTATAGACGCGGAAGCGGTTTTCGCAGGCAGCAACGAATCTCGGATACTTGCGATACTTGAGGCGGATAATCGGCATGAGCCTGTTCGGGCTTTTGCGGTAGCCCTTGGCGCGGGTCAGCACCACGATGCACTTTCCGTAGCCCATCCGGCGAAACGCTGCAAACGGAATCGAATCGGCGATTCCCCCGTCGAGATGCGGAATCCCGTCGATGTTTACCAGGTTTGAAACGAGCGGCAAAGAACCCGATGCGCGGAGCTTGTCCATGTCGTCATGCAAATCTTTCAGTTCCAAGTGCGAAGCCTCGCCCGTGAGAACGTTCGTCGCCGTCGCGTAGCATCTTGTCGAGGAATTTCGGAAAGTTTCGTAATCGAAAGGATCCAGTTCGTTCGGAATCCGTTCGTAACAAAACTTTTTGTTGAAAAGGTCGCCCGTCAGAAGAAGGGAGCGGAGACTCATGTAACGCTTGTCGTGCGCATACGTCGCAATCACGCGGAATCCGCGCTTTTCCTGCCGTGAGACGAAATTCACCGCCTGGACCGCGCCCGCGCTCACCCCGATGACGCCATCGACAAAAAAGTTTTCTTCCAGGAAAAAGTCGAGAACGCCCGCCGTATAGACGCCGCGCATCCCGCCGCCTTCAAGAACCAACCCGAGCCTGTCTTCCCGCATAAAACTCCCGCGTTAAATTTCGCCAAGAGGCGATTTGCCCCGACAGCTTGCGGAAAACTTAGAAAAATCGGGATTTCAAACCGGGAAAGAATCCTCGCTCCGGGGATTTCGCCCGGTTTTCGGGTTTTCAGGTCGGATTTTACTAAATTTGGGCCATATGAGCGACATTCCAGAATCCTTCATTTCCGAAAAAGTCAAGTCGATCGCCCGTGCACCGAAATACCGCGGCGCGATTTTCCAGGTCGAGGCGGATGACCGCGGACTCGCCCTTATCGACGGAAAGGAAGAAAGCCTCAAGATTTACATCACCGTCGATCCGGAAAAGGACCAGATTGTCGAAACGCGCTTTTTCACATACGGCGGACCGATCTTCACGGCGCTAGCGGACACGCTCTGCGAAAGTCTCCAGGGAAAGACCGTTTCCGATTTAGAAAAGACCAACGTCCATGCGCTAGAAAAGGAACTGCGCGATACGCCGGAAACGCCCGCGTTCCCTCTCGCGGCAACGGAACCACGAAGCCTCGCGAAGCTCATCGGGAAACTCGTTGAATCCTATCCCGAAAAGAAAAAGGTTGCGCTTGCGGCACGCGAAACGATGGAAAAGATCAAATACCGGACACAGACCGCGGAAGGCCGAAGCGAAGCCGACAAAGAATGGGCAGGTCTCTCGGACGAGGAACGCCTGAAGCGCATCGCGGAATGCCTCCACGTAAACGTCCGGTCCGCACTCCAGAACGACGGCGGCGACTTAGAAATTCTCGGGATGCTCGATGCGAACCATGTCAAGGTCCGCTTCCAGGGCGCCTGCGCGGGCTGCTCGGCATCGAGCGGAGGCACGCTCTTCTACATCGAGGATACGCTCCGCGATAACGTCTATTACAACCTGAACGTCGTCCCCGAAGAAACTTTCCCCGGAGAAGCCTTGCCATGAGCGAAGAAGCCGAAGCCTACAGGGAACCCTACAAATACGGATTCGTCACGCCCATCGAAAACGATTCGTTTGAAAAGGGCCTGAACGAGGACATCATCCGGCGAGCCTCGAAAATCCGGCACGAGCCGGAATTTATGCTGAAATTTCGCCTGGACGCCTATGCGAAGCTCCTGAAGATGGAAGCTCCCCATTGGGCGGAACTTGACTTCGAACCGGTCGATCTGCAGGACATCGTGTATTATTCCGCTCCGAAAACAAAAAAGGCGCACGATTCCATCGAGGATGTCGATCCGGAGCTTCTCGAAACTTTCGACAAGCTGGGCATCCCGCTGGGCGAACAGAAACGCCTCGCAAACGTCGCCGTCGATGCCGTCTTCGACAGCGTGAGCATCTACACCAGCCACAAGAAAAAGCTCATGGAGATGGGAATCCTCTTCTGCTCCATCTCGGACGCCATCAAGGAATATCCCGAACTTATCGAAGAATACATGGGAAGCGTCGTCCCGCCGGGAGACAATTACTTTGCGGCACTCAACAGCGCGGTCTTCGGAGACGGCAGCTTCGTCTATATCCCGCCCGGAGTCCACTGCCCCATCGACCTTTCGACTTACTTCCGCATCAACAACAAGGAAGCGGGACAGTTCGAGCGCACCCTGATCATCGCGGACAAGGACGCCCGGGTCAGCTACCTCGAAGGCTGCACGGCGCCGGAATTTTCAAGCCACCAGCTCCACTCGGCAATCGTCGAGCTTGTCGCGAAGGAAAACGCGAGCATCAAATACAGCACGGTCCAGAACTGGTATGCGGGCGACCGCAAGACGGGAAAGGGCGGAGTCTATAACTTCGTCACGAAACGCGGAAAGTGCGCTGGCAAGAATTCCCATATCAGTTGGACCCAGGTAGAAACGGGCAGCGCGATTACGTGGAAATACCCGAGCTGCATTCTCCAGGGCGACGATTCCGTCTGCGAATTCTATTCGGTCGCCCTCACCAACGGAAAGATGCAGGCCGATACCGGGACGAAGATGATCCACATCGGAAAGAACACGAAGAGCACGATCATCAGCAAGGGGATTAGCGCGGACGAAAGCTCCAATTCCTACCGCGGGCTGGTCGATATCCACAAGGGAGCCTCCGGTTCGAGAAACTACACGGAATGCGACAACATGCTCGTCGGAGCGAAAAGTTCCGCGCACACGTTCCCCTACATCAGCGTCGCGAACCCGACATCTTCCACGGAACACGAAGCCTCGACCAGCCGAATCAGCGAAAACCAGCTGTTCTACTTCGAAAGCCGCGGTATCCGGCGGGAAGACGCCATCCAGGCTCTCGTCGGCGGGTTCTGCAAGGATGTTTTCAAGGAGCTTCCCGGAGAATTTGCCGCCGAAGCGAAGCAGCTCCTTACGCTCAAGCTCGAACACAGCGTCGGGTGAATTTCGTTTTGGCTCGTATTCTTTTCGAATACATTTCATAAGCAAAAACAAATAGAAAATCGGTATTTACGCCGAATTTTGGTAATTTTTGTTCCGGATTGAGCCGTGGGGTTGGAGGAATCTTCTTCGCGGTCCGGATAAACTTTAACGAGGGCATCCAAAAAGCGACAAAAAAAATTCAATCCGAAGAGGAACCTTAAAACCTAAGCGTTCCTCTTTTTTCATACGCAAAAATATCGGTAAACATTTAGCGCTTTCCTTCCGAAAGTCTGCGCACGGCAACGATTCCCTTCCGCCAGCGTTCGATGGGTTCCGCCGGAAATCCCCCGTAAAAGGCTCCCGCGGGAACGCTCTTCGTCACACCGGCCTTCGCCGCGATGACGGCTCCGCGCCCAATCGAAAGATGCCCCGCGACCTGCGCTCCGCCGGCAAGCTCCACATCGTCCTCGACCACGGTAGTCCCGCCGAGTCCCGACTGCGACGCCATATAGACGCGGTTTCCCACCGAAGAGTTGTGCCCGATTTGTACAAACGAATCGAAATGGCAGTCGTCCCCGATTTTCGTCGGAGCGAGAAATCCCGCGGCGACGACGCAGTTCGCCCCGAATTCGGAACGGTCGCCGATGCGGACACCGCTTACATGCGGCACCGGATAGCGCTTGCCGTCTTCCCCGGTAAAGAATCCGAAGCCGCGGCTTCCGATGACCGCTCCCGCCAGGAAAACGCAGCCGCTTCCGACAGAAACGTTCGGGTAGAGAGTGACGTTCGCTTCGAGGACGGTTTCCGCTCCGACGGACGCTCCGCGCATCACGACGCATCCCGGTCCGATGATTGCGCCATCACCGACAGAGCCTTCGACGACAGCCGACGGGTGAATCTTCGCAGAAGCGGAAACGGAACTTTCGGGATATTCGACAAAGGGAATGTGCAGACATTCGAGAATTTTGACCATCGAAGCGTAGGGATTTTTGACCCGCAAGAGCGCACGGGCATCGGGCGCTCCCGAAAAATCCGCGGGCACCAGGAGAAGTCCGGGCCTAGACGTGCGCAGCTCGCCGGAAACGGAATTTCCCGTAAAAAACGAGACGTCTTCCCGCGAGGCTAGCGAAAGCGGAGCAAATCCCGAAACTTCGAAATCGGAGAGGGACTCGACCCATTCGATTTTTCCCAAAAGCAGTTTTGCAAGTTCCGTAACCGTTGTCCGCTTCATCTTAAAATCCCGGTTCGAGCGTGAGCATCTGGACCCGGGAACCGTACTGGATGCGGATTTCGGAACCGACGCGAGCGGTCAAGTCGTCGCCGTCAAGCTGGTGAAATTCCTTTTCGGACGTCCGCAACACGACTTCTTTCGCATGGACCGTTTTCAGGAACGAACGCTTGTAGATTTTCCCGACAAGGGGAACCGTCCCCAAGGCTATCGCGCCGAGAAAGAACGGAAGATTCGGAACCGGGACGACCTCGAGCAGCCCGTCCGCCATGTCCCCGCCGTCAAAAGGATTTGAACCCGACGCGAAACTCGGGATATTCCCGACGATGACCGTCCGGAAACCGGAAACGTCCTGTTCCGTCCATTCGCCGTTTGCCAGGCGTAGCCGGAGAAGTGCCTTTCCCAGGCAATGCTTGCGGTCCGCAAAAAAGCGGCTTACGTAATGCAGCTTGTTCGCCACGACGGACCTGCTCGAAATTTTTCCGAGGGAACGGTCGGAATTGAAATCATGGGCGATGCGCGCATCGATTCCGCTTGAAAAATAGTTCGCGAGGACGAACTCGCCGTTCACTTTCCAGATGTCAAACGGCCTGCTTTTCGCAAGGACGAGCCTGCGCACAAGAAAGAGCAGCCCCTTGTTTACAAAGGTTTCGTAGAGGTTCAGCACCCGCGCAAGATCGTTTCCCGTTCCGAGCGGAATCAGCCCGAGCCTCACCTTGCACGCAAGTTCCGATTCGAGCAAAACGGAGAGAATCGTCGAAATAGTTCCGTCCCCGCCGACAGCGATCAGCGTTTCCGTCCGTTCGGCGACATCGCGGATCTGCTCCCGCAAGCGCGCCCCGTCCGTCAAGTCAGCAGACCATTCCGAAGGAGAAAATTCCATCGAGCGCATGATTTCCGGCAAGAACTTCAGGATGGACTTTCCCTGGCCGCCGCCGCTAATCGGATTGATCAAAAAGCTGAACTTGAACATATCCCCCACAATCTATATAGATTCTTCGCCAAAAGCATAGGAAGCTAGATCCAAAAAATAGAGCGGATAGACAAGGCTCGACGTGAGGATGTAAAGGTCGTCGTCAAGGAGATCGATATCGACGGCGTTCCGAACGCCCATGTCGGAAAGTTTTAGCCGGTGGAGAAGCCCGCCCGAAAGATCGAACACGCCCAAATAACCGCATTTCGTATCTAAGAGGACGGCAAATGTCGAGCCTAGCCGCAAGCGGGCAGCCGAACAGAAGGCGAGGGAATTCGCGGTGTCCCCGGAAGCGAGAGCCGTCCGCACCCGCAAGGAACCGTCCGCATCGTAGATGGAAAAGCGTTCCGGAGCATCCGACAGCGCCCCGGAAGTTTCCACGGTCGCCACGATCCCGGCCCGGGCATCGAGAGCCATCACGCGGGCAGCCGGAAAGGATGTTCCCGTTTTCGAGCATCCGTCCGCCCCGATTTTCAATTTCAAGATTCCCGCGGAAGCCGCACCATAAATGTAAGATGTCGATAGAGCCATCGAAGAGAGAGAAACGTCGCAGTTCCATTTGGCATCGCCGTTTCGCAATAGGGATATCCCGTCATAATAATAGAGGAACGATCCGACCTTTTCGATTTTTTCCGCCGCCGTCACGGGGAGCCGCGCATCGGGATTTTCCGAAGTGCGGGCCGGTTCAAAGGCGCATACGCGAGCAGCGTTCCTGCCAAAGGCATAGACAGAGCCGTAAATGTCTAGGACATAGAGAGCTTCGCCGTCCGCGGAAAGGGATATTTCCTTGGGTGCCGAAAAGGGAATGTCCGAAAAGCGGCATGAAACCTTCGGGCCGTCGCCACTAGTCCACTCCCCGCCGCACGAAAAAAGAGCGGAAAGGATGCAGAAAAATCCCGCGATGCGGCATATCGGGTTCGGTTTTTTGAAACTTGGAATTTCGGAAACGGACACGGAACAATAATAACAAACTTTATATATTTTAACCCCTATAAAAAACGGTTCCACCAAATGACTTTCGAAAAGCGCCTTGACATCTTTACCCATAACTGGCCGATTCCGCTCAGGATGCTGATCGTTTCGACAAAGGCGTTTCTCTTCCACCATGGAACCATCCGGGCCGCGGCCATGACTTACACGTCATTCCTCGCCGTCATACCCTTCCTCATTCTCCTTACCGCCATTTCCCTTTCGCTCGGTCTGGGCTCCTTTTTCAATACGTATCTGCCCGTTCTCGACCAGTTCTTCTCCCTGGGACTGCCGCTCGACGATATTATGCCGCTCCTCGAAAACACGGAGCATATCCACCTGCGGACGCTCGGAGTCGTCGGGTCCGTTTCTCTCTTCATCACGTATATTTTCGCCATCGGGAACCTTGAATCGAACATGAACGTCGTCTGGGAAAACCAGATGTCGAGGCCTTTCGTGAAACAGTTCGCCGCCTACACGCCGCTGCTTCTCATCGCAGCACTCGGCTTCGCCTTTTTTGCCATGTTCGTGAACCATCTGAAGTCGGGACTTCTACATATCGCCAGCAACACGGAACTTTTGACGGCGGAAACCGTCCCGCAGGTCATGACCACGTTCTGGACCATCACCATCAACGTCGTCTTCATCGCGCTAATCTTTTTCACCATCTTCCTTCTCCCCTACCGGAAGCACCAACATTCCTACAAGAAGCTTTTCTGGCCGTCGCTTCTCGTGAGCGTCGCCATCTGGGTCTGCACATGCGGCTACCTGGTCATCCTCATCATTTTGCAGAAAAGCCTCGTCACCCGGATGTCCCTCTTTTACGGGTCGCTCGCCTTTATCCCGCTCGTGCTCCTTTTCGCGTTCGGATTCTGGGCCATCATGCTCTACGGGAACTGCCTCGTGTGGACCATCTATTCGTGGCCGAAATCCGGCATCAAGAAGTGGAACTGGGTCCAGCCGGAAGGCTACCTATGATTTCCATCCGCGGAGCGCACCTCCGGAACCTGCAGAACCTCGACGTGGAATTTCCCGTCGGGAAGATTACCGTCGTGTGCGGACCTTCGGGCTGCGGAAAATCGACACTCGTCATGGACGTTTTGCACGGGGAAAGCCGCAGGCGTTATCTCGAAACGCTCAGCCCGTTCGCTATCAAAGTCTTGGGCGGAAAGACAAGCATCCCGCTCGACAGCGCCGACGGTCTCCGCCCGAGCATCGCCATTTCCGCTTCGCGCGGAGACGCTCCCTCCAAAGCGAGCCCGCTTTCCCTGTCCGAATGCGAAATGCCGCTGCGGATTCTGTGGGCGGCGCTTTCAAACCCCGCGTGTCCCGTCTGCGGAAAGCCCATGCAAAGCTTTACCCGCGAAGAAATCATCCGGCAAGTTTCGGGATATCCAGCCGGAAGCCGCCTCCAGTTTCTCGCAAAGATTGAAAAGAAGTCCCTCACTCTCGACGAAATCTCCGTCGCGCTTCTTTCCCAGGGATATTCGCGCGTCATTTCAGACGGCAAGAGCCTTTCGCTCGGAGACCTGACCGCCGATGAGCGGAGACAGAAGCCGAAAGAGCTTTACGTCGTACTTGACCGGATAGTCCTGCGGGAAGGAATCCGCACGCGCATCGCCGAAGCCATCGACGCGACGCTCCGGTTTTCCGGGACAAAGGTCATCCTCGACGACGGAACGGAACGGAAAATTTTCAGCACGGTCCCGCTCTGCAGCGAACACGACATTTCCGCGAGGGCCTTCGAACCTTCGGACTTTTCGCCGCATTCGGTGAAGACGCGCTGCCCGAGATGCGGCGGCGACGGCGAAATTGCAAACGAGACGGAAGACCGGGATGCGGACGAATGCCCGGAATGCCACGGTCTCCGCTTGCTTCCGGAAATTCTCGCGTCAAGCATCGGGAACGTCTCCTGGAAAGACATCCTCGAGTCCTCCTTCGCAAGGATCGAAACGATTCTTCCCGAAACATTTCTTCCCGTCATTCCGAACCATCTGAAAAGTACGTTCGACATGCTCCTGTCACGCGTCCATGCGGTAAACAGGCTCGGACTCGGATATCTCGGAGCGGGACGCATCGCAAGCACGCTCTCCGGCGGGGAACTTGGACGGCTACGGCTCTCGCCCCTCGCCACGGGACATCTCGACGGCATGTGCATCTGTCTTGACGAACCCGCCAGCGGCCTTTACCGGACAGATGTCGAAAAGCTCTGGAAAATCTTTGAAGAAATCCGGGAACGCGGAAACACGCTGGTACTCATCGAGCACAATCCCTACCTGATCGAAAGAGCGGACAAGGTGCTCGAAATGGGACCCGGCGCAGGCGAACTCGGGGGGAAAATCCTTTTCGAGGGAACGCCGGACGAACTGCGGCGAAACCCGGAATCCCCGACCGGAAAATGGCTCCGCGAAATTTCAGAATCTCCGAAGAAAAAAGGAAACGCGGAAAAGTCTTTTTCCAAAAACATCTGCGTCAAAAGATTCGCAAAATACGATATGCAGCCAGTTTCCGCAGAGTTTCCCGTCGAGCATTTTTCGGTCATCACGGGTGAAAGCGGCAGCGGGAAAAGTACGCTTCTTTTCGAGAATATCTTGCCGCGATTCGAAAAGGGCGAATTTAGGGAATTAGGCATCCAGAGCGTTTCCATACTCAGCTCCAAGGGATTTTTCCGCAACCGGCGAAGTTCCATTGCAAGCGCGATAGGCATTGCAGGCGCCCTGCGCGACCTGTTTTCCAAATTGCCCGAAAGTAAAATCAAGGGATTTACCCCGGCAAGGTTCAGCACGGCTGTTCCCGGCGGACGCTGCGAAACGTGCAAGGGCGAAGGCGTTCTCCGCGATCCTTCGGGCTACGAAGAGTCGGAATGCCCCGCATGCGGCGGAAAAAGGTTCCGCGACGAAATTCTCGAAATCCGCTACAAGACGCTCTCCTTCGCAGATGTCCTCGACCTGACCGTAGAGCGGGCGACAAAACTTTTCGGCTTTTCGCACAAATTCACCGACCGCCTGAATCCCCTTGTCCGCACGGGCCTAGGCTACCTGCGGCTCGGCCAGCCGACAACGCATCTTTCCGGCGGCGAAGCGGCACGCCTCAAGCTGTCCCAGGCGCTTTCCCGCGCAAAATTTCCGAATACGCTTTTCCTTTTCGACGAACCGGCCCGCGGACTCCACAAAAGGGACATCGACCAGATGCTAGAACTCATCCGGGAACTCTGCAGGAACGGTCACACGGTAATAGCCATCGAGCACCAGGAAGATTTCATCCGCGGCGCGGATTCCGTTTGCCTTTTGAGTAGATCCTGAACAGTTGCCGTTCCCGGCCGGACGCCCGGAACAAGGCCAACGTGAAAGCCCGGACAGGACGATAAAGATTTTTCTATAATAAGCGCATGGATTCTATCAAGACAATCGTCATCGCCGGCGGCACCCACGGCAACGAACTTACCGGAATCAAACTCTACGAAAAATGGACCGCCGACAGCAAGTGCTATGCGGACAAATGCCCCTCCGCAGAAATTTCCCTGGTCCATACAAACATCGAAGCGACCGAAGCCTGCCGCAGATACATCGACAAGGACCTGAACAGAAGCTTCGCCGGAAGCCTTCTTTCCCTGAAATCCCCGGAAGCCTATGAAATCCGGCGGGCGCAGGAGCTAGATGCGAAGTTCGGTCCCAAAGGCTGCAACACCCGGACCGATCTGCTGATAGACGTCCACAACACGACATCGAACATGGGAGTCTGCCTGATCCTTTCTGCGCGCGACCCTTTCACGATGCGCGCAAGTGCGGAACTCACATACGAATTTCCGAATACGTTCATCTACTACCAGCCGGAAGAACGCGGAGAATCCCCCTATTTCGGGACGGTCGCCAAGGCGGACATCTGCCTCGAAGTCGGTCCGCAGCCACACGGCACGCTCGACGCGAAACTTTTCCGGGAGACCGAACAGGTCGTCCTCCGTTACCTCGAACTCGCCGAAGAATGGAATGCGGGAACGCTCCAGAAAAAGCCGAAAAGAAAGGTCGATATCTACACGCAATACAGGGACATCGACTATCCGCGGGACAAGTTCGGACATGTCACGGCGATGGTCCATCCGAACCTGAGAAACGGCGACTACCGGGAAGTCAAACCGGGCGACGCCCTTTTCCAGACATTTGACTACAAGACGATTCGCTATGACGGAGAAAGCTGTGTGTGGCCAATCTTCATCGACGAAAGCGCCTATTACGAAAAAAAGCTCGCCATGAGCCTCACCGTCAAGACATCGGAGGAATGGTAATGTCCGAGAAAACCGAAGAACCCGGGAATCTTTCCATCGACGAAAAGATAAGATCGCTTCTTTCGCTTATCGAGTCCCAGCGCGAAACGCCCTACAATTCCCGCTTTGACGAAATTCTCGACGGGTTTGAAGACTTCCTGATGACGCGCCCCGCCCCTCCCAAGGAATGGCAGGAACGCTTCGACGCATCCGGCAAGAAGTTCGATTACTGGCAAATCGTCCTCCCCGCGGATTTCCAGGATCCTTTTGAAGACGATCTAGGAAACATCCGACGCTTGCGGAACGAGTTTTCCGATACGAAACCGTCGATGGCCCTTGAACATCTCCTCATCACACGAAACTATTTTCTCTACGAGAACGGACACGCCGCCCCGATTCCCGCACCGCGTCCCATCCTGATGCTCGAAAGCATGGACGACGAAAAATCCAAAATCGACTGGGACTGCTGCTTCACCCTCTTCGGCGACGGAAGTTTTTACGCCTACAACCTCGACCAGGACAACGAAGAGGAACTCGGAGAGGATTTCAAGAGTATCCTCAAGGAGAGAATCGGCACGCTTTCCGAAATGCGGTTAATCGTTCCGGCGGAAGGTCGCGACTACGGAATCATCACAAATTAACGACAGGGATCAAAAAGTCTCCGATGGAAGCGTTCGAACGGGAAATCTACGCCCACTACTTTAGATATGGGAACATCCATCCCGAGCAAAGTAAGCCGCAAAGCGTCTCGCTCGATTTTCTGCTGCAACGCTACGAAGCGTTCTTCTTCGACGCATTCGGGACATTCTATGCACAAAAGGAAGTCCTCTATCCCGGAGCGCTCGAAATGTACCGCAAGGTCCGGGCCGCAAAAAAACCGATGAGGCTCGTGACGAACGCCGCGTCCGCAAGCATCCAACAGCTCTCGGAAAGCCTCGCCCGAATGCAGATTCCTTTTGACGAATCCGAAATCGTCTCGTCGGGAAGCCTCTTCCCCGCTTTCGCGCGGGAAAACGGTATCCGAGAGGCCTTCTACATCGGGCGTCCAGGCGGAGCATCATTTTTGGAAGCGGGTGATGTCAAAGTTTCCGAAGATCCCGCGGAACCGACCGTCGTCGTTTCCTCGACCGGCAAGGAAGAATCGCTCTTCGGGCACGCACTCGATATTTTGAAACGCCCGGGCGCAAGGCTCATCGTGCTAAATCCTGACGCCTGGGCTCCGCGCATCGGAAAGCCCCGGGATCCCGTTTCGGGCGCCTACGCGCACAGGCTCTACATCGAAGCGAAACCCCGGGTCTTCTATTTCGGAAAGCCTTTCCGGCAAATTTTCGACAGGGCGCTTTCGACGCTTCCCCGCCCCATGCGCACGGTCATGATAGGCGACACGCTCGCAACGGACATCGGAGGGGCGAAAAACGCACGAATCGACGCGGCGCTTCTCGTCGGACGGAACGAACCGGCGGAAGATCTCGACGAAGACGAAAAAATCCTGGACATTCGCCCGGACTACTATCTGGCGGCAATCTGAGCGTTCCCTTGCCAAGTCCGGCAATCTATACTAAATTTAAAGAAAATCGAAGCCATCCCCATCATTTCGGGGAAACGAAACCCGCCCAAAGCTTTTTGGACCGGTTTTTTTGTTTTTCCCGGAAAAAGGACCTGCTCAAAAAAAATGATTGACAGAAGTAAACATTTGTTGCGCCTCGCCGACTGGAGCGAGGAGCGCATCCTCGAAACCGTCGAAATCGCGATGCGCCTCAAAAAAGAAGTCCACGCCGGAAAATATTCCGACCGTTTCCAGGGCCAGTCCATCGGGATGTTCTTTGAAAAACCCTCTCTCCGGACCATCACGACGTTCCAGGTCGGCATGAACCAGCTCGGAGGCTCCGCCGTCCTGCTTTCCCCGGATTCCATCGGGCTCGGAAAGCGCGAAAGCGTCCACGATGTCGCCTGCTGCCTTTCCCGCTGGGTGAACGCGCTCGTCGTCCGCTGCTTCAAGCAGGAGCTGGTCGAAAAGCTCGCCGAATACGGTTCGATTCCGGTCGTGAACGCCCTGACCGACGACTCCCATCCATGCCAGGCATTCGCCTTCGCCGAGACAATCCGCGAAAACCTCGGAGCGTTCGAGGGCAAGACAATCGCCTTCATCGGTGACGGCAACAATGTCGCGAACTCGTTCCTCGTCCTCTGCGCAAAGCTCGGCATGAACTTTACGCTCGCATGCCCCAAAGGATACGAACAGCCGAAGTCCATCGTGCAAGAAATGGAATCGTTATTCAAGAAGCGCGGAACCGCCTACCGGGTCTTCCACGATCCGAAAGAAGCCGTCAAGGACGCGGACATCCTGTATAGCGACGTCTGGGTCAGCATGGGACAGGAAGGCGAAAAGGAATCCAAGCAGAACCACTTCCGGCCTTTCCAGATAAACGACGAACTTTTGAAACTCGCCCCGGAAACCTGCAAGGTCAGCCACTGCCTCCCGGCGCACCGCGGCGAGGAAATCACGGACTCCGTCATGGACAATCCCAAGGTGAACCTCGCGTTCGAGGAAGCGGAAAACCGTCTGCACGCCCACAAGGCGGTTCTCTGGCAACTGATGAAATCGACCGCGGACCTCGGAAAATAACCGAAGCGGACCTGTTTATCGCCCTGCCATGCGCAGGGCTTTTTCAATATTCCAAAGACCCGCCGTCCGCCGAAAAAAGGGTTATCTTTTTCCAAAGAAAGTCTATATTGTAGGCAGAATATTTCCTTGCGAGGTTTTCCGTGTTCCGACTGCTTGTCCTGACCATTTTTCTGTCGTTTGGCGTTCTGTTTGCGCAAGTACAGTTTCCGCATGGTTCCGGAATCGTCGATGTCACCAAATCCCCCTATAACGCAAAGACCGACGGAAAGACCGATGTCACGGAAATCATCCAGCGGGCGCTCGACGACCATCCGAACGGGAACTACATCATCTACCTGCCGAACGGGACCTACCTGATTTCCCGTCAGCTCAGCTGGCCGCAGGCGGAAAAGGACAAGGACTCCTACCGCAGGACAATTCTCCAGGGCGAAAGCATGGGCGGGACGCACATCGTCCTCCAGGACAACTCCTACGGCTTCGACAATCCGGACGCTCCGCGTGCGATGCTCTACACGGGCGTCGGCAACTATCCGCACAACCGGAACGCCATCCGCGATGTTTCGCTCCACACCGGCAAGGACAACCCCGGAGCCATCGGCATCCGCTTCAACGCAAACTACCAGGGGACCATTTTAAACGTCAAAATTCTTTCGGGTGACGGGACGGGCGTCGCAGGGATAGACATGAATTACACGGAAGGCATCGGACCCTTGCTCGTGAAGAACGTGGAAATCCGAGGCTTTGACGTGGGAATTCTCACCGGATTCCCCATGTACGGGATGACGTTCGAACACATCACCCTCTACGGGCAGAAAAAATACGGAATAGAAAACCACGACCAAGTCCTCACCATCCGCAACCTCCGCAGCCACAACGAAGTTCCGGCCATCGCGAACTTCGGCGAAAACGCCCTGCTCACGATGATAGGCGGCGCGCTGGAATATACAGGGAAGAAAAAGTCAAAGAGCCCCGCCATCTACAACGAAGGATTTCTCTTTGCTCGGGATATCGCCACGAGCCGTTACGCGAAAGCGATCGAGGACAGGGGACCCGCCAGCGGCGAAGGACTTCCCGGACCGGAAATCATCGAATACTCGTCCGACATTCCGACAAATCTCTGCCACTCCCCGCAGTATTCATTCAAGCTTTCCATCGCCGAGACGCTTATTCCCATGGAGCAGTCGCCCGACCAGTGGATTGGCATTGCGGGAGACTACGGCGGAACGACGGGCACGGGCAGCGACGATTCCAAGGCTATCCAGCAGGCGATTGACGACGGAGCGGAAACCATCTACTTCACCCCGGGCGGACGCTACACGATAAACCGGGACATCATCATCCGGAACCGAGTCCGAAAAATCATCGGGACGGAAGCGACAATCGACGGCACGGGAAAATTCATCGTCGAAGGCAGCGCGTTCAAGGAAATCACGTTCGAGCGCTTCGGCGAATTCGGCGCGGGCATCTACCACAAGTCGTCCCAGACGCTGATTCTCAGGAACATGAAAGTCAAGGACTACTCGAGCGCGAAATCGGGAGCCGGCGACCTCTACATGGAAGACGTGGCGATTAACCACATGGAAATCAACCTGCAACACGTATGGGCCCGCAGCCTCTACATGAACAGCGACCGCAAGGCGAAAATCGAGAACAACGGAGGAACGCTCTGGATTCTGGGCCTCACGGCAGAAAACGGCAACACGGTCCTCCTCAACCGCGACCGTGGCGAAGCGGAGCTTCTCGGCGTCCACGTCATATCGAGCCGCAAGGCGAAGACCGCACCGATGTTCATCAACGATTCCGCAAGCCTTTCCGTCGAAGGCCTCCGCGAAACACTCCTCCAGGGGAACGCCTTCCCGAAAATCGCCGTCGAAACCAGAAACGGCGAATCCAAGACGCTCGCTTCGAGCGGGCTGCTCAAGAATCCGGGAGGCGGCACCATGATGACACTCTTCGTCGGCTATGTTCCGAAAGTCGGCGAAAACGAACCGCCCGAAGTCGAAGGCGCCGAAGACATGATTCTCCTCCAGTCCGACAAGGCGAAACTTTCAGGCCAAGTCTTTGACGACGGACGCGGCAGCAAGGGCTATTGCAGCGATCCCGTCGAATGGAAAAAACTGAGCGGTCCGGGACGCGTCGTATTCTCCGACGAAAACGAATACGAGACCGACGTGACATTCTCCTACAGCGGCAGATACGGCATTTTGTTCACGGCGGACGACGGCGAGTTTAAAACGTCCGACACGACGCACATCTACGTTTTCGACCTCCGCACGACGACCAAGGACCACAGCGGAAACGGGGTAGCCTCGGGACGCGGCATGGACACCTGGGTTTCGGAATTTGACACATATACGGAGCACGGCAGCGATTCCCTCTTGCAGATAGGTTACAGCAAGCAGGGTTCCAGCGCAAAGATTTACCTCAAGTTCGACGTTTCGGCGATTCCCGGCCCGATTTCCGATGCGGCGCTCCAGCTTTCCGTCCCGGAAGATCCGCGCTACAAGAACAAGAAGAAACCTGTCCAGTGGAATGTCTTCGGGCTTCTCGAAGAACCGGGAAAGGATTTCGGCGACGGCATCGCCCCCGCGGACTGGCAGGAAACCGAACTGAACTGGTATAACGCCCCGGCGAACCAAAACGCTCCCGGCGGAGCCTACGTTCCCAAAAAGGCTCGTGGCGGCGGAATCGATCCGCGCTACACGAGCTATCTCGGCACGATAGTCCCCAACCCGAACTCGCCGTTCGGCTCGTTCCTCAAAAGCGCAAGCCTCACGGAATTCATGAAGCGGAAGCACAAGTCAAAGCTCTTCACGTTCATCCTTTCGGCTGTCGCCCCGTCCGACTCGAATTACTACGTCTATTCGCGCGAAGCGGGAAAGGCTCTCGCCCCCGCCCTCTACATCAGCTACTTCGACTCGAACCGCACGGTCAGCGGCGCCGCGACCGAAAGCGCCATAACGCTTTCCAAGGTGAACATCAACATCGTTTCGCTCGACTGCAACTTCGACCTCACGATCGGGGAACCGCAGTTCGTAAAAATCGAGATATTCAACGAGTCCGGCAAGTTCATCCAGCAGCTGTGCGGACGCGAATTAGAAAGCGAAAAGAAATACACGTTCAAATTCAAGGCGAAGAACTTCCCCACCGGCAAATACACGCTCAAGGTTTCCGGCGAGTCCTTCTCGAAAGAACAGAAATTCTACATCCTGAACTAGGTGTCCCATGAAGCTTCAAATTTTTTCCGTTATCTCTGTATTTTTTGCCATCGCGCTTTTCGGCTGCGGTAGCGACAGCGGATCGTCGGCGAGCGAGCCGTCCTCTTCTTCGATGAGTTCATCGTCCGAATCGTCCAGTTCGCTATCGAACCGTCTAGACGTCACATACGCCGACACGCTCTCGTCCGACACGCTCCTGGTTGCGGGCAAGGCGACATCCGAGGCTTACAGGCTGTTCCTCGGCGAATATCCGCGGGGAACGCTCATCGAAATTTTCGCAAAGAAGCTTTCCGGTGGACATTCCGATTCCTTTTTCGTCCGCGAAGAACAAGGCGCAAACCTGATTCCCGAAACATTTGCAATCGAGGCTGGCGATACGGTTTACAACACGCAGGACGCTTTCGCGAGATTCGGCGACACGAGCTTCACATCCGCCCGGTTCATCACGACCCAAAGCTCGGGCTTCTACTACGTCGATATTCCCAAAGTCAGCGGAGAAAAGGATTCCTCGTTCGAATTCCAGATGGCGGCGAACCTCCTCTCCGGCTATTACGGCTACGCGGGCGATAAGGATTCCGTTTCCATCGAGCCGGGAGATACGCTCCGCGGATTCTTCCTTCTAGAAAGCGCACCCAAAGAAGCCGTCGTCAAGTTTTCCGCATCGGTCGGAAAAAGCATCAACGTGAACGCCTCCGGCAAGGCCCTGTCAAAAATCAAGCTGCAGAAAAACGGCGAAGAAATCTCGTCGGGAGACCCAATCGACGAGCAGCTCCTGCCCGAAAAAAAGGCGGACTTTTCCCTCGTCATCTCGCCTAAAGGCGCCCCCGACTACACGACGGGTCCATACGCCTATTTCGAAATCCGGACCAGTTCCCGCGACCTCGTAAAGGGCGAATACCTGGCAAATCCCGACTCCATCAAAGTCGTCGGCGACACGCTGGTCGTTGTCCGCGAAAAGAACGATGCCGCCAAATACTATCTGAGACAAGAGCAATACGTATGGCTCGCCAACTTAGACAAGGGAGATTCCATCCAGGTTTCCCACGAAATCGAAGGCTACTATTCGGGAGCAAGCTACCCGGCGACATATGCGATTTTAGATTCCGCCGGTGATTCTGTCGCATCCGTTTCGGAGACCAGACGTCTCTTTGTCGCGGAGAAAAAAGGACCCTTCTACCTGCACTATGTCCGACTGAATTCCCCGCCAAACTCCCCTAGCCAGATTTTAACGCTCAAGACGAGCATCGAACGTTTCGGATACGTCACCAAGTTTTTCTTCTACGACGAGGAACGCGAAGAGTCTCTCGAAACCAAGAGCGTCCTCACCGGTGACACGCTCCACTTTTCAACGCTCTCCCTCCGCGCGGAACCGAAAGACGCGAGCAGCAATGCTATCTGGTATATTCCCTGCGAAGACTTAGGCCTTATCCGCTCCGCCTACACGGAAAGCAGCTGTTCAAACTACGGGACGGAACAGCTCATCGGGGCGACGAACATCGCCATCACGACCGACCCGAACAGCGCGGGCGAAATCATCCACCTGATAGCCCAGAGCCTTGCCGACCCACATGCGCGCGATACTTTAAATGTTTTCATCAGCGATTCCGGCACGCCGTAAAAATTTTTCTATCTTTGGAAACCCCGGGATGTCGTGCCAAGCTCTGCCAGCATCTCCGGTTTAACGAAAGAGCTTCCTTTCGAGGTAACAATGTCCTATCGTGGACCCAAAGCCAAGGTCGCCCGTTCTCTCGGGCTCGCCATCACACAAAAAACCCAAAAGGTTCTCGACCGCCGCAACTTCGGCCCCGGTCAGCATGGTCAAGATCGCAAGAAGTCCGCTTCCGTTTACAAGCAGCAGCTTGTCGAGAAGCAGCGTCTTCGCTTCACATACAACATTTCCGAAGCCCAGATGGCAAAGACTTACGCCGAAGCCAACCGCCGCGAAGGTTCTGCCGGTGACAACCTGATGATCCTTCTCGAAACCAGACTGGATGCGCTGGTCTATCGCATGGGTTTTGCCCGCACCATTTTTGCCGCTCGCCAGTATGTCGCCCACGGACACTTTGCCGTGAACGGCGTCCGCAGCTTCTCCCCGAGCCGCCTCATCAAGGCCGGCGACGTGATTTCCGTCCGGGAACGCTCCAAGAATCACGTCCAGATCAAGGAAGCCCTGGAAAGCGCCCCGACTCTTCCGGAATATGTTTCGGTTGATAAGGACAAGATGGAAGGCAAGCTCGTTGCTACTCCGCTCCGCGCCCAGATTCCGGTCCAGCTCCAAGAACAGCTCGTGGTCGAATTCTACAGCCGCTAACGTTCTTTTACATTTCATTCAAAATTCAAACAGCGGATTTCAAAAGAATCCGCTGTTTTATTTAAACTTTATTTGATAACATTGGGCGTATATGCTTGAAACTTCAATCCTTTACACAGCGGACGGGGGTCATCATTCTAGCACGCTCTGCGCCGTCATTGATCGACTTATGAAAAGTTACGCTTTGATTTTCTATAGTGAATTTTACAAATCCATAAATAAAACCTAGTCGCCCTATGTAACCGTCATCTTTTGCGATGAATTTTCCAGGCCAGACATCCATAGGAGTAGGCAACACGGCAAAGCCACAATCTCCATTAGAAGAAATTCCGGGATTCAGGGAAATCCAGCCTTCCGTCGATTTCAAGTGCAATCCGGCGCTATCGATTCCCCCCCCCACAGTATCTATAAGCTTTAGAAATTCGTCTTCGCTCGGCAAATGCCATCCCGAGGGGCAAATCGTCAAGGCCAATGTATCTACGTAGAGACGACCTTTTGAACAAGCCGAATCCGCACAAAACGAAGGCCAGCCCCAGCTTATGTCTTGCGGCAAACTATCATTATAATTCAGGTTTTCCGCCATCCAGACCTGGTTTCCGATGGTCACGTACTTGTATTCCTGTCCGTCGCGAGCGTCCGTAAACGTTCCGCGGTTTGGCTCGCCATAGGCGTTCAGGCCTTCTGCCGGGCAGACGACAGCCGCATCAAAGGTGTCTTCCGGTTCCGCCGAGGAGCCGTTCTCCGAGCAGGCGGAAAACAGAAACATCGCAAGAATCATGCAAATCAGAGAACGAATCGTCAATTTTTTCATTTTTTCCCTTTGTTAGTTTAAAAGTCTCGTCGCCATTCATTGCGTTGGAAATGATGATTCCTACGTCTTCCGGTGCGAAATCGATTCCGTTTTCTGCAAGCATCGCCACCGCCTACAAGATAAACAGCTAGCGCTAGCGGAATGATATCGCTATAATCCGATGCAGACTTCGACTTGTCCAAGACCGAGGAACCGTTTAGCAACGCCTGGTCGGCAAAGCCTGTCCCCTCGTGCGGAGTGTTGAAGAAAACGACATTTTCAATTTCGCCTTGGTAATCCTTGCTCTGGATATATTCGCGGACGGTGTGACCGGCGACGCCCTCCGCTATGACAAGAAAGCGGCTTGGCTCATTTCCGGACGTTAATATTTTCCCATTTTGGGACCACTTTTTGATCGCTTCGCTGAATACCGAATTTTTTCCGTGGAAAAGGGAATCGGAGATTTCGGATGGACTCATTGACGCATCGTATGGCAGTAAATGGAGTCTGAATCCCCGTAGAACGCATTGTTTTTCAGAAAGGCGTCAAGCTGCAGATTTTTTTCATGAAGCGGAAGAAACTTCTTCGCACAAGCCGGATGCGTCCAACAAAATCGCCAGGGTGGACTTCGAAGGACCGACTACCGCGCTGTACGAAAAAGCGACAAGTAGCAGGAGACCTGGCAAAAGGTTTTTCATTTCAAATACAATTTTGGATTTATCGAAACAAAAAAGAGATACCCGCCGGCTCCGCCGGCGGGTACTTTACATTCCGATCATTCCCCGAGGCACGCGTCGAGCTTTGCCGTGATATCTTTTTTATCCATGTGCTGCCCGATGAAAACCAAGCGGATTTCACGGTCGCCGTATTTTTCGTCCCACATCTTTCGGACTTCGGGTTCCTCGGCGAGAGCGCGCTCCTGTTCGCCCTTGTTCAGCGAAGCGATCCAGCGTCCGAGACAACGTGCGCTCGCATCCTTGCCGGCCTGTTCAAAGATGTAGGAATACACGCGGTCGTCTTCAAACCAGAGGATTCCCTTGGAGCGGATAATGCTGTTCGGGTAGTTGTCCAGAAACTTTTCGAGCCTTTCGCGGTTGAACGGGCGACGGCTCATATAGACGAATGTCCCGATGCCGTATTCTTCCGACTCCCCTTCTTCCTCTTCTTCGGGATTTTCCAGCTGTTGGATCCAGGCGGCGGAACTCGAAACCTTGTTGAAGTCAAACTGTTTCGTATCGAGAATGTCCTTGATATCGACCTTACCGAAATTCGTTTCGATCATTTTCGCTTCGGGCTGGAGCGCGCGGACAACCGCCTTGACATGCTTCAACTCGTCCGCGGAAACGCTATCCACTTTGTTCAGGACTATCGTGTTGCAAAATTCGATCTGCTGCACGAGAAGGCTCGCGACATCTTCCTCGTCCATGTTTTCATCGAGGAGCTTTTCGCCGCCGCCGAATTCCGTAGCGAGCCGCATGCAATCGACAACCGAAATGATGCCATCGAGATGACACGGGAGCGGCTTCCCGTCACGGCTTTTCAGCTTGGAACCCATGAGCGTAATCGTCTGCGCAATCGGGAGCGGTTCGCAGATGCCGCTCGCTTCGATGAGGATATAGTCAAACTTGTCCTGCTCCAAAATCTGCGCGATTTGTTCGAGAAGGTCCGTCTTGAGCGTGCAGCAGATGCAGCCGTTCGAAAGCGGCACGACGGAATCCTTCTGCTGGACATTTCCGCCCTTTTCGATCAGCGTCTGGTCGATGTTCACTTCGCCGATGTCGTTTACGATGACCGCGACATGGTATCCCTGCTGGTTGTTCAGAACGTGGTTCAGGAGAGTGGTCTTGCCCGCGCCGAGGTAACCGGCGAGAAGCGTAATGGGAACAGATTTCATCTTGGAACTCCTTGTTTTAAAAATTCGACGCACCGGGTTTCGACAGGTTCGTTACCGGTAGCGGCAATCCGTCTGCAGGCGGAACCGTCCGGCAAAGCGCCGATTCGCCGAGCGTCTTTCGGAAAGCCTTCTGCAAATTTTCAAGCGTAAATTCAGGAACTTTCTTTCTAAGCAGATGCGCCTCGGCGAGATTTTCCGTATAGGATTCGAGAGGAACGGCGTGATAGTTTCCCGCCTCCTGCTGCGTGACCGAAGCTTCGAGCGTCGCTTCGAAAATTTCGATTTTTTCCCCGTCGGCCTTTTGCGTCTTTCGCACGGCAAACTTCGCCACCCCGCCCAAGTTCGTTTCAAGCTGCTGCTGGTTCGAAATGAAATTTCCGAGCGACCAGTAAACCAGCGCACGGTTTCCCGCCGCCGTCGTAAAAATGCCGTAAGGCTCGATGACATGGGGGTGCGCGCAGACTAAAATATCCGCCCCGGCATCGATCGCCTGTTCGGCCTGCCGCATCGCCTCCGCAGTCGGAAGCGCCGTATATTCCGTCCCGAAATGCAAAAAAGCGACTGTCACTTCCGCGCGGGCTTCCGCTTCCCGCACCCGGGAAACCCAGCCCCCGCTTGAATCCAGAAGATCCACGAGATACGGGCGGTTTTCCGGCAGTTTCTGGCCGTTCAATCCGTATGTGAAATTCACAAAGGCGAAGCGGATGCCGTTCCTTTCGAGCGTAAAAACCGAATCCCGGTCCGCCGCAGTCGCATGGATTCCCAGAGCCTTCGCCGGTTTGTCCTTCCAAAAGTCGAGCGTGTAATCGACTGCGCGTTCGCCTCGGTCAATCGTATGGTTCGTCGCATGAGTCACGATGTCAAAGCCCGCAGCGATTTCGGCAAGACCTAACTCTTCCGGCGAGCCGAAGCTCGGGTAGGACGAATAGCCTTCGCTGCGCGGAACAAAGACCGTCTCCTGGTTCACCACGGCAATATCCGCCGATTCGATGTCCCTTTTCCAAAGCGCAAAAATTCCGTCGAAATGGCACCGGCTAGAATCTTCCGCGCAATTTCTAAAAAGCGGCGTGTGAAAGAGAACGTCCCCGATGGCGAAAAAAGAAACTTCAGAAACCGTCGAATCGGGAACTTCCGGCACTTCCGCAGAACTCGACGAGACAGGCTCACCAGCCGACAAACTTTCCGCCGGAGCCTCAGACTCGACAATTTTTTCTTCGGGCTTTTTCGCCGTCCCGCTGCACGCAAGCAAAAAGGCAAGCGACAGCAGAAAAAGTTCTTTCTTCGGCATAAATTTCGGCATCCGCATTCCTAAGATAACGACGTTTCCTGGAACTTGAGCGTCGGGAAATTCTTCTCGGCGAGGCTCAGACGGTATTCGTTCGGGAAGAGGCACACGAAGCGTTCTTCCTTGTCGCGCATACAGTCGATTCCGTTTTCATCGACAAACTTATCCACATCGGAGGTTTGTCCGACAATCCAGCGGACACCGTAAGAAGGAATGCGGTCGAGCGAAACGTCCGCGCCGTATTCCGCCAACAGCCGATACTTGAGAACATCGAACTGGAGCTCCCCCACCACACCGATAACGGGAATCGCCGATTTAAAAGGCTGATACAGCTGGGTTGCGCCTTCCTCCGTCAGCTCCTTGAGACCTTTAGCGAGCTGCTTGGACTTGAGCGGATTCAAAAGCGTCACGCGGGCAAAAAATTCCGGGGCGAAATCGGGAATGCCCGTAAAGTTCATCTTTTCGCCCTTTGTAAGCGTATCGCCGATATGGAAAAGTCCCGGATCGTTGATTCCCACGATGTCGCCCGCCCACGCCGTATCGATGACTTCCTTGTCCTTCGCGAGGAACGCCGTCGGAGCGGCCAGTCGGATTTCCCTGCCGGAGCGCACATGGTAAACCTTGTCTCCCCGCGTAAATTCCCCGGAACAGATTCTGAGAAAAGCGGTCCTGTCGCGATGCTTCGGGTCCATGTTCGCCTGGATTTTAAAAACGAAGCCGCTGAAATCCGGTTCCTCGGGAGAGACAGCCCGCTTGTCCGTTTCGCGCGGCATCGGAGCCGGGGCGAGGCTAGCAAAGGCGTTGAGCAGCTGGCGGACGCCGAAATTGTTCACCGCGCTGCCAAAGAAGACAGGGCACATTTCCCCTTTCAGGAAAAGTTCATGGTCGAACGGATCCATTCCTCCCGTCACCATATCGTATTCTTCGCGAAACTGGGCGACCCAGTTTTCCCCGCAAAGCTCGACAAGCCGCGGATCGTCGGGACCTTCCATCTGGAGGATTTCCTGGTGCCCGGACTTTTCGTCATAGACATTGAACGTATTCTCCGCAATCGAATAGACGCCCTTGAAAAGTTTCCCGACGCCTATCGGAAGCGTAAACGGAATCGCCTTGATTTTCAGGACAGATTCTATCTGGTCAAGCAAATCGAGGACCGGGCGACCGTCGAGATCCATCTTGTTGATAAACGTGATAATCGGCGTGTGCCGCATCCGGCAGACTTCCATCAGCTTGATTGTCTGCTTTTCGACACCGTTTACGCTGTCAATCAGGACAAGCGCGGAATCGACAGCGGTGAGTGCGCGGTAAGTGTCTTCGCAAAAGTCCTGGTGCCCCGGCGTATCGACCAGGTTGAACCAGCAGCCTTCAAACGGAAAATTCAGGACGGAACTCGAAACGGAAATTCCGCGCTCCTGTTCGATCTTCATCCAGTCGCTGACCGTGTAACTGCGGTTCGCCTTGGCGCGCACATGCCCCGCTTCACGGATGACCTTTCCATACCAAAGAAATTTTTCGGTAATCGTGGTTTTTCCCGCATCCGGGTGGCTGACAATGGCAAAGGTTCGCCGCTTCGCGATTTCTGGATTGGTAGTCAAAATGGCCTCGTTCGTTATCGAAGCCAAATATAGAAACTTATAAAGCTATTCCGGGTGACGCTCTAAATCGAGAATCAGGGACTGGAGCGAATCCTCGACCGCGGAACGGAACGCCCCGGAACCGAGGCTGCAGCTTTTGACCGGATGCTCTACGTCTTTTCCCTGGATAATCCGGATGACGGGAAATCCGCCCTCCATCGAAAAAAGAACCGAATAACCTTTCTTCAACAACTTGTCGATCAGATCGCGCATAAGGGAAAACTCCTGTCATAAAAGTGGATGCGAAAAATCCGTTTCCGCTAAGATATATTTTTTACCGGGCAAAGGCAAAAAATTTTATTCCTCGGAGAGATCGGCGTTTTCGAAACCCTTGGGAAGGCTTTTGTTTGTTTTGACCCCGAGTTTCAAGAGCTTTTGCGCCTGGAAAGTCAAATTTCCCTGGCCGTTTTTCAATTGCCCGAGCGCCTTGTCGTAAGCGTCCTGGGCACTTTTGAGACCGGAACCGACTTTTCCGAAACTTTCGGCAAACCCTACGAACTTTTCGTAGAGCTTTTCTCCCTGTTTCGCGATTTCCTCGGCGTTCCTGCTCTGCGCTTCCCTCCGCCAAATGTCAGAAATGAGCTTGATGCACGCGATGAGATTTGTCGGGCTGACCATCAGGATATGCTTGTTGTAAGCGTAATTCCAAAGATTCGGATCGCTCTGCATCGCAAGCAGATAGGCTGTTTCGACAGGCATAAAAAGGACCACGAAATCTAGCGTATCGTTTTGCGTTTGTTCGTATTTTTTAGCGGCGAGTTCATCGATATGCTTTTTTACGGACTGGCAATGTTCTTTCCGGGCGGACTCCTGGACAGCGGGGTCGTCCGAGTTCAAGAACTTTTCGTATGCGGTCAGGGAGACCTTCGAATCGATGATAATCGTCCGGTTGTCGGGAAGCCGCAAGAGCACATCGAGCCTTCCGTTTTTCCCGTCGGGCATTTTCACGTTTTCCTGCACAAAGTAATGCACGTTTTTCTGGAGACCCGAACGTTCGAGAATCGTCGCAAGCACCATTTCGCCCCAGTCGCCCTGGACCTTGGAATCTCCCTTGAGCGCCTTGGCGAGATTCGCCGCCTCTTTCGAAACGCTCTGCGTCTGCTTCACAAGATTCTCGATTTGCTCCTTGATGGTGGCCCGCTCCCGGATGCTGTTTTCCTTGGTTTCCTGGACCGTCTTGTTGAACGAAGAAAGCTTTTCGCTGAGCGGCTTTAGAAGCGTTTCGACACTTTCCCGGTTCGTTTCGGTGAAACGCTTCGACTTTTCCTCGAAAATCTTGTTGGCGAGATCCTTGAATTGCAAAAGGGAATTTTTTTGGACTTCCTCCCGGTCGTTTTTTTCCTTTTCCTTTTCCGCATCCCGAATCCGCTTGTCTTCCTCCCGGGCGGCGCACGCTTCTTCCCACTTTTCCCGGAAGCGCTTTGTTTCGGAGCGGGCTTCGATGAGTTCAAGCTCCGCCTTTGCCGATTTACTTTCCGATTCGGAAAGATTCGCTTCGAGTTGCGCTTTTTCTTCGGAAATTTCGCCAACCTTCTGCTGCAGGGATTCCCCATTCGCCTTGGCAAGAGCGATCAGCGAATGAAAATGCGCTCTTTCGCGCATCCAAAGACCGCCAATGACCAATGCGGCGAGAAGACAACCGGACAAGAACAAGAGAAAGCCCATCGAAACCTCCTTTTAACGGGACTTGGACAATATAGAACTTTGAATTGACAAATTTTGTCAATTCCGTAATCCGTTCCGATTTTTTCCCGCCTACTTTCCGAGTCCCCGCAAATCCAGGATTTTTCGACCCAGCTCGTCATAAAGCGCATAAAGTTTCTGCGTCCCGTTTTCCAAAACGTAGTAATGGCGGATGTAGGGCACGAGCAGAGCCAAAAAGGCGACCGCCAAGACAAAAACAGGAAGCGCAGGAAACGCATAGAAAAACAGGATTCCGACGACAAAAAGAAGGGCGAAGAAAAGCGTCACCAGAAGATGCACCAAGCGTTCGTGCTCAAAAAAGCGGATCTGCAAAACCAAGTCTTTGAAAACGGCCTCGCCAAGCTCCAAAGAGAAATCGCTCGCGAGAAAATTTTCCATCCGCGCGGTATAATCCAAAAGACGCTTCTTCATGTCGCAACCTCTAGCGAAAACTTACTATCTTTTCGCCCGAAATGCAAGAAAACCGCACTTTGCACAACGCATTACGCCAGGTCCGACACCACATCGGCAAAATCCAGATGTGCGGATTTTCCGTATCGGGGCTAGCCACCTACCTGCAGCTTCCCGAGCTCGATTTTTGCGTCGATATGGGAGAATGTCCCGTCTCCGCAATAGGCATCAACCATGTATTCCTGACGCACGCCCACGGCGACCACAGCCGCTGCCTGATGCGGCATCACAGCCTCCGCCGGATGATGGGCGTCGAGCGTCCCTCGTGCTATTACATGCCGGAAGATCTGGTCCCGGGGGCGAAAGCCTGGATCCACTCCGAGGCGATGTTCGAAGGCGTTCCGGAAAGCCGCTTCA
This sequence comes from Alistipes onderdonkii, assembly GCA_963656065.1. Taxonomy (GTDB): domain Bacteria; phylum Fibrobacterota; class Fibrobacteria; order Fibrobacterales; family Fibrobacteraceae; genus Hallerella. Next base: position 161,505 of record CAVKGV010000001.1, read on the forward strand.
AGCTCCCCGAAATCGTGCCGATGCCCGCCGGCGAAAAAATTCCCCTCCGCTACCGCAAAGACCTCTCGATCGAAGCGTTTCCCGTGAAGCACGCGCAGCTGGGAAAATCGCATTTCCTGCCGTCGATGGGAGTGACGCTTTTCAGCCACAAGAACAAGCTGAAGCCCGAATTTCTGAGCCTCGAAACCGCGCGGATTATCGAACTTCGCAAACAGGGCGTATGCATCACGCACGAAGTGTTCGACCCGATAATTTCCTTTCTCGGGGATGCGCTCGGCGAGAACTTGGACGCTCCCGAAATCCAGTCCATCTGGGATTCCGAGATTCTCGTTTCCGAATGCACGTTTCTCGACGACGGCGAAGAATCGATGGCGGAAAAAAAGGGACATACGCATATTTCCCAAATCGCCAAGGCTCTCGAATCCCACCGGGATTCCATGCGCTGCAAGCATATCGTTTTGAACCATTTTTCGATGAAGTATTCCGCGGACCATATCCTGGACTCGCTCCAAAAGAAAATTCCGGAAGATTTCCGGGACAAGGTTGTCGCATTTATCTAGGGTAAACATGACCGAAGAAGCAAAAGACCTGAAAGTTGCAGAAAAGAAGGAAACCTGCATTCCCGAATTTTACCGGGACCTTGCACAGGACAAGGAATATCCGTGCCTCTGGCATTTTGTCCACCGGCACATTCCGGGAACGCGCAAGCCCATCCAGACGGAAGGGAACCTCCCCGACCGGCGCCCGATAGACTGGAAGGAAATATTCCCGGACGAAAGCGGACATCTCGAAATCGAAATCGGCTCGGGCAAAGGCGGTTTTCTCGTGGAATACGGGAAGCGCCACCCGGACTTTTGCATTTTGGGAAGCGAATGGGATTTGACCTGGGCGCACTACGCGGCAAGCCGCGAGATGCGGAACGGGGTCGGAAAAAACACGGCGATGCTCCGGGGAGACGTCTTCTACTTTCTGCGGGACCGTATCCGGGACAACACGGTCGATGCGTTCCACATGTACTTCCCGGATCCGTGGCCGAAGGAACGTCACCACAAGAACCGGCTTCTGCGCGATGAATTTCTCGTCGAAGTCGCACGGGTGCTGAAACCGGGCAAGCGTCTTTTCTACTGGGGAACGGACCACAAGGAATACAACGAAATCGCGCTCGAAACATTTGACCGATTCCCGACGGCAAAAATCCTTGTGCGGAACGAAGCGCCTCCCACCGAAGGCATCATGACGAACTTCGAAAAAAAATACCGGGAAGAAGGACGCCCGATATACCGTAGCGTCATCGAATTCGAAAAGCCCTGAATGGCGGACGGAATATGCTCGAACAACTAGTCATCCGAAACTTCGCCCTGATTGAAGAATGTACGATTCGGTTCGAAAAAGGTTTTTCCGCGATAACCGGAGAGACCGGAGCGGGAAAATCCATGCTGATGGCGGCACTCAAAACCGTTGTCGGCGGAAAGCCTCCCGTTTCCGCAGTCCGGGCAGGGACAGAAAAGGCATCCGTCGAAGCGACCTTTCGCATTTCGGAAAACAGCGAAGCGAAACGCCTCCTGGAATCCCAGGAAATCGACTCGGACGACGAGCTTGTCATTCTCCGCGAAATTCTTGCCAGCGGCAAGAGCCGTGCCCGCGTAAACGGAACGGTCGTCAATCTCGCGACCCTCGAACGTCTCGGCGAAACGCTCATCCAGATGCACGGCCAGAGCGACCAGCTCCTTTTGCGCGACCTGCATGTCCAACGGAAGATGCTCGACGAATACTCCCGCATCGGAACGGAACTTTCCGCCTACGAAAAGGCATGGACCGAGTGGACAGGCCTCAAAGCCGAACTTCAACGGACCGAGGAAAACGCACGAAAGCTTTCGGAACAGAAGGAATTTCTCGCTTTCCAGAAAAACGAACTTGAAAAGGCGGCGCTTCGCGAAGGCGAAGAAGCGGAGCTCGAAGCGATGACTGCGAAAGCGGCGAAGGCCGAGGCGAAAATCCGGGCCGTCGAGGAACTTCGGGAACTTTTTGACGGAGAAAACGGCCTGCGGTCAAAATTTGACGCATTCAGCGCGAGAACGCGGCAGCTCGCGTCAAAGCTCCCCGAACTGGAAGAATGGTCGAGGAAACTCGCCGACGCATACGATTCGCTTTCCTTTGTCGAAGACGCGCTCGGAGACGCCGAAGACTCATCCGATCTAGATCCCGCGGAACTCGACCGGGCCAATTCGAGACTCGCCCAGATCCAGCGGCTGAAACGCAAATACCATACGGACGAAGCCGGTCTCGTCGAACTTTTCTCCCGGCGGAAACGCGAGCTCGAAAGCCTTGAAAACCTCGACGCGGACCTGTCCGAAATCCGGAAAAAAATCCAGAAATGCGAAAACCGCCTCCAAGAGGCGGCAGGCGCGCTCACCGAAAAGAGAAAAGCGGGAAAAATCCAGCTCGACGCAAAGGTTGAAAAGGCGCTCCAATCGCTCGGAATGCCCAAGGCCAGGTTTGTCACCGCGCTCACCGAAGATGACTACAACCCGACGGGAAAGGACCGCGTGGAATTCTGCATCGCGCCAAACGTCGGCGAAGGGGAAAAACCGCTGCGTCTTGCCGTCTCCGGCGGTGAACTTTCCCGCGTACTTCTCGCCTTCGAATCGGCTCTCGCGGAACTCGACCGCACCCCGGTACTGGTCTTCGACGAAGTCGATTCGGGCATCAGCGGCGAAGTCGGCAACCGTGTCGGCGAAGCGCTCCGCGATATCGGGAAATTTCACCAGGTCCTTTCGATTACGCACTTGCAGCAGGTAGCGTCTCGCGCCGCGTCGCATCTCGCCGTCGAAAAGCACGAAAGCGCAGAAGGGCGGACGGTTTCAACTGTAAAATTGTTATCATATCAAGAAAGAATCGTAGAAATCGCGCGGATGCTCGGCGATGCAAAATCTCCAACGTCGATTGCCCACGCAAAGGAACTATTGGAGGAATCCCATGCCTCTTAGCGAAAAACTATTGAACTTGCGACTGAGAGGCCGCGTCTGGCGAATTTTCCGTGCAGCGCTCTTTGTCCCTTTAATCGCCTGCATCTGGACGGAACACAACTATTCCGCGGCGATGTTCACGCTCATCGTGCTGATTCTGACCTGGCTGAACACCTGGCAGCTCCGCGTCCAGGAAACGGAAGCGCCTTATTACCAGCTGTGGCTGAACGTCATCGAGGGAATCCTCTCGGTAACGGTGATGTCGAGCATCCTCATCCGGAATTACATCAAGGACGACGATTTCGAAATTCTCCTTTCCATCGGATGCGGATTCCTGCTCGTCCGCGTCATTGCGCACTCGCTGCTATCCCTTTCCATTTTGCGGGAAGGAAAGTCCCTTCCGGGAAGGCACGTCTGGTCCAAGATTTCCACTGTTGCCATCAATGCGACGATGCTGGTCTATATTCTCGACCTCGAACGTTTCCAGCAAATTTTCATGGTCGCCAGTCTTCTTTTGATGGGAGCCGCCTCCGCTTCCTACCTCTACTGGTATTACCGGGATCCCGCCCACCGGAAACCCCTTTCCATCGCAAGCCAGCTGACGATGACGCGCATCGTGCTGACGCCCTTCTTCCTGTGGGTCTTCTTCTACGACAACGATTTGAACTATACGAACAACCACATCGTCTTCAAGGTTCTCGCCCTGGTGATGGTCCTGGGATTTATGCTCACCGACTTCCTGGACGGACATCTCGCCCGCAAATGGGGCGAGGTTTCCACGCTCGGCAAATACCTGGACCCGTTCAGCGACAAGATTTCGAACATGACGATTTTCCTCTGCTTTATCGCAACGGGATACGCCCCCGTCTGGATGGTCGCCCTGATCTACTTCCGCGAAGCGAGCGTCGAAACCCTGCGGACCCTTGCCGCCGCGGAAAACATCATCATGCCGGCACGGCGCAGCGGCAAGTGGAAAACGGCCATCCAGGGAATCGGCATCGTCGCCATTCTCGTCGGAGCGCTCGACCCTATCCAGCAAATCGAAGGGTTCAAAGCTGTCTGGAATGTCCTCCCTTTCGCCTCGATGGGAGTCATCACCTTTATCACCCTGGCAAGCGGAATCGATTACTTTGTCGCATCCCGGCACATTTTGCAAAAATATGTCTAGATGAGGGACCGAAACCCTTGACAGCTTCTGCAAGATTTACTATATATGGGTCGTGCTGATAGCACACACCTCGACGCGGGGTGGAGCAGTTGGTAGCTCGTTGGGCTCATAACCCAAAGGTCGCAGGTCCAAGTCCTGCCCCCGCTACTAAAAGACTCGGAACATTCCGGGTCTTTTTTTGCAATCCAAACTTTCCGAAAATCCGGAACCCCCCTGTCAAAAATTTCAATCAAAACCCGAGTATGTAAGGGCTTTATGTCCGGTGAAGTTCCAGCGCAACCGCATCGTCAAGCTTTACGGAAGCAATCCGGGAAATTCCCTTGATTTCCTGCGTAACGCCGTAGAGCATGTCCGCGGCGGCCATCGTCCGCTTGTTGTGCGTCACCAGGATGAACTGCGTCTGGTTCGAGAAGTGCCTCAGAAGTTCCATGAAACGTCCGATATTCGCATCGTCGAGCGGTCCATCGACTTCGTCTAGGACGCAATAGGGAGAGGGCTTTTCCATATAGATGGCAAACAGGAGCGAGACTGCGGTCAGAGCGCGTTCCCCTCCGGAAAGGGCGGTCACCCCGCGCATCTTCTTGCCGGTCGGGCGGGCGTTCACTTCGATGGTCGCTTCGAGCGGATCGACTCCTTCCTGCAGGATCAGTTTCGCTTCGCCGTTGATCATGATGCGCCCGAAAACATCCTGGAAGTTTTTCTGGATGTTGCGGAAAGTCGAAAGGAACCTGCCTCGCGCCCTTTCGTCGCAAATCGCGATAGCCCGCTCCAAGGAAGCCCGGGCCTTGTCCAAATCGTCGAATTGCTTTTCGACTTCGGCGAGGCGAGCTTTCTGCGCAGCGAAATCTTCCATCATATCGACATTGACGGGACCGAGAGCCTTGATCTGGCTGCGCAAATCCGAGATTTCCTTTCTTGCGCTCTTTTCCTCGTATTCGACGCGCGTTACATCTTCCGCGTGATCGATGTTTATTTCCCAGTCGGCAAAAATCCGTTCCCGCATCCGGTCGATGTTCGTCCCCAGCGCGCTGATCCGGAGGGTGACGTCGTTTATGTCCGAAGCCCGGGACAAAAGTTTGGAATTGATGGCGTTTTGCTCCGAGCGCCAATCGTTGATGTCACCCGAGACGATGTTGTAGCGTTCCTGGGCCGCATCGCGTTCGGCTTCTTTCCGCCGCAATTCTTCGTCCTTTTCCTGGATGCTTTCCGCAAGAGCCTTCTCCTTGGAAATCAGCTCCCCTTTCTGGATTTCCAGAGCGGAAATTTCCCGGTTGCGACCGGCGACAATATCCTGGAAGACCTTGATCCGATCGCCGATGGCGCGGATTCGCGTCAGATTGTTTTGTAAAATCGATTGAGCGGACCCGACCCGGTTCCGAAGCTCGCGGACATCTTCATCCTTGTCCTTCAAGACCTGGTCCTGCTCGGCAAGGGAATCCACGACCTTGGAATACGCATCTTCTAAGCGGAGAGTTTCTTCTTCGGCGGCAGAAAGTTCCGCATCGTCCGAGCGGGATGCTTCCGCATTTCGAATACGCTCTTCCGCATTTCCCAGTTCGACGTCGAGCCTTTCTAGGCGCCTTTCGGTATCGGACAGAACGCTCTGGTGGATTTTTTCGGCAGCGGAAGCGGAACGCACCTTTTCTTGCGCTTCCCGGATCGATTCCTCCGTTTCGGAAAGCAGGGAGCGGGCCTCGTCGAGCCGTTCCCCGAGCCGTTCGCGTTCATCGGCAAACTTTTCAAGTTCGGCCTTGAGCGATTCCAGTTCCGCCGAATACTTTTCCGCTTCGGCTTTCCGAGCGAGAACTCCGGGAGATTCGCTTTTCCCGTGTCCGCCAAAGACAAGTCCATCCGTCGAAGCGTAACGCCCGTCGAGCGAAAGGAACCAGTATTTCTGTCCGCGAAATTCCTTGGCGAGCTCCTGCGCAACGGAAAAACTTTCCACGAGAATCGCATGGGAAAGAAGCCTTTCGACGAGCCTTTCGACCGGAGCTTCCGCCTTGACAAACTTAGACGCCGCCCCGATGACTCCGGCACGCTGGGGAAAACTTTCCGGAGGCGTCTCGCCCAAGTCTAAAGCCAAGAAAGAACCGCCCGCCCGGGAAGCGTCCAGAGCATCCAGCAGACCGTTTACGAAAGATGGCTCCCTGGCGACGACCGCATCTAAGGCATTTCCGAGAGCAAACTCGACAGCCGCCGCATATTCGGGTTCCACGCGGATAAGCGATCCCAACAGGCCATAGACCTCGGCCGACTTGCCGTTTATCAGGAAATTCGCTCCGGCGCCCGCATCGGAATCCATGTTCTGCAGGACTTCGATGCGCGATTCGAGCCCGGCCATCCGGTTTCTCGTCCTTGAAATTTTCTCGTCCTGGAGTGCAAGGGCGCTCGAAAGGCTTTCAATTTCCTCTTCCCGGACACTTTTCTGTTCCGCAAAAAGCTCGATTTCCTTTTGGGCGCTTTCGGAACCGGCGGAGAGGACAGCAAGGCTTTCTTCCGATTCCGACTTCTTTTGCAAAAGTTCGCTTCGCTCCCCTTTCCACTTTTCGACATTCGAGCGGAGCATTTCGGTTTCGCCGTCGAGCCTTTGCCATCTGGCGCGAAGTTCGTTCGCCTTTTTCAGGCTCGAAAGCCGCGCTTCCGAAAGGGACTGGGACTGTTCCCGAAGCTCATCGACGCTGTCGCGCAAGACCTGGAGTGCTTCCTCCTCGCGAAGAAGTTCCTGTTCCCGTTCGGAAATCGCTTCCTCGGATCCCAGCTTTCTGGTTTCTTCTTCTAACCGGTCGTGTTCTTCTTTCAGGTTCGCAATCTGGCTTTCCGCATCCGAGATTTCCGAGCGATACTTTTGTACGCCCATCTCCGCGGCACCCTGCCGTTCGCGGTTTCTCGTGAACTCGTTGTTCAAGTCCTTGAGTTCCAGCTCTTTCCGGTTGGCTTCCCTGTTCAGTTCGTCGAGATTTTCCTTGTCGCCGGCGATTGCCAGTTCGCGTTCCGCGATTTTCGCCTGGAGTTCCACAAGGCGCGTCTTGTCCGATTCCTGTTCGTGCGAAAGGCGGACATTCGCATCGTTCAGGACGCTCAGGTTCTTCCGGCAGTCTTCATACTTGTCAAGGCTTACGGAAAGGTCCAGTTCGCGGAGCCTGTTCCGGAGTTTCTTCCATTCGGCGGCCTTTTCCGCCTGTTTCTCGTATTGGCGGACCGCTGCGCGTTCATGCCGGAGATTGTCCTCGACGCGCTCCATGTTCGCCCGGATACGTTCCAACTGGGCGAGCGATTCTTTCCGGTCCTTCTTGTACTTGCTGACGCCGGCGGCTTCTTCGAAAAGGGTTCGGCGATACTCGGGACTGTCCGCGAGAACGTTCCGGATCATCGTCTCGTTCATCTGGGAATAATTGCCCGAGCCTAGCCCCGAATCTAAAAAGAGGTTCTGGATGTCCTTGAGGCGGCATTCCTGGTTGTTTATCAGGTATTCCGTGAGACCGTCTCGATGCGCCCTCCGCGTAATCATCACTTCGGAGTATTCGGACGAAAGGTTCCCGTCGCTGTTGTCGATGACCAGGGAAACCTCGGCGAGACTCATCGCGGCACGCTCTTCCGTTCCCGAAAAGATGACGCTCTGCATCTTGTCCATGCGAAGCACCGAAGCGCGCTGTTCCCCCAGCACCCAGCGGATAGCATCGACGATGTTCGACTTGCCCGCTCCGTTCGGTCCGACGACAGCCGTGAGACCGCCACCCGGAAAGGTGACCTCGGTCCGCTGCGCAAACGACTTGAATCCGAAAATCTTTAGTTTGGTTATCTTCACGACGGCTCAAAAATAAATTAAAAGAAAAGATTCATTCAAAATTTAAAACCCAAAGTCTGTTTTTTCGGGAAATTTTCGCGAGTTCGCTTCCCCCGTCAAACCGGATCTTTCCCAGATCGACGGGTATCCAGCGACCGTCCTCGTTCGCTTCGAAAACGATGTGAAACGACCCGACAAAATCCCTTTCGTGGACATACGACAGTTCCCCGGGAGCGACTTCTTCGGGAATCCAGACCAGCGTATCGCTCTCGCCGACAACGGAAAAGTGCCGGATAGTCCGGTCCGAAAGGTTCTTTAGCTGCAAGCGTTCCGTCGATTCCCAGACAAGATGCGTACAGGCGAAGAGCGGAAGGATCAGGATGCCCAGTAAAAGACGTTTCATTTGGCGTCCTCCCGAACGATGCCCTTAGCGGTGATTTCGCGCGGAGCGGACTGCGAACCATTTTTCGAACGCGACGCGTTAAATTCCTTTTCGCGTTCCTCGCGGCGCTGTTTCTTCACATCGTCGTCGGTTTCGATAGTCCGGGTGATCATCGGCGAGGACTTCGCCCCGTTCAAGCCGATAAACTTGTCAAAAATTCTCTCGATTCCGAAGTGGAACTGCACGACAAAGGTTCCCCGCAGCCCGAAGACATTCTCGATTTCGTTTACATGGTTGTAGGCTACTCGCACAAAGGGAAGCGTGAGTCCGCCGCCCCAGATCAAATCTCCGTTATCCTTGCGGTAACATGTCAAATCGACGGAAACAACCTTGGAAGGATCCGGATAGTATTTGAGCGCAAAAAAGCGGACGGCCCTGTCGGGAAAATAGAAAGCGAGTTCCCCGTAAAGTCTTTGCGCAAAGAGGTTCTGCTCCCAGAAAATCCGGACGGAATCCCGGACATGGGACTTTCCGCTGTAAAAAGCTAGATCCAGGTTCGGCAGGCAGGTCGCCGGTCCCGAAGATTTTCCGTTCAGGATTTCCTTGGATTCCAGATTCAGCGAAAGGCGCAGATGGCGAAAATCCGAGTGGTGAAAGCTCGTCTGCACCGACACGGGACCGAATACGGCCATCGCCCATTCAAAAAGGCTGTCGGATTCCGCTTCATAGACTTTTCCCACGTGTTCGGGGTTCGTGTACTGGATACCGCCGGCAAAACCAAAATCTTTCCGCGGACTTGCCAAGGAAAAACCCGCCGTCTGTACGCTCCGAATCAGGGAAAATTCGCTGTAATGCGGAAACAGCAAAAAATCCTCGCTGTCCCAGCCATGGCGTTCCACCCACCAGAGCGCCCCCAGATCCCAGCCGCTCTTCCCCAGCTCTTCCGCAAAATAACCGGCAAAATTCTGCCGCATCACATAGCCTTCGTGCTTTCCGAAATCCGTTGAAAGCATTGACTGGTTCGGCAGCGGAAAATAATACAGGTTTAGCCCGACATAGCCATCGACGCCCGGTCGGAAAACCGACCCGAATTCCCGGAGCTGCAAATCGCGGACAGCGTTTCCGCCAAGAGACACGCCGGCAGTCGAAACATTTCCCGCAAAAGAAAGGGAAACAAGAAACAGCATGCATCGAACGATGCACGCCGCTCCAAGCTTTTTTCCCTCGAAGGATTTCATCTAGTCCAGCGTATGGACAAGCAGTCCGTCGCGGAGTTTCGGTTCAAACCACGTACTCTTCGGAGGCATGATTTCTCCCGCATCCGCGATGTCCATCAGCTGATCGAGAGTGGTCGGATACATGGCGAACGCAACAGCCCAATCCCCGGAATTGACGCGTTTTTCCAGTTCGGAAAGTCCGCGGATTCCGCCGACGAAATCGATGTTCTTTGCAGTCCGTGGATCATCGACCCCGAAGAGAGGCTTTAACACCAACTTTTGGAGAAGCGATACATCGAGGCTATCGACCGGTCCCAGGTTTTTCAGGTATTCCGGTTTGAAGGCGCAGGAATACCATTTTCCCTGCAGATACATGTTCACCACGTTCTGCTTTTCCGGGTGTGCGGCTCCGGGCAATTCGCTGACCGTGCAAACCTCGCCGAGTCTATTCAGGAACTCTTCCGGGGTGCGCCCGTTCAAATCCTTGAGGACGCGGTTGTAATCCATGATCTTGAGCTGCGTGCTCGGGAAAAGGATCGCAAGGTAACGGTTGTATTCCTCGGAACCCGTATTGTTCGGATTCTGGGATGCCCGATATCCCGCAGCCCGGGCACCAGCCGCACTCCGGTGATGACCGTCCGCAATATAGCTGACGGGAACCGCATCAAAAGCCCGGCAGATTTTTTCGATTTCGGCATCGTCTTCGATCACCCAGACCGTATGCCCGAAGCCGTCGCCTTCCGTGACAAAGTCATAGACGGGCTTACGACGGATGATTTCGGAGAGAAGGGCGAACTGTCCGTTGTCGCGGTAAGTGAGGAAAACAGGTCCCGTGTTGGAATTCGTTGCGAGGACGTGACGCAAACGGTCGTCTTCCTTGTCCTTGCGCGTCAGCTCGTGCTTCTTGATGATACCGTCGAAATAATCCTTGGCGGGAACCGTGCAGACAAGACCGTACTGTTCCCGTCCGTTCATCGTCTGGCGGTAAACGTAGAGGCAATTCTTCTTGTCGAACGCGATGACGCCGTCCTTGATAAACCTGTCAAGGTTTTCCTTCGCGTGGGCATAGACCCTCGGATCGTAGGCATCGACGGAATCGGGAAGTTCCAGTTCGGCGCGCGTAATGCGCAGGTAGGAATACGGAAGGTTCTGCGCCATTTCCTTCGCCTCTTCGCGGTTCATCACGTCGTAAGGAAGTGCGGAAATATCCTTCGCCTGGAGAGGATTTACCGGGCGGAGTGCTTTGAACGGAAAGATATGCATATGTTTTCCTTTTTGCTTGGCTTCTTTCAAGACAACCTCGTCTTCCGAGATCAGCTCGTGGATATACTTGTTCTTCACCTGGATGTGCTTGCGCTTGCGGTAGGAAACGATAAAATAGGCGGCGATTCCAAAGGCGAGAGCAAAGACAAAGGCGACAATCGTGATTCCGAGGAGAAACGCGAGCAGGTGCCCCGAAGCTTCGTTCCACAGCTTCGACACGACATCGACCACGTTCCGGAACGAGACCCCTTCAATCTCCTTGAGAAAGTCGAACGAAATCTGTTCGGGCTGGAGAATTTTCCGACCGATAAAGTAACCCGCCGGATAGAAAAAGCCAAACTGAGTCAGAGGGTTTGCGACAAACGAAGCGACGACCCCGGGAACCTTGGGGAGCCTGAAAAGCGCACATACGGCGACAGTCAGGATGATGGCAATGCCGATTGTCGGCCAGATGCCGATGAAAACTCCAGCAAAAACGGAAAGAGAAACCAGGAAGGCATCCATGCGCTTGGGAAACATCCGGTTGAAATAAACGCGCGAAATGCGCTTGAAGCGGGATTCGTTCGATTTCTTTCGCCTGTTGTTCATTCGTGAGGCACCTCCAAGAATTTGGAAATAAAATAGAAAATTTTAAAAGCCTAGCGGTTCTTTTTCAAAACCCCGCGCACGACATCGCGACCGCCGGAAAAACCGCGCAACAGATGCCGCTGCATCAAGAGGAAGAGGATTATCACGGGAAGGGTGGAAAGAGTCGCCGCGGCCATCATCAGGTCAAAGCGCGAACCGAACTGTCCAAAGAAGAGCCGCATCCCGACAGGAATCGTCGCCGAGGAAAGATCTAGCGAAAACACCCAGGCGAGCATCAGTTCGTCCCACGAAAGAATAAAGATATAGACGCCCGTCGTTAAAATTCCCGGAAGCGCCGACGGAAGCGCAACCCGGAAAAACGCGGAAAGCGGCGTACAGCCATCCATCAGGGCGGCTTCCTCGATTTCGCGTGGCTGTATCCGGAACATGTTGAAAAGAATCCAGGTCGCCATCGGAAGGTATAGCGCCGAATAGAGCAGAATGATGCCGAGCTTCGTATTCAGCAGGTGAATCGGCGTGTGAATCTGCAGATAGGAAAGAATCAAGAACGCCGGGATGAGGAAGAGGATGTTCGGAATGACCTGGCTTGCGACAAGGCCTCCGTTAAGGATATTGCGGTGTCGAAACGACATGCGGGCGAGCCCGTATCCTGCCAGGGAGCCGAGAAAAAGGCATATCAGGACCGTCGAGAGGCAGATGACAAGCGAGTTCGAGAGGAAGCGTCCAAAAGGAATCATCCGCCACAGATCTTCGTAGTTGCGGAAGTGCAAGCGAATCCTTCCAGCGGGAAGCGTGAAACTCTCTTCGACCTTTTCCGTTTTCATCCGGACTTTCGCAAGCTTTCCGTTCTGCATCCCGACAAGGATGTCTTCCCCATCGATGAAAAGGCTTGTCGCCGTTCCGCCGACCGAAACGGATCTTTGCGATTTCACCTCGGAAAGCAAATCCCAAATGTTCATGGAGACGAGCCCGTCGGAAATGCCAAAAAACACTTCGCCTTCAAAGCTCTTTACCGCCGAGATGTCCGACGGAAACAGGCGGGAATCCGCATAGAGCCGCTTCACGGCCTGTCCCGCCCGAAAATCAAAAAAGACGATTTCCCTGCCGCAGGAAAAAATCACCGAGCTGCGGTTTACGACAGAAAGCCTCAGGTCGCGCCCGTTGTAGAAAGGAAGCCCAGATTCTCCGAAAAGATAGTTCGAAAGGACCTTTTTATCCTGGATATCGACGAGCGAAAAGCCCTGGTCGTTCACTACGAGAACTTCCCGGTCGGATACCCGCAAGATCCGCTGCACGGCACTCGACGGAAGCCCGCTTTGCGGCGTCACCCAATGGATGACCTTTTCGGGATTATCCTTTTCGACAATGGCGATTCCCGGAAACTGTTCCCACCACATTCCCACGCACAGATACTTGCCGGCGACCGTAACGGACACGCCGTGATCGCTTGTCGGGATGCGGTTCACCCAGATAGGCGTCCAAGAAATCTGGCGGTAAATGGTGAGCATCGAAGGGATCCTTTCCGCCAGGCACCAGCGGAAAAGTTCGCGGTTTTCAAAAGATGTGCGGTTTTTCTTTTTTAAAAGTCTGCCGATCGCCGGATTCACCCAGTCCGTTTTTTCCTGCCACTCGGAAAGCACGCGGGAAAGGAGTTTCGGGTTTTCGAGAATCCCGTTTAGCGAACCCACAAGCGCACTGTCCCGAGGAAACGATTTTCCCAAGACATCCGAAAGCGTCCACCTGGAATTTTCGACAAGCGGGACCGAGTCGAGCATCGCGCCAAGCCTTGCAAATTCATTTTCCGGAGTCTGGTTCAAGACAACACGGAACGGGGTGAAATCGCTCTGCACAAAAGATTTCTTGAAATCACGGAATGTCCAGGCGCGCTTTTTCTGCAACCGCCGGGGATCGATAGAAAGCAGCCCCCCGTCCGACGAAAAGGCGTAAAGGCTAGAACTGTCGCGGGCATACGCCACGGTCGTCGTACGCATGTCCAGACTCTTGGGTGAATTTTCGAGCGAGCCCTTCTCGAAACGGTAAAGTTGCCCGTGAAGCGTACCGGCAACAAGGGCTCCGTCCGGAAGCTTTTCGAAAAAGGCGAGATCGTTCGGGTAGGAATCCGGCAGAATTTTTCCCTGCATGATTTCACTCGCCCCGAGTAGTGAGCTCCATACCATCCACAAAAGCGGAAGGATGTTCAGAAGGGCGAATATCCAGGCAAAAACCTTAACCATCCAGCGTATCCCTTGCAAAAGCCCTATACCAGAGATTCACGCAGAGAAGCATAAAAGACATCATCAGCGTACCGAGCGCCGCTCCCGCACCGAAATTCCAGGTAGAAAAAGACGTTCGGTAGAGATATGTCATCATCAGGTCGCCGAATTTTCCCGGAAAGCCCGCTCCGTTCCCGAACATCATCGCCACGAGATTGAAACTATACATATTGATGATGAGTGTTTCCAGAACGACCAGGGCAAAGACCGGTCGAAGCATCGGGAGCGTAATCCGGAGAAATCGGTCGCGAAGCGGAATGCCGTCAAGTTCCGCCGCTTCATAGATGTCGCGCGGAATCGCGGCAAGCCCCGAAAGGAACATCATCATGCAGAACGGCCAGTTGCGCCAGATGGCAGGAACGATAATCGCCCAGATGGTGTTCGGACCGGTGAGCCAGTTGGGCTTGATAAGCGTACCGTCGGCGGTATATTTCCAGGCCGCACCGAAAAGCCCGGAAATTTTGTCCCAGTGGAGAAAATCGAAGAGGATCATGTTCACGATGCCTTCGTCCTGCAACCACATGAATCCCCACAGAAGCCCGGCGATATAAGTCGGAACGACCCACGAAACCATCAGCATGGTCCGGACGATTCCCGCCGACGGAAACTTCTGCGAAACGAGGAGCGCACCGAAAAGGCCGAGAAAGATGCAGCCGCCCGAAACGCAAACGGTATAGATGAGCGTGTTGCGGACCGCATCGAAAAGGCCCTCGCCCGCAGCGGAAGAAACCGCCGAGACGAAGTTCCCGACACGGAACTGTACGCCGGACAGGTCAGAAGCGCCCGGTTCCACGGAAAAAAACGGCAGTACGACGCCGAAAAGAACGGGCACAAAAAAGAACACCGAAAGGAAAAGGACTAGAGGCAAGACAAACAGGTAGCGCCGCTCCATCAGTCCTCCCCGATTTGCCGCCGGATGAAACGGTTGACTTCCTCATCCGCAGCACGGATTTCGTCAAGAATTTCCTTTTCCGGCCAGACATTTTCCGGACTCGACGTTATCAGATCGAAAATGTTCCCAAAACGGCGCAAAAGGATTTCCGTTTCGATTTCGCCCCAGTAAGGGACAGCCGGATAGGATCGCAAATGGAATATCATCTGCTGGAAAACTTCCCTGCAGGCGTCTTCCTTGAAAAAAGGATACTCGTATGTCGAAAGGAGCGCGGGGAGAAATCCCGCCAAACGGGCAAGCGAAAGCTGGACATCGGAACGGGCGGACAGATACTTGACAAGAGCCATCGCGGCACGCCGATGCGGAGAGAAGCGAAAGACGGACAGGTTCGACCCGCCGGCAAAATAATACGGTTCGTTTCCGGGAGGCGCGGACGGGGGCAGCATACAAGAATAATTTCTCGCCGTGACATTTTTTGACGACCCGCCCAAAAAGCGGGGACTGTCCAGATAAAGGGTCTTGTTCGTCACGTCAAACCAGAAAGCGAGGCGGCCTTCATCAAAATCCATGCTGACCTGGTTTGTATTCCTTGAAAGATTCCTCCGGTTGTTCAATCCGTCCCGGACAAGTCCCAGATAAAACAGGATTCCGTTTTCGCTTTCCTTCGAAGCCAGCCGGCTTTCATGCGCGGTCGAATCGAGAAAATCCCCGCCGGCGCCCCAAATCCACGGGGCAAAGTTGTGGATAACATTCCAATCGTGTTTTCCGGGATAGCCAATCGGGAATATCGGGAGACCTTCGATTTTCAGGTTCGCCTCCCGAATTCGCGAAAGCGCACTTCGAAAATCGTTCCTGTTCCGGATTTTCCGCGGATCGATGCCGATTTTCGAAAGGACATCCCTCCGAAAATAGAGCGGGCGCACATCCAGAAACCAGGGAATGGACGTAACGTGGCTTCCGCCGACAGGCCGTGCGAACTTCATGGAAACGGGAGCGAAAATGGAATCCCCGCCGGCGGCTTCGAGCAGGGAATCCAGCGGAAGGAGAGCGTCCATCGCCGAAATCGACGCCGCCCAGGTAGTCGGCATCTGGATAACGTCCGGACCGCTCTGGGTTGAAGCCGCAGCCGTTATCCGCGTCCATGCGACGCTCCAATCGAGAACGGTCACCTGGACCTCGATCCCCGGATTTTCCAGCTCGAAATTGCGCAACAGGTGCCGCATATCCGCCAACGGGTCCGGGCTGTTGGGCATTATCCAGAATTGCAGGACTTCCTTCCGATCCGAATCGTCCGATGCGCATCCGAGAAGCAAGACGGCAAAAAGAAGAATCGCCAGGATGTTTCGCAATGAACGCATCAGCGGATACACGCCCCGGTTGAAATATCGAACAGGCGGATGTTCTTTTCGGAGAGCGAGAGGTAAATCTTTTCCCCTACCGCATAGCGTTTTCCGGGAGGGACGCGCACGACAAGGCTCAGATCGTTCGCCTGCGCATAGATCAGCGTTTCGTAGCCAAGATGCTCCAAGACATCGATGGTCGCGCAAATCGCATCGGGCGAAGCCTGCGCTACCGTAAAAAATTCGGGCCGGACTCCGACAAGCACACGGGGAATTTCCCGGAACCTCTTCCCGAAATCTTCCGACACGGGAAAAAGAAAGGCTGCCTTTTCGAAAAAGAGACCTTCGGGCGTCCACTGGGCGGCAAAAAGGTTCATCGGCGGAACTCCGATAAAGCCCGCGACGAACTCGTTTTCGGGATGTTCGTAAAGTTCCATCGGCGTCCCGGCCTGCTGGATTTTTCCTCCGGCAAGGCAGACGATCCGATCCCCCATCGTCATCGCCTCGGTCTGGTCATGAGTCACCAAGACCATCGTCGCCTGCAAGCGGGAATGCAAACGGCCGAGTTCGACGCACATCTGGGTCTTCATCTTGGCATCAAGTCCCGAAAGAGGCTCGTCAAAGAGAAATATCTTCGGTTTCCGCACAAGGGCGCGTCCGAGCGCCACCCGCTGTCTCTGCCCGCCGGAAAGATGCTTGGGCTTTCGGTCCAAAATCGGTTCAAGATCCAGAATTTCGACAGCTTCGCGGATGCGCTCCCGAATTTCCGCCGCCGAATACCTTCCCTTGATCCGGAGCCCGAACTCCAGATTGCCGCGCACGGTCAAATGCGGGTAGAGCGCATGGCTCTGGAAAACCATCGCAATGTCCCTATCCTTCGGTTCCAGGTTCTTCGCATCCTTCCCGTGCAAAAAAAGAGTCCCGGACGACGGCGGTTCCAAACCCGCAATCATCCGGAGCACGGAAGACTTGCCGCAACCCGAAGGCCCGACAAGAACGACGAATTCCCCTTCCCGGATGGAAAGCGAAAGATCGCTCACGGCAAGGACGTTTCCCGGATATTCCTTGGAAACGTGCGAAAGCTCAATCGCAATTCGGGATTCCGCCATCTTAATCCTTCAAAGCGTCCTCGTCGAAATTTTCGTCAAGCCCGTCCTGTTCGCTTTCGGACTTCGGCTTCTCAATCTCGAAAAGTTTGCGGAGCGGCTCGATTTTATAGCGGTTGCGCTCTTCGGGCAGCGTGAACGGGGCGAGGTTCAGGGCGACAAGAATCGAATTCGGGTAATTGTTCACCTTCTTGACAAATTCCGATTCCGAGCATCCCTCGTTGTAGAAATCCACGACGAATGTATCCCAGAGTTCCTCGTCGAGTTTCTGGAGAGCCTCGGCCTCGGTAGCGACACCTTCCACGAAGGCCCCTGTCAAAAGCCCGGAGACAACCTCGACGGCACAATTCCTGCGGTTTTCATCGCCTTCCCAGAGAAGGATCCGGCGAGAACTGTAATCGCGCGGTTTCATCGCGCTTTCGATATTGTCCTCGTTCGTAAATTCGGGGATTTCCTGATCCAGGAGATCGTCAAAGTTCTGGTTGTCCGGCATAAAACTCCTTTTTAATGAATCTAACAAAAAATCTTGTCGATGTCCGCATCCGAAAGGTTCGTGAGCGCATCTAAAAATTCCACCTGCATGCTCCCCGTTCCCCGGGCGGTCCTTCCCGCAATTTCACCCGCGATTCCCATCGTCGCCATTCCGCAGACAGCCGCGGTAAAAGCATCGTCCGCGCAGGCGGCAAAGGCTCCGAGGATCGCCGTCGCCGTGCATCCCATGCCCGTGACGCGACCCATCAGGGGATGCCCGTAGGGAATGCGTTCCACGCGTTCCCCGTCGGTAACGACATCGACGGCCCCGCTAACAACCACGACAGCACCGGTTTCCTTCGAAAGTTCCGTCGCATAGGAAAGCGCCTCGTCCGAAGAAGCCGTACTGTCAACGCCCTTGGTCCTTGTGCCAGCCTTGGCGAGCGCCATAATTTCGGAAGCGTTTCCGCGAACAATCGACGGTTTCAGTTCCGCGAGAATCTTCATGCAGACCTGGAGCCTGTAAGGCGTAGCTCCGGCGCCGACAGGATCGAAAACAATCGGGATGTTTTTCGCCTTCGCGGTTTTCCCAGCGACAAGCATCGAATCCACCCAGGCCTTTTCGAGCGTACCGATGTTCAAAACAAGCGACGAGGCGATACCTGTCATATCGGCAACCTCGTCTATCGAATGCGCCATCACGGGCGAGGCTCCAATGGCGAGGAGCGCATTTGCCGTATTGTTCATCACGACAAAGTTCGTAATGTTATGGACAAGCGGCGACGCGGAACGGACATTCGCCACGACTTTTTTAAGTGTATCCTTGGAGATCATAAAAAATTCCTTATTCTTACAAAAAAACCCCAGATGAAATTCCGGGGTGAATTGCTAAAGACGATAGCGATTAGGTGTGGGCATCGACCCATTCGGCGTTTTTGCGGCAAGCCTCGACAGACTTCGCAAAGGCAGCCTTTTCCTCGTCGTTCATCTTGACTTCGAGGATCTTTTCGACACCGTTTGCGCCGACAACGACAGGCACGCCGCAGTAGAGGCCCTTCACGCCGTATTCGCCGTCAAGCTTCGCCGCGCAGGAGAACACGCTCTTCTTGTCGAGGAGGTAAGCTTCCGCCATGTGGATAGCGGAAGTCGCCGGGCTGTAGAATGCGGAGCCGCGTCCGAGCAGGTTCACAATTTCACCACCGGCACCGGCAGTGCGCTTTGCCAGTTCGGCAAACTTTTCCTTGCTCATCAGCTGCGGCAGGGGAATTCCGCCGACCGAGACGCATTCATAGATGGAAACCATCGTATCGCCGTGGCCGCCCATGACCAGAGCCTTGACATCTTCGACGGAAACGCCGAGTTCGTCAGCGACAAAGCAGGCGAGACGAGCGGAATCGAGAACGCCAGCCATACCGATGACGCGGTTCGCCGGGAATCCGGTCTGCTTCTGCATATTGTAAACCATCGCGTCGAGCGGGTTCGTGATGACGATGACAAAAGCGTTCGGAGCATTCGTCTTGATAGCTTCGGCGACAGTCTTGATGACGCCGCAGTTCTTGTCTAAAAGATCGTCGCGGCTCATGCCCGGCATCCGCGGGAAACCGGCAGTGACGATGACGACATCCGCGCCCTTGAGGTCCGCATAGTCCGTAGAACCGGAGAGGTTCACCGAAGAATTGATGACGGAGCGTCCTTCCATGATATCGAGGGCCTTACCCTTCGGCATGCCCTGAGTCTGCGGAATGTCGATAAGGACGACATCGCCAAGCTGCTTCTGGGCGAGAACCAAAGCCATCGTTCCGCCGATTTGACCTGCGCCGACAAGCGCGATTTTCTTTCTAGCCATAAATGAACCTACCTTCTTAGGACAAAAATGTTGGCCATAAGATAGCAAATTTCGGAGAAAAAAAGCGCCTTGTCCGAAAATAGGTGCGGACAGACCGAAAGTTCTATTGGAATTCGGGAGCAATCGTGCAGATGAGGACGAAGCCGGAAAGACCGTGAAAACCTATCTGCAAGCGGAAGAAATACATGTCCGGTTTGCGGACCCGCACCCCGAATCCCCAGGAATTCAGGATTTTTTCGCTGTCAAAGGTATGCCACGTCCTCCCGTACATCACATATTCGTCAAAAATCACCCCATCGACAAGCCGGTCGATAGGCCAGCGATATTCAAGCGAAATTCCCTTCATCGCGTAATCGGTATATGTCCTGCTGTAGCCGCGGAGCGGGTAACGCGTACTCGCCGTCGAAAAGGCGGTAAAGGGGGCTCCGCCCTCTTCCATTTCCCACATTTGCCGCAAGCGGAACTGCACAGCGAGCACCCGCCGGTTGAGAAGGGTACTTCGGATGTTTTCGGGGCGCCAGAGCCGGAGCGTCTCTTCCCAGGAAAAATCCGTGTAGAATTTCCGCGACATGCGGGCCTCCTTCGCGGAAAGCCCGTACTTAGACGAATCCTTTCCCAGGTAAAAGTAATGCTGGGCGACAAAATCCAGCGCCTGGTAATCATGGGAAAATTCGTTGGACCGGAGTGTGGCATTTTTACCGCCGTAATCCCCCACGTGCGTATAGTTCCACGAAACGGAAAGCCTAGAACCTCGCGTCGGGACATAGGGCGCATCGAGATTGTCGTAAGTCAGGGCGAGCTTTACCGGGAACTGGTAATACTTCTGATAGAGACCGCGGTCATACGGATTGAAGAGCGGATGCTGCGAAAGGACCGTATCCCCGACATCCGGAATGTCAAAGCGTTTCCGTTCCACGCCGAAAGTCGCCTGGAAATCCATGTTGGAAATCAAGGGCAGAGGCCTTCCCACCCGAAATTCCGCGGAATACGAAGAATCGGTAAAGGTGAATTCCTCGTCGGAATCCGCAAGCGTAAGGGAGCGAGGCACGGACATTCCCCCGTCCCGGTCCATTTCAAAATCGAGCCGCCCCCCGAGAAGAAATTCCGACCCGAAGACGTTGCGCTTCGTATAGCGTGCGGTAAAGTCCAGGTCGCTGTTGGCGAAAAGGCCCGCCGTAAACACGAAATAGTCCCTTTCGAGAATCATGTTCCGGTGACGATAGGCAAAACCCATCATCGTCGTCGCACCGGGCCGCAGGTTAAACGTCGGATAGATAAAAATGTTCCGGTCCTTGCCGAAAGTAATCGCATCGACGCCCGTTTCGATGACATCGTTCTTGACCGCATAGTGAATCGGCGCGGAGAAAGGAAAGACGAGGACATTCAATGCGGGCTGGATGACATGGGAAAACGGCCACGCCAAATACTCCGCAAGCGTCATTCCCGGCTTTTCGGAAACAGCGGAATCCGCAGGCACGGACGATTCTTTCGCGTAAAGCGAAAAAGCCGAAAGAAGCAAGATTCCAAGTATCCGGGACATCGCAGACAATTTAACAAATCGGACTAAAATAAAAGTTCCGGGGGAAATCCCCTCCCTGGATTTTTTAGATTATAGGTAAATGTTTTCCCTTCTCCAGAGAATCCTGCGTAGCGCTATCCGGCATCCGAAAGCGGTTCTTTTCCTTTCGCTTGTCCTGACCGTACTTTCCGTCTATCCGGTGACGCATCTCAAGTGGGAACTTCACACCATCGACATGCTCCCGGATTCGTCCGAGGTCAAGCGGACTAGCGCAATCGTCGAAAAGAACTTCGGCGGTTTCGGGTCGCTCGTAGTCGTCATCACTTCGGAAGACAGCGCAAGAAACGAACGCCTGGTAGAAGGCCTTGCGAAGGCACTCGAAGGGAGCCGCTTCATAAACTTTGTCGATTACAAGTCCGATGCCGAATTTTTCGAGCGGAACAAGCTTCTCTACATCCACACGTCCGACCTCCGGCGTATCCGCAATCGGCTGTCCGACCTGCGTGCGCGCTACACGTTCGACGCGAACCCGTTCTACGTGGACCTTCTTTCGAACGATTCCCTGCTGAAGCTCACCCGGGATTCCCTCGCCCGGGAAATTTCCGATTCGCTTTCCATCATGGAGCTCGAACGAAAATACCTTTCGCCGTTGAAAAACATGTATTCCAACGAAAACGGGACCATTCGGGCGATCAACATCTTCCCGAAGAAAAAGGTTTCCGATCTCAACGCTTCGCGAAAGCTCATCCACGTTGTAAACGGTGCGTTCGAAAGCCTCCCGGAAAGCGACCAGGCGAAGATGTTCATGACAGGCAAGGTTTTCCAGACGGCAAGCGAGGGGAAGCTCGTTCTCTCCGAGGCCCGCTCCACGGGAATCCTCCTTGCGATAATTCTCGCCATCTTTCTGCTTTTTCGGTTCGCCAAGCGACCGGCGCTCTTTCTCCTTTCCGTCATCCCGATGGCCCTGGTTCTCACGTGGACGATGGCCGCCGCCTATCTTCTCTACGGGCGCATCAACCTGTATTCCCTGATTCTCGCCATCATCCTCCCCGGGATTTCCTCCCGGGAAATCGTCCACCTGATGACACGATACGCCGACGAACAGCGGAAGGGACTGGGATACGAACTGAGCCTCGAAAGTGCGCTTCTCGGTATCGGTCCGACCATCGCCATGTCCGCATTTTCCATCGCCGGAGCCTTTTTTGGTCTTCTGTTCGTGCCGCTTTCCGGGATCCAGGAATTGGGCGTTCTCGGCGGAATCGGCTCCATCCTCAACTGGGCGGTCTCGGGACTTGTGTTTCCGGCGCTCATCGAAGTCACCGGACATTACCGCACGTTTCTAGTCTTTGAAAAGATCAAGGCGAAAATGGAAGATTTCAAGGAGCGGCCTTTCTCGGGCTTCAAGAAATACATCATCCCGGTCGTTCTCCTTTCGCTAATCCTTCCTGTCCGAGGCGTCTATCCCGAATTCGATTACGACTTTTCGCATACCGAATACGACCCGAAAACCGTCGAGGCGGACGAACTTTTAAGCCACACGAATTTCATCAAATACGATCCCGTCGTCGTCGTCCTGCCCAGTGCGGAAAAGGTTCGGACTTTCTACAACCGGATGAACCGTGAAATCGAGTCGAATCCCGACACGAAAATCCGGGCGGTCGCCATCTACCAGAACCTGCTCCCGTCGAACCAGCAGGAAAAAATTTCGCTCATCAAGGAAATCCGGGGAGAGATCGATCCCGAAATCCTGAAAAAGCTGAGCCCGGCGGATTCGGACAAAATCGACAAAATCGTCCGCGAGTGGAACGATATGCCCGTCCTATACAGGGATCTTCCCGAAAACCTGCGGCGTATTTTCGGGGAAAACGGAGAAGGATTCGGGGAATTTGCATTTCTCCTGCCGAATTTCAACCCGGACGACGGTCTCGCCTGCCGAAAGCTAGCCCGTGAACTGGAACCCGTCAAATACCCCAAGACCGGATCGGCGCTAGTCCGCGCGGAGCTGCTGAACAGGACGCTCCCGCACTTCCACAAGGCGATTCTCTTCGCCGTCGCGAGCGTTTTCTTTCTCACGTTCCTGTTTTACAGGAAAATTTCCTTTTCGCTGTTCACGCTGGTTTCGCCGATCGTCGCCTTTTTCTGGCTGCTTTCCCTCCTCCGGCTTCTCGGAATCGAACTTTCGTCCTACAGCTCGCTCGCCTTTCCCATCCTTATCGGCATGAGCATCGAAGGGTCCGTCCAGCTCTGGTCCGCTTATTATGAACGTTCCACCGGAAGCATCCACTACATTTTGAAAACGACAGGCGTCACCTGCCTCTTTTCGGAAGCCCTTACCGTGATAGTTCTGTTCGGGTTAACCCTTTCCCCGCATCCCGGTGTGCGGGAGATAGGCGTAGTCTCAGTCCTCGGGATTCTCTGCATCACGCTTTCCCACCTGTTCGTGTTTCCACTCCTCGCCGGATGGCTCGACATCCGCCGAATAAGAAGGAGAAAAGTCAAATGAAAGATTTATCGCTGCGAGTCCAGAACATTGCCCCGTCGCTCACCGTCGAAATCGACACTCTCGCCAAGAAGCTCAAGGCCGAAGGCAAGGACATCGTATCGCTCGGAGCGGGCGAACCCGACTTCGACACCCCGGAAGAAATCCGCGAAGCGGGAAAGGCCGCTATCGACGAAGGCAAGACGCGCTACACGGCACCGCAAGGAATTTTCGAAGTTCGCGAAGCTGTCAAAAAAAAGCTTTTCGACCAGAACGGTCTCCGTTACACGCCCGAACAGATAATCATGACAAGCGGAGCGAAGCACGCCGTCTTCAATTCGCTGCTCGCCCTGATCAATCCGGGTGACGAGGTGATAATCCCCGAACCGTACTGGGTGACATATCCCGAACTTGTAAAGCTTCTCGGCGGGATTCCCGTCTTTGTCCACACCGATGCGTCAAAACGTTTCCAGATGTCCGGGGAAGAACTTGAAAAAAAGATTTCCCCCAAGACGAAAGCCGTCATCCTGAACAATCCGACGAACCCGACGGGAACGCTCTATTCCGAGGAAACGCTTGATTCCATTGCGCGCGTCATCGTCGCAAACGACCTTTATGCTGTTTCGGACGAAGTCTATGAACATTTTTCCTACGACGGAAAGTTCAAGAGTCTCGCCGCGTGCCCGGGGATGCTCGAACGCACAATTCTCGTCAACGGGCTTTCAAAGTCCCACTGCATGACCGGCTGGCGCGCGGGATTCATCGCCGCGCCGAAACAGATTGCGACACTTATCGCCAAGGCGCAAGGGCAGACGACGCACCATCCGTCGAACATCGCCCAATATGCGGCCAAGAAGGCTCTCGAAATGCCGCTCGACAGCGTTTTGAAAATGTGCGACGAATTCCGGAAACGGAGAGATTTTATCTTCCGGAGCGTATCGGAAATTCCGGGAATCCACGCGGACCTGCCGAACGGAGCATTCTACCTTTTCGCTAAGATCGACGGGCTTTTCGGAAAGACGACACCCGACGGAAAACGCCTTTCAAGTTCTGTTGAATTCTGCACCTACCTGCTCGAAGAGACGGGTCTTGCCATCGTCCCCGGGAGCGCCTTTGGGCGCGAAGGCTATGTGCGGCTTTCGTATGCTGCTTCGATGGAAACGCTCGAAAAGGCCGCGGAACGTTTGAAACGGGCCGTTGCCGCCCTGCGATAGTCCAAGGTTTTCATGGCTTCCACTTTCTTTGTACAGAAAATCCCGAAAGAAAGGGTTTTCGTCATCGGGCGCGGAAAGGACGCCGATTTCGAACTGAAGGACGCTTCCGTTTCAAGGCGGCATGCAAGGATTGAGTATCGGTCAGGGCGCTGGATCTTCACGAACCTGAGCGAAACATCGGGAACCCTCTTCCAGGGAAAGAATATCGAATCAAAGGTCATCGAAGACGGCGATGTTTTTCTTCTGGGATTGCAACAGCTGCGCTTTTCCATCAAGGACGGAGCGCTATCCCTTTCCCATGTCCGCACACTGGAAGACGTCCCGGCAATTCCGCTATCGGAAAAATCCTCCATTACGCTTGGACGCGGACAAAACGACGACGAACCGGGAACAATCCTCCACCCGGCATGCCCTAAAAAGCTCGCGACGGCGAAGCTCGAAGGAAAACGCCTGCGACTCGACTTTTCGAACCGGATTTTTCCCCGGAAGAAATATCTGGAAAACCGCGAGACGCTGAAACTTCCCTGGTGCCTTCTCGAATTTCGCGACGGGAACCTGTTCCTCCACCAGAAAGACGTCGGATTTTCCCTGGCGGTTTCGGATGTATCCGTGGAAATTTCCCGAAAGAAAATCCTCGAAGGAATCCGTTTTTTTCTGCCCGCCGGAAAAATTCTTTCCATCATCGGCCAGAGCGGACAAGGGAAAAGTACATTTCTCGAACTTCTCGCGGGAAAGGTTCGCCGTTCGGAAGGAAGCATCCTCCTCGACGGAATCGATTGCGAACAGGGAAATGTCCAGCGCGAAATCGCCTACCTTCCGCAGGAACCGCTTCTCCGGGACACATTGACCGTCCGCGAAACGCTCGCCCTTTCGGCGCGGATTTCCCTCCCGAAAGACTATACCGCAAGCGAAACCGAATGCCGCTCGACAAAGCTTCTGGAATTTCTGCGCATATCAAATCTCGAAAACCAGAAGATCGCGCACCTGTCCGGCGGAGAACGGCGGCGCGTCGCCATTGCGGCCCAGTTGATGGGGGCGCCAGGGCTCATCCTCCTCGACGAACCGCTTTCCGGACTCGACCCGCTAAACGCCAAGCTTCTCTGTTCCTACCTAAAGGACCTCGCGTCAAAAGGACACACCGTCATCCTCACGACGCACAGCTATGAAGCTTTGCGGGTCTCCGACGAAGTCCTTCTGATTCACCAGGGAAAGATGGGATTTTACGGAGCTCCGGCGGACGCATTCCGTTTTTTCAACGCGAAAGATCCCGAAGGGATTCTCGAAACACTTTCCGACCGGACTTCCGAAAACTGGAAAGAAGCGGGCATCTGCAGCCGAATCGAAAAGCCCGAGCCAGTCGAATCGTATTTTCCGCAGTGCCCCCGCAAGAACACTTTCCCCTATTTTTTCTCGGTTCTCTTCCGGCAATGGTTCAGGGATCCCGGCAAGGCGGTTTCGCTCGTCGTCCAGCCGGTCGTCATCGGATTTCTCTTTTCCCAGATTTTTTCGAAAGCTTCTTCGCTCTGGGTCGCGGCGTTCGCCCTCGTTCTCTCCGCAAACTGGTTCGCCCAGTCCCTTTCCGTCCGTGAAATCGTGCAGGAAAAGGATCTTCTTCTCGACGAGTTCCGCAAAGGGGTTTCTCCCGCAAAAATCCTCGCGGCAAAGCTCTTCTTTACCGCATTCTTCGCCCTCTTTGAAACGGGAATCGTCTATGCATTTCTTGCCGGAAGCATCTCCGTCTTCCCCTCGGTGCCGCTCTGGATTACTTTATGCGCAACGATACTTCCCGCAGCCGCCGCAGGTCTTCTGCTCAGCACCTTTGCGCGGAATCCCGGACAGGCGAACGCATTTCTTCCCCTGGTGATTCTTCCGCAAATCGCCCTTTCCGGAGCGCTTGTTCCAAAAGATCAGATGACGGACATCGCCCAAAAGATAGCCCTCGCGATATGGACGCTTTACGACCAGTCTGCGATGCAGGACGTTTTCATGGGCATGGAAGTGCGCCTTTCCGACTGGGCACTCCCGATTGTCATCGCCATCTTAATTTATATTGTATCCATCATCGCCTTAAAACACATGAAGACAGCAAAATGACGACAGAAAAATTTCCAAGACCTTTCAACGACGACTACGAACTATTGGGCGTACTCGGCAAGGGCGGCATGGGATATGTCTATAAGGCTCTGCAAAAAAACCTGAAGCGCGAAGTCGCCCTCAAGGTTCTCGACGCCTCTTCCGACAAGGAATCCGTCGAAAGGTTCTACATGGAAGCCCAGGCGATGAAGGAACTCGACCACCAAAATCTGGTCCAGGTGTTCGACTTCGGCAAGCAGGGAAACCAGCTATACATCGCGATGACATACGTCAAGGGCAGCACCCTTTCGGAAGTTCTCGAACACCGCCGACGTCTAGATTTCGGCGCCATCGAAATCATCACGAAGCAAGTCGCACGCGGGCTTCTCTATGCGCACAGCAAGGGAATCGTCCACCGGGATGTCAAGCCTTCGAACATCATGATCACGCACGACAACCGCGTCTATCTGATGGATTTCGGAATTTCGCACATCCAGTCCGCGGAACGCCTGACAATGACCGGCATGACAATGGGAACGCCCGAATACATGTCGCCCGAACAATGCCACGGAGACGACGTTTCCATCGGCTCGGACATTTACAGCCTGGGAGTCATCCTTTTTGAAATGACGTGCGGGCACCTGCCGTTCACCGGTTCAAAGCCCATCGAAATCGCGATGAAACATGTCCAGGAAGAGCCTCCCAACCCGGAAAATTTCCGCCCCGACATGCCCAAGGGACTTGCGAAACTCATCCTGAAATGTCTCAAGAAAAATGTCAGCGACCGCTTCAAGGACATGCAGGACTTCCTGAACGCTCTCGACATCGTATTCGCCCCGCTCCATCCCGAAGAGCAGCACCACGGACACGACACAAAGAGCATCCGCAAGCTCATCAAGAACCGCCCGCTGATTACGAATAAAGTATCCGACAACGTCCGGCGATTCACGAACAAGCACGTAAAGCTTTTTGCCATCGCCCTGTTCCCGCTCCTGATCCTTCTGCTCATCGCCTTTCTCCTTTCCTACAAGCCTCCCAAGACTCTCCAGGAAATCCAGAATGTTGAAATCCGCGCGGCATACGAAGAGCGCAACAT
Organism: Alistipes onderdonkii; assembly: GCA_963656065.1. Taxonomy (GTDB): domain Bacteria; phylum Fibrobacterota; class Fibrobacteria; order Fibrobacterales; family Fibrobacteraceae; genus Hallerella. The sequence continues at coordinate 189,182 of CAVKGV010000001.1, forward strand.
GGAAGGCTCGGGAGATTACTCGGAATCGAACCTTATCGACAAGGACCTGAAAACCGCCTGGCTGCTTCCGATGCCGTCCAATACCCGGGCGCCGATATTCATCCTGAACTTTTCCTCGCCTACAATCGTCACGGCGATAGGCTTTGCGAACGGATTCCAAAAATCGAAAGACGACGAGTTCGGTGACCGCTTCCGCATTTTCAACAAGCCCAAGACGCTTTCGCTCCTCACGCGGGAAGGCTTTCGCCAAGTAATCCGGCTCGAAGACATCAAGGGAGTCCAATATCCCGAAATGAAAACGATGGAAACGACCGAAATCCAGGTTTTCCTCGAAGACGCCTATACCGTAAATGAATCGGCGGACCTCGCCATTTCAGAGATCCGCATCCTGGGACTTCTCGCCCAATGACTTTGAAACCGACAAACCGGAACAAACAGAAAGGGCGCTTCGCGGAACTGCACGCGGCGGCCTATCTCTGCCGCCAAGGCTGCAAAATTCTCGCACGCAACTACCGCTATCGAAACGGCGAACTCGACATAGTCGCCAAGGATTCCGCGGGAACGATTCTTTTCGTCGAAGTCAAATCCGTCTGGAACGAACGCAAAGGCTCTCCGGCAAGCCGTGTAAACGAACGCAAGCGGTTCCGCATCTGGAGAACGGCCGCCCATTTTATGCATTTCAACGGCGGAGAAAACCAAAAAGCCCGTTTCGATGTGATTGGCATTGACCTGCGAAACGGAAAGTTGCAGCTTCGCCATTATCCCGACGCCTTTATCGCTTCACGCGTCATTCCCGAATGTTAAATTTATCCGCAAATGAGACTTGAAGTACATCCCCAAAACCCGCAGACCCGATTTGTCCGTCAAGCGGCAGAAGTCCTAGAAAAAGACGGGATTCTCCTCTACCCCACGGAATCCGGCTATGCCATCGGCTGCTCCGCGGAATCTTCGAAGGCGATTCACCGGCTCTACCAGCTGAAAAAGCCGATGAAAAAATTCGTCATGGCAATCATCATCCCCGACATTCGTGCGGCGGCGGAATATGCGCATGTCAGCAATTTCGCTTTCCAAATCATGAAGCGACGCGTCCCGGGACCTTATACGTTCATCCTTCCGGCGGATCCTTCCATTGCGAGAAAGCTCGATGTCAAGCGCCCCGAAGTCGGCTTCCGAATGCCCGAACATCCTTTCTTCAAGGAACTTTTCCGCATTTTCGACAAGCCTATCCTGAGCACGGCGGCAAAACTTTCGGACGATGCCATTTACACGGAACCGGACGATCTGTGGAACCTTTTCAAGCACAGCGTCGATCTGATGGTGGATTCCGGGCCAATCGAAATCCGTCCGACAAATATCATCAGCCTCGTCGATGACCGGATAGAAATCCTCCGCGGGGAACTCTCGCCCGAACCGTGAACTTTCCCTTTTTTCTGTCATCCTGGGTACAGAGCTGAGAGTGGAGAGAGGAAAGTGGAATGTCATTGGACAAGAGATTCTATCGAGGTCTTCGACCTCTCCAGAATGACGTCCATCTTCGGTCATCCTGGAGGGAGCGCCGCGACCGATAGGATCCATGTCGGAGCTTAGAACTCAGAACTGAAATCTGAAAGAAAAGCCTTCCGCCTTGCGACAAAAAAAGCTGCGAATTTTTCACCGCAGCTTTCCCATATGAAATTCGCACAAATTAATTTCCCGACGAATCCGTTTGGGATGCGCTCAACAGATATGCATTGATAAAAGGCTTGATTTTCCCGTCGAGAACACCCGTCGTATCCGAAGTTTCTTCGTTTGTACGCAAATCCTTGACCAGCTGGTAAGGCTGCAGGACATAGCTGCGAATTTGCGATCCCCACTCCACCTTCTTTTTTTCGGCGAGCCGAGCGTCGCGTTTCGCTTCCTCTTCCTGCCGGTAATGTTCCGCAACCATCGTCGTGAGCATTTTGAGCGCAGTCGCGCGGTTCTGGATTTGCGAACGTTCCGTTTGGCAGCTGGCGACAATCCCCGTCGGAATATGCGTCATGCGAACCGCGGAATCCGTCTTGTTGATATACTGCCCACCGGCACCCGATGAACGATAGACATCCACGCGGATATCCGCCGGATTGATTTCAAACTGGACGTCTTCGTGTTCCGGGTAGAGGAAGACAGCGCAAAAGCTCGTATGGCGCCGGGCGTTCGCATCGAAGGGGCTTATCCGAACGAGACGGTGCACGCCGATTTCCGAACGGAGAAGCCCGTAGGCGTATTCGTCCTTGATTTCGATCGTTGCGCTGTTGATGCCGGCCTCTTCGCCTTCCTGCACATCGATAACCTTGAAATCCAGGCCTTCGCGTTCGAGAAAACGCTTATACATGCGGAAGAGCATTTCCGCCCAATCATGCGCCTCGGTTCCGCCTGCTCCCGGATGAATCGAAAGCAGCGCGGGACACGCATCGTCCGGGCCGGAAAGCATCCGACGGAATTCCATTTCATCGACCCGCTTGACCAATTCCCCGTATTCCTTCTCGACGCTGTCAAAAAGCTCCTGGGAATCCGGTTCGGACTTCGCCATCTCGTAAAGCTCGGAAAGGTCATCACACGAAGAAGACGCTTCGTTCCATTCGGTGATGATTTTCTTCAAAGACGTGATTTTTTTGAGAAGGGACTGCGCCTTCTCCTGGTCATTCCAGAGTTCCGGATCGCCGGACTGTTTTTCTAAAACGGAAAGTTCTACCTCTTTAGACCCAAGGTCAAAGATACCCCCGGAGCCTGTCGATTCTCGTGCGGAGTTCGGCAAGCCCTGTGTGCGAAGTAGCGGCCATTACTTGGCTCCCCCGATTGCATTTTCCGGCGTGTAATCCTTGTTCAGATACTTGACCGTGTATTTTTTTGCGAGTTCGTCGAGGTAGCCCTTGATTTTCATCTGGCGTTCCTGTTCACCCTGCACGCGCAAAATATAATCGATCTGCACCTTGTAGTTTTCAAACTTGCCGTCGTTCTTTTCGGTGAGCATAAAAATCTGGAGACCTTCGCTCGTAGAGAACACGTCCGAGATTTCGCCCACGGTAAGCGACTCTATCGCCTTTTTGAAATCCGCTCCCTTGGACTTCGCGACAAACTTGGTCATCACACCGCCCGTCTTTCGCGCATCGGCATCGTCGCTGTATTGGGCTGCGAGAGTGGCGAAGCTGGCCTTGCCCAGGCGAACCTGCGCAGCGAGACCTTTCAAAAGCTCTTTCTTGTCCGCGATGGCCTGCTTCGATTCACCCGACTTGCTCTTCAGGAGAATGCGCGCGCCGCTGATCGTATCGTTGATGGAAACTTTCGACTTGTTCAGTTCCCAGTAGGCGGCAATCTGCTTCTCGGTCGGATCCGCCGGATAGGGAACCTTCGATTCGAGGAGGAGATCGCTCTGGAGCTGCTGTTCGATGCGCTCGTTGAACTGTTTTTCCGTGATGCCGTTCTTCTTCAGTTCCTTCTTGAAAACTTCCGGGCTCGGATACTGCGCACGGAAAAGCGTCGCTACGCTGTCGATACGGGTCTGCGGGACCTTGATGCCGAGAGCCTTCGCTTCGAGCTTCACCAGTTCCTGCCCGACCAGGTTGTCGATGACCGCCCAGCGGATCTGCATTTTCACATCGGCCGGCACGGAAACCGCGCGTCCACGGGTCTGCGCCTTTTCAAGCGCCTCCGCAAGACTATCGATATGGGCCTGCGAAATTCCCGTCTTGCCGACGCGAATCACGTCAAAATTTTTTCCGTTTGCGAGTTGCGCCGAAGCGAACGCCGAGCAAAGCATCACAGGGAGTACAGATTTTTTCAAAAGATTCAAAAAGCGCATAAGCACCCTAGGTTAAATTGAACAGAATGAAATATAGAAAAATCAAGCCTTGAAAAAGCCTAGGCGTCCGAGGAAGATTTTCCCTTGAACGCGGAAAGGACATCGGGCACGAGGTCCGCAACTTTCGCCACGATGGAATTGTCTTTTGCAATCGGCATCACCCGGACATCGTCCCCCGAAATGACGACAAACGCAACCGGATTTATCGAGACGCCGCCGCCGGAAGCCGTCGCATCGTCCTTCTTTCCGCCGAGTCCAAAGCCCATCGAAACGCGGCTCACGGGAATCACAGTCGTAGCCCCGGCCACGATGGGCTTTCCGATAACCGTCTCCGCCTGGGAAACGGTGCGGAGCTTTTCAAGAATTGTTTCTGCAAGAATATCGATTTGTGCCATGGTCTAAATTTAATTATTCCGGAGAATCATAGACGCTGCGGGCGACATTTTCAAAACGTTTTTGAAGGGATTCCGCCGAAAGAAATCCCCAGACACAGACGACGCGACCGCCGGGGAGCCGGAGAGCCATCCCGGATGTTCCCGCCCCGGCGTCGAACCGGACCGTATCCGCCGCAAACGAGACATTCGAACCCTTCCGCTGAAGCCCGAGGACCCAGGCCCGCCAGGAATCCGGAGCGACGTACTTCCAGCTGCGGGCGGCATTCCACAAGACATCGTCACCGCGATATCCCTGGACAAGCATCGCAAAGTCGGAGGGAACGCCCAAGAAATCCCGGACCTGGATTGACGTCTCGCCAGAAACGCGCTGGGATATGGGAAGGCTCAGAAACTCCTGCGGAAGCCCCGAACGGTAACCCGGAAAACTTTGTACGTAACGCTCCAGTTCTACCCGCCCATAATTTCGCAACCCCCCGTAGCGAAAGACAAAGAGACGCCTGCCCGAACGCATCGCGAGCTCCCGACAATCCCCGACGATAACAGGCAACGTCTCCTGCACAAGACCGCTATTCAGGTAAAACGCAAGCGCGGAAACATCGTCCGCAAATTCCAGAATCCGTATGCGTAGCGTATCGCCGGGAACCGACACGAAATCAATTTCAGCCAAGTCCAGTACAGAATACCCGCCGAGGCGCCACGCCGCCGGGAGCCTATGCCACACGGAACTTGAATCGTAGAGATTTACCGAGACGGGAGCATTGCCGCGAAAACTCAGCTTGTACAGGTTCATCTCGAAAAGGGTCTCTTCGTCCAACCGGCAGGCGAAAAGAAGCGGCAAGCAGGCGAACACGAAAAAAATTTTAAGGAACTTCATCGGAAAACCTCAAACATCCAAAAGCTTACCCGTCATTCTTCGCCCCGACCCGTGCGCTCCGCGGACAAAAAGGAGAAAGCGGGCAGTGCTTGCAGAAATCCGTCCGGAGCGAACAGATCATTCCATCGGGTGAAGGCTCGCAAAAAAACTGGAGCGCATGGGCGGCTTTCCACGGATCCGCCGGAGAAAGCGCTTTGGCTAGCGTCACGCCGAGATGCCGCTTTTTTTTCTCGTCCATTTCGCGGTAGCGGATTTCCCTTCCGGGACCGACAAAGCCTATCCAGCGGCGCGCGCCGAGTGCAAACGGAACAGGAAAAACGTCTCCCGGTGAATTTGTACGCAAGACGCCCAGCCCGCGCGGCGGAGGGGAAAACAGCCTCGAAACGGCAAGAATCGCCTTGGGACGGTAAGCGCCCTTTCCCATGAAGAAGATTTCGCCCAGGTCGCGCAGAATTCCACGGAAAGACGACGACGAAGCCCACCCGGCAAGCGGAGAACGCCGACGGACAAAGTTTCCCGCGCTCCAGAAAATTCCGGGAACGCTTTCCTCTAATGGCCAGTCAAAAGTCTTTTTCGCGGACCGGACGACATTCCGGATTTGAACTTCCGTCGCTAACGGAAAACTCCAGAGACGTTCCCCCGGAAAGCTTTCAAGCAGAGCGGCAAGCGTCTTCTGCAAAAGGCCTGGCGGAATTTCCTGCGACAACGCGGAACCGAAAAGCGTCCACGCGATTCTCGCTTCGAGCGTATCCGCCTTTCCGCTTACGGCAACGACCGGGTCCGGCTCGTTTTCAAAAAAACGCACAAAGTCCGCCGTCGCCCGCATGACATCCGGATGTTCCCTTTCCCACTGCATTGCAAATCCAAATCTAGACTAGGCGCTGCCCCATCCGAACAGGCTTCCCGAGAGACGATGCGAACAGATCCGGGTGGCGTTCAACAAGAACCTTGTCCGCCACGAGAATCACCGTGCTGCCCATTTCGAACCGCCCGATTTCTTCGCCCTTTTCGAAACGCACCTCTTCCTTCGGCGCAAAGTCCAGCCGCGGAGATGTCCGCGGAAGCTTTCCCACGTTCGTTATCCAGTTCGGAGCGTAATTCACGACAATCCTCCCGACATTCGTCGCCCCGACTTTCACCAGGAGAAGTTCCCCGCCGCCATCGACAGAAATCCGCGTCGTCAGCCGCTCGTTGATGCAGAAAAGCCCTTCCACGCGTTCCACGCTCCACGGATTCACCGGCCAGAGCGTTCCCGGGCAGTAACTCGCCGAAAGGAGCCGCCCCTTCACCGGGGAATGGATGCGGTGGTAGTTGAAAGGCGCAAGGTAAATTGTCGCAAAACGCCCACCCGAAAAATGCGAAGCGAGTTCTGCGTCACGCAAAAGCGAGGACAGCGAGTAAGTCTTTCCCTTCGCCTGGATCATCTCGGCGTCCGGGCCTTCGAGGCTCCCCGTCTGCGATTCCCTGCCATCGACCGGGCTTACCACTTCGGATTCCGCAATGGGACGCTTTCCCGGCAAAAGCTCCCGGACAAAAAGTTCGCCGATGTTCGCATAACCGCTAAGCGGCCGAGACGCTTCCGACATGTCCAGTGCATACGCCTTCGCGAACATGTTCCGCGCGAGCTTCGAAAGAAAGGGAATTTTCAGGTTGATCAGGTTTCCAAAGAGTCTCGATTCGAGGTTCTTCGGCAAAAGCTTCATCAAGATATAACGTGGAGAATTCATTGCGGTAAAGGTAGAAAATCATCCGGGCAGATATTTGACTGTGGTTTGAAAACCGCGAGCCGACAAAGCAACCAACAAGCTAGGAGCCGGATTTTCCGAAACATCTTCTAGGGATTTTTTGCTTTTTCACCGACCAACACATCTACTTGTCAAAGCAAACATCATCTTCAAGCATCGGTACTATTGCAGCACAATAGCCAGCAAAACAGCCGAATCTTTTTGAAAGAGCAGGAGCATCAAACCACTCAAAAGAGGGCAGTATTGGATTTTCAATGTAACCAAACCAAATCACGGTATCCTGCTCTGGTAGCATATTGATGATATTTCCTCCATTAAAGACTGTATCCACTCGGATTCTTTCTTCCTTCCCTTTATCAAAAATATGCATTTCCAAATGAACGGACGACACGTTTATTTTGTCTTTTGGCTGTCCCAAAAAGCAATTAAAAACAAACCACATCAGAGAATTTCCTCCATATTCCCTTTCCCAAAAAAAGAGGCCCGATGCCGAATCCTTTGCAAAAACCAGAGCACTGTCCAAATGGCAAACATGCCGACCATCCAAAAAGAAATCAACGCTATCCACTTTAGAGGTCGTGATAAGGTTTACTTCTATAAATTTTTCGTAAGAAAAGCACTCCATTTCCATCCAATAACATCCCACTAAAGCAAAAATCACAAAAACACCACACAATTTTTTTTTCATTTACCGCCCCTCAAAGAAATTTACCGCATAGAAAGAAGCACCCGGTATTACAAAATTATCAACAAGCATCGGCTGGATTTCTTCAAAAGGAACCCAAGTGATTTCTTTACGCCAACTCCTGATTCTAACCTTCATACATCGCATCAATTTGTGCTGCAAAGCGGTTCTCGACGGCTTTCCGACGAAGCTTGAATGTCGGCGTCATCAGACCGGACTCCACCGAAACGGGTTCCCAGAGGAGCGTCCATTTCCGAATACGCTCCCAGTGATTCAGTTTTTTATTCACATGTTCCACGTGCTCCCCGATAAGCGACAGGATCCGGGGATCCCGGGCGGCTTCCTCCGGGTTAAAATTCCGGCGGTTCTTTCCGAGAATCCTCATCGCGGAATCGTAGCCCAAAAAAAGGAGAGCGGACACGAATTTTCGGTTGTTCGCTTCCACCAGGGCGGCATCTATCAGCGGATGCCGAGTGAGCTCCAGTTCGACGGGAACCGGGGAAACATACTTTCCCGTGCTGGTCTTAAAAATTTCCTTGATGCGTCCGATCAAGAAAAGATAGCCGTCCTTGTCGATAATTCCCTGGTCGCCCGTGCGAAAATAGCCGTCGGATGTCCACGCCTCCCGATTCATCTCGGGCATGTTGCGGTAACCCTGGAAGACGTTCTTCCCCTTTACAAGAATTTCGTTTTTCTCCCCGATCTTCACCAGAAGCCCGGCAAGCGGCCTTCCCACCGACTCCGGCCTAGAGGCTCCCGGCAGATTGACGCTCACGACCGGGCTGCATTCCGTAAGCCCGTAACCTTCATAAACCGGAAAGCCCATATTCACCAGAAAGCGGTAAACGGTCTTGTTCAGCGCGGAACTTCCCGAGACAATCCACTTGAAACGCCCGCCCAGCGCTTCGCGAACATGGCGATAGACCAGGCGGTCATAAATTTTCCGGCGAAAAGCCCCGCGCCCCGGAACGTTTTTTTTCGCAAAAAGGAGCGCCCGATGCATCAGCAAACGTTTCACGCCATGCATCCGGTATTCCCGACACGAAACCGCGGCAGCCATCTTTTCGAGCAGCCTCGGCACGAACGTCGCCACCGTCGGACGGATCTCGCGCGCAATCACACCCGCATTCTTCGGCGTATCCGCAAAATAGACGCGCAGATGCTTCGCCATATACACGCAGACGACCATCCGTTCAAAGACATGCGCCACGGGAAGGACGCTCATCGCGACATCTTCCGCAGGGTCCGTCAAAATCTTCGGTGCGACCATCTCCACCTCGGCGAGCATGTTCCGGTGTGAAAGCTCGGCGCCCTTGGGCCTTCCCGTAGAGCCGCTCGTATAGACAACCGAGAACAGATCGTTCGGTCGGATGCTTTCCATGCTGAAGCGGAACCATTCCAAAGCCCCTTCCGATTTCGAAAGGATTTCCCCGTCCGCCAAAAGGCTTTTCCAATAGATGCCGTTTGCCGGAAGCCTTGCGTCTTCATCGAAACAGATGACGCGGCGGAAGCGTGAAAGATGCTTCTGGATGGAAATGTCCAGCGATTCCACGTTATCGACGGCCAGGAAAGTGACATTCGAATCGTCGCACTGGAACACGAAATGCTCCTCGCTGATATTCGGGAAAAGCGGAACGGTCGGCGCATGGCAGGTTTCGCAGGCTAAATCCGCAAGGATCCAGTCGGGCGACGTCTTCGCGATGATTCCGAGCGTCCCGTTTTCGGAAACGCCCAGCTTCGAAAAGGCGAGAGTCGCAAAGAAAAAAATCGATCGCAAGCGTTCCGGCGAATAATGCTCCCACATCCCATCCTTTCGGTAGTCCCATCCCGGAAAATCCTTCGCCTCGCAAAGGTCCCAGAAAAGTTCGGGAATGGAATGGAATCGTTTTTCCTGCATAAAACGCGCCTTTTTTTCAAAAAAGTCCTTTCAAGAACCAAAATATCTTTTTAACCGAAAAAAAGTTTCAAAATCGAAAAACAAATTTGTCACGTTTCAAAATTCCTTTTTTGTCGAAATTTTGCAAATTGGGAATTTTTCTACAAATCGCATAATTTTAGACAATTTTGTCTATTTTTATTTTTTTTGGGGAAAACTCCGCGCAAACGCCATTTATTATATTTCAAACGCCAAACAACATTGTTTCATTGGAGATACAGATGGCACTCACAAACGCATACCTCAAGAAAGTTTACGACAAAGTTGTCGCCAAAAATCCGGGCGAAGCCGAATTCCACCAGGCTGTCCGCGAATTTCTCGAATCCCTCGAACCGGTCGTCGAAAAGGACAAGTCCTACGAAACGAACGGCATCATCGACCGCATCGTCGAACCGGAACGCCAGATAATCTTCCGCGTCTCCTGGGTCGATGACAAGGGAAACATCCAGGTCAATCGCGGCTACCGCATCCAGTTCAACTCCGCCATCGGACCTTACAAGGGCGGTCTCCGTCTCCATCCGTCCGTCAACGCCTCGATTCTCAAGTTCCTCGGCTTCGAGCAGATTTTCAAAAACAGCCTCACCGGACTTCCCATGGGTGGCGGCAAGGGCGGTTCCGACTTCGATCCGAAAGGCAAGAGCGATGCCGAAGTGATGCGCTTCTGCCAGTCCTTCATGACCGAGCTCACGAAGCATATCGGTGCGGACACGGACGTTCCGGCCGGCGATATCGGCACGGGCGCACGTGAAATCGGCTACATGTTCGGACAATACAAGCGCCTCCGCAACGAATGGACCGGCGTTCTCACCGGCAAGGGTCTTTCCTACGGCGGTTCGCTCGCGCGCACCGAAGCGACGGGCTACGGCCTCTGCTACTTCACCCGCGAAATGCTGAAGAAGATGAAGAACGATTCCTTCGAAGGCAAGACGGTCGTCATCTCCGGTTCCGGAAACGTCGCCATCTACGCTTGCGAAAAGGCGCAGTCCTTTGGCGCGAAAGTCGTCACCATGTCCGACTCGAACGGATACGTCTATGACCCGAACGGCATCCAGCTCGACATCGTGAAGGACATCAAAGAAGTCAAGCGCGGACGCATCAAGGAATACGCCGAACGCGTCAAGGGCGCCGAATACCACGAAGGCTGCAAGGGCGTGTGGACCGTGAAGTGCGACATCGCCCTTCCGTGCGCAACCCAGAACGAACTCGACCTCGCCGGAGCGGAAGCACTCATCAAGAACGGCGTGTTCGCTGTTGCCGAAGGCGCCAACATGCCTTCCACCCCGGAAGCCATCGAAGCGTTCCAGAAAGCGGGCGTCTTCTTCGGACCGGCCAAGGCGGCAAACGCCGGTGGCGTCGCGACATCCGGCCTCGAAATGAGCCAGAACTCCGAACGTCTCTCCTGGACTTTCGAAGAAGTCGATAAGAAGCTCGACGGCATCATGACGAACATCTTCCACACCGTCTATGACGCGGCGGAAAAGTTCGGCCATAACGGCAACCTGGTCATGGGCGCGAACATCGCGGGCTTCCTCAAGGTCGCCGATGCGATGAAGTGGCAGGGCGTTGCCTACTAATCGATTTTATTCCGCATAAAATCAAACGATCCCGGGCTTAAAGGCTCGGGATTTTTCAAACGTACTCCGCCTACATGACAAAGTTTTTCCAACTTTAGCAAAATTTTGATGAGAATGATCTATCTTTTCATTATATAGGCAACTTAAAAACCAACTACAGCCCATCGTTCCTAGATTTCTTCCAACATCAAAAAGATCAAAAGTAAATTTTCTGATGTCTGGACTTAAAAGTTCATCTATTTTCATGTTTTTCTCCTAGAGAGAGAAAAAAAAACATTCGTCAATAGTTTTCCAGAATTTTCACTTTTAAAACGATTTCGAACTTTTCTCTTTGCAGGCTCCCGCTTTCTATAAAATTCCCCAACAAAAAAAATCCCGCGAGGCGTCGCAGGATTTTCAAAACCGGCTGGTCGAAAAATTACTTGCCGAATTTTGCGCTGGCGCGCTGCACGGCAGGATCCGACTGGGCGGCCTTGATTTTCCGCTTGAGATCGTCTTCAATCCCGCGCTTGAGCTTGTTCGAAAGGGCTTCGCCAAAACGGTCGGCAAGCGTATCGGAGAACGGACCCTTGCTCTTGGAAGCGGCACCGAACTTGCCGGAAGGACGACGGCGAGGTTTCTTTGCGGACTTTTTCGTAGAATCGTTTTTCTCGTTCTTGGGAGCGGCTTCCGGTGCAGCCGTTTCGGTCTTGATTTCCACGTTTTCTTTCTGTTCGTTCTCAGCCATGTTTTACCTCGGTAAATGATGTTTAAATTTTGAGCCAAATTTAGAAAATTTTAACGCGTCTCAGGGATTTTTCCCCGGACTTTTTACAAAAAACGCTTTTCGACCGAATTTTGTCCCGATTCCGGTTATCTAATTTTTCGCCAAGGAAGGGATTCTATCGAGGTCTTCAACCTCGGCGTGGACGCTCTTCGGTCATCCTGGAGCGGGACCTCGCGACCGATAGGACCCATGTCAGAGCTTAGGGCTGAGATCTGAGAGACGCTGACGTCTAGATTCTGGATTTCGGAACTTAAATGTTCGCGGTTCTAAGCTCTAAGATCCGAGCCACGTCCGCGGCAGGACCGCAACCGCACCGTCTTTTTCCGTGAGATTTATCATAGACGTCTGTATAAATTATAGTTATCTTTCCTTTTAAGGTTGCATTTTTCATACCGAGGAAACAATGAACAAAAAGCAATTGATAACCTTTATCGCGGCTTTCTCCGTGGGGATGGCCTTTGCAGAAACCGGGCTTGAAGGCGGAGCGGACGGTCTCCACCAGCAGAGCGCAAAAACTCTCGGAAAGTGGGGACTTTCCATCGGCATCGGAGCGGAAGGCATTGCCGATGCGCAACCATCCGCCTACGAATATATTTACCGGGTAAACGGTGGCGACGCCGTCATGGTCAACAGCCTCATGCCTTCGATTTCCGGGAACTTCCACGCCGCCGTCGGGCTTCTCGAGTTTCTCGACCTGGGCGTCGTCCTCCCGCTCCACTACGATGACGTGAATCCGGATATCGGAGACGCCGACTTGCAAGGCTTCGGCATCGGCGACCTGCAGACTTACTTAAAGTTCCGCCTCCCCTTCTTTGACACGACAAATGTGACAAGCATCGCCCTTCTCGGGCAAATCTACTTCCCCACCGGAGACCGCGGCACCGGTATGCGCCCGCGCCACGTGTGGTATGTCAATTCCTACGGCTATTCGCACGCCTATACCGCAGACGACTGGGCGCTCGAAGCGTCCCTCCTCCTCACGTTCGACTTCAATAAAATCGGAATCCCGCTCCGCTGGAACAACAACATGGGATTTGTCGGCGTGATGCACGAAGGCGCGAACACGCTCGTCTGGGGAACCGGCCTGAACCTCACCGCCCTAGAATCGATGGACTTTTTCCTCGAATTTTCCGGCGAGACCCGCGTGGAAAAAACTCTCAACTGGCGCGATCCGCTCATCGACCCGATGCGTCTCACCCCGGGTGTCCGCTTCCACCTCGCCCACGGTGTCGATCTTGCCGTCGGCGCGGACATCGGAATCACCGCGTTCATCGACGAAGATGACCTGACGAGAAAATTCATGACGGTCAACAAGAAGCAGAACGGAAATGTCGTATCCTACAAGACGGGAGCCGCCGACTACGGAATGTCCGCACTCCTCACCTGGCGCGGAAACCCGTTCACGAAAAACGACGAAGACGGAGACGGCGTGGAAGATGCGAAAGATCTCTGCCCGCATACGCCAGCAAACGTATCCGTTGACGCAAACGGCTGCCCGGCGGACGAAGACGGCGACAGAATCCCGGACTACCTCGACAAGTGCGCAGGAACCCCTCAGGGAACCCCGGTCGATAGCACCGGCTGCCCGCTCAAACCCGATACGGTTGTCGTCATCCAGCACGATACGCTCAAAATCGATACGGCGCAGGTCTGCGCAGCGGTCCTCGATTCGGACGGAGACGGTGTGAAAGACGCAACGGACAAATGCCCGAACACGCCGCAAGGCGCCATCGTCGATAGCACGGGATGCCCAGAAGATTCCGATAACGACGGCGTTTACAACGGAATCGACAAATGCCCCAACACCCCGAGCGGCATTTCCGTTGACAGCACGGGATGCCCGATTGACTCGGACAAGGACGGCGTTCCCGATTCCAAGGACAAGTGTCCGAATACGCCAGCAAATTCCGCAGTCGATAGCACGGGATGCATTCTCGATTCCGACAAGGACGGCGTACCGGATGCAATCGACCAGTGCCCGAACACGCTCCCCGGAGTCCGTATCGACAAGGTCGGCTGCCCCGTAAACAAGAAAGAAGACCTGAGCGAACTCCGCAAAGGAATCCGTTTCAAGCGCAACTCGGCGACGCTCGTGAAGAGCAGCTACGGAACGCTCGACGACATCATCCGGCTGATGAAGAAGCATCCGCAGGCGAAGCTCGAAGTCCAGGGCCACACGGACGAAGTTGGAACATCCGACTACAACCAACAGCTTTCCGAAAAGCGCGCCCAGGCTGTCACCGGTTACTTTATCAAGAAAGGCATCGAAGAATCCCGCGTCCGCGCAGTCGGTTACGGTTCCTCGCGTCCCGTCGCCGACAACAAGAGCCGTTCCGGTCGCGAAGCGAACCGCCGCGTCGAACTGGTCCCGTTCGAATAGCGCAATATCTTTAGACAAGAATCTTTATACAGGAAAGGCTTCGCAATGCGAAGCCTTTTTTCGTAGAGCAGAGCAAGCGGATTCGCTAAGCGTTTTTCACCGCCGAAATGACGGGCTTCAAGCGCTTGCCGCAAATCGTGACAATGATTCCCGCCTGGGCGAACATGTAGAAAGCCGTATCCCGGCTGTTGTTGAGCGACGAATTCGCATCGTAATCGTCTTTCGTCACGAAGACTTCGGCGACCCCCGAAAGAGCGATTTCCAGGGCGCAGCGTTCGCAGGGAAACCCGATGACGTAAAGCTTCGAACCAGGCGGAACCTTGCCACGCGCATAGTGCAAGGCGTTGATTTCCGCATGGACCATGAACGGATACTTGTTCACCTCGAATTCATGGTGCGAAACGAGTTTTCCCGAATTCGCTTCGAGCAAGTCGTAAGCAAGCCTCCGGTTCTCCCTCGTATAGGGAATCGTCGAATCGTCAAAGCTCGCCGGGGCGCCGTTGTAACCCGTACTGAGGACGCGTCCGTCGCCCGAAACGAGAACCGCGCCCATCTGCGTATTGGCGTCTTTCGAAAGGCGCGCCTGCGCCATCATCATCTGCGTATAGACTTCATCGCGAAGCTTCCGACGTTCCTCGTTCATAAAACCTCTTTTTCTTCAAAAAATAGATAAACGCCCACCAAAATACCAAACGGAATTTCGGATTCCCAAAAGAAATCATTCAAAACCCGCAATCTTTTTCTATATTTGAAAACGCTACGGGGTGTAGCTCAGCCTGGTAGAGCGTCTGCTTTGGGAGCAGAATGTCGTCAGTTCGAATCTGGCTACCCCGATAAGGCTCCGAAAGGAGCCTGTTTTTTTTGCAAACTTTTCATAGCCGGATGAGAACGGAGTTCGACGAAAAGGCGCGGTGAGCGAAGCGAACGAATAGCGACTTCGAGCCGCTCGCAAAGCGGGCGGTCCCGGAGGGACGAGCGGAACAACGTGACGCGAAGCAATCTGTACGCAAATTCACATTGCACAAAGCCGCTTCTTAAAACGGTGAAACCGCATAAGCAAACGTCAAAGCGGTTTCGGACGGTTCTGGACAAAAAAAAACAACAAAAACAGGCAAGGATCAGGACAAAGACTTTAAATATTCTTCCACATTCAAGTAGCGGATTCCATCCTGCGTCATATTTTGACCACGATAGATGACATTTTTACTTTCGATGCGACCGTAACGAAATTCCGTATCGCGACATTTTTTTGCATTCTTCAAATGACGGTACTGTTCTTTTGCAACAACATCGGAATGTTTGATCTCAAAAATTTCGCAGGTAGCCTTTAAAGGGTTTGCGACAACCATATCGAATTCCCCAACGGCAAACTGCAGTTTAAAAACATGGCAATCTTTTTTTGAAACGCTGGTTTCCAAAAGAACGATTTCTTCCATCATACGCCCTTTGATTTCATCTAGAATCCGTTTCACAACCGAGTTTCTCTCCGCCAAGGAAAGATTCCTAAACGTATTGTCTTTCAATAGGGATTCAACAAGAGCCTTGGCCTGGGCATAGCGCAATCCGGGCTGGGCTATAACGGTCATTACATCCTTATTATCGAAATTCGAAAAATTTTCGATATCGATATCCTTCGTCAAGTCCAGCAAGTCAAAGTACTCTCGGATTTCGCGAACATGGTCCTGCGTAATTTGCGTTTGCAATTCCCTGGCATTCAAGATTTCCAAATGTTTCCTTAAACGCGATGTAATTTTTGAAATATTGACTCGATCCAAAATATCCGAAGGACGAGTACGATCCTTACGCAAATTTCTAGCGGAAATACCCAAATCACCGGATTTAAAATCCCGAATCAAGACATCCATGGCAAATCGGCGATTGATGCTTTCGACAATTCGATTGATTACATTTGTCAATTCTCTGTCATCATACAGATTCCTTAGCGAACGGAAATGCCCGCCAGACCGATAACACTTTAAGGAATGCTGGATATTTCGCGCAATGGCACTATCGACATATTCATTTGTACTTTGAATATTTACGAAAGTGTACCTGTTTTTATTATACAGGCTCCCTCCCATGCTCATCGTACCGCCATACTGGATATATTCATCGATTCCCTTTATCCCGAGAACACGTTCAAATTCCCGATAAGGGATAAATGTTGTATGCAACATTTCCGCACGATCATAAAGCTGTTCGTCTTCGGAAAAGACAAAACCCAAGGAATCAGTTCCCGAAAGTACGATTTTCATTCCATCCGATGCAAAAATATCGGAAAACAGGGCAGCCCCTTCGATAAAATCGGCAAGCATTGTCACTTCATCGATGAATATATACTTAAAGCCTTCTTGCGCCAGAATTTTCAAATCAAAATTTAAATCGGCCAAGGTGTTTTTGGAATTCACCTGGATAAACGCCGCTCTAGACAAGTTCTCATCCGACATTTCCCCCAAAACTTGGCGGATCAACGTTGTCTTGCCTGTCCGTCGAAGCCCGTAGAGAATGAATACGCGATCGTTCGGTTTTCCATAAATATACCCGTCCAACAAGGCAAAGGCTTCTCGCTTTTTCCAACGCGCGACATTTACCGAAAACGACCTCAACGCAAGCCCCTTCTTGATATCGGTCTTGAATATCGCCTCGCCATAGACGGCTCGGCATTCGCGTAGGCGCATCCGAGACACAGCCCGTCGCCGGGCTATTTCCTCCGATAAATCGACTAGTTCAAAATCCTTGACACGCCGAGCGCGCTGTTTGCCATTTTCCATCCATTGGTAATAGGCATAACGCTTGCCATTAATCGTCTTGTAGGTAATTCCACCGATGCTTTTCTTTTTCATCAATTTCTCTTTTAACCTAAATTTAACTTGTTAAGTTAAAAGAGGCAACGGAAATTTTTAATCCCGGATGCAGCGGACCGAGAAGGCGTTCTTTTTCAACGGAGTGTTCCGAAGCAAATCGACATCGCCATTTTTCAGGTAACGGCAAAAAGATCCGCTTGTTGTGCCATTAACAGTTGTCGCCGTCCAAAACAGGGCATAGCCACCGGCACGAATGAATTCCTCGTCTTTCACGGCTCCGCATCTTCCACGATTTCATATTCGCGGATTTTTGGCATTGAATCAAAAGTTTTGGAATAACGGAAATCCTTGCAGCTGAGCGTATAACTTGCCCAATCAAACGCATCGCCCGCCACTTTGCATTCCTTGATGACCTTTCCCGCCATCGACACGACCGTCTTCACCGGGGCGCCTCGGACGACTTCGACTTGATACGTCACAGCCGCTGCAGCATCCCGAAATGTTGCCGAAAAAGTTCCCCGATAGGAATAAAACGAACCGTTCCCGTTCATCTCGTTCTTTTGAACAGGATAGAAAATGGAAAATTCGCTTCCCGAATCGCCACCTGATTCCAGCTTAAAACTTCCCCAAAAATGCAAAGCAGGCGAAGAATTTTTCTTTTCGACGGCTACTTGGAAATGCGCAGTAAACGATTCTTCCGAAGAGAGAGACTTCGGTGTCAAAAAATCGCTCTCCCCAACGGCTTCCAGTTGCCGCGGATAGGGCGGCAAGCGGTCATCCCACCATCCGGTTTTGAAAAGCTTGCCAAAAAGAATGACGACGGGATCGCTCACCAAGGGGTTTTCAACGCGTTCCGAGAGCATCGACCGCCGGATTGTCATTTCCGCCGAGACGGTATCCGTTAATTTGTCCGGATCGATGGTCACAAGCTGCACACGACCGACATCGGGAGAAGGCTCGTAGGGCACCACTTCGGTAACGATTCCTCGCTTGGCAAGTTCCGTCACCATTTCGCCCTCTGCGAGAACGCCCGGAAAAGAAAGCTTCGTATAGACACCTTCACCGTATCCATCGGAATTTGGGCTTGCCGCAAAGACGGAAGCGGCGAGGAGGAGGGGGAGAAAATTAATTAAAAATCCCATTCTGTATTTTTATTCTCCAAAGCGGCTCCGACTGATTTTAAATCAAGAAGATTCTTGAACGGAGAAGATTTTGCCAAATCGGTAATATGATTCAATCCTATCGCTAATTGCTGTAAATTTCCCTTTTGTATCGCATCATCCACCACATCAAAATACTTCGCAAAACTCGCTTTCCGTTCATCAAAAGTTTTATCCAAATAGGTTAAAAATATCTCTCGTTGAGTTTTAATTTTCTCTATCGCAATTTGCTTTTCCTTTTCAATTTCACATCGCTTCGTTTCTTCCTGTTCGCAAAATTGACCTACCGTCGACGCTGCATTTACAATATTCGAAATAACCCCCAGCGCATCAACGGGAGCGTTAATCCGGAAACCGGAACCATTTGGCTTTAGCAATGTAAAAGTCAAATCCTTTTCCGTTAATTCTTTATTCGACATCAAGACCTCTCAAGTTCAGAATTTAAAAGAGTATGCGTCTTTTGAATGATTTGTTCACTTTCTAAAGTCATATTTCCTTGAGCATCGGTCAACGGCACATTTACCAATTCCACTAAGGCTTTTATGAACAATCCACACTGTTGGAAAGACTTTAGATGAAAATTCGAACCAAAATTAAAATCGGGCACCAAGGGCTCCAAAAGATCTAAAGCCCTTATAGCCTTGCTTTCTACTTCAAGCGTCACCTCTTTTAGTTCGTCAGCTCTCTGCTGAATACTTTTCCATAGAGCAATGTTGTTTTTTAATTTTTCTACTTCAATTGATACCGCCTTTTCATATTCCTTGGCCTCTGTCAATTTTTTTGAAAAATGATGCGAAGCAAAAATTCCGGCAGCAACAATTGCCACGCCACCAGTTGCCACAACTGTTCCTTTCATGGTAATCGCAGCCATAACCGCTTTACCGGCAGCGATTCCGCCACCACCCAAAACTATCGAACCGCCGCCAAGCTTAGCATACATAGCATTATTAGCAGCAACACCTTTCAATTCTTTGATGGGTTTCCCTGTTGATGCTGTACCATAATTTTTAACAAAATCTTCTACTACACCAGGAATCACTTTTTTCGCACCCAAAAAAGCAACTGTCCCCAACACCCCAGTCGTTACAGTCCCCCCAAGAATTGCGGATGCGCTCATTTCCAATGACCCAAGCTCATTTAATACTTTTTGAGAAGTCTCAATATCATCTAAAATTCCAAAGGTCAAACCTTTATTCTTTTGCTTCAAATCTTTTAAACAGCTTAAAAAACGACCTCGCGTGTTTAAGCAATTCGATCGAACTTCACGCAAATTAGCAATAGAGTCGTTTACATTTTTTCCAACAAACTCAGATTCTTTTTTCCAATGATTATAGAGTTCTTCCGACGAAGCCTTTATCGCATTCGCTTCCTTCCTATCTTGATAAGCCTGCACTCCGCTAACGACTTTTGCGATTTTCGTAAAACCTTTTGCAAAGCTCATATTAATTCAAAGCCTCCCCTTTTTCTACAGGCAATTACGATGCATAACCAAAGAGGCATCATCACCATCCTTTACAAAACCGAAAATTTAACTACACCACAATCGAAACGACAACGCCGACAAGGATTAACGCCAAAAGAACCAGAATCGCAATTAAGAAAAACTTGATAAGCGTCAAGGTTTTGGAAGTCTTTTCCGCAAACTTCAAAAGCCCTTTTGCCGCAGGAATTACGACGCTTACCGCCTTGATGACATGGACGGCTGCCGTATTCAATGGTCCTTGTGCCGACTTTTCAGAAAGATTTGCATCCGAGACTTCTCCGACATGCGCATTTTCGGCATCCTGCGGAGTGCTCGGAATTTCTTCCGCTTCACCCTTTTCTGCAAAAGCGTTCTTCGCGACATCGTTCAACTTTGATGTAAAGTTTTCCGCTGACTTCAGCACCGACGACGACTTTTCCGCAGTTTCCGCAACCGTTGATGCAGCCTTTGCCGCAGCATTTTTCAACTTTTCAAAATCCATTTTTCATTCCTTATTTTAGCGATAGGCTTGATTGAAAAAGTTATTTCGAATACTATTTCGAAATAACTTGAAAATTTCGTCAAACCTTTGTTTTATCACTGTCTTGCGAATTTTGCGAAGCAATCATTCCTGAATTTTCAGAAGGTTTTTTCTTGCCAAGAATATCAGATATTTCTGATATTCCCTTAACCACAAGACTACCAATTGCACATACCGCCCCCACACCTTTGGTTATTTTTTCCAAATTTACTTTCATATATCTCTCCTCGATTAAAGCGGTTCGCAGTGACCGCCCTTGGCGCAGCCACAACCCAACAAAAGCTGAAGACTGCCAAACGAACGTCCACATTTTCCGCAATGGAAAGGCCCCGATTCAACGCCTTCATAAGGTTCGCAGTGACCGCCCTTGGCGCAGCCACAACCCAACAAAAGCTGAAGACTGCCAAACGAACGTCCACATTTTCCGCAATGGAAAGGCCCCGATTCAACGCCTTCATAAGGTTCGCAGTGGCCACCCTTGGCGCAACCGCAACCCAACAAAAGCTGAAGATTGCCAAACGAACGTCCGCATTTCTTGCAATAGTAACCCATGATATCTCCTTGGTTTATGTTAAACTTTCAAAAGCCAGTTTTCAGAAAGCTGTTCCCGGAAAAATTCCCGGCTGGTAAGCCCGTGAAAATATTCCGGTCTGGTCGCACGGTTCCACCACGACCTCGCCGGATGGTTCACATAGAAAATGTGTCCATTATCATCCCAGAGTCTTTGCCCGCAGAATTTCGGAAAGTCCGTTTCCGCGCACTGGATAGCGTCGTAAGAAGCAAAGCACACGACATCCGGCAAAAGAGCCGCCAGCACGCGCGCAAAGTTTTCCGCGGACATCTTCCGGTCGAGTTCCGTGCAGATTTCCCGAAACGATTTCCGGTTATCCGCCGGACGCAAGAAGTAGTTGCAAAAAGCGACTTCTTCCGCGGGATTTTCCGCCCCGCAAAGTGCGCCGAGTTCCCCGAGAATCGCCTTGGAAAAACGCCCGGCCTTAAAATCGGCAAAGGTCCTCCGCGTCAAGCAATTCCAGTAAAGCGGCATCGCTTCGGTCACTCGGGTAGAGCCGTCATACCAGCCCTCGACATTCCGGTGGAGCGTCTCCCCTTCCGGCGCATAGTGGCTCTCGCCGACAACCAAAAGCTTCCGGTGCGCAGCCGACTCGTAACGCTCCCCCACGAAAGGCTTTAGAAACGGATGCGTCCGATAAAACGGAATTTGTTCCATCGCTACTTCGTAATCTTTCATTGTCATTCCTCGAAACATTCGGAAAAGCGATCCGGCTCCCCTTTTTGAGAAATAAATCTTTCCTCGTCAAGGCAAGGGGCTTGCTTTGTCCTTACGTTTTAAGTATAAGAAAAAAAAAACGTTGTCAATAGTTTTCGAAAATTTTCTTCATTTTTTTGTTTATATTTGGCATGGAGAGGGGCGCAAGCGGCACTTTCCGATTTTTTTCTGCATACCGAGGGATTTATGACCAAAAAAAGCGTGACCGCCAAGGACAAAGAGCACTTGAAAGCCCTGATCCGCGAGGCAATCAAAAAAGACGGCTATTTCTGCGACCTGAACTTTATCAACGTTTCGCAGATTACGGATATGAGCTGGCTGTTCGATTTCAATTCAGACAACGATTTCGGCAGATTCAATGGAGACATCTCGAAATGGGATGTGTCTAACGTAAAAGATATGAAAGAGATGTTCGCCTGTTCCAAATTTAATCGTGACATTTCCGAATGGGATGTTTCGAATGTGACCGATATGAGCGAGATGTTTGTATGCTCCGAATTCAATGGGGATATTTCCAAGTGGAATGTTTCCAATGTGAGAAACATGAGTGGAATGTTTTGTAACAGCCAATTCCACGGAAATATTTCAAAATGGGACGTGTCTAACGTGACCGATATGAGAAAGATGTTTGAACGTTCTGAATTTGACGGCGATATTTCCGGGTGGAACGTATCAAATGTAACCGACATGTACCGCATGTTTAAAACTTCCGAATTCAACGGCGACATCAGCAAATGGAATCTTGCCAAGCTGAAGAATCGACGAGGATTGTTTTACGTAACCAAAGTTTCCTTTTTCCCCGACAAATCCATTCAAAAAGCAATCCCGAAAAAAGTTGTCGCCAAAAACAAAAAGCATCTGATAAAACTTATCGAGAAAGCAATCGACGAAAAAGGCTGGGAAACAGATTTGAATTTTATCGATGTTTCACAAATTACGGATATGAGCGAACTGTTTAGCGACCATTCAAACTATGATCTTGCTGGATTTTACGGAGACATCTCAAAATGGGATGTATCGAACGTAAAAAACATGAATCATATGTTTTCCAATTCCATTTTCGATGGAGATATTTCAAAATGGAACGTGTCAAATGTAACCGATATGAAAGCGATGTTTTCCGGCTCCTATTTCAACGAGGATATTTCCGAATGGGATGTTTCGAATGTGACCGATATGAGCGAGATGTTTGCATGCTCCGAATTTAACGGAAACATATCAAAATGGGATGTGTCTAACGTAACCAATATGGGCGAGATGTTTGACGACTCCGAATTTAACGGAGACATCAGCAAGTGGAATGTCTCGAACGTCAAAAACATGAGCGGAATGTTTTGCGACTCCTGTTTCAACGGGGATATTTCCGGGTGGGACGTGTCTAATGTAACCAATATGTACGAGATGTTTGACATCTCCGAATTTAACGGAGACATCAGCAAATGGGATGTTTCAAGCGTCAAAAACATGAGCTCCATGTTTACTGGCGAATTCAACGGAGACATCTCAAAATGGGATGTTTCCAACGTAACAAATATGCGATTCATGTTTGCCGGTAGTGGATTTAACGGGGATATTTCCGAGTGGAACGTTTCGAATGTGATTGACATGGGCGGCATGTTTGAAAATTCCAAATTCAATGGCGATATTTCCAAGTGGGATGTTTCAAATGTGATTGATATGAGCGAGATGTTTGTATGCTCCGAATTCAATGGGGACATTTCCAAGTGGAATGTTTCCAATGTGAGAAACATGAGTGGAATGTTTTGGAACAGCCAATTCCACGGAAACATTTCCGAATGGGATGTTTCTAACGTGATCACTATGAGTATAATGTTTCACTTCTCTAAGTTCAATGGGGATATTTCAAAATGGAATGTCTCGAATGTGGAAAATATGTGGATGATGTTTTCCAATTCCAAGTTCAACGGCGACATCTCCAAATGGGACGTTTCTAACGTAAGAAACATGTACTGCATGTTTGCGAATTCTGCTTTTAACGGCGATATCAGCGAGTGGGACGTGTCGAGTGTAACCGATATGCGTTATATGTTCGCAGGTTCCGAGTTCCGCGGGGACATTGATTCCTGGAATTTCACAAATGTCAAATACATGTGCCGGATGTTCTGCCTCGATTCTAAAAACTTCAGAAAATCAAATTAAGGAAAATCGCTATGACCAAGAAAATTATTGCCAAAAGCAAAAAACACTTGAAAGCCCTGATTCGCAAGGCAATCAAAAAGGAAGGCTATTTCTGCGATCTGAACTTTATCGACGTTTCGCAGATTACGGATATGAGCGGGTTATTCCATAGTTCCCGATTTAACGGTGATATTTCCAAATGGGACGTTTCGAATGTGAAATATATGAGCGAAATGTTTTCCATTTCCAAATTCAACGGGGACATTTCTAAATGGAATGTGTCGAGTGTACAAAAGATGGGATCGATGTTTTCCGAGTCAAAGTTCAACGGCGATATTTCAAATTGGGACGTATCGAATGTAACCGATATGACCGGGATGTTTGGTGATTCCTACTTTAACGGAGACATTTCCAAGTGGAACGTGTCAAACGTGAAAAACATGATGTGGATGTTCTCTCTTTCCGATTTCAACGGAGACATTTCCGGGTGGGACGTTTCGAATGTGAAGGACATGTCCGAAATGTTTTCCAACACAACATTCAACGGAGACATTTCCAAGTGGGACGTTTCTAACGTGGCCGATATGAGCGGAATGTTTTCCGGTTCTGATTTCAACGGCGACATCTCCAAATGGGATGTTTCAAGCGTAGAAAAAATGTTCAATATGTTTTCGCGCAGCCATTTCAACGGAGACATTTCCAAGTGGAATGTGTCGAATGTGAAAGACATGTCCTGTATGTTTCTCCGCTCCGATTTCAACGGGGACATTTCAAACTGGGATGTATCTAACGTAGAAAGGATGTCCCACATGTTTTCCGATTCCAAATTCAACGGAAACATTTCCAAATGGGACGTGTCGAATGTGACGGATATGGAAAAAATGTTTGACGATTCCGATTTCAACAGCGATATTTCCGGGTGGAACCTTTCCAAATTGCGGAATCGGAAAATGCTGTTTTATGGATCAAAGATTCCCTTCTTTTCCGATAAACCCATTTCAAGCAAACCAAGAACAAAAGTTATCGCCAAGGACAAAGAACATCTGAAAAAGCTTATCGAGAAAACAATCGATGAAGAAGGCTGGGAAGCAGACCTGAACTTTATCGATGTTTCAAAGATTACGGATATGAGTCGGCTGTTTTCAGATTGCAATCTGTCCGGTTTCAACGGGGATATTTCTCGGTGGGATGTGTCGAACGTAAAAGATATGAGCAAGATGTTTTACGATTCCAAATTCAACGGAGACATCAGCAAGTGGAACGTGTCAAGCGTGAAAGACATGAACCACATGTTCCAAAGATCTCACTTTAATGGGCGCACAACAAAAGGACTTATAAAAAAAGGAACTTTCACCGGAAGCATCTCCAAATGGGACGTTTCGAAAGTAACCGATATGAGCGGCATGTTTTTCGGTTCCCCTTTCAACGGCGATATTTCCAAATGGGATGTATCTCACGTAACAAATATGAGCCGGATGTTTTTCGATTCCGATTTCAACGGCGATGTTTCGAATTGGGACGTTTCCAACGTGAAGAATATGGAAGAAATGTTCGCAAACTCCGAATTTTGCGGCAACATCGACAAGTGGAATACATTTAAAGCGGAAAATATGTGCCGAATGTTCTGCAGCAATATCCGAATTTTCCATGAAGAAATCATCTGGGAATAACTATGACCAAGAAAATCATTGCCAAGGACAGAATGCACCTGAAAGCCCTGATTCGCGAGGCAATCGAAAAGGAAGGCTACGAATGCGACCTGAACTTTATCGATGTTTCGCAAATTACGGATATGCGATCTGTTTTTTCGAACTCCAAATTCAACGGAGATATTTCCAGGTGGGATGTGTCGAATGTGACAAATATGAAAAACATGTTCCTACGTTCCAAATTTAACGGGAACATCAGCCGGTGGAATGTTTCAAATGTAAAAGACATGAGTCGCATGTTTGAAGAATCCAGTTTTAATCGAGACATCGGCAAATGGGACGTGTCGAATGTGGTAACGATGAGCGGAATGTTCAGATATTGTACTTTTCGCAGAAGCCTAGAGAATTGGGACGTTTCGCACGTAGAAGATATGAGTTATATGTTTGACCACAACTACGGTTTCGACGGAGATATTTCCAAGTGGGATGTCTCAAGCGTAATAAACATGAGCCGGATGTTTCTCAATTCTGTATTCAATCACGACATCAGCCACTGGAATGTTTCCCATGTATCCCACATGATCGAAATGTTTGCCATTTCCCGATTCAACCGAGATATTTCCAAATGGGACGTGTCCAATGTGATAACGATGAGCGGGATGTTTTGGCTTTCGAGATTTAATAGCGACATTTCCAAATGGAACGTGTCGAATGTAAAGCGTATGCGTTATATGTTTTGTGATTCAAAATTTACCGGAGATATTTCCGAATGGGATGTGTCCAATGTGACAGACATGACTGGTATGTTTGAAATGTCCTTGTTTAACGGGGATATTTCCGCTTGGGACGTGTCAAAGGTAACTAATATGTATAGCATGTTTGATAGTTCCAAGTTCAACGGAAACATTTCCAAATGGGATGTATCTAAAGTGACAAACATGAACAGTATGTTTGCCCGCTCTAGCTTCAATAGTGATATTTCCGAGTGGAACGTGTCTAACGTGACGGATATGCGAAACATGTTTGCCGAGTCCAAATTCAATGGGGACATCAGCAAATGGAAAAACAAACCTGAAAACATCTGAGGATAATCATGACCAACAAAACAATCATCGCCAAAGACAAAGAACACCTGAACGCCCTGATCTGCGAGGCAATCGAAAAAGACGGATACGAATGCGACCTGAACTTTATCGATGTTTCAAAGATTACGGATATGAGCGGGCTGTTTAGACACTATCCAGATGACGACCTCTCTGCATTTAACGGAGACATCTCCAAATGGGATGTGTCAAATGTAACAGATATGAGAGCGATGTTTGAAAAGTCCAAGTTCAACGGAAACATTTCCAGGTGGGACGTGTCGAACGTGACCGATATGAGCGAAATGTTTTCCGGTTCAATTTTCAACGGAGACATTAGCAAGTGGGATGTGTCAAGCGTGACCGATATGAGCTGTATGTTTAAAAATTCAAAATTCAACGGAGACATTTCCAAGTGGAACTTGCATGGGCGCAACTTCAAAGATTTAGGATTAGAGAAATAATCTTTTCGTCTTTGCCGTTTCCGAAGCGTCCCTTTCAAACCGCTCCGCTTTTTAATAGATTTGACGCACTTGTATCAAGGAGAAAAAATGAAGTCAAGAATTTTGACATCCGTAATCGCTCTGGCTTTTGCGTCTAACGCTTTTGCAGCGGACATTGCGGAAAACTTTTCGTTCAAGGGAAACATCCAGACCCAGGGTGTCGCGAACAATCAGGACAACTGGTTTGAATCCTTCTGGTTTCGCGCAAACATCGGCGGCATGTACAAGTCCGAAGACTTCGACGCGCAAATCATGATCCGCATGTTCGGCCCGAACTTCGGCAATTCGATCGACGGGAAAAAATACGACAAGATTCTCGCGGACCTCTACTGGGCAAACTACAAGTATCGCCTGGGAGACCACGCGCTGAACCTGAAGCTCGGCCACTGGAAAACGGACTGGAGCAATTCCGGAAACTTCGGAACATACATCGACCCGGCGCTCAACAGGCGCGGCATGATGATGCGCGACTATTCGCACGACGCCTTTGAACTCGGCTGGAACTTCGGGCCTTCCGCATTCAAGGCGATGGTCGCCACCGCCGACAGCAAGTTCAACACCGGATACGTGAGAGTCGAAGAACGCGTCAAGTTCACCTTTCCGCTCGAAATCGCGGCAGCCTACCGCGTGAACGCCTTTGACGCCTTTAACCAGGCAGCCACTCAGACGCACCGCGTCGCCGGCTACGCTTCTTACGCGCTGATTCCGAACCTGCGCCTCTACGGAGAAATCGCCTACATCAAGACGACCGAGGATTCCGACGTGAACGCGGAAACAATCCAAAAGGGAATCGCCATCAAACCGGAATACGCCCAAGGCTCCGACTATCTTCCGTTCTACGTCGGACTAGAAATTCCGACTGCGGGATTTCTCGACCACCTGATGTTCGAAGTCGAATACATCAAGGACCGCGACGAGCTCTCGGCGGATGCGGACGAATTCGCCTGGACAGTAGCTTTCGTCAAGACATACGGGCGCACCAAGGCGCAGCTGAACATCTTCAGCGAAAAAGAGCTGAAAGACGTCGCCGCGGCGCTCCGCTTCACAACGACCATCAAGTAAACAGACCCATAAAGCGCAAAAGCCGGGCTTCGCCCGGCTTTTTTCGTGCGACAGAAAATGTCAGTGAAAATGCGCGTTCAAAATCCGGTGCGAAACATCGTGCGCAACGAGATCCATTTCCGAACCGTACATACTGTTCATCATCTCCGGCGTGATTTCCGACCCGGAATGGAAATGCACAGTCCGATTGACGCAGGCGACGCTTTTCACGTGGCGGGAAAGCACCATCAGGTCATGACTCACGATGACAATCGTCATCTTCGCGTTCAGCTGGGCGAGAAGCTCGTAGAGATCTTCCTGCCCCTTCGCATCAATGTTGCTCGAAGGCTCGTCTAGAAAAAGGATTTGCGGTTCAGAGGCAAGGGCGCGCGCGATGAGGACACGCTGGCGTTCGCCGCCCGAAAGCTCCCCGAGACGCCGCTTCGCAAAGGCTTCCATCCGCACCGTTTCGAGGAGTTCCCGGACCTTTGGCGGATTCGGGCGAAAACGAGGAAGCCCGGTCGCAACGGTCTCCTCCACGGTAATCGGAAATTCCAGGTTGCGGTTCGTGTTCTGCGGCACGTAGCCGAGGGAGATTTTTTTCGAAGGGACCTTCTCGCCGAAAACGCGCACCTCTCCCGCCGAAGGCTTCAAAAGCCCGACGATGAGCTTCATCAGCGTACTTTTCCCGCCACCGTTCGGTCCGATGATAGCGAGAAAATCACCCCGGTTCACGGAAAAATTCACGTCCGAAAGGACCGGCGTTTTCTCGTAGGAAAAATCCAGGTGGCGAACTTCGATTGCCGGAAACGGATTCATTTGCGTTCCTCCAAAAGGGCGTCCAAAAACCTTTCGAGTTCCCCGTCGAAATCATAGGCGAGCGGATCAATTGACACGATACCCGCATGGATTTCCCTCGACAGGGATTCCGCGGCCCGGCGGCTGAACTGCGGCTGCACAAAGACCGTTTTCACGTGATTTTTTTTCGCGAGCGTCACCAGGTTCCGCATGTCGCGCGGTTTCGGTTCCTTGCCGTTCATCTCGACCGCGATTTGTTTCAGCCCGTAATCCCGCGCAAGGTAGCCGTAGGACGGATGGAAGACGATAAAAGTCCGACGCTCTTCCGGAAGCTTTCGCAGCGCATCCGCAAACCGGACATCCAGCTCGGAGAGTTCCTTCGAAAACTTTTCCAGATTCGCCCGGTAGATTCCCGCATGGGGAGCGTCCGCGGCGACCAATGCCCGGCAAACATTCGAAGCGAGCAGAATCGCCGTCCGCGGAGAGTTCCACAGGTGCGGATCCAACTCTTCGCCGTGTTCCTCTCCGTGAGCCTCTTCATGGGAATGTTCCTCCGCGATAAACGAAACGCCTTCCGAAATATCGACGACTTTCACGTCCGGATTCACGCCCAGAAACCTCGGACGCCACGCATTGTCAATTCCCGAGCCGTCACCGAAATAGAGGGATACGCCGGAAAATTTTTTCAGGATGTCGGGCTTCGGCTCGAACGTATGCGGGTTCGCATTTTTCGGCACGAGCGTCACCACATCCACCAAACCGCCCGCCACCTTGTTCACGATTTTCGCATAAGGCGCAAGCGGCACGGAAACGGTCAGCTCAGGCGCGGCAAAGCCGACGGAAACGGCAAGCAGCAAAAGAAGGACTAGACGAAACATAGAAACCTCGGGGGAAGGAATATACAAAAAGAGACGGATCCGCAAATCCGATTTTTTCTAACTTCCCCGCCATGAAAACAGTTGAAGTCGTCGCCGGAATCATCGAGGATAAAACCTCCGGCAAAATTTTCGCCACGGAACGCGGCTACGGGGAATTTCTGGGCAAGTGGGAATTTCCGGGAGGAAAAATCGAGCCGGGTGAAAGCCGCGAAGCGGCCCTCGTCCGCGAGCTCCGTGAAGAACTCGCCATCGACGTGAAAATCGAAAAATTCATCGGCACCGTGGAATACGACTATCCGAAATTTCACCTGACAATGCACACGTTCCTTTGCGTGATAGCAAACGGAGAGCCCATACTCCGCGAGCACATGGCCGCCCGATGGCTTTCGCGGAAAGAACTCGCCGACATCGACTGGCTGCCGGCGGACAAGGAAATCGCTACAAGCCTAGCCGGAGCGTCCTAGTCCACACCGAAGCGCCTTCCCGGACGCGCAGCAGATAGACGCCACTTTTCACGCCTTCTGCCGAAAGGTTCAAAACGCCGGAAGCGTTCCCGCGGAAGAGCGTTTTTTCCACGGCTCCGTATAAATTAACCAAATCGACCTGCACCGGGGAATTTTTCGAAACTTCGAGCGAAATATTTTTTCCGTTCACCAGGAAAAATTTCTTCGGGGAAATCTTTTGAGAGATTCCTGTCGGAGGCAGACTGCTCGCGGCAAAGTTCGGCATGTTGCCCGAAACGAGAAGCCCGTTCAGCAGCTTGAGCGATTGGTTGAAATAGTTCTCGTTTCCGAGGTTCACCGCTTCCGCCCAGTAAGCGTCCAGGTTCGCCTGGTAGGAAGCGTCCGAAATAAACGCCGTCATCAGGGACGCGACAAAGGTGCTGTTGTGGTCGTTTCCGAGCGTTCCGCTCGAACGGAGAACCGGGCCTTTCATGTTCGAAGGGGCGACAGTCGAAACCCAGGCGGCCATTTTCTTGTCGATTGCCAGCGCACGTTCGTCGCCAAACCAGCAGACCGCTTTTGCATTTCTCCAGGGCGCACGGGAAGCGTCATAACTGAAATAATCGTCCTCGCTTTTTCCCGAAGCGTTCGTCCAGTCATCAATAAGACCCGTCGTGACTTCGTTCGAACTCATTTCGTACAAATTCATGTTCGCGTTGTAGGCGGTCACGCTCCAGAACTCGGCATTGTCCGGATCCGCCATCGCAAAGAGCGGCATGTAGGCCGGATCGAAATATCCCGGATTCTTGCGGTTCTTTCCGGTATCGCCCCAAGCGTCTCCCGGCAGATGGATTCCGCTCGATTCGAATTCATGCGCCTTCATGTTCTGGATGAGCGTTTTCGCCGCCGCGAGATATTCCGAGTTCCCGAACTGGTATGCGCCGAGAATCAGCGCAGCAGCAACGTCCATGTCGCCATCGAGGGCGGCACCGTTCCCCGCGTCCCAGGATTCGGAAAGGTTGCCGATTTTCCAAATCATCAGCCCGTTTGAATTCATGAATTTTTTGTAAAAGTTCCACAGTTTCTGGAATTCCGGTTCATAGCTCGTCGTATTGTCGCTGAAGTAAACCGCGAGCAGCATCCCGTAGCCGACGCCTTCCGAAAAGTATTCGTTCGATCCTTCGTTAGACCGCACACCGGCAATGTCCCCGGATTCGTTGTAAAAAGTCTTCATCCAATAGGCGAAGCCGGCTTTCAGCTGTTCCGCCGCCATTGCCTGTTCGGAAAGTACGATCGCCCGCCCGTCATAATCCGAATTTTGAGGGAACGGGAAATTGACCGTCGCATGGGAAAGTCCGAGAGCGAATGCGAGCGAAAGCGCAAAGCAAACTTTTTCTTTCATATAGCACCTCTTTTGCTTTAATCTATTCTTTTTTGGGTAGATTTCACGGGAAAATTCCGCAATCCGAAATTTATAAGCTTCCGAAAATTTTTTTGGGAATCAACGCCCCGATTTTACCTGCAAAAATTTAACTATGCAAAAATTCACATTTACGCATTGATTTTTTGGAGATTTTGAACTATATTTAGAGATTATGAGTTTCAGAAAGCCTTATAATATTGCGCTCGAACTGGTCCCGCGCTCGCTCGACGGCATCCTCGCCGAATCGAAGAAATCTCTTTCGACATTTCCCTTCATCACGTCCGTGAACATCCCGGAAATCCGACGTTTGCCAATCAAGTCGTTTGAACCGTCCTTGGAACTGCTCGAAAATTCCGTGCCGACAACCCCGCACTTTCGGATGATCGACCGTTCGGAAAAGGAGCTGATCGAAAAAATTTCGCTTCTCGTCCGTGCGGGACTGAAACAGGTGCTGCTCATCGGAGGCGACCCTCCCAATGAAGCGGACTTTGTCCCGTCGGGGCTTACGACGCTCCAGGGAATTAAAGCCGTCAAGCGGGAATTTCCGCAGCTAAAGGTTTTCGCCGGACTCGACCCATACCGGAACCCGTTCCGCGAAGAACTGGATTACGCATTCCGCAAGCTGGAAGCCGGTGCGGATGGTTTTTACTCGCAACCTTTCTTTTCCGTGGGAATGCTCGAACTCTGGGTGGAACAGCTCCCCGATACGGAAATCTACTTCGGCATCGCGCCTGTCTATACGGAAAGGTCCAGGAACTACTGGGAACGCGTAAACAAGGTCGTCTTTCCGCCAAACTTCAGCTTTGCGAGAGATTACAATACGCGCCTCGCGCGCCAACTTCTCGTGACGATTTCCGAGACAAGATCCCGCGCCTGCCTGCAGCCCGTGTCAAACGGTGCGATCGAATATCTTCAGGATATTTTTAACGTCTAGATTTTTGACGAAAATTCAGGCTCAGCTCGGTGATGATGCCATCGGAAAGTCCAAGGCTCGGGACCAGGATTTTCTTTGCGCGGGCCGCTTTCGAAACGGCGAGAAAGATTTCCGCCGCGGGAACGATTGTGTCCGCCCGATCCGCCTTGATGCCGAACACCCGCATGCGCTCCGCGACATCCATTTTCACCGCTTTCCGGTAAAACTTGCCGAGAAGTTCCACGGGAAGGATTTCGTCGTCCTTACGCTCTTTGGAAACGATTCGATAGATTTTATTGATATTTCCGCCAGAACCGATAATCGTCACATTCTTCGAGTTTTTCGTCCATTCCGAAAGTTCCGCGTTCATGCGTTTTACGTCTTCCCTTTTTACCGCACCTTCCATCTGCCGAACGGCTCCTATCGGGTAAGAGGCATAGGCTGTCCTTTCCCCGCGCACGACAAGAGATACTTCCGTGGAACCGCCCCCGACATCGACAAACAGGTAATTGCCGCGCAAGCGGGAAAGATTCAGACGGTTATCGTAGATGAGCGAACTTTCCTCTTCGCCGGAAATCAGCTCGATTCGGATGCCCGACTTTTTTTCCGCATTTTTCAAGATGCTCTGCCGGTTCTGCGCATCGCGCAAGGCGCTCGTTGCACACGCCCGATAGACATCGACACCGTAAGCGTTCATCAGATGGCGAAAGGCAAGGAGCATTTCGACCATCCGTTCGCCCTTTTCCTTCGATACGCTGCCGAAGGAATACACGTCCGTTCCAAGGCGCAGCGGGAACCGCAAAAAGAGCAGTTTGGAAAGTTCCTGTTCCCCTTCGCCGTCCGTGGAAAGTTCCTTGATGAGAAGACGCGCCGCATTCGACCCGATGTCGATGGCAGCGAGCCGTGTCGGAATCTGTAAATTCTTTTTCATTGGTTTTCCTTTTGATAGGCTGCGTAGAGGGCTTCCTGCGAACGGAATTTCCGCCCCGGGACAGGGAGGTTTCGCCCAAGACCGTCAACGATTCGCCCCTGCGACGAATCCTTCAGCCCGAAGAGTACGATGCGCTTCAGTTCGCGCTGGAGATCCGCATCGTAAACGGGAGCGAGGACTTCAATGCGGCGGTCAAAGTTGCGGGGCATCCAGTCCGCCGAGCCGATGAAGTAACGCTCCGAACCGCCGCCCGCAAACACGAGGATTCGGGAATGTTCCAGGTAGCGGTCGATGATTCCCACCAGACGGATGTTCTCGCTCTTTTTCGGGATTCCCGTTACGAGGCTCGAATTTCCGCGGACGAGCATGTCTATCCGCACTCCCGCCGCCGACGCTTCGTAGAGTTTCTTCACGATTTTCGGATCGACGATGTGGTTGACCTTTCCCAAAATGTAGGCATCCTTTCCGGCCTTCCGGTTTTTTATTTCCTGGTCGATCAGATGCAAGAGCTTTCGCCGCATATCGTTCGGGCTCACGAGCAGTTCATGGAACTTGACCGGATGGTAGGGACGCTCGATAAAGTCAAAAACATGCTCCACTTCGCGGACAAGAGCAGGCCGCGCCGTCATCATCAGAAAATCCGTGTAGCACTTTGCGTTGCCTTCGTGAAAATTCCCGGTAGAAATCACCGCCACGTCGCCGTTTTTCGAACTGATATGCGTAATCTTGCTGTGGACCTTTAATCCCGGCACTCCGAAAATGACACGGATTCCCGCATCGTTCATCTTCTTGCTCCAATCGATATTCGAAGCCTCGTCAAAACGGGCGAGAAGTTCAATGCATACCGTCACCTTCTTTCCGTTCTGCGCCGCACAGACAAGCGCCTGGATCACCTGGGAATCTTTCGCTAAGCGGTAAAGCGTCGTTTTCACGCTGGTGACGTCGGGACGAATCGCCGCTTCGCGCAAAAGCCGGATATAGGCGTCGAAACTGTGATACGGAACATGCAGGAAGCGGTCCTTTTCGCGGACCAGCTCGAGCAAACTTCCCTTTTCAAATTCCTTTTTCCGAATCGGCGGCCACGCCGGGTAACGGAGATCGGCACGTCCGCAATCCGGAAATCCCATCAGGTCCTTGTGGTTCTGGTAGCGGCCCGAGGGTAAAACGGAATCCATCCCGTCGATATTCAATTTCGACAGCAATTTCTCGAGAGCCTTTTGCGGCATGTCCGCATCGTAAAGCACCCGAATCGGCTCCCCTTTCCGCCGGCTTTTCAACCCCTTGGAAATTTTCTGGACAAAACCATTCGAAAGGTCCGTGTCCAGATCCATTTCCGCATCTTTCGTAAACTTGAACGAATACGCCCGGAACGCATGGAAGCCCATTCCCTGGAAAACATACGGCAGACAGAAACGGACGACATCGTCTAGATACATGAGAAAACGTTTCCCGTCCCTGTCCGGCAAGCGTACAAACCGTCCGAACTGCCGAACGGGCAAGGCTATCAGGGCAAAATTTCCGTCCGCTTCCACGACAAGGTGGACACAGTCATCCGCCGTCGAACCGAGTTCCTTCAAGGATGAAAACCAGACCGGCAAGATGTAGCCGCTCAGACGATTGCTGTAAAGATCCCGCACGAACCGTTCTTGGGACGAATCAAGCTCGTTTTCCTTCAAAAGCCAAAAACCGTTTTTGCGCAGAGCGACCCGGACATCATCCAAGACATTCTTGTACTCCACGGAATACTTCCGATTTAACGACTGGATTTCGCGAAGCGTCGCCTTTACCGCCTTCCGTTCCGCCCGCTTCCCATCGACAAATTCCAGAAAGCGGTTGAGCGAAGCGACCCTCACACGGAAAAACTCGTCAAGGTTGTTCGAATAGATGCCCAAAAACGAAACGCGTTCCAAGAGCGGAACAGAACTTTTCTTCGCTTCTTCCAGAATCCGGTGGTTGAAATACATCCAGCTGGTGTCGCGTTCTACATACAGACGATTCGGCTCTTTCTTTTTCATAGTTCCACGAAAATAGGAAGCCTTCGAAAAATTCCCGTGAAAAAGCCGGCACGGTTTCCAGAAATGCATGTAAAATTTTGAAGAAGACGGAAGCCATAAAGACCGGATTTAACGTACATCCCATCCCCAAGATTTTTTTTGTCGCCCAAACAAGCCCTAAACTCGTATCCAACGACTAAACAACATTTTCAATCAAAAATGTTTGTTATTTTCGTATTTTACGGAATTTTTCAATTAAAACAATCTATATTTACGGTAACGAATAAAAAATTATCAGAAAAAGGAAGGACCTCCGATTGCAGTCGGAAGTCCTTCGGCGGAAGAGTTGGGTAACTCTATCGGCACGACAAAGATACCAAATTCCTTCGCCTTCGGTAAAACCTCAACCGCCCGATAAAAATCAAGGGCAAAGGAAAAAGATGCCGGAAACCTACATCCCGACTTTTCGCACGAGCCGCCCGACAAACGGACTTCAAGCGCAGGAATTGCCAAAACAGGCAACCGACTTAGATTCGCTTTTACAAGCCATCCAAAACATCGATGAATTAAGCTTCATCCCAGCATGGCAGTCAAACTGGAAAAGAAAACGAGCATTGGAAATCGCCCAGGTTTTAAGAGATTTCGGTGGATACAACGGTTTGAAATGGAACGCCACATCGGGCATCGCCAGTCCCTATTTGAAATTCATGCTCCATTTAACATATCCAAACTATCGGAATATGTTCTCGAAAGGCGGGCAATTCGAATCTTTAGAATTCCCCGATACGGGAATATCCGTTGACTTTCCTCATTTCAACGCTGCCTTTAGCCGATACCTGGATTGCTACAGCGATGATTGCGCAATTCCTACGGAATGGGCGAGCTGGGCGGGCGACATGTTCACCTATGCAGCACATCTCGATTCCATACGAAAGAAAGAGGCGCTTAGTTATGCGGCGATACGCGACTCCGCTTTGTATTACATAGGCGGCAATCACCCGCGTTACAGCGAGTTCTTCGGAACCGGTGATTTTTATGCCGATATCGACGCTCGCAACATCGCGTCCTTAATAAACAACAGAGGTTTGTCCTTTTATGAAGCAATGGATCGTTACTATAGACAAAAGGACTTCGACAGGTTCGGGACTTTTATCCATTCTTACGGCGGTTGGAAAAAATTTGTCGAAAAAGTGAACAAGCACTATTTTTTCCCGCTGACATTAAGGATAAATCCCTATCTTTTGGAAATCTCCAAGCAGGCGTTCATCAACAAGATTTTAAGAGGATTTTTACATGAAATGGGGATGGACTAAAATTTTGCTTATCGTATCCACCCCCTTTGCAGCGGCCATCTTGTTTTTTTTCATCGGGCATCTTGTAAAGGGGAACATTTTCAACCAATTTGTATTTTCCGACCAGGTAAGGGTGGTCAAAGCGGGCAATGCGGAATTCGCCGAATTCGTCGATAAGCCCGGACAAAGAGGTCTCCACTACTATCATTTTTTCGAAATACGGATATGGTATAAGTTTCTAGACGAAACGGATTACCGACTTTTGCACATGTCGTCTTTTAACGCGCGTTATGTCACCCCAGAGATAGACGAAGTTTCATGCTTCGAAGCCATAGACAGCTACGGATATTCCTATATGGCGGCAACACCAAATATCGGCATCGGCTGGAATCCGTACGAGGAAGAAACCCTTCTTCCCCCCGAAACGGTCATTTACGTCGCCGATGCAAAAGAACGACGTTTTCTGATGCGGATCGAAGTAGGCTTTGACGAATACGGAGATATCGCTTCCGACTATTACGGCAAATGCAAGCTTCCCCGAATCGATAAGAGCATCCACTCGCATTGCAAAGTATCGACCAACTTCTATGGCGATTGGCCGAATCGAAAGAAAGATCGAGAAAAGTTTAAAGCGGAATTGGTCGAATACGAAAACCGGATGATGAATGATTCATTCTTCGTCCAAGGTCTGCGCGAAGCATTCGACAAGTTCGATTTAAACAAGGACTGCCTCGATTCCCTGGTAGAGCATTATGGAAGTTCCAAAGGAAATTAAAAAAACATTTTTAACAAAAAACATTTATTGTTTTTTGTTTTTATGCAGTTTTCAATTAAATTTTTCTATATTTATGGAAACAGACTTCAAAACAACCGAAAAAGGAAGGACCTCCGATTGCAGTCGGAAGTCCTTCGGCGGAAGAGTCGGGTAACTCTATCGGCAAGACAAAGATACCAAATTCCTTCGCCTTCGGTAAAACCTCAACCGCCCGATAAAAATCAAGGGCAAAGGAAAATGATGCCAGAAACCTACATCCCGACTTTTCGCACGAGCCGTCCGACGAACGGACTTCAAGCGATTCTTCCCCCAAAATGGGCGGTTCCGGCAAGCACGACGCAAACCCAGATTCCTAGCAAATATGCGTACCAGCCGAAACCAACATTTGGTCAGCTGCTGACGTCCATCCAAGACATGGACAGCCTTGTCGAACTTTCACGATGGCACAACTACATCCAACGCGAACGTGCGCTCGAACTGGCTCGTGTGCTAAGGGATTTCGGTAGCTACAGCCAGCTTCACTGGAGGTTGACTTCGGGCGAAGCGAATCCCTATCTAAGCTTTCTCGTTAGACGCAAGTTCCCCGACTATCCAAATTTTTATTCCAAAAAAGGCTTTTTCAGCCAAATCATCATTCCGGGAACGAATGTTGAATTCGACGTTCCGCACTTTAACGCCACGCTTAGCAAATACCTGGACCGCGACATATACCGAAACAACATTCCTGCGGACTGGGCAGGCTGGGTCGGCGACATGTTCACATACGCAAGAGATTTGGAATCCGAGGTAAAGAAAAATCCGATTAGTCTTGATAGCATGTATCGCAAAGCGAGCGGTAGTATCGGCACAAAAGACACAACTTTTAAGCATTCCTTCGGTCCAAGTGATTTTTACGCCGATATAGACGCACGGAACATTTCGACGCTCATCCATAACGGGCTATCGTACCATGACGCCATGGACAATTACTACAATAACAACCTCTATGGACGCTTCGGCCACTTTATCGATTCGTACGGTGGCTGGAAAAACTTCGAAAGACACGTAAACCGTTTTAACTTTTTCCCGCTAACGCCCTTTGTAAATCCTATTTTTATCGATGCGGCAAAGCGGGCGTTTATCAACAAAATCCGGGAAGGCTGTCTGAATGAAATGGGTTGTTATATTCCTTGATGTCATCGTCGTGCCATACTTTCTTCTCGGGATTGTCGTGTGGAAAAACGCTTTCCCGGACTACATCCATTCCGAATACGCCAGGCGGTTCAGTGAAAACGGTCTAGATATCGCTCTTTTTGTGAACGCAAATCCCTACATCCAGTTTTTAAGGCCACCTGACTGTTCCTATGATGTTCTTGTGAAGAAACAAGGAGATTTTCTTTACGACACACTAACCTATGAACATAATTTTGGCAGAGGAGACTTTGGACGGGATGGATGCGATGAAGGGCATATGATAATTCCCGACATTCGGGTTTTCCGTACCTTGAACGATTCCAAATTCGTTTCCGTGTTTAGAAAGGAACAGTATCATTTTCCCCAAAACCTTTTTGAATTATACCCGATTGTTCCCGGCGGGCGCAAGTATGTCCTAGGCATACGCTTTTCAGCCGGAGATCCTGACACTACAGAAAAAATCGACGACGGTGAACTTCCAAACTCTCTTTTGGATTATCGGCAAAAAGTGAAATGCGGAGTTATCGTTATAACTCGAGACGGCTTTTTTGGTTCCTACGCACCGGAAAACATATCAAGGCAAATGACTTCAAAGTATTTCGGCGATACCGCCAATGTCCACGCCCTATACGAGGTTTTTGAACAATTGTACTTTAAGCCCAATTGCCTTGATTCCCTGGTAGAGCATTATGGAAAGCCCCAGGATAACTAAACAAATGCGCCCTTGTTTTCTATAAACGGTTTTAGATATATTTGTTTCTATTATGCTAAGACCCTTTGTCGCAGAAAACATCGAATCCGCTTTTGATTTCATCGACAAATCCACCTTTATCGATGAACTGGTCGATTCCGTTTCCCGACTCAAAGTGTATTCGGCGGTTTTAAAGAGATCGATTGCAAGGGAATCTTGCATGGCGTCGATGTACATCAAAGAAAGCCTGCATTCAAGCCGGATGGAAGGGACGCGCACGTCGTTTGAAAACTCGCTAGAAAAAGCAACGCTGGAAGACAACACGGACAAGGATGTCAACGAAGTCCGAAACTATTCCACTACTACAAGGTACGGACGCGACTACCTGATGCGCACGGGCGCCTTTACCGAAGAAATGCTCTTAGAAATGCACAGGATTCTTTTAAGCGGAAACGTCCATCGGACGACGGACTCCATCGGGTGTTACCGAAACGAGCAGAATTTCATCCAAAACGAGAATTCCAAGGAAATCACTTTTGTTCCGCCAGAAGCAAAATGCGTAAAACCGCTCATGGACAACCTGGTTTCCTTCATGAACAATCCGACTTCAAGCGAACGCAATCTGGTAAATGCCGCAGTCATCCATGCGCAGTTTGAAACGATCCATCCTTTCGCCGATGGCAACGGTCGTTTAGGCCGCATGCTGATTCCGCTGTTTCTTTTCAAGGCGCAAGAAATCGAAATGCCCTGGCTTTTT
This sequence comes from Alistipes onderdonkii, assembly GCA_963656065.1. Lineage (GTDB taxonomy): Bacteria > Fibrobacterota > Fibrobacteria > Fibrobacterales > Fibrobacteraceae > Hallerella. The sequence continues at coordinate 229,094 of CAVKGV010000001.1, forward strand.
TTGAGCGAAGCGATTGAAAAGGAAAAATTCCGCTACTACAAAATGCTGAACGACGTCCGGACAAACGGCGCCTGGAATGAATGGATCAAATTTTTTCTAGGAATCGTAGATAGGCAGTGCGTCAAATACGAGGGCAATGTTCAAAAAATCGAAGAACTTTACGAATCCAGTTTGAAAAAAGTTTCGAACATATCCTCTTCACGCTTGTTGCGGCAGGTTTTCAGTTGTTTTTTCAAAAACCCCATCCAGAACAGCCGCGCCATCGAACGGGAAACGGGACTTTCCAATACCACGGTCAACCGCCTGCTAGACAAGCTGACGGCAAACAACATCGTATTTGCCGACGACAGAAAGCGCGGGAATCTGTATTATTTTTACGACTTGGTCGAACTGCTGTGATTTTGAAACAAAAAAGCGGTCTCCACACAGAAACCGCTTTTTCCTTTTGAAATTCAAAGATTACTTTTTCTTGAGTTCTTCCTTGTACTTCGCAGCGGCTTCGTTCATGCGCTTTTGCATGTCGGCACTTTCCGCGCGGAGCATAAATTCCTGATTCTCTTCGGCGGCTTTTTTCAGCGATACCGCCATCTTCGCCGGATCCATCGCGACAAGAACATAAATCTTGTACTGTCCGCTTTCGGCGTTGTATTGCGTAATCGTGCGGAGAACGTTTGCCCCGATCAGTTCTTGTTCCGTGTATTCGTTCGCCTTTTCTTCCCAGATTTTGAGAGCCTTGCCATCGACATTCTTGCCGTATTGTTCCTTGTAGCGGTTCACCTGGGTTTTCGTCGCCTCGGCTAGAGCCGCGCGCGCTTCGTCCGCTGCCTGGGTCCGCGCAATCATCTCGTCATTCGAAACGGCCATTCCGATAGACGCAGCGATATCCTTTTCGGCAAGTTCCGCCTTGTATTCTTCGAGCTGCGTCGCCGGAGTTTCCACCGTCTGGAATCCGCCCTCGGCAGCCTTTTGCGCAGAACTTGCGCAACCGGTAAATCCCATGGCGCAGAGAAGCGCTCCTACAACAAGAATTTTACGATTCATATGATTTCCTTTGACCCGATCGGGCCTTTTTGATAAAAGCAATATACATAAATCAAGAAAAAGAGCTTTATTCTAATTTCGTAAAAAGGACCCGAGTCAGAGCTGAGAGTGAAGAGTGAAGAGTGGAGAGTGGAGTGTGGAGTGTGGAGTGTGGAGTGTGGAATGACAGTGCACGGGGATTCTATCGGTTCCCTGGGAACCTCCAGAATGACGGCGGGCATTGACGCTTTTCTGTCATCCTGGAGCGTAGCAACGCAGAGCGATAGGATCCATGTCAGAGCTTAGGTATGAGCGTGAAGCGTTGAAATGTTTTTGTTGCAAAGCGACCCTTTTTCCGCCTGACGGCGGATGTGCGCCTCCCCGGCGAGGGGCAAGGTAGGGGGACCTTTCCGAGTTGCGAAAGGCCAAGGTCCCCCTTCCTTGCAACCACCCCCGGGGCCACGCTAAGTCTGATCTGAGAATGGAATGACGTCGGACGGGGATTCTATCGAGGTCTTCGACCTCTCCAGAATGACAGGGTGGTTGCAAGGTAGGCCGACGACAGGTCGCTTGGCGACAAAAGCCTAGACGTGCGAACGTTTAATTCCCGCTTCCCGCGAACTTAAACGTCCGCTGTTCTAAGCTCTCTCAACTAAGCTCTGACCCCCGTCTCATTCCTCGTATTCATACGAATCTTCGTCCGAATCGTCGTATTCTTCGTATTCATCCTTTTCGTTCGGCAAGATGACAAGCCCGAGCGAGACAGGCTCCCCCTTCTCGTTCATAAAGCCTTCGAGATAGAGCGTCGTCGAAAGCCGCACAAGACGCAGGTCCATCATCGTTCCGCCATCGTGGATACTTTTCGGCCCGATTCCAAAGAACAGGAATTTTTTCCGTTTGTATTCAAAACGGTTTGCGTCAAAATTCCAGATCCATCGGGTTTTGCCGTCTTCCGAATCTTCATAGTCGCATATTTCCGCATCGATGTCGCATTCAAACGAGGCCCGTCCCTGGTAACGCTTGTTCCACTCCGTGCTAAAGGCGCATGTCTTGATGCTGTGTCCGCCGTTGACCTTGGCGTTTAATTTATCGTTAATCGAGACAATATCCATCTTTTCGTCCTTGACCTGGTTCCAGACATCGCGCAAAATCAGATAGCTTTCGATTCCTTTGGGACAGTTTCCCGTCAGGTTCACCTCTTCATGCGCCTGCAAAAGTTTTTGCTGCAAGTCCACGTCAATAGCCGCGGGAATTTCGACATCCTTGATTTTTTCGATGACTTTTTTAGGCGGGACCGCTATCACCTTGTCGCCTTTCTTTACAAGATAGCCGAGTTCGTCGCGGACCATGTTCAGACATTGCTGCACGTGGATTCCGACCGTATTCGACGCAGCGCTTACAAAATCGACGCCGATTTCCAGATGCCATTCCCCTGCCGCCGAAGCGTCCTTGTCGAGCCTGCAATAAGCTTCCTCGCGGATACCGTCGATATAGACGATTTTCGCCTTGAGCTTCGTGAGCATTTCCCCTTCCTTGTCTAGGCGTTCCAAGCTCCAGAAATTCGGATTTTGGCGGAGCAGCTCGGCAAAAGCCTTGTCTCCGTCCAAGGCGGGAAGCAGAGAATCGTTCCGCGCATTCTTCTCCCGGAGAAGCTCGGAATATTCCGTCGTGATATCCGGATTTTCAAAAAGGGAATGTGTCGCTGCAAGCGCAAAATGCGAAGACAAAAGCAACAGGAAAAGGACTTTGTTTTTCATAGGGCTAAAATAGAAAACGGGTTGCCGGCAAACCTATCTTGGATGCCGAAGTTTCAGGAATCCCCAGTTCAGCGCATAAAGCGATACGCCGAAAAGGATGATGACAGGCCCGACCGTAAAATTCAGAAAATAGGCGACGAGAAGCCCCGAAACGGAAAGCCCCGCCGAAAGCAGGCAGGAAAGAACCATCATCTGCTTTAAATTTTTTGAATGGCTCTCCGCAACGTAAGCGGGAATCGTGAGCAACGCAATGACGAGAATCAATCCGACAGTCTGCACAGCCATTACGACCGTACAGGCGACGAGCGCCATCAAAAGCATATAGAGCCGGAGCACGGGAACTCCGCGCACGCGGGCAAACTCCGGATCGTGGGAAATCGCTAGAAAATCGCGAAAGAAAAAAACGGTCACGCCCAAGACGACAAGCGCAAGCGCCGCCATGCCCCAAAGAAGTTCCTGCGGCACGGTCAGGATGCTCCCGAAAAGAAAGCTCATCAGGTCTCCGCTATATCCCGGCGTGAGGTCCGTGAGGATGACGCCTGCCGCCATGCCGCCCGCCCAAATGACATTCACCAGCGTATCGGAACGTTCACGGTCTTTCCACGTCAGGTATCCCATCACAAACGCGCAGGCAAGCGCAACACCCAGAGCACCAAGCATCGGCGAAAAGCCGCAAAAACACGCAAGCCCGATGCCTCCAAACGAAGCGTGCGCAATTCCGCCAGCCGTCCCCGAAACCCTGTTCACCACCACGTAGGATCCCATGATTCCGCAGGCGACAGCGACAAGAATCGCAGCAACAAAGGCGTTGCGCATAAATTCCAGAGAAAACATTTCCAGCATATCCCAAAAATAGCTTATCGGTTCAATGTTCCGAATCGAATTTTACGAAATGCGGCAAATCCATCAGGGAAGGGATTCGAAGATCGGCGAACGATCCGTCCTTTTCGGAATCGGAATTCACCCAGACCGTAGTCCATCCGCGGTCGTGCGCAGGCTTCAGGTTTTTGAGGGAATCGTCTAGCAGGACGATTTTTTGCGGAGAATCTCCCACGCGAAAAGCGGAATCCGAAAGAAGGACTTTTTCCATTTTTGCGTAAGCGCTCTCCGACGGTTTTCCTTCCCAGCCAAGATTTTCCAGGCCTACGATTTTCCGAAAGCATTCCGAAATTCCCATCCGGGAAATTCCCGTGCGGCTCCAGTCGGAGCGGCCATTGGTAAAGACGTATTTCGATCCGCGAATCGAACGGAGCATCTGGATTTTCGCCTGTGAAAACTCCGGATAGACCAAAAATTCCGGCTCGTGGATAAAATCGAAATAGTCATCCGGCAAGACGCCATAGACTTTTCGAAGGCCAGCGAGAGTAGTTCCGAATCGGAAAAGATAGTCCTTGCGAATCCGAACAGCTTCTTCAAAAGAACATTGGACGGTTCTTTGCACAAAAAGGGAAATGCGACGGTCAAGAGCTTCAATTACAGAGCGTTCCGCATAGAGCGTCAAGTCGTAGTCAAAAAGCCAGATCCGGTCAGCGGTATTCGAAATTTTCATTGGACAAGGCCACTGATCTGCCGCGCGAGATACGAAGCGTAATTGTCCGTCATGCCGCTCACAAAATCGAGGACCTGGTGATACGCTTCGAGAGGCGTTACGGTCTGCCCGATTTTTGCGGGACCTATCAGCCGCACGATCCGCGCTGCGCGATAGGAGGATTCCCCGTATTTGCGGAATTCATAGACGCCGCTCACAAAGGCGTCGAGGACCGTGCTGAGCGTCGTGTAGCTGCCGACTTCAAGCTCCGTTTTTCTGCGGTCGGGATAAATGCGTTCCCGCCCGAGCCTTTTTGCGATGCGAATGCCGTTTACCGCATCGGAATCCGCCAACTCGATTAACGACGAGCGAAGCTCCCCATTCATAATTTCCTTGTAATGGACGACAAATACGTTCGCCACCGCATCAATCAGGTTCTGGATGGCAAGCCCGCGCACGCTCGAAAGGAAATCGCGAAAATTCTGGCCGTTTTCGTTGTATTCCCGGTCGATATCGATGTACGGGCCGCAGAGATATTCGAACATGTTCCGGATGTCGGCAAACTGGAGGATTCCGAGTTCGATAGCATCTTCCACGTCTAGGATGCAGTAGCAGATATCGTCCGCGGCTTCCACCAGATAACTCAGCGGATGCCGCATCCAAATTCCGTTTCCTGTTTCGGGAATGCCGAGTACATTCGCCATGTCGCGGTAATCTTCCGCTTCCGTCTGGAAGATACTCGTCGGAGTCCCATAGACGGAAAGCCTCGGATACTTCATCATGGACGCTACGGTCGCATACGTGAGCCGCATTCCGCCATCCAAGAAATGATATTCCAGTTTCGAAAGGATCCGGACTCCCTGGGCGTTGCCGTCGAAGTTTTCGAAATCCTTCATTTCGCGGTCGCTAAAATCCCTCAGCGGATCGGAATTTCGATTTTTCTTGAACCAGTCGCGAATCGCCGCCTCGCCGGCATGGCCGAACGGCGGATTTCCGATGTCGTGAGCAAGAGCCGCCGACTGCGCTATCGTTCCCAAAAGGGACGCGCTGAAATTCTTGGGGAATTCTTTCTTTATCTGGTTGAAAACCGTTATCGCAAGACTGCGCGCAACGCTCGAAACCTCGATGGAATGCGTCAGACGGCTGTGCACATGGTCGTTTACGGAAAACGGATGCACTTGCGTCTTTCTTCCCAGCCGCCGGAAAGCCGTCGAAAAAACTATACGGTCATAGTCGCGGTGGAAATCGGAACGGTTCGGGTCAAGGCTCGCCGGATGTCCGTAACGGGTCGCCGAAAGGAGGGTGTCCCATTTCAAAATCATACAGGAAAAATAGAAACTCTAAAGGGCGAACATGTGGTTCATCGGTCCCTTCCCGCACCCCAAATCGAGCATCGAAGCGAGTGCGTCCGAGACAAAATCCTTGGCGCGTTTTACGGAATCCGAAAGGTCCCTGCCCAAAGCGAGATTGCTAGCAATTGCGCTCGAAAGCGTGCAGCCCGTCCCATGCGTATTCGGGTTTTCAATTTTCTTTCCAAAGAACCATTCCGAGCCTTTTTCGCTCCACAGCAAATCATTCGCATCGTTTAAGTCGTGACCGCCTTTCAGAAGGACCGCGCACCCAAAGCTTTCAAAGATTTTTTTTGCAGCTTCTTCCATCGCCTTTTCCGTCTGGATTTTCATTCCGGAAAGGACTTCCGCTTCGGGAATGTTTGGAGTAAGCACCGTCGCCATCGGCAAGAGTTCCTTTTGAAGCGTTTCGATCGCTTCGTCGCAAATCAACTTTGCCCCGTTCGTTGCGACCATCACCGGATCCACGACGATATTTTTCGCCGAGTATTCTTTTAGTTTGTTTGAAATCGTACAAATTAATTTACTGGAAGCGACCATTCCCGTTTTCACTGCATCGGGATAGATATCCAAAAAGACCGCATCGAGTTCGTCGGCGAGAAATTCCGGCGAAGCTTCCATGATCGACCGGACGCCTAGCGTATTCTGCGCAGTCAAAGCGGTCACTGCACTCATCGCAAACACACCGTGCATCGTCATCGTCTTGATGTCCGCCTGGATTCCCGCACCGCCGCTTGAATCCGAACCGGCAATTGTCAAAGCTGTTTTCAATTTCATCTTATTCTCCGAGTTTTAATTTTTCCGGTGATCCTTTTTTCCAAAGCGAAAAGAAAATTACAAACAAAGTATCCGCCAGAACAAAGGAACACAGGGCAAAAAAGATTCCGGGCGAATACCCATAGCTGTGAAGTCCAACGCCCAGGAGATTTACGCCCAAAAGACAAAATAAAATGACAATCGACAAAAGCGAGAGCATTGCGTCCAAAGTTTTCCCCCGGACGCGCCCACCCCACTTTAAATGCGCGACGATTAAAATCCAAAGGATGACCAGCAAGGCTCCGTTTTCTTTCGGGTCCCAGCCCCAAAAACGTCCCCAGGCGACATCCGCCCAGAATCCCCCCAAAATAATTCCGAGCGAAGAAAAAAGAAATCCGACAAGAAGCGTTTTCCAAAGAATGCGGCATAACGAATCCGAGGCTTCGATGTTCAACGCGCGACGTAAAAGGGAAACATGGGCGAGAAGGCTTGAAACTAAAAGCAGGCAAAATCCGCTTGCAATCGTAAACACGTGGAGCGAAAGCCAAAACGGCGAGTTCAAAAGCATGGAAACCGGAGCAAAGGAATCCCCGGACAATGCGGAACGCATCACGAGCAAAAGGGCGAGCGACATCCCGCTTCCGCACACGACAAGGCTCTTCATCCGCGTAAAAGTCGCAAGCAAGGGAAACGCAAAAGAAAATCCAAAGACTATCAGCAACAGCATTTCGTAAAGCGATGTCAGCGGCAAGCGGTTTTCCACGAAGAATCGAAAAATAAAGATGGCGATGCAAAGTCCCGACATCAGAAATTCAAATCCCGCGGCGATTTTCCACAAAATGCGTTTTTCAAAAAATGATGCGAGAGACGCAAGGAACGCGATGCAACCAAAAACCCACAAGACAAATGGCAAGTTTATGTTTAAATACAAACGCTCGGCATTAACTTGTCTGCATGCGACCGGAGAAATAGCCGACTTTTCGACCGAAATATTTTCAATAAAGGAAGGATTGCGTAGGGAGTCGTACAAATCCAAGGCGGCGTCCAAACGAATAAATTCGCGCGTCAGAGGTCTGTCGTCGTCACGTTCCGCATACTGCCTGAGAAGCGAACGGATCCGTTCAAAGTCGCCACGGCAAAAATTCCGGCGGTTTTTGTCTAAGTGTAAAATTTCCACCGCCGCGGCACGATTTACCCGAAAAATATCAATCGAATCCGCTTCGCCGCTCCGGATTTTCAAAAAAAGTTCATCGGGAGAAAGTCCGGCGCATTTCCGGCTTTCGCAAATCCGATACGAAAGCAAGAGTTCAAAAGAATTTTGCGGACGAACGCGGCCTTCAAAATCAACGGCAAACGGCTCCGATGGCAATGCGCAGAGCGAAGCGAACAGGAAAAGCAACAGAAGAAAAAAAACTTTCACGATTTTGCTTTCCGAAATTTCATAACCGCACACAGGAAAATTCCCGAGGCAAGCAGGCACGAAAAAAGATACGGGACAAACGCAAAGGGATCCCGCTTTATCCAGAAACGCACCGCTTTCATCTTAGCCGAGAGTTCAAGCGTTTCCCCGAAATAGACGGAAAATCCTCCGACATTCTGCGGTTCGTTCCAAGCGAGACGCAACGACTTTCGGGAGGCGCCGTTTTCGATCAGGCATTCCGCGGAATCCGCTTTTAAAAGGCGAAAAGAAGTTCCGCTTGCAGAATCGAGCACGACATCTGCGTTTTCGATTCCGAATGTTTCAAACGATTTTCGAAAAGAGTTCCCGGCAAAGCTTCCCAGGATGAGGACCAAAAAGGAAAAGTGCACAAGCAGAATACCGAGTTTTTCCCTTGTATGCGGAATCCGAAAAAGGATGGCAAGCGACAGATGGAAAAAGAGGAGCAACGCGACCGTTTTCATCGCCGGAAACGGGAAAAAACCGGCGACGGTCAAGAACCAACTATCAAAGAAACGTTCAACTCCCCATTCCATTCCGGCCCGGGATTCAAAAAGCGTTCCCCAGAACACAAGAATAAAAAGAACGCTCAAAATGGCGACACCGACACGAAGCGAACCCAGGAAGCGCAAGAAATCGAGCAATATTTTCACGCAATAAATTTAAAAATTATTGTTCCGTTTTTAAAATTAAAAGTAATTTTAGCAAAGACCCTAAACGACAGGTTTTACATGGATTTTCAAGATATGACTACTTTGACCCAAGACCAGATGCGCTCCATTTGGGATTTCAGCTGCAACGACCCTTTTTCCTTTTTGGGGATTCACGGAGTCGAAACGGACCGAGGTTTCAAGACCGCCATTCGCGTCTATTTGCCGGGAGCAGCTTTCATCAGCGGAGAATCCATCCCGGAAGAATCCAAAGAGCCAAAAGTCCAGAAACCGTCCCGGGCAAAGTCAAGAAAATCCAAAAAGGCTTCGACTGAAAATTCCCCGTTCGTTTTTGATTTCGTCAAAATCGGGGATTCGGGATTTTTCGAAGCCGTCCTGGACTTAGAGTTTCAACCGTTTTTCTACAGGCTGCACGTTACGTTAGAAAACGGTGTCAAGTACACGGTCATCGATCCCTACGCATTTCTTCCCGTCATTTCCGAATTCGACTGTCACCTGATAAAAAACGGAACGCATTACGATCTGTATAAAAAGCTCGGAGCGAACATCGTCGAGCACCAGGGATTTTCGGGTGTGCAATTCGCCGTGTGGGCGCCAAACGCAAAGAGCGTCGCCGTCGTCGGGAATTTCAACAGCTGGGACGGCAGGCGGCATCCGATGCGGATGATAGGCTCTTCGGGAATCTGGGAAATTTTCATTCCGGAACTCGGTGAAAACGAGCTATATCGCTTTGAAATCCATACACAGGACGGTCGCCTGCTCACCAAGTCGGATCCGTTAGCGAAACTCAGCGAAATGCGTCCGGCGACAGCAAGCGTCACCACACATCTCGAAGGCTACACGTGGAACGACAAACTTTACATGGACACGCATTACGCGACACGGGTCTTCGGAAGCCCGATGAACATCTACGAGGTTCATGCCGGTTCCTGGGAACGCGACCCGGCAAATCCCGACAGATTCCTTTCGTGGAACGAGCTTTCGGATAAGCTGATTCCCTATCTCAAGGATATGGGATATACGCACGTAGAATTTTTGCCTCTCATGGAACACCCGCTCGATGAATCGTGGGGTTACCAGGTGACCGGCTACTATTCGCCGACGAGCCGCTTCGGCTCCCCCGATGAATTTCGCCATTTTGTAGATCTTTGCCACCAAAACGAAATCGGTGTCATTCTCGACTGGGTTCCCGCACACTTCCCGAAAGATTCCTATGCACTCGGACGGTTTGACGGAACGGCCTGCTATGAACATGCGGACCCGCGCCAAGGGGAACATCCCGACTGGGGAACCTATATTTTCAATCTGGGCAGAAAGGAAGTTTCGAACTTTCTCATCGCAAACGCCATGTATTGGCTCCGCGAATTCCACTGCGACGGTCTCCGCGTCGATGCCGTGGCGAGTATGCTCTACCTCGACTACGGCAAGAAAGACGGGGAATGGGTCCCGAACAAGGACGGCGGGAACATCAATTACGACACGCTCGAATTTCTGAAGCACCTGAACAGCATCATGGGAAGGCTCGCTCCGCACGCTATTCTCATCGCCGAGGAATCGACAAGCTTCCCCTGCATTACGCGGCCTCCCGAACGCGGCGGCCTGGGCTTCCACTACAAGTGGAACATGGGATGGATGAACGATTTCCTCACTTACATGAAGCACGAGCCAATCCACCGCAAATACCATCACAACCTGCTCACGTTCAGCATGGTTTACGCCTATTCCGAAAATTTCATCTTGGTGCTTTCCCACGATGAAGTCGTCCACGGAAAAGGTTCGATGCTCGGCAAGATGCCCGGGGACAATTGGCAGAAATTCGCCAACCTGCGCCTCGCCTACGCCTACCAGTTCGCCCATCCCGGAAAGAAGCTCAATTTCATGGGCAACGATTTCGGGCAATATCGCGAATGGAACGAAAAGCAGTCGCTCGACTGGCACCTGCTATCCTGGGAAACACACGGCAAGCTGCACGAGATGTTCAAGGTCCTTTCGCATGTTTACAGGGACGAAAGCCCGTTCTGGGAAGTCGATCACGCGCCAGAAGGCTTCGAATGGATTTCCTGCGACGATGCGGATTCCTCGATTGTTTCGTTTGTCCGCAAGGACGCCCACGGAGCGATGATTCTCTGCGCATTCAACTTCACACCGGTCCCGCGGACACCGTATCGGATAGGACTTCCCGCTCGCGGACGCTGGAAAGAAATTTTCAATTCGGATTCCGAAATGTGGGGCGGAGGCAACATCGGAAACGCCGGCGAGATCCGCTCCGAGGATACGCCGTGGCAGAACCGTCCGTGGAGCGCGAACATCCAACTTCCGCCGCTCGCAGCGGTTTTCTTCAAATACGTCGGAGAATAGGCGGACGAAATTTTCCCTCCGTAAAAATTCAAAAAGGCGGCCCGACGGTCGCCTTTTTCATTTGCAGAGAAAATTACCGAATCAACAAGTCGCGGAACAAATCCTGTGCGGAAATTCCGTGAAAGACTATCTGGTCAAGCCACAGTTCCGTACTTTCGGTCGAGAGGAACGTGACTGTCCGCATCCGGGGACTGATGCGTTCCCAATCCGCATTCCCCTTGGACGGAACCGAGACGCGCATCCATTCCGTCGCCGAAGGAATGTCGAATTCGAAATCCCAGCGTCCGACATTCCCGTTTTCGTCGAACCCGGCAAACTGCATCACAATATGTCCCGATCCGCGGATGTAGAAAGTCACGCTGTCGGTTTTCGACATATCGTAGGAAGTCGTCGAATCCTGCCACTGGGAAACGCCGATGTCAAAGCCGCAAAGCGCATACGCACCCGAGGAAGAGTCCACGGTAAAGGAAAAATGCACGCTCTGGGTTTCTAGAAAACTTTCGGACAAACGGACATAGGCATTGACGGGAAGCTCGGGTTCGACAAGGCTCAGAGAATCCGCCGATGTGAACCACCAGCTCGCCCCGGTCAGCGCATGGAAGCGGTTCGTCCCCGAAGCCAATTCAAAGTCATCGACAAGGACGCTGTCGAAAGACGGCGCGGAAAGAAAGACTTTTGCCGTAGAATCGGAAGAAGCGTTCGAAGTCCCCCAATAGACGTATTCCGAATCCGACTCGGAAAGGACGGCGTATTCCCCTGCCGGAATTCCGCGAAAAGCGAACTCGCCCGATGCGGAAACGTCCGCGACATACGACGTCCCGTAGAGATAGAGCCTTTGCGGGAAAGTTCCATCGCCACGAGAAAGCGTACCTTGCACTTCCTTCGGTTCTTGAAGCTTTCCGACAAGGAGCGAATCATCCTGGCGGATGTTTTCACGGGCGACCCCGGAACGTTCCTCGATTTCGACAAAACCGTTTTTGGAAGGACGCTTCAAGCGGGCAAGCCCCGACGCATCCGAATAGGCGCTATCCTCGACAAAAGCTGTGCCGGTCACAAGACGCACCCGGGCATTTCCCGCCGGGGTTCCCGAAGCCGTCAAAACCCGGACGGCAAGCGTGTTCTGGGTCTCGTCCCAAATGCCTCCGTTTGCCCGGGCATCATCCGAACAGGAGGCGAAAAGTCCCACGGCGAGAAGCGTACCGAAAAGTTTCCAGACTGTCGCATTCATCAGGACGAAACCTCTTTGGAATAGGCAACCGGGAAAAATGCCGTGGCCAAGCGAACCACGCGATCCGGCGTATCGACTTTTTCGACCCGCACCCGGATCTCTTCCCGCGCCGTATTCAAGATAGCAAGACAATCACGAAAGGCGGACGCATCCAAGGCCATATTCATCACATTGATGTCCCGCTCGGACTTTTCATGGATGTCGAGGCTTTGCATGGCAAGCTTCATCGATTCCGCCTGGTAGGCCCGCACGAGCTTTGGATGGAAAGTTCCCCCGGTCGTAAGCTTTTGTGCGGAAAGTTTCCAAAAGCCCGAAGAGTCCCTTTCGAGAAGTCCCAGGCGATTTAAAAGTTCCACCGAGTCCCGAGCCTCTTCGGCGGAAATCGGCGGCGAGACCATCGCTCCGAGATCGGCGTATTCGTCCTTGATACGTACAAACCCCAAAAGCGTGCGGACGACGCTGTGATACCACTTGGCATAAAGCTCGTATTGGTCGTTTCCGAGTTCGCGGCTTTTCGAGCCTTTCAGGGCGAGGACTTCCGCAAAAAGTCGGCGGGTATCGGATTCGCGACGTGCACGGCCAAGTTCCACCAATTTTTTAAAATATTCGGATTCCTTTTCATCGAGCTTGAGATATTCGACAAACCGGGGAAGCGCACGCCTGGAAATATGGAGATTTTTTTGGAGAATCCGGAAAACCTGGCTCTGGTCTAACCCGACGCCCTCGCCAAAAAGCTTGTAGGAATACCACGGAAATGAGGCCTTCCGCTGTTCAAAGAACGCGCAGAGATATTCGCGATAATCCAAAAAATTGAAAGGCGAGAGTTTATCCATAACAAACCGTTCGCCCCTAATTTATACAAAATTTTAATCCCGACAAGAAAATCCGCAAAGATGTTTTGCAAAGATTTTTGCAAAGTCAAGATGGCGGTCAGGAATTGGAATCGGAAAGTTGGGAATTTGTCGGCGGGAATTCGACGCGAAATACGCTTCCTTCTCCGAGAACCGACGAGACGGAAACTTTCGCCTTGTGAAGTTCCGCAATGTGCTTGACGATGGCAAGCCCGAGTCCCGTTCCGCCTGTTTCCTTGGAACGGCTCTTGTCCGCACGGTAGAAACGTTCAAAGATATGCGGCAGATGTTCTTCCGCAATGCCCACGCCGGTATCCTTCACTATCACGGAATTTCCTTCAAACGAAACCGTTACCGAACCGGAATCCTTGTTGTAGCGGATTGCGTTCACGACCAGGTTGTAAAGCATTTCAAAGAGTTTTCCCTTGTCGCCCGACACAAAGAAGTTCCCGTCCGGAACCGAAACGGAAATGTGCCGTTTCTGGGCGAGCGGTTCAAGCATCGACACAATTTCCTTCAACATTTCGCACAAATTAACCTTTTCGAGGGAAAGAGCGTCCGGATTCGACTCGTCGAGCTCCGAAAGCTTTATGATGTCATTTGTCAGGGCGATAAGCCGCGCGGATTCCTTGTGAATTTTCCGGGCAAACTCGGGGATGTCTTCCGGTTTCGCCATTCCCGTCTCGATCATTTCCGCATACCCGGCGATCGACGTGAGCGGTGTTTTCAGCTCGTGGGAAACGTTCGCGGTAAACTTTTCCCTCAAATCCGAAAGGTTTTTCTTCTCGGTTACATCCAAAAGAATGACGATGACACCGGAAACTTCCCCGCCGACAAATACAGGGCTCGCAATCAGGCGCACGTCCTTTCCCGAAACCTGGATTTCCGCATCCGCCTTCTTGCCATTTGCCGCAGACTCCACCGCATTGTTCAACGGAATGTTTCGCGAAAAACAACGGATGTTCCGACCGGTAAAATCGCCCTCTTCATGAAACATTTCCCGCGTGACGCCATTCACCAGAACTACTTCGTTTTTCGAATCGAGCAGGATCATGCCTTCGGACATATCCTCGATAAGCGTACGGAAACGATTCCTCTCGAATTTCAGCCGGGACATTTCCCGCGCCACATTGTCGCGTTCCCGTTTGATTTCCCGGGCAAACGGGGTAAATTCCTTATAAATTAAATCGCCTTCCGGAAACTGCAGAGAATCCAGGTTTTCCGCCAGACGTCGAATCGGTTCAATGAACCTGTTTGAAAGGATGTGGGCAAGGAAAAGGGAAAAGAGAAGGACCGCGATGAGGAGAACTATCAGCTTGGGATAGACACTCGAAATAACCGAGAACGCACTGCTCTTTCGGATAGAAAGACGAAGAACGTTTCCGTCCGGCAAAAGTTTCGCATAGTAATAGACATCCGTTTCCAAAGTGTGCGAGAGTCGGAAGCTCGAGCCTTCGCCATTCCGGAACGCAGCCTGCACTTCCGGGCGCGAAAGATGGGAGTCCATCGATTCCTTTTTTGCGTCCGATTCGAACAGGACCTTTCCATCGGAAGAAACCAGCGTGATGCGAAGCGTCGGCGTGACAAACTTTTTGAGTCCGTCCAAAGAGTCCAGCAATTCGTAAGCGTTTGCGACAACGTACCCCTGCTGTTTCAAGTCGAGAACAGTCTGTTCCGAAATGCTCGAACGAAACGCACCCGCAGTGAGAAGCATGGCGACGACCGCCGCAAGCAGCCCAACATAAAAAAGACTAAAGCTCAGTTTTTCTTTCATGAGAATCCTCGCATTCCGCCTTGTAGCCGACATTGCGAACCGTCTTGATGCACTCTCCGGCAATTCCAAGCTTTTTCCGCAACGTTTTTACATGCATATCGACCGTCCGCGATTCAATGGCAGCATCGATTCCCCAGACGCGTTCCATCAGCTGGTCACGCCCAAAGACGATTCCCGGTTTTGAACAAAGTAATTTCAGAACTTCATATTCCTTGAAAGTCAATTCCACCGGATTTCCTTCGACACTGACCGTATGACGCATATCGTCTATTTCAATCGGTCCCAAACGCAGCGATTTTTTTTCGGCGGAAGGCGACGAACGCATTTCCGAACGCCGCAGAAGGGCACGCACGCGCGCCAAAAATTCCATGATGCCAAAAGGTTTCGTCAGATAGTCGTCCGCACCGGAATCCAGCCCCTTGATCTTATCAAGTTCCGTTGTCTTGGCGGTCACCATCATCACGGGCACAGCCGACGTCAAAGCGTGCTTTCGCAAATCCTCCAGAATGGAGAATCCGTCTCGACCCGGAAGCATTACATCGAGAATCACGAGTTCCGGGACGCGGTTTCCCAAATCGCGAAAGAATTCATCGGAAGACGCCGCCGCAAAAACTTCGAAGCCGGCGCTCTTCAGCGCATAGGCTTCCATTTCCCGAATGTCCTTGTCATCTTCTACAACGCAAATCATAAGAGCTATCCTTTTAAAATCCAACCTTTATTTTAAAAAATAAAAGCCGGATGTAAAAATTCCGCAAAGGACTTTGTAAAATCTAGACGAAATCCGCCATCAGCTTCTTGGAGAATTTGGCGAGATGGAGAGTCGAGTCGAGAATCGTCCGACAGTCGTATAGGACGGTCAAAAAGAGAAGATTGATGCTCGCCACCGTCTGGTTTTCCGGGAGCCGCTCCTGCATTGCGGCTTTTCGGGCGTTTACAATCTTTGAACCGATTGACTGGATGCTGCCCTGAAGCGATTCAAAATCCGCGTAGTCGTTTTCTAGCACCATCCGAGCGGCATTCTCGATTACGTCCCGCATCGAATCCGATACGGCAAGAAGCGTCTCCTTCTGTTTCGCAGACAACGGCGTCAGATGGTTATCGACATGGTTCAGGCAAGGCTTATGGACACGTTCTAGGTCAAAATAGAGCGACATTGCGAAATCGTTCGCCTGGTAGAGGAAAAACTTCTTCGCCAGCGAATTTTCGAGGGTCATCTTCTGGGAGCAGGCCATCCCTTCGCGGCGCAGCCTGTGGATAGTCTTGTACTCTTCCTTCATCTTTTGCCGCACATAGCGAAGCGAGTCCAAATCTTCAGCTACAAGTGCCGTAAGCGTATCGCGCAGCGAGTCTTCGACAAAAACCAGGAACCAGCCCCAGCCTTCCGCATAGTGTTTGCGGATCATCGGGAGAGCCTTTTGCGGGTCCTTTTCTTTCATGATCATGATAAATTCCTCGGCACCGGAATTTTTCTTCTCGGACTTCTTGCGATAGCGAAGCGTCGAATGGACTAGAAATACGATGACCAGAAGGAAAAAAAGGAACATGACGGAAATGCCACCGAGAAAAACGGCGCCGCTCACGATAAACGCGCAGACAAAGGCGGCGAAAGCGGTAAAGAACCAGCCGCCGATGACCGAAAAGACTCCCGTGATGCGATAGACCGCGGTCTCGCGCCCCCAGGCCTTGTCAGCAAGAGACGTTCCCATCGCAACCATGAACGTTACATACGTCGTCGAAAGAGGCAACTCGAAAAACGTCCCGAGAGAAATCAGCACGCTCGCGAGCATCAAGTTCACGGACGCGCGCAGCAGATCAAAGGCGGCATCGCTTTTCTCCAAATGCAGTTTCTGCGTATTGAAACGCCCGCTCAGAAAAGTGCGGATTTTCGGAGGAATCACGCTGCACACAAGCGAAGACGCAGAATCCGCATAACGGACAAAGGCCCTGGCGATAGGACTTGTTCCAAAAAGTTCCTCGGAAGACGTCTGGCTTGCGAGCGAAACGGAAGTATGGATAACGTTACGCGCCTTGCGCGAAGTCGCAAGCGCAATCGCCATCACGACACCCGCAAGCGAAAGGATCCACCACAGCCCCTTTTCCGAATCGCAAAGAGCCGTCATCAAGACCTCGTCCGCAGGAAGCCCGCTAGACGAATAGGACATGAACGCCGAAAGCCCGGCAAGCGGCACGCCGATAAAATTCACGAGGTCGTTTCCCGCAAAAGAAAGGGCGAGAGAAAAAGTACCGGCGGCGACAATTAACCGAAGGACGTTAAACTTCAACAGGAAGAGAAGTTCGGAAAGAGCGGCAAAGACGACAAAGCTCGCGGCAAAAGTCAATCCCTTGTTTTCGTTGAGAACTTCCGGAATCGAGATGACGGATCCTTTCAATCCCTGGAAAAGCACAAAGTAGAAGATGGCGGCAAGAGACAGCCCGCCGAAAAGCGCGATAAAATATTTTTCCCGGGACTTGTATTGAAACGTAAAGAGCGCACGCGATATCCACTGCACGACCCATCCGAAGACAAAGGCGATAGCGACCGACGTAAAAATGGCGATGATGACGGAAAGCGCCTTTTCCGAATTTACCAGGTCGCCGATGGAAAGGCCGTTCGCTCCGCGGTGAAGCTTGATGAGCGAAAGGGAGAATGTCCCGCCGAGAAGCTCGAACACCATCGACACGGTCGTCGAAGTCGGAAGCCCTAGCGTATTGAAGATGTCGAGAAGCACGACGTCCGTAAGCATCGCCCCGACGCATATCGCGATGATTTCCGCAAACGTAAAATGTTCCGGCTGGAAAATTCCGTGCCGAGCGATATCCATCATCCCGCCAGAAAAGGAAGCCCCGATGAGAATTCCCAACGAGGCAATCACAATTAGGAACTTGAATCCAAAGGCGCGTGAACCGACCGCCGAATTAAGAAAGTTGGACGCATCGTTTGAAACCCCGTTTATCAGGTCAAAAACGGCGAGGAAAAAAAGCATTCCGATTATAATTACATAGATATCCATGCCACAAAATTAGGCATGAAAAATCCCCCGTAAAAGGGGGAGAAATCTCTTTTTTAGCAAGATTTACCCAGACTTTACGTCGATTTTACATTCGGAACTAGAGCCGACCTTCATAGACGACCAGGCTTTTCCCGTCAATCGTCACGGCCAGCCCCTGTTCAAGAAGCCGCTGGGCACCCTTCACGCCAAAAAGCCATACCAGGCGCGGATTTATCAGCGGCAAAATTTCCGACGGGATCTTACTTTCGCCTTCGACAATGACGCCCTGGACTTCGCGCAGCACCGGAATATATTCCTCGGTAAGGGACGGACAGAGAAGAATTTCGTTGCTTTCCTTTCTGAGCATCATATACGCTTCCGTCGGCGTTTTCGCCCGCAGGATTCGACCGTTCGCCCGCGGATGATCGTTGCAGGCCGCTCCGCCCGACTCGGCGCGAACCAGCTCGTTACCCACATAAAGTACCCGAATCGTATTTACGACGGACGCCGAAAGCGGAAAACCGGAAACCATCACGATCCGGTCCGATATGCGGACCGCCCCCGCATCGTGTGCGCTCTTGATGGCATTTTGCACCATGTCATCGGAATCGGTCACCAGTTCCGCAAAAAGCGGAAAAATTCCCCAGTTGAGAAGAAGCTGCCGTTCGACCTGCGGATGCGGCGTCACCGCGAGAATCGGCTGCTCCGGGCGAAACATACTCACCATCCGGGCCGTGTTTCCGCTGAGCGTCGGCGTGATAATCGCTGTCGCATTCACGTCGCGCGCTGTCTGGTAAGCGTTCTGCGAAACGATTCGGCTAATGTCCCCGTGCAAGTCCATTTCAAAGGATTCGCGCATTTTCTTGTAATACTCGGGAGAATACTCGACCGTTACGGCAACGCGCACCATCGTCTCGACAGCTTCGATAGGATAGCTTCCGTTCGCCGTTTCCCCGGAAAGCATCACGGCGTCTGTCCCGTCGAAAATCGCATTCGCTACGTCCGTCAATTCCGCGCGCGTCGGGCGCGGGTGCAAAATCATGGACTCAAGCATCTGCGTCGCCGTTATTACGGGCTTTCCTAGCTGGCGGCAAATCCGGATGATGTGCTTTTGGGCAAGAGGAATCTTTTCCGTCGGAAGCTGCACACCGAGATCCCCCCGGGCAATCATTACGCCGTCCGCCGCCTCCGCAATTTCACGGATATTGTTCAAGCCTTCCTCGTTTTCAATCTTTGCGATAATCCGCGCCTTGGAATTCAGGCTTTCCAGATATCTGCGAATTTCCTGCACCTCGCTTGCGTAACTCACAAAACTGGCCGCGATAAAATCCACGTTCTGCTCCACGCCGAACTTGATATCCATCTTGTCCTGTTCGCTCATGATGGGAAGTCCCGCATGGAGGCCTATCAGGTTCACGTTTTTCTTGCTCGAAATTTCGCCGGAATTTTTCGATACCGCATAGACCGTAAAGCCGTCCGTATCTTCGACTTCAAGTTCCAAAAGACCGTCCGCGACCAAGATTCTGTTTCCCTTCTCGATTCGCTGCGGAAGCGCGCTCCACGAAACGGAAAGCCGCGCCGGTTCATTTTCCGTCGCAGCACAAGTCTCCGCGCCGTCAACCGTGACGCATACCCTGTCCCCTTTACGAATTAGGACGGGGAGATTTCCCGGCGTATTCCCCGTGCGAATTTCCGGACCCTTCGTATCGAGCATCAGCGCAATCGGACGGTTTAGCGCAGACGATACGCGTTTCACGCGCTCCATCGCTTCTAGGTGGGTTTCGTGCGTTCCATGCGAAAAATTAAAGCGGGCAACATTCATCCCGGCGACAATCAGGCGGGAAACGATTTCATCATTCGCCGTCGTCGGACCCATTGAACAAACTATCTTCGTCTTGTGCGTAAACATAAAGTCTCCTATTGAAACGATAAAAAAAAAGCCGTTCAAATCCAATGGAAAGCCATCACTTTTCAGTGACATTTTTGTAACGGACATTTTCACCGCAAACAATTTTGTACCGGACAATCAAAAGCCGTTTATTTTTACGTTCTCTTCACTTTCAATTAAAATCTAGGTTCTGATAATTTGACATTGCCTGTCGATGCTTTTTCGCCAACCTTGCAACCACCCTGTCATTCTGAGCGAAGCGATCGAATCAGCCTCGCTGAGTCAGAACCGAAAATGGAGTGACGTCGAAGACGAACGTTCTACTGTCATCCTGGAGCGGAGCGATAGGATCCATTTCAAAAGAAACGCTGAAAATGGATTCTATCACTCTTCGGGAGTTCCAAAATGACGGTGAACGAAAACGATTCGCGCCACGGACAACTCCACTCTCCACATTCCACACTCAAAGCTTAAACGTCCGCAGACCATTCCCTATTCCCTACTCCCTAATCTACCAATCATGCGCATTTGGAGTACGATGGGAAGGACGATTAGCGCAAATCCGGCGACAAACGCAGGACTCCACTCGCGAAATTCCCCGAAGAAAATCGCCGCATAGAAAATGCTGTAGAGCGGTTCGAGGCAGAACGATAGACTCACCGCAAAAGGCGAAAAAACTTGCAGACACTGGATTTGTAAAAATTGCAGCCATACGGTGCACAGGACGGCGAACACAAAAAGTTTCGCCATATCGGAAAAATTTGGAACGGGAACGTCTGGAATTTGCAAAAAGACGAGATAAAACGGAAGAATTACGCTCGCAAGGATCGATCCTCCGGCGAGTTCCCCGAGCAGCATCGTCGATGCGGAATAGTTCTTTCCAACGCGCTTGTTCAGGATATTGAAAAGAGAAAGGCCGATAGCACAAAGGATTCCGGCGACGATTCCCAGGCGATATTCAAAATCAAACGAAAAGATGAGCGCCACGCCGACGAGCGCCAAAATTCCGAAAAGCAATTCCCTGGCGGAAAATTTCTGGCGAGAAAGGACCGGGCCGAGAATCGCCGTGAAGAAACTTGCCGAGGATAAACAAATCACGCCAACGGAAATATTCGATAGTTTGATGCTTGCGTAAAAAAGAAACCAATGAACAGCGAGAACGGCGCCGACCGATCCGATTTTCAAAAAATCCCGCAAGGAAAAATTTCTAGACCTGTGGGTACATACAAAGTAAAGCGCACACACAACGAAGGAAAAGAGAAGACGATACCAGACCAGCGGAACCGCATCGATGGAGATCCACTTTCCGAAGACGCCCGTCGTCCCGGCTAGCGCAACGGCAAAATGCAGCTTGAGAATTTCTTTTCCCATGGGAAGTCAAGTAAAAAGGAAAACGCCCCCGGCAGGGGGCGCGTGAAAATTTTTCATTCTAAGCTAGTTGATTTTTCCAATCAGGTTTCCGTTGAACTCGAAGTCGCGGGATGTGCCGTAGCTGTGCGCACCGAACGAAAGCGTGAACCGCTTCGAAAGAGGCTTTTCGATATAGAATGCGGCGAGAACATCCTTGATGTGCTTCTTGTCCTTGTCCGCGTATTCCGTTTCCTGACGGTCGTGAATGTATTCCGCTTCGAGGATGATGCGGTAATCGCGCGGCGTGAAAAGGAGACCTCCGGTGATAGGAGCGACCATGTCAATCGAACGCGTATGCTTCCTGCCGTTTGCGTCGCGATAAGTTTCTTCGGCATCGATTCCCATGAGAGCGCCTTCGAGGAAGAGGTAGGCGAGACCGCTCACGATCGGCGTCTTGCCCTGGAGAGAAATCGTATGGCGGACATCCGTATCGTCATCGTGAATCAGATCAAAGACATTCGTGCGGTATCCGAGATCGAGGTTCAGGAATTCAATGCCGGAAAGATCGTGGAAACGGAACATCAAGCGGAGATCGCCCGTGTTGAGATTCGGGGTCGTGCTGATGAAAGCCACATCCATCGTCATCGTTTCGGTCGGCGTGAGGGTGAACTGCAAAGCGTTTTCGCTGTTCGTGCCGGACTTGAATCCGTGGTAGTAGCCATCGACGTAGTTTCCGAAATAGTCACCGTTTTTCTGCGTGAATTCCCAACGTCCGAGCTTGAACGCCAGATATTTCGTGTGCTGTTCCGCCCAGGCTTCGTGAATTTCAAAGAGATCGCGATATTCATAGGAATCGGACGTATCGCCGTTTGCCGTGCGATGCGCATGATACTGGTTGTCCATCAGATCGCCCGGATACATCCAGACAAGGATCCGACCGTTGAAGTCATTCGAATGGGTTTCGAGTCCGAGGTTCGCACGTCCCCACCATTCCTCGAAATTGTCGCTGTTCTTGTCGTCTTCGCTTGTCCAGAGAACCTTGCCCGCCTGGATTTCGAAGCTCGCGTTGATGTCAAAGACAAACTCGCCGGCCTTGAAAAGCGGTTCCTTTTTCACCTTTTTCTTTTCTTCGGTTCCGACGGCAGCCATGGAATAGTCTTCGGCGGGAGCCTTCGGAGAGGAAACAGCCTTAGCCGTATCGACAGCCGCGACTTTAGCCGTATCGGCAACTACGGCCTTGGCCGTGTCCGCTGTGGCAACTTCGGTGGAGGCGTTTTGTTCTGCGAGAGGAGCGGCGGTGACTGCGGCGGAATCCGTTTTCGGAAGAGCGGTTTCAGCCGTGTCCGCAGCGACAGCCTTTGCGGTCGTGTCCGCGGAGGCGACCGCGGCAGTATCCTTTATCGCCGCTGTTTCAAGGGGAGTGTCGGTCTTTGCCGTATCGGCGGCGACCGGTTTTGCTTCGTTTTGCGCCGGAAGCGCCGCGGCGGAATCTACCGGAGAGGCTTTTACGGCGGAATCGACACTGGCGGAAGCAGGCGTGGCCTGGACTTTTGCCGTATCGACTGCACTCGCTTCCGGAGCGGCTTGTGCGAACAGCGCAGTCGCCATAGCAAGAGATGCAAATAGAACTTTATTCATCTGGTACTCCTTATCCATGAAATATTCATTAGCAATAATAACAAAAAAGGAATCGCTTTGTTAAATTTTATTTATGAACCGCGTTGAAAATTCCCGAATCCTTTTTTTGGACGAAAAGCCTATCCGTCGCCTGCTGGAGTTCCGGTCGGAATTCTACCCGGTGATGCTCCGGATTCTCGACATCGTCTATGCGCGCGGGATCCAGATGGTCGCGTCCCCGGTTTCCCTGGCGAACATTTCCCACCGGGCCTATGCAAAGGGCGAACCGGTCCTTGCCCGCGAATACAAAGAATTTTTCACGAGGAGTTCGCAGCTCTTGCTCCGCGAAGTGGATGCGGAAGTCGCCGAAGTTTCGGCAAAGTTCCGGGCGGAAAGGGCTTTGGATTTCGAGGAATCCCTGCAAATGGCGACAGCCTACGTATGCGGAGCGGATCTCGTTCTTTCGGAGAACCCTTCGTTTAAAGAGCTAGGCGATATGAACGTCGTCCTCCTTTCGGAGCTCACCTGAATATTTGCTAGATTTTCCTTGTAACAAGTTCTGGAGTTTTTGCCATGTCCAAGTATTATCCCGTAATCGGTCTTGAAATCCACTGCCAGCTAGCGACAAGGACGAAGATGTTCTGCGGTTGCGAAGTCGAGGTGAACACCAGCCCGAACAAGCATGTCTGCCCGGTATGTCTGGGCTTTCCGGGAGCGATGCCCGTTCCGAACAAAAAGGCTGTGGAATATGCGATTCGCCTTGGACTTGCCCTGCACTGCGAAATCGACCTGAACGCGATGTGGACCCGCAAAAACTATTTCTACCCCGATCTGCCGAAAGGCTACCAGATTACGCAGACGGGCGGACTTCCGATTTATGACCACCCGATTTGCAAGAAAGGTTGGCTTGAAATCACGCGCTCCGACGGAACCGTCCGGCGGATAGGCATCACGCGAATCCACATGGAAGAAGACGCGGGGAAGCTTGTCCACGACATGAGCCCGACCGGCAGCCATTTCGACGCGAACCGTTGCGGAACGCCGCTTTGCGAAATCGTGACCGAACCGGATATCCGCAGCCCGGAAGAAGCCGTCCTCACGTTTAAGAAAATCAAGCAGATTCTCGAATACACGGGAGTTTCCCATGCGAACATGGAAAACGGAAACATCCGCTGCGACGGGAACATTTCCATCCGTCCGAGCGAGGACGCCCCGTTTGGAACGCGCGCCGAAATCAAGAACCTGAACAGTTTCACGAACCTTGAAAAGGCGCTGACTGCGGAAATGCTCCTCCAGACCGTGACTCTCGACGCGGGCAAGGAAGTCATGCAGTGCACGAAGCGCTACGACCCGAACGCGGACAAGACGTCCGTCATCCGTTCGAAGGAAGACGCGCCCGACTACAAGTATTTCCCAGAGCCCGACATGGTGCGCCTGGTGACCGACCCGGCCTTTGTCGAGGAAATTCGCCGGACTCTTCCGGAACTTCCGGACGCCCGCTTTGCACGATTCATCAAGGATTACAAGCTTACGGAATACGATGCGCAAGTCCTGACCGACGAAATCCAGGTGAGCAACTGGTTTGATTCCGCGGCGAAAACATGCAAGAACCCGAAGATTCTCGCGAACTGGGTCATCACGGAACTTCTCCGTGAAGTCAAGGAACTGGAAGGCGGATTCGACGCCATCAAGGTCAAGCCCGAACATCTTTCCCGGCTGGTGAACCTCATCGAGGACGGCACCATCAACGGGAAAATCGCGAAGCAGGTCTTTGCGGACATGTTCGAAACCGGAAAGGAACCGGATGCGATAGTCAAGGAAAAAGGGCTCGTGCAGATTACGGATACGGGAGCAATCGAAAAGGTCGTGCGGGACGTCATCGCGAAAAATGCGCAGCAATTTGCCGAATTCAAAGGCGGAAAAGTCGCACTCAAAGGTTTCTTTGTCGGACAGGTCATGAAAAATTCCGGCGGCAAGGCGAACCCGAAAATCGTAAACCAGCTTTTGGACCAGATTGCGAAGGAATAAGTCCAATTCGCAGGCTCGTTCTAGGAGCTTCTTTCAGGGCGTTTCCGCGGGAAGCGTCCTTGTTTTGCTATTCCTGTTTCTCGGAAATGTTTCTGAAGCTTTCGCGGCAGACACCTATGACTCGATGTACGTGAACACGCTGAACATGTCCGACGCCGAAGCGGCCGCGGTCTATGGAGTCGATTCGGTGCAGGTCGAAGTGAAACCCACCCGCGAAGAACTTCACGAAGTAATGGAACCGGAATACGTGATGCGGGAATACGACCACCGCCAACAGCTGATCGTGGGATCGGTCGTGATGCTTTGCATTGCGCTAGCGATGGTGATGATGAACAACTACAACCCGATGCGTTAATTTGTACGCATCTTACCGGATTCTTCCCACTTGAGCATTTTACGGATGATCGCTTGCTTTAGCGATTCCATCCCGATATTTTCCTTGGCGCTGACCTGGAGAGCTTCCGGAAAATGGTTGAAAAGTTCCGTCCGGCGTTCGGGCGTTGCCGATTCCGCCTTGTTGAAAACGATAATCCGGGGAATCTCGGAGTCGATCAGCCCATCAAGAATCTTGTGCGAAATTTCCAGATGTTCCGCATAATCGCTCGCCGTCGCATCGACGACGTTCAAAATGAGATTGGCATTGCTTGCCGCGCCGAGCGTACTTTTGAAAGTGGCTAGCAGGTGCGGAGGAAGCTTCCGGATAAATCCCACCGTATCCGAGAGCAAGATGAACTTTCCGTCTCCGACGTAGAGCTTTCTCATGGTGCTGTCGAGAGTGGCGAACAGCTGGTCCTTGACATAGACGTTGCTCTTGGTGAGACGGTTCGTGAGCGTGCTCTTCCCCGCGTTCGTATAGCCGACGATGCCGACCTGGAAAATTTCCGAACGGCGCATCGCTTGGCGTTCCCGCGCATCTTCGATTTTTTCAAGCTTCTTTTTCAGTTCCTGGATTTTCCTGCGGATGATTCGCCGGTCCGTTTCGAGCTGGGTTTCGCCGGGACCGTTCATGCCGATGCCACGCCCGCCGGCCTGTCTCGAAAGGTGCGTCCAGGCGTGGGTAAGGCGAGGAACAAGATATTCGAGCTGGGCGACTTCGACCATCAGGCGGCTTTCCGCAGTTATCGCATGTTTTGCGAAGATATCGAGGATGATGCCCGTCCTGTCTAGGACCTTGATTCCCGGAAGCCGTTCTTCTAGGTTGCGGACCTGCGAACCGGAAAGGTCCTCGTCGAAGATGACAAGCCCCGCCGCATTTTCTTCTAATGCGTTTTTAATTTCGGAAACTTTTCCTTCGCCGATGAGAGTCGCCGGATTGAACGCCTGGACGCGTTGCAAGAATGTCCGCATGACGACCGCTCCGGCGGTCTCCGCGAGACGCTTCAGTTCTTCGAGATGTTCTTCGGCGGCGGACCTTCGCACTTTTGGCGTGACGATACCTACCAGGATAGCTTTTTCCTTAGAGGTCTGTTGCTGCATGGCCATAATATATATATTAGGCTTGCTGCGATTTTTTTGCTCGGAGAATTTTTCATGCGCTTCTTGACAACGGATCTTTGCTTTTTTATCTGTTCTGCGTTTATCGTTGTCTGTTGCCTGATTTTTTACTACACCCACCAGAAGCCGAAAAAGGAAAGCGGGAAGATTTTCGAGCTGCTCCTTTTCAACATGCTTTTCACGAGCATCTCCTCGATTTTTGCGACCGGGATGAATCCGCTTGTATCGACAGACGGAAACGCGTTCAACGTGGTCCAGCATTTTTTCCAGACCCTCTACTTTGCGCTGCACACGCTGCTCGCTCCGCTTTTTGCGCTCTACGTCGCCATCGTGAACAACTGGGGAGAAAATCATTCGAAGCGCATTGTCTTCTGGTTTCTGTCGCCAGCACTCCTGTTGGAACTTTTCGTACTGACAAATCCCCTGACCCACCTGATTTTTTATTACCAGGATAACGTCCTGTTTACGCGGGGGCCCCTGGAACTGTTCATTTATGCGGAAGCGACGGGATACATGGCCTTTGCCATCGGGCAACTTTTTACCTATCGGAAAATCCTTGCCAAATCGACCGCGTTCGCCCTTTGGTTCTTTATCGGTGCAAGCCTCACCGGCATCCTTGTACAGTTCGCCTTTCCCTGGCTAAAGCTCGAACTTTTTTTCGAATCGCTTTCGCTTTTGGGCGTGATGCTCCTTATCGAGACGGAAGACCTCCACTCCGATGCGATTAAGGGAGTTTACAACCGCCGCGCCTTTGTCGCCGACAACGGACGCAATCTTCGTTCCAATCGGAAGTATTCCGTAATCGTCATATTCCTTTCGAATTTCAAAGCCCTGCGTTCAATGTTTAGAATCGAGGATTTGGAAGACATCGCGCGGAGACTGCTTCTCTGGATTCTCAAGAATTCGACCGGGACGGTCTATCGCCTGGCGCAGGATAAAATAGCCGTCGTTTCGTCGCAGGGAAAAGAAGCCAGCGAAGATTTTTCGGCAAAGTTCCTGACACTACTTTCCGACAAGGAATACCGCATCGGCGGAATTTTTGTTTCCATCGAAGCGAAATGCACAATCGTCTCGGTTCCCGACGAAATCGACAACGCCGAATGGATGGTCGAACTCGGAAACTATCCAACAGTCAAGGCATGCATTGAACGGATTGAACTTGAAAACGCCATAGAGAACGCATACCGGGAGAGCAAATTTGAAATTCTCTTCCAACCGATCTGGAATTCCGAAACCGCGTTCTTTGATTCGGCGGAAGCAATCGTGCACTTGAACGATCCGAACCTTGCGAATATTTCTCCTGCGGAATTTATCACGATTGCCGAGAAGAAGGGATTTGCAAACGAAATCGGGCGGATTGTCTTTGAACACGTCTGCCGCTTTATTCGCGAAAAGAAGCCTTCACTTTGCGGACTTCGCGAAATCTACGTAAATCTAAGCCCCACCCAGCTTTTCCCGGAAAACTGCGAAAGATTCTTCAAAGGAACGCTGGAAGAATACGAGGTCGAAGCAGGATTCATCGTGCTTGAAATTTCCCGTTCATCCCTACTCGACGACAATGATATCGCGAAAAAGAACTTTCAGAAACTGCGGAATCTGGGATTGCGGTTTTCACTCGACGATTTTGGCGATGGATACGCCAACTGGAACCGTATCCTTGCCGGAGATTTTCAAAGCGTGAAACTCGAAAGAGAACGCCTGCACGCGTCGGACACGGACTCTTTTTCGGAAAAATTCAAAACGATGCAGGAAGTATTTCGGGAAAGGCGCGTAAATATCGTGCAAGAAGGAATCGAGACGCGGGAAGAGCTGACAGCAAGTCAAAAAATCGGAGCGAACCGTTTCCAGGGGAGCTATTTTTCAAGACCGCTTCGGGAAGAGACCCTGTTAAACTTTCTCTCATCGCGGAACGAAACGGCGAAACGAGGATTTGAAAGTTAAAGTTTATGCGTTCTTAAAGAACAGGGATTTCTCCATGTCATTATCGAACTCGCTTAAAATCCCCACTTCCCAAAAATTTAGACTTTGTCTATCCAAGCCCTAGAACAGCGAGGCTGATTCTATCGTTCCGCTCCAGAATGACAGGGTGGTTGCCAGGTAGGTCCTTCCGTTCCTAAAATTTCGTTCCAAACTTCCCAAACAAGACCCTTTTTCTATTTTTGGGATATGAAAAATTTCTACGTCACCACTCCGATTTATTACGTCAACGACGCCCCGCACATCGGGCATTCCTATACGACCGTTCTCGCCGACATCCTCACGCGATTCCACAAGCTCCTAGGATACCAGACATTTTTCCTCACCGGCACCGACGAGCACGGGCAAAAGGTCCAGCGCGCCGCCGAAAAACGCGGAGTTTCCCCGCAGGAACACGTCGATGAATACAACCTGCGCTTCAAGAACCTCTGGAAAAAAATGGACATCGGCTACGATTACTTTATCCGCACGACCGACGCCGACCACAAGAAATTCGTGAGCGACTGCCTGCAACTGCTCTGGGACAGAGGCGAAATCTATTCCAAGGAATACGAAGGCTGGTATTCCGTCGGCGAAGAGCGATTTTTCACGCAGGACGAACTCGATGAAAACGGCTGCGACCCCATCAGCCACCGCCCGGTCGATTGGCTCAAGGAAAAGAATTACTTTTTCAAGATGGGAAAATACCAGGAGCGTCTCATCGAATATCTGGAAAGCCATCGGGACTGGATTGTCCCGGACTACCGCTGGAACGAAATCCGCGGTTTTTTGAAACAGCCGCTGAACGACCTGTGCATCAGCCGCCCCAAGGCTCGCCTCAGCTGGGGAATCCCCCTGCCGTTTGACAACGACTACGTGACATATGTCTGGTTCGACGCCCTGCTGAATTACGTCAGCGCGGTGATGAAAATCGATGAAAAGGGAAATCTCGTTCCGAAGAGAAGCTTCCCGGACGGAGAGACTATCTGGCCTGCAACTTATCATCTGGTCGGAAAGGACATCATCACGACGCACAGCGTCTATTGGCCGACAATGCTTTTCGCGCTGGGATTCCCGCTCCCAAAACATATTCTCGCCCACGGCTGGTGGCTAGTCGGAAACGACAAGATGAGCAAGACGACGGGAAACGTCGTAAATCCGATGGAATATATGGAGAAATACGGCGTCGATGCGTTCCGCTACTACCTCGCCCGGGACATGGTCGTCGGACAGGACGCGAGCTTCACCCACGAAGGATTCGTGCGCCGGATAAACAGCGACCTCGCCAACGACCTCGGCAATGTCGTGAACCGCGTCCACCGCCTGGTCCTCACGAACTTTGACGGAACGCTCCCGAAGGCCGGAACATTTGCCGCCGAAGAAAACAGCGTCATCGAAATCGCGGACCGCCTTGCAAAAACGGTTCCCGAACTTCTCGAAAACGTCAAGCTCTCGCAAGCCGTCGAGGAAACGCTCTCGCTCGTCCGCGCGGTGAACCGTTACTTGGAGCAGAAAGCCCCCTGGAAACTCGCCAAGGACGCTTCGAAAAAAGAAGAACTCGCCACGGTCCTCTTCGTTTCGGCAGAAGCCGTCCGCATCGCACTCAGCTTCCTCTCCCCGGTCATCCCGGAAAAGAGCAAGGAAGGTCTCGCCATGCTCGGCACGTCGCTCGAAGGCGTCAGCGATCTCGCCTGGGGAAAATTCAAGGGCGGAGAAAAATTCGGCGAAGGCTCGGCGCTTTTCCCGCGAATCATCGAAGAATCCCAAAAACAGGAAGCGGCGCCCAAGGCAAAGCAGAACAAGCCGCTTGCGGCAGAAGATGTCCCCGCCGAGATGGACATCCGCGTGGCAAAAATTCTTGAAGTGAGCGACCATCCCGATGCGACATCACTCTACGTCCTGAAAGTCGATGCCGGAGAACCGGAAGTGCGGACGATCTGTTCCGGATTAAAAAGCAGCTACTCCCCCGAAGAACTCAAGGACAGAAAGATTCTCCTCTTTGCGAACCTGAAACCGGCTCCGCTCCGCGGCATCATGAGCAACGGAATGCTCTTCGCCGGGGATACCAAAGAGGAGCACGTATGCAGGCTTCTCACGCCGCCGGAAGATTCAAAGCCCGGAGACCGCGCCACGTTCCGGGGAGTAACGCCTTCGACCGACGGACGGATTCTCAAGCTCAAGGATTTTGAAAAAATTTCGCTCGAAGCCCGCAACAAGGTTGTTTTCTGCGGAAAAAGCCCGTTGGAAGTTTCCGGCAAGGCGGTCACTTGCGACGTCGAAGACGGAGCCAAAATCCACTAGCCCCGGCGTATGTATTCCGAACGCAAGTTCCTGACTCTCGCCCCGCAGACGAAAGCGAAACGCTTTGCCGAGCTTTTGCGGATTCTCATCTTGCGACTCGGAAACGATACGACCCAAATCCGAAACGAATACGAACACTATGCCACGTGGCAGCAGCTTCCGCCCGAAAAGCGCCTTGACGGGAAAAATCAGGCTGAACTGATCGAACTCTACAAGGAATTCCGCACCGAAGCGGGATTGGGTTTCGAACGGGACGTCTATCTGGAAAACGAACCCGGCGACAGGAACGAAGCCGTCCTGCCGACACTTCCATATGCCGTTCTCGCCCACAACTTGCGAAGCGCATTCAACGTTGGCTCCCTGTTCCGCACAGCGGACTGCTTCGGCCTCGAAGCGGTCCATCTTTCGGGTTATACACCGGGCACCGACCACGCCATGCTGAAAAGCGCCGCCCGCGGAACCGAAAAATGGATTCCAAGCAAACGTTGGGAAAGCCCACTTGACTGCATCGAATCCCATCGTCAAAAAGGCTATACGATAATCGCGCTGGAAACGGGCGAAGGTTCCACGCCCATCGCCCAAGTAAGCTGGCCGGAAAAAGCCCTGGTTGTTCTCGGCAACGAGGAACTGGGAATCTCGCCGGAACTTTTAAAAAACTGTTCGCTCAAAATCGAAATTCCCATGGCCGGTCGAAAGGCCAGCATGAACGTTTCCGGGGCTTTCGCCGTTCTAGCCTACGCCATCCGGACAAATTACCGGAAAAAAACTTCCGGTTGAATTTTTCCCTCCCCAAAAAAAAGAGACTCCGAAATTTACTCGGGGTCTCTCAAAAGCCAACGTCTAGGCTATTCTTCGTCTAGCCGTGTAAGAACCGCCTGTGCGTGATGGATGAAGCCTTCCGTTTCCGCAATTTCGGCAATCAGGTGCGCTTGCTTGCGGACGGCCTTTTCCGTGTAATTGATAACGCTTGTCCTTTTTACAAAATCATAGACGCCGAGCGGGCTCGAAAAGCGCGCCGTGCCGTTTGTCGGAAGAACGTGATCCGGTCCCGCAAAATAATCCCCGATAGGTTCGCTGGACCAGGGGCCGATGAAAATCGCACCGGCATTGACAATCCGATGGGAAAGCTCTTCCGCATCGGAAGTCTGCACTTCCAGGTGTTCCGGAGCGATACGGTTGGCAACGGCGACGCCATCGTCCCAGTTTTCGACGACCAGGATCCGACCGAAGTTTTCCAGCACCTTTTCAAGCAGTTCGCGCTTCGGGGAATTCTTGACATGCTCATCAACGGCTTTCGATATTTTCTTCGCCATGTCCATGCTGTCGGTGATGCAGATGGAAGCTTCATAGCCGGAACCGTGCTCCGCCTGGCTCAGCAGATCGACCGCGACATATTCAGGACTAGACGACGCATCCGCCAGCACCAGGATTTCCGAAGGTCCGGCGATCATATCGATATCGACCTTTCCGAAGACCTCGCGCTTTGCGATTGCCGCATAGACGTTGCCCGGTCCCACGATTTTGTCAACCGGCTTGATTTCCTTTGAACCGTAAGCCAAAAGCGCAATCGCCTGGGCCCCGCCAATGTGATAAATTTCCTTGATGCCCAATTCCAGGAGTACAAAGGCGACGGAAGGATCGATTCCGCCTTTCGCCGGAGTGGTCACCACAATTTCCTCGACACCGGCTACCAAAGCCGGCACCGCATTCATGATGACCGTACTCGGATAGACAGCCGCTCCGCCCGGAACATAAAGCCCGACGCGGTGCATCGGACGCACCCGCTGTCCCAAAATTTCGCCTTCTTTTCCCTTGAACGCAAAACTGCCAATTGAATGCAGTTCGTGACGGTGAAAGCGAGTCGCATTCCGGATAGCACCGCGCAAAGCCTTTGTCAAAGTCGGATTGACGCGCTTGGCCTGTTCCCTCAAGAACTTTTCATCGACGCGCAGGTCGTTTCCCCTTAATCCGTCGAATTTCTGCGCATATTCCACCGCCTTGGAAAGCCCACCCTTGCGGACGTTTTCCATGATATTCCGGACCTTGGCGTAAATTTCCTCCGTCGGAGCGACTCCACGTGAACAAATGCGATCGACTTCCTTTGAACTCTGATTGACCTTAAGAATCTTCATGCGACTAATTTTCTCCTCGTTTCAAGGATTCCTTGTAAATTTTATACGAAAGCCCATCGACAAGCGCAAGCCAGGACGCCTCGATGATATTGGTGGAAACGCCGGCGACATGCCAGGAATCCCGCTCATCGCCAAACGTGGTCCAGACGCGGACATGGGCATCCGACCCGACATTCGACCCCAGCACCCGGACCTTGAAATCGTCCAGCCTGACATTTTTCATATAGGAATAATAAGGCACCAGCGCCTTGCGAAGAGCCGCATCCAATGCGTTCACCGGGCCATCGCCCTCGGCGACCTGGTGGCTGATTTCGTCGCCTACATGCAGCTTGACGGATGCCTGCGACACGCTCGCCCCCTGCTCCGTCCGGTCTTCGATGACGCGATAATTTTCCACCCGGAACGGCAACGTGAAAAGGCCCAGCGAACGATAGACCAGCATTTCAAAACTCGCTTCGGCACTGTCGAAATGCCAGCCCGCATTTTCGCATTCCTTGATCCGACGCAAAAGCACCTGCACCTTCGGATCCTTCTTATCGACATCGACATGGAGAAGTTCCTTGAGTTTTTCCACGACAAGGGAACCGCCAGCCTGGTCGCTCGTCACAAAGACACGGTTGTTCCCCACCGCATGGGGATCGAGATGCTCGAAACTGCGGGAAACTTTCATCACGCCATCGATATGCGCTCCGCCCTTGTGGGCAAAAGCGGCATCCCCGACGTAGGGAGCCTTGATATCGCTCGGAATGTTCACAATCTGGTCGAGGGCGAGACTTACCCTGCGCAAGTCCTTCATGTTTTTTGCACAGGAAATATTCTTCTTCATCTTGAATACCAGATCCGCGGAAATCGTCGTGAGGTCCGCATTGCCGCACCTTTCCCCGTAACCGTTCAAAACTCCCTGGACCATCGAAAGGCCCGTTCTGACCGCGACAAGAGAATTCGCCACGGCAACCCCGCTGTCGTTATGGGCGTGAATTCCCAACGGGACTCCGATTCTTTTCTGGACATCCTGAAGGATGGTTTCAAGTTCCCACGGCATCGTCCCGCCGTTCGTGTCACAGAGGACGATAAAGTCCGCGCCTCCCAGGGCAGCCGACTTGAGCGTTTCAATCGCATAGCCCGAATTCGCCTTGTAGCCGTCAAAGAAATGCTCCGCGTCATAGATGACTTCTTCGGAGAATTCCTTGAGAAAGCGGACGGAGGATTCGATCATATCCAGGTTTTCTTCGAGCGTCGTCCGAATAACGTCCGTCACGTGCAAGTCCCAACTTTTGCCGAAAATCGTCTTGACTGGCGCCTTGCTCTCGACCAGAGCCTTTAACAGAGGATCGTCTTCCGCGAGAATCTTCGGACGTCGCGTGCTTCCGAACGCACAGACTTTCGCATGGGAAAGCTGCATTTCCCCGATCCGACGGAAAAATTCCACGTCCGTAGGATTCGAAGGGTTAGGCCAGCCGCCTTCGATGTAGTCAAAGCCAAAGGAATCCAAAAGTTTCGCAATTTGCAGCTTGTCCGCCAGGGAAAGCGATATCGTGCGATCCTGGTTTCCGTCGCGCAAAGTCGTATCGTAAAGAAAGACATCGGGCATAGTGCGTCAAATTTAATAAAAGTTGTTTACGCTCTACGGAAGGCGGGCAAGCATTCCCTCCCGAACGCTCTCCATTTTTTCTTTTCCTTCGAGAGCTTCCAGAACGGCAAACCCGAACTCTTCCGCAGTTCCCGGCCCGCGGCTTGTCAAGATGTTCCCGGAAGCGACCACGCGGTCATTGCGATAGTTTCCGCAATGCGGTCGCAGTTCCGCTTCCGTCGAAGGGTAGCTCGTGACGCTCTTGCCGCCGAGAATTCCCGCCTGCGCAAGGACAAGCGGACCGGCGCAAATCGAGAGCACCCACTTTCCGGCATCGTAAAAATTTCGGACCATTTCGAGGACGCGCTCGGAAGCCATGAGGTTTTCTACGCCGCGGCTCCCGCCCGGAAGGAATATCCCGTCAAATTCGGAAAGTTCCGCTTCGGAGAGAAGGATGTCCGCCTTCAGGGTTAAACCGTGAGCGCCTTCCACGAATACATCGTCGTGAATGCCGGCCAGCGTGACCTGGACTCCGCCGCGCGAAAGAATGTCAAAAGGAACGACGCATTCCGTTTCTTCGAAGCCGTCTGCAAGTACGAACAGGATGCGATTTTTCATAAAGGACTCCTTTGTTAAGCGTCCCAAAATCCGCGAGAATCCGGCATTCGCTCGCGCCCGGATATCCTGTTTTCTTCAAAGCGAGGAGGATTTTTAGGGATGCCGTTCCGAATATACCAAATTCTTGCTAACTTTTCTATGGGGACGCCGGATGGCCGCCTTCGCGAAAGCGAGGGAGGAAAGTCCGGGCACCGCAAGGCAGGATGCTGGATAACGTCCAGGCGCAGCAATGCGACGGATAGCGCAGCAGAAAGATACCGCCCGCCGCAAGGCGGGTAAGGGTGAAATGGCGAGGCAAGAGCTCACCGCGGTTCTGGCGACAGAATCGGCACGGCAAGCCCCATCCGGTGCAAGACCAAGCAGAACTCCGCACTTTTCGAAAGTGCCCGGGCCGCCTGTCCGGTCGGAGTTCGGGTAGGTCGCTCGAAGCCGCCAGCAATGACGCGCTCAGATAGATGGTCATCGCCGATTTCCATCGGCACAAAACCCGGCTTATAGGCGACCCCGTTCGAGAGCCTCTTCGGAAAAAACGGAGAGGCTCTCTCCTTTTTTATCCGGCGAAGCGCTAGCCGACAACGCGACCGCCCCATTCTGCGGAATGGCGTCTTTCATGTTCGAGCGTTTTTTCGAAATCCGCAAGAGGCGAGCAATTTTGTTCGACGGCAAGCTGCACCTGGTGCAATCGGGAGAGGCAGCGCATCTTGTCCGATAGACCGAGCTTCGACTTTTGGAGCGCCTCGTCTAAGACCCGAATCGATTCGTCATAGACTTTGCACGGCACGGGAAACGGATGTCCGTCCTTTCCACCGTGCGCAAAGGAATAGCGCGCCGGATCCGTAAAGCGCGACGGCGTTCCGTTGATTACTTCGCTTACGAGCGTGAGGGATTGCAACGTCCGCGGGCCTAGACCGGGAGTAAGCAGCAGGCTTTCGAAATTCGAAGGAGCGCTTTCGTATGCCGTGGCGAGAACGCTTCCGAGACGCTTCAAATCGACATCTTCCGCAAGGACTTCATGGTGCGCAGGCATCCGCAAGTTGCGGCCCGAACAGACAAGGACAGGTTCCGACGGACTTCCGAACAGATCTATCTGCTCCGAGACGACAATCGACGTTTTCGGCTTTACCAGCGATGAAATTTCCCGCATGATGCGGGACGGTTCTTCTTGTGAAAGGGAAAGTACCGCGTTGCGGGTCTTCCCCGCTGCCCGATCCGTAAGATTCAGGATGTCGCCCTGATTTTTTCCGACGATTGCCGTATGCGGTTCTTCCACGAAGGATCTGAGGCCCAGCGAGCTCCAATGATACCGCCGCGCGGTCCGCTCCGCCGGATTCATTCCCTGCTGAACGACCGTCCAGTCGCCCTCTTTCGTCAAGACGAAGTTATGCTGGTAAAGTTGGAAACCGTCCTGGATCGCCGTATTATCGACCTTCGCGCAGAGCTTGCTTGCCCGCAAAAGAAAATTTCCGTCAAGCCCCGTCCGGTCCGCAATTTGCAAAAGCTCGGTCGGCGTCTCCCGGGAAAACTTTCCGCGCCCTCCACATACATAAATTCCGAGTTCCTGCGATACCTGCGAAATGCCGCGCTTCAAGGCGAACATTACACTGGTCGTGATTCCCGAGGAATGCCAATCCATCCCCAGAACCGCGCCAAAGGACTGGAACCACAGCGGGTCGCTCAGACGGACAAGGAATTCCTTCCGACCGTAATTTTCGACGATCGCTTCGACTATCAGCCGTCCCAGATCGCGCATCCTGTCGGCAAGCCACCGGGGAACCGTTCCCGTGTGCAGCGGCAAATCCGCAATGCCGGTACGCTTGGGCATATCAAACCGGGACCTAATTTTTTCGGATGTTCAACATGAAAGCTCCGTGCGCATTCGAGAGCATTTCCACGGAATAACCTCGCGGCAAGTTCTTGAAAAAAATTCGGACGAACTTTCCCTGATCCGGCGATGCGAGGACCGCTGCGATTTCCTTGTCCCGAATCATCGCGTCTGACGTTATGTCGCGAGAAAGCCAGTGCCAGACCTGCCAGTTGAAAAGTCCACGCGTGCTCGCTACAAAGGCTTGGACCATCAGCACATATTCGTAAGCGTAAAAATCCCGTCGCATCTGGATTTCGGCCTGTTTCCGCGATTCGGGCAAGCGATCAAAAAAAGGAATCGATACAAGCGCTTCGCGGTCGGGCTTCAAGTAGGAAAACTGGATTTCCCTGTCGCGGACGACGACTTGAAGATTCGTATCGTCCAAGTGAACAAAATGCCCGGAAAGGGTTTCCCGATAATCGCGCAAGACCTTTTGCGGGTCAAGAGGTTCCCTGATTTCCAGCGGGACTTTTTTTATGGTGAACTTCGGAATTTCATGGAACGCGAGCGATTCGTCCGAGCCTTTCCGCCGGAGAACGGCAAAAATAGCCGAACCATCCGGATTTTCAAGAAGCCATCCATGTTCTACGTCTGGAAAGATGTCCTCTTTTTCATCCGCCACGATTTTTGAAATTTGTGGGTCAAGTACCGCGTCCATGTCCCATTCCATCCACGTTCCGTCTCTTCCGACCGAATCGAGCTTCGAAAAGAGCGAGGCCGAGGAAAACCTGCCGTGCGAAAAAAATTCAACAGGATTTGCAAAAATTTCAAACGGGAAAAAAATAATCAGGGCGGCAAAGAAAAAAATCCGGTTCATGCTTTCAAGATAGAATTATTCCTGGGCGGTTGAGAATGGAGGGTGGAGAGTGAAGAGTTGAACGACATCGGACGGGATTCTATCGGGTTCTTCGAACCATCCAGAATGACGGAAAACATAAACGCTCTGCGGTCATCCTGGAGGGAGCACCGCGGAGCGATAGGACCCCCTTCTAGCGGTCATCCTGGAGCGGAGCCTCGTGGAGCGATAGGATCCAAATCAGAGCTTAGAACTGAGAGTGGAGTGTGGAGAGACTTTTGAGCGAACTTTTCCTTCTAGCGGTCATCCTGGAGGGAGCCTCGCGACCGATAGGATCCATGTCAGATCTTAAAGATGGATTCTATCGAGGTTTTCAACCTCTCCAGAATGACGGTACACGAAAACGGTTCGCTCCACGGACAACTTCACTCTCCACATTCCACTCTCCACACTCAAAACTTAAACGTCCGCAGATCTAACCCCTGACAAAGCGTGGCCATAGGGGTGGTTGCAAGGAAGGGGGACCTTGGCATTTCGCAACTCGGAAAGGTCCCCCTACCTTGCCCCTCGCCGGGAAGGCGACCTAATCGCGCCGCGACAAAAAGCCTAGACATGCGAACGTTTAATTCCCGCTTCCCGCAAACTTAAACGTTCACTGCCCTAAGCTCTCTCAACTAAGCTCTGATTCTATCGAGGTCTTCGACCTCTCCAGAATGACGATGAACGGGAATTCTACCTCTTCATTCCAGAATGACGGCGGACATAAACGCTCTGCGGTCATCCTGGAGCGTAGCAATGCGGAGCGATAGGATCCTGGTCAGAGCTTGGAGCTTAGAGCTTAGAGCTGAGAGTGGAGTGTGGAATGTTGAGAGTGGAATGTCGTCGGAAGGGATTCTATCGAGGTCTTCGACCTCTCCAGAATGACGCCGGACGAGAGGTCTGTCGGATTTCGAACCCTCCAGAATGACGAAGGAGACGAACGTTCCGCAGACCAGTTCAAAGCTTGGCCAGCAATTTCGCAATGTCCGCAGTAATTGCCCGAGCGGTGATGCCTAGCGATTTGAGCAGCCCTTCCGGATCATATCTGTCGTAGAACTTCTTTTCGAGACCATAGACTTTGACCCTTACCGAGGAATCGGCGTAGAATGCGGCGACCTTTTCCCCGAATCCGCCTTCCACGATGCCGTCTTCGAGCGTGATAACGACCTGGTGATCCCGCTTGAGCGATTCGAGCGTTTTTCTGTCGATGTCGCTTGCGAACCTCGGGTTGACGAGTGTCGGGGAAATTCCGAGTTTCGCTTCAATTTCCTTGACGACTTCTTCGCCACGCTGGTAGAAGTCTCCTAGGGCGAGGACTGCGACGCGGGAGCCTTTCTTTTCGATTCGGAACTTGACATTCGAATAGTCCCTGTCGGCAGCGCGTCCGTCATCGATAACGCCGTTTCCCGGAATGAGGACAATTGTCGGATGCCCGTTCTGCTCGATGGCGAAATCTATCATGGCGAGGTATTCCGCCTTGTTCGTCGGAGCGAGAACGCGAACATTCGGGATGTTGCCGTAAATCGCGTTGATGTAAATTCCGAGATGCGTAACGTCTGTCAGCGTGTTGAATCCCGCATAGTTCAAAATGACCGCTATCGGGCTATCATTTACGGCGGTGTCCTGGGCCATCTGGTCATAGGTTCTCTGCAAGAATGTCGCATTGGTGACGACGACAGGCTTCGCACCGCGCTTTGCCGCTCCGGATGCCATTGCAATCGCCTGTTCTTCGGCGATTCCCGTATCGGTGTACTGGTTGCCTAGTTCTTTTCGCCTGTCGGGTCCGAGGCCTACGGACATCGGCATGGCGGGAGAAATCACCAGAACTTTCGGGTCTGCCTTTGCCTTTTGGATTAGGAAGTCCGCAGTCAGAGATTCATAGTCTTCTCCGTTCCCGAAATTCACCGTGGATTTTCCTGTCGCCCGGTCAAACGGAAGGCTCCAATGCCACGCTTCCTTGTTTTCTTCGGCGATTCGGTAACCCTTGCCCTTTTGCGTGTGGATGTGGACGACGACTGGACGCGTTGAATCCTTGACTTTTCGGAAAATTCGGATGAGGCTCTGGATGTCGTTGCCGTTTTCCTCGTAAATGTAATCGAGCCCAAACGCCTTGAAAATATTATTTTCGCACGTCCCCTTGGAATCGCGGAGCTCTTTCAAATTTTTGTAGATGCCTCCGTGGGTTTCGGCAATCGCCATCTCGTTATCGTTTACGACGACTATCAGGTTGGAGTCCACTTCAGAGCCTGCGTAGTCCAGAGCTTCAAGCGCTTCTCCGCCCGAAAGCGAACCGTCCCCGATGAATGCGATGACGTTTTCCCTTCCGCCGAGCAGGTCGCGGGCGCGGGCCATCCCGGTAGCGAGGGAAATGGACGTCGAAGTGTGCCCGACATTGAAAAGGTCGTGTTCGGATTCTTCCGGGTTCGTGTAGCCCGAATCATCCTTGAAATGTGAATCGTCGATGTAACCGGATTTGCGCCCTGTCAGCATCTTGTGCGTATAGCTCTGGTGCGAAACGTCGAAGATGAACTTATCCCGCGGCGAATCGAAGACGTAATGCAGCGCGATTTCCGCTTCGACTGTTCCGAAGTTCGGTCCGAAATGTCCGCCATTCTTGGTAAGCCGATTGAAAAGGGCTTCGCGGATGTCCGCAGCGAGGCTTTCGAGTTCCCCCGCGCTCATTTTCTTGACATCTTCCGGACCGTTTACCTTGTTCAGAGTCTCGTACATAAAAACCTCTTTGAAAATATCCTGGTTACAATATACAGCTTAGAGTTTACTCTAATGCAAGGGGTTTCGCGCATTTTTTTTCGATGATTTCAAAATTCAAAAAAAAAACTCCTTCCGAGAAAAGGAGAACCTCGGAAGGAGTATTAGGGGGAGTGTTTGGTACGCATAAATTATTTAATTTACCCGCCCAGCCGCTCCGGATTTTTTGCGATATCGTTTACGGCTGTAACCAGAAAAGCTATTGCTTCGCCTGGGCCTTTCCCCAAGAATCCTTGAGTCCGACCGTGCGGTTGAACACGAGCCGTTCTGGCGTAGAATCCCTGGAATCCAGGCAGAAATAGCCCAGCCGCATGAATTGGTAGCGGTCATCGAGCGTCGCGCGGGCGAGCATCGGTTCGAGCTTCGCCTGCTTCGAAACAAGGGATTCCGGGTTGAGATAGTCGAGCGGATCCTTGCCTTCCGGTACGTCGCCCACATTCTCGATGGAGAAGAGGTTGTCGAAAAGCCGGACTTCCGCGTCGATGGCTGTCGGCGCATAGACCCACTGGATCGTTCCCTTGACTTTTCTTCCGTCGGGAGCGTCTCCGCCTTTGGTCTCCGGGTCGTATGTCGCATGGATTGTCAC
Source organism: Alistipes onderdonkii (assembly GCA_963656065.1). Classification (GTDB taxonomy): domain Bacteria; phylum Fibrobacterota; class Fibrobacteria; order Fibrobacterales; family Fibrobacteraceae; genus Hallerella. The sequence goes on from CAVKGV010000001.1 coordinate 269,822, forward strand.
CACGTTGCCGTCAGAGTCTTTCTCTACGCCTGTACACTTGATAAAATAAGCGCCTTTCAAGCGTACTTCGCCATCGGGTTTCAGCCTGAAATATTTTTTCGGCGGATTCTCCATGAAATCTTCGCGTTCGATGTAGAGTTCCCCCCCAAACGGAACCTTGCGCATTCCCGCGTTCGGATCTTCGGGATTGTTCTCCACTTCGACGTCTTCGACTTTTCCACTTTCCCAGTTGTCGATGACGACTTTTACCGGGTCGAGTACCGCCATGGCCCGCTGCGCGGTCTTGTTCAGCTCTTCGCGGATGCAGAAGTAGAGCAGGTTGATATCGACCATGCTGTCCGCTTTCGAAATGCCGATGCGTTCGCAGAACTCGCGGATGGAAGACGGCGTATAGCCGCGACGTCGCAGTCCGCAGACCGTCGGCATCCGGGGGTCGTCCCATCCCATGACACGCTTGCTTGTCACCAATTCCAGGAGTTTCCGCTTGCTCATCACTGTATAGGAAAGATTGAGCCGAGCGAACTCGATCTGCTGCGGGAGGTTTTCGAGGGAGAGCGCTTCGAGGAACCAGTTGTAGAGCGGACGGTGGGCTTCGAATTCGAGCGTGCAGATGGAATGCGTGATCCCTTCGATCCAGTCGGAAAGCGGGTGGGCGAAGTCATACATCGGGTAGATGCACCATTTATCGCCCGTGCGGTGATGCGTCGCATGCTTTATCCGGTAAATCGCCGGGTCGCGCATATTCATGTTCGGACTGGCGAGGTCGATTTTTGCCCGTAGGGTCTTCGAACCGTCGGCAAATTCACCCGATTTCATGCGTCGGAAAAGATCCAGGTTCTCCTCGATGCCTCTGTCGCGGTAGGGAGAAGGCTTTGACGGTTTTCCGGCGTCGTTTCCGCGGTAGTCCTTCATCTCTTCGGGCGAAAGGTCGTCAACGTATGCCTTGCCAAGCTTGATCAATTTTTCAGCGAAGTCGTAGAGCTGGTCGTAATAGTCGCTTGCATAGCGGACAGGTTCTTCCCAATTGAATCCCAGCCAATGGACATCGTTGTAGATAGAATCGACGAATTCCGTATCTTCCTTTGTCGGATTCGTATCGTCGAAACGGAGATTTGTCTTGCCACCAAACTTTTTTGCCGTACCGAAATTCAGGCAGATGCTTTTCGCATGACCGATGTGGATGTAACCGTTCGGCTCCGGCGGGAAACGGGTGAGGACATGGTTGCGTTTGCCGCTTTTGAGATCGCTTGCGACGATGTCTTGGATAAAGTTGGTCGGTTCCGGGATATTCATGATTCTCTCCGAGAAAATTTCACAAAAAATTTAGAAAAGCTCCGGTTAAAAATCTATATTGGCGCACATGATTTGCGCTTGTTCGAGATTTTCAGCGGACAAAATTGTCCCGAATCCTTACCAAGAAGCCTTGTTTGGGGAGTTTTTCCCATGAAACGGTTTTGCGGTCTCCTCGAAAAGGCGCTTTCAGCAAGAACCGATTTGTTTTCCCTGACAGATGCCTTTCGGGTTGTAAACGGTGCGGAAGACGGATTTCCGGGCGTTACTCTCGACAAATTTGCGGATTCATTCCAGCTCCAGTTTTTTGGGCCGGAACTGCTTCCGTCTGCGCCAAAAATTGTCGAGGCCGTAAACCGCGTCTTTGAACCGGAATTTTTGGTATCCAAGTTTCGCCTTTCGCCGTCGGGAAAATCCCTGGAACATCCCGAAATGCGGGTGGAACTTGGTGACGAAAAAAATGCGGAAACGGTTGTCCGCGAAGGAAACGCGAAATTTCGGGTGAATCTTCTCGATACGGTGAATCCGGGGCTTTTTTTGGACATGCGGGCGGGACGCTTGGACGTGGAAGCCCGGGCCCGCGGAAGGGAGATTCTGAATCTTTTCAGTTACACCTGCTCCTTTGCCGTCCACGCAAGGATTGGCGGCGCGAAACGGGCCGTAAATGCGGACATCAGCGGGAAAATTTTGGAAAAGGGGCGGGAAAATTTTCGCTTGAACGGAATCGAAATTTTACCCGGGGAATTTTTCCGCGGCGATTCCCGGGAATATGTCGCCTGGTGCATCCGCAAGGGGATTCGTTTCGGCGGAATCGTGCTGGACCCGCCGAGCTTTTCAAGGAATCGGGGTAACATTTTCTCGGTAAGGACCGATTTCCAGAAGCTCGTTTCGGAAATTTCAGACATTCTGTTGCCTGGCGGATTCTTGCTTGCCAGTTCGAATTTCAGCGGTTTCACGCCGCAAGGCCTTGCAAAAGAAACGCTCGAAACCGTACAAATTAAGTTCCCGACAGCGCGCATTGCCTGGTCGCGCGGGCAGGGAATCGATTTTCCCGGGTCGGGATGTCGCAGGGAGAGTGCGCTTTCGGCGGTGATGATCGAAGTCTAGGACAGTTCATTCAGAACTTAGAACAGTGGACGTTTAAGCTTGCGGGAAGCGGGAATTAAACGTTCGCACGTCTAGGCTTTTGTCGCAAAGCAACCTATCATCGGCCTACCCGGCCCGGGGCAAGGAAGGGGGACGCAACCACCCTGTCATTCTGGAGCGGAGCGATAGAATCAGCCACGCTTTGTCAGAGGTTAGATCTGCGGACGTTTAAGTTTTGAGTGTGGAGAGTGGAATGTGGAGGGTGAAGTTGTCCGTGAAGCGAACCGTTTTCGTGCGCCGTCATTCTGGAGGCTGAAAGCCGATAGAATCTCCGTCTGGCGTCATTCTGGAGAGGTCGAAGACCTCGATAGAATCCCTTCCGATGTCACTTAACTCTCCACTCTCTCATCTAAGTTCTCAGTTCTAAGCTCTGTACAGCATCGCCACAAAAATCAAAAAAGGCCGCCCACCCGAGCGACCTTGAAAAAAAAACATCCAACTTTTACTTGCTGTTCATCCGGCAACGCTTTTTCTGGAGCGGGGTGAGACCCGGAGCTTCGCACGGATCCGAAGACGCCGCCGGAGCGACCGTTGCAGGTTTCGTCGCCGGAGCCGTTTGGGAAGCATTCTTTCTTTCCGCTTCCTGCATCGCCTGAAGCTTCCGCTGGCGCGGAGAAAGGTTCTGGTTCTGCTGAGCGGCTGCCGGAGCCGCCGTCTGGGCCTTGCGGCGAGCGTTCGCCGTCGCTGCGGCGATGGAATCCTGCCGGGCCTTTTCATTCCGGCGCGCCTCCGCCTTGCGATTTTCTTCCGCAATCTTCGCATCGCGTTCCGCCTGTTCGGCAGCGGCAATCGAATCGCGACGAGCCTTGAGAGCATTCTTCTTCTGGTTCGCCGCGTCAATTTTCGCCGCTTTCGCCTGGGCCTTGGAAAGGGGCTGCGCCGAAGCCTGGAAAATCGCATTCGCATATTCCGGATTCTTGAAGACATCGCCCGACTTTCCGCGTTTTCCCTGGGCATCCGCCAAGGCTCCCGTCGCCCACGAATCATTCGCGATAGGCGGAAGCAGCGTAATTTTCAGGTTCGTGATACGTGTCGAAAAGTCATCCGCTTCGTCCGTGTAGTAAATCATCAGGTCGTAGATTCCAGCCTGGTATTCATACCCGTCCGAACCTTCAATGGGAGACGGCGCATAGGCGACAACGATATACAGCTGGTCGTTGTCCATGCTGTTGAACAGCAAATCGACATCTCCCTGGGGAGCCTTCACATCGCCTTCGGCGACAAACGCCCATGGCGCATAATCGACCCGGACGATAAAGTGATGGAACCCCTTCGAAGCTTCGCCCAGTTGCAGATAATCCGCATCGAACGCCTGGAACGAAGGCTTGATTTGCGCAAAGGAAAACGTCGCGCAAAAAAGAAGAAAGGACATTGCCAATTTTTTCAGCATATTACATCTCCTCGATTCAAGCTACAAAAACTACTTGCCAAAGAACAGCGCCTTGGCCGCCTCGAACATCGCATCCTTTTCGGATTCTTCGCGGCATTCCGTATAGATGCGAACCTTCGGCTCCGTTCCCGACGGACGGATGAGCATCCAGGAATCGTCCTCGAAGATAATCTTCACGCCGTCGAGCGTAAGGACTTCGCGGACCGACTTTTCCTTTTCGCCGATCTTGACTTTCGAACCGACTTTCGCCTTGTCCGCAACAGCCATCACCTGGGATGCAAGCGGAGCGCCGACAAGCGACTTATCGACTTCGAATCCGGCGCGGTTCGGGTAGAACTTTCCGAATTCCTTGTAGAGGTCATCCAGGTATTCGCCGAGGTTCTTGCCCGTCGTCGCCATGATTTCGAGAGCAAGCAGAAGACCGAACTGGGCATCCTTTTCGAGCGTATTGTTCAAGCCGGAAATTCCGTCGGATTCTTCAAACGCGATAAGCGCTTTCACCTTCGCCTTGCGGGAAAGCCACGGGCGGAAGTTCTTGAAGCCCACCGGAGTCTCCATCACGGGGATTCCGAGTTTATTCGCGATGACATTTACAAAGTTCGAAGTGGCGACGGACTTCGCCACGACACCGACTTCCTTGCGCCAAGTAACCATATAATGGAACGCAATCGCTCCGAAGCGGTTCATGTCGATTTCGCGGGTTCCGTCATAGAAGCGCACGCGGTCGCCGTCCGGATCGAAGATGCAGCCCAGACGATACCAGCTCTTGCTCTGGTCGAGAACGCGACGGACGCCTTCGAGGTTCTTGGAGCTGGGTTCCGGAGCGATGCCGCCAAAAAGCGGATCATCCTCGGTGCGGAGGCAGAGCATGCACTGCGGATTTCCGAGAATCGCATTAGGACGTCCACGGGTCGCGCCGTGGACATGGTCGCACACGAGAGTCAGACGGCCTTCGTCGAGAAGCTTCTGGATGCGGGCGAACTTGATAGTCCCCTGCTTGTGCAAAAATTCCTTGTAGATTTCGACGGAATCGATTTTCTTGAATTCAACCGGAGAAAGCTCTTCGCGTGCGAAATCCGCCATCATTTCGTTCGAAAGGCGCGTGATGACACTCGTGATTTCCGGACCCGCAGGACCGCCGTCCGCCGGGTTGAACTTGATACCCGCATAATTCGACGGGTTGTGGCTAGGCGTCATGTTGATGGAGCACGCCGCACCGAGCATTTCGATAGCCGCAGAGAATTCGGGAGTCGCCATTTCTCCGCCGTAGTAAATTTTCACGCCGGCCTTCGCAAAGATCTGCGCCACGGCCATGCAGAACTCGTGCCCGAGAAGGCGGTTGTCATGCCCGAGGACCGCGCCGCGCTCCTTGAGTTCGTCAAAATTCGCAACGCCAAGTGCTTCCAGGAGAGCCGCGTCAGCTTCCCGATACATGCGGATTATCGCAGACGCGATGACCTCGACCGTGCGGAGCGTAAACTCCGTGCCGATTTCGCCGCGGAATCCGGATGTTCCAAAACTCACCTTGCAAGGCTCCACGCTCGAAAGCGCGATTTTTTTCACGTCTTCGACTAGGCCCATATCGGTAGCCGGGTTGAATTCTTGAGACTGGATTTTTTTCCAAAGTTGAGAAGCTGTTTCCATCGGTGTTCCTATAGAAATGAATTTGACCGTCATAATCTAGAAAATTTCTATTTTTAGCGCATGATTAAACTCAAAATTGCAAAACATGTCCCGGACAACGTCTCCGCGCATGTCCTTTTCTTTGTAAAAAAATCGATTCAATTTTCGTCCGTCCTCACGGAAGAGGGCGAAGTCCAAGCGGCAAAGACCCTCGCCGACATGGAAAATGGAGTCTGCACCGACCAGGAAATCGTCGAAATCGACGGACATCGGACCATTTTCATCGATGCGGCCAAGGAACGCGGACTTTCCGAACTAGATCGTCTCCGCATGGCGGGCTACCGGCTCGGGAAGCGGGCCGAACAAAAGCAATTCAAGACGGTCAAGTTTCTCCTCGCGGATGCCGCGGACGAGCAGTTCCGGGCAATCCTCCACGGGATCCACTACAGCGCCTACAGATTCGAAAAGTACAAGAGCAATCCGAAAAAGAACTTCGAAGTCACGTTTGAAATCGAAGCCGGGGAACGCGCCAAGGATTTCGAAAAAATCGCGGAAACCGTCGAAGTCGAACAAAAGTACACGACCCTTTGCAAGGACCTGGTAAACACGCCGGGGTCAAAGCTCTACCCCGACGAATTCGCCCACTCGGCGATTCGCGTCGCCCACCAGGTACCGGGACTTTCCATCACCATTCTCAACTCGAAGATCCTTGCGCAAGAAGGTTTCAACGGGCTTTTGACCGTCGGTGCCGGAAGCCGCTTCGAACCCTGCATGGTAAAGCTTTCCTACAACCCGAAGAATGCGGTCAAGGACAAGCATCTCGCGCTGGTCGGAAAAGGCATCACGTTCGATACGGGCGGAATTTCGCTCAAGCCTGCCAAGGGAATGAAGGAAATGCAGAGCGACATGGCAGGCGCGGCAACAGCCCTCGCCGCCATCTGCACGGCAGCGGAACTCAAAGTTCCCCTCAAGATGTCCGCCTACCTGTGCCTCGCCGAAAACCGGATAGGTTCCGGAGCGGTTCTCCCGGGCGACATTTTCAAGGCGAAGAACGGCAAAACCGTCATGGTCGATAACACGGATGCGGAAGGACGTCTGGTCCTCTCGGACGGCATCTGCGCCGCGGTCGAAAACGGAGCGACCCATATCGTCGATGTGGCGACGCTCACCGGAGCAATGGTCCGCGCACTAGGAAATTCCATCACCGGATTCTTTGCAAACGACGACGCGTTCGCCAAGGCCGTCATGGAAGCGGGACGTTCCGCCTGCGAAAAGTTCTGGCCGATGCCCCTCGACGAGGAATACGCCGACGAGCTGAAGGACAATTATGCGGACCTTTCCAATGTCGGGAAAAGCGCGGGCGCGATTCTCGCCGCCCTCTTCCTCCGCGAATTTGTTCCGGAAGATGTAAAGTGGTCACACTGGGACATCGCGGGCACCGCCTACACGACACGTCCTTGGAAATACACCGCCTACGGAGCGACGGGAACCGGAGTCCAGACTCTCGCGGAACTCGCCCGCAAACTCGGAGAAGAAGAGTGAAAGCAATCGACACAATCGCCGTTCTTGACTTCGGCGGTCAATATGCACACCTAATCGCCAACCGGGTCCGCCGTCTCGGGGTCTTTACCGAAATCCACTCCCCCACGGCAAGCGTCAAGGAACTCGAAGGCGTCAAGGCCATCATCTACAGTGGCGGCCCTTCGAGCGTCTATGCAGACGACGCTCCGGCATACAATCCCGAAATCCTCGACATTCCTGTCCCGAAACTCGGCATCTGCTACGGGCACCAGCTTCTCGCCTCGGAGCTCGGCGGAAAAGTCCAGCCGGGAAAAGTCAAGGAATACGGCATCGCGGACCTGAAAATTTCGGACCCTTCCGACCCTATCTTCGAAGGCGTCCCCCTGGAATCCCCGATGTGGATGAGCCACGGCGACAGCGTATCGGAACTTCCCGAAGGCTATCACATCATCGCGAGCACATCCGACTGCAAGGTCGCCGCGGTTTCCTGCCCGGAACGCAAAATCTACGGATTCCAGTTCCACCCGGAAGTCACCCACAGCCGATACGGCATGAAAGTTCTCGAAAATTTCGTCCGCTACTCCGGCTGCAAAAAATCCTGGGACATGAAAAGCTACCTGCCGCTCATCACGGAACGCATCCGGGAGCAGGTCAAGGACAAAAAGGTCTTTCTGCTCGTCTCCGGCGGGGTCGATTCCACCGTGGCATTCGTCCTTCTGAACCGTGTCCTCGGACCCGAAAATGTCCTAGGGCTTCACATCGATAACGGCATGATGCGGCTCGGCGAATCCGCCAAGGTCATGGAATTTCTCGAAAAGGAAGGGATGAAAAACCTCCGAATCGTCGATGCCTCCGAGGATTTCCTCAAGGCTCTCGAAGGAGTGACGCTCCCGGAAGAAAAGCGCGCGATCATCGGCAAGACGTTCCTCGACGTGAAAGACCGCGAAATGCAGTCGCTCCACCTGAATCCCGACGAATGGATGCTCGCCCAGGGAACCATCTACCCGGACACCATCGAAAGCGGTGGCACGAAAAACGCCGACAAGATCAAGACGCACCACAACCGCGTAAACGAAATTCTCGATCTTCTCAAGGAAGGCAAGCTGGTCGAACCTCTCGCGGACCTTTACAAGGACGAAGTCCGGATGCTCGGCGAGGAATTGCAGATTCCCCATGCGCTCGTCTGGCGACATCCTTTCCCGGGTCCCGGACTCGGCGTGCGGCTTTTGCTCGCAAACGGGCGGGAAGACGTTCGCGTAGAACCTGCGGCGGAAAGTGAAGTGGCGGAATTCGCCAAGGCGAACGGAGTTCTCGGGCAGATTCTCCCGGTAAAAAGCGTCGGCGTCCAGGGCGACGGTCGCACTTACGCCCACCCGTACCTCATCCGAAACCCGGAATTTTCGTGGAAGGACTGCGAAAAATTCGCGACAGAAATCGTCAACCGTTTCAAGACGGTGAACCGCGTCGTCTGGCAGGTCGGAGCGCTCCCCGGAAACCCGGAACCCGTCGAGCAGTTCGCGACAAAGGAAAACTTCGACACGCTCCGCATTTTTGACAACATCGCAACGGAATTTCTCCGCGAAAACGGCCTGTACGAAAAAATCTGGCAGATGCCTGTTGTGATGCTTCCGTTAAGGATTCAAGGCAAGCCTTGCATTGTGATGCGCCCCGTGAACAGCTCTGAAGCGATGACGGCAAACTTCGCCGAAATCGACAAGGACGCTCTCCAGAATCTCTGGCGACGCTTCGAAGAAAACGGCGCCGGTTCGCTCTGGTACGACACGACGCACAAGCCCCCCGGAACCATCGAGTGGGAATAGAGTTGACGCCAAACTAAAATTTTATCATCCAAATTTAATTCTCCGTCGCACTTCACGGCGGAGAATTTTGTTTATTCCTCTTTCGAATCGGATTCCTTTTCCTTGGCGGCCATCCACTTGGCGCGAACATCGTAAATCAACAGGCCATTGTTTTCTGTATTCTTGGATTCTTTTACCAACACAAATTTATAAGTATCCACGGCATCCCATTCAAAAACCTTGCGAAGCCATTGCTGCATAGACAACACGTCAATCTCTTTCAGCGATTCTTTTTGCGTTTCCATGATTTTCACCAAACAGTTCTCTTGCAATTTGACGCATTCACCCGCATGATTTTTTGCTTCAAGAATATCACCCGCCAAAAGAACTCCCTCGCGCATCAAGACGTCAATTTTTGGCAGCCTAGCCTTTACACTCGAATTGTTTTTTTGCAAACTTTTAGACAAACCAGAATCTGCAATAGGAAGAATAAAATCCTCTTGCGGAATCAACCGTTTCGCATCAAGAAATATTTTCTCCCCCGTTCTAAAAAGATTGAGCTGTACACAAGTTATATCGATTTTATTTTTACACAGCCAATCCGAAGCGGACAAAGTCTGTTCGTCAAATTCACCGGCAACCAAGATTATTCTCTGTTTCCCGCTTAACTCATCCTTATTGTTCTGGCCAAGAAATTCATTCAGTTTTTCAACTGCCAAATCTTGGATATTTTGACCTTGCTTAGGTTCGACATCTTTTTTATAGCTTCCTAAAAAAGGAACATAGACTTGTTTCGCTAAATCCGCAACCGTTTTGATTGTTGAATAACTGGCGACATAACGAATCGCCTGAAATGTAAAAGATTCCTGCCTTGCCTTTATGTCCTTAGCATCTCTCTTGATTTCTATGAGAACGAGATTCCCGTCCTTATCAATCGCGGTCAAATCACTTCGACCGTTTCCCTTGTTTCTAACCTGGCGCCCAACGATAAGAAGCGAACCATTTTCTTCATCGGAATCATCCTCTTCATCAAGAATGCCAATCCGATTGACCAAGATATCTTCAATATCCTTCTCTGTTAATTTTATCGAGCTAAAATCAATCCGTTCTAGTTGATTGAGATATTTTTTGTCATCGGACAATTCGTACATAAAAACGCCTCACCATAATATTTTCATTTCACCAAAGGCCTCGCCCTCAGCATACCTAAATTAAATATATTCAAATTCAACCATGCATTACTTTAAAAGTTTTCTAGAATTTTTCCACATCCTCGGAAAACTGGATGAAGCAGAAGGTGAATTTAAATGGATTGGTCGATAAATACGCTCCAAAAGCAAAACTCATTTTAAAATCAAAAGACCGGAGGAAATGTGATAGTCGCAAGCCTTATCCTCGACTTTACAGGGATAGAATGTACATACGGACATATTCCCAATATTCCGCAAGCGCCCGATCCGGTGAACGAACAATGCGGAACATGGCTTGATTACGGCGATGTCGATTACTTTGACAAGGAAAAATGCCTCCTGTTAAAATCCTGGCTCGAAAAAAGACTGCAAACCGTTTCAAACGAACAGCTGAAATCGTTGTACGGCAAGCTTCTCGAATTTGCAAACCGGGCGATAGAACTGGGAACGGGAGTAGTCGTTGAGCTATGAAAAAATCCCAACCAAATCTCCCTAGGAAAACGAAATTTGGCAAAGCTTGTTCTGTTCCAATGGCGGAGAAAAGTTCCCTCGCAGACGAAACCTCTCCCTGGCGAGGATTTCGCATCGCAAAAGATGCCAAATATTTTTTTTGCCAAAAATTATTTTATATTTCTGAAACCGATAGGAGGCTTTTATGGCAAACGAACTGGACGAAATGACGGGAAACGTGAACACGGAAGGGCGAGACATCAACGTCATCGAAAAACAGATTCCCGTCCGCGTGGGCGCAGGTTCCCTTATCTTTGAAATTCTTCTCTGGCTCTGCGGCATCTTGCCGGGCGTCATTTTCCTCTTCATGAAAATCGGGGCGAAAAACTACTTCCAGCAACTGCAGCAAAAAATCCAGGCGGACGCTTCGACAATCGATAATTATCTCGAACAGCGGGTGCAGATCTTGCAAAATGTTGCGCCGCTGGTGAACAAGGCGATAGACCTCGACAAGGACGTGATGAAATCCGTTGCTGCTTTCCGCGGAGGGCATCTTTCCGAAGAAGCGCGCAACACGGTTTCGAGAGACATCGACAGAAGTTTCGGGCGCCTTTTCCCGCAAGTGGAAGCCTATCCCGAGCTGAAGGCCCATGCGGCAATCGCCGACGCCATGCAGCAGAACAGCTACCTGCAGAAGGAAATCACCGCAGCCCGGAGCCTCTACAACGACACGGTAAACCAATGGAATACGGATATCTTCGCATGGCCGACCAAGATGATCGTCGCCGCCCGCGCAGGATACACGACGCGCATTCCCTTTACCACTTCCGCAGAAGTCAAGGCTCGCGCCCGCGAAACGTTCTTTTAACGCAGCGGATTTAATACAAATTAAATTTTCAGGAAGAATCCGTGGAAGACATCGTTTACGATCCGCTAGAACGCTACAAGAGCGTGTATCGGGATGAATTTCTGAAAAACGCCCAGGAAGCGTTCAAAACCCTTTCCGACAAGGCGAACATCGACAAGGAAGCGAACAAGCAACTTTGCGGGGAAATTGCGCAGCTTTCCGAAAGCCGCAACGAACTTTCTTCGAGCCGTTCAAAATACTCCGCACTTCGCATCGTCAGCTGGCTTCTCGTCGCCGTTCTCATTATTCTCAGCACGTTTTCCGAAAAACCATCCTCCGCCCCGCTCTACCTCGTCCCGGCCCTTCTCCTGATTATTGTCAATCTCGCCGTCCTCAACAGGAAAATCCGGAAGCTTACCGAGGAAATTGAAAATTTCGATGAAAACATCCAGAAGAAAAAGGACGAAGCCTGGAAGCTGATGGAGCCGCTCAACGCCCTTTTCAGCTGGGACATTCCCGCAAAGCTCATCGAAAAGACCGTTCCGAAACTCCATTTCGACAGGTTCTTCACACAGTCCCGGATCAACGAACTGGTCGAGGAATTCGGATATGACGGTTCGTTCAACGAAGACACTTCCGTCCTCTTTTCCCAAAGCGGGGAAATCAACGGGAATCCGTTCGTCATCGCTGACCTGAAAACTTTTGAAATGGGCGAAAAGACATACACGGGATGCAAAACCATCCACTGGACAGAAACCGTGACCGGATTTGACGGCAAGCGTCACCGCGTATTCCGCAGCCAGACGCTTTCGGCAAGCGTCACCAAGCCCTGCCCCGCCTACGGCAAACTCGCCCTTGTCCTCTACGGAAACGACGCCGCGCCCCATCTCAAGTTTTCCCGAAAACCTTCCGGCCTCACCGAAGACGGCTTTCTCCAGAACTTCCGCCGCAAGCAGAAGCTCCGCGAGCTGCAAAAGTTTTCCCGAAACCTCCAGGACGAATCGCAGTACACGCTCATGGGAAACCAGGAATTCGAAACGCTTTTTGAAACCAAGGACCGCAACGACGAGGTGGAATACCGCCTACTCTTCACGGCGCTGGCCCAGAAGCAAATGCTTTCGCTGCTAAAAGAAAAGACCGAAGCCTACGGGGACGACTTCTCCTTTTTCAAAAGGGAAAAAATCAACGTCATCGTGCCCGGGCATTTAAACGACTTCAACATGGATACAAACCCGGAACGCTTTGCGGGATACAGCTACGAAGAATCCAAGAGCAACTTTATCCGCATCAACCAGGAATATTTCCGCGCTGTCTATTTTTCGATGGCTCCGCTCCTCTGCATCCCGCTTTACCAGCAGATCCGCACGCAAAAGGAAATCTACGGGGACATTCTCCAAAAGTCTTCTTTCTGGGAATGGGAATCCATCGCGAACTTTTACGGCATAGAAGAATTCAAGCATCCCAAATGCGTGACCGACTGCATTCTCAAAACCACGGAAGCGGCTTCGGGCAAAGACGGAAAGTCAACAATCGAAGTGACCGCCCACGGCTATTCGGGAAAGCAGCGCACCGATTACGTTCCGGTTCTTGGCGGAGACGGCAGAAGGCACAACGTCCCCGTGCAATGGATAGAATATAACCCGGTTTCAAAGACGAGGGAAATTTCTATCCGCGAAAAGGCGGAACTTTCCAACGGCATCCAGCAAGAAAGAAACTCCCGCGGAAACGCAGGAGAAATTTTCAGGCGCGGAATTTTCGCAAAAATCTAGGGCAAACGTTCCGGAAAGAAAACTCAGCGGAGAATAATTTTCCGAACGCCCTGAGCGCCGACTTTCACCACATAGATTCCCGGATTCATCCTTTCGAGCGAGACTTCGGCACTTTTTTCTGGGAACGTTTTCCGAAGAACTTCCCTGCCGTCAAGCCCAAAGATTTTCACGTTTCCGAGCGAACTTTTCGCCGAGATTCGGAGCGTACGGTTTGAAAGCGCAATCGCAAAGTTCGGGATTTCCTTCTGCACGAAAATTTTCGTCGGTTTCATCACGGGAGCCTCGTCATAGCGGGCGGCAAGCGCCATCAGATACCACGTTGAATGCGGAAGCCACTGTTCGATCCAGCGCCAATTCTGCCAAGACTCGTAAAATCCCGCCCCAGCGACATCGTTCCAAATAATTCCCGAACCGTCAGGTTTCTTTCCGGTGATGCCGTTCGCGATGCCTCCTTTGAGCATTCCCTTGCCTAGCGTTCCTTTATAGGCCGGCGGATTATCTTTGCCGATGCCTTCCATGAAGCTTACGCCAAAAGGATTCTTGCCGAGAATCCAGTCGAGCTGGTCCGCCGCATACCCAAACGCCGAGAGCGAATCTGAATTGTTTAACGTCCGCGACGCATAGACGGCTGCGGCGGCAAGCGAAGCGATTCGCGCATTTTCCCCCTGCCACCAATAATTCGACTCGTTATCGTGCGGAATGAAGAAACCCGTCCGGAGCGTGTCCCCCGTCCGGTAAACCTGTTTCGCGTAGCCGAAAGGATTCGAATCCTTGTCCGTAACGCCCACAAGCCAGGCGAGATGTTTTTTGACCGCCTCCGAAACATCCAAGGCAAAGGCACTTTCCGTTTCGATTTCCAGATAGCGGACAAGCGCTACCAGGGGAAGCCCCGCATCGCTTGCATGCCAAAAGGGGCGCGTTCCGGCATCATCGCTGAAAAAATATCCGTCAGCGCTCAAACGGGAGACCAGACGCTTCGCCCGGTAGCGGGCATTTTCCAGGTAGGAAGTGGTTGCAGAATTGTAATACAATCTTGAAGCGTCGTAAAGTTCGCAGGCAGCCAGAAGAGCCGCGTAGTCGTCGATGATGTTTTCCTTTCCGTCGTCGCAATAGGCGCAAGTGTCAGCGGACTGTTTTTCCTGCAAATGCGAAAAAGCCCGTTCCGCACCGGAGAAATACGCTTCCGACGAAAAGTCTCCATGCGCACCGAGCGCCGAAGCCCGCGCAAGAGCCGCAATCGCCATGCCTCCGCCTTCGCGGAACGCCGCCCGGTAATTCGCACTTTTCACCCCGTCCTGCCCGCTGAACGCGCACAGCTCGCGACTGTCCGCGCCCCACTTGTCAAAGACCGTCATGTAAAAGAATCCCGTCGAATCGAGCATCCGAAGCAAAAAATCCGCACCGTAAAGGGCTTCGTCATTAGCGAAGTTTTCTCCGGAAGCCTCCGCGACTTTCGTAGGGATCCGCTTCGCCGCAAAGGCTAGCGTCCACGCCGTAAGCGGAATCTGCTGCGGATTCAGGTAGTTCGCATAGGACAGGTGCGAAAGATACTTGCTCACGTCGCCCGAAGCATCGTTCCAGCCTCCGTGAACATCCCGGGTCGCATTGCTGCCGAACACCGAAACGGCAATGTCCGAATCCGTATTCCGGTCGTTCCTGAAATAGGAAAGGACCGGTTCGAGCGTCCTTGCCGCAAGCGCATCGTCGAGAATCTCCAGATCCTGCGAAACGGGCGAACCGTTTTCGGTAAACGAAAGCGTATAGGTTCCGACTTCGCGGACATCCGAAAAATCTATCGGGTAGAAGACTTCGGTCAGCGCCCAGTCGCTCGGACGGGAGCCTTCCCCAAAAGTCCCCGAAGAAACAGAAGCGCCTCCGGCTTTCGGAACAATCGAATAAGAGACCCCGGTCAAAAAATTAGCGGACCCGACAACAAGGCTCTTGGGAAGATCCGTGTCATAACCGGCATGGTTGTAATAAACGGTCGCCGCCGACGCAAGCGAAACCGTCAAAAGGGAAATTGCGGACGTTAATTTTCTCATAAAGTAAATATACTTCATTTCGAAATAATTTTAACATTCCCGATCTGCCATGGACTTTTCCCACCCGAAAATTTCAAAACAAACAAAAGGCGCGACAATCTTTTTAAATTTGGCATATGCTTTGCGAATGGATTTATCATCTGACGGAACTTCCCCTTTTTGACAGCCGCCTTTTCCGCGCGGGACTCGCGGCAATGCTCTCCATCGTCCTCGTACTTACGACGATGCCTTCCTACATCCGATTTCTCCAAAAATCGGACGCCACTTCGGACTTTGACCAGAACAGCAAAACCAAGGCTCCGCCTATCATGGGCGGGCTTCTGCTCGTCGTCGTCGTCGTCATCGTCTCCCTTCTCACATGCAAACTGAACGGCTACACAATTTCCACGCTGCTAGTCCTCGTCGCCTTCAGCGCGGTCGGCGCCATCGACGATATTGCAAAAGTCAAGACAAAACGTCTCATCGCCAAGGGAAAGGCGAAAGCAGCCTCCTACATGGAAAAAGCCGACGGCATTTCGAGTTCCGTCCGGCTCGGGCTCTACTTTCTCTTCAGCCTCGTCATCGCCATTTTCTGCTACAAGTTCATCCCGGATCTCCGCGGAAACCTGACAGTTCCCTTCGTCCCGGTCGATGTATTCCAAATCTATCTACCTAACTGGGCGTTCATCGGATTCATGACTTTTGTCATTGCAGCGACAGCCAACGGCACGAACTTCACCGACGGGCTCGACAGTCTCGTTTCCGTCCCGATTCTCAGCAGCATGGTCTTTGTCGGGGTCGTCGCCTATGTCTGCGGAAACTTCATTTTCAGCAACTATCTGAACGTGCCGTTCCTTCCCGGATGCGATGAGCTCTTTCCGCTGGCGATGTCCGTCGCCGGAGCGCTTCTCGCCTACCTCTGGTTCAACAGCCCACCTGCGGAAATTTACATGGGCGACGCAGGTTCCGTCGGATTCGGAGCGTGCATCGGCATCATGTTCATCCTGGTCCAGGCCGGACTTTTCCTCCCAATCGTCTGCGCGATCATCATCGCCGAAGCGTGTTCCGTCCTTTTCCAGATAGGATACTTCAAGTTTACGCGGTTCAGGACCGGCACCGGAAAGCGTCTCTTCCTTTGCGCGCCGCTCCACCACCACTACCAGAAAAAATGGGAAGGACGCTTTGCCTCCAAACCCCTGATGAACTCAAAAATCGTTTGGCGAATGCACCTGGTGAGCATTTTTGCGCTCATCGTCAGTTTCGTCATCTTCTTTGGAATCCGCTGATGCCAAGTCCCGATCTTTCCCTAGTCCAAAAACTCTACGCCAGGTTCTCGACAGAAAACCCCGCAACCCCCAAGACAGACGACAAGATTCGGCCGATGCCCTTCACTCTCGCTTCGGAAGACAGGCGGCTTGAATTTTTCACCGAAACGGGCAATCTTCTTTTGAAACAGGGTGCGGTCGCTGCATTTTCGCTCGCCGGCGGTCAAGGTTCGCGCCTCGGATTCGACGGTCCGAAAGGCGCATACGACTTTGGACTTCCCAGCCATGCGACACTTTTCCGCTTGCAGGCTCGGCGGCTCATGAACTTAGGCGCCAAAGCGGGAAAACCGATTCCCTGGGCCATCATGACTTCGCCCTTAAACCGCAAAGCGACCGTCGATCATTTCGAGGAACATTCCTACTTCGGATACAACCGGGACTATATCCGCTTTTTCGACCAGGGAATGCTCTGCACGTTAAAACCAGACGGCACGCCACTCAAGGATGCAAACGGAAACTTTGTCGAAGTTCCCGACGGAAACGGAGGCTGCTTCCGGGCGCTAGCCCTGAGCGGGACTCTCGCCTGGTTTATTGAAAAAGGCGTGCGCTTTGTCTTTTTGCACAATATCGATAACGCGCTAGTCAAAATGTGCGACCCGGCATTCATCGGGGCACTTGCCGCAGACGGAATCGCTCCCTGTGCGGCAAAGGTTGTACACAAACTAACGCCCGATGAAAAACTCGGGATTTTCGCCTACCGGAATTCAAAACCCGCAGTCCTCGAATACTCGGACATTTCCGAGGAACTGCGCACGGCAAGGCTTCCGGACGGTTCAATCGAATACGACGGAGGCAACACGGGAATGTATGTATTCCGCGTGGACGCTCTCCGCAAGATTTCGGCACAGGAACTTCCCTGGCATGTGGCGCGGAAAACCGTAAACGGAGTAGAAGGCTGTTACAAGTTTGAACAGTTCCTGCTCGACGTCTTTCCGCTTCTCGGAAAAGTTCTCCCCTTCGGCGTGGAGCGCGAAGACGAATTCGCCCCGATAAAAAATGCGACAGGAAACGATTCCCCAACGTCCGCCCGCAAAATGCTCGGAAAGCTTCACCGCTATTGGCTCGAAAAGGCAAAGGTCGAAGTAAAGCCGGGAAAATACTACGAGATTTCGCCACGCCTGACTTATGCGGGAGAAAATCTTTCCAAGGAAGTTTTTATGCGTGAACTCGGACGCGGAATCTTTGAATTTTCCGAAGATTAATTTCGGGACTTTGAACTTAGTTTGTGTGAAAGCTCATGCGGATTGCATACAAAATAATTCTCTTTGCGCTTCTGTATATGCCGAAGCCTTTGGAAATTATCTTGTTCGAAATCATCTATCCGATATACAGCCTATCGCACAGGAAAAGAGCCTGGGGACGCGTAAAAAAACATCTTGACGCAACCGGTCTGGACAAAAAAACATCCCCGCGAAAAGTTTTTTACGCATTGTACATAAATTATTTAGATTCACTGCGTTATCTATGCCGCTTGCCCAAGACGCTCAAAAAAATTCGATTCGAACGGGAAAAAGTGATTCGCGAGCCGCTTGCAAACGGGATCCCTGTCGTTGCGATGGGCATTCACCAAGGCGCCTTCGAAATCATGCACCGGATTCTCACGCGTTACTCGGATCACGTTTATCTTTTCACCCACAGTTTTACAGACAAAGCCCTCACGCAAATTTTGCACGACATCCGAAAAGCCCCGGGACTCGAAGAACGCGAGACAAGTTCCGTTTCCCAGACGATTCGGGAATTTTTCAAGAACAAAGGCATTCTCGCGATGCTAGCCGATCAAGCGACCGATGGACGGGGAAATCCGGTCCAGATTCTGGGAAGGCCCGCAGAGCTTTTCCTGCGATTACCGCTTAAAGTCCAGTCGATGGGAGCGGGCATCGTGACATTCCGCATTTTCCGTTCGGAAGCAGGTCACACAGTCCGATTCGAAACGTTCTACCCGCCGAAATCCGACCCGGAACAGACGGCAGACGCTATCGCGGATGAAATTTCCACATGGATTTCCGAACATCCCGACGAATGGACCTGGAACTACCACCGAAACTTTACCCGAGGAGGATCCCATGAACGATGAAATGACCGAAAACGAAAAGCGCCAACTGGAATGGATGGACCGCCACCCACTCGAGGACAAGGACTTCTCGATCGAAGCGGAAAAGCGCGAAGAGGAAAAGCAACGCGCGCAGGTGAGCAAGTTCAAGAAGCCCCGCAAGAACCCTGCGGCATGGAACTTTCCGGAACCAGAAGAAGAAATCGATCTTCACGGCTATGTCGCCGAAGAAGCCGCGGCAGCGGTCGAAAACCTGATGGACGGAATGGCTCGCGCCGGACTCTCCATTCTCCGCATCATCCACGGAGGAGGAAACCCGGAATATGGGAACGTCAAGCACATCATCGACAAAAAAGTCGCAACCGTCTGGCGTCACCGCGTGCTGTTTTACAAAACCGAGCCGAACAATTCCGGTTCGAGCATCATGAAAATCGGAAAGAGCAATTCTTTTTGCGTGATTCCGCGCGACAGAAGACGAAAATGAAATTATTTTGAGCTTTCCCCTTGCGAACTCGACAAAATTTTTCTAAAATAGGTGCGTCCCCGGAATATAGCTCAGCCTGGTAGAGCGCTTGCTTCGGGAGCAAGAGGTCGTGGGTCCGAATCCCGCTATTCCGATATTCAAAAAATCCCTCAGCGAGGGATTTTTTTTTGCATCTTTGCGGTGATGAGGACCCTAGGGTCCGACGCGCGAGCTAAAAATTTTCGCAATTCTTTTTATGCCAAATTTTGTCATTTAGTTTTTATATTTTTAAAATGCCCTTTTTCGAAGGAGGAAGCCTTGACTTTTCGACAAATGTTCCTGATAAAAATCCTGTTTTTCTGTATCTCGGCCTGCGCAATCCTCACCGGTTGCTCCCAATCATCATCCGTATCTTCAAACCGATCCGTCTCCACCATCACCCCGGGCGAAGACATCCAAATCGTCGATGCATACTTTAGCGACTACGGCCTAGGGATAAACCTAGTCATAAAAAACACCCGGGATTTCAAACTGCCGAGTTTCACGATGGATTTTTTGCTTTCTTGCGACAACGGCTACAAAATATACTCTTCGCAATATTTCAGCCTTTCTTCCAACGAACAGGATAGCCAACAGTTCCTGGTAGATTCGAAAGCGACTTCCTGCACGTTCACAATAAACGCAATCCGTCCCCAACCTAACGGGAACTACGCCGACTGGACGGGATCCTATCCGATTTCAATCCAAAAGCAGAATGCGGAGACGTCAGACGATTAAAAAAGCAAGCGGACATCCCTACGAATGCCCGCCTGCCATGCAGGAATTGATTTTCCAACCGTTTCAAGAACAATTTAAAACATCGTTTTGACAAAAAATGACAAAAGGCGATTTTCAGACATCGCCTTTTCTTTTTTCCGTCGCAAAAAACGCTATTCTTCCGCGGCCTGCTCCACCGGAGGAAACGGCAATTCCAGGTCCACGCTTATCGGGCAATGGTCCGACCCCAGGACTTCCGGATGGATACTTGCATCCGTCACGTTTTTGGCAAGTCCCGCATCGACAAACGCATAATCTATTCGCCATCCGATATTTTTTTCCCGCGAATTCGCCCGGTTCGACCACCAGGTATAGGCTCCGGAAAGCCCCGGATGAAGAGTCCGGAAAGTATCTTCGAACCCAGCCGCGATATACTTGTCAAGCCATGCCCGCTCAACCGGAAGAAATCCGCTGACATTCTCGTTTTCCTGAGGACGCGCAATATCCATTTCCGTATGGCAAGTGTTATAGTCCCCAAGCGTCACCACGTGGCGTCCCCGCCGGAGCCATCCCATGCAATTATCTAAGAACGCATCGTAAAACCGCAGCTTGTAATCGACCCGTTCCTCGCCCTGGCCTCCGTTCGGGAAATAGATGGAATTCAAGACCCAGTCCGGAAAAACCAGTTGCACGACCCTTCCTTCCGAGTCAAACTCATCAATGCCGAAACCATATTCCACCGCATCGGGTTCGATTTGGCTCAGCACCGCCGTTCCGCTGTATCCCTTTTTCTTTTGGCAGGGATTCCAGTAACAGAAATAGCCTTCCGGTGCTCGGAGATATTCCGGGACCTGTTCCGCTTCGGCGCGGACTTCTTGCAGGCAGAGGACTTCCGGCCTAGTCTTTTCAAACCAGTCGCCAAAACCTTTCTTTTCCACAGAACGGATTCCGTTGACGTTCCAACTGTAAATGCGCATGTATATCTCCAAAAGGAAACTTCAAATCAAAAATAGTTAAGTCAAATGTCAGGCTATGACAGAAATCTTGCCTATGCGGCAAAACACGCCTTACAAGAGGCAAGATCCAAAAGATTTTCCAATTTTATCGACTTTTCGCAAGTCTTGAATTTATATTCTGAAATATGAGATTTAGCGCATTGCCCGTCTTTTTAAGTGCTGCCCTGTTCATCCTGAGCTCCTGCGGAGGGACTTCCGACGGCAAGGATCTCGCCATACCGGAAAACATGCCTCCCGCCTGCCGGGACATCGACTTTGTCGCCCAACCCGACCTGCGCGAACTTTGCGGAGTACGCGTCGTCCGCTTCAAGTCCTACCGGAACATTCCCAAGGAACGCTACCTGGTAAACCCCAAGGATGCGAAGATCGTGCTTGCCGAAGAGAAAATGGAGCTCCGCATACCGGGCAACTACCCGGTCGAACTTTCCGGACAGATTACAAAGGACATCCGGTTCGACCAAAATGCGCGGCTGAAGAAAATTCCGAACCGCTACGAATACCATGAAGGTTACCTTAACCAGGAACGGAAACGCGAGAACCGCATCCGGGCGTTCCGGCTGACCATCCCGACCGATGCCGGCACCGACTACGAATACTGCTTCCGCATTCCCGAAAAACTCGGAAACGACCGTACCCGCAACCAGGCGATGGGAAACCGCCTAGAGGAAATTTCCTGCGAGGATTTCGATTTTCTCACGCACAAGGGGCGATGATTTTTCCCTATACCGGATTGTCTAGATCCACAAATTTTGCGGGGATGTCCAATTCTTCCGCAATTTTTTTTGCCAAGGCTCGTACGCCGAAAATTTCGGTCCGATGGTGTCCGCAACTTATCAGGTTAAACCCCAGTTCCTCGCAAGTGATCGGTACGGATTCCTTGATTTCTCCCGTAACAAATGCGTCCGCGCCAAGGCTTATCGCTTCTTCAATGCCGCTTGCGCCGCTTCCGCTGCATATCGCCACCCGGCAAATCCGATCCGTCCCAAACATCAGGGAATTTTGCACGCCATGGGCAAAGGCTTTCCCGGCAAGCTCTAAAAATTCCTCACGGGAAAGAGGTCTTTCCGGTTCCGCGACAACGCCGACCGTCCGCTCGCCTTCCCGCATAAAGCCTTGCACGACGCGCATTCGCATCGCTTTCGCAATCAGCGCATTGTTCCCGATTTCCGGGTGCCCGTCAAGCGGCAGGTGAAATCCATAGAGGGAAATCCCGTGGCGAAAAAGTTTCGCCAACCGCATCCCATAACGCCCTACCGGAATTTTCGGTTCGTTTTTCCAGAAACCGTTCGGATGGTGCACGATGATGCAGTCCGCGCCCTCGTCAATCGCCTTCTCGATAAGGCTGTCCCGAAAACTCACCCCGGTCACCACGCGGGAGACTTCGGAAGACGCCTCGACACAAAGACCATCGACACAAAAATCCTGAAAAGCTTCCGGTTCAAGCAGTCCGGAGAGCCATTTTGAAAAATCCTGTAATTTCATCATCCTAAATCTAAGTTCTAAATTTCCGCCGAGAAAAAAAAGCGGAAAAACAAAGCGGGCCGTTGCCAGCATTTATGCGTTTTTCTAGATTCACGCATAGATAATAAAGGAAAAAACATGGCACACTATCTTTTCACGTCAGAATCCGTTTCCAAGGGTCATCCCGACAAGATTGCCGACCAGATTTCCGATGCAATCCTCGATGCGGCTCTTTCCGCGGACAAGAACAGTCGCGTAGCCTGCGAAACGCTCGTGAATACGGGACTTGTCGTCATCTCCGGCGAAATCACGACCAAGGCGGAACTCGACTACCAGACCATTGCGCGAAAGACAATCGAACGTATCGGCTATAACGATCCGGAACTCGGATTTGATTCCAAGAGCTGCGCAGTCATCGTCGCGGTTGACAAACAATCCCCGGACATCGCACAGGGTGTCGATGCGAAGGCGGCTGACGGCAAGAAGGACGACAGGCAGGGTGCAGGCGACCAGGGCATGATGTTCGGCTATGCGGTAAACGAAACCCCGGAACTGATGCCGCTTCCGATTTCGCTTTCCCACAGGCTCATGGCAAAAATCCAGGAACTCCGCGAATCGGGCAAGATCAAATGGCTCCGCCCGGATGCGAAAAGCCAGGTGACCGTCGAATACGACGAAAACGACAAGCCGGTCCGAATCGATGCCGTTGTCATCAGCACACAACACGCTCCAACATTCAAGGGCAAGGAACTCACCCACGCCCAGATAGAAAAGACAATCGTCGAAGAACTCATCAAAAAAGTCATCCCGGCGAATCTACTCGATAAAAAGACACGCTTCCTGGTGAATCCGACGGGAAAGTTTGTCGTCGGCGGTCCCCACGGAGACTGCGGACTCACCGGTCGGAAAATCATCGTCGATACGTATGGCGGCATGGGACGTCACGGCGGAGGTGCTTTCAGCGGCAAGGATCCGTCAAAAGTTGACCGATCCGGAGCCTACGCGGCGCGCTACGTGGCAAAGAACATCGTCGCGGCAGGTCTTGCGGATCGCTGCGAAGTGCAAATCGCCTATGCAATCGGCTACTCCCATCCGGTATCGCTGCTCGTAAACACGTTCGGAACCGGCAAAGTTCCCGATGAGAAGATCGAAGACATCGTATCGAAAGTCTTTGACCTCACCCCGGCGGGACTAGTCAAAATGCTCGACCTCAAAAAGCCGGGTTATGTCGAAACCGCCGCACTCGGACATTTCGGTCGCACGGGAAAACGTTTCACGTGGGAAAAAACCGACAAGGCGGCACTGCTGAAGAAGCTCGCCAAAATTTGATTTTCACATAAACCGAAAAAAGAGCCTAGAAGTCCGCCGACATCTAGGCTTTTTGTTATTGTGTTCGCATCTTTTGGCAAACAAAAAGCCCCGCCTCGAATGAAGCGGAGCCTTTTTCAAATCGGATAAACCGTTAAACGACGGCGTCTTTCGCCATTTCCTCGTAGAACGCATAGCGCGCATCGACTTCCTTCTGGAGGTCTTCGGCGAGCTTTTGCGCCACTTCGGGCTTTGTGCGAGTCAGAGCCTTGTAGCGGTTCTCGGTGTAAATGTATTCCTTCACCGGAATCGACGGTTTCTTCGAATCGAGAATCAGCGGAGCCTTTCCTTCGAGAACGAGATCCGGATTGTAACGGAGAAGCGTCCAGTAACCGGAATCCACGGCCATCTTCTGGTGGGCCAGCTGGTTGTTCAGATCGAATCCGTGGTTGATGCACGGGCAATACGCGATGATGAGGGACGGACCGTTATGCGCTTCCGCTTCCTGGAACACCTTGAGCGTCTGGGCATCGTTCGCGCCGATCGCCACACGTCCGACATAGACATTCTTGTAGCTCATCGCGATGAGTCCGAGGTCCTTCTTGCCGGCCCGCTTTCCCGCCGCCGCAAAGAGAGCGACCGCACCGCGGTTCGTCGCCTTTGACGCCTGTCCACCGGTATTCGAATAGACTTCCGTGTCAAGAACGAGAATGTTCACGTTTTCGCCGGTCGCCATCACATGGTCAAGTCCGCCGTAGCCGATATCATAGGCCCAGCCGTCACCGCCGATGATCCACACGGACTTCTTGACCAGATAGTCCGCAAATTCATCGCGGAGGCTTACCGCCTTTTCGCAGTCGGACACCTTGGAAAGAGCCTCTTTCAGCTTCGCGACATTGGCGCGCTGGGCGGCAATTCCCGCTTCATCCTTCTGTTCCTGCGTCTTCAAGGCGTTCACCAAATCAGCCGTAATCACTTCCGGATGATGTTCAGCGCATTCATCGAGAAGGCTCAAAGCCTGGTGGGCATGCTTCGTCACCGCAAGGCGCATTCCGAGACCGAATTCCGCATTGTCCTCAAACAGGCTGTTCGCCCACGTCGGCCCGCGTCCTTCCTTGTTCTTCGCCCACGGAGTCGTCGGCAGGTTTCCGCCGTAGATGGAAGAGCAGCCCGTCGCATTCGCCACGATCATCCGATCGCCAAAGAGCTGGCTCACCAGACGGACATAAGCCGTTTCGCCGCAACCCGCACAGGAACCGCTAAATTCAAAGAGCGGTTCGAGAAGCATCGCCTGCTTGACCAGACTCTTGTTCACCTTCGTCCGGTCAAATTCCGGAAGATCGACAAAGAAGTCCCAACACTTGCCTTCTTGGACTTTTACCGGTTCCTGCGGAACCATGTTGATTGCCTTCTTCGACGGATCCGCCTTATCCTTTCCGATACAGGCCTGCGTACAGACGCCGCAGCCCGTACAGTCATAGCTCGAAACGGAGATGACGAACATCGGCTTTGCGGAACCTTCGAGCTTGTAGCCTTTCGCAGCGATCGCCTTGAATCCTTCCGGCGCACCGGCAAGGTTCGCTTCATCGACAACTTTCAAGCGAATCGCCGCATGGGGGCAGACCATCGCACACTTGCCGCATTGGACGCAAGTATCCGGATTCCAGGACGGAATAGCGAGAGCGAGGTCGCGCTTTTCATATTTGGTCGTGCCGGTCGGGAAAACGCCATCGACAGGCATCTTCGAGACCGGGAGCTTTTCCCCGTTGCCGCGGATGATTTCCGCAGTGACTTCGTTCACAAATGCCGGAGCATTGCCGTGAATCGCCTCGCGGAATTCCTTCGTCGAAGTGACAGCGGCCGGAACCTGGACTTCGTGCAGGTTGGCAAGCGAAGCGTCAATCGCATCCCAGTTTTTCTGGACCACTTCCATGCCCTTCTTCGCATAGGTCTTTTCCGCATACTTCTTGATATACTTGATTGCGGTTTCTGCATCGAGGACATTTCCGAGCTTCGAGAAGAAGCATGTCTGCATCACGGTATTGATGCGGCGTCCCATGCCCGTCTTTGCGGCAACCGCGTAAGCGTCAATCACATAGACTTTCAGATGTTTCTTGATGATTTCCGCCTGGACCGGACGCGGGAACGTATCCCAGACCGTTTCTGCGGAATGCGGCGTATTCACGAGGAATGTTGCGCCGTCCTTCGCATACTTCAGCATATCGACCGATTCGAGATGCGGCGTGTGATGGCATGCGACGAAATCAGCCTGGTTCTCTTCGATGAGATACGGAGCGTCGATAATGGACTTTCCAAAGCGGAGATGCGAAGTCGTCATCGACCCGGACTTCTTCGAGTCATAGACGAAGTATCCCTGCGCATAGTTGTCCGTTTCGTTACCGATGATCTTGATGGAATTCTTGTTCGCGCCGACCGTGCCGTCGGAACCGAGACCGAAGAACATCGCCTGGAAGAAATCGCTTTCGAGCTTGAAATTCGGATCGACTTCGAGACTCGTATGGCAAATATCGTCGTTGATGCCCACCGTGAAGCGGGACTTCGGGGAATCTTTGGCAAGTTCGTCGTAAACCGCCTTGACCATCGCCGGGGTAAATTCCTTGGAGGAAAGCCCGTAGCGTCCGCCGATAACCAGCGGAAGGGAAATTTTTCCCTGCATCGCCGCACCGGAAATCGCCGTGATGACATCTTCAAGAAGCGGTTCGCCAGCGGAACCCGGTTCTTTCGAACGGTCGAGGACAGCTATTTTCTTCGCCGTTTTCGGAAGAGCGGCAACAAGCTGTTCGGACGGGAACGGACGGTAGAGACGCACGATCAGCACACCGATCTTTTCGCCCTTCTTCGCGAGATAGGCAACCGTATCCTTAATCGTCGAAGCGGCGGAAC
Source organism: Alistipes onderdonkii (assembly GCA_963656065.1). Taxonomy (GTDB): domain Bacteria; phylum Fibrobacterota; class Fibrobacteria; order Fibrobacterales; family Fibrobacteraceae; genus Hallerella. The sequence continues at coordinate 296,151 of CAVKGV010000001.1, forward strand.
CCATCACAACGATAACGCGGTCCGCATCCGGAGCGCCCACATAATCGACTAAGTGATAGTGGCGACCCGTAAATTCCGCGACCTTGTCCATATACTTCTGGACTATCGCCGGATAGGCATTGTAGAACTGGTTGACCGTTTCGCGGCCCTGGAAATAGACGTCCGGATTCTGGGCTGTTCCGCGCATCGTCGGACGGTCCGGCGTCATCGCGCGTTCACGACAAGCCTTTACGTATTTTTCATCGATGACTTTCCGAATCACGCCGTCTTCGAGAGCTTCAATCTTCATCACTTCATGCGAAGTGCGGAAACCGTCAAAGAAGTGCATCGTCGGGATGCGACCTTCGAGCGTCGAAGCGTGGGCGACAAGCGCAAGGTCCTGGCATTCCTGCACCGAAGAGGAGCTGAGCATCGCAAAGCCCGTTTGGCGGCAAGCCATCACGTCGGAATGGTCACCGAAAATCGAAAGTCCCTGGGCTGCCAGGGAACGCGCCGTCACATGAAAGACGGTCGGGGTGAGTTCACCCGCAATCTTATACATATTCGGAATCATCAGGAGAAGTCCCTGAGACGCCGTAAATGTCGTCGTCAAGGCGCCTGCCTGGAGAGCGCCGTGCACCGTGCCAGCGGCTCCCCCTTCGGACTGCATTTCAAACACGCGGGGCACCTGTCCCCAGATATTCTTTTTCCCGGCGGCACTCCAGTTATCGGCATGTTCAGCCATGGGACTCGACGGTGTAATCGGATATATCGCAGCGACTTCGCTCACTTGGAACGCTACATTTGCAGTCGCTTCGTTTCCATCGACCGCAATCATTTTTTTAGCCATAAACATCTCCAGAAGTATGTAAACATCTCAAACGATTGAAATTTTCGAGATATTCAGCCTTAAAACTACATTATTATCGGTATCAAAAGGCGTAAAAAAATCAAAAAAAGCGATTTAGCGTCAAAACGTTACCGAAACAAACCGATTCTTTCGCCCGCTTCCAGAGCAATCCTTACCGGATTTGTTTATTATATTATATCAAAATTCAACGAGAGCACCCAAATGAAAGATTTTGCCAAAAATTTTCATGCGGAACACCGCGGAAACTGCGCCATGGCCGTCGCCGCAGCCTGGATAGACGCACACGGTCTCGACTCAAGCGAAATCGAAACATTCAAATCCTGCGGAGCGGGCCGTGCCGAAGGCGGAATGTGCGGAGCGCTCTACGCGGCAGTCCATTACCGTCCCGACAAAAAAGCGGAAATCGTCCGGGAATTCGAAAAAGTCGCCGGCGGGACTCTTTGCCGTGACATCCGTCCCAAAAAGAATATGACATGCACGGAAAGGGTCGCCCTCGCCGCGGAAATTTTCGACAAGCTGCAAGCGGGTTTCCAACATTCCGAGCGATAGATGCTCGACTTTCATATCCATCTCGCAAGACTTCCCCGTCCCGAAGAACTTTCGCACGAACTTCTTGACAACGGTTACCGTGCAGTCATCGTCGCCTGCGAACCGTGGGAATGGGAAAAAACGGAGCGGCTCCTCCCGATCTGGAAAGAGTCTGCAATTCCCTGCTTCGGCATCCACCCGATGATCGCCGAGACGTTTGACAAAAAACAGCTCGACGCCCTGAAAAAACTTTTGGAAAAATATCCAAAAGCCTTTGTCGGCGAATGCGGCATCGACAAGCGCTTTCCCGGCTACGGACCGGAAGATCTTGTACAGGAAGCTCTTTTCCGTTTCCAGGCAAGGCTCGCCCTAGAACTAAACCGTCCCTTGATGATCCACGTCATCGGAGACCATCGCCGCATCCTGAAAATTCTGGAAGAAGAAGGATTTTCGGCAAGCGGACCGCAGCCGATTTTTCACCGATTCGGCGGAGACCGGGAAACCATAAACCGCGCAATCGGCCTTAACGCGCTTTTTTCCCTGCATACGGACAGTTTCCGCAAAAATTCCACACGAGAAACTCTTTCCCGGATTCCGGCGAAACGCATCCGGTTCGAAACCGACGCCGACGAAAAATTTTCCCCTGCAAACGCAGAAACTTTGGTCAATCGGCTAAAAGAAGTTGCCGGATTGTATTCGCAGTTAGCTGTGTCCAGAGCTTAGGAATGTGAAATTGTCCACAGCCATTCTGGAGGCTGAATGCCGATAGAATCCCCGCCCGCCGTCATTCCACTCTCAACTCTCCACACTCCACTCTCACATCCAGCAACCCCGACTTTCCTCAAGCGACAGCTTCCTTTTCCTGATTTTTCACAACTTACCGGGCACAAATACTCGGCATCAAAAAATGTCGCCTGGCAAGCGACCATTTGATTTTTCGGCTTCGCTATTTTGAGGTTGATAAAAAAATTTCCAACGCTATCGTAAAGGATTAGAAAATGGAGAACGACGAAAACACGCAGCAAGATTTCTCATTCCCAACGGAAGGGGAACAAACATATTACTTCAGCGATTTTTTCCAGTCTTACTATTCCGGGCGGGAAATGAATTACATCGACGACGACTTCTTCCATGAGTACGGAGAACTGAACGTTTCCTTTTCGGACAATACGTTCAAAATCAAAGTTTTGTACAATAACAAGGAAAAAATAGAAATTCCCCCACTCCGCTTGACGGATTCAGGCAGCTACAAAGACGCAGAAAGCAACCTGGTAAAATCCTACATCGGCATCTGGGGCGACGACGAATACGCCCCACAAAGATACATCTTCCAAATCTGCAAAAACTATGCAATCCTCATCAAGGAATTCAACATCAAGCTTTTCCTTGACTTTAACGGCCTATACGCAATCGACAGGACCAGGATAGGAAGCGGCGTCGCCATCAACCCGAACACGATTGTCACAAGCACGCACATCGTAAACGGGAACCGCTTCCTTTACGCATCAAGAGACGATTTCAGTCTCACCAGGTTAGAGCCAATCTATATCGATTACAATTTGGAACTCGCCATTTATAAGTCCCGGCAAAATCTCAAGGCGTGCGCACTCGACAGAAACGTTTATGACATCGGCGATGAAGTATTCGCTTACGGATTTCCGGAGCCAAAAGGACGCAGCGTAAAAGCCGCCAAGGGAATTATTTCATCCCGAAAAGGTTTCGGAGGCGAACCGAAAAGTTATCAGCTAGACATGGCGCTCCAAAACGGAAATTCCGGAGGTCCGATCGTCAAGGACGGCAAAGTCATCGGCATCGTCTCGTCCGTCCTGCCAAATACACCAAACGTAGGCTCGGCAATCAAAAGCTGTTTGCTAGGGGCACTTCTCGATTCCCTCCGCATTCCCAATACGGGAACGCGTCACCCAATTGACAGCACATACGCCATCATCTCGCTTGACGAAAACCATCGTTGGTAACCACCCAATCTATCAGGAAAAATTTTCCATGAAAATTTTAAACATAAAAAACGGATTTCAAAATCAAGCCGCAAAAATCATTCTTGTCCTAATTTTTGGATTTACCGTTCCTTCGGTTTATGCAGCTCCTTTCTTTGTTGCCTGCCCCAAAACAAGTTACGAAGAAAATAAAACAGCTACACTTACCGATGGTTCCGAAATTAACTGTTTCTACTCTTCTCAAGGAAAACTAACCTCAGCACAAACAAAGCCTTGCTATTACATGAAAAGTTGTTTTCTTTATAACTTTCATCCAAACGGAACCGTTTCTGAATACACTATTCACTTTCCTAAAGGCTTTTACGAACGTCGTTACGATCCCCAAGGAATGCTAATCGGGAAAACAAGAATAACTATAGGAGGAAGAGGCGAAGAATGTCGTTATATAGGGAATTATCAATTAAAATGTGAATATTTCGATTCAGACAATAACCTAGTATATGAAGATTATATAGGCGTTGAATACCTTAATTATTAACCCTTTTCTACAAAAAAAACATGCCCCGCCTTCTATTCATTCTGCTTGTCTTAACCGCCGTTTCGTTCGCCAAGGAACGCTGCTACTTCATGACTCGCATGTCCTCACCGGAAAAAGCCGTTACGCTCACCGAGAAAAACTGCGCAATCGTCAAAAGCGCACTTTCCGACATGGATTATTTTGGAGAAGTAATCGGCAGAGAAGGAAATCTAATCATCGAAAACGAAGGTTTGCTCCTCATCGAAAAAATCTACAACGAACGATTTTCCACGGGAAACGACGCCTACCACGTTTACATGGCGGGAACATTCTTGGGGGCAAATCCCGTCAAATGCATCGTCTCGACCAGTTCCGGTCCCGACTGCGGAGCGCTCGAATATGTACAGTTTGGAATCATCATCCGGGACTTTTATCTGAACCGAGGCTGGTGAAATTTTACATTTTTTCCGATGCCTTTACAAATTATCCGCTCCGATATCACGAAAGTCTCCGCCGATGCCATCGTCAATTCCACGAACCCGGTTCCGTCTCGCAGCGGACATGGCGGTGCAGACTTTCACATCTATGAAGCGGCCGGTCGCGACGAGCTCCAACAGGCCCGGGAAAAAATAGGGCATCTGGACGTCGCGGATATCGCCGTCACTGAAGCATTCCATCTAAGCGCCAAATTCATCATCCACACCGTAGGCCCGCGATGGAACGACGGAAGATCCGGAGAACTTTTTGCCCTTGAAAACTGCTACGCAAGAGCGCTCGAAAAAGCAAAGGAGCTGGACTGTTCGTCGATAGCGTTTTCGCTCATCTCCAGCGGTTCTTATCACTTTCCCAAAGATCTCGCTTTAAAAATAGCCATCAAAACGATAGGAAAATTTTTACAGACAAACGAAATGGAAGTAACGCTTGTCGTCTTCGACAAAAAGGCGTTCGAAATTTCCGCGGAACTTGACCACGACATCCAAACATTTATCGACGAAAATTACGTACAAAAAAAAAAAGATGCTCTGCGCCAGTTTCGTGAAAAAAACATCTACCCAAAAATTGGCGAACATCCCGAAGAACAACCGCATAAACCCCAGGCATATTTCGAACAGGAACTATCCGAACAATCCAACGGAAGAAAACCGTCTTCGACATCGACCCTGGAAGATTTTCTCACCGCTTCCGCCGAGACTTTCCAGCAAAGACTCTTTCAGCTAATCCAGGAAAAACATCTAGACGACACTTCAATTTACAAGAAAGCAAATCTCAGCCGCCAGCATTTTTCAAAGATCCGGAGCGACATCCAATACAAGCCTACAAAGAAAACGGTTCTTGCGCTTGCCGTCGCCATGCAACTTTCTCTCGCCGAAACAGAGGACCTGCTCGCCCACGCAGGATTCGCCCTTTCCCCTGCCAACAAGACCGACCAGATTCTCACTTACTTCATCATTCGCCAAAAATTCGACATCTGGGAAATCAACAATGTTCTCTTCAAATACGACCAACCGACGCTCGGCATGTAAGCTTTAAATGTTGCCCGACAATCGCCATGCCACAAACTACATGCCGGACAGCACCGAAATGGAAAAGCTATACGATGCACAAGAAAGGTTTATCCGCCTGCATCGCTGCGAATTTCCAAGCGAAAAAGATTTCGAGGAGTGGAAGAAGGATGTCGAGGCGGATTATCGCAACCGAAAAAAGTTTCGTTAAAAGAACAACTTAATCGTCCAGCATGAAATCGACATAGGTCACCACGCGAACCTTCTTGATATAAGAAGTATTTTCATCGCGGTTTTCAATGGAAAAAAGCCCCTGCTGCGCATTCCGGATTTTTCCCAACTCGCTATCCGAGTCCTTGGCGAATTTTTCGGCAGCGGCACGGGCATTTTTTGTCGCCTCCTCGATCATCTGCGGTTTGATGGCATTCAAGCCGGTAAATTCGTAATTTGCCGGCCCCGCATTCAAGGCGATTCCATCGGAAGCAAGTTTCGCCACTTCCGACTGGAGCATTTTAACTTTTTCCACCTGCGCAGACGCCACCGTAATCGTCGATGTCATCATGTATCGATTTTCGGGATGTTTTTCTATATAGGGATTTGCCAGCACATCCGTAATCTCCGGAGCATTCACGGTAATATCTTCGCGAGCGATTCCCCGGTCAAGAAAGAACTTGATCACCAAAGAATCCTTGTCGGCCACACTCCGGTAAACCGCCGAGATTTCATTTCCTACTTCCGTAAAGTTTAACGACCAGAAAACCTTATCCGCCAAGACTTCTTTTTCGGCAAGCCCACGAACGCTTACCGTACGTTCACGTTTTCCCATATTTGAAAGCCCGCAACAGACAAAGCTTCCAAAGACCACGATGGCAACGGCGAGAATCAGCGATTCCAAAATTCTGTTTTTCATAAAGGCTCCTTTTTTTCTTTCAAGATACAAATTTTTCACCGAAAAAATTTCGGGAAAAAGCATTTTTTAAATTGATTCCGTATAAATTAACTTTCTAGTGATTCGGACGAACCGATTTCGAAACCGGGATTTCGAATCGTTCCTCGGACAACCGCAAGCCATAAATTTCCTTTCGAGAACTCCACAGGGAAACCGACGAAATATTTTTTATCGCCTGTCCATCCAGAACATTTTCCCTTCTGCCGAAAGCCGTCACCCAAAAGGCTACCGAATTTCTAAAATCAGCAGACATTTCCATTTTTCCGAGAGCCAGTCCTAAATCATATCGCACTTTCAAAGCCAGTAGCAAACAGTCGTCCGGCGAAGCGGAACGTCTTGTTTTCTTTTTGTATTCCGCATACTTCATCGATTGGCCTTTAAAATGAATGGAATCCCGCAATTTTTACACACGGAAAGTCCCGCTTTTGGAAATCGCCACGCCAAATCCGCAAATCCGATATTCCTGAAAGGCTTTCAAGTCGTCTTTCCCTAAAAGAACATCCAAATCGCCTGTGAAAAAACGGTGCGAAGAAATTTTTCCCGGCTCCGAAAATTCCATTTCAATCCGCAGCGTATCCCTGTTTTTTTCCGAGGTAAATCGCATCCACATATTCCAGCGGAATTCCCTGATTTCTATGGGCGAAAGCGAATGTAGAAAGGGCGCAAACCAGAAAAGCTAACGAAAAGAGTCTAGAGGCCATGTTATATCGTCTATGCTATCTATTCCGAAAAGCAGCAAATCTCCGGCAAGGCGCGATATTTTTCCGCATAATCCAGCCCATAACCGACGACAAAGAGGTTCTCGACCTGGAAACCGATATAGTCCGCGGCAAAATCCACCTCGCGGCGACTAGGCTTGTCAAGCAGGGCGCAGGTTTTCACCGTCGCCGCTCCACAGTCACGAATCGCCAGGGAAAGGTTCTTGAGCGTATGCCCGGTATCAAAGATATCATCGACAAGCAAAACGTTCTTCCCCGCCACATCGAGCCTCTCGATGCCATTCACGGTGAAAGCCGAGCGTTCCGTCCCGTTCCCGTAACTGCTCGCCCGCACAAACTGCACGTCCAGCTTCTCGGACCCAATCGCCCGGACCAAATCGGCGACAAAGACAAAGGCTCCCGTCAAGGCGCCGACCACGACATCGATCCGTTCCTTCTCGGATATTTCCTTCGCAAGTTCCGCAACGCGGGCTTTCAGGCGCTCTTCAGAAATCAAGGTTTTCAGGTTTTGCATATCTTTTGAAATAAAAAAATTCGCCTTCCAAAATGAAAGCGAACCCTGGATTGTGTTAGCGGTAGAGAAGGTTCACCCCGCAGAAGACGGCGCGCATATTGGCCTTGAGTGTGTCGCTCGAAACCCCGCGCCCTTCAACTTCGCGGTCGCCCGCCTTCAGCACGATACGGCTGAGCCCCCGGCCCGCCCAGAGCTTGTCCGATTCCGGCACAACGACCTGCCGATACTTGATTAGCTCGACAGGAAGTCCGATTTCCCGCATCAGGACAATTGAAGCTTCGACGGGGCCTTCCGCCGTGATGGACTTCACCACGGATTCGCCATCTTTCTTGAAGTGGAAAATAAAACGGTTCTCGTCCGGAATCACTTCGATGTTGTTGAAAATCAGGCGACCGTTCACATTGATAAAATGCTCGCGAAAAACATCCAACACGCGATCACCCGAAAGTTCGCCTTCCTTTTCGCTGACAGCCTTGAGAATCGGTTGCAGTTCCGAAGCTTCGGCAAGGGAAAGTTTGTAGCCGAACTTGGTGACGATTTCATAGACAGCCGTCCGACCGCTCTGGCTAGTAAAGCTCAGGGAATCGTTCTGGTGACGCCCGATGATCGAATAGTCAATCGGACGATAGGCGCCTTTCTTCATGTTCTTCGTTTTACTTGCACCATCCTGGTGAATGCCGCTCCGGTGTACGACAGCTTCGGCTCCTATCAAAGGCGCTCGGCTGTAAATATTCACGCCCGACCATTGTGAAATCAGAATTGCCGTTTCATAAATGCGTTCGAGATGGATATCGACCGGAACTCCGGAATTGTAAAGCGCCACGACGACTTCATAGAAATTCGTATTCCCGCAACGTTCCCCAAGCCCGTTCAGGGCAACTTCCAATTGGGTCGCTCCGGCAAAGAAGCTCTCAACCGTCGCCGCGGTCGCCATTCCCAGGTCATTATGACAATGGACAGAAATCGTAATGTTTTTCGGCAAGGCTTCATAGACCTGCTTGATCTGGTTCACGTAAAGCGCCGGACGGTAACGCTCGACCGTGTTAGGCAGATTGATCGTCGTCGCCCCGGCTTCGACAACCGCTTTCAGTTCGTCGATGATAAAATCCATGTTTTCGAGGCAGTCGCCAAAATGTTCCACGCTGAACTCGACATCTCCCTTGTCGCCCACGAGAGACTTCGCAAGCTTTACGCACGAAACGGCCTTTTCTTTTACCTGTTCCGGTGTCATGTGAAGAACATGTTCCATCGAAAGCGGGCTTCCGGCAAGAAATGTATGGATTCTCGGATGCGGCGCATACTGGACCGCTTCCCAGCACCGCTGGATATCGCTAGGCACGCAACGGGCAAGCCCCGAAACAACGATATTCTTTGCTTCCTCGTTTCCTTCGAGAGCCATCTGGGCTGTCAGCTGGGAAAGTTCCTTGCAAGATTCAAAATCCATTTCGGACGATGCCGGGAAACCAACTTCCGCGCCCTGCACCCCGAGCTTCAAAAGTTGCAAATAGACGTCCTTCTTTTGGGCATTGTTCCACGGATTCGGGAGCGCCTGGTTGCCGTCGCGCAATGTCACGTCATAGATAAACGGTTTTCTCTTGTTTTCTGCCTGTTCGCTCATATAGTTCTCCTTGCCCGGTATTCGGTCGGGCAAGCATTCTTGAATTCAGACCCAAAAATAGCAAAGCCCGCATCGAAATTGAAGCGGGCCGTTTTGAATGCACAACGAAAGACCTCGCTTCAGCGATCGTTACCAAGTCGAAGTAGAAGAGCGGTCTTGTACATTTCAAAGTGGAATATATAAAATCGGACAGGGATTGGCAACTTGCGGCACAAAAAAAACAGTCCCCGCAAGAGGACCGTTTTCGAAAGAAGTTTGATGTTCTACGACACGAGCATCATCGAGAAGACCATCACGAATAGGGCGACAGTTTCCCCGACGCCGAGAACCATCAGGTAGTTCACGAGGCCCTTGCCTGTTTCGCCCAAGGCGCTGCAAGCGTTCGCTGCGGATTTGCCCACATACCACGCACTAGCCGCCATGCCGAGACCGCCGAAAATGCCAACACCCAGATAAGCAGCCCACAAGGCAGCCGTAGGATCCGTACCGCCTTCCGGACTTATCTTATTCAGAATGTAAAGCATCAGGAGCATGCCGTAAATCGTCTGAGCAATCGGTGCACCGACAAAGATAAGAAGCGTAAAGATCGCATTCTTTCCCTTCAGATATGCCTTTTTCCAGGCTCCGATTGCCGCCATCCCTGCCGTTCCGCAACCGAGAGCGGAACCCACGGCGGAAAGCCCGAGAGCTGCACCAGCTCCGAGCTTTGAAAGAGTTATCATGACTTGTTCGTCCATAGACTCGCTCCCGACAGCTTAGAGAACCATCATCGAGAAGACGAGAACAAATAGAGCGACCGTTTCAATGATACCGAGGACCATCAGGTAGTTCACCATGCCCTTGCCAGTCTCTCCGAGGGCATCGCACGCAACCGCTGCATCCTTGCCCTGGTACCAGGCGGAAGCCATCAGGCCGAGACCGCCGAATATGCCGGCACCGATGCACCCGCCCCAGTTCGTAAAACCGGACTCGGCAGCCTTCGACAAAATGAAATTCATGAGAAGCATACCGTAAATCGTCTGGGAAATCGGAGCGCCCACAAAAACGAGCAAAGTAAAGAGAGCGCTCTTTCCTTGCGCATAGGCTTTTTTCCACACGGAAATCGCCGCCATGCCAGCCGTTCCGCAACCAAGGGCGGAACCCATAGCGCCTAAGCCCAGAGCGGCGGCAGCACCCATCTTCGCGAGAGTCACTATTGTTTGTTGATCCATTTTGTTATCCTCTTATGGTAACGGGAAGTATCCCTTGGTTTAATTTTTGCTCTTGGAGAAGGGTGCGAAAGCGTAACCGCTCCACTGCAAATCCAAGCCATTGGAAAATTCAAGCGTATTAAGACGCACCGCATGAACCGCAACGCCCATGACGGCAAGCGCAATGTTCAATCCGTGAACGAACAGGAGAATCACGGCGGCACCGGCAATTCCTGCCACCGAGCCGAACATCGGAGAAAGCATTTTATTAAAAGCATCCGCAATCGCCGCACCGCTCATTCCGACTGCGAACAGACGGATGTAGCTGATGACATCGGTAAAGCTGTTTACCACATTCAGCACGAGCATCGGAATCGAAATCCAATCCTGCTTTAAGCGGCTAGGAGGCACCGAGAACAGAACGAGCAACACCGCGGCCGTGATAAACATGGGAAGCACAAATCCGGGCATTTCCATTCCGAGGACCATATAGTCCGCAAGCAGGAACATGCACCAGCAGCAGAGCAGCCAACCGACCTGCGCCATAAACGTAGAATCCTTGCGTTTCAGGCGAACGATGATATTCCACACATGGGCAATCGAAAGATGCACGACAGCGATGCAGAAACAGAAGAACTGGATATGCTGCATCTGGGACTCGCCCTCTTCAACAGGGACAAATGACTGCGGGAACAGCGGAAGCCCGGAAACCCATTCGCGGTAAGCGGCAAACTTCGCCGGATCCGCCGGAGCGGATGTGCGAATCCACAGCATTGCATTCCGGATAGGCTCAGGCAAGAAGTCGTAATTGGTCAAGTCCAGGTAGAAACTCCAATGCGCAATCTCCGGCGAAAGCCCGAGAAAACTCGCATTGAGAATTCCCCAGAAAATCGTCATTCCGCTCATCAGATACATGAAATGGAATCCGGAAGGATTGGCCTTTGGCATCTTTCTGCGCATGAAAAGCGTAATCGCGAGGAACAGAAGACCGTAAGCCGTATCACCGACAATCATGGCGAAGAAGATGCTGAAAAACGCCAAGAAGACGCTCGAAACATCGACTTCGTGATAGCCGGGGGCTATGCCGATGATATCGTAGAGGAATTGCATCGGGCGCGAAAGTTTGCTATACGAAAGCAGCGTCGGAACATTGTCCTCTTCCGTAGGCTCTTCAACGCGAAGTCCCCACCCTTCCGACTTGGCGGCATTGGATAGTTCCGAAACGCGGGACGCCGGGCAAAAGCCCTGAATCGCCGACAAAAGTTTCGAAGAGAGCATCCCCGCCGAAGTTTCCTCGAAAGTATAGGCATCGGTCGCTTCGAGAAGACGTTCCTTGACCTTCCCCTTTTCACGGGAAAGTTCCGCAAAGCGGGCCTCCACCGCATCCAAGTCGGCTTTCGCTTCGGACTTTTCCCTACGATAAAATTCAAGGGAATGTCCAGGAAGAGCAAGAGGTGTCGCCGCCGCCTTTACCTTGGCAGGCTCGGTTCCGAAATTCAAGACAGCGTAGCACATGCCTTCCGAATTTTCCGCAAACGGACAAACCGTCGCCTCGCCATCGACATCGAGCGGAACCCCGTGCGCCGTGATGTAAAGCCTCACGAAAATTCCGTGCGATTCTAGCCCGCGAATGCTTTCCGGATCGATATTGCCAAAGACGCCATACCGGGAAATCGCTGTTTCCGCATCGGAAAGGCGATCTTCCGCATTCTTGCGCTTTTCGAGAAGTTCTTGTACTTCCGCGACAACGCGTTCTCCCGAAACAGAAGCCTGGGATTCTTTTTCTTTCTTCGCCTCCGGAATCGCTTCTAGAGCCTTCTGTACACGAAGCATATCGTTTTTGGCAACGTTCAACCCGCTTCCCGTCGGATTTTTTAGCGGAATCACGTGCAAAATGCCCATATCGCGGAGCTTTTCGAGCGACTTTTGCCGATCGGAATCCAGACAGAGAATCGTCACCTTTTTCATCGGAGTAATCATGCGGCAACTCCTTCTTCGGCGAGAAGCCTTGCATTCGCCTTTCCCTTGGCAAGCTTGGAGCGAGCAACGCCCGAAATCTGCTGGTCGGAAAGGAAAATGTTGATTGTGCGGATGTTCTCCTTCGCCTCGGGAATCTTCACCTTTTCGAAGAGGTTGACCCTTTGGCTCGTGGAGCGTAACTCGTCCGACAAAAGTTCATATTGTTTTTCCAAGACGCGCCTTTCCAAACGAAGGGAAATCAGCCCTTGCAAGGACCGGATACCTTCGTCAAGCCAGGCGTCCGTCGTAAAGAAGTCGGGGATCGTCACGTTGAAATCGACACCGTCAAAAAGCGGGATTTCCACACCGGCAATATTGCCCTCGCCTTCCCGGACTTCCTTGACTGAAATATACTTTTTCCAATCGACGGGTTCCGCATAAAGTCCAATCCATCCCGAAATGGACTTGCGAAGCGAATCCTCTTCTTCGCGCTTTGCCATTACCCTGGCCTGCAAGGAACGCATTTCCACCTGGAGCTGTTGCTTTTTCAGCAATAGCGTCGGCAGATAGCGCTCATACCGTTTCAGTGCATCGCGCTCAGCCTTCAATGCGTTTTTTGTGAGTTTGACCTTCGCCATATCACCCCTTCTTCTTCGGCCAGTACTCGTTTACCATCTTTGAAGGAATACCGGTTTCTTCAGGCGTAAAGCAATCGGCAAGGATTTCCCACCCAAGATCGAGCGCTTTTTCCAGGGGAATGTTCACAGACAAGTCCATCATTTCCTTTTCAAAGCGTTCGCCATATTTCAAGAGTTTGTTGTCCCAGTTGCTCATCCGGAAACCCATCGACTGCTTTTCGAGCGTTTCCTTGTAACTCGCATAAAGCTGGATCATCGTATTCATGATGGTACGATGGTCGCTGCGCGTCTTACCGTTTACCTGCTGCTTCAAACGGGAAAGGGAGCCGAACGGTTCGATTCTCCCGTGCTTCAGGTAGAACTGACCTTCCGTGATGTAGCCGGTGTTATCAGGAACCGGGTGCGTCACATCGTCACCGGGCATCGTTGTTACGGCGAGAATCGTTATCGAACCGGAACCTTCAAAATCGACAGCTTTTTCGTAGCGGCTTGCGAGCTGGGAATACAAGTCTCCCGGATAGCCACGATTCGACGGGATCTGCTCCATCGTAATGGAAATTTCCTTCAGGGCATCGGCAAAGTTCGTCATATCGGTCAAAAGGACCAAAACATTCTTGCCGCGGGTTGCAAACTGTTCGGCAACAGCCAAGGCTTCGTCAGGAACCAGCAGACATTCCACAATCGGATCGGATGCGGTATGGACATACATCACCGTGCGGGAAAGAGCTCCATTCTTGTCGAGGTAATCCCGCAGATAGAGATAGTCGTCATATTTCAGTCCCATTCCGCCTAGTACGATAACATCGACCTCGGCCTGGAGCGCGATACGGGCAAGCAGCTGGTTGTAAGGTTCGCCGGCAACGGAAAAGATCGGAAGCTTTTGGGAAACGACAAGCGTATTGAAAACGTCAATCATCGGGATGCCGGTGCGGACCATCTTTTTCGGGATGATGCGCTTCGCCGGGTTTACCGAAGGACCTCCGATAGGCACGGGATTTTCCTCGATGACCGGTCCGTTGTCACGCGGGTTTCCGGCACCGTCGAAAACACGACCGAGAAGAGCTTCGCTAAAAGGAACTTCCATCGGATGCCCAAAGAAACGGACCTGGGAATCCGTCGAAATGCCGCGAGCGCCGGCAAAGACCTGCAAATCGACCTTTTCTCCGTCTATCCGAATCACACGGGCAAGGGACTCGCCCTGCGCACTCGTGACACGCGCAAGTTCCTGGTTGGCAACGCCATCGGCCTTAATCGTGATGACGCTACCCGCGATGCTTTCGATACGGTGATAAACCTTAGACATTCTTGGCAACCTCCTTCACGGAGTTAAAAATCTGACTTTCGAGATTCTTGAATTCGTCGGAATCAAAAGCGACCCGGTTCCAGTCCTTTGTCGCCTGCGTCAATTTCAGGAAGAAGCCGCGAGCGGAATCCTTATCGCTAAACCCGAAAGAAGTTTGAAGAATCTTGTAAATGCGGTCGAAGACATACTTCTGGCGTTCCGCAGAACAAGCCGCATCGATTTCATTGTAAGCGTCCTGCTGCAGATAGACGGAATCCAGGTATTCGGATTTGAGATAGACGACAAAGTCATCCATCGAAGTTCCTTCTTCGCCTACGACCTTCATCATCTGGTTTACATCGTTACCGGAAACGAGAATCTGCCGCGCCTCGGCAACTTTTTTGGAATCGATGACGCCTTCATATTTAGACCAGGATTCCAACGGATGAATCGCCGGGAAACGCCGCTGATCGGAACGTTCACGGGAAAGCCCGAGGAAAGCCCCGACAACTTTCAGCGTTGCCTGGGTCACCGGTTCTTCAAAGTTTCCGCCTGCAGGCGAAACAGAACCGCCAATCGTCACGGATCCCGAAGAACCGTCACGCAGCCTGACCACGCCGCCGCGTTCATAGAAAGAGGCGATGGTCGATTCGAGGTAGGCCGGGAAAGCTTCTTCACCCGGAATTTCTTCCAAGCGACCGCTCATTTCACGAAGAGCCTGTGCCCAACGGGAAGTCGAGTCCGCAAGCAAAAGGACGTTCAATCCCATCTGGCGGTAATACTCTGCAATCGTCACGCCTGTATAGACCGAGGCTTCTCTTGCGGCAACCGGCATCGAGGACGTGTTGCAGATGATAAGCGTGCGCTCCATCAGGCTCTTGCCCGTGCGCGGATCGGTAAGTTCGGGAAATTCCCGAAGGGTTTCCACCACTTCACCGGCACGTTCACCGCAAGCGGCAAGAATCACGATATCGACATCCGCGTAACGGCTCATCAACTGCTGCAGAACGGTTTTTCCCGCCCCGAACGGTCCCGGCGTACAGAATGTTCCGCCCTGCATCACCGGGAAGAACGTATCGATAATGCGCTGCTGCATCGAAAGCGGTTTTGAAGGACGAAGGCGTTCTACATAGTTCTTGATAGGAATCTTGACCGGCCACGTCTGGTACATCTTGACATCGAAAGTCTTGCCGTTTTCATCCTTCAGAGTTGCAATGACGTCTTCAACCACATGCTCGCCGGCAGGAACGATCGATTCCACGGTTACCTGGGAGCGAATCTTGAACGGCACCATGATGCGGTGCTTGAAGATGCCTTCGGGAACCGTTCCGAGAGTATCGCCGCCAGAGAGCTTGTCTCCGACTTTCGCTACCGGAGAAAACGCCCACTTGATGTCGCGAGGAAGCGCCGGCAGATACTTGCCGCGTTGCAGGAAAAAGCCACATTCTTCCGCCAGGTTGGGAAGCGGATTCTGCAAACCGTCGAACACCTGGGTCAAAAGTCCCGGTCCGAGCTCCACCGAAAGGAGTTCTCCCGTAAAATGGACCTCGTCGCCGGCTTTAAGTCCCGAAGTGTCCTCAAAGACCTGGAGTTCCGCATAGTCTCCGCGAATACGGATGACTTCGCATTTCAGTTCCACGCCAGACGAAAGCCTTGCAAAACCGACTTCGTTTTGCGCGACAGCGCCATCAAATGCGACACGGATCAAGTTTCCGTTCACACCGACAATTTTACCGATACTAGCCATTTGAAAAGAGACCTCCGGTCATTCCTGCTTTGCCGCAGGATCGTTATCATTAATCACTTTAAGAACCGCGGCATTTCCCGCCTCGGACGAAATCCGCGCCCAGCGTTCACAAATTTTGAGCTTGATGGCAAACGCATAGAGATTTTCCAAGCTCCCTTCCTCGGGAGCAAGCTGTTCGACAAGCCAGAAACGGGCTTTGTCCAAATCTTCTTCGCGTTCAAGCGGATTCGTCTTGGCATAGGCATCCGTCACCATTTTGGCAAACGTAACATCGTAGCCGCGGAACGGACGCTCCGTAAAACGCACATCCTGTCCCCAGGAAGCGGCGCGAGCGTGCCCCAGGATATTCTTCAGCTGGATTTCATGGTCCCGGTAAGCAACAACAAACGGCTCGTCACAAGGCTCTCCATTCAAAAGAGCGTCAAACGTGGCAAGTTCCTCTTCGCTCAAGACATTTTCACAGCGACTTCGAAGCTCCGATACGGAGAACGGCGGAGTATCTCCAAAGCGCAGGAAAGGGAGGGATGCGGAAATATAGACAGCGTTATTCATCCGCTATTTTCCCTGGGCGGCTTCCGAAATGATTTTGGCTAGTTCCGGGCGAACGACGGAAGAGAGCGACGATGCTATTTCCTCGGAAGTGAACTCGTGGGAGACCTTGCCGTTCTCTACTTTTACGCGAAAACCGAACTTGATTCCCGAATCGCTTTCCACGGTAACGCCTTTTCCGAGAGCCTTGGCAAATTCCCCGACGGCAAAGGACGAAAGCTTCGCCCTGTCCGCATCGGAGAAAACGAGTTCCGTATCCGTCGAATAATTCTTGGCAAGGACGAGAAGCATTTCCTTGATGGTATTTTCCGAAAGATTTTTCTCCACTTCACGGGAGAGAATTTCGCTTATCATCTTTTCGATGCGACGTCCGACAGAGATCAAGACATCGCGGGCCGCCTGCTGAATTGCGCGTTCGCTGCGCTCCGTATAGGCCACGGAATCCTTGTCCGCCTTTTCGATTATGGCGGAGGCTTCCGCCTTGGCGTTTTCTAGAATGCGGGAAGCTTCATCCTTCGCCTTTGCAATAATTTCAGACGACTGGGCATCGGCCTTGTTCACCGCTTCTTTCTGGATGCGTTCAATCAGGTTCTGTAAATCTTCAGCCATAAAATCTCCGAATTTCAAGGCACTTTTTTCAGCGCCATTTGTAATATACAAGAAAAATTTTTCAAAAAACGGAAAATTTTTGTTAAAAATGAAAAAAATCGACAAATTTGCGTCTTTGGGAGACAAAATGCGTCCTCGGAGGATGATTTGATTTAACGGGGGCGATCCGCCGCGGTGCTGTCGGAAACAAGCGAAAAAAGCCAGGCGACCATCAGGGAAGCCTCTTCGTCGGAAAGCTTTCCGATTTCCATCGGAAGATACTTGTCGGGATGGATGGGCTGCGGGTCCTTGAGATACTCAAAGAGGGCCTTCGGGCGCCCCTCGTAGCGGAGGACATTCCCTTTCATGTCGGGGCCGGCAAAATTTCTGTTCCAGCGGTGGCAAGCGTAACATTCGCGGTCGTAGAGTTCCGCGGCAGAGGCTCGGGCTTCGGCGGTGAGTTCCGGCATTCGAAACGCGTCCGCGGCAAAAAGCACAGTTACAAGCCCACCACACAGAAGCGCTATTTTGAAGCGGTTCGTCATTTATTTTTCTCTGTGCAAAATACGGGCCATCGCCTTTACGACCAGGCGGCGGGAAAGAAATCGTTCGGCAAACAAAAGGCACTTGTTGAAATGCCCCGGAACTACAATTCCGGACTTTCCTTCGAGGATGGCGCGGACCGCTTCCCAGGCGACCGACCGCGCAGACGTGCGGAAAAGGCAACGGAAGAATCCTTTTCGGGAACCCGCATGAAGATGAAAGTCCGTATCGACAAATCCGGGACAGAGCGCGAGAACCCGCACATGATGACTCCGAACTTCTTCTGCCAAGGCTTCGCTATAAGACAGTACAAACGCTTTCGTCGCATAGTAAGCGGCCATATAAGGCCCGGGCTGGAATCCCGCCATGCTCGAAACGTTCAGGATGACTCCGCGCCTTTTCTTCTGCATCGCCTGGAGGGCGAGTTTCGAAAGGACCATCAGGCTTTCGACATTTATCCGGAGCATCTTGCACTCCGCATCGACAGGAATTTCGGAAGCCATTCCCTGAAAGCCCACACCGGCATCGTTTACGAGAAGGTCGGGAGCTTCTCCGGCAAGTTCGACGGTCTTCTCAAAAACCCGGGAGGCTTCGCCGGAAATGGAAAGATCTGCCGAGAGAGCAAACGCGGTAACGCCAAACCGGACGGAAAGATCCCTTGCGATTTCTTCAATTTTTTCGGTTCTCCGGGCGACAAGAACAATCCGCTCCGCCTGGGGAGCGAGCGCATACGCGAGTTCCTTGCCGATTCCGGAGCTTGCGCCTGTCAGAAGAATTGTTCGGTAACGTTTCATGGGCCGCCTGTTTTCTATATTGTGACTGTCGGTTTTCAAATTAACTCTTTTTCACGGATTTCGCAACTTATGAATTTTATCGGCGTTTTTCTGGTCGCTTGCGCTCTTGCGATTGACTGCTTCGCCGTCTCCGTTTCGGCGGGACTTTGCCGCCGGGAAACTTCCCAGAAAGATATTTTCAAGATGGGGATGTTTTTCGGTATTTTCCAGACGGGAATGACGCTCGCCGGTTTCTTTTGCGGATCTTTTCTCGCCCCCTATATCGGAGCCGTCGATCACTGGATTGCTTTCGCCCTGCTCTGCTTTATCGGAATCCGCATGATTCGTGAAGCGGCCAAAGGCGGAGAATCCCGAACGTTCGCCAAGAAGCTCGGCCTGAAAACACTTGCCGTTCTCGCTCTCGCGACAAGCCTCGACGCTCTGGCCATCGGGCTTTCCTTTGGACTTGTCGGGCACGAAATCGTCTGGACATCCCTTGTCATCGGTGCGGTAGCCCTCTTGGCGACGGAAATCGGCGCGAACCTCGGAAAATCGGTCGGTAAGCAAATTTCATCCAAAGGAGCGGAGATTTTGGGAGGAATCGTCCTTATCGCAATCGGGCTCAAAATCTTGGCAGAACATCTTTCCTAGGAGAATCCCATGGCAAACTTTCGCGAAATTTCGCCAAAAGAAATCACGGACAACCCGTTCAAACTTATCGGCGACGACTGGATGCTCATCACGGCGGAAAATGCCCGGAAGACAAGCATGATGACCGCTTCCTGGGGCGGTCTCGGTGTGATGTGGAATAAGCCTGTCGCCTATATCGTCGTGCGACCGCAACGTTTTACGAAAACGCTGATCGATTCTTCGGATGCGCTTTCGCTCTGCTTTTTCGACAAAAAATACCGAAAAGAACTCGCCTATTCCGGAAAGGCCAGCGGAAGGAACGAAGACAAAATAGCCCATACAGGATTTCATGTTGCGCATGCGGGAAGCGTTCCGTATTTCGAAGAATCCAGAATGGTGCTCGTTTGCAAGAAACTTTTCGCGAAGACCTATACTCCCGAAAGCTTTATCGACAAGAGCCTGATTTCGGAAAACTACGCGGACAATGATTTCCACACGCTCTATATCCTGGAAATCAAGAAGGTTTTGATAGAAGACGGTATATGATCCGATTCGCCAAGCGGATCTTTCAGCATTTTGTGCTTAGTTCAGAGCTTAGTTGATAGAGCTTAGAA
The DNA here is from genome assembly GCA_963656065.1 of Alistipes onderdonkii. Classification (GTDB taxonomy): domain Bacteria; phylum Fibrobacterota; class Fibrobacteria; order Fibrobacterales; family Fibrobacteraceae; genus Hallerella. The sequence goes on from CAVKGV010000001.1 coordinate 315,816, forward strand.
CAGTGGACATTTAAGCTCCTTGGGAGTAGGGATGAGGGATGAGGGAGTAATCCACGGACGTCTAGGCTTTTTGTCGCGAAGCGACCCTTTTTCCGCCTGACAGCGGATGTGCGCCTTCCCGGCGAGGGGCAAGGTAGGGGGACCTTTCCGAGTTGCGAAAGGCCAAGGTCCCCCTTCCTTGCAACCACCCTGTCATTCTGGAGCGGAGCGGTAGAATCAGCCACGCTTTGTCTAAGCTTAGAACCGAGGACATTTAAATTCCGAGATTCAGAACCTAGACGTCTGCGAATCTCAGTTCTAAGCTCTGACCGGGTCCTATCGGTCGCGATGCACCCTCCAGGATGACCGCAGAGCGTTCGCCTCCAACGTCATTCTGGAGAGGTCGAAGACCTCGATAGAATCCACGTCCGATATCATTTCACTCTCAGATCTAAGCTCTGATTAGTCCTTGACGCAGCGGACCGAAAACGCGAGGTTCTTGAAGTGGTCGAGCATGATCAAGTACGCGTCGCTGTAGCACAGCTCTCGGTAGTAAGCGGAGTTTGCGTCGAGCTCCGTAGAGCTCCAGAATTGCGCATACTTGAAAACGTAGTAGAACACCCCGTCACCGTAGCGGCGGCCCGCCGGGAGAGCCCCGAAGCCGAACGCGTCCGAGCCGTTGCCATCATCATTCCAGCCGCTTGTGGATTTCAGCGCATAGCCGACGCCGCCAGTCGTGTTGCCAGCTACGAAGCTCTTGAGAATATTCCATTCCTCGTTGCTAGGCAGGTGCCAGCCATCCGGGCACACACCGCGGACATTTCCTGTTGCGGAGCACGTTGTCCCATAACCGCAGTCCTTTCCGTTTTCGCTGAAGACGGCTGCCGAATCCATCGCCGCAGACCACGTGTAAAGTCGGCCGTACTTTTCGCAGGAATCCGCAGAATTGTCGTAACAGAAGCTCAAAGAATCCAGGTTCGCCGTTTCCTTTGTGTAGGCATAATTCAGGTTCTCCGCCATCCAAATCTGCTCTCCGATTTTGACGTAGCCGTAAACGGTCGCATCACGAAAATCGCAAAATTCTGTCGAAGGGTCATAAGTATTTGCACCGCAAAAGTCATAGGTGGAGTTTTCCGCACAGAACTTCTTTGCCGGATCGTAAGCCTTTCCGCCACAAGAATAGAGAGCGTTTTCGTAACAGAAGGCTTTTTCCGGGTCGTAGGCTTTGTTTCCGCAAAATGCCTTGTACAAAGTTATCGTGTCCTCGCCGCAGACATGCGTAACGGTTCCGTCGCCGTTGTCCGCAAGCGAGCAGCCGCTCCCGTCCGCACCGTCCTCTCCATTCGAACCGTTCGTGATGACGCCGACCGAATCCCCATTGCACACGACCTTGTAACCCGAACCATCGGAAAGATTTTCCACAACGCACGAAGTGCCGTTCTCGCCGGATTCGCCATTCTTGCCGTCCGAACCGTTCTCTCCGTTCGAACCATTCTTGACAACCCCGACCGAGTCCCCGCCACAGATGATTTTATAGCCCGAACCATCGGAGAGCTTTTCCGCCGTGCAAGACTTTCCGCCGGAAGCCTTTTGGGACAGCGGAACCCAGCCCGAATCCGCACAGATATATGCAACATTTTCATCCGACGCGAAAACCGTCTTGCCGACATTTGACGATTCACACTTGCCGAGCGAATCCGCAGAGGCGACAACTTCCATGCCGAAAACTTCGTTCGTGACTTTCGTAACGTCGTCACCGCAGGCGGAAAGAATGACGCCAACTGCAACAGCCGACAGGGAAACGATGACTTGCTTTTTCATGGCGATTCCTCGTGAAAAAAGAGCCTTTGTTTAATTTTGTTTACAACGATAGAAAAACAGGGAGATTTTCAAAAAAAAATTCAACGAGTTTTTGGTTGCAAAGCGAACCGTTCCCGCCTAGCAGAGCAACCGATTTTTTAAACTCTGAAAATCCTCGGCTAACCCGCACGCATCGATTTTTTAAACTTTTCCCGGATAAGCAGCAAATCGTGTTCGTAAGGATTCCGCTTGAAATCGTCAAAAGCCCACGCTGTCGGCAAAAAGCGCCCCTTTGCATAATGCAGGATCATATCGAGCCAAAGACCGTCCCCCGCATAGAGTTTGAACGGTCCGCGTTTGTAGGAAGGCAAGACGACCTTGTCTAAATCCATATACCCGATGTCGATGTTCACATAACGTCCGCTTGCCTGTGGGGAAAGCTCTTGTTCAAGAGCGTTCGAGCGTTTCTTTTCCTCTCCGATTTCTTGTGGAGCAACGGTTCTTTCAAACGAAACGACACCCCGAAAAAGCCCCTTTCCCATTTCAGGCGTATAATATTCCGTTTTGTCAAAAGGGAAAAGCTTTCCCTGGTGGCGGATCTTGCCCCAGACATTGCAGAGAGCGTTCAAAATTTCCGCATTCCATTCCGGACCCGGTTGGAGGACAAACGCCAAGAGAACCGCATTTTCTGAAAACTGGAGAGGATTTGCCATAGAATCAATGGGGATAGAGCTGGAGATTTTTCCGGAAAAGCGCGAGCTGACCTTCCGTAAACGGTTCCATACCGAGCGCATTCACCGTCGGAAACATCGGATTGTTTGCGTCGGGACATTGGGATGCCGCAGACTTGAAAAGTACCTGGCGAGACTGGGATTCCAAGGGAACGGAGAAAAGCCGGGGAAGAGTTTTTGCGCGAATGACCGACCCGCAATAAGGCGTGTCCGGGATTCCGTCTTCCACGTTGGACGCGTCGCCCGAATTTTCCAAGTCGGAAGTTGTCGATGTCGTATGACGCAACCCGAAAAAATGCGCCGTTTCGTGGATTGCGGTTTCGACGATTTCCTGCGAATTTTGCGAATATTCGGCAAAGGCGTTCACATAGTAATGCGTCCCGATGACTACTGTGCTTCCGAGGCCCGCGCCAAGGTTTCCGCCGAACAGGACCGAATATCCCAGGACCCCGGGCATTTCAATCCGATGGACCAGGACCAAATCCAGCGCATGATAGACGTCCGGTTCCCCGGGTGAATCCGGCCAGCCGCCAAGTTCCGAAAGGAAATAATCCGAAGAGGATTTTCCGGCAAGCCATGGGATGTCGTCAAAATATCGCGTCGAGAGATCGGATCGCTCGGAAGCCCGGTGAAGATAGATCGTGTCAATCGATATACCGCCCGCGGCAAACGCTTCGCGGAAACTGCGGAGAAAGAGCGTCGAAAGGGAATCCAGGGAAACGGAATCCGATGTTCCGCCATAGGAACCGGCGAGAATCAGGTTCAAGCTAAAATGCGAGCCGTAATTTCCTTCCCCGTCCAAGAAGAGATTTTTCACCGGACCGGAATAATAAGAATCGCCATCGACGAGAATCGGCGCCCAGTAAGTCTGTTCGCTCTCACGGCAATCAAAGCGGTAGATCCAGCGACCTAGCGAATCGAGAGGCTTGACGTTGCGGACCCTGCTCCCGATATAGAGGGAATCCGAGCGCATGACCAGCCGAAACAGATGCAACCGCGGAGGTTTCCGGGAAGAATCGGCATCGAAAGAAAGCGTGTAGGAGGCGCCCGGCTGGACGGGCATCAAAACACCGGAACTTAAATGCGCAGCCGCCGAATCGTTCTTCGCCAAATCGTTCGCATATAGCACAAACGAAACATCGAGCGGCAAAAGCGAAGAATCATCCCCCGAAGAAGCGGAATCGGAAAAGACCCCGCAACCGCCTAGCGCAAGCAGAACGGCCAGACAAAAACAGGCAAAAAAGACGAAAGATTTCCTTTTTCGAATCATCGGAGCGTTTATCCCTAACAAAAGCAATTTAATCAATTTACAGGAGAACGAAATGACTTTCAATGAACTGAAGAAGTTTTTTGCGCCTCTCGCCGAACGCCCGGCTCTCGCCGCATTCTTTTGCTCGGTCCTCTACATCTGTTCTGCAAAGTATCCGCTCTACGGAATAGCGTTCATTCCGCTTTTAATCGTCTCGCTCGAAGCGTTTCCCAAGTTTCCGCGAAGAGTTTCGTTAGCCCTGCTTCTTGGCATCGGCATCCGACTTCTGCTTGCCGTTTCCCTGCAAAGCGAAGAAGAATCCGTAGCCGAACTTCCCGACAAAAGTTCCGGTTTTGTGGAATCCGTCCTAGACAGGCCCGAAGGTGTCGCCGCAATTGTGAAAGGCGCCGAAGGCAAGGTACGGCTTTCTAAAAAGACTCCGCCTTATCCGGTTTCCGGAGATTCCATCGCTTACACGGCCAAATGGTTCCCCGTTGAACCGCCGACAGTCCCCGGAAGTTTCGATTCGCCGAAATGGCTGAAAAGCCAGGGCCTTGCCGGATTCGGAAGGCTCGAATCGTTTCAAGTTATTTCGCACCGATGGACTTTTGAAGAGGCTTTTTCAAGCGTCCGAAAATTCCTAAAAGGATATTTTTCCAGGTATCTTTCCCCAGCGGAAGCGGGGCTCTTGATAGGGCTTTTGGCCGGAGATCGTTCGAGCATTCCCGATACCTTACAAAACGGATTTCGCCGGGCGGGAATCGTCCACGTTTTAGCCATCAGCGGTTTCCACATCGTCCTGCTTTCGGGGATTCTCCTTCTCCTTCTGAAAGCGACCCGTATGCCGCATTCTGCCGCAAGCGCGCTGTCCATTTTTCTCATGCTCGTCTATGCGCCTGTCACAGGAGGCTCCCCCGCCGTCTATCGCGCCGTGTTCATGTTTTCCGTCGTGCAGATCGGGCTTCTTTTGGAACGCAAGGCGGACAGTCTCAACTCGCTGGGCGTTGCCCTGTTTATTTTGACGATTTTCGATCCGAATATTCTCTGGAACGTCGGCTTCCAACTTTCCGCATCCGCTACGGCGGGCATCATCGCATTCGGAAAGCGTTCGCCGTTTACTGCCAAGCGGGAATTTTTGAGAAAAAGCCGTCTCTGGAAATTTCTGGAGAACGGGATTTTCAGCGCCGTCTGGATTACGGTCGTCGCCACCGTTTCGACCGCACCGTTTCTCGTCTGGTCGTTCCACTCGCTTTCCCCGATTTCCATCCTGGGAAACATCTGCGTCGTTCCTCTGGTAAGTCTCGGGATGCAGGCCGGAATTTTCGCCCTGCTTCTGCCCGTTCCTTTCATCGCTTCGACATTCTGCAAGGCTGCGGGCTTTCTGTTCCGGATTTCCGCCTTTCTCGTCGGGAAGATCTCCGCGGTCACGATAGCTTCCGTCACCGTGGGGCCTTTTCCCGTGTGGGTTTTAATCCTCGCCGGATTCGGGATTTTTACGGTCGGGGCTTTTCGAAAGAACATCTGGGCCCGAAGAGTCTCGCTTGGAATCCTGATAGTCTTCGGCGGTTACTTTATATGGGATGAGTCGGTCCGAAAATGGGACGTTCGCTGGGAAGTTTCCGTTCTGGACATCGGACAGGGCGATTGCATTTTTGTCAAAAGCCCGCGCGGAGAAGCTTTTCTCGTCGATGCCGGGGTGAACTCGGGAAAAAGAAATGTCGCAAGCGACAAGATCATCCCGTTTTTGCAGGAATCCGGAATCTGGAAATTAAAAGGTCTGATCATCACGCACCCGGACCTGGACCATTTCAGCGGAGCCGAGGTTCTCCTGCGGGAATTTCCCGTCGAAACGCTCTGGATCCAGGAATGCGCCCGCATCACCGAAAAAAAGGAATGGCAAAGCGTCCTTTCCACCGCAATGGAAAAGAAAGTCGCCATCCAGGATCTTCGCCGCGGGATGCTTTTCCGCGAAACGACCCGCCAAGGTCCGCACCGGGCATCTAGCTGGGAAATGCGCGTCCTGCACCCGGCACCTTTTCGCTGCGGAGAAACCAACTCGGAAAGCGTCACGCTCCGCCTAGAAGGCATCGGAGGCTCCATCTTACTCACCGGAGACCTCACAAAAGAAGGCGAACGAAAAATTCTTTCGACGGACATTCCGCTCAAAACGGATATTCTCAAGCTGGGACATCACGGTTCGAAGACTTCGAGCTCCAGGGAATTTCTCGAAGCGGTCAGTCCCCAAGTCGCCATCGCGTCAAACGGGCGCAGGAACAAGTTTCGCCATCCGCACAAACAGGTGACGGAAAGGCTCGACAGCCTGAAAATTCCGCTGCTGAATACGTCGCAGAAGGGAACGATCCGCGTCTCGTTCGACAAGAACGGCTACCGCATCGACACGACTATCGATCCGGATTTTTGACGATTACCATTTCCCTTTCATTTCAAACCCGAATCGCCATAGAACCAGCTTTCGAAAGCTGTCTCCGCGAAGTTCGACCGAGCCTTTTCCCGAAAGGAACTTCGAAAAGAACATTTGCGTCGTTTCGCGAAAAACAAGAGGCTTTCTTTGCGGTCCACGCCAGATAAGGACAGCAGAAACGGTGGCAGGAGAATCAACAAAGAGAGAGACTCCCGACCGGATTTCATACAGGCTCTTTGCCGCCGGAAAACGCCCAGTCCATTTCCATTCGCCGAAAAGGCTTTCCGCTTCAAAGAGGCGTATTCCGCTGCGCACAAGATGCGTCGTTTCAAGCGAATCCTCCAGAAATTTCAAACGGGAGCCGATAGCGATTTTTGCATCCGGGCCGGTTTTTCCGGCATTCGCTTCCAGTTCGGATTTTGCGACTGAGGATTCCTGCGGGACGAGATATTTTCCGCCAAGTCCAAGCGTCCAGTCGGAAACCCGGTATTTTACCGATGCATTTCCCGCAGCCCGATTTTTTTCAACGGATTTCGGGACATGGAAAATTCCCGAAAATTGGCGGTTTCTTTGAAAATAGCTCTGGAAGCGGGCATTCCACCGGCGGCTTTGGGCAGAACGCGCCGAGACATAGAGAAGCGGAGTTTTCCAGCCTCTCGAATAGGAAAGTTGGACATCCGAAGCCTCGCTGCGAAATTTCAAAAAGGCATCCCGGAAACCATCGGGCGCAAAGGCTCCAAATCCCGCGAACCGGAACGTCCCTTCCCCGAACGAAACAAATCCCCCAAACGAAGAATCCGTCAAGAGCATACTGCCGAGAGAAAAGCTTTTCACGCCAAAAACGGCAAGCGTTCCCGACGTCTTTTCAAGAGAGATTGCGGAGCCTATATCCGAAGCCAAGATATTTCCCAAGACGCTAAACGACTTCCGGTCCCTATACACGATGCGGAAACGTTCCATCCGAGGATTCACCCTGTTTTCGGATGCAAGGCGGACTTCGCCGTCAAAGCGATGCAGGCCCAAAGAAAAGCGCAACCGTTCCCGTCGAATGCCTCCCACGGAATCGATCGAAACGGAATATCCGAAATTTCCCCGGACGTTCAAATTTCGCAATTTCTCGCCGAAACTTTTCCGGCAAGAATCCCCGCCGTAGGTTTCCCACAGAGTGCACGCCTCCGCAGGCCCTTCGTCAATCGCCAGCAAGAGATCCTCGAGCTCCTCGTAGCTGACCATTCCGTCGTCATACGCCCAGAACGCATCCTCGACCGAGACACCCTCCCTTTCCGCAGCGCCGAGCATCGCGAAAGCAAGCAGGCAAACGCCAAGCGACTTCTTGCAAAAATTCCGGAAAGAAGCCTTATCGTATCGGAAAAATGAACTGTTCAAAACGCCCACGGCTGATTCTCCAAACAAACACGCTTATTAGACGCTTTTCCTCCCAAAGCGAAGAAAAAACAGCGAATTTTCTATGTTTATCACCATGCAGTCAAAATTCAACAGACGTCCAACCCATATCGACTATCCCCTGTTTGGCGGGAAGCGCGCAGTCCCTTCCGTCGCCGGATTGAAGCTGCTTCTGGAATATCACGGCGTAGATCTCGAGCCGGGCACACTCGAACAGCTGTGGGCCTATCACAGGCTTTTGCGGGAACACAACAAGGACCAGGATCTGACCCGTCTGAACGCGTTCGAAACCATCGTGGAACGCCATTACGCGGACTGCACGCTCATCAACGCCTATGTTCCCAGATGGCCGCGCAGAATGATCGATGTCGGAAGCGGCGCGGGATTTCCCGGAATTCCCCTGAAGCTCGTCAATCCCGAAATCCGGCTCACGCTCTGCGAACCCCGCCCGAACCGCATCCAGTTCCTAAACCTCGTCATCCGGGAACTCGGGCTCAAGGGCATCGACGTTTTCGGGCACAAAGTCACCAGCCGCAGCCTGAACTTTCCCGTCACGGGCGTCATCAGCCGCGCATTCGAGCACATCGAGCTCACCCTTCCGCGCATCCAGAAATCCTTGCAAATCGGCGGTCGCGCCTATTTCATGAAAGGCCCCGCCGTCAAGGAAGAACTTTCGACGCTCCACCCGGAAGACTACGGGTTCTCGCTTGTCGAAAAGCATTTTTACCGGATACCCAATTCGACGCAGGACCGCGCCCTCATCATTCTCGAAAAGACCGAAGAAGTCTAGGAGGTTTCCATGTTCTATTCCATCGGCCAGGTTGCAGAAAAGACGGGGCTTTCCGCCTACACGCTCCGCTACTACGAAAAGGAAGGGCTCCTGCCTTTTGTGAAGAAAAACGCATCGGGAATCCGCCGCTACAGCGACGAGGACATCAACTGGCTTTCGATGATCGAATGCCTCAAAGCGACCGGGATGCCGCTCAAGGAAATCCGCCTGTATATCAAATGGTATAACGAAGGCGATGGAACCCTTTCCAAAAGGCTCGCCCTTTTCCGGAAACGCCGGATGGCCGTGCAAAACGAAATTGCGACGCTGCAAAGAATCATGGGAAAAGTCGAATTCAAGATTCGCCTCTACGAAGAAGCGGTCAAGGCCGGAAGCCTCGAAGCGGTCACCCACACCAAGACGATGGACAGGCTCCGAAGAGAGCTCTTTGGCAATCCGCAGTTCTTTCCCGGACTCGAGAAATCCTCCGAAATTCAAAGCGCCTAGGATGCCGGAGATGTCCAAACATTACTTCAAGGCGGCTATTCTTCTCGGATTTTTATTTGCGCCGCTTTTTGCGGAATGCCCGGCAAGCCCCGACAGCACGTTCGATTCCGACGCCCAGATTTCCGTCGAAGGGCGTTTCACCAACCGCGAATTTTTGCCCGTCCACTTTAGCCTTTCCTGGCGACACGTCCCCGGTTCCGCGGACACATTCGACATCGTCCTTTCGGGAAAGGATTCTTTCCGCTACGTTTCGTCCCGGGACTTCCGCTACATGGAGTTTCGCAAAGAAAACGCCCGCCGCCAGATGGCAAGGCACCATCTCCAGGAATTCATCGGGGAAAGCCCGCTCACCTGGGAACATCTCGAAAACCTCGCCCGGGGAAATCTCCCCTGCGAAGACTCTACGGAAAACAATTTTATCCATATCCACAGTTGGAAGGAATACGACGGACTTTTTCTCCCTGCGATAGTCGACTTTTACGGGAAAGGCGGACACGGATCGCTCTGGGTTCGCACGGCCCGGAAAATATCGCCGAACGTTTCCAAGGACACCGCGGACTTTCCGTCAATTTTCCGAAATTGGCCCGATTCCAAAATCAAAGTTCCGCTGATATTGCAGATGGACTAGGAACTGCTGCGCCACGCGCCCCTTGTAAAAACGTTTCTTTTCGCGTTTCCAGAAACCGCCGAGAAGCGTAAGCCTGTTCTGCCTGTTTTCCCAATTAAAGGACGGTCCGAGAAGGGCAATCGTGAAACTCAGCGGCTCCTTGAGATACGAATCGTTCGACGACTTGGAATTTCCCGTATTGTATTGGTTCAGGTAGCCGGAAATCGCCCAGTGCGACGAGATGGGAATATAGGCGTAAGCGATTAGATCGATGATGAAGTCGCGGCTAAAAACCGGTACGTTGCGGCGAAAATCGTAGCTTTTGCCTTCGTACGAAGTGCTGATGTCCACCAGCGTATAGTGCATTCCGACCCCGAGGATTCCGCCCTTCCCAAAACCGTATTCCAGGTCGAAAAAGAACGCGAAATTCTGCATGAAATCGACTGCAGCCTCCTCGGTATAGACTTTTTTCGTAATCCAGTCCGAATTCCAGGAATCCGCGATGTTTCCGTTCTTTCCGCTGCTTGCGAGCGTCATTTCCACGTTGGAATTAAAATATGTGTAATTTTCGTAGATAAAGCGCGCCTCGATTTGCGGATTGATTTCAAAAGGTCTCCCGCCGATTCCCAGCCGGAAGCCGCCATAGAAAGGCGTCACCTCGACATCGGCGGAGAAACGCAAAAAAGCAGCGGACGGTTCGATCGGACGCCCGTAAGGAAGCTCCCGCAGCGGTTCAATCCAGTTAAACGAAACCGTGTTGAAATTCTGGAAAAGCCACTGTCCCCAGACAATCGGCGTGTTCCCCGAAAGCGTCATCGAAAGATTTGAACCGTATTTCAATCCGTAAAGGCCATTCATGTCGAAAATGTCGGCAAAGGCGCCACAGGCAAAAAGGGCGACACTCAAAACGGCATTTTTCCACAAACGCGAAAAATTCATCGGCGAAAAGTTAAAAAAAAACGGAAGCTCCATGGCGGATTCCATCCTCGAAACAAGACCTTTCATCAAAAGTTTTCGGGAATATTCCAAGTCGGAACATTTTCTTTTCTAAATTAACGGAAAATGGATATGGATTTTACAACCCTGCAGCTTCCGCGGGAAATTTCCCCGGAAACTCTCGTAAGCATCCAGAAAAGCTGTTCCCGGATTTTTTCGAAAGGGAACCTGCGTCTGGACGGCTCGTCGCTTGCCCGTCTAGACTTCCTCGGCGAATCGCTTCTCGCCGGGCTCGAAATCCGCGCAAGAGAATTGAACAGAAAGCTCGTCCTTGCCGGCTTTTCCCCCGAACTGAAAAAGCAGATTTCACAGATAACGGTCCACACCGTCCCTGCCAAGGAACCCGAAAACAAGATGGGCCTAATAGAAAAACTTGGCGATTACGGGTTCTTTCTCTTCAGCGGACTCAAGACTTTTTTCTACCTGCTGTCCGAAAGCCTCTACTGGACAGTCTTCAAACCTTTTGACAAACAACGGCTTCCTTTCCGCGGCACGGCTCTCCAGCTGCTTCGCCTCGGCAGCGAAGCCTGCGGCATCGTCTTTCTTCTGGTCTTCTTAATCGCTTTTACATTAGCCGTCCAGAGCGCAAGCATGCTGAACGCCGTCGGAGCGGCTTCGTACCTTTCGTCGGGACTCGGCTTCCTTATGTTCGCGGAAATCGGGCCGCTCCTCACGTCAATAATCCTCGCCGGACGCTCGGGAAGTTCCATCACGGCGGAAATTGCGAGCATGACCGTCGCCGAAGAGATCAAGGCTCTCCGCACGATGGGAATCCAGCCTATCCAATACCTGGTCCTTCCGAAGTTCAAGGCGATGTGCATCGCCGTGCCGTTACTCTCCTTCTGCGCGTCCATCCTCGGATGCCTCGCGGGCCTCATCGTCGCCGACATGCTTTGCGAAGTTTCCCCTATCAATTACTGGTTCTCGCTGAAGGACGGCATCACGCTCCTGCTGATTGCGAAAAGCATGATAAAGTCCCTGGTTTTCGCCTGGATAATCACGCTCGTCGCCGCCCAGAAAGGGATGAATGTCCGCGGAGGAGCCGATGCGGTCGGAAAAGCGACGACATCCTGCGTCGTCACGTCCATTTCGGGCATCATCATCGCCGACGCGATATTCTCCTTCATCTATTACTAAGCGGGCTCATCCATGGAAGCGGTTCTCCAAGTCAAGCATTTGCGCGCCGGATACGGTCGGAAGACCATCCTCCGGAACGTTTCCTTTTCGGTCGCCCCCCGCGAAATCCGCCTGATTCTCGGGGAATCGGGTTCCGGCAAATCGACGCTCCTGAACAATGTACTGAAACTTGAACACATCAAGTCCGGCTCCATTTCGTATTTCGGGCATGAAATCCCGATGCGCGAACCGATTCCCGATTCTATCCGCCGGCGTACAGGCGTTCTTTTCCAGGGTGGAGCTCTCCTCACGAGCCTGACCGTCGCCCAGAACGTCGAACTTCCCCTGCGGCGCAGCTACCCGACCCTTTCCCAAAGGACGCTAGACGAAATCGCGGCGGACCGCCTAGAAAAAGTACATCTGCTGAACGCCTTCTACAAGTTTCCGTCCGAACTTTCCGGCGGTATGAGAAAGCGCGCCGCACTCGCCCGGGCAATCGCCTTTGAACCGGAACTTCTCTTTTGCGACGAGCCGTCCGCGGGACTCGACCCGGTCACATCCCGTTCCCTCGACGAACTTCTGCTCGAACTGCGCGACACGCTGGGCGTTTCCGTCGTCGTCGTTTCGCACGAACTCGAAAGCATCCGAACCATCTGCGACAAGTTCATCTATCTCGAACGCGGGCTCGTCCTGATGGACGCCACGCTAGACGAAGGACTTCATTCCGAAATCCCCGAAATCCGGGACTTTTTTTCGCGGAGCTTCCGAAAATCCGCCGAAAGCCGCGAACTTATCCATTTTGAATTTGAGGACTGAAAACTTTTATGGACACGACAAGAACAGAACGAATCCGACTAGGAATTTTTCTCCTGATTTGCCTCGGGACTGCAATCGGCTTCACCGTATTCATCGCCCAGCAGCAGCTTTCGAACAAGAAGACGCATTACTACACGGTGTTTTCCGAATCCGTCATCGGACTTTCCGTCGATGCGAAAGTCATGCTGAACGGAATCGAAGTCGGAAACGTGGGAAGAATCTACATCGACAGCACCAATCTCGGAAATGTCGTCGTCGAGTTCGACGTCCAGAAAGGCACCCCGATCAAGACCGGAACCCGCGCCCAGATGACAAACGGCATTTCGCTCACCGGCAAAAAGGACCTGGTGCTTTCCGGCGGCCAGGTGACAGAACCGGACATTCCCGAAGGCGGCTTGGTTCTCGCCGGGACAAACGTTTTCACGAAAATTTCCGGCAAGGCGGAATCTACCGTGGAAAACCTGAACGAAATTTTCGACAAGCTAGGCAAGATTCTTTCCGAAGAAAACGCAGCGCGCATCGAAAATACGCTCAAGAATCTGGAACGCGCAAGCGCAAACACAAGCAAAATAACCCAAAGCGCCGAAAAACCGCTCCGGGAAATTGAATCTTCTGCAGCCTCCCTCCATAAAATTCTAAGCGATGTCGAAAAGGCGGAACTAGCCCAGAAGCTCGAACAGGACATGCTCCTCATCCAGAACAAAATCCAGGATATCGACACGAAGACCATCAATGCGGACCTTGTTTCCACACTCGCCGCCATCCGCGGTCTCACGGATCGCACGGACCTTTTCCTCTACAACACGCAGAGCGACGTCTCCGAAATTCTAGACAAGCTCAGCACGGTCCTTTCGAACCTCTCCGAATTCTCCCAGAAGATTCGCCAGAATCCGTCAGCGCTTATCCGCTCCGAAAAAAAATCCGGTCGTTAAACACGAGGCATCCCGATGAAAAAGACATTCCCAATTCTCTGCTCGCTCACGGCTCTCCTCCTTTTCGGTTGCGCCGGAAGCTCCACTCAAAACCGCTACTATACGCTCGCAAGCGAAAGCTCTTTCCAAGCGACGAGCGGCACGCCCTACAGGCTTGTCGTCAAGAAGTTCTCCGTCGATCCCGCTTACAGCCAGCCGAACATCGTCTATCGGGAATCCCCCTACGAGTTCATGTCCTACGGAAACGACTTCTGGGCAAGCTCGCCCGAGCACCAGGTGGCAAATACGGTCGCAAGTCTCATGAAGGAAAGCGGACTCTTTGCGCAGGTGGAACGCCGGGCGTCGGAAATTCCCGACTTGGAACTCTCGGGCTACCTGAACGCTATCGAGGAAATCGATTCGGATTCTTCGGAAACCTTTGCCCGGGTCGCCTTGGAATTCACGCTTCGAAACGGCAAGACGGGAAAAACGATCTGGAAGCGCGCCTATGACGAAAAGGAGAAGCTCAAAAAGCGAACGCCGCTCGAAGTCGCCAGGGCGTCATCCGTCCTTGTAACGCGCTACGCCGAGGATGCCGTCCGGGAAATCGGGAAAATTCTCGCCGAAACCCCGCAAGAGGAAACCGAATCAGAAAATCCGTAAGACATCCGTCCTAAAAATTTCTTATTTTTTAAAGGCAACTCTTTTAGGAGCGACTATGAAATTTTACAAATTCATTGCCATCGGGCTTTCCGCACTCGCCCTTTCGGCCTGCAACAGCCGGTATTCGTCATCCGTCCTTGTCGAACGCGGCGTCGAGCAGTATGAGCGCGAATACTTCGCCACCAAGGAAAGCATGGGCATCGAAAAGCGCCTCAAGGACATTTTCCTCCAGGGCTATATCGAAGAGGGCATGACCCAGGAAATGGTAAACCTGCTCTGGGGACCTCCCGATCGCGAAATGCAGGAAGGCTACGTCTGGGAATATCTCACCCGCGACGGCCAACTGATCACGCGGCTCAAATGGAAAAAGCCCGAAACGGTCCGCATGAAAGGCTACGAAGACGAGCTGATCCTCGACAAAATCGAAGGCGACCGCTACGGCGGATCCGAACCGCCCAAGGCAAGCCTCGAATCGGCCTACTAAAAACAGGATTTCATCTCGGCGTTGTCTCCGCACGGCAACGCTTTTTTTCTAAATTCACAGCGAAAATTTTAACCCTATCGAAGGAGTTTATCAATATGCGTCAGTACATCATTGCTGGTAACTGGAAGATGAACAAGACCGTGAGCGAAAGCGTTCAGCTCGCGAAAGATATCGTCGAAGCGGTCAAGGACGTGAAGAAGACCGAAGTCGTCATCGCTCCGACATACCTCGCCGCAGCGAAGGTCGCCGATGTCATCAAGGGTTCGAACGTCAAGCTCGCCATCCAGGACATCCACTGGAAGGACCAGGGCGCCTACACCGGAAAGGTTTCCGTTGACATGGTGAAGGAAATCGGTGCCGACTATATCATCATCGGACACTCCGAGCAGCGCCAGTATTTCCACGAGACCGAAGAAACCGTGAACCTCAAGGTCAAGAAGACCCTCGAAGCGGGCATCAAGGTCATCATCTGCATCGGCGAAACCCTCGCCCAGCGCGAAGCGGGAACCCTCAAAGAAGTCCTCGGACTCCAGATCAAGGGTGCGCTCCAGGGCATTTCCGCGGAAGATGTGGACAAGAACGTTGTTCTCGCCTACGAACCGGTCTGGGCTATCGGAACCGGCAAGACGGCAACCGACGAACAAGCGGAAGAGGCTCATGCCTACATCCGTTCCGTCATCCAGGAACTCTACGGAGAAAAAGTCGCCGAAGACATGCGCATCCAGTACGGCGGATCGATGAAAGGCGCAAACGCCGCGGGTCTCCTTGCCCAGAAGGACATTGACGGTGGCCTGATTGGCGGTGCCGGTCTGAAGGCGAACACCTTCAAGGAAATCATTGACGCTGCCGAAGCGAAGTAAATTCATTACAAACTTTCAGGAATCACTATGTCAACACTTTTTTGGGTCGGAATCGTCATTCACGTTTTCCTTTGCCTGTTTCTCATTCTCCTGGTTCTCCTGCAAAATGACAAGATGGGCGGTCTCGCCGGACTTGGCGGCATGACATCGCAGTCTGCATTCTCTACCGCAGGCGCCGCGACTTTTGTCCAGAAGCTCACGCGGGTTGTCGGCATCATCTATTTGGTGCTCGTCTTCTGCCTTGGGTATATGACCATCCAGGAAGACCGTTCGACAAAGACGACTTCGGCCCTGAAGCAGTCCGCAGAGCAGTCGGCGGCAAAGCAAGCCGTTCCGCAGCTCCCGGCGACAACGATTCCTGTTGAAAATTCTCAAGAAAACCCCTTGACAAGCCCAGCGCAATAAACTATATTTGGTCTGTCAATGATTCTAACGCGGTCGTGGTGGAATTGGTAGACACGCTAGCTTGAGGTGCTAGTGCGGGCAACCGCTTGACAGTTCAAGTCTGTCCGACCGCATAAGGGTCCGGTTTCTTTTGAAACCGGACCCTTTGCTTTATACAGAAACATATATCCCGAGCTTTTGATTGCTCCAAAAAATTTGGAGCAATCAAAGCATTCAGAATTTAATTTATGCGGATTCATTTCGTTTATACGAAATCCGTTAATTTGTACGACTAATTTAATTTGTATGAAATCCCGACACAAGCAACAGCGGATTCGTTTTTACATCGCGAGCGGTTTCTTGCTTTGAATAAATTAAATTCCTATATTTTTCCCCAATGCCTGTCATCCTTTTCAACAAACCGTTCGGCGTCCTCAGCCAGTTTACACCCGAAGGAAACCATCTAGCCTTAGACAGTTTTCACTTTCCAAAGGACATCTATGCGGCAGGACGGCTCGATCACGACAGCGAAGGCGCCCTGCTCCTTACCGATAACGGCAAGCTTATCAATCGGCTGCTCGACCCCAAAATGCGCCATCCACGAACTTATCTGGTCCAGGTCGAAGGCGAAATTTCAAGGGAAGCCTTGCAAAGGCTTGAAAGCGGCGTTTTCATCAAAGGATACAGGACTAGACCGTGCACGGCAAAAGCCGTTCCGCATCCCGATTGGCTATGGGAAAGAAATCCTCCCATCCGAGAAAGGAAAAACATTCCCACGTCTTGGATAGAGATTACGCTAACCGAAGGCAAAAACAGGCAGGTCCGTCACATGACGGCAGCAGTCGGATTTCCGACACTCCGGCTGGTACGCATCCGGATAGGAAATCTTTCGCTCGATGGTTTGCAGCCGGGAGAATGGCGCTTCGTTGAAGGGAAAGTATTCTAGCTCAGCGGAAAAGTCTGTGGAACATTCCTTTCTTTTCGTTTTCGATTTTGGGAATGTCCTTGGCGGGAATTTCCGAAACGCTCTCGGCGATAACCTCGGTCGTTTCCTCGGCGACTTTCGCATTCGCGTTTTGCGGGACCCAAGGCTCCTGGACATTGTGTTCCCAATCGACGCTCGGAACTGTCGGACGGGCGGCAACGATCGGAAGACCCAAGATTTCACGGGCGCGGTTTAGAGCGGCATCGATATTAGCCAAAACGTTTTGCGCCCCGATATCTTTCAAAAGTCCCGACTTGGAAAGCGCGACGATCGGTTGGGAATGAACGCCCGAAAGCAGAAGTTGCGTTCCCTCGGAGCGGCACTTGGAAAGCAGCCCCTCGATCATCTGGATACCCGCGGCATCGATCGACGGGACCTGACGCATCCGGAGGATCAGAATCTTCGGGTGGGAACTGGTCATGTCCAGCGCAGCCTTGAACTTTTCGACAGCGCCAAAGAATAGCGATCCCATGATTTCAAAGACGGCAACTCCATGCGGAACATGACGGCTCGCGATATTGTTCGGATCGGCGAGCTCCTCGTCATCTTCGTGAAGCTCTTCCGTCACATATTCCACTTCCGCCACATCCGACATCCGGCGGATAAAGAGTATCGCGGCGAGCAAAACACCCACTTCGATCGCAATCGTCAGGTCCATCACAACGGTCAGGACAAATGTCGCAAGCAGAACCGTCACGTCGCTCTTGGGCGCACCCTTGACAAGCTTTGCGAAATTCTTGTAGCCGCACATGTTAAATGCGACCTGGAAAAGGACCGCCGCGAGAGCCGCCATCGGAATCATTTCCGCATATTTTCCAAAGAGAAGCATTATCAACAGAAGTATCACGGCGTGAACCAGTCCCGAGACAGGACTGACAGCCCCGTTCTTGATGTTCGTCGCCGTCCGGGCAATCGCCCCGGTCGCCGGAATGCCTCCAAAAATCGGAGAGAGGATGTTCGCAATTCCCTGCCCCATCAGTTCCGTATTCGAACGATGACGCGTTCCCGTCATGCCGTCTGCGACGACCGCGGAAAGCAGGGATTCAATCGCCCCGAGAATCGCAATCGTGAGCGCAGGCTGGAAAACCTGGCGCATCATTTCCAGACTGATGTTCGGCAAATGCGGCGTCGGAAATCCTGTCGGAATCAGGTTCTTCGATCCAATCGTCATTACGCCGTGAGCATCGTCCCAACCAAAAATTTTAACGAGAGCGGTGGCGAGGACAATCGCAATCAGGGACCCAGGAACCTTTGTCGTTACTTTCGGCCAAAAGATGCAGACCAAAAGGGCGAAGATTCCCACAATGACCGAATAAAGATTCGTCGAACCGATCGACTTTGCGTACAAGGTAATCTTTCCGATGGCGTCTGCGGGTTCGGAAATTCCTTGCGGAAAATGCAGTCCCAAAAAATTCGGGACCTGCCCGAGTGCGATGATGATGGCGATGCCCGCCGTAAAGCCGACTGTTACCGGGAACGGGATAAATTTGATGATCGCTCCGAGCTTTGCAATGCCGAAAATGACAAGCATGACGCCCGCCATGAGCGTCGCTGTTGCAAGCCCGTCGTAGCCGTATTTCGAAACGATTCCATAGACGATGACAATGAATGCGCCTGTCGGACCGCCGATCTGGAAACGGCTCCCGCCGAAAAAGGAAATCGCAAAGCCAGCGATAATCGCCGTGTAGAGGCCTTTTTCCGGTCCCACGCCGCTCGCAATAGCGAACGCAATCGCCAGAGGAAGCGCCAGGATGCCGACAATCAGACCGGACATCAGATCTTTGGCGAAAAGCTGTTTGGAATAACCTTTGCGGAGCTGCTTAAAAAGCTCAGGCTCATACATTTGCATCTTTGGCATAAGTGCCGCCAAAGGTAGGAAAAATAATCCGCGTTTTAAAGTGTTTACAAATTATTTTTTTACGAGCCGCCAATCAGCCGATCGAAATCGATATCGCAAACCTGCTCCGCGATGATTTCCGGTTGCCGAGCGAGCCTCAAGACATCACGCGCTTTCGTTTCGCCGCAAAGGACCAGCGCAAAGCGGCAGCCCGCCCGGAGCGCCAGTTCGAAATCCGTGTAAAGGCGATCGCCCACAAAAAGGATTTCTTCAGGCCGAAAAGTTTTCAATAGCGGAGCGAGCATTTCGGGATTCGGCTTCCCGAAAATCCGGGAAGGTTCCCGACCGGTCGCCGCCTTGAACATCGCCATGAAACTTCCGACATCCGGAACCGGACCCAAGGCATCCGGACAGACAAAATCCGAATGGGTCACCCAGAAATCCGCACCGCGTTCGAGCCGCCAGCAGACCTCGCAGAGTTCTGTATAGTTGAACGACGAATGGTACGCGACAAGGACCAGCTGCGTCTTTTCTAACGGAGCGTGAATATCGAGCGTCGGATCCTCGGCGGCAAACCATTCCGCGACTTCGGGATTGGCGAACAGATAGAGATTCTTGATTCCGCGGCGGTGAATTTCGGACAGGGCGAACGTCATCGACGAAAGGATGGAATCCTTCGACTGGAGCGGAAGCCCCATGCGCAAGAGACGGTTCGTGTAGAAAACCAGCGACTTGCTCGTGTTGTTCGAAAGATAATAGACAGGGACTTTCAAAGCGACGCGCTGCACCGTTTCAACAGCCTTCGGATACGGCTTTCCAGAAAGGTAGAGCGTCCCGTCTAAATCGAACACAAGAGCCTTGATTTGCATAGCCGCCAATTTAGTATTTTTTGGAGCATGAAATCTCCCGACACCCGATTTTACGTCCCGGACCTTTTCCCGGGAACGCTTTCCCTGTCCGACGAAGAAAGCGCGCACGCCACACGCGTCTGCCGCGCACGCCCCGGAGACGTCCTGCTTCTCACGGACGGCAAGGGACATTTCGCCGAGGGACGCGTTGAAGAAGCGAATCCAAAGTCTTGCACAGTCCGGGTCGAAAACGTCGAAACTTCAAAACGCGAGAAACCAAAGCTCCATCTGGGAATCGCCTGCCTCAAGGATGACGGGAACGAAGAAGTCGCGCTGCACGTGAGCGAAATGGAAGTCGGAAGCATCACGCTATTCCGGACGGAACGCTCCGAAGAGCCGAAGGATTCGCCGCTCGCCAAAACCATCCGGCGCGCGGAACTCAAGGCGATGGTGAGCCTCAAGCAATCGCTCAAGGCGTATCTCACGGAAATCCGCGGACCGGTCGCTTTCGAATCCTGGATTGAAAATTACACGGGCGACATCATCCTATGCGACGAAAGCGGAAGCGACTTTCCGGGCGAAATCCTGACCGAGACGACACTCCTTGTCGGGCCGGAAGGCGGTTTTTCCCCGCGCGAAATTTCTCTCGTCAAAAATTATCGCAACGGAAATGTCAGGCTTTTGCGCCTGGGAGCGACCCGACTCCGCGCACGGACCGCGGCGATCGTCGGCATCGGAAAATGCGTGTAGGGTAACTTCGGGAGAATTCTAAAAAATTTGCCGAAAAAAGTAAACGACATCTATTGTCGCCTTTGCGTTCTATTTTCAAAAAAAAAATCAGCAAAGGATTTCTATGCCGCTACATCTCAAATCGTTTACCATTCCCGCAGGACCGGACCAGTATCAGGATAATGACGAAATTCCGCTACCCAAGAATTTGCCAACTTTTCTCGATCCTTATCCCTTTCACGTTTTGAACGTTTTCAACGATAATGCCCTTAAAATCAAATTCGACAAAATCACGCTATTTTACGGAAATAACGGTTCCGGAAAATCCACTCTGCTCAACATTATCGCGGAAAAGATAAAAGCCGAACGCTATACGCCATTCAACGGAACCAGTAGCTTTAACAGATTCTGTTACTTATGCGAAAAAGAAGAATCGCACGGGTGCGATAACAAGAGAATCATTGCAAGCGACGAAATTTTCGAAAAGATGTTAACCCTTCGAGACGCCAACATCTACAAGGTACAACGGCAGAAAGAAATTCTAAAGCAAAAGTTAAAAATATTAAAAAACCCGGACGCTCGCGTCAAAGAAATCGATTTCAACGATATGGAAAGTATCCAGAATTTCAAGAACGACTGCAACTTGCACAGGCTCAGTTTTTCAAAACTGGTCAAGCTGAATATCGGATCGGATATCGTTCTCCATTCCAACGGGGAAACCGCCTACGATTACTTTGTAAACATGATTGAAGTAAACGGGCTCTATCTGCTCGACGAACCGGAAAACAGTCTTTCCGCCGAATTACAAGGCTACCTGGCCGAATTTCTCGAACAGATGGCGGAAAAGGCCCACTGCCAATTCATTATCGCGACACATTCCCCGTTCTTTTTGAGCATTCCAAACGCCAAGCTCTACAATTTGGACAACAAGGAAATCGTCGAGGACAAATGGACAAACCTGCCCACGGTCAAGGCTTATTACGAACTTTTCAAAAAGCGGGAGAAGGAATTTAAACGACAATAGCTGTCGCCCGTTTTGTATATTAGAAAAAAAAAACACCGGAGACCCTGATGGCTGAGCAAACCCGCGGCGAACGCATGATCCGAATATTCGTGTATCTGATGGCACACTACAACAACCGTTACAGCGTAGCCGATATCATGCGACTACTCGACATTCCAGGTTGCGACTTGCGAAGCGTGCAACGCGATATGCAGGCTCTCACGGAACTCGAAGGCGACTATATCAAACGCTTTACCGACAGCGGCAAAGTTTATTTCCAAGTTTCGATCGAAAAGGCCGGCAAGTTTATCTTCCCCGAATTCGACGATACCATTTTGCATTTCATTTTCCTGCAGCGTATTGCAAATCTGTATCCTGCGACATCGGGCCTTATCGAAGACATTACCCGAAAAATCACCCGGGATTTACCCGCCAAACAGCAAGAAACTTTAGCGTGGTATGCCAGGGAACTGAACGGGCGGATTCTTTTTATGGGAACGCCTCCCGGATTTGACGAAAACGCGGGGAAAAATCTTCCCATCATTCTCGAAGCCATCCGAAAGAAGCAAAAGGTGCAAATTGCCTACACAGACAACTGGGGCTTTCGAACAGACAAACCGCGCATCCCGCTAATGGTCGCCATCCACCAGGGAGAAATCTACGTCGGATGCGTTTCGCAGCGATTCCCCGACAAGACATACGCGCTAAAGCTCCGACGCATCGAATCGGCGAAACTTTTGCGCGAGCATTTTAACGAAGAGCCTCAAATTGTCGAAAGCCTGCGCAAGCGAATCCGTTCCGGAGCGTTCCTTTCGGACGAACAGAATCCCTATATCGAGAAAGTCGTCATCCGTTTTCCCGGCTACGCAAAAAATTTTCTGCAGGAACGTCCCTACCACCCGAGCATGAAAATCAAGGAGCTGAAAAACGGAGACTTGCAAGCGACAATGAATGTCGCCGTAAACGATCTGCTCAGGCAGTGGGTGATGTATTACGGCCCGATTGCCAAAGTTCTAAAGCCCGCGAAATTACAACAGATGGTGCTGGGTTGCGCAAAAGAATTGGTAAAACTGTACGCTCCACACAAAGCGGACGACAATTGATTTTACTATCTTTGGCGCCATGCTCAATGTTTCTAATGTCAGTCTGCAATATGGAAGCCGCGTGCTTTTCAAGGAAGTCAACCTCTCGTTCCGCAAGGGAAACTGTTACGGAATCATCGGCGCGAACGGTGCCGGAAAATCCACGTTTCTGAAAATCCTTTCGGGGGAACTGGAACCGAATACGGGAGACGTCACCCACGACGCAGGCGAACGCATCGCCGTCCTCAAGCAGGACCATTTCGCTTTCGAGGAATTTTCCGTTCTCGACACGGTCATGATGGGATACGCCGAACTATACAAGCTCGGAAAGCGGCGCGAAGAACTCTACGCCAAGCCGGAAATGACCGAAGCCGAAGGCATGGAAGCTATCGAAATCGAAACGAAATTCGGCGAAATGGGCGGATACGAAGCGGAATCCTCTGCCGGTACGCTTCTTAAAGGACTGGGCATTCCCGAAGAATCCCACGCCAAGCTGATGAAGGAGTTAGACGGCAACGAAAAGATCCGCGTGCTCCTCGCCCAGGCGCTCTTCGGCAACCCGGACATTCTGCTCCTCGACGAACCGACCAACCATCTCGACCTCGAATGCGTCAGCTGGCTCGAAGACTATCTCGAACGCTTCGAGAATACGGTCATCGTCGTCTCCCACGACAGACACTTCCTGAACACGGTCTGCACGAACATTTGCGACATCGACTACGGGCGCGTAAACCTCTATGCGGGAAACTACGAATTCTGGTATGAAGCAAGCCAGCTTGCCCAGAAGCAACGCAAGGACCAGAACCGCCGCGCCGAAGAAAAAATCGCCGAACTGAAAGCGTTCATCCAGCGCTTCGCATCGAACGCATCCAAGGCGAAGCAGGCCACCAGCCGCAAGAAGCTTCTCGACAAGATGACGGTCGAAGAGATGCCCGCTTCGAGCCGCAAGTTCCCGTGGGTCAGTTTCAAGATGGACCGCGAACCGGGAAAAATCGTCCTCGAAGTCAAGGACCTGACAATTGCCGCCGAAGACGGCACAAAGCTCGAGCACCTGAACTTCTCGCTCGGCGGAAACGACAAGGTTGCGCTCGTCGGAGACTGCGGAGTCCTCAAGACCGCATTTTTCGAAGCCATCCAGAACGACGAAAATATCAAGTCGGGCAAGGTTAAGTGGGGAACGACCATTGCGACCAGCTATTTTCCGAAGAACAACGATGCATTCTTCAACACGGACATTTCCCTCGTCGATTGGCTCCGGCAGTTCAGCAAGGAACAGGACGAAACATTTATCCGAGGATTCCTCGGACGGATGCTCTTCACCGGCGAAGAGGCGCTCAAGTCCGCGAAGGTTCTTTCGGGTGGCGAAAAGGTCCGCTGCATGCTCAGCCGCATGATGCTCTCGAACGCGAACATGCTGATGCTCGACGAGCCGACCGCGCATCTCGATCTCGAATCGATTACTGCGCTGAACAACGGTCTCAAGGCTTACAAGGGACCGATCATCTTCTCGACCGAAGACCACGAATTTGCCGAAACCATCGCGAACCGCGTCCTTGAACTTACCCCGACGGGATATCTCGACCGCGCGATCACGTTCGACGAATGGTTCGCTTCCCGTAAAAAGAAATCCCGTTAAAACCAAAGGTGTTTTCTAGACGGCGAACCGCGTTCGCCGTCTTTTTCTTTTCGCCTGCGTCTATGCGTTTGCCGCGGAAAAGGACGGTCGATACAAAATGGTCTCCCCGACGGAATATGGAGCGACGCGATGAAGGCGAAACGACGACAACTTCTGAGTCATCCTTCGTGCCGGATGCGGCATTTTCTTTAACCGTACAAGCAATGCCATTCTCCAGATTCGCGCCGAATACCAGCTTTCGACATACAAACTGCAGGACCATTTTATTTCTGGCCCGAGATTCGCCGTGGAGCCGGGATTCTAGAAAAAAAACGGAGTTAAAGTTCGATATTGTCTATCAGGCGGGTCGTGCCGAAGAAGGCGGCAATCAAAATGACCGACGGCGAGTCAATCGTGCCCGTAGAATTCGCCTGCAAAGTTTCCTGACTAGCGATTTCCACATACTGGACAACTCCGCCCGCATGGGCAACGCTTTCCTGGATTTTGGAACGGAGCGCATTGACCGATCGTTCCCCGGAATCGTAGGAAGCCTTTGCCGCAAGCAGCGCCCTCGAAATGGCGACAGCGGCATCGCGTTCGCCTTCGTTCATATACTCGTTCCGGCTCGAACGGGCAAGTCCCGAAATTTCGCGAACAATCGGCATCAGGCGGATTTCGACGGGAAAGTTCAGATCCTTCACCATGCGGCGGATGAGGAACGCTTGTTGGTAATCCTTTTTCCCGAAATAGGCGCGGTCCGCGCCGGAGATGTTGAAAAGCTTTGAAACGACCGTGAGGACGCCGCGGAAATGTCCCGGACGGTACGCTCCGCAATAGAGACGTTCGAGCGATTCATCGCGGACAAGGGTAAGCGGGTCCCCGTCGGGATACATCTCGGAAACGCTCGGGGCAAAGACAAAGGTCCCACCGTGGGATTCCACCAGTTCCGCATCCTTTTCGAGTCGCCGCGGATAGCTGTCGAGGTCTTCGTTTTTGCCGAACTGGATAGGATTCAGGAAAACGCTCACGACCGTTACGTCGTTTTCCCTTGCGGACGCTTCCACGAGGCTCATGTGCCCTTCGTGCAAGGCTCCCATCGTCGGGACGAGCCCGATGCTTTTTCCCGCTTTTTTGAGCGGCAGAAGCGCCGCCCGCATTTCTGAAATTGTCTTGATGAGTTTCATTTCTAGCCTTCAGGTGCAAAATACGTCGTCTGGGTAGGCGCTGCGGCAATCGCGTTCAGTACCAGATCCAGATGTTTTTCGTTATGAACAAAGTCTATCTTGTTCGTGTTGATTATCAGCACGGGCGCCTTGGTGTAATGCCAAAAGTGATGGTCGTAGCGTTCGAGAAGCTCGCGCAGATAGTCGGCGTCAATATTCTTTTCCATGGAACGTCCGCGCTGTTCGATTCTGTCTAGAAGCGTCGGGACATTTGCCTGCAGATAGACGATTAAGTTCGGCGTCGGGAGGTGTCCGGAAAGGCTCTTCGACACGGAGTCGTACATGGCAAACTCGCTTTCCGAAAGGTTCTGGAGCGCAAAAATCCGGTCCTTTTCGAACGTGTAGTCGCTGACTACGGTATGGCGGAACAGGTCGTTCTGGACGAAGGCATCCTGGAACTGCCGGATTCTCGAAAGAAGAAAGAAAAGCTGCGTTTGAAAGGCGTAAGCTTCCGGATTTTTGTAGAAGCTCGGAAGAAAAGGGTTTTCGTCAAACTGTTCAAGGACGAGGTTTGCGCCAAGAGCCTTGGAGAGGATTCGAGCGAGCGACGTCTTCCCCGCCCCGATGACTCCGTCGATGGCTAGGAAGCGAATTCTTTCCGGGAGCTTTAGCGTCGTCTCGGGATTTGAATGGCCGACAAAAGCCTCATTCATCTTCAACCTCCACCTTCCTGAATTCTGTTTCGACTTTTTGCGCTCTGAGTTCTTCCAAAATTTCTTCGGCGGTTTTTCCCGAGAGCGGATCGCGCATATCCGGAGCGATTTCGGCAAGCGGAACCATTACGAAGCCCCGAGATGTCGCTAGCGGATGCGGTACAACCGGACCGTCCGAATGCCCGTCGCAAATCTGCTCGCCATAGTAAAGGAGGTCCAGGTCGATTTCGCGGCATTCCCAGCGACCGCGCCGGCGACGTCCTAGGAACAATTCGGCTCCTTTCAGATAGTGGAGCAGTCTCCGCGGTCCCCTGCCATACCAGAAAGAGACGACCTGGTTCAAAAAAAGTCCCTGGCCCTCTGGCCCGACCGGAGATGTCTCGTAGATGGAACTTTCCTGCCAACCGCCCAAGGAAATCCGTTTGAGCATATTCCGCGCCTCCGCGAGACGTTTGCCCCGTGGCGCGATATTGCTTCCTAAAGCGACAAAAACTCGTTCCAAGGATTCCACAGGTGCCAATATAGATTTTTTTATGTATATTAGCGACCGGATTGAGCATTCTTGCTTTTTCCGCATAAGTTTTCACAATCCCCATTATCTTATTCACAGTTCCGCAGGAGTCCCTGTGCCAAGACCGAAAAAAACAGACGGTTCCTCTTCCGTTCATCTGATTTCCGATACGATTTCCCCCGATACCCCGATTCCGGATCTTTCCGCCCTGGGCGATTTGGCAGCCCCCATCACATTCCCGGAAGACCAGGCCAAACCCGAAAGCGAAGTTCCTAAACGTCACCGCGGGCGTCCGCGCAAGGTACACTCCGAAGAATCCGAAACCGTCGCCATGCAGAACGTCCAAGAGCCGACGTTCCGGTCCGAACCTCGAAACGAAATCCATCCGGATGAATTTTCAAAAGACATCCCCGCTCCGACTTCAGAACTTTCCGATGAACCCGTCATCACGGCAACGCCCGGTACAAGCGAACTTTCCGAAGAGAACCAAGGCACGCTCCCGGCCGAAGCGGGAACGACGGTCGCCGCAGCAAGCACCGAAAATCCGTCCGCCGACATGAGCGCCGTCCAGAACAATCCCGCGTTCGAAGCCCCGATGCCCGATGCGCCGTTCAGCGGATCGAACCGTTACAGCCGACGTTTCGGAAACAACAACGAAAATTTCGGCAACAATAATTTCAACCCGAACTTCAACAACAATCGCCACGGCAAGTTCAACAAGTTCGGGCGGAACAAATACGGGAAGAACAACCGTTACCTGCCGGATGACATTCCCGACGACCAGCTCCAGGCGCCTCCGGCGGATCCCGAAAAGGTCGCCGTCGCCATGCAACGCTGGCGCGAACTCCGCAACACGCCGATGTTCGACCTGCAGGAAAAAGCCGTTTCGCTCAACATCCCGGACGTCAAGCGCCTCAAGAAGCAGGCGCTCATCTACCGGATTCTCGGAGCCATTTCCGGCGAAGGCGCCCCCATCTATACGGAAGGTACGCTCGAAATCATGAAGGAAGGCTACGGGTTCTTGCGGAACGCCGACCTGAACTATCTCGCCGGGCAGGACGACATCTACATCAGCCCGAACCAGATTCGCCGTTTCGAGCTCAAGTCGGGAGATTCCATCACAGGACTCGTTCGCCAGCCGCGCGACAACGAACGCTACTTCGGGCTTGCGCGCGTCGATACGGTGAACGGCGAAGATCCGGCAAAGACAAAGCACCGCGTCGCGTTCGAATACCTGACCCCGATTCACCCATACCAAAAGCTGAATTTGGAATGGAAGCAGGACGAATACTCTACGCGCATCATGGACCTTTTCTCGCCAATCGGCAAGGGGCAGCGCAGCATCCTGCTCGCCCCTCCGCGGACCGGCAAGACGGTGCTGCTCCAGAACATCGCAGGCGCCATCGCAAAGAACCACCCGGAAGTCAAGCTGTTTGTCCTGCTTATCGATGAACGTCCGGAAGAAGTGACCGATATGCGGAGGCACGTCAAGGGCGAAGTCATCGCCTCGACATTCGACGAACCGCCCGAGCATCACACGCAAGTCGCCGACATTCTTCTGGAAAAAGCGAAACGCCTCGTCGAATACGGAAACGATGTCGTGATCCTGCTCGATTCCATCACGCGATTCGCCCGGGCGAACAACGTCGTCATTCCCCATTCGGGAAAGATTCTTTCCGGTGGCGTGGACGCCCTCGCCATGCAACGCCCCAAGCGTTTCTTCGGCGCGGCCCGCAAAATCGAAAACGGCGGTTCCCTCACCATCATCGGCACGGCCCTCATCGATACGGGAAGCCGCATGGACGAAGTGATCTTCGAAGAATTCAAGGGAACGGGCAACATGGAACTTGTCCTCGACCGGCGCATCGCCGAAAAGCGCATCTGGCCCGCTATCGACATTTTCAAGTCCGGGACCCGCAAGGAGGAGCTTCTGCTCGACGACGATACGCTCCGTCGCGTCTGGATTCTCCGCAAGTTCCTGCAGGAACAGACATCCGTGGAAATCATGGAATTTATGCGCGACAAGCTTTCGAAGACCAAGACAAACGAAGAATTTTTGGCTTCGATGAACGGCTAAGGAGTCCAACATGTCAAAGAAAATCGCATTTGCCGGAGCCGGAAATATGGGAGGCGCGATTCTTCGCGGCCTTCTCTCGGCAGGCAAGAATCCAAGAGAAATCCTTTTCTACGAACCGTTCGAAAAGACGGCCAAACCTGTCGAAGATCTGGGAGCAATTCGCTACACGGATTTCGGAAAGATGGCAAACGACGCCGACGTTATCTTTCTCTGCGTCAAGCCGCAAGTTTTTGGAGCCGTCGCCGGAGAATGGAGCGAAAGCGCCAAGGGTAAAATTTCTTCCCGACCCGAAATCATCTCCATCATGGCAGGCGTTTCCCGAAAGAAAATTCTCGATTTGCTCGACTTCGAACATGGCGATGTCGTACGGGTGATGCCGAACCTGCCGCTGACAGTCGGAAAAGGCGCCATCGCCGTTGCGACCGACGGAATTTCCGAAGAATCGCTCAAAACCGCCAAGGATCTTCTCGAAACCGTCGGAGCGGTCGTCACGGTGAGCGAAAACCTGATAGATGCCGTCACCGGGCTTTCCGGCAGCGCACCGGCATACGTCTTTGAATTTATCGAAGGCCTTGTCCGCGGAGGCGTCAAGATGGGACTATCCCGTCCCGTCGCCATGGAGCTTACGCTCGCTACAATCGAAGGAAGCGTCGAACTACTAAAAAAGTCCGGCAAGGGAACAGGCGAACTTTCCGCAATGGTTTCATCGCCTGCGGGAACGACAATCGCCGGAGTCCAGGTCCTAGAAGATGCGGGATTCCGCAGCACGCTGATGCGCACGGTCGAAGCGGCAACGCTCCGCTCCCAGGCACTAGGAAAATAAGCCTTTTATGGGGAAAACCCGGATTCTCATCCTTTCCGAAGAGAACGAAAGCGTTTCCTTTTTGGAAGACGTCCTTTCGAGCGTCGGCGGATACGAGACAAGACTCTGTGCGGACCCCATGCAGGCGGCGGATATTTTTCGTCGCTTTTCGCCGGCGATTACGGTCATCAACCTGAAACGGAATTTTCCCGAAGATCTGTTTCGCGCATTTCACGAAATTTCCCCGGCAACGCGATTTTTAGGTTTCTGCCAGGCTCCCCCGAAGCTCTCCCCGTTCCAGGCGCATTTTTTCAGTGCGATCCTCTCGTCCGAGGAATTGCGCGTGCGCTTCATGACGGAGATTCTCTATCTCAAGGGCCAGTCGGAAATTCTCGCATCAATCAACGAAGCTCTGAAAAAAATCGTCGGTCACAGCGAACCCGTGAAAAGGCTCTACGATTCGATTCTCAAGGCTATCCGGAGCAAGGGGGCGACAGTCCTAATCCAAGGGGAATCCGGAGTCGGCAAGGAGCTGGTCGCCAAGGCAATCGCATCCGTTTCCCACAATCTCGTTTCCGTCAATTGCAGCGCAATCAGCGAGAGCCTTTTCGAAAGCGAGCTTTTCGGACACGTCCGGGGAGCCTTTACCGGGGCACTCACCGAAAGAAAGGGACTTTTCGAAGCGGCAAACGGAGGAATTCTCTACCTCGACGAAGTCGGGGACATTCCCCTCCCGATGCAGGCAAAACTTCTGCGCGCCCTCCAGGAGGGCGAAATACGCCCGGTAGGTTCCAACGAAACTCGGAAGATCAAGGTCCAGATCATCGCCGCGACAAACCACAACCTTGAAGAGGAAGCCGAACGCGGCGCATTTCGGAAGGATCTCTTTTACCGGCTGAACGTCATCCCCATCGAAGTTCCCGCCCTGCGCGAGCGCAAGGAAGACATCCCGGAACTGGTCCGGCATTTTATCGGCGAATTTTCCCCGCGGGAAACCGTTCCACGCATTTCCGACGCAACCATGCAAGCCCTTGTCGAATACGACTGGCCGGGAAATATCCGCGAACTGGAAAACGCCATCCATCGGGCGATCGTTCTCATGGACGGAGACGAAATCGCCTACGAAGATCTTTTCCCGAAAAAAAATTTCCGCTGCGAAACGGCACGCCTGCGATGCGATATGGAAAACATCTCTTTCGAAGAATTTCAAAAAATCCAGAAGGATGCGGAAAGCCAATTCATCATCGCGAAAATCCGGAAAAACGGCGGATCGGTCAAAAAAACCGCTGAGGAATTCGGTATGATGCGCCAGGCGCTCTACGCCCATGCAGCCCGCATCGGCCTAGACATCAAGAGCATCCGAAAGGAATCTTGCTAATACGCTTCGATTCGGTAACCTTTTTCTTCTAAAAGATTCAGAATGTTCGCCCCGGAACCGACCAGGTGCGCGCTCCCCACGACAAGGAAAACCTTTTGGCCCGCCGCCGAAAGCGAATCGGCGCTTTTCGCCATCCGGATATTCCGTTTCGTGCCGATTTCCTCTTCCAAGGCGTCGCCCGACGCATCCGAATCCACGTATTTTCGGATTCCCTGCGCATCGCCACATTTCCAGGCATTCATAACTCCCGCAAGCATCGAATCCGCCATCTGGATTTCCCTGAGCGTATTTCCCAGATATTCCACGCCAAGCGAATCCCAGGTATCCGCGAAAATCCCGATTTGGGAATCCGGAGTTTCCAAGGCAAAAATTTCCTTCCCCTGGTCTTCCGCCCGCAGGAGAATTTCCCGGTCAATGCCAAATTCGCCCGAAAGCCCCATCCGTTCAAAAGCCATCGCCGAAAGCGAAAACGCGACAAGCCACGGACGAAACGATTCCAGAAGATTTGCCGGAAATTCCCACGAACGCGCAAGGGAATCGATCTGGCGATTCAGGGAGTCCGGCAGGACGTCCCGCAGGCGGACATTTTCGGGAAGCGTTCCCTTTTCACGCACAAGCCGTTCCGTCAAGGCAAGCGTCGAATCCGCATGGATGTCGAGTTCCGCCGCGACAAGGCTCGAGGCATCAAGCGCCGAATCCACAACCGGAGCGAACGGGTAAAAGGAGGAATCCGCCACGTGGATGCTTCCGAAAAGCCAGATATCGGGCTGTTTTTCCTTCGACGCTTTCCAGAGCAAATGTCTTTCGCCACACGGACTTCCCTGTAAATACGAAGGAAAGGTCTCGTGTTTTCCTGAACCGGCGCAGGCGAAAAATTGCACACAAAGTAACAGACAAAGCATTAAAAAGCTAAGACTTTTCATCGGATTTTCCCGCCAGAAATTCGCTTCCGGCCCACGCCAAGAAGCCGGAGTGCGCCAAGACATCCGGAACGTCGTCCCGGAGACAACCCTTTCCGTCAAAGGCGATTATCTTGTCCGAGAATTTCAGCGCATAGTCCAAGTGGTGCGTCGAAAGCAGCACGGCGACGCTCTTTTCCACAGCCATTTTTTTTAAAAGCCGAAAAAGTCCCAAAATATTCGGCACATCCAGGAACGCAGTGGGTTCATCGAGAAGCAGGACTTTCGGCTCGGACGCAAAAGCCCGCGCAAGAAACACCCTCGAACGTTCCCCGTCCGAAAGCTCCGAAACCCGGCGACATGCAAAGGATTCCAGCCCGACGCTCGAGAGCGCAAAGTCTATCGCCGTTTCATCCCCTTCCGAACGCCCGTCAAACCAACCCGAATAGGGAATCCGCCCCAGAGAAACAAATTCCCGGACATTCATGCCGAAAGGAATCCGAGCTTGGGTAAAGACCGATGCGATGGCCTTGGCGCGTTCCCGCGGGGAAATTTTTTCAAGAGGCTTTCCGCAGAGAGAGATGTTCCCCGACAGCGGACGGAGAAGCCCGGCAAAGCACCGGAGGACCGTACTTTTGCCCGTTCCGTTAGGCCCGACCAGCGAAACGACCTGTCCACATTCCAAAGCGATTTCCGTCGCGGAAAAAAGGGGTTTCCCGTATCCCGCCGAAAAATTTTCCGCCGTTAAAACCGAATCAGCCATTTCTCTCTCCCCGTCCCGAGCGCAAGAAAATCCACAGGACGATCGGTGCGCCGACAAGGCTTGTCACGCTCGACAGAGGGATTCCCGAAACAAGCCCGGACAGGAGCGCGAGGTTCGCCCCCACAAGAGCCGAAGCGGGAAACAGGATGCGATGATTCGTCGTCCGGAAAATTCCAAAGGCGATGTGCGGAGAAGCCAGTCCCAAAAAACCGATCGGTCCGCAATAGACGGTCGAACCGGCGGCGAGGAGGCTCGCTCCGAAGAGCGCGACCATCCGGGAAATCTTCACCCGGATGCCGAGCGTTTCCGCAAAGGAATCCCCGACCTGGGCCGCATTCAGATACCTGAGGCACAGAAGGCAGGGCAAGACTCCTAACAGAGTCACAAGGGCAAAGCTCCCTACGCTTGGAAGGGGAACCCTCGAAAACGAACCAAGGCCCCACGTGACAAAACCGCGCAGCGATTCCGCAGAACTCGCCGACATTAAAAAGGCGACCACCGCATCGACGAAATAGCCGACCATCAGCCCGACAATCAGAAGCGACGCGGAATGCGTAACGAAACGCGAAGCGAACAGGACGGCCAACACGACAAGAAAAGCCCCGACCGCCGCCGCGGGAACAAGGCCCAGAAGACCGTTTCCGAATCCGGCCAAAAGAACCAGCGCCACCCCCAGGTTCGCCCCGGAACTCACGCCGAGGACAAAAGGTCCCGCCAAGGGATTCTTGAAAACGCTTTGCAGCACTAGCCCCGAAACGGCGAGCGAAATCCCGGATAGGAACGCGGAAATCGCCTTCGGGACACGGATTTGCCAGACGACATTCTCGACAAAAGGCTTCCCGCTAAGGAACAGGGCGTCCCATACATCCGAAAAATCGATCGAAGCGGAACCGCAAAAGACGGTTACAGCCAAAAGCACGCAGACCGGCACCGCCAGAAGAAGCATTCCGAAAGCAGTCCGGCGCATCCAAGCTATTTATCGTTTACATTCAGGACGGACTTCGGAGACTGCCCGTTCCCGTTCGTCCGCCGGTAGATTTCCGGAGCGACCTTGTCAAAGCCCTGCAGGGCGTTCAGCCAGTTGTCGTTCAAGTCGCGGAATTCGATTTTTTCCAGATGATACTTGAAAACATCGCCGTCGATTTCAAACTGGATAAAGTCCCAACGCACGACCCCGCGGTCCTTGAAAACTTCCCGGGCGACAATCGTCGAATCGTTCTCGAAACGGTAGCGGGCGCGATAGGTGTATTCGCCCGTCATCTGGTAGCGGCCCGAATCCGAATAGGTGCGGGTCGTTCCGACGAGCGTATCGTTCATCAGGAACTTGAGTTCCGCGTCGCGGAAAGCGTGACCGTGCGAAAGAATCGGCGTTCTCCAATCGCCTGCGACGCGTTCCTTCATCGCCTTCTGGAAAACCGTATCGACTTTCCACGAGTCGAAGTTGCTCTTGTCGTATTTCGCCCGGGGAACGTAACTTCCCGCCTTGATGGCTTCCCGGACGCTGTCCGCCTTTACCTTCGCGACGCTGTCGGAATTGGACTCCCTGGCGTTAGCCTTGAGAGCCGCCGAAATGGAGTCCATCTTGGCTTGGATGGCCTTGCCGAAATCTCCCGGTCCGCGCGTGGATATCAGCGCGGATGACGACGATGCCTCGACGGAAGAAGAGACGACCGGCGAAGGGACCTGTGCAAAGGCGAGGGCGGATAGCCCCAAAAAGGCGAGAAGATGAGTGCAAATTCGATTCAAAGGAAAACCTCTCTTGGTAGAAAATCTAGTAAAAAGTAAATTTGGGCTATGATAGACTATTCCCAAGTTCCCAGTCCCTGCTATGTTCTCGAAGAAAGCCGGCTTGTCCGCAACCTGGAACTTCTCAAAAAAATCGAAGATTCCGCAAATGTCAAGATCATCTGCGCGCTCAAAGGCTACAGCATGTGGAGCACATTTCCGCTTATCGGAAAGTACCTCGCGGGCGCGACCGCTTCGAGCCTAAACGAGGCGAGGCTCGCCCGGGAAGAAATGGGAAAGGAAGTGCATGTTTTCGCTCCGGTCTATCGGGATTCCGAAATCGACGAAATTCTGTCCTACGCCAACCATATCACGTTCAACAGCTTTTCCCAGTGGACGCGATTCAAGGAAAGGACACAAGCCAGGCACGTAAGTCCCGGAATCCGCGTCAATCCGGAATTTTCCACCGTCGAAACGGACCTTTACAACCCTTGCGGCAGGTTTTCCCGCTTAGGCGTCACCCGGAAGGAATTCCGACCGGAACTTCTCGAAGGTATCGAAGGCCTGCACTTCCACGCTCTCTGCGAGCAGAACGCGGACGCACTCGAAGCGGTTCTCCAAAATTTCGAGGAACGCTTCGGGGAGTGGATTTCCCGGATGAAGTGGGTGAACTTCGGCGGCGGGCATCACATCACCCGAAAGGATTACGACGTCGAGAGGCTCATCCGCATTCTCAATGACTTCCACAGGCGCTACCCGAACGTCCAGGTAATCCTCGAACCGGGAGAAGCCGTGGGATGGCAGACAGGCGAACTGGTCGCGACGGTCGAGGATATCATCCACAACGAAAAGGATATCGCCATTCTGGACATTTCGGTAAGCGCCCACATGCCCGATTGCCTGGAAATGCCCTACCGTCCGACAGTTCTCGATGCGGGAGACCCCGGTGAAAAAAAGTTCGACTACCGCCTCGGCGGGGACACGTGCCTTGCCGGAGACATCGTCGGGGACTACTCGTTCGACAGGCCGCTCCATGTGGGAGACCGCATCGTATTTTTTGACATGATTCATTACACGATGGTCAAGACGACATTCTTCAACGGCGTTTCGCACCCGAGCATCGGCATCTGGAAAGACGGAAAGTTCAATCTGGTACGCCGATTCACCTACGAACAATTCAGGGACAGGCTATGACATTTGCGCAATCTACCGTCTTCACGACCCATTCGGAAAAAGAAACGCTCGAATGGGCGAAGGATTTCGCAAGGACGTTAGAAAAAGGTTCCGTCGTCGCCCTCTACGGAACGCTCGGTGCCGGGAAAACAGTCGTCAGCCGCGGAATCTGCGCGGGACTCGGTTTTGCCGGGCAGGTAAATTCCCCGACTTACACGATTGTCCACGAATACCCCAATCCGGAGATGCCCATTTTCCATTTGGATCTTTACCGCCTGCCGCCCCATGCGGACCTCGCGGAAATCGGAGTCGATTATTACATGTCGCAAAAAGGCGTCACGCTCATCGAATGGCCCGAACGCCTTGACGATCCTTCGAGCATCACACATCGGCTGACAATTTCTGTCAAAGACGGCGATACCCGAACCATCACGGTCGAAACTACTTCGCCGCGGTAGAATCCGCTTTCGCCGGCACGTCTTTCGAAAGCCTGTCCGCAAAAGCCGATTCGAACGTTCCCCACTCCGCCGCCTCTTCCTCCGAAAGGAGTACGGGCTTTTTAAATTCCCGCATCGCCGAAAGCGCACGCGCCGTATCCGCAATTTGCAAGGCCTCGCGGACATCTTCGAGGATATACTCCTGGGAATTCTGCAGATCCTGGATTGCGCCCAGGCGAATGACGCGCAGACTGTCCAAGTCGTTCGGGACATAGCTCAAATCCCAGGTGCTGTCGTAGCAGGCCTTCGCCGCAAGCAGGTCGCCGCCGTCATAGAGGAGCGCGCAGCGGGCAAAGGACTCGGAACTTTCCCGCTTCGTGTATTGGTAATACTTGTAGCCGCCAATGATCGCGCCGATGATGAGCAAGATGACAAGGGCATCCTGCCACCCGATAAATCCCGAGATTTCCACTTTCTTCTTGCTGTTCTCGGATCCTTCTTCCCCGTCTTCATCGTCTAGCGGATTTTTCTTGCCCATGATATTGATAAAGCTCAGCATGTTCACTCCTATTTTTTGAAACGTCCGGAAAGAGCCTTGAAAGCCTCTGCATACAGATAGATTTGCTTGAGAAGGCTGGCGAAACCGTTCGCCCGCGTCGGGGAAAGCCCGGTCTGCAGGCCGATTTTTTGGAAAAAGGCCGGATCCGCTGCGAGGATTTCGTCCGGAGTCCGGTTGTCGTAAACTTTCAACGCCAAGGCACCAAGGCCGCGGCTAATCAGCGGATTCGCGGCACCGACTTCCGTATCCATGTGCAGGTGCAGAACGCCGTCCGCAAATTCCGGGACAAGGAACATCTTCGAAGCGCAACCGGAAACGAGAAATTTTTCGTTCCGCAGCGCGGGATCCATTCCCGGATGTTCCCTGGCGAGTTTCAGCAGATATTCCCACTTGTCGTCCGGTGACGTAAAGCCGGCAAAAACCGAACGGATTTCATCTTCAACTTCCTGAATGCTTTTCATCGAAAGAACCTTACTAAATAAAAAACGAACGCATTTTCCAGAGAATGCGCGGAGACGCGGAAAGCACCGTCCAGAAGATGCGGAAAAGCGACCTTTTTTCCTCGGGAACGGAGGCTAGACGGTGGGCGGCACGGTCAAACTCCGCATCGGCGATCTGCGAAAAACCCTTCTTTGCGCGGTGAAAGTTCCGGTGGGCCTTTCCCTGGATTTTTTGCCAGCGGACAAGAGCCTCCCTTTCGATAGCGCAGCGTTCCGCATCCGACGAAGAGGAAAGCCATTCCAGTGCGCATTCGGCGGCGATCTTTCCGCTTTTCAGCGCTTCCACGATTCCGGACCGACTGATCGGGTTTACCGTACTCGCCGAATCCCCCGCCTTGAAAACGCCCAATGCGGCGATGTTCCTGTCCGACTGTCCACACGGAATCGCTCCGCCGTGGAAGGAAAAGATTTTCGCTTCGGGGAATTCATTTGCGATGAATTTCTTGAGCGTTGCAAGCGGCGGATGCGACTTCAAAAATTCCCTGCCATCGACAAGCCCGATATTCACGGTCTTTCCGTCCCGCGGAAAAATCCAGCCGTAACCGCCGGCAAAGTACTTTTGCCCAAAGAAAAGCTCGATACGGTTCTCGTCGTGGGGAACGTTTTCCGCGATGGCAAATACGGCGGATTCCAGATCAAAGTTTCCGGATTCCAGAGATTCAAGTCCGGGAACGCCCCGCGTGATTTTCTCTCCCGGTCCCGTCGCATCGATAATCGTCCGGGTTTTTAACACGGCGGACTCTCCCGCAGAGCGGACGAAGACGTTCCACGTTCCGTCCGAATTTCGTTCGATTTTTTCAACCATGTCTTCAAAATGGCATTCCGCGCCAAGCTCCGCGGCCTTTTCCGCCATTTCGCGATGAAACGCGGCACGTTTCAAAATCAGTCCGCAATCCTTCTGGAAATATCCCACGCGCGTCATGTCCGGCGATGTAAAATAGACTCCGTCGAGATGCTTCCGCACCCAGGATTCGTTCGGCTTCCAGTAGCGGGAAAAGATTTTCCGAGAGACCGCTTCGGCGCATGCGACAGGTTCTTTCCACGGTGACTTCTTGTCGAGAAGAAGTGTGGAAACGCACCCGCCAGAAACCTTTTGAAGACAGTTCGCGGCATAGAGACCCGCGGGACCTGCACCGCACACGATTACATCGTAAAAATTCTTCAAATAATGCGCCATGGCGTGTAAAATAGCTTTTTTGTGGACAGGTCCCATCTTTTTTTTATCCGAAGTCCGTTTTTTAATTTATTTTAGAGTGGTCAAAATTTTATTTGGACTCTTAAAAAGGATATGAAATGAACATGCACTTCCATTTGAAATCCAAGTTCGGCGTCTTGCTGTTCGCCACACTCACGGCTAGCGTCTTTGCGCAGCAGACCGACTGGAGCGGCAAGAACATCGACGTTTCCCTCCGCGACAAGCGAATCGATGGCTTCAATTTTGAAAACGCCAAAGCGGTCAAGAACGTGACCAACTTCCAGCGAGCGAACGCGACCGCGCAACCGGTTTCCTTCCGCGGGGCGAACCTGCGTGAAGTCGGATTCCAGAACGCCGTGATGAACAACCCGGATTTCCGCGAAGCCAACCTGGAAAATGCGATTCTTTCGGGTGCTGACCTGCGCGGATCCGATTTCAAGGAAGCAAACCTGAAGGGGGCGAACCTCTACCGTGCGACCCTTCTCGATTCAAGATTCCCCAAGGCAAACCTCGAAAACGCCCGTCTCGACGCGATGAAAGTCTCGGACCAGGCCGACTTTTCAAAGGCGAACCTCAAGAACGCCTCGTTTATCGATGTTGACCTGACGCAAGCGGATTTCAGCGACGCCGATCTCACCAACACGAACTTCTCCCGTTCCCTGATGGGTGCCGCGAACCTTTCGGACGCAACCATTGTGAAAACGGATTTCACGGCGTGCAACCTTATCAATGCAGACTTTAGCGGCGTAGAACTCCGCGACGTGAACTTCACCAAGGCGGGTCTTTCCAAGGCGGACTTCGGTGGAACCAAGTTCATCAACGTGAACATGCAGAGCGCAGACCTTTCCCTCACGAACTTCAACGACGTTGACCTGTCCAAGGTCCAGCTGCAAAAAGCTTCCTTTGCGCAATCCACCGTCAAGAACATGAAATTCAGCGGACAGGATCTTTCCGGGGTCGTCTTTGACAAGGGAACCGTCACGAAGAGCGAATTTGAAAAGGCCAAGATGAACAAGGCCTCGTTCTTTGACGGCGAAGCGAGCAAGAGCATCTTCCGCGGCGCCATCATGCAGAAGGCGATTTTCGACGGTACGTATGTGTTCAAGGATATCTTCGACAATGCCGACCTGACAAAGGCGAACTTTTCGAACTCCACGATCAACCGCACAAGCTTCGACCTTGCCAATCTGACCGGGGCGAATTTCTCCGGTGCGAAGCTTGAAAAGGTCACGTTCCTGAACGCCAACATGCAGAACGCGAAGTTCGATGCGGACACCAAGATGGAAGACGTCGATTTCTCCGGTGCGGACCTTTCCAACGCCCACATCGAAAAGTTCACGGCGAAGAAAGTCATCTATGACGCCAAGACCAAGTTCCCGGCCGGTTTCGAACCGCGGCAATACGGTTTCACCAAGCTCGGCGAAAAGGCAGCGAGCGTCACCGTGGAAAAGTCCGCGACGCCGGACCAGCCGAAAAAGAAGAAAAAGCGCAAAAAGACCGCTGACGAAGCCGCCGGCATCTAGACGTTTTTTAATTTTTGACAAAAGCTGTCACTTTTTCAAGGTGGCGGCTTTTTATTTTTAAACCATGCCAAAAAGAGAAACCGAATTTGTCTGTTCCGAATGCGGCGAAGTCTCGCCGAAATGGGCGGGTAAATGCCCGCATTGCGGTTCCTGGAGTTCGCTCGTCGAACGCACCGTCGAGAACAAACTTTCGCACCGCGGTCTCGGGAAAAATTCACTTGATGCGGAAGGACTTTCCGGGATTCCGCGGAAAATTTCGGAAATCGAAACGACCGCGACGAAACGCCTGAGCACGGCCATTCCCGAATTTGACAGGACGCTCGGAGGCGGACTCGCCCCAGGCTCCTTCGTCCTCATCGGAGGCGACCCGGGTATCGGCAAATCGACACTCGTTCTGCAGACGCTTTCGACGATGTCCGCAGCCGGTGTCAAAGCCCTATATGTAAGCGGCGAGGAAAGCGCCGTCCAGGTCAAGTTGCGGAGCGAACGGCTCGGAGTCTCGGGCAGCGATCTGTGGCTTCTGTGCGAAACAAATCTCGACCGCATTCTCGAAAAGGCCAAAGCGATTCAACCCGAAATCCTGGTCATCGATTCCATCCAGACGATTTACAATGCGGACTTGCCGGGAACGCCGGGGAGCGTTTCTCAGCTCCGGGAATGCACTCTTTCGCTGATGGTTTTCGCAAAGAATACGGGATGTATCACCATTCTCATCGGGCACGTGACCAAGGACGGACAAATCGCCGGACCGCGGATTTTGGAGCACATGGTCGATACGGTCGCTTATTTTGAAGGGGACCGCAACAATCAATATCGGATTTTGCGCGCCATCAAGAACCGTTTTGGAGCAACGGACGAGATAGGCGTTTTCGAAATGACATCCAAGGGTCTCGAAAGCGTGAGCAATCCGAGCAAGATTTTTTTGGACGCGGCAAACAGGAACGCACCGGGAAGCGTCGTAAGCTGTACGATCGAAGGATCTCGCGCGATGCTGTTCGAAACCCAAGCTCTCGTAAACCAATCAAGCTACGCCGTAGCGCAACGCGTCGCAGCCGGAATCGACCCGAAGCGTCTCACGATTATCCTCGCCCTGCTCGACAAGTTCGGAGGCATTCCGCTCGGAAATTCCGATGTCTTTGCAAGCATCGCCGGTGGTCTCAAAATTTCGGACACGGGAACCGACCTCGCGCTCGCGCTTGCGCTTGTCTGCAACCATCTAGGAATCGCCCTACCTCCACAAACAATCGTCATCGGCGAACTGGGGCTTTCGGGAGAAATCCGCTCCGTGAGCCAGACGGATCTGCGCATCAAGGAAGCGGAGCGACTTGGATTTGAACGCATCATCCTGCCTGCAGCCGCCAAGGTTTCCAAATCGTCAAAGATTGAAATTATCCGGTTCGGGCGATTGGAAGAGGCCGTGGAATTTGTGCGGAACGGTCTGTAAGAGCCGATTGGGATGTAGGAACTTAACTTGGCGGATCATCCGGCAGCGGGGATGCGCCTTCCCGGCGGGGGGCAAGGTAGGGAGACCTTTCCGAGTTACGAAAGGCCAAGGCCCCCCTTCCTTGCAACCACCCTGTCATTCTGGAGCAGAGCGATAGGATCCATGTCAGAGCTTGATGCTGAGAGTGAAGTGTGGAGAGTGGAATGCCGCAGACGTCTAGATTCTGGATTTCGGAACTTAAAGGTTCGCTACTCTAAGATCTAAGTTCTATCAACTAAGCCCTGATTCTATCACTCCCTTCGGGAGTTCCAGAATGACAGCGGAAGGGATTCTATCGGTTCCTTGGGAACCTCCCAGAATGACAGCAGACGAAAACGGTTCGTTTCGCAGACAACTCCACTTTCCACATTCAACACTCCACACTCAAAGCTTAAACGTCCGCGGTTCTAAGCATTCATTCCCGTTCAAACACCTGGAAGAGGCAAGGGAAATCGTCCTTTTCCGATTTTTCGGTGCGTTCTTCGCGGAGCAGTTTCCAGTTTTCTCCAAGCGGAGGCATCTGGACATCTCCCTCGACATTCGAAAGGACGCGCGTCAAGTAGAGCCTTTGGGCGAAAGGCAAAGCCGCGGCATAAATATTCGCGCCGCCGATGACAAAAAGCTCCGTTTCGCCCGATTTTTCAGCGAACCGGAATCCTGCGGAAAGGCTTCGCACGACAAGGCATCCCGGAGCGTCAAAATCCGGGTTTCGGGAAAGAACGATATTTGTACGGTTCGGCAGCGGACGTCCAATATCCTCGTAGTTTTTGCGTCCGAGCAGAATGCAATGCCCGGATGTAATCGCCTTGAATCGCTTCAAGTCCTGCGAAAGATGCCACGGCAAATGGCCATCCTTGCCGATGACATTGTTTTCCGAAACTGCGACAATGATGGAAACGAGCATTTTTACTCCACGTCGAACATTTTACCGGGCAGGACATGGCGACGCTTCGCTCCAAGAACTTCCAGGACAACCTTGCTTTCGCCGCCAGCAACCCGCGTTACAATCGTAACTTTTTTTAGCGTTCCCGGCAATTCGCTAGAAGCGTCCGAGTATTCGAACTCCGTCTCTGCGACAGCTCCGCTTACGGGAACAGTCATCCGAACGATTCCAACGGGGTGCCGCCACTCCCCGCCGGAGGTTCGCTTGTAAACCGTACAATTATCGGGTGCATTGTAATCCTTCGACACGTCGCACTCCCACGCGATTTCCTCCTGGTAGTTGAAGTTCATGCGAATTTGGCGGAGGCGGTGAGGCATCAGGTCGTCCACCACGAACAAGTACTTTTCTATCCAGTCATCAACCGCTATCGCGGGGACCTCGTAGCGCTCCACGTGGCGGACGGGGACGGATTTCTTCGCGAGCCTGCCGTCCGGCGTCAGCCCGTCCACGCGCTCCCAGCGGTCCACCTTCACCCCCATCTTCGACCAGTCCAACTCCGATTTGAAACGGAGAGGCGTAAGCGAGGACACTTTCTGTACTTTTTGCGTAGAAGTCAAATCGGCAGATTTCGAGAAAAGCCCCACGGCGCACTCCGCCGAGTCCCGGTCGCCGAGGTAGTAGCAGTTCCGGTTCAGCGCGGAGCCTTCGCGCGCAGCCGGATCCATCTTCGAAAGCGTGTCCAGAGTGTGGATGTCCCCCAGCAGGAGGTTCACGAACGGGCGCTCGTAGAGGAAGTCTTCCATCAGGTAGGGAACGATGGCCGTATCCCCGCCGGAAATGCGGGTGTAGGAGTTTTCCTTTCCGAGCCACTTTTCCAGATGCTTTCTGTAAAGCGGCATCATGTGCGATTCGGCGAGGTCATCGAATCCGGTCGCCACGACACCCCCAAGCACAGAAATGCCCATGGTCGACGAAAACGCCACGATGATTCCCGTCTTGGCTGCCTTGGCCGCGACCGGATTGATAAGTCCCAAAGTAAAATCGAGGGCGAGTACCGCCCCCGAAACGATTCCCATGGACGCCGCAAAATCGCCGTCGCCCCCTTCCGCCTGGACTGCCGCATTGAACTGCCTTTTTCGGACATCCACATTCCGGTCGTTTAAGACCGCGACATGTTTCCCCAACCCGGAGGATTCCGTAACGAGCGAACTCCCCTGCTCCATGAGGGGTATCCCGACAATCCCTGCAATCCCCGCCGTCAATTACGTTAAACTCGTCGCTCCCGGCCTTGCGGACAGAAGCTATGTCACCCGAAATATAAGCAAAAAAGGAAAAAAACTCGGCGTTTTTTCGGCTATTTTGCCGAAAATTTTATCAAAAAACGCCAAAGCGAGCCGTTTATCCTTGTAAATTTGCTTCCAAAATCCAAAGCCCGCTGATTAACGAGCGTCAAAGCGCTCACTAAAAGCAAAGTACGCCGTTTGACAATGTGAATTTGCCCGCAAAACTCTATGTACGCCAATCGACGAGCATCGAAACGCCCGCTAAAAGCAAAGTACGCCGTTTGACAACGTGAATTTGCCCGCAAAACTCTATGTACGCCTATCAACGAGCGTCGAAACGCCCGTCGCCAAACTCACACGGCAATCGGCGCCTTGATGGCCGGCCACGGATCGTAATTTTCCAGTTCAAAGTCCTCGAAGCGGAACGCGAAAATGTCCTTGACCGCGGGATTTATCCGCATCGTCGGGAGCGCGCACGGCGCGCGCAAAAGCTGTTCCCTCGCCTGGTCGAAATGGTTTTTATACAGATGCAGGTCCCCGAAAGTGTGTACAAATTCACCGGGTTCGAAATCGCAGACCTGGGCGACCATCATCGTGAGAAGCGCATACGACGCGATGTTGAACGGAACGCCCAGAAAGGAATCCGCGCTGCGCTGGTACAGCTGGCAGCTGAGCTTCCTCTTTCCGCTCGCCCCAACGCCTCCCACGTAGAACTGGAAAAGGCAGTGGCACGGCGGAAGCGCCATCCGATCGACGTCCGCGACATTCCAGGCGCAGACGAGGTGACGACGCGAATCGGGATTTTTCTTCAGCCCGGATATCAGGTTCTGAATCTGGTCGATGTGCCCGCCGTCCGGCGTGGGCCAGCTCCGCCACTGGTAAC
This sequence comes from Alistipes onderdonkii, assembly GCA_963656065.1. Taxonomy (GTDB): domain Bacteria; phylum Fibrobacterota; class Fibrobacteria; order Fibrobacterales; family Fibrobacteraceae; genus Hallerella. The sequence goes on from CAVKGV010000001.1 coordinate 359,563, forward strand.
CATACACGGGTCCCAGATTCCCGTCCTTGTCCGCCCATTCGTCCCAGATAGTCACCTTGTTATCGTGCAGGTAGCGGATATTCGTATCGCCTTTTAAAAACCACAGAAGCTCGTGGATGATGCTCCGCAAATGGAGCTTCTTCGTCGTCAGGCACGGAAAGCCCTTCGAAAGGTCGTAGCGGTTCTGCCTGCCGAAAACGGAACGCGTGCCGGTCCCCGTGCGGTCCGAGCGGTCCACGCCGTTGTCCAAAATGTCCTTGAGTAAATCGAGATACTGCTGCATGTGTGCAATTTAGTATTTTTGGGCGCATGAATCGGCAACCGACAAGGCAGAGGTTTTGAATGGGAAAGGCGCACACACCGCCGCCGGTGAGGCTCGTCATGGGAATTCTCGCGAGGAGCCCCGAACTCATCGAACAGATCCGTCCGAGGCTCAGCGCGCTTTACGGCGAAGAGGCGGAAAGCCTTTCCGCATTTCCGTTCCGCTTCACCAACTACTACCGGGACGAAATCGGAGAAACTCCCGTCCGTGCGTTCGTCACTTACAAGCGGCTGATCCCGCGGGAAGAAATCGTACCGATTAAATTGCAGACAAACGAACTGGAACTGTCCTTTGCAAAAGAATTCGGCACGGAAAATCTCCGCCCCGTGAATCTCGATCCGGGCTACATGACGCTCGGGCAATTTTTCCTCGCGACGACAAAAGATCAACGGCAACGCGTCTATGTCCGGGACGGCATCTACGTGGAACCGACTCTCTATTTCCAGGACGGGCATTTTCACGCCTTCGACTGGACCTATCGCGACTACCAGAGCGAAGAATACATCCGTTTTCTAGAAAGCGTCCGCAAGGGACTTAAAGTCCAACTCGACGCTTCAAAACGCGAACAGTCTTCGTTTCGAGCCTAGAACTTCCCCGCTTTCACACCGGACTTCCGGAATTCCGGTGTGAGGGCTTTGCAAGAAGAATCCTTCGGCAGCCGGACGAAAGCCTTTAATTCTTTGGTGAAAATTCCCGAAATTTCAAATCCGATGCGCCACGAATTTCCGGCGGGACAGTCTTCCCACGGCTCGGCGTTCTCCGCGACCCATGCTCCGTTCCCGGAAGTTTTAAACACAAAATAATCAGAACTTTCCGGCTCGTAGCCGATCTGCTTCCAGGAACCGAGCTTTTTTGTCTTCGCAAAGTAGGCATTTTCCAAGCGGTAAAACCGGGCAGCTTCCCGTTCGAGTTGCGCGACCTTTTCCGGTGTCTTTCGAGCGGAATCCGTCCAATACAAACAGGCGGAAACAATGGCGATTGCGCACAAAGTAATCAAAATTCCGAAGAAGATTTTCCGGGGAATTTTTGGAAAACTTTCCCCCGCTTCATTTTCCGAACATTCTTTGAAAAGATGCCATTTCACAAGGAGCGAAGCCGTTCGCACAGGCCAAAGAATTAGCGCAAGCCCTGCCAAGACAAATGCCACGCCCAAAGCCGCCGAAACCGGAACGGACGCAGAAAGCAAGGGCAAGAGAGTCTCTTTTGCGAAAAGGACTTTTTGCATCAAAAGCTTGTCCTCTTCAAACGAGTTCAGCGCGATTTTTCCGGTAAAGCTTTCGTAGCGGGCCGTCGCCATCCCGACGGTTTCCGAGGCGAAGCCATCCGCAAAGGAAAGAATCACGCACAAAATAATCCAGAAAATCCCCAAAGCGAGAAAGCCCGCTCCGAAAAGACGCCCGGTCCGCTTTTTGGAAAGTCCCTGCGAAATCGTCACTTCTTTGCGCACAGTTCCACCGCCATTTTTTTCGCCGTCGTAAAATCCGCCTTTCCCGAACCGAGCTTCGGAACCTGCGGAATGCAGAACGCCGCCCCGGGAATCATCAGTTGCGGGATTCCCGACCTTCGAAGTTCGCGCAAAATTTCGTCCGGGGACTTTTCGCCCGAATACAGAAGCACGATGCGTTCGCCCTTGATTTCATCGGGAATCGCGACTACGATAAAGTCAAATCCTTCCAGAACCTTCGTCTCGTTGATTTTTCCCTCGACCGCTCCGAGCGAAATCATCTCGCCGCCGAGCTTCGCAAAACGGCTGTAACGATCGACGATTATCACAAAGCCGTCCTCGTCGAGTTTTCCCTTGTCCCCGGTCTTGTACCAGCGATGATCGCCGATTTCCAAAATGACATTTTTTGTCCGCTCCGTATCCTTGAAATAGCCTTTCATCACCTGCGGCCCGCCGACGAGAATCATCCCCTCTTCGCCCTGGGGAAGTTCTTCGTTCGTCACCGGATCGATAATCTTCACGCCGACGCCCGGAATCGGCATCCCGACGGACGAAAGGTTCGAACACGGTTCCATCGTCAGAAAATCGTCGAGCAAGACGTCCTCCGTGTTGAACGTTGCAATCGGAGCCGTCTCCGTGCAGCCGTAGCCTTCGTAGATTTCCTTCTTGAACTTGCGCGCAAACAGGTCCCGGATTTCGGGCCGGAGACGTTCCGCCCCGGAAAGCACCAGGCGCAAATGCTTGAGGCACATCGGATGCACCCAGCGGTTCAAGCCGACAGCCCGCAAGAAAGTCGGCGTTCCCACGAGAATCGTCACCCGGAACTCGGCGCAGACCCGCGCAATCGTCTTCACGTCGGTAGGCTCCGCGCAAGTCACCAGGGGAATCCCCTCGAAAAGCGGCAAGAGAACCGTCACGGTCAACCCGAACGAATGGAATATCGGAAGCTCCGCGAGCATCACGTCGTTTGGCCGAAGCGTAAAGACCGCATTCGCCTGTTGCGTATTCGACACGAGATTCCGGTGCGAAAGCATCACGCCTTTGGGGGTTCCCTCCGAACCCGAACTGAAGAGAATGACCGCTATATCGTCAGGCTTTGCGGACTTGACAAAGAAAAATTCAAGCAGGCGCGAAGGCAGGGCAAAGGCCGCGGCGAACGCCAGCGCACGGTGAAAAAATCCGATCGACTTTTCCAAATCCTCCACGCAGACGAGCTTCGCGATTTTTCCCAGTACAAAGTAATCCTGCCCGCGCTTCTGCAGCTTGTCGAGAAACGCCCGGCTCGTAAAGACCGTCTGGATTTCGGTCCGCTCCACGCACTTGAGGACGGATTCCACACCGGATGTGTAGTTCAGATTGACGCTCGTCTTCCCGGCGCTCCAGATGGAAAGCATCAGCGAAATTCCTTCGGGCGACGGCGGAAGCATAAACCCGACGCGCTCTTCCCCCTTTGAAATTTTCCGAATCGCGCGCGAAAAATTCAAAACCTGCCGGACGAGACCGTAACCCGTCAGGTGGTTTCCGAGCGGGCTGTAGATAGCGACCCGGTGCCGCACACGCCGCTTCGCCGCCGCAAGAAAAAACGGGACGATCGTCGGGTAGTAAGAAAGCGATTTCGCCCATGCGGACATCGAAAGTTCCCGCAAGATGTGCCGGAGATTCACCGGAGCCGTATCTGCCGGAAATTCCTTGCCAAAGGCAATCGAAACTACTCGGGTAAGCCTTTCCCCGAAGCTCACGCTCTCGCTCGCATAACTGTCCTTTCCGCCCCAGACGCCCTGGATGTAGAACGGGACGAGCTTTGCGTCCGTGTCACGGATGGCGCTTGAATAGTCGATGGAAAAACGCCCGATGTGGCACGATTTCGAAAGTTCCCCTTCCGGGAAAACGACGACCGCTTCGCCGTGGAGCAACGCCTTCCGGATTTCTTCCATGGCAGGTTCCGGATTCCGGCGGTTGATGCGTATCGCGCCGAGAAGCGAGAGAATCCAGCGGGAAAATCCGTGTTCGGACTTGTCCTCGTTTACCGCCATGCGAAGCGACCGCGGAGAAGCCATCTGCAAGAGGATCCAGTCGATGGTGCTCGTGTGATTTCCGATCAAAAGCACGGGACCTTCTATCGGGATATTCTCGTTCCCGGTGATTTTCAAATCGTAGCGGAACATGTAGTAAGCGCGAAATACCGTGCGGAGGAGCGACTGGGGAAAACGGATGAACGCCCACACAAAGGCGGCAAAAAGGAAGAGCGAAAAGAGGAAGAGGAACGTTTCGCGGTCAAAAGATGTCGCTTTGAGGAGGAGAACTTCCAATCCCACGGCAAAAACCAGGAAGAGCATCGTCACCATGTTGGAAACGGCGACAATCCGCCCCGAAGACGCCGGACGGGAATAGAGCAAAAGGAGCGAGTTCAGGACCGTTCCGAGCGCCCCGAAGAAAAGTCCCAGGAACGCGTAGAGCATCCGGATGATGACGGGATTATCCACGAACGGGATGAAGAACGCGCACACGCCGCAGCCGAGAACCGAAACGGGAATCAGCCCCACTTCGATAAAAAGGTGCGAAGAGCGCGAAGCGAGATAGCCGCCAAAAATCATGCCCACCGCCGAAAAGACAAGGCCGTTCCGCACGATATCGACAAATCCTTCACCCGAAAGGTTCCAGGAGAGCATCACAAAGACCTGTGCGAGCCCCCAGAAAACGGCAAGTCCGATGATGATGACCCGCGAAAGCCCGATGTACCACGTCGCATGGAAAATTCTCCCCGGCGAACGGATCTGCAGGGATTCGCGTTCGCGCCCCGTCCGCGGAATGAAAAACGCGGCCACAGACGAAAGGATCGACACCCCGACGAGAATCCAGAGCAGGTAATCCACGCCGAAAAGCGTTGCCGACTTGGAATAGAGACCGATTACCCCCACCGAAGCGACCAGCGCCCCGACAATCATCACGCTGAACATGTGGGCGACACCCGTCGCCAGGCGCTCCGACCCGAACATTTCCTTGACAATCCCATACTTGGCCGGGCTTCCCACGGCAAAGGCGGACGCGATGAGCGGAACAAACCACACAGCGACCTGCGGATAGCCTAGCGTCCAGAGGATGCCGACAGCAATCATTCCGGCACTCTGCCCCAGGGACGACCAGGCGACGACCCTGCCCTTTCCAAAGCGATCCGCGAGGAATCCCGCGAACGGAAACCAGAGCAAGTAGGGAACAAAAAACATCGCCTGCAAAACGGAACTGCCGACAAGAAACCCGGTATCCGCCTGCGAGTATTTGACCCACTGTTCAAGAAAAAGAAAAAGCCCCATCTGGATGAAAGATGAGGCAAAGACAGAAACCAAATAAGGGAACAGGCCTTTTATGCGCATGAAAATCCTTTGATTTGGACAAAAATTAGAAATACCGCAATCCCCTGCGCAGGCGCGCACAAGGGAATCCGCTATTTCTGGGCGAGTTCCAGCGCAATCTTCTTGGAAGCCTTGAAGTCCGCCTTTCCCGTCCCGAGCTTCGGAATCGCGGGAACCTTGAACGCCATGCCGGGAACCATCAACGGAGGAATCCCGGACTTGCGGAGCGCGCGGAGAATATCCGCCGGTTCCTGTTCGATGCCCGTATAAAGCAGCACGACGCATTCGCCCTTCGCGCTGTCGGGAATCGACGTCACCATGTAATCCCCGCCTTCGAGAATCTTCGTATCGTTGATGCGGAGTTCCACCGCCCCGAGCGAAATCATCTCGCCACCGAGCTTTGCAAAACGGCTGTAGCGATCGACAATCGTGAGGAATCCGTCTTCGTCGAGATGTCCCTTGTCGCCCGTCCGATACCAGCGGCGCCCTTCGAGTTCGATGATCGCATCCTTCGTGTGCGAAGAATCCTTGAGGTAGCCTTTCATCACCTGGCAGCCGCCGATGAGAATCATGCCGTCCTCGCCGACGGGAAGTTCCTCGTTCGTATCGGGATCCACAATCTTGTAGAGCGTTCCCGGAAGCGGCATTCCCACCGTTCCCGGCTTGTTGTTCACCTGCATCGTGAGGAAGTCGTCAAGGAGAATGTTGTCGTAATTGACCGATGCGACCGGAGCCGTTTCCGTGCAGCCGTAGCCTTCGAAAATTTCCTTGCCGAACTTGAGACGGAACGCGGTGCTGATTTCGGGCCGGAGCTTTTCCGCACCGGCGATGATCATACGCAAATACTTGAAGCACATCGGGTGCACCCAGCGGTTCACCGTAAAAGCGCGAAGGAAAGTCGGCGTTCCCACAAAGGCCGTGACGCGGAACTCGGCGCATACCCGGGCCATCGTCTTCACGTCCGTCGGATCGGCAACGACCACAATCGGCGTTCCCTCGACAAGGCAGAGCAGAACGTTCACCGTAAGCCCGAACGAGTGGAAGAGCGGAAGCTCCGCGAGCATCACGTCGGACTTGTTCGCATTAAAGATGCACGACAGCTGCTGGCAGTTGCCTATCATGTTGTAATGCGTAAGCTCGACACCCTTGGGAATTCCTTCCGTCCCCGAACTGAAGAGAATCGCCGCGGTATCCGACAGTTGGATTTTCTTGAAGTAGAAAAACTTGATGAGGAACGCCGGGAGAACGACGCCCACGACCATGTGGAAGAGCATCGAAATTTTCGGAATGCTTTTCAGGACGTCTTCCGCATAGACAAGTTTGCAGGATTTCGAAAGAACCGTATAGTCGGTCCCTTTCTGCTTTAAACGTTCGAGGAACACGCGACTGGTGATGACCGTCTTTATGTCCGCGCGTTCCATGCACTTTAGCACGATATCGGGCGACGACGTGTAATTCAGGTTCACATTGACCATGCCGCGGACCCAGCCCGCAAGGTTCGCGATGACACCGCCACCGGACGGCGGAAGCATGATGCCGATATTCTTCTGCCCCGCAAGCATCTTCTTATAGACGCGGCTAAAGGCGAGCGTCGCGCAGAGAAGCTTGTAGCCCGAAAGATGCGCCCCGTCCGGGCTGTAGATGGAAGGTCCCGAACCGACGACCTTCTTGCAGGCCTTCAGCCAGGATTCCGCAATCGGCTTGTAATACTTGAGCGAATTGCTCCAGGCGTCGATGGAAATTTCCCGGACGATGTTCCGGATCCGGTTCGGCAACGTATCCTTCGAAACCGGAGCCCCGAAAGCGACCGTTATCACCCGCATGACTTTCGGTCCGAACAGCTGGGAATCGGAATAGGCGTAACGGCTCCCCCAGAGGCCCTGGATATAGAACGGCACGATGACCGCTTCCGTCCCCTCGATAGCCGCGGAGTAGTCCAGCCGGAAAGGTCCGATAAAAGGCGTCTTCGCGATTTCCCCTTCCGGGAACAGCACGACAGCTTCGCCAGCAAGAAGCGCCTCGTGAATAGCCTTCATTGCGTCCTTCGGATTCTTCCTGTGGATGCGGATGACGCCCATGCGTTTCAACACCCAGCGCAGATACCACTTTTCGAAATGGTCCTTGTTGCTTGCGATGCGGAGAGGCCGCGGAGTCGCCATTTGCAAAACAGCCCAGTCGATGAAACTGAAATGGTTGCCCATCAAGAGCACGGGTCCCTCGTCGGGAATGTGTTGCAATCCCAGGACTTTCAATTTATAGGAACTGAAGAACGTGCGGAGAAGCGAACGGAGGAGGGCCTGCGGCAAATGCTTGAGCGAATAGGCGAACCCGATGAAGGAAATCAGAGCGAGCAGCAAGAAGAAAATCGGAAAGGTCAGATGCTGTTCGTTCGGGAAGAGCTTCTGCGTATAATGGATGATGAGCGTTTCCAGTCCGAGGAAAAGTACCAGAATGACGATTTGAATCAGGTTCGACACGGCGAGGATCCGGCCCGAATTCGTCGGCACCGTATTGAACTGGAGAAGCGCGTTGAGCGTCACGAGAAACATGGAGCCGAAAAATCCGATGAGCAAGAAGACGATGTCAACCGCCACGGCAGAAGAAAGACCTGGAACGAGCAAGAGGCAAATCGACGATCCGAGCGCCCCCATCGGGACAAGTCCCGTTTCGATAAAGTCCTTCGATGCCCGCGCCACGATAAACGACCCGAGCATCAGCCCTATCACGGCAAAGAAAATCCCGTTCTTGAACAGTGCAACCGTTTCGCTTCCCGAGGCATCCTGCTGGAAAACCATCACGAAAATCTGCACGCCCGCCCAGAAAATGGAAATGCCGACAATGCACGCCCGAACCGTCGGAAGCTTCCACGTGTGCACCACGTTCCGCATCATGGAAGAGCGCCGCGCCGAAGCGTATTCCCGCCCGACTTTCGGCACGAAGAACGCAAACACCGTCGAAAGCAGGCTCACCCCCATAAAGACCCACGGCCACGCAACGGTCTTCCGCAGGAACTCCTTCACCGTCGGAGCCGAATCAAACGTGGATTCCACCGCATCGAGTCCGGGGACCATCAAAGCGGCAAGCACGAGCGCCGTGACCGAAAAGATTTGGAGAAAACCGTTCGCATAGCCGAGGAGCTTCGTCCCGAACATTTCCTTGAGAATGCCATACTTGGCAGGGCTGTGCATCGCAAACGCCGAAGCGGTCAGAAGCGTAAAGAAGATGGCGAGATTGTAGAACTTAAGCGTGTAGAAGACGCCCGTCGCGATAAACGAAGCCGTCATCACAAGGGAACTCCAGGCGATGACGCGGCTCTTCGAAAAGCGGTTCGAAAAGACGCTCGCCGGAACCACCATATAGAGGAACGGCAAGAGGAAGAACGACTGCAGGAGCGCCCCCCAGAACAGAAGATCCGACCCGGAATAGTGTGTCGCGATGACCTTCTGCGTAAAGACAAAATGTCCCATCACGGCAAAGTTCGTAAAAAATATCGAAAGAAATAGGGGCCAGGCACCTTTGATTTTCCACATAGTCAAACCTCAAAAGAGCGATTAAAACTTGGCGCGCAGAGCGCAGCCCAGGGTGAATCCGTCGAAGAGAAGCGCACCCTCGTTCGTATATTCCCAGAGCGGGATAGAAAAATAGGGTTCTACGTCGAATTTTCCGAGAGCGATGGTCACTTTCGGTTCAATAGAAATGGCCATGATGTAGCCGAAGTCGTCATCGCCCGAATTGCCTACCGCGCGGACATTTCCCGGCGTATTGGAAACCCAGGAATCGTCGTTCCCGAACTGGAACTCGAACGGGAAACCCAAGCCCAGACGGATCAGCCCGAAATTGAACTCGGGACGCACCAGAAAATAGAGTTCGTCCGCGGAATGCTTGTTGAAATCCCAGAAATACCAAGAATGGAGACGGACACCGAACGACTCCCAGTTGCCGTAAAAGTTCGTTCCGCCGAAAACCAACGCCGGAGAAGGGTTTTCCCCGTTGCCGAGAAGCTTCTTGTTGCCTGCGGGAAACACGAATTCCAGGAAACCAGCCGAAGAGGCTCCACCGTATTTAAGTCCCAACATCGGACCCCATGCACCCGCCGAGTTTTTGAGACCGTCATCCCGGAGCGGATAGGAAAAGTTGAATTCCAGCCCCTTGACCGGACGGATGCGGACCGTCGGAACCAGGTTCAGCTGCGACTCCTTGTCGGACAGGGACCTGTCATTCCCGTCGTGGTAAACCGACCGGTAAAACGCGCCATAGGCATTCAGTTCCACTTCGAATGTCGAAGGGATGACGCCGTATTCGTTCCACATGGAATATGCGGAAGAAAAAACGAGCAGAAAGCTCACGAAAATCCATTTTTTCATAAAAAACCTTGGTGCAAAATTTATCGCGATTTTACAAAGATAGCTTTTTAGCCGAGGAGCGTTTCCAGTTCGTCGATTTCCCGCGGAATATCCCGCGAAAGGTCTTCGCAGCCGGATTCGGTCACAAGCAGGTCGTTCTCGATGCGAATGCCGATATCTTCCGCGTAGCGGACATTTTCCAGTTCGATTTCAAAATGCCCGTAAAGGCCCGGCTCGTTCGAAATCATCATCCCCGGTTCGAGAGGACGCTTCGCGTATAGGCGGAACGGGTCCCCCTCGTGAATCTGCTCGCCTATCAGATGGCTCACCCCGTGCGGACGTTTCTCGTAGAGCAGCTTGCATTTGCCGCCGAGCGAGAGGAAGCGTTCCGAAAGGGCGTTCTCGATAAAATTCCACACAAGCGCATCCAGGTCGGCGAGTTTCGCACCGGGCTTCACGTTTTTCGCATGGAACTTCTGCGCGTCGAGAACAATCGAGTAGAGGATTTTTTGCAGCGGATTGAAGCGCCCGCCCACAGGAATCGTCCGGGAGATGTCGCTGTGCTGCGTCCCGATGCGCACACCGAAATCGAGCAGGAGCAGCTTTCCCGGTTCGAGCGGTTCATCCTTCTTTACGTAATGCAGACAGCAAGCGTTCTTCCCGTTCGCAACAATCGTCGGAAATGCGAGATCGCCATCGCTTCGCACCTGCATCCAGTAATCGAGGAACAGTCCCACGTCGCGTTCGCTCTTCATGTCTTTCAGGCTTCCGAGAAGCTCGACAAAGGCTTCCTTCGAAACGCTTTCCGCCCGGCGAACGTCCCTTATCCGCAAGGAATCCAGCACGACCCGCAGGGCAAAGTGTTTCCCGGCGAGGCTCCGGATTTCCGTTTTGGGTTCAAAGCGGCACTTAAGTTCCGCGGCGAACTTCGCATTGTGATCGTCCATGACGCTTTTCCGCTTCCCTTCGGAAAAAAATTCGAGATAAAAGGCTTCGAGAAATTCCGGTTTTCTCTCTTCGACTTTTCGGGAAAGATAATTCCAGAACTCGAATTCGGGAAGGATCGTTTCAAAGCCTGTCAAGCGCCGCATTTCGTCTAGGCCTTCTTCGGAATAGGCGAGCTTTGCCCCTGTCCAAAATTCCTTGTTCGCGTCTTTCAGCGGCAAAAACAGGACTTCCCGCTCCCGGGCGTTTTCCGCAAACGGGTCAAGCAGAAGCTTGCACCCCGCCTGGTTTACGCCCGTCAGAAAAAGAAACGCCGGATCCTGGACGAAGCGCGTCCACGTACTGGCGAAGACCTCTTCCGAACCGGGGTCCCGCTCCATTCCGTCAAAGACTCCGATGGATTCCAACTTGCCTAGCAAGGACATTCTCCGCGAACGGTAAATTTCCGGTGATGCGCCGGAAGGCTCCAAAAAGACCTGGGAATAACGATTCATGGGATAAAATCTAAAATTTTTACCTTCCCCGATTCAAAACTTCCCTTTTTTCTATATATATTTCAAGAAACATCTTTTGCATGGAGCTACAATGTCTTTATCTCAAATCTGGAAACTCGCCCTTGCGTCCCTTTGCGCTCTCTCGCTCGCTGCGTGCGCCGGTTCTCGCCAGGGTTCAAGCGATACAACCGACGGTGTCGAATACTCCGAAGACGGAAGCGAAAGCACCGAAAACAAAAAAGTCGATGAAGACGAACTGAAAAAGACCCAGGAAGAAGCTGTCAAGGCGACCGAAGAAAATCACGAGCTCCGCCGCCAGATTTTCGAAGCCAAGACGAAGCTCGGCATTTCGACGCAGACAGAAGAAGCTGCCGACGCCCAGTAATCTTCGATGGAACAGGATGTCCGCTATTCCCTGTCCGACGACCTGAAACGGATCGTCGCGGGCGAAAACGAAACGGTTTTCCGCATGGTGGAAGACCGTTTTTCCGTAAAAATCCTTTCCAGGCTTCCGGGACTCACCCTCCGAAAAGCAGGCGAAAATTCCGACATCCAGGGAGCGCTCGCATTCCTCGACCAGCTGAAAATCGCGGCGAAAAACGGGACGTTCCTCTCGCCGGGATTCCTTGCGCGGATTTTCGACGAGTCGGACGGCAAGGATTCCCCGAATGCGTCCGGAAAGTTCATCCCCGAAGCGCCGCTCCTCAGAAACCGTCTGGGAATTCCGGTCTCGGCGAGGACTCCATCGCAGGCAAAGCTCATTAAGGCCTGCGAAACGAACGACATCATCTTTGCCGACGGACCCGCCGGAACGGGAAAAACGTTTCTTGCCGTCGCCATCGCCGTCGCAAGCCTCGAGCTTCACGAAACGGAGCGGATCTGCCTCGTGCGTCCGGCAGTCGAAGCCGGAGAATCCCTCGGGTATCTGCCAGGCGACCTCAAGGAAAAGATTTCCCCCTACCTGCGCCCCATCCAAGACAGCCTCTCCGAACTTCTCTCTTCCGAAAAACTGCGCAAATACCAGGAAGGCGGACAGATCGAAGTCGCGCCTCTCGCCTATATGCGCGGACGCACGCTCAAGCACGCCTTCATCATCCTCGACGAGGCCCAGAACACGACCATTCCGCAAATGCAGATGTTCCTTACCCGTCTCGGCGAACATTCCAAGGCGATAATCACCGGGGACTCTTCGCAAATCGACCTCGGGCCGAAACAGGTCTCGGGATTCGCCCACGCCATCCGCCTGCTCGGAAAAATCCGCGGCATCGCACACATATCCTTCCCCGCAACCGACGTCTTGCGGCATCCGCTTGTCCGCGAAATCGTCAAGGCCTATGCAACCGGAGGAAAAAAATGAACAGAAAACTCAAATGGCATCTTCTCATAGGCTGGGCGATTATCGTCGCCATGGCCATTTTTCTTTTTCCTGACAGGGATCTTGCGCAGAAGTCGGAAATTCCCCACCTCGGACAGATCAGTCCGCGGACGATTATCGCTCCGATTTCGTTTGAAGTTCCAAAATCCGCCCAGGAAATTTCGACGGAAAAGGCCCGCGCCGCAGACAAGGTCTATGCGGTATTCGAGTTCAACCATGACGAGACGGTTCGCATCGGAAACGATCTGAAAACCTACCTGGCAAACGTTGCCAAATACAGGACGCTCCAAGCCGAAATTTCCGCAGCTTCCGCGGAAGATTCTTCCGTACAAATCAAGGTACAGCAGGCGTCGCAGCTTTTTCACCAGCTCACGAACCGCCTGTCCAATACGGCCGTACAGCAACTCGCATCGAGCAAGCGCGCCGCGGATTCGCTCGAAAGCGTTTTTGACAGGATGCTCGAGAACGGCGTTTCAAACACACTGCTCGCTCCGAACAACACAAGCGTCCAGCTGTTCCGCGACACATACAACCTCCAGGACGTGAACTTCATCCCCTACACCAAGACCGAAGTTTCCTTTGTGCGCGACAGCGAAGAGAGAAAACTCGACGCGAGCCGAATCCAACCGCGGGAACGCGCCATCGACGAAGCATTCACCGACTTGCAGCAGAATTTCAAGAGCCAGGGACTCCAGAGCGCCTTCTATGAAGCGCTTTACGTATTTACCCTTCCGAACGTTTTCTATCTCGCCAAGGAAACGGAACACCGGAAGGAAATGGCGGAAGCGCAGGTGAACGCGTCCAAGGGCATGATTCCCCGCGGCATGGAACTTGTCTCGCAAGGTTCAATCGTCACCAAGGATATCCTCGAACGGCTCGAAGCCCTGCAAAACGCCCTGCAAAAAGAGGAAGGGTCCCGGCACGTCACCGCGCTCTACGGGCATGTTCTCTTCATCGCTATCATCGTTTCGCTGTTCTTCCTCTACTTCTACTTTTTCCAATTTGCCCGTATCCGAAACCGCCGGGAACTCTGGTCCATCATCGCCCTGGTCATCTTGCAATTGGGCGCCTTCGCGACCATCCACTATTTTTCCGCCTACATCCAGAAGACGATGCCATCCCTCCCGCAGGATTTTGACGTCATCTGGTTCTATCCGTTTATCCTTTCTCCCGTTATCGCGACCGTCCTTTACGACCGGCAGCTCGGGACCATCTTTGCCGCATTCTCGGCAACGTTCTTAGGCATGCTTTCCGGCTACGATCTTTCCACGACAATCCTCGCCTTTGGAATTTCCTGGGCCGGGCTTCACGGGCTGAACCGAATCCGCTACCGTTCGCAGTTCATCTGGAGCATCCTCGAAGCGCTCGTCGCCTTTGCCTGCGCGCTTGTCATCCAGCTCCTTCTCCGGAACCGTTTCCAAATGGATATTTTCCTGCCGACCCTTATCGCCGGATCCATCAACATCGTCTTCTGCTGCGCGGTTTCCTCGGTTCTCCTGATCCATCTCGCCGAGCGTATCTTCGGCATCACGACCGACCTTACTCTGATGGAACTTTCGGACTTCAACCGGTCCGCCCTCAAGCGCATTTCGGATCTCGCCCCGGGGACATTCCACCACTCGATCCAGGTGGCAAACCTCGCCGAGAAAGTCGCCGACGAAATCGGAGCAAACTCTCTCCTCGTCCGCACCATGGCGCTCTACCACGATATCGGCAAGACGATGCGCCCGGAATTTTTCACGGAAAACCAGAAGCAGGGACTCAACCCACACAAGACGCTCCCCCCGCTCGAATCCGCCCGGATCATCATCAGCCATGTCACACAGGGCGTCGAGCTCGCCAAGGAATTCAACCTGCCATCGGTCATCGTTGACGGCATCACGCAGCATCACGGCACAGGCGTCGTCCAGTATTTCTATCTCGAATCCAAGAAAAACGATCCGGAAAATACGCACATCGAGAACTTTACCTATCCGGGACCGAAGCCGCAGAGCCGGGAAACGGCGATTCTCATGATTTCGGATGTCATCGAAGCGTCCAGCCGCGCTATGCCGGAACCCACGCCCGAAAAGCTCCGGGAACTCATCAACACGACCATCAACGCGCGCCTCAATGAAGGGCAGCTTTCGGAAAGCGGACTCAACCTGCGCGACCTTTCAAAGCTCTCCGAGGCGTTTCTCCAGAGCCTCGACGGAACCTATCACACCCGGGTCAAGTATCCCGCCGCCGCGCTCGCCGCCGGAAGATTCGGCAAACGCGTCTAAGCGAACTTTTATTTCAAACGAAAAATTCCCGGGAAACCCGGGAATTTTTTTCACAGGAAAATTTCCTGCCGGCAAAAATTTGCGGAGCCTATTCCAGAGAAATATGCTTTTCCGCACCGGTCTTGGCTTTCACGCGATATGTTCCCGGGAAACCCCGGAAATGAATTTTTCCTTCCTTGTCCGCGACAACCGTTTCATCGGTCGTCCAAACCTTGTGCCACAACTCGTAGATGCGCTTCCCTACGGGCTTTTCCGTTCCATCCGCCGCAATGAGGCCGCCGTCCGGGAGCCAGTGCCGCGCATCCCAGAATCCCCATAACATAATGCCCTTCACCGCCGGATGGCTGAAAGCAGAACGGACGAACATTTCCGTTTCACGCATTTTTTCCTCTTCGCTTAAGCCCGATTGCAGGCCACGCGCACCGTTCGCTTCCTCGACATAAGAGCCGATGTCGAATTCCGTCACCTTGATGGGAAGTCCGAATTCCGCAAGACGGTCGAGACGTTCGTGAATGAGGGCGGGAATCACCTTGGCGCCACCGAAATGGCACTGCACACCGATCCCCGAAACGGGAATTCCCCTGTCGAGCATTCCGCGGAGAAGCTCGTAGTAGCGTTCCGTCTCGCCCAAGGCGACCACGTTGAAATCGTTGGTGTAGAGCACAGCCGAAGGATCCGCCCGATGCGCCCACACGAATGCGCTGTCGAGAAGTCCCCAGCCGCACTTGTCGAACAGGAACGTTTCGTGGAACGGCTCGTTCCATACGTCGTATTCCTTGAAGATTCCCTTGTATTCTTTCAGGTCGCGGAAAATGCGGGTCTTGATATTTTTCGCAATATCCTTGCAGCTGCCCTGGATGCTCCAATGCTTGTCGTAATTGTATTTCTGGATTCCCCACACGAGATTGTGCCCGCGAAGATTCCAGCCGTTCTCCTTGGCGAACTGGATGTATTCCTGCAATTCCTTCTTGCGAAGCTTTCCCTTTTGCGGTTCGTATTCCGGCCATTTGAAAAGATTTTCGGGAACGCCCGCCCAGAAATAACGGGTTGCCGCTTTCCGGTACCACTGCTCCACGCTGTCCTTGGAATCTCCGTAAAAGGCTATCGCCGTCCCGAAGGGAAAGGCGTGCCGTTCGAGCGTCACATGCACCGTATCGCCGGGTTTAAAGCCCGCTAGCGAGAGGTCCTTTTTCCGGACGGAATCTATCCGCGCATCGGCATTTGCATACCATTTTTCGTCAAAGCCTTCGGCACTCGGCGTCACTTCTACATCGTCAAAGAAGACGTTTCCTTTCGCAAAGCCTAGCTGGAACGTCACGTTGTTCAGGCCATAGCCTTTCTCGTCCGCGAAAAACTTCATCCGGTATGTTTTCCATTCGGGAGAAAGCTCAAAGGACGAGGAAGCCTTTTGACGATAATCGGGCATTCCCCCCTGAACAATCGCCACAACGGCACCGCCCTGATCCGAACGAGCCTTGAAAGAAAGATTGTAGTAGCCCGTATCCGCCAGGAACTTCGGCGGCTGGAGCTGAAGACCCCACCATTCCTTCGGCCCCTTCTTGATAGAAACGACAGCGCCGTTCGAACCGTCGAATCCGATTTTCGGTTCCCCGATCTTTGCCGTCGCCTCCGCAGGTCCCGTGGGATTATTCCACAGATACCAGCCGCCATCGCCGAGTTCCAGATCTCCATTGGAAATCAGGTTTTTCGCGCCTACGTTTGCGGCTAACGCCACCGAAATTGCAACCAGAGCTTTTTTCATAAGGATCTCCTTGATGTGGTACCCAATCTATTTCAAAAATTTTCAGCCCACAAAAAGGCAATGAGTTTTTTGGTTACAGACGGGAACATTTTTACAGGCAGAGATGGTCCGGCATTTCGCACATCAAAAAAAAATCACTTTTTTCCGCAAACCACCCTTGACAGGCGAAAAACATCTTTATATATTTGGGCTACCCTAACGGTGATAACACTAAGACAAGGTTGAGATAGTTATGAAAAAGAACATTCTTTTAATCGCTCTCGGAACTTTGTTGATAGTGATCGGATTTGTCTGTCTTGCTCAAGGGCCTGCGGACAACCCTGTATCGCTGACGGTCGCACCGATTATTTTGGTCTTCGCTTACCTGGTAGTGATTCCAATCGGAATTCTCTGGGGCGGTAAAAGCCAGAAGAAGTAAGGGCGATTAGCTCAGTTGGTTCAGAGCAGCTGCCTTACAAGCAGCGGGTCAGCGGTTCGAATCCGTTATCGCCCAGAATGGGGTGGTAGCTCAATTTTGGTTAGAGCACCGGCCTGTCACGCCGGAGGTTACGAGTTCAAGCCTCGTCCATCCCGCTAAAAAGTCTCTCTGCAAAGAGAGGCTTTTTTCGTGCACCAGGATACAAAAATCACTTGGGTACCGTTTGAACCGACCTCCATTAATAGTGTCCTTGCCAACAACAATGATGTAATGTCAAATTATATTGTAAGTTTTTGGCGAAATTGTGCCGAAGTAGTTTGTTGGCGGACGGTAACCAAGATTATAATTTTTCTATTTCATCTCGAATGGGTTGTGCTTTGTTTCTTTGCCAATCATCGAAAAGGCACTTTGTGGAAAACAATAAATGAAAAAGAACATGCTCTTGCTCGTGTTGTTAGGCCTTTTTGTTTACGGGGTCCTGGACGGGCCTTTCCCATGAATTGTTGATTTTACAGAAAGAAATATACACATTCTTTGCGCAGCGTCTGTACCGATGACAGAAAAGGAGTTTTGCTATGAAAAATAATTTCTCCGATTTTCCATTACTTTATATTTAAACATAAAGTCGCCGAAAAATTCCGGCGACTTGAAAGCATTCGATTTTTACAAGGCTAGAAGTGAATCACGCGGACGCGAATCACCTTGTCGAGCTTCTTCAGCGCATCGATAATGGAATCATCGACGACCGTTTCCACGTCAATCAGGTTGTAGCCTATTTTGCCGTTCGACTTGTTGCTGAAGCTTGCGATATTGATGTTCGCTGCGCCGAAGACCTTCGTAATTTCCGCAATCATGTTCGGAACATCCTGGTTAATCACGACGACACGGCTCTTGACTTCCGCATGGGGGAAGCTGTCAAGCGGCGGGAAGTTCACCGAATTGCGGACCACGCCGAATTCCAGATAATCCTTCAACTCTTCGACAGCCATCACCGCGCAGTTTTCCTCGGCCTCTTCGGTAGAAGCTCCCAGGTGCGGGAAAATCTTGATCTTCGGATTCTGCATGGACTTCGGGTCGGCAAAGTCGGTGAGGTAAGTCTGGAGACGCCCTTCGTCGAGCATCTTGTAAACCGTGTCCATGTTCACGATGCCGCCACGGGCAAAGTTCATGATGATCGATCCCTTGAACGCCGCAAGGTTCTTTTCGTTCAGCATGTTCTCGGTCACGCCCTTGATGAACGGCACGTGCACGGTGATGAAATCCGACTTCGCGATGACTTCTTCAATCGTCTTCACGACGGTGACAACATTCGAAAGCTTGTGCATGTTCGCCGCGCTCGGATACGGTTCGTAAGCGACCACGTTCATGTTCTTCCAACGTGCATAGTTCGAAACGAGCACGCCGATTTTTCCAAGCCCGATGACACCGAGCGTCTTCCCGGCAAGTTCCGTCCCCGCGAACATTTTCTTGCCCTTTTCAATCGTCTTGTCGAGCGCCGGATCGTTCGGATCGAGAGACTTGACCCAGGCTTCCGCTTCGGACACATGGCGAACGGCCATTCCGAGAATCGTCATCACCAGTTCCGCCACCGCATTCGCATTGGCTCCCGGCGTATTGAAAACGCAGACACCCTTCGAACTCGCCTTGTCAATGGTGATGTTGTTCACGCCGGCACCGGCACGGGCCACCGCAAGCAGACCATCAAAAGAATCCGTATCGACCTGCGCACTGCGGACGAGAATCGCTTCCGGAGATTCGACAGATTCCGAAACTTCGTAGCCGTTCCCGAAAAGATCGAGACCTTTCTTGGAAATGTTGTTCAGAGTTTTGATTTTACGCATTGTGAGTTCCTTTGTGAAGGTTCTTTGATAACAAACTATTCTTCGACATAACGCCCGCGGCTCTTGATGAGTTCCACGAGTTCGTCGAGCGCTTCGGATTCGGGCACGTTCTTCTTCACGCACGTCTTGCCTTCGAAGAGGTTGATGAAACCGGGCGCGCCTCCGACATAGCCGAAGTCAGCGTCCGCCATTTCGCCCGTCCCGTTCACGATACAGCCCATGACCGCAATCGAAAGGTTCTGGAGATGGCCGAGCCGGGCCTTGATTTTTCCGAGCACATGTTGGATGTTGTAGAGCGTGCGTCCGCAGCTCGGGCAGCTGATGAATTCCGTCTTGCTGCGCCTGACTCCCGCCGCCTGCAAGATGTCAAAGGCAAGCGAAACCGCGGACTTTTCGTCCGAAGCGTCGATGACCACCGCATCGCCGATTCCGTCCGAGAGAAGACAGCCGAATTCCGCGGCGACTTTTAATTTTTCGTCTTCCGCACCGGAAATTTTCCGGTAGAGGAGGATCGGATTTTTCGCACCTTTCGACATGAGGGCGGAAACAAGCGCCCGAACACCGAACGTGAAATTTTCACCGGTATAGACAACAAGCGAAGCCGCCGGAACATTTTTCGTACCGGAAGCGAACGCCGCAATATCGAAAGCGTCTTTAAATTCGACGATTTCCTGGGAAGAGAGCCCCGTAAAGGCGAACTCGGGCGAACGCATTTTTCCCGAAATGCTCACGGCATCCGCCACCTCGCCGACCCGCACAGGCTCCTTTCCGCCGAGCGAAACGCCAGAAAAGTTCACCGGAGAAGTTTCCAGCCGCGTGTAATGATACGGATCCTTTTTCCATTCGGGAACTTCAAACTTCAGTTCTTCTTTCGGCAGTTCGCAGACACGGATGAGTTCTCGCGCAACGGGCACTTCCGCCACCGGATCTTCCGTCAGCGACACGCGGATCGTATCCGCGAGCCCGTCGAGGAGCAGCGAACCGATTCCGACAGAGGACTTGAGCCTTCCGTCTTCGCCCGCCCCCGCTTCCGTCACGCCGACATGGAAAGGATACGGCTTAAAATGTTCCGCTTCGAGCCGCGCCGCGAGCATCCGGTAGGCGCAAATTGCGACACGCGGAGTCGAGGACTTGAGGCTCACCACGACCTGGTCAAAATGTTCCGCTTCGCACACGGCGAGATATTCCAACGCACTTTCGACCATGCCTTCGACCGTATCGCCGTAGCGGTAGAGCATCCGGGCGGAAAGCGAACCGTGGTTCACGCCTATCCGAATTGCGCGCCCAAGACGTTTCGCTTCTTGCACAAAGGGCGTGAACGTTTCAAAAACCTTTTCCCTGCCTTCGTCAAAATTTTTTTCAGACTGCTTGTCGAGCGTCGCGATGCCCGAATCGACAAAGTTCCCCGGGTTGATGCGGACCTTTTCGACCCACTTGAGAGCTTCGAAAGCCGCCTTCGGCTGGAAATGGATATCCGCGGACACGGGAACACGGCAACCCGCAGCCCGAATCTTCTTCATCACTTCTTCGAGAGCCTGTGCATCCGAAAGCGTCGGGGCGGTAATGCGCACCAGTTCGCAACCCGCATCCGCAAGCGCAATCGTCTCGGCAACGGTCTTTTCCACATCCTTCGGCTTGGTCGTCGTCATGGACTGCACAAGGACAGGCGCACATCCGCCGATTACGGCATCACCGACTTTTACCTGGACTGTTTTTCTGCGGACCGGGGAAAACCGGTTCCTGACATAGGGGAAATCAAAAATAACGGACATGCCCCCAATATAGCTCTTTTTTGCAATTCCTATTTCTTCCGGTATTCGGCAAGGACCATCCCGCAAAGAATCAGGCACGCCCCCAAGACGGCAACGAGCGTAATCCGTTCATGCAAAAAAATCACGGACAGGACGATGGAAAAAAGCGGAATCGCGTAGATATAGTTCGACGCGAGAACCGTCCCGATGACCCGCAACGCCTTGTTCCAAATCACGTAGCCGAAAAGCGAAGCGACGATTCCCAAGAAAAGAAAGTTCCCCGCGACCACCGGGTTCTTAAACGCCGCCCAAGGAATGTCCGTCCCGACAAAGAAAAGTACGGGAAGCGACGTAAGCGCTCCGTAAAAGAAAATTTTCCGGGAGATGAAAAGAGTCGAGTAGCGCTCCGAAAGGGGGCGGACAATCAGCGAATAGATGGTCCAGACAAGAGCCGCGACAAAGGCTAGCAGGTCTCCCACCGGAGACAGATCCAAAATAAACTTCCCGTTCAGAACGACCAGGACCATTCCGCATAAAGTAAGTATCGAACCCGCGAACTGGCGCTTTCCGAGCCGCTCGCTCCGATATAGAAGCCCTCCGAAAATCATCGTGAGCAGAGGATTCGCGCAGACGATCAGCGAGACATTCGAAACCAGCGAAAATTCGAGGGCGGTATTTTCCGCGATAAAGTAAATCGATCCGGCGGTGAGTCCGCAGCAAGCAAGCATCACTTCATCCCTAAAGCTTTTCGCAAAAAGCCTTTCGTGGGAGACGGCCAAAAGCATCAGGTAGGCGAACGCAAAACGGAGAAGATAGACGTGCGTCGGGAGGAATCCCGCGTTCAGGAGGATCTTGGTCGAGACAAAGCTCGCGCCCCAGACGGCGACCGTAAAAACCGCAAGAAAGTGCCAAAGGAGCATTCGTGAGTTTTTCATCGGTAAAAAAGATAAAATTTAATCGGGTCAAAAGCGGACGGCAATTCCCAAATAGCCGGGAAGAGCCGCAAGCGAAACGTTCGACGAACGGTGGAGCCGCAAGACGGCAAAGCTCGAAAGCGAACCGATGGCGGCGCCGGCGAGGACGTCCGACGGATAATGCTTCCCCGCCCAGATGCGAAGTCCGCCGACAAGAGCTGCGGACGTAAGCGAGACTCCCCAGACGACGGGCGAAAGCGACGAACCCGGATTTTTCGCATCGAACCACATGCCGCTAAAAACGGCCAGGGCGAACGCCGCGCTCGCATGCCCGGAATAGAACGACCCCCAGGCCTCTCCGCGGGAAAGATCCGCCCCCGAGGAATACAGTTCGGGCCGCGGCCACAAACGGGCGCTGCGCACAAGCAGGTTCAGCCCGTTCTGCAGGAATCCGATTTCCACCGCGGTCACAAGAAAAGTCGCCGCTTCCCCGGCATCGCTTTTTCCCGTTTTCCAGTTGTAGCCTTCCCAGGCAAAAGGCAAAAGGAGCGCGAGACTCATCCAGTCGCTCGCCCGGTCCGCGATGCGGTTCCTGTTCCCGGCAAACGGCCTGTCCCACGGCAAAAGCCTGTCTTTGTCCGTTAGTTCCGAGCGTGCTTCCATTCCCGCATACAGAACGTTTCCCGCAAGCGACGTTCCCATTCCTAGCGCAAGCAGCGGCACGTCCGTTTTCAGCGAAAGCCCGAACGGAGAATCCGCTGCGCAAACTTCCGCCAAGTCCGCCAACAAAACAAAAGCCAAAACGAAAAAGAATCCGGCGCGCATCGGCAAAAAAAGATAGATTTTATCCATGCGCAAAAAAAGCCCAGCCCTCGAACCGCTCACGCCGAGCCTTGAACTTTTCAACGCCATTTCCGACGAAATGCGCCTGAAAATCCTGATGATCCTTTCGCACTCGGAATTCACGGTCAACGAGCTCAAGGAAATCCTCGGCATCCACCAGTCAAATGCAAGCCGTCACCTGTCGAAGCTCTCGAATTGCGGGCTTCTCAAGGATAGGCGCGAAGGGACAAAGGCGTTTTACGGGCTTTCGGACGACCTCTACCTGAGCCGCAAGCTCTACGACATGATATCCAAGGCTTGGGAACAGCTCCCCGATTTGGCAATCGTCGAAAGCAAGGTCGAAGATCTTCTCATCGGGCGGCGAAACGGCTACACGGCAAAGTTCCACAAGCTCTCGGAAGCGGGCGGAAGCCTGAAGGCGCAGATTTCGCTCTTCGCTCATTTGATGATAAACTTTGAACACGCAATAGACATCGGATGCGGAGAAGGCGGCGACCTGAGCTTTATGCTCGCCGAACGCTGCAAGCAGGTGACGGCAATCGACATCAACGAATCGACCGTCCACGGCGTCAAGGCAATCGCCCGGGAAAAAGGCGTCGAAAACATCGAAGCGATTTGCGCCGATATGAGAAAAATCCCGCTCCCGTCGGAATGCGCAGACCTAGTCCTGATGAGCCAGGTGCTGCACCATGCGCCAAGCCCACAGGAATCCCTCGCCGAAGCGGTCCGTTTGCTCTCCCCCGGCGGAACGCTCGCCCTCCTTGACCTCGCGGAACACAGCGAAGAAGAACTCCGGGAAACCCACGGACATCTCTGGTTGGGCTTCAGCCGGGAACGCATCCAGTTTCTGTTGCAGAACACGCCCTGCCATATCGAAACGTCGGAAATCATCCAGAGCGAAATTTCCGCCGAAAAGAAACTCCCCGCCATCTGCGTTATCGTAAAAAAAGATTCCTAGGCATTGCCTTTTTCCCGTTTTTTAGATAGATTAGGGATTGTAAAAACAAGGAGTTCCCATTATGGCAAAGACAATCAAGGTTCTTGGAATCGTTCTCGTATTTCTGCTTTCGCTGTTCTCGATCTACCACATCGTACAATCGCGTTCGCTCGACGAGAATTCTGCGGACTAAGCGCAATTTTCCGCAATTTTAAAACTCCGCCCATCGCAAGTGGGCGGCTTTTTTTTACCTTGCCACCATGCAAAAGGAAAATCTGAAAAAATTCGGGACTGTCGCCGGAATCGGCTTCGCCTTTCTCATCGTCCTTCTCTTTGTCTTTCGCGCGTTCGTCTTTGACGCGGACACGTTGATGCTCAATTCCGACCAGCTGAACGGCATCGGCAGCAAGGTCCTTCGCTCGCAGAGCCTCATCCTTTCGGAATGGGACGATTCGCGACTCGGAGGCGTTCCCACGATCGATGCGCTTTTCGGCGACGCCTACCACCCGCTGGTCCTCACCGAATTTCTGACGGACCCAGCCCGAGCCGTCGGATTCAAGTTCATCCTCATCCTGTGGGTCGCATTCCTTTCGGCTTTCGCCCTCGCCAAGAACCTGACGGGAAGCCTCGTCTGGGGAACGTTCTTCGGATTTCTCTATGCGTTCTCCCCGCAATACTTCACCTACGTCTATGGCGGTCACGACGGGAAGATGATGGTATTTGCCGTCGCGCCGCTTGCGCTTCTTTCCATCCGAAAGATTATCCGGGAAGGAAGCCTCGGCTACTTCGCACTTTTTACGCTCTCCGTCGTGTGGATGATTCTCGGTTCGCACCTGCAGCTCACCTATCTCTTCCTCTGGGGAGCGGGCTTCTACGCGCTCTTTGAAACGCTCGCGCTCAAGGCCTCCTGGGGAGTCCGCACGAAAAAGCTCGGAATCGCCGCCGGAGCCCTCGCCATTGCCCTCGGGATTTCCGCCTTCCAGATTATTCCGCCCTATCTCTACACGACAGCGGAATCGGTCCGCGGAACGGGGGAAAAGACAAATTACGGGCATGCGACAAGCTGGTCGCTCCACCAGGAAGAACTCGCTTCGATGCTCATCCCGGGATTTCTCGGCGCGGACGTTTATGAACAGAAAAACGGCGCCGCCGGGCCGGAACTTTCCGGCAGCGCACTCATTTCGTTCCCCTACGCCGACCTTCAAAAAGCCCGGATCCAAGGCTCCCCGTTCTACTGGGGACACAACGCGTTCAAGCTGAACCACGACAGCGCGGGCATCGTCCTCACGTTCCTCGCGTTCCTCGGGCTGTTCCTACGCAAAAACCGCCGCATGGCGGCTTTCTGGCTTGTCGGCTGCGCCGTCGCGCTTTCGTATGCGATGGGAGCGCATTCCCCGCTATTCAAACTCTGGTTCGCCATCGTCCCCGGGATGAAGAGTTTCCGGGCACCGAGCATGGCGATGTTCTGGCTTCCGCTTCTCGCGCTCATGATGGCAGCCCCGGTCGTCACCGCGTTCAAGAACCCGGAAAACAGGCGTTCGCTCAAGGCGGGGCTCATCCTCTTCCTCGTTCTGCTGGGAATCGTGTGCGCTTCGCGCTTCTGCTGGGAATCCTTCCTGGGCGTCCCCGGGCTTCTCGTTTCAATCGCCTACGGGATTTTCCTCATCGCGACGCTGAACATTCTCGACAGGAACGCGCCCTTCTCCGCCAAAGAATTCGCCACAACCTTTGAAACGAAATTCCAAGGGTCGTCGAAGCTTGAACTCGGAGCGATTCTTTTCCCGTTCATCCTCGTCGGGATTTTCCTTCTCTCGGGCCAGAACCTTGTTTCAGCCCCCGAAACGGCGATGTACTTCCGTCCGCTCAACACGGGCGCCATGGAATTTTCCGCGGCAAAAATCCTGCCGAGTTTTATCCTCGCAATCATCGCAACGGTCGGTTCGTGGTTCATTTTCACAAGCAAATTTTCTACAATCCAAAAGGCTGCCCTCGTCGGAATTTTCGCCGCCGTTGAACTTTACACAATCGACGCGACATTCGTCAAAAACGTCCAGAGAAAGGATTACATACAAACTAATTCGCCATTGGTCCAGAGCATCCTCCAGGAACATCCCGATCCGCTCAGCCGCCCGCGCGTGCTTTCCATTTCCCGAAACGAAGCGTTCAGCGCAAACTCGTTCCCGCTCTACGGAATGCGCAACGCCGAAGGATTCCACGACAACGAACTCGCAAGCTACAGGCTTTTCCGCGGCGGACAATCCAACGAGAACTACCTTTACAATATAAACCAGGCTGTCCAGGAAAAAGCGGACAATGCGTTCCTCGACCTGATGGACGTGGGCGACGTCATTTTCGATTCGCAAAACGGAACCACCTACGCGCCACTGCCACAAAGAAGCTTTGACGGCAAACTCTACACGCATTTCACCGTGATGAACGACACCGAAGCGGTCAAGGCGCTCCGCGAAGGCTTCGATTACAAGAATACGATTATCCTTTCCGAAACTCCCGAAAGTTCGCCGGAAAACGTTCCGGTAAACGGAAACGCAAAACTCGTCGCCAAGCCCAAGATGGACGATATGACATACCAGGTTTCGTCCGACGCCCCGGTGTTTCTCCTCTCCTCGGGAAACTTCCACCGCTACTGGAAAGCGACCGTCAACGGAAAGCCTGCGAAGGTTTACAAAGCCTTCGGGACGCTCCGCGCCGTCGCCGTTCCCGCCGGAAATTCAACCGTCCGCCTGGAATACAAGTCCGATGCGGTCCGCGTATCGCTCTGGATCGGAGCGGTTTCGCTCGGGATTTTCCTGCTCGTGATCGGGGTGTGGGCGTGGAAGAGGAAAAGGAAAGAGGCTTAAGCGTCAAAAGGATACCTGAAAAAGGCATCCTTTCTCATTAAGCGTCATTTGGATACCCAAAATGGGCTATATCCCTTTATTTATGCGGGTCGTGGCTAGAAAAATATTCCATGATAAGCATTTTTCGACGGTCTATGGAAATGCCTTTATGCCGTCTGAGCAGGGATTTCGATTGAGTCCTTTATTGCGACCACGCCAAACGCCCGGCCCCAATAGGAGGCGTCCAGCATGGCAACGATTTTCAAGGGGGAAACTTGCAAGGGCGCCGGCTTGAAAGCCCTTGTCGCCCTGGTCACTGTGCTGCGCGACACTCCAAGTTGTCAGGCGATGTCGTTCGCGCAGAATCTTCCGCTTGCATAAAGTTCTTGGATCAGTTCCGTTCTGTCGCGTTTTCGTTGCGAAAAATGCCAGTTGCAGGCCTTGCACAGCCATCTTTGACGGCCGTGGGCAATCCCCTTCTTAACCGTGTTGTTTGAACCACAAAAAAAAGCAAATCTTTCCCATAAAAGAAAAATTTGCAACAACTCCTTGTGTTTCAAGGGATTACAAACGATTTAGGTATCCAAATGACGCTTAAGCCCCTTTTCACTTGCTTTAAACAAAATAAGGAAAAAAAGCTTGTCTAGTATTTTCTTCGCTTTCTCATTTTTTATGCAAGATCGCCCCTTTCCCTTTTTGACTATTCCATTTTTCTTCGCCTGAAAATTATATTTTCCAAAGAGGATCAAATATTATGACAATTGAAAACGAACTAGACTCTACTTATGGAATTTCCGATGAAGAGCTGACACAACGGTTTAAAGAATCCATTCGTCTAGACAACGAAAAACGAAGCATTCTAGGACTCCCGACGTCCGGTTTTAACGCGACAACACAAAAGGCCTATCTGGAATATCCAGATGGAACGCGTGAATATGTCAAATAATGAAGACAAACGGTTGCCTGAAATTATGGTTATCGCCGGTCCAAATGGGAGCGGAAAATCAACCATTACCCGAATGCTCAAAACAATCGGTCAATACATAAATGCAGATGACATAAAAAAAGCAACCCTGTGTTCTGATTTAGAAGCTGCACAAAAAGCCGAAGAACTTCGTGAAAAAATGCTTTCGAAGCACGTCGATTTTTCCTTTGAGACAGTCCTATCAACCGAAAGAAACATAATTCTTCTGAAAAAGGCCAAATCCAATGCTTATTTCATCCGAGGGATCTATGTTCTTACTTCTAACGCAGACGTTAACATAGCTCGGGTTCGTTCCCGAACTGCCTCTGGAGGGCACGAAGTTCCTGAAGATAAGATTCGAAGCCGCTATTCAAAAGCCTTAAATCTTATTCCTCAATTAGTTGAGATTTGCGATGTTTTACACATTTACGACAACACAAAAGAACCTTTTCGCATTTTCAAAAAAAGAAAAGATATTTTCTTTCGTTGGGAAGATCCATTTTGGTCCAAAGCCCAAATAGAAAATTTGACCGGAATCCATTCATACTCAAACGAACACCCTTGAATTTCTGTTGAGACATGTATCAAACAGAAAACAACATATCGAGGCCATATTGAAAGACAGTTTGACCATGTTCATCCACCATTTTAAAAAGTAATTATTCAAAAAAAGTTTCCAAACAAAGCAGCCTGAACCAAAGCCCAGGCTTCATCTTTAAAATTCCCCCCCCCTACTTCACCACGATTTCCGGCGAAGTCGCTTCCAGAAGATAGTTCCATTCCTCGCGGATCCGCTCATATTCCGAAGGGTCCGCGTAAATAGCGAAAGTCATCCACTTGTAACCGTGGGCGGTCTTTTCAAAATTCACATATTCCGTTTCGCGGGAGAACTTCGGCGCTTCCTGGATTTCGAGGTTTCCGTCCGCGGTCACTTCCAGCTCGCTTTCGAATTCCGTCTCGTGCGGCATCCGAATCGGCAGGTAACGCGTGCGCACTTTCGGCAGGTGCATGATCGAGCGTTCCCAGATGTTCGGGTAGCGGCCCTTGAAACCCTCCGAACTTTTCCCGAAATAGTTTTTCGACGAGAAGGTAATGACCAACTTTAACGGTTTGTCAAAATCCGTCACGTTTTCCGTGCGAACCCTCGAAATGGAAACATCGGGGACTCCCTGCGCGAGCAGTTCCTGCAAGAGCATTTCCGTCTCCTTCGCGTCGCGACCATAGAGGCGGTTGCGCAGGACGCTTGCGAATTTTCCCGTCATACAGAGCGAATCGCGGAATTCCGCCGAGCCGTCCTTTCCGATGTGCAGCCGATGATAGAGAAAGACCTGGTGTTCCTTTTCGTTTTCGAGGATGGGCGTTACCGCGACATGGCTCGAATCGCCATCAACGACAAGCGCGACCTTTCCTTCCATGTCTAACGGCACAGGACGATCGTTTCCGCCCTTGTCCGAAGGATCGACCCACATTTCCGGATAGTTTGCGCCTTTCGGGATGTAGAGCATCATGTGGTTGAACTGCTGGATAGAGGGAAGGGATTCGAATCCCGCCTCGGTCAGATGAATCGCGACAAGCTTGCTCTTCACGCCGATAGCGTCGAGCATTTCTTTGAGAAGCAGACTCTGGTCCTTGCAGTCACCGCGACGTTCCCGGAGTGTCGTCTCCGCGAGCTGCGGAATCAGGCTGTGCCCGCCAAAGCGAACGTCCCGGTAGCGGATATTTTCCCGCACAAAGCGCACTTCCGCAAGGATAGCTTCCTTGCCGAGCCTGCTCCCGCGCACTTCAAAAGCCTTTTCCCGAACGGCGATCGCACTTTTAAACTGGTGACGGATCAGGTTCTCGTATTCGCGTCCCACGTCCGCCCAGGTGCGCTTTCCCGTCAGCAAAAATCCCGCTCCGTAATCCCGGTAGTTCGGCATATAAGGTTCGCGCCGAATCACGATCGGATCGTCAATCGTCCATTCTTCGCCGTCCGAATCGTAGCGGTTCGACAGCGGCCCGTATTCCTCGGTCACGAAGCGCGACGTATCCGCATAGATCTTAAACGACGTCGTGCGCACCGGAACTTCTTCGCTCGCCTCGAAACTCACGAAAGGAATCACACCGTAATTCGCGATGCTTGTCCGGGAAATCTGCAAATAGACGAAGTCTCCCGGGGAGAGCTTTTCGAGCGGAAAGTGCGCCGTCTGCATTTCGTTGTCAAGCCCGAGTTCCGTCGCATAGGTGATGTAGGCGCCGGAGAGCGATACTTTCGCCTTGAGCGCCATCGTTGAATCGTAGATTTCCAGAGCGTTCAAATAAATTCTGTCAAAACCCGGGAGGAAGTCGAACGAAAGTTCCGAATAAAGCCCCACGCCGCGCGTGTCGAGAATTTCTACCAGTTTCTGGGTTGTCCGCACCCAGGCCTTGTCCTTGTCCGCGCGGAGAGCTTCCCGCGCATAATGCACCACCGCCGGGAAATTTTCCGACTTCGCCTTTTCCGCATATTCCCTGTTCACGAGAGAGGCTAAAGCCACGGGGCGCATTTCCACCGGGTCGATTTTCTTCTGGAGAGTGCGGTTGTCCGCCTTGCCGAGGAAAGCCTTCGACGCCGAAAGGAAGCTCTTGATGTCTTCATCGTCCGGATGCATCAAAAGCGCATGGGACAGGGATTTTTCCGCCTGCACGAAGTTTTTCGAATAGAACTGCGCCTTGCCGCGACTTGTCCACACGCGGTAGTCCGATGTTCCGACCGGAAGAGTCTCCTCGCTTACGGCAAGCGCTTCGGGATAGCGGCCCATAAAAATCAGGGCGTCCATCAGGGTGAGCCCCAAATCGACGTTTATACCGAAACGCTTTTTCGTCGCATAGAGAATTTCCACCGCTTCCGCATAGCGGTCCATTCCCATGTAGGTTTTCGCGAGATAGACGCCGAGACGCGCCGACGGCTGCTTGTCGTAAAGGTTCTGCACCACGGCAAGAGACTGGTTCCTCTGCCCGAGCCCCCACAGCGCATCGGAAAGGTTGATGACATATTCCGGATTGTTCGGCGTATAGCGGAGCGCCATTTCCGCGTACTTCCGGGCTTCGCCGTAATCCATCATCGCTTCGTACATTTCCCCGAGGATGGAAAGCAGGCGACCGTTTTTCCGCACAAGTTCCATTTCGCTCAGGAAATGGTTCACGCCCGGACCGTAAAGTTCCTTCATCTGGTACACGAAGCCGCAGTTGATGAGATAGAGAGGCTCGGTCGGATCCATCCGGTTCGCCTTTTCAAAGTAGGAGAGCGCGACAAGAGGCTGCCCGTCCGCAAGGCGCAGAAGCCCGACCTGGTTCACCACCGCAGCCTGGAATTTCCGGGACTTTTCATCGGTCAGATTTTCCGGTTTTTCGAGAAGGGAGACGCCGTCGATGGCGCGTTCGAGAATCTGCGCATATTTTTTGTAGAGGATTCCCTGCGCCCATCCCGCGACTAGAATTCCGCGTCCACCGTCCCAGAAATAGCGTCCGACATATTTAAAATCGTATCCGTCGATGACACGCTCGCACGTAAAGTTCTGCACGAACTTTTCGGCATTGCCTCCGCGGACACGGGTAGTTTCGAGCGAAGGCTCGTCCGGATTCACGCCCAGCCGAATAAGCAGGACCTTGAACAGATCCTGAGAACTCACCTCGCCCGGATCCACGATCGTCCCATAGACAAAGAACGCAGTCTCCTCCGACATGTTCGCAAGCACCAGGTCGGGATCGCCGTTCTGCGCAGCGACGCTTTCCCAGTTGTGCCAGAGGGAATCCTTCGATTCAAACACGTAGCCGAGCGATTTCGATTCGTAACGCGTCACCGTTTCCTTCGAAAATTCCTTTTCGCGGACGGAATTTTTCAAGTTTTCCGAAAGCGCAAACCCGGCAAAGAACTCTTTCCATTCCTTTTCAAAGCCCGAGCGTTCCACCGTCGAATCCTGGGCGGAAAGCGAGAGAAAGAAGACGCGGTTCCCCGCCGACGCGACAAAGCCTTCCGAAGAAAGAGAGGATTCCGAAGTGCGCCCCGCCGTTTCGAAAAAGGCTCCGGTCATTCCCAGTTCTTCCCTTGGCGAAACGCCCGTATAGGAAACGCTCCGAAGGGAAAGCCCGCGCCCCTGCATCTCGGCGCGTGCACGGTCCATCACGTCGGGAGATTCCCCGGGCGCAAGGAGGATCGAAAGGATTTCGGCACGGCGTCCCGTCTTCGCATTGAAAAATTCAAGCGGAGCGGTCGCATCCGAAGGGTCGCTCACCACGTCCCAGTCCTCCCCGGGAAGCCGAAAGGAAAAATCCGCCCGTTCAAAATCGAGAATCCGAGCCGTCGCCTTTTCTTCAAACGAGACGCCTTCCCGCGAAGCCTTCGCCGAAACGTCGAGAGTCCGAGCATCCCCGCCCGAAGCGCCATCGGAAGAACTTGCCGGTTCGGAAACCCGGACAGGAATTTCGGGATGTCCCGCACAGCCAAAGAAAATCGCCGAAAAAGCGGCAAAAAACGCCACGGTAAATTTCATTTTCAACACCATTTTTCCTTGTAAGATATAAAAAAGCGAGTTTTCGACCTCGCCACGCAAGCGAATTTTAGTAAATTTCAGTCAGCTAAAATCCCCCGCTTGCGGGAGATGGCAGATTCACAATCAAACAAAGGATCCTAAAATGGCTCTTAAACTCGGTATCAATGGTTTCGGCCGTATCGGTCGTATGGTCTTCCGCGCCGCTGTGGAAAACTTCTCCAAGGACATCACCGTTGTCGGTATCAACGACCTTCTCGACGTTGACTACCTCGCCTACATGCTGAAGTATGATTCCGTGCACGGCAAGTTCAACCACGACATCAAGACGGAAGGCAACTTCCTCATCGTCGATGGCAACAAGATTCAGGTGTTCGCGGAAAAGGATCCGACCAACATTACTTGGGGAGCCCTCAATGTGGATGTCGTCGTTGAATCTACCGGTTTCTTCCTCACCGACGAACTCGCCCGCGCCCACATCAAGGCCGGTGCGAAGAAGGTCATCATGTCCGCTCCGTCGAAGGATGCGACTCCGATGTTCGTCTATGGCGTAAACGACAAGACATATGCCGGCCAGGACATCATCTCCAACGCTTCCTGCACCACGAACTGCCTCGCTCCGATTTCCAAGGTCCTGAACGACAAGTTCGGCATCAAGCGCGGTCTCATGACCACCGTCCACGCTGCTACCGCTACGCAGAAGACCGTTGACGGCCCGTCCAAGAAGGACTGGCGCGGTGGCCGCGGCATCCTCGAAAACATCATCCCGTCCTCCACGGGTGCTGCAAAGGCTGTGGGCAAGGTTCTCCCGATGCTCAACGGCAAGCTCACCGGCATGTCGCTCCGCGTCCCGACTTCCGACGTTTCCTTCGTTGACCTGACCGCCGAACTCGAAAAGCCGGCTACCTACGAAGCGATCTGCGCCGCGATGAAGGAAGCTTCCGAAGGCGAACTCAAGGGCATCCTCGGCTACACCGACGAAGCCGTTGTCTCCACCGACTTCCGCAACGACGCTCACACTTCCATCTTCGACGTCAAGGCTGGCATCCAGCTCGACCCGACCTTCGTGAAGGTTTGCGCCTGGTATGATAACGAATGGGGCTACAGCAACAAGGTTTGCGAAATGGCCCGCGTCATCACCAAGTAATTTCTAGGCTTCTTTCCGAAGTTTAAAAATTCAAAAGGAAAGCTCCGCAAATGCGGAGCTTTCCTTTTTTGCAATAGACATTTCTAGTTCAAACCGGAAAGTTTTCCGGCGATTCTTTCCATGCGTTTCCAGTTCGCTTTGCGAATCGACGCCCGGTCTTGTTTTTTATACAAGATTTCATAATACCTTTCATCAACAACTTTAGCCCCAAAGCCGAATGCGGCATTCAGACATTCAAAGAATTCATCCGAATTGTCTTTATAGTAACGGTACGCATAGGTAAACGAAGTATCCGAAGTTGCATATCCCTCCAAGTCTAAATAATCGGCATTTTCCACCGAGCAAAGATTTTCGGAAACATCGGTTCTCGCAAACAAAAGCGAACAGGTCTTGTCATCGACCTGGACATTCGCCGTATAGGAAAGATCATTATAATCGTTGCCCTTCACATCGACAAATTCGACAGAAACGTTCTTGCTATCGAAAACGAAAGAAATTTTGGACTTGCTTTGGGATTTCACTTCAATGCCAAGCTCCTTAAGCTTTTCAGCCGAAACCGTATCCGAAACAAAGACATCGCGCGGTTCAACGGAAAAGCTCTTTTCGTCCAGTCCCGTATAGAAGAGCGTCATCCAGGCGGAATTCGTATAGTCGTCAGGCAGGGAATATACGACTTTCGACTCCACAAAATCCTTGTGAATCGTAATCTGGTGATAGGAAGAAAACAGGCCGTACAGGTTTTCAGAATCAAAGCAATCGATTTCATCGTCACGGGCAACATATTCGCAATTTTCGAGGCCTTTCCATGTTCCGTAGAGCGAATTCGCCTTGCCGCCGACAAAGACGCTGCCGTAATCTGTTTCTTCGAAAAGCACGAGCGTATCACCTTTAAAAAGATAATGGATATCGAATGTATCTAAATCCGTCTCCAGGCTTCTTTTCCAGTCGAAACGGTTTCCGACGGAATCATAGACGCAGAAATCGTACGAATAGTTCACATACGAAGTAATCGTCTGGCTTGATTCGTCGATGGAAATTTTCGTTTTCGATACATCGGATGCGGGACCGCTCGAAGAATCGCTTCCGCAGGAAGCTAGGATTATCATACAGACAACGCCCGCTATGCAACAGAAAGATTTCATCATAGTAAGTACTCCTTAAAAGAAAACTTTTCAAAAGATAACATTTAAATTTGCAAAATCCGATTTCTATATTTGGATTTATGCAGTCTCAACATCGCGGTTTTCTGTATGGCGCACTTGCCGCCATCTGCTACGGAACAAATCCCCTCGGAGCGCTCTACCTCTACAAGACGGGATTCACACCCGGATCCGTTCTCTTTTACCGGTTCGCCGGGGCTTCGATTCTGAGCGCGCTTTTCATCGTGTTTCTCCGAAAGGATTTCCGCGTTCCAAGGGAAAACGTTCCCTACATCGGCTTTCTGGGATTTCTCTTTGCCGCGTCCGCGCTCTGTCTCTATCTGAGTTTTCTCTTCATGGATGCGGGCGTCGCCTCGACAATCCTTTTTTCCTACCCTATCATGGTTGCCGTCTTCATGGTGATTTTTTTCAAGGAAAAGTTGCAGAAAAAAACCGTCGTTTCGATTCTTCTCGCCATTTCGGGCGTTCTTCTCCTGATGCGCACTGGCGACGGTTCCGTGCTGAGCCCTGCGGGAATCACGCTCGTATTCTTTTCCTCTCTCACCTATGCGACTTATATCGTCATCGCCGCCCGGATGCCGAAGCCCATCGGCGCCCTGAAAATGAACATGTACATTTTTGCCGTGTGCGCCCTTTGCCTCTTCGCCTATTCGCTCTGCGCACCGGGACATTCCATCCATCCCGTCAAGAATTTGCACGAACTTGCCTGGCTTTTCCAGCTTGCGTTTATGCCTTCGCTTCTCTCGCTAATCTTTATGCAAAAGGCCCTGCGCACGATCGGTTCGACGCCGACCGCAATTTTGGGCGCCCTGGAGCCTTTGACGGCGGTTTGCATCGGCGTAGGAGTTTTCCATGAAGCGCTTTCCGTGCGGCTCGTCGCCGGCATCGTCCTCATCCTTTGCAGCGTGACTCTTTTGGCGCTGCGGCGGAACAAGGTTTAAAACCGCGAAAGGGTGAAATGCGTTCCGTTGTCGAAATGTCGCGCCCGGGGAACATCTTCATCGCCCTTCTCACGCTTGTTGTCGGCTATGCGATTTCCGGGGGGAATGTTTCGTCCGCACTTCTCGCTGCGGATATGGTCGCCTTTGCGTTCGCCATCGCTTTCGGCAACGTCCTGAACGACATTTTCGATATTTCCATCGACCGGATAAGCCATCCGGAGCGTCCGTTGCCTTCCGGGAAAATTTCCATTTTCACCGCGATTTCTTTCTGTGGCGCAAGCCTCGTTCTCGCCTTGCTCCCCGCAATGTTTTCAAGCGTCAGAGCCGGTTTCCACGTTTCCTTTTATGCTGCGCTTTTCATCGCCCTTTTTCTTTACGATCGTTTTTTAAAAAGGATTCCGCTTTTAAAAAACATAACAGTCGCCGCTCTCTGCACGACGCCGCTTGTCCGGGTCGCCTTTTATCCCGAAGCGAACAGCCGCCCGCTTTTCGTCGCCATCGGCTTTGCCTTTCTCCTCACGCTCGTACGCGAGATTATCAAGGATCTCGAAGACATGGACGGGGACAGGAATGCGCACATCGTCACCTTCCCGAGTCTCGCCGGAAAATTTCCCGCCCAGATTCTCGCCTCGTCGCTTTTTCTCGTCACTTTTTTTTCTCTTCCC
The DNA here is from genome assembly GCA_963656065.1 of Alistipes onderdonkii. Lineage (GTDB taxonomy): Bacteria > Fibrobacterota > Fibrobacteria > Fibrobacterales > Fibrobacteraceae > Hallerella. Next base: position 394,788 of record CAVKGV010000001.1, read on the forward strand.
CTTCCGGTTTTCCTCTCCTGGCTTCCCGGGACCTTTCTCCTCGCCGCCGTTCCCTTTTTTCCGCTCTGCCTCTGCGTCTTGCGCGAAACGGCCCGCGGAAATTTCCGGAAGGCCCAAAAATTTACCAAGGCGGCCATGCTGGTCGGGCTAATCGCTCTGGTCGCGACAAGCCTCTGACCGAACCGCGCCGTCCCCCACTTTTTTACTAGATTTTAAGTCCACATCAAAGAGGCTTTCATGCTGGATGAACTTCACGAAGAATGCGGCGTCATCGGAATCTACAACGGTGAAAATGTCGCCCGCAACGTTGCCATGGGACTTTACGCCCTGCAGCACCGCGGTCAGGAAAGTGCGGGTTTCGCCATTACGAACGGAGAAAAAGTCCGGGTCCGCAAATCGATGGGACTCGTATCGACCCTTCTCCGCGAATACAATGTCGATGATCTTCAAGGCTTTGCCGGAATCGGGCACGTCCGCTACAGCACGACCGGTTCGAGCACGCTCGCAAACGCCCAGCCGATTCTCGTGAGCTGCAAATGGGGACAGCTCGCCATCGTCCACAACGGGAACCTGACGAACGCCGCGGAACTTCGCGCCGAAATGGAAGAGGCGGGGCACATTTTCCAGACGACATCCGATTCGGAAATCCTTCTCCATGAAATTGCCCGGACGCAGGCCCCGAACCTCCGGGAAGCCATCAAGAAATCCGTGTCAAAGCTCACGGGATGCTTCTGCATGATAATCCTCACAAAGGATTCAATGTTCGTCGCCCGAGACGGCTACGCCTTCCGTCCGCTGTCGATTGCCAGACTCGGCAACAGCTGGTGCGTCGCCAGCGAAACATGCGCATTCGACTTGCTCGGCGCAAACTACGTCCGGGACATCCAGCCCGGCGAACTCTTGACGATAACCAAGGACGGTCTCCATTCCGAGACGTTCTGCACCAAGGGACGCCGCGCGCACTGCATCTTCGAATACATCTATTTTGCACGCCCCGATTCCAAGATTTTCGAACAGAGCTGCGACAAGGTCCGCCGCAAGATGGGAAAGCAGCTCGCCCGCGAATGTCCCGTCGAAGCGGACATCATCATCCCAGTTCCCGATTCCTCGACGACCGCCGCTTTGGGATACGCCCGCGCATCGGGCATCAAGTTTGAAATCGGGCTGCTCCGTAACCATTACGTCGGACGGACGTTCATCGACCCGACCCAGAATGTCCGCGCCCAAAAAGTGCGGCTCAAGTTCAACCCGATCGAAGGCGTCCTCAAGAACAGGAAAGTCTGCGTCGTTGACGACTCCATCGTCCGCGGCACGACGCTCAAGATTCTATCGAAGATGCTCCGCGATGCAGGCGCGACCGAAGTCCATATCCGCATCGCATCGCCTCCCGTCGCACACGCCTGTTTCTTCGGGATGGACTTCCCGAACGCCGGCGATCTCGCCGCGAGCAGCATGTCCCCGGAAGAAATCGCCAAGATGCTCGGCGTCGAAAGCCTCGGCTACCTGAGCATCCAGGGAATGAAAGAATGCACCGGCGCCCCCGAAGAATACTGCGCGGCATGTTTCGACGGCGAATACCCGGAATACATCGGCAAGGACTCCGGCAAGTACAGCTGCGGGTAACTTTCGTACCGTGAAATTTTCCAAAGGCCTCATCGACGGGCTTCCCATCGGTATCGGTTACCTGGCGGTTTCCTTTTCGTTCGGAATTGCCGGTTCCAGGGTACTATCCTGGCCGCTCGTCACGCTCATTTCGATGACGAACCTTACCTCGGCAGGACAGTTCGCGGGCCTAAAAATCATGGAAGCGGCGGGGACGTTCTTGGAGATGGCGCTCGCCACGTTCTTCATCAACCTCCGCTACTCGCTGATGGCCATTTCCCTTTCCCAGAAAGTTTCGCCCGGATTCAGGACGCCAGAACGTCTCCTCCTGAGCTTCGGCATCACCGATGAAATCTACGCACTCGCGATGAATTCCAAGGAACGCGTAACGCCTTTCTACTTTTTGGGGCTTGCGACATTTCCCTACATCGGATGGACGCTCGGGACCCTCTCCGGAGCCATTGCAGGCGAAGTGCTTCCGCACATTCTCACCAACGCTCTCGGAGTCGCCCTCTACGGGATGTTCGTCGCCATCGTCGTTCCCAAGGCGAAGTCCCACCGTCCGACGCTTTTCGCGGTCATCCTTTCGGTTGCCCTCAGTTTCGCCTTTTTCTACGTTTCCGGGCTTAAAAATGTTTCGACGGGATTTGCCATCATCCTCTGCGCGGTCGTCTCTTCCCTCTTCGCGGCAAAGCTCTTTCCGATAAAGGATTCGGCATGAACCTTCACGATTACGCGCTCTACCTTCTTGTGATGGCAGGCGTCACATACCTTGTCCGCACCGTTCCCTTCGTTCTTTTAAAAAAAGAACTTCAAAGCGTTTTCTGGAAATCCTTTCTCGCCTACATTCCCTACACGGTGCTTTCCGCAATGACCGTTCCCGCGATTTTTTATTCGACCGAATCCCGCCTTTCCGGAATCGCCGCGCTCGGGACCGCCGTCGCCGTTTCCCTTCTCGGTCGCGGACTTGTATTCGTCGCCTGCACGGCCTGCGCCGCGGTTCTTCTCATCGACGGAATAATCCTCTAGTTTCCCCGTTCTAGAAAACTTTCGGGAAAGGCTTTTACCGGACGAAATTCCGATAACGTTCCAAGCGTTTGCTATCTTTTCAATTCCTTTGAAAAGGCAGTATCATGGCACAACACCGAGAAAACTGGAGTTCGAAACTAGGCGTCATTCTGGCGGTTGCCGGAAGCGCGGTCGGACTCGGAAATTTTTTGCGATTTCCCGTACAGGCCGCAACAAACGGCGGCGGAACGTTCATCATCCCCTACATCATCGCCTTTCTTTTCCTGGGCATTCCCCTCTCCTGGATAGAATGGACGCTCGGACGCTACGCCGGCATTTTACGCCACGGCACATCGCCGGGAGCCTACGACAAGATAATCGGAAAGCCCTGGGGAAAATACCTGGGATCCATGGGACTTTTGCCTCCGCTCTTCATCAGCTTCTACTACATGTTCATCGAATCGTGGATTCTCGCCTTTGCATGGTATTCGCTGACAGGGACACTCTCCGAAGTCGTCGCCGCGGGAAAGATTTCCGAATTTTTCGGAAACTTTATCATGCTCAAGGAAAGCCTGGGGCCGTTCCCTGCCGCCATCGTATTTTTCCTCGCCACTTTTGCCTGCAACATGGCGCTTCTCTCGTTTGGCGTCCGCAAGGGTATCGAACGGGCGAACAAGATCTGCATGCCACTACTCCTCATCATGGGGATCATCCTCGTTGTCCGCGTACTCACGCTGCCGGGCATCGGGAAGGGACTCGCGTTCATGTGGAATCCGGACTTTTCCGCCCTCACGAATCCGTCCGTATGGCTTGCCGCCGCGGGACAGGTCTTTTTCACGATGAGCCTCGGGATGGGAATCATCCTCTGCTATGCGAGCTACGTCAAGCGGAACGAGGACATTGCACTATCCTCGCTCACCGCCGGAGCGACCAACGAATTCGCCGAAATCATCCTGGGCGGCACAATAGTCATTCCGCTCGCTATCCTCATCGCCGGAACGAACATCGAAGAATGTGCGAAACTCGGAACCTTTGGGCTTGCGTTCCAGAGCATGCCTCACGTATTCGGGCAGATTCCCTTTGGCAATGCATTCCAGACGCTCTGGTTCGGGATGCTCTTCTTTGCAGGCGTTACAAGCGCGATTTCCATCATCCAGCCGCTGATAAGCTTCTGCGAAGACGACCTGAAATTTTCCCGGAAAGACTCCGTTTTGACGATTGCCATCGTGACATTCATCGGCGGACTTATCAGCATTTTCGGGCTCGCCGCCGGAGCGGTCGATGAACTGGACTTCTGGGGCGGCAGCTTCCTCCTCATCGTCCTGGGGACCATCCAGGCATTCATCTTCTCGTTCATCCTCGGACGTCGCAAGTCCAAGGAAAATCCCGAAGAATCCGAAGCCTTTGCGCTGCTCGTCGAAGGTTCCGCCCTCAAGATTTCAAAGCCCATCCGCTTCGTTATCCGCTTTGTCTGCCCGTTCGCGCTGCTCACGCTCCTCGTCGCCTGGACACTCCATGACGGGATGGACATTCTCCTGCTTTCGAATATCCCCGCCGACGCGGAAGTCGAATTCTGCGGGTTCACCATGCCCAAGACCCATTTCATCTGGGGACTTCGCCTGGGCCTGGTCGTGGTCATTCTTCTCGTAAACGCCGCTATCTGGTATGCCTGGAAAAGCGGACGTGCGCTCCGCGGGCGAGATGATCAAATTCAAAAAGTCCGCATCGGCAAAGCCGAAGAGGAGGCTTAGCATGGAACTGCAGGAACTCTCGACAAGCGGTCTTGCCTTTATGCTTATTTCATGGGCGGCAATCATCGCCCTGAACGTTTTTTGCTTCTATAAAATTTTCAAGAAGAAGTAATCCGAAAAAAATAAGCTATCTTAAGGATATGCCGGGTTTAACCCGATATTGCCGGAGCTGCACGGGTTCGTCCCGTGGTTCGGGCAGCCAGGGTTTTCCACGTTTTCTCGCCGAAAAAAACGTGTTTTTTTGCCTAGGAGGAATAATGAAACTAATATCGACAGACTTTTCAGATCTGGAAAAGAAAACCTACCTTGATTTTGGGGATAAGAAATCGATTGACGCCATCAATGCAGACAAAGACTTCGTGAAAAAGATAGAAACCGAAATAATCAAGGAGCACCTCGTCACGGACTCCGGCTATTTAATCAAGCTGAAGTGGATGGAAGCTTTGGCCCGCTTCCTTATCCATAAGGGTAAAGATATTGAAAATTCAAAAAAACTGCAGAAAGCCGCCCAGAAAGCTCGAAATGAATATGAAGTTTGGTGGAAAAACATGCTTCAAGCCGAATCCTGTTTTTGCGACTAATATTTTTTGCTGTCTAACCGGATATAAAAAATGATCACCGCAGAAGAAGCCTTGAAAATTTATCGAAAGAAATATCCCGGCGTAAAAGTTTTTGGCGGGGAACGCGTAGAAGGCTTCGGTTATCTTTTTGAATCGGACGCCGTGTTCTGCGACGATTCCGCGCATATCGTTTCATTTGACGGGAAAGTAGAACAAATCCCTTCTGGCTATTTTGCGGAAAAATGTAACTTTGCCGACTTGGATTTTGCCAAAGCGAAAAAGAAAAAGCTCTGACGGTCCGCTAAATGCCGGAATAAATCGTCAAGGAACTTCCTAAATTCAACCTTGACATTCCCGGAGATCAATCCGGTCTCGTAGTTGTGGCAAAATTGTTGCAAACCAACCTTCGCAAGGCCTGTAGCCTCCTCGTAAACACATATCAATAGAACTTTTGCACAAACCGATAGAACCCTTCCATCGACTCCGGGTCCGACGGGTCAGAAGAGGACCAGTGAAAATATCTGTCGAAAAGAAGCGCCAGCAGGAGTTCGTGAACGTTCGGCAGACTTTTTCCCTTGTACGCCCGATATTCGGCAAGGTTTTCTTTCAATGCATCGCGTTCATCCTTTGTCCGCATCATTTCGACAAATTTGGATTCGTAGAACCACAGGGAAGCCTTGTCCCTATCCAGGCTGTTTTTGTATTCCCCGTTCTTGCCGAGAAGTTTCTCGTCTTCCCACGGATTTTCCTTTTCGCCCTTGTAATACTTGCAGGCGGAAAGAATCGCCGCCTTGTCGCCGGTTTCCTTTTTCATGGTTCTACTCCTTTTCATATAAGTGTAAAACTAATTTTCGCAAAAAGCAAGCAAAGACAGATTTTTTTGCAAGGATTTTCCAGATTTCCCGGCGGAACATACCGAAAAGGCTAGGTGCTCCCGTATGGACATCGCTCCGGTCCCGATACCGCCTGGAGTAAAGGTCCTCAAGTGCGGAAATCATACATCCCGTTTCGAAATGTTCCCACCATTCTTCCATGTCCGAGCCGGGGGGTCGCCCTCGACCGGACCAGGAACGAAATTTTCCAGTAAAGGTGCCATACATCACCAAGCATATAAACATCCTCCTAGAAAGGAAACCCAATGCAACAGACAGACATCAGGAAAAGATACAATCTGACCGAAGACCGCGCAAGGACGGACGAGGAAAAAAACAAAAGAAAAACCAATCCCGGTACTCTCTTTATCCTGACGGCCATGCAACGCCTTTCTTGGCAGCACGGTTTGAACCACAAAAAATTTTAGGGAGAGATATTGGTAGATAATCAAAAAAATGATTATATTCGAAATGAGTCCAGTATGACCATCACCAAGTAAGCCGAATGGAACGCCATGACGAGATAATGCAAGATCTTTTCTGTAAATTCATTCACAAAAAGCGGATTTATCCACCCCCGTCCCGGTCAAGTACGCTTTTTCTTCCATCCATTCCTCGTGCCGTTC
>CAVKGV010000002.1:0-222468 GCA_963656065.1 Alistipes onderdonkii
TGAAAACGGACTGCTCCCAATCTATAAACATCAAATCAACACATTTATTCAAAAACACAGATTTTTTTTCGCCAATCTGCCCGAAATTTGAAATTTCACCATCCGCTTTGGACTTTTTTATGAAACCATCGCCAGCTTTTCGGCAAAAATGTTCTTCTCTCGGTGATTTTCTTTATAGACGACCATAAAAAAAAGACAATTTTCAAGCACCTAATAAATAAAACGACTATGCCCGGATGCGGATTCCGAAAACACGCCATCCATTTCCTTTTTGGCAGTTAACGCTTTTTCCCAAGCATGTTCTCATCCTCCAACGGGAACATAATATATCGGATGCGGCAAAATTTTTCAAATCTTTGCGGCGAAGCTTTTCCGTCTCTCAGGGCAGAGATTACTTACAAATTAATCAATACAAATTAAAAGATCAAATCTTTGATTAAAAACAAGGCTAGTCCAAGACTCGCAACCGAAATAAATCGTCCGACAAAGACATTTCCTTTTTTGCATTGCAGGCGGCTTCCGAAAATTCCACCCCAAAGCGCACCGGCGGAAACAAAAACAGCAAGACTCCAATCTACTTTTCCCATCCAGATGAGACCTATCGTGCTGACGAGGAGAAACGATCCGGTCAAGGCATTCTTCAAGGCGTTTATCTGTAAAAGCTCTAGCCCCGTATAACGAGACAGGGCGATAATTTGTACGAAACCGACTCCGACTTGCACAACACTTCCATAGATGCCGACAAGCGAAAATCCTAAAAAGGCAAGCGGGGAAATTTTTGTCGCGGGTTTAGAAGGCTTACCCAAAAAATTCCGTTTAACTCGACTCATAATGACGACAAAACAGATGGCGACAGAAAGAACTCCCTGAAAGAACTTGTCATTAATTTTTGCCAAGAAAAACATCCCGATTAACGAGCCGAAAAGCGTCGGCCAAATAAGCATCCTAAAAAACTTGACATTCAGAAGCCCCCGCCGGAACAAATGCACAGCCGAAGCGAGATCGCCCACCAAAAGCCCCAAACGATTCGTCCCGTTTGCAACCGTCGGCGGTAAACCGCAAAAAATCATCAAAGGCAAGCTGACCGAACTTCCGCCGCCAGCGACGCTATTGATGGCACTCGTCAATGCTCCTATAAAGAAGAACACTATATAGAGATACCATTCATGCCCAAAAATCATTTGGCAAGTTCCCGAGACAGGAATTCCTTGTTGGAAAGTACGGTCGCCCGTTCCCTGTAATTCGGAGCGAAAACAAGACAGGCGTCAAGTTCCCCGACAGCATCCTTTAACATCTGGGATCTATCGGATTTTTTGTTCCGGGACTTGGCAAAGAGCGATGCGGCGCGTTCGCGCTTTTCCGTACAGAACCTGGCGCCGAGAGAATCCAGCTCCCGAACGGCCTCGCCACGGAGATTGCTCGATTTGAGCTTCTGAAAAATATCCTTTGCCTTGTCCCATTGGGATTCCGCGGAAAGCTTCCGGGCTTCTTCTAGCAAGAGCCTCGGGTCATGATTTTTCCAATACGATTCCGAAAAAGCCGCCGACTCTGCCCGCATCGATGAAATTTTCACCAGCGATTCCCGCAAACGAAGCGTATCGGCAAAATCCGGATATCGCAAGAGCAAATCGGCAAGGACTCGTTCGGCATCGTCAAAACCTGCATTTTCAACGGCAACGGCCAACGCAGCGTCCCTGTTTTTTTTCACTTTTTCAAAAGTCCGGGAATACGCCTGTTGGAGAACAGAATCCACCAAGAACAGAGAAGAATCGTCTAGGGCAAATGTTCGGATAGAATCAGCAATCGTCCTGATTTCCGAGAAGTCCACACGGCGAGCGTTCGCATTGGCAAGATCTATCAAAAGCCTTTTGAGCGATTCGCCACTTGCCGCCGAGGTTTGCCGTTCTTTTTCAACAAGCGCTTTTGCCGATTTTAACCATTCTTCCCAAAGAGGATTCAAGACAAAAAACTGTTCGGCGATGGCGAATACGGAGTCTTTCATTCCCAAGGCATCGAAAGAATCCGCCCGAGAAAGCGCCTTTCTAGCAATTTGTGAAATTTCGACATACACATCGAAGGGTTCTTCCTTTTTTGTCTGTGCGCTGTCGTGCGGAAGACTCTCGCACGCCAACGAATCGGGGCGAAGATTTTCGGTCGAATCCGAAACGGTAATTTTTTCAGACGGCGAATTTTTTTCCACGTCTTCGTTTTTCAAATCTTTTGATCGGGAAAAATCTTTCGACTGGGAATCTTCAGGTTGCGGGATCGGTTCCGAGACCTGCGGCACGGTAGCTGTCCCGGCACAGGCGGAGAGAAGCGCCATTCCAAAACCTAAAAGAACGAGTTTGATTTTCGTCATTTTTAAAACCCTTCACCCGGTTCGATGGGAACAAAAGCCTTTTCGCCGAGGAAATCCTCGGGCAGTTCAAAGTCGTCTTTTTCCGGCCTCGGCTCGTTCTGCACAGCCCGACCGGAATCAAGCGGGACACTCGGCATGGAAAGGGACGTGACAAAGCCTGCGTTCGCCGCGCTTACCGCAGCGGTTTCCATCTGGGTCTGCGGCGTGTATCCCGGGACATCGAGAAGGGGGACGTTTTTTCCCTTGACGTCTGCGGAATAAACCGGAAGCCCGGTCATCGGATGCACGGGAATTTCCCCGCGTTCGGTCATCAGGCGGAGCGGAATACTTCCAGAAGCGAGCATCGAAATGTCCAGGAAATCCGCCTTGGAATTTTCCCCGCGGAGCCGGATTACATTTTGCGCAAAATCCGCCCATTGCGGAAGCCCGCCCGAAGAGCCCGCAATCCGCGTCCGTCCGAATTTCAGCGGTCGATTATCGTCAAAGCCCACATAACTGCCGACAGCCACGGCGGAATCCGCCGCAAAGCCGTTCTTGTCCGGGACAAATGTCGGAATCGCGCCGAGGAACGCCACGTTCCGATAGTCGTTGGTCGTTCCGGTTTTTCCGAATGTCGGGAACAGAAGCGTCGATTCGCGATTCGGGGAAGTCATCGTCATATTTTTATACTGGCTGTAAGCGGTGCCATACTGGAAAACGGAATGGAGCATCACAGCTATCTGCTCCGTCAGCGTATCGGAGAGAATTTTCTTCGCTTCGACCGAGTTTTCAAACAGCAAGCGTCCATCCCTATCGCGGATTTCCTTCACCAGGCACGGTTCGTTCCAATCTCCGTCTGCGCACTTGTAAACGTTTCCCGAAAGAAGAGTCTGGTAGGCGACGGTCATCTCGGCAAGCGTCACTTCGTTGACGCCGAGCGGCATGCTGAGAACTTCGCGAAGCTTTCCGTGGATGCCGATTTCACCGGCAAACTTCGCAAACGCGGCCATCGCCACGGACCGCTTGAAATCAGGCCAATAGCGCAGCTTTTCGACAGTCGTATAATCCGAATCCTCGCTCGGAATTTCCATCATGCCGTTGAGCCTCCGGATATCGGACAGTTTCAAATCGGGATAGACCTCGTCGTCGCTCGGAGCCGAAACGTTTTCCCCATCGGGCGAGAAAGCTTTCAAGTCGGAAGCCTTGAGAAGCAAAAGGTAGCGCAAGAAGTTGTGGTCGAATTCCGCAAAGTAGGATTTTTCCAGTTTGCGGAAACGCTTTTTCCCGTTTTCCACATTCCGCCCATAGAACATGTTGCGAACGGAACGCGCCGCAGCCGGACGATTTTCGTAAAGAAGCTTTTCGTATAAATTCCTCTGGGCGATTGAAAACTCTATTTCGCTTTTCGCCGATTCGTTCAAATAAAGTCCATACTTGTCGCGAAGCCGCTTGCGGTAATCGTCAGAAGTTTCCTCGTCGCCTTGGAGAAATCCGTTTTCCCGTGCGACATCCGCAAACTCCTCGTCGGAAAGCTTGTCGAGCAGATGATCTAGAAGCCAGATGGTCGCGATGTTTTCGGAGCGGACCGCCGCCCAGAGAATGCTGACCGTTTCGCCCTTGTTCTTATGGTCGGGGCGCGGGAAGTAAAAATCGTTTTCGAACTGAAACAGGTTGAAATCGTTTTCGAGTTCATCCAGATAATGCCAGCCATATTTTAGGGCAGCCCCAAAGAGTAGAGGCTTCCAGCTCGAACCCAGCTGACGCTTCGCCTTGAAAGAGCGGTCATAACCCGAATTGTGAAATCCCGCCTGGCTCGCCACGACCATTCCATTTTGGACGGCGACGAGCGCCCCTTGCAGGACCGGTTCCGTTTCGATGGCGCAGGAAACCGCTCCGTTTTCAAGCACGGAATCCTTGACGCTCACCAGCAGGACAGAGCCTTTGGAAAGCCTCGGCGCAAGAACAGTCTTTACGTCGGCGTTCATCCGCTTTCCGAGTTCATCGAGGTCCGATTTTCCCACGTGGCCGAGAAGTTGCCCAAAGGAAAGGTAAATGTCCGAGAGCTTCCCCTTTTCATCCGACTTCACGGAATCCACCGCGCCATACAGGTAGTCTCCGATGCGGGCAAAGGCGGCGCGGTTCGGCAAATCCGACTTGGGAAGAGCAAATCCGCCGAGCTTGACCTGCAAATCCGAGATGTTGTTCTGGACGGCCCGCTTTGCCGCCGCCTGGTAATCCGCATCGACCGTCGTCACGATGGAAAGTTGCGCCTTTCGCCAGTCGGAAATGCCGTTCTTTTCAAACAGATCCCGATAAAAATCCGAATCGAACTTTTCCTCTATCCGGGAGAGCTGCGTGGAAAGCGCAAACCGGAAATTTCCGTGGCGGAATTCAAGAGGCTTTGCGAGCGCGGAATCCATTTCATCTTGCGAAATGTACTTTTCCTCGACCATGCGCCCGAGAACATATTTCAAGCGTTCTTTTCCGCGTTGAACGGCCCGGTCGCGACGCTCCTGGTTCCTTTGGATAAAAGGATCGTAATTGAACGGTCCCTTGACCGATCCCGCGATAAAGGCGCATTCGGCAAGCGAGAGTTCCTTGAGGTCCTTGTTGAAAAAATACTGGGCGGCAATCGCGACGCCTTTTCCCGTTCCCGAGACATGGAACTGGTTCAGGTAGAATTCGAGAATCTCTTCCTTGGAAAAATGCTTTTCCATCCGAAGCGCATCGATCAGCTCCTTCCACTTCGCCTTGATGCTGCGCTCTTCGCGCCCGTAGATATTCTTGACCGTCTGCTGGGTGAGCGTCGAACCGCCCTGGGCAAGCCTTCCCGCCCGGATGTTGTGGAGCATCGCCCGGGAAAATCCGGTGATATCGAAACCGCCGTGTTCAAAATAGCGGGCATCCTCCGCGGCGACAAGCGCATTCACGATGTTTTCGGGAATTTCACCGTAGGGGACGTAAATCCGGTGATTGACATCAAAAAAAGACCCGAGAAGACGTTCCCCGTCCCGGTAATACACGCGGGACTCCCCCGAAAGTTCGGAAAGGATGTATTCGCGGTTAAAAACCCCGTCCGGGTCCCTCGTCGGCAAGATGCGGAAAACGACGATATATAGCGGAATCAGGCACAAAAGTCCGACAATCAACAGGGCAACGGCAATTTTCAGGAGCGTTTTTAAAAATTTCATAGCGATTTTCGGCGGTTCTGCTGGAATCCTCCAAAACCAATTTCAATTTTCAAGGAGTCCAAATTCCAAATAAAAATAACAAAAAGGATTTTTTCCAAAATTTGAACTTGAAAAATTCCCGAAAAATATGTAAACTTATGGTCCCCCGAATTAGGGGAGGTGGCCGAGTGGCCGAAGGCGCGTCCCTGCTAAGGACGTATAGGGGTAACCCTATCGCGAGTTCGAATCTCGCCCTCCCCGCTCTTAAAGGTCTTCGCACAAGCGAAGGCCTTTAAGCTTTTTAAAGATGATTTTCCCCTAAAACCTGAGCCAGCCGTCGCCAAGAAACGCAACGGGAAGAATCCGCACGGACTTTTTGTCTGCGGAGAACAGGACCGCGGCGCCGGAAAGAAAATTCAGCCAAAGGCTCGGGCTGAAACGGACATCCGTAAAATGCGAAAGAAAGGGCGCAATCCAGGCATCGTGGGAACAGAACACGTTCAGATCCGCCGAAGAATTTTCCAGCAAAAATCGAAGCAACTTTTCGGAACCCTCCGCAAGCGGCAAGAATCCCGGGAGCGAACCTTCGCGGATAAAACGGCAGACCGCCGGATAAAAGCCTTCTTTCAAATAGCGGTCATAGTCCGCAAAGCCGTTTACGTAAAATTCCCCCAGGCAGTCGAAGCGAGCCACTTTTTCCGGATCCGAAAATTCCAAAGCCCCACATCCCTCGGCAAAAAGCGCAGCGGTCTCCCGACAACGAAAAACGGGACTCGAACCGAAAAAGCATGAACCGTCGAATCCGAAAAATTCCTTTCCGGCGGCAAGAGCCTGCGAACGCCCGCGGTCGGTCAGCGGGACTTTCGAACCGTAATCCTCGTCTTCCGACGTAATGTGGCGACGTTCGGCGTGGCGAATCAAAAGGGTCAGCTTTTCATCCGGTCTTTTTTGCGAGAGAATCTGCGAAGCGGTCAAAAATTTCACGAAAAGATTCCTGAAACAAACGGTGACAGGGCGAATGTCCAAAGCAAACGCCCCAAGGCAAAGCTCGCGATGCCCAAGACAAATCCCCCGACGACATCCGACAGCCAATGGACCCCGAAATAGACGCGCAGAAATCCCCACGAAAGCGGAAGGCACATCATCACCAGACCCGCAGCGGGAACCGAAAACAGCACGGTCGTCGCGATCGCCAAATTGTTCATCGTATGCCCCGACGGGAAGCTGTACTTGTCAAGCGGCGGAACCAGAGCCTTGAATTCCGGGATGGCGTCAAAGGGGCGCTTGCGCTTCGTGGAAAGTTTCACAATCCAATAAAGCCCGAGCGACACGACGAGAGACGGGAGAACCTGAAGAAGGACAAGCGCGAGAAATTTCGGTCCGTCGGCAACCAAAATCAGAAGCACGATCAGCGCCCACACGTAACCATCTCCGAGCCTTGTATAAAGCCTCAAAAAACGGTCCGCCCGTGCCGACAACCGATGCGAGTAAAGATATCGAGAAAAACGTTCGTCCAGGTTGGCAATTTTTTGAAACATCGAAGACCGGGCCTACAAAAGATTCGCCGCCTTGAGATTTTCAATCGCGCGTCCGCGATGGCTCAGCGACTGCTTTTCTTCCAGGGACATTTCCGCAAAAGTTTTTTCATGGCCTTCGGGAACAAAAAGCGGGTCATAACCGAAACCTTCCGTCCCGCGAAACGCTTCGAGAATTCTTCCGCGGCATTCGCCTTCGACATAATGCTCGGAGCCTTTTTCGTCGATGACGCAAAGAGCGGTAACGAAACGCGCCGAGCGATCTTCTGCGCCTTTCAGTTCACGGAGAAGCTTTTCGTTATTCGCAAGGGAATCCCCGTGCGAACCGGCAAAACGCGCGCTGTGGATTCCGGGGGCGCCGCCTAAGGCTTTCACCTCTAGGCCCGAATCGTCCGCGATAACCGTCGCCACGATTTTCCGACTTTTCAGATACTTCGCAACGGCAACCGCCTTGATGCTGGCATTCTCCGCAAAGGTCTTGCCATTTTCATCGACGTCTTCTAAAAATCCGACATCCTTTTGCGTCTTGAATTCGAAATCCGCCTGTTCAAAGGCCTTGGCAAATTCGCGGACCTTGCCGGAATTTCCCGTTGCAATGACGACTAGCTTCATGCGTTTCCTTCGTTTGAACCATCAATGGCGTTCAGCTTCCGCAGAATTTCCGGGACCTGTTCAAACCTTTCGTGATACATCGCGCTCACCTTGCGGCACAGAAGTTCGAGGCGGAAACGTTCCTGCGAATCGTTTTCGTTTGACCGCAACTTGCGAATTGCGCGTCCAATGCTTTCGATGTCCCCAGGATCTTTGTACGGTGCCATAAAGTTCTTGAAGCGTTCGAGGCTCGTCTTGAACTCGTCCTCGTTTCCCGCCTGATACAGAAGATACGGAACGACCTGGCGCTCGAGAAGTTCCTGCAAGTCACCGACGAAAGTCAGCAGGTTGCCCTTGCCCGGCAAAAATTCCCCGTTCTCCGACTTGCTCGTGATGAGGCCGTCGGATTCTATCTGCGAAAGAAGCTCGTTTATGTAGGACTGCTCCTCGGCATTTTGCTGTTCGCGATACTTCGCCTGGTAAAAAATCGGAAGGCTCGTGATGCAAAGGTGCGCCTGGCTCATGCCCGAAAATTCCCCGATGTAATAGATGTCGGCATTTTCGCGCAGAATATCGTCCTCGTTTTCGTAGAACATAATCTTTGCCGGGACAGGGATGATTTCCATGCTAGAAAGTTCTTCGAGCCGGTTGCGGAACGAATCGACATCTACGCCTTCGGGAAGCTCTCCGCCGCTTTCCTTGATGTGCTCAATCAAGTCGTTGATTCCCTTATCAACGGAAGATCCCATTTCGTGCCGCATAAAGCTTTTGATGTTGCTGTTCTTTTCAAACTCGCCGCGGACAGCCAAGATTCCGTTCCGAATCATCGACGGGAACGGTCCGGGCATCGCATCGGTCTTCATCGCCGAACGGAGAATCTTCGCATACGCAACCATCCGACCGCAAAGCTTTTCCGGATCGCCTTTCTTTTGTTCAATGCCTAACATAAGCGGATTCCACTAGTAAAGTTTTTTTGCCGAAATCAGATCGCCGCCACGTTCCCTGAAAAGAACCGCCGTCGATCCCGGATAGGATTTTTCAAAAAAGCCTTGGAGCGTCCCGACAGCCACATCGGAATCAAAGCCGATTTCATAGCCGACATTATCGGAGAGGACTATTCCGAAATGGAGCGCCCCCGGAACGCGTCGGTTGATATAGGCGGCAAACTCTTCGTCGGAATTCACGACATCCGTCGGAGCGCGACCGTCGATATTCATCGGATCCCGCGAACTCACGAGCAGCGGATAGAATTTACCCGAAGCGAGCTGCGAAGTCGCAAGATAGAGCGTATTGCCCACAAAGATTCCGACCGAATCGTCCTGCACGTAGCGAATTTCCACGTTGAACTCGCAAGACGAAGCCTTTTCCTTGATTTCCAGAGCGGACGGTCCGCAGGCAAGAAAGAGGCTCGCGGCACACGTGGCCAGAACGGCGGTGAAAATTTTTTTCATAGGGTTCTCCTTTCCTTTAAAATATACAATTCCAAATTCCTGGCTACCGCACCCCTTGCAGGACGCGAACCCATTCAAAAAATAAAATTTTCCCTTGCTTTTCCCCGTCCATTTTTATATATTATACAAAGTTGATTAAAATAATAGGATTTAAGCCGTAAGGAGAACATCATGGCAAAAGTCAACAAGATCACCGATCTCATCGGCAACACGCCGCTTGTCCGCATCAACAAGCTGAACGACAGCAATGCCGAAGTCTATGTCAAAGTCGAATCGTTCAACCCGCTTTCAAGCGTCAAGGACCGAGTCGCATTCGCCATGATCGAAGCCGCGGAAAAAGACGGACGCCTTAAGGAAGGAACGATTATCATCGAACCGACCAGCGGCAACACCGGAATCGGGCTCGCCTACGTCGCAGCGGTCAAAGGCTACCGTCTCATCTTGACCATGCCCGAGACGATGAGCATTGAACGGCGCAAGCTTCTTGCGGCACTCGGTGCGGAACTCGTTCTTACCGACGGGAAAGCCGGTATGAAAGGCGCAATCGCCAAGGCGCAGGAACTCGCCAAGGAAAACCCGAACTCCTTTATTCCGCAGCAGTTCGAAAACCCCGCGAACCCGGAAATTCACCGCAAGACGACCGGTCCGGAAATTTGGAAGGACACAGAAGGAAAAGTCGATCTCTTTGTTTCCGCTGCGGGAACAGGCGGTACGGTAACAGGCGTCGGCAGCTATCTCAAAAGCAAAAACCCGAATGTCAAGGTTGTCGTCGTCGAGCCGGATACGTCCGCAGTTCTCTCCGGAAAGCCCGCGGGACCGCACAAGATCCAGGGAATCGGAGCGGGCTTTGTTCCAAAAGTCTATGACCCGAAAGTCATTGACGAAATCTACCTGACAAACGACGTCAAAGCGGGAAACATTGCACGTCGCGCGGCAAAGGAAGAAGGCCTGCTGATAGGAATTTCTTCCGGGGCGGCACTCGAGGCGGCACTCACCATTGCCAAGCGTCCGGAGAACAAGGGCAAAACGATCGTTGCCCTGCTCCCGGATACCGGCGAGCGTTATCTCTCGACTTGGCTGTTCGAAGAAAAATAATCGATCATCAGACTTTTAGATTCTGCGCCGCACTGCGGCGCTTTTTTATATTTTCAAAACACCATTTAATAGGAAAAAAATTTTGGCTGGAATCCGCTTAAACCTCAAGGACTTTCAAGAATGAGACTTTTTTTGCTGTCCATTTCTTTGCTTTTTTTAGGTTGTACAGGAAAAAATTCAGTTTCAAATCCGTGCGAAAAATTTCTTCAAGACCATCCTGACATCGTCAATCGCTACGAACAAGTCGAATGCCTTGACAATTCAACAATCTTTTACGAACTTTCATTTGCAAAAGGCTATGTATTCTTTGCCAAGTTCAACCAGGATTCCATGTGGACGACCAAAGTCGGAAACTATTCTCGCCCTAGTTTTCCTGTCAGTGATTTAGGGAAATGGAACCTCATGACCGATCGTTCAAATCCTGGAAGAGAATATAAGCCAAGGTTATCTGCTCACCGCCCCTTCAACCGGAGGAAAATCAAAAAAGATTTTCCAGTTTGACATCTATAACTGCTGTGGAACCAATCGATTTAAAGCGTCCAAAGAAATCAATGCCAACGACACATCCTTCCTCGTCAAATTGCAGGGCGGCAACTGGATTTACTACAACGAGTCCAAAGACTCAATCGCTTTTTTCATCAAAGATCCTCTAGATTTCTACTTGATTACGCATTTCAAGGAAAATGGGGATTCCATTGAATATTTTTCACCGAAAAAAGCAACACCCTGTCCCCGCAAATACGAATGTTCTTCCTGAAAGTCACTCTAAAAATGATTTTTTAAAAGATTCCACAAAGAAGCGTTGATGAAATTACTTTGTTGTAAATTTTCGTCTTCGGAAAAAACATCGTAAAAAGACGGTTCCCCGCAAATATCCACGCCAAGGACTTTTCCTTGCGCAAAAATCCGTTCCAGGAGTTTTAACAGATTTTCCGTCAAAAGGCTTCCGCCGTCCCAATTTGTCTTGAGCTCACGTTCCGACAAGACATCCTTATCCACGGAAATATAAACCGGATACCGGAAAAATTTTTCGGCAAGAACAAAATCGACTCCGAAAGATTTCACAGAGCATTCGCTTTCCAAGACGACCTGGACTTTTTTTCGGTAAGCTTGCGGAATTTCTTCGGCAGAAGATTTTCCGACTCCGACGAGGAGTACGTTTTGCAGGAAAGGGTTGGAATCCAGAGCGGCCTTGAGCCAACTTCCACACGAAAGAATGCCATCAAAAGCAGGAGCCTGCATATCGGAATGATGGTCGAACACGATGAGCGAAAATTTTTCCGCGATGCGATCCGTCCACAGTTTGCTCAAATAATGCGTGTTTCCCGAATCGATAAAATGGATTCCGCACACCGGATAAGCTTCCATCTTCTGACGGATTTCCGCTTCCGCTTCTGGGTCCAGATAGCAGTCCGTTCCCTGGATTTGCGAAAAATCCATTTCCGCAAAATTCTCTTTCCAAAAATTCTGCCTCCGATAGATGCCCGAAAAATTCATGACAAGCGGAGCCGTCAAATGCACTCCAACTTTGCGGTAAACTGGAGATTGCGGGTTGTCTTCAGCGAATCGAACTGGACGATATAGCAGGAATCCTTTGCATTGACTTCGACGACAAACCCTTCGCCAAAAACCGGATGCCGAACGCGGTCCCCGACAAAAAACAGGTTTTGCAAAAGTTCCAGATGTTCCGTTTCCTCACGGATTTGCCGCAAGGCCTTTTCCCGCAAATCTTCCGGCAAGGGTCGGACAAATTCCAGGTTTTCCTCGCCTGCATCAAAGATGAATCGCGACGGATACTTGCTCAGATTGATGTTTCCACCGCCTTCGTTTTCCGAAAGGAAAAGGCGTTTCTGCGCCCGCGTAAAGGCGACGTAAGCGATTCGGCGTTCCTCTTCCAACTCTTCCATCGTCTCGATTTGCGCACTGGGAAAAATCCCTTCCGAAAGACCTGTGATGAAAACGTTCGGAAACTCCAGTCCCTTCGATGCGTGAACGCTCAAAAGCTTCACAGAATCCTTGCGTTCTTCCTTGTCCAAATTCCCATAAAGCGCGATCCGCGACAAAAAGTTTTCCAAATTTTCATCGACATCCTTTGTCGCATTTTTTACCGTCTGCTTAAATTCCGCCAAATTATCCAAACGTTCCTGGTCCGCATCCATCCGGATAAATTCCGTGTAGCCAGAAAGGTTCAAAATTTTTTCCAACACATCGTCCATCTTTTTTTCATGGACTTCCTTGCGAGTTTCTTCAATCGCCTGGACATATTTCTTCGCATCGGTTCCCTTGAAAATGGCGCCGTCTAGGTTTTCACGAAGAGCTTCATACAAATTAATTCTATTCGCCTCCGCATATTCCTTGAGAACGGCGATTTTCTTTTTACCGATTTTTCGCCCGGGAACGTTGATCGTCCTCAAAAAAGCGAGATCATCCTGCGACGTGAGCATTCGCAAATAAGCGACGACATCCTTGACTTCCTTGCGTTCGTAAAAAGAAATTCCGGACAGGACGCGATAAGGAATTTTATTCTGGATGAACGCCTCTTCAATCGGACGAGAAAGAAAATGCGAGCGGTATAGGACTGCGATGGAACCGAGAGATTCTCCGTTTTCAACAAGTTTCCGAACTTTCCCGACAATCCATTCCGATTCGTCTTTCGGCGTTTTCCCGTGAAAATACAGAGGCTTTGGTCCGTTTTCCCGAACCGGGAAAAGATCCTTGGGATATCGCACGGCATTGTTGGAGATTAATTTGTTTGCTGCGTTCAGGATTTGCGGTGAGCTGCGATAGTTTTTCCGGAAAAGAATCGTTCTTGCATCCGGATAGACCTTGTCGAAATCCAGGAACAGCCGGACATGCGAGCCTCTCCAGGAATAAATCGTCTGGTCGCTGTCCCCGACAATAAAAAGATTTCCGTGCTTTTCGGAAAGAATCCGGGTGATCTTATATTGCTTTTCGCTCACGTCCTGGAATTCATCCACCAGGACATATTCCATGCGGGCTTGCCATTTTTCCCGAACACCTGGAAAATGGTCCAGAATGTATGCCGTAAAATTAATCAGATCGTTAAAGTCCAATCCATAATTTTTCTTTTGTTCGTAGAGATAGCGCAAAAAAATTTGGGAATCGCGGTCTTTTTCCGTTTCGATCCGCGAAAGGAATTCCTCGTTCGAAAGACGGGTGAAATCGGGAATATAGTCGTCCGTTTCCTTTCGCGCTTCCAAGACCTGATCAATCGTCCGCTGCATCGTCGTATCGCGGAGCGTAATTTTCATATCGGCGAAAATGCGCCGCAAAATTTCCCGTTCATCTTCGGTGTCGAGGATGATAAAACTTTTGGGATATCCCAGAACGTTGATTTCTTCTTTCAAAAAACGCGTACAGAACGCATGGATGGTGCTGACGAGCCCTAAATCCAATCCGCCCAAAACGGCGCGAACGCGGTTCTTCATTTCATTTGCCGCCCGATTCGTAAACGTAACGGTCAAAATGTTCGCCGGGGCAATTCCTAGTTCCGACACGAGATAGCAATACCTCGCTGTCAGCGTTTTTGTCTTCCCCGTTCCCGCTCCAGCGATTACGCGCACATGGCCTTCCGTTGTTTTGACCGCCGAAAGCTGTTCCGGATTCAATGTCAAAAGCAGGTCGTTCACGGGATTTCCGTCACAGGCAGGACTTGACGTATTCCTTCATCGCCGAAATTTCCGCTTCGGACGGTTTAAAGACCGCACGGAAACCTTCCCCGCAGACATTGTACTTCATTTGTTTCAAATGTCCGACGAGGAGCGGGACCCCTTCTCCGCTCCAGCCATAGGAACCGAACACGCCAACTTTCTTGTTTGCATTGGCTATCGCCGAAAGATGCGCGACAAATTCCCACACGGGCAACAACGCATCCCGATTGAACGTAGGGGATCCGATAAAAATCAAGGACGCCCTGTTCGCTTCGCTAGCGACAATTTCCGGAGGTGTAACGCCCAGGTCAAAAACTCTTACCGAAAAGCCGTTTTCCCTGAGCGTTGTCTCAGCCGTTTCCGCAAGAATCCGCGTATAGCCATAAGCCGAAGCGTATGCGATTACCGCAAATTTCGAAGGTTCTTCCAAGGCGCTCCACTGCGCATAGGTGTCGATGACCTTTTGGATTCCATCGTCCAAGATAGGTCCATGGCTCGGGCAGACAAGTTCCAAATCCAGCGGAGCTATCTTTTGCAATCCGCTCTGGACAAACTTTTTAAACGGGCTGAAGATGCAATCGAAATAGACTTTGAGCGATATGTTGTAACCATCCATCGACGCGATTTTTGAAAACAGCGGATGATTTTCTTCGTAATAGTGCGCACCCAGAAAATCGCAAGTAAAAAGGGCCCTGTTTTCGGGAACGTACGTGAACATGGAATCGGGCCAATGCAAGTTCGGCGCAATCATGAATTCCAATGTCTTTGCGCCGAGATCTAAACGGAGAGAATTTGTCGCCGTAATCGATTCAAATTCCGAATTGGTGATTTTTTTCAAGAACTTGAGGGCGCTTGCGCTGGCAACGACTTTGGCCTGCGGAGCAAGCTTTAAAAGTTCGAGCAGGCTTCCGGAATGGTCCGGCTCCGTATGGTTCAAGACAATGTAGTCGATTTTCGAAAGTTCGCAGACCGTCTGGATGTTTGCCAAAAATTCGTCGCATTTTTTTTCGTGGACGGTTTCAACCAAGGCGGTAGCTTTTTCTCCGCGTATCAAATACGCATTGTACGACGATCCGAACGCCGTCGGAACGACGACATCGAAAACCCGCATATCAGGATCGCTTACCCCGACAGAAAAAATCCCGGAAGAAATTTCAAGAGCCATCCAGACCTCCCAGAAATCAGTTGCCGCGTTCCGTCATCGAGAAAAGAAATGTTTTCAAGGATTCGACGAGTTCCGTCGCCGGAAGAGAATCCGAAATTTCCATCGCATCGGAAATGTGCCCGAGCGCGGTTTCCTTCGCCTTGTCAAAAGCGCCCGCAAGTTGCAACCGACGGCAGATTTCTTCGGGAACGTCCGGTTCCGCGGTTTTTTTCAAAAGTGCGATCAACGCGTTTTTTTCTTCCGGGGAGACCGTCTGAAAATAGTAGATAAGCGGAAGCGTCACAAGGCCGTTGGAAATATCCGTAAACTTCGCCTTGTCCAAATTGGACGCACCGACACCGTAATCCAGCAAATCGTCGATTATCTGGAAAGCGATTCCGAAATGCGCCCCGAGCCTTCCGCACTTTTCAATCCGATCCGCATCAAATCCCGCAATATACGCTCCGATCTTGGCGCTCGCTTCCACAAGAGCGGCTGTTTTTCCCTCGATGATCGCATTGTAACGTTCAAGCGAAAGGTCAAAATTTCCCGCAGAATCCAGTTCGCTGATTTCTCCGACGATGAGACGGTTTGCCGCAGAAGAAAGCAACAGCGGAATTTCGCGCGTTTCCTCGTTGATTACGCAACGCATCGCCTGGGAAAGAATATAGTCCCCGATAAGGACGGCAACCTTGTTTCCCCATTCGACATGAGCGGTTCTCTGCCCGCGGCGAACGGTCGTCTCGTCGATGATATCGTCATGGACAAGGCTTGCCAGATGAAGAAGTTCGATGCCCGCACAGGCGTGCGCCACCCGAGAAATATCCGGAGCCTCTTTTCCTGACGTAGCGATCAAGGCAAGAAACGTCGAACGAATTTTCTTTCCTTTGCGCGCAATCAATTTAGCCATGCGCTCCGACACGCCTTTGGGAGCGAGGCGGGCGACATCGGCTATGACTTCGTCGGACCTATCCAAATAGTTTTGAACCTTTCCACGGGCGGAAGTCAAGACGGCCTGAAAAGACGGATGCTCTGCGGGATTCATGCTCACGGCTAAATATCCAAATCGTTTATGACTTTATATGCGTTGTCTTCGATGAACTTGCGGCGAGGTTCCACGTCTTCGCCCATCAGCATGCTGAATACATTGTCGGCGAGGACTGCATCGTTAATATGGCACTTTTTCATGATGCGGGTTTCGGGATTCATCGTCGTATCCGCCAGTTCATCCTTGTCCATTTCGCCAAGACCTTTATAGCGCTGGATAGAAAGTCCGTTTTTCTCCGATTCAGGGATGCTCGCCAGTTCCGCTTCATCGAAAATATAGCGGAAAGTTTTATTTCCCTTGAACAGCCGGAAAAGAGGCGGCTGCGCGATAAAGATAAAGCCTCCATCGACAAGCGGACGCATGTAGCGGAAGAAGAATGTCAAAAGCAAGGTCTGGATATGCGAGCCATCGACATCGGCATCGGTCATGATGATGACTTTGTGATAGCGAAGTTTTTCCAGCTTGAATTCGTTGCCTATCCCGCAGCCGAGAGCATTTACCAGATCCTGGATTGTATCCGCATTCAATACGCGGTCGAGGCCTGCTTTTTCCACGTTCAGGATTTTTCCGCGAAGCGGCAAAATCGCCTGGAAGGAACGTTGCCGTCCACCCTTCGCCGAACCGCCAGCGGAATCACCTTCCACGATGAACAGTTCGCACTTGGCCGGGTCCCGTTCACTGCAATCGGCAAGCTTTCCCGGAAGTCCGCCGCTTTCGAGGACGTTCTTTCTCCGAGCGAGATTGCGCGCCTTGTGGGCCGCTTCGCGGGCGACCGCGGCATTGTAAACCTTATCGACGATGGCCTTGACCACTGCCGGATTTTCCGCAAAATATTCATCGAGCTTTGCGCCAAAAGCCGTATTCACGAGGCCCGCGACTTCGGAATTTCCCAGGCGACGTTTCGTTTGGCCTTCGAACTGCGGCTGCGGAATCTTGATGGAAATGACAGCCGTGAGACCTTCGCGGATATCGTCGGCGGCAAGTTGCGTTTCCCGTTTTCCCTTGGGCAAAACTTCTTGCGCATACTTGTTGATGATACGCGTCATCGCGGTCTTGAAGCCGGTGACATGCGTTCCACCGTCATGCGTATTGACGTTGTTCACAAAGCTGAAGAAATTTTCCTGGTAGCCGTCGTTATACCAGAGGGCGATTTCAAGCGGATAGGCTCCCGCCGTTGTCGTGATGTGAATGGGAGGGGTGAACAGGGGTTTGCGGTGCGCATCGACAAAAGAAACAAACGCGGAAATTCCGCCCGGGAAATAGAAAGAATCCTTTTTGCCATCGGGGGTGCGTTCGTCGGAAAGGGAAATCCGAAGCCCGCTCATGAGGAACGCAAGTTCGCGGAACCTCTCCGCAAGCGTGTCATAGCTGTAAACGGTTTCCGTAAAAATCGAATCATCCGGATAATACTCGACCGTGGTTCCCGTCGTTCCGTCCGAAGCTCCGATATCTTTTTGGTCCGCAAGCGGGATTCCCTTTGAAAATTCCTGCTGGATGACACGACCGTTCCGGCGAACGGTCACGATAAGCTTGTTCGAAAGCGCATTGACACAGCTGACGCCCACGCCATGCAAACCGGCCGAAACCTTATACGAATTGCTATCGAACTTTCCGCCCGCATGAAGCTTCGTCATGACGACCTGAATCGTCCCGATGTGCTCCTTGGGATGTATATCCGTCGGAATGCCACGACCGTTATCCACGACCCGAATGCCGTTGCCCGGGAGAATCGTCACCTCGATATGCGTACAAAATCCAGCCAGAGCTTCATCGACCGAATTGTCAACAACTTCCCATACGAGCTGATGAAGGCCGACAGAATCGGTCGAACCGATATACATTGCCGGGCGGACTCGAACCGCTTCAAGTCCCTCGAGAACGGTAATGTTTGAACCACTGTATTCTTCAGCCATGAAAACCTCAGATTTCAAAATTAGATAACGCGGATATCTTTGACGCGAGGCGCCCCAAGAAGTCCGTTGCACAGATCAATAATAGCTTTTTTCTTGTATAGGGTCTCCGACTTCCACACGGAATTTGCTGCTTTTAGTACCAGGACGGAATCTTGAAGATCAATAATACTCAAGTGCGAAGCAAGGCGCGCCCCAAATAGATTTTCAAAATTTTCCTGCAGAAAAAACCAGGCGTTTTTTTCACCGATCGTTCCCCGGGACAGGACCTTGGAAAGAACGATTCCCGCATGGACAAGGCCCGAAAGCTGGTGATTTTTCGGATTGTTTTCGTCGTAGTTCATACGAGAAGCAGTTTGGAAAGGACAAATCCGCCGATGAGAATGCTGGTCATCCCGGCGACAACGGTCGCCTTGGTGCTTTTCCCGACGCCCTCGGCTCCGCTATGCGTATTGAAGCCGAAAAAACAGGCGTAGCTTGCGATAAAATAACCATAGAGCGCCGCCTTGATAAGACCGACAGCGAAGTCCCAATCCTCGTAAAACATCCGGACGCCATAAAAGAACGTGTGGAAAGAGACTTCCTTGTATAACGCCGCGGTCGCATAGCCGCCCAAGATTCCGATAAAGATGCTGATGACCGTAAGAATCGGAAGCATCACGACGGTCGCAATCAAGCGGGGAGCAAGCAGAAACCGGTAAGGATTTAGCCCCAAGACGCTGTAAGCATCGAGCTGCTCCGTAACGGCCATCGTTCCGAGTTCCGAACACATCGACGCTCCGACGCGCCCGGCAAGAACCATCGCCGTGAGAATCGGGCAAAGTTCGACCATAACGGATTTTCCGACAGCCATCCCGACAAACACAAGGGGAATCATGTCGCCGAACTGGTAGGCCAACTGCCACGCCATAATGGCGCCCGTCGCAAGGCTCGCCGCAAATACGACAGGGATGCTAGTCACGCCCGTCACATACATCTGTTCGACAATCGTATGGAAATTTTTAAAGGAACTCGGAACGCTTTTTCCAAGTTCCCACATGAATACGAAATACCCCTGGACAACAACCAGAAACTTGCGGACATAATGTCCGAGGCTCGTCGCGGCTATGTCCATCACGGCAAACATGAATTACTTTTTCTTCTTCCCGGATTTTCCCTGCGCCTTGGAAGGAGCGCTTATCGCCTTTCTGTAAAGCTCCATGTCGGAAAGATACTTGATTGCTTCCTTGACCTGCGTGTCGCTCTGGAGCATGAACGCCGTACTGGTGGAGTCCCCCTGCACCGCGGTCAACAGTTCGCGCTTGATCCCGGACATGATATATTCACGGTTCGCATCGAATTGCTTGTTGCGGTCGTTTTCAAGCGCCCCGCGGAGAGCGTTTACCTGGAAGCTTAGCGCCGAATCCGAAAGGGTCTTGGAAGAATCCCCCATAAAATTCTGTTCCCTGATCAAACCCTTTTCCAAGATTTCAAGGGTCGCTATCGAGTTGCTCTTGATTTTTACGAAGTTCGTATCCTTTAGGCAAAAATCCTTGAACGCGTCGAACAGGGAATCCGGCACTTGCCAGTTCCCGTCGATCTTCGCACCTTGCTTTTCGAGCGTCGGGCGAATCTTTACGGCAAACTTGAAATACATCGCCATCCGTTCCTGGACCTGCACAACCCACGGAATCGGGTCAAGTTCGATATCCACATCGGGCGTAATGCCGCCACCGCCGAACATCTTGCGACCGGCATTCGTCACAAACGTATCGACTGCGACCGTATCCTTTTTTGCGGCAAGCGAATCCGCCTCCGCAGCTTCCGAATCTTCATCCTCGTAGGCTTCCTCTTCGCGGATTTTCAGTCCCTTGATGCCGTTCTCCGGCTTGTTGATGCAACGTCCAAACGGCAGGTAGTAAAAAGCGGTCGTGAGCTTCAGCGCATAGCCCTGGTTATCCAACGGGAAAATCGTCTGGACGGACCCCTTTCCAAAGGACGTCTTGCCAATGATGAGTCCGCGATCCCAATCCTGAATCGCCCCCGAAACGATTTCCGCAGCACTCGCAGAGCCTTGGTTCACCAAGACGACAAGCGGTACATCCGGAGAAACGATGCCGTCCCGGCGCGCGCGACTTTCCGTCTGCTGCGTACGACCGCGCGTGCTCACGATCAAGTTCCCCTTTTTCAAGAAAAGTTCCCCGATTTCCACAGCCTGGTTCAGCAGGCCACCCGGATTGTAACGCAGGTCGAGAATGATTTTTTTCATGCCCTGCTTTTGAAGCTTGTGAATCGCATTCACGACTTCTTCACGCGTCTTGAGCGAAAACGAGGAAAGCTTGATATAGCCGATATCATTCGTCACCATGCCGCTATACGGAACTGCATGGACGACGATTTTTGCCCGCGTAATCGTAAAGTCCATCAGTTCGCTTACGCCGGAGCGCGCAATGCTTATCGTTACGTCGGTTCCCACCTTTCCCCGGAGCTTTCCGACAGCTTCGTCAAGGGTAAAACCGTGCGTATCCTTTCCGTCAATTTTCATGATGCGGTCGCCCGCCCGGATTCCCAGGTTGAACGCCGGCGTACCCGCTAGCGGAGAAATTACGGTCAAGACATTGTCCCGCAGGCTAATCGTAATTCCCACGCCTCCAAATTCGCCTTCCGTAGAAACTTTCAGATCCTCGTAATCCTTCGGGGCAAAGACTGCCGTATGCGGGTCAAGAATCCCGCGCATTCCCTGAATCGCCGCATCCGAAAGTTCCGCCGGATCGACATCCTCGACATATTTCAGGTTGACTTCGGAAAGGACCTTGTTCAAGCGCGAAAGCTCCTCGTAAAAATCACCGGGAGCTTTTTTTTCGGATTTGGCTGCCGCAGCAAAAACAACGTTGACGGCGAGCCCCGAGACTAGGAGGGAGCGGAAAAAGATACGCACAGGAGACATTCTGGATTTCATGCCTGTAAAAATACAATTTTCGTAAGCGGACAACAATTCCATTTCCTTTTCCAAACGCCCCTGCCGAGGGAAAACTTTCACGGTAAAAAAAGAATCCCGCCGTCGGATGGCGAGATTCCCAAATCAAAAGATTTCGAGGACTACTTGAGCGTGCTGACCTGCACATCCCAGCTTTGTCCGTTCAGTGCGACGCGATATGTATTTGTCGCCTGGACTTTCATGCCGTTCGTGTTCACCGAAGCGGCAGCCGGCTTTGCAGCGAGAGCGGCGTTCGGATCTTTCTTGGGAACACCGATGTGGCGATTGCCCTTGAGGAAGTCGATGCCCTTGTTTCCGCCCTTCGTCTGGAGGCAGCCCGTGATGAAAATATTCTCGTCGTTTACCGGGAGACCGTTTTCTTCGAGGAGCTTCTTCGCGAGCGGAATGCCCGGTTCGAGGATTTCCGCAGCGCACTTGACGCCCGGATGGACTTCGGCAAAAGGCTTCTTGCCCATCTGCTCGGCGGCGATTTTCACCAGTTCCGCATCCGGTTCGCACGGCGTTTTTCCCAGATAGCCGAGGATCATGTTGCCGTAGCCTTCGGTGATTTTGTGCCACGTATCGAGACCCTTGCTCTTGTTCACCGTATTGACATACGCCTGCTGGAAATAATACTGGGAAACCGGGGTCACGGAAGACGCAAAGCCGCCACGACGGACACATTCGCTCATATTCGCAATGACCTGCGGATACAGGTGGAACGTCTTCGTTTCGCGCATCATCAGCGTGTTCGCCGTGAGGGCTCCGCCCGGCATCGGGGAGAAAATCACATCCGAAGAAATTTGACGGGATTCCGGCGGGAAGTTGTAATCCTTGAGGCATTCGACCGCGACATTGTTCGCTTCCATGAGCTTTGGAATCGAATCGTCATCGACAATGCCGTCTTCGCCGAGGGCGAGCGCAAAGCCGGTCCCCTTGAGAGCATGATACATGCTGAAAAGATCAGGCTGGGACGTTCCGCCGGAAAGAGGCTTGCGGGCGAGATCTACGCCGTCCGCACCGCCTTCAATCGCCGCCAGATACTGGCGAAGGCCCGTGCCGCAGGTTTCGTGGGAATGGATGCGGAGTTCCACCTTGTCGCCAAGAAGCTTGCGGGCACGCTTGAACGTTTCATAAACCTTCATCGGATTTGCGGTCCCGGATGCGTCCTTGAAGCATACCGAAGCGAACGGAACGCCCGCGTCGAGAATGCTTTTCAAAACCTTCTCGTAAAAATCCGGATCGTGAGCGCCCTTGCAGCCGAGCGGAAGTTCCATCATCGTCACGACGACTTCGTGCTCAAGCCCGGCATTCGTGATGCACTGGCCGGAGTAAATCAAATTATTCACATCGTTCAGTGCATCGAAGTTCCGAATCCGGGTCATCCCGTGCTTCTTGAACATCTTCGCGTGAAGATCAATCATGTCGTAGGGCTGCGGAGCGAGCGCCACCACGTTGATGCCGCGGGCGAGTGTCTGCAGGCGAGCCTTCGGACCGACCGTCTTGCGGAACGTATCCATCATGTCAAAAGCGTCTTCGCCGCAATTCTGGTATAACGCCTGGAAACGGGCGCCGCCACCCGCTTCAAAATGGGTGATGCCGGCTGCAGCGGCCGCTTCGACTGCGGGCATAAAATCTTTTGTAAAGACGCGGGCTCCGAAAATTGACTGGAAGCCGTCGCGGAAAGACGTGTCTTGGAAGAGGATTTTCTTTGTCATAGATGTTCCAATGGGGGAATCGCACCCCCTGTCTGAGGGTCAAAATCAACTTTTAACAATATACAAAAGTTATGCATCTTTATTCCGGACGAGAATGCGGGAGTTTCCTGTGGACACGGCAGGGATTTCCAAAGGCTACACAGTCACTCGGAATATCCCGGGTCACCACGCTTCCCGCCCCGACAACCGTTCGATCCCCGATGGAAACGCCCGGACAGACGATGACCGATCCGCCCAGCCAAACATCATCTCCGACCGAAACGGGCTTTGCGAGGCACTCCTTTTGGCGTTCTACGGCATCGACCGGATGCGTCGCCGCATAGATTTGCACGTTCGGCGCAATCCAGCAACGCTTTCCGATGGAAACCTTCGCCGTGTCGAGAATCGTACAGCCGTAATTGATAAAAGTCCCGGCTCCGATAAAGATGTTCTTCCCCGCGTCGCAAAAGAACGGCGGTTCGATATGCACAGAAGCGTCCCAGCCACCGAACAGTTCCCGAAAACATTCCTCGCGAAGCTCAAAATCTTCCGGCGAAGAGGCGTTCAGCCGGTGCAGAATCTTTTGACAGGAAAGGCGCAATTCCAGAGCCTCGACGGGAGACTCCCGAAAATGCCCGCCAAAGATTCTCCGCAGATACGCTTCGCGTCCGTCCATCGCTATTCCTGTTCGCTATCGTCCGTCGTGCAATTTGGAGACGAAGGATTTTCCGTGCACTCGTCGGTTGTTCCGCTAGAACTGCTCGATCCCGAGCTGGAACAGGCGGAAAAAGACATCGCGAGTGCGATAAATCCCAAGAAGAAAACAAGGCAAAATTTCTTTTTCATGTTTCCATTATAGATTTTTTTTCGGGCAAATTCTAGCCTTTTTTCCAAAAGGTCTTATTTTTTCAATCTTCCGAATTTTCAAGAATCACACCATCAAACAAAAAATCCCGCCAAATGACGGGACGTTCTGTTTTGTCAGGAGAAACGAATTACTTCTTCGCAGCCTTGGACTTCTTCGCGGTAGCCTTGAGCTCGGAACCGACCTTGAACGAAACGACCTTCGTCGCCTTGATCTTGATCTTTTCGCCGGTGAGCGGGTTGCGCCCCTGGCGCGCAGCGCGTTCCTTGACACTGAACGTTCCAAAGCCGATGAGCTGCACCGGGCCGCCCTTCTTGATGCCTTCGGTGATGCCGTCGAGGACAGCATTCACGGCTGCGGTGGCGGCGACTTTCGTTTCGATGCCAGCGGCTTTCTGAACGAATTCAATGAGTTCTTGCTTGTTCATGGATTAATTCTCCTAAGGTGAATTTTTGATTCAATGATATTATTATACCTTTTTTTCGGCACAAAACAAGAGTTTTCCTCAAAAAAAATCGCAGAGAACCTTATTTTGTGGGGATTCTCACGCATCCGGAGGAGAAGGTTCCTTGCGACGACGGGGAAAAATTCGATGTTCCACGTACTCTTGAAAGATAGCGATGACGATACATGTAAAGGGAATCGCGCAGACAAGTCCGATAAAACCGAGGAGCTTTCCCCAGACGGAAATCGAAAGAAGAATCAGGACCGGCGGCAGATTCATCTCCGTTCCGACAATTTTCGGGATGATGAACATGTCTTCGATAATTTGAATCACCAGATAGATTCCCGCGATAATCAGAACGACTTCCCAGAACGGAAGCCCCGTGTCAAAGGAATAGACTATCCCGAGAAAGAAAGCTATCGGCATACTCGCCACCTGCAGATAGGGGACCATGTTCAAAATCCCGATGAAAAGCCCGAACACGATTCCCATCGGAAACCCGATGACGCCAAACGCAATCGCATAGAGAACGCCCACCAGAAAAGCGACAAGGCTCTGGGAGCGAAAGTAGGACTTCATCAGAAGATTCGTTTTGCGGAGAAGGTCCGGTTTTTCAACGGAATCCAGCGGGATCAGGATTCGAAGTTTCCGGGAGATCTTCGGCATGTCGAGCATCAGGAATGTCGTGTACATCGCGATAAAGACGACGCTCACTAACGTGAGAACAACAGAAGCCGTCCCCGAAAGGACGCCCATCGCTCCGGGCAAAAGCTTCGCCACCATCGACTGCACCGTTTCCCAGAAGCTTATGTCCTGCAAGGATTCGAGGAACTGCGAACCGGCGGCAAAATGTTCCAGTTCGCCGCGCCAATCCGAAGGGATCAAAGCGAGAAATTTCTGGATCCATGCGCTGTCCGCCATAAAATTTTTGATGAGCGTTCCAAACCGGCTAAATTCCGCGCTTATCTGGGGAATGAAAATCAGGCATACGAGCGTGATAGCCGAAGCCATCAATACAAGCGTGATAACCGTCGCAGCGACCCGCGCAAGGCCCCGCGGAAGCTTGCGAAATTTTGGATGCCGGAGCACTACCCGACAACGTTCCTCGATAGCATCGACGATCGGGTTCACGATATAAGCGATGAGAAAAGCTCCGACAAAAGGCGTAAGGACTCCGCGCAGATAATAGAGCAGGGCGACTCCGCAGGCGCCAAGAAGCACGACGGAAACGTACTTGAGAATCAGCTTAACATTTGCGGACGCTTCGCCCGACATTTTCCGGGTTTGCAACTTTTTTTCCATACTTCACCATGCTCCGAACATAAAAAACCGTTACCAAAACCAATATAATCAGACAAATCCGGACAAGTACCCGGTTCGTACCAAAAAACTCCAACTTTCTGATCTCGATTTCCGTCGGAAGACCGAGTAACGCGCCGTGCCCCGTCTCGATTGACACCTGCAAGACATCTTCCAGGAAAAGGTTTCCATCCTGCTCGATTCCGCGCAAGTCAAACCAGAGTTCGCTCGGTTTTACAAGCGAAAGCGGAAGGCGTTTTTCCGAATAGAAGCGGGTCGCCTGGATTTCCATCCGGAGCGGACGGAAGCTCAAGACGTCGCCAGGCCTAGAAATTTTCGGATCCCTTGTGAACAGGATAAGCGCAACATCCACATTCGCCCGGAACGTGATAGAAACGGAATCCAGACTGGAAAAGTCCACGCCGGAAAGCGACAGACTTTCCATTCCGCTCAGAAGCGGGAACTCGATTCCCGCATGAGGATGGTACAGGCCTGAATTCAATACGGCGGAGATGGCAATTGCGCTGTCGCTCTCAAAAAAATCGGCAACCGAAAAGCCGCCTTCCCGAGCGTCCGTATAGATTCGTGGGGATGCGGAAGCTCCGGGCCACAAGACAAGGCTCTTTCGGTGAAAACATCCATAGATCGCAAAAAGGACAGCGATACAGGCTACATAGGAAAACGTCAAGCGCCAGGAAAATCTTTTCATTTTTTCTTCTTGATAAATCCGAGCGCGACGATAACTATCAAAACGCTTACGGCAAGAAACACGGCGAGTTCGACAGTCCCCGTGCCTTTCGCGGATATGGCCAGTATCCGAAATTTCATCGGAACGCCACGCTTTGCATTCCAGCCCGGAGTGATTTCAAAACGGGCGACATGTTCCTTGTGACGCTGCACCAAATCCTTGTCCGCGCCAGTCTGTGCGAACCAAAAATCGGGAACATAAAACTTATCGAAAGCAATCGAAATCCGGTTGTCGCCCTTTTTTAGCGGAACTTCCTTGAGCATCTGGCGGAAAGTGTGGAGCGAATCCCTGTTTGTTACGTCCGGATCGAATGTCCAGACCTTGACGATTATTTCGTTGTCCGCTTCCGAATATACGTGTAAAAGAACGGAATCCACCAGGCTCCAGTTTTCGTAGTGCGATTTTTTCCCTGCGGAATTTTCAGCAAGCGGCCAGATGATTCCGCACCACGCACTTTTCGACGCGTCTGCGCCGAGCGTACATTCGAAATCCAGCGCAGAATCCGAAACGGTCATCCGGGCAACCGAAGAGCCTCCGTCGGCCAAATCATCATAGGCCAGAATATTTTCATTTGTTCGCAACGGAAATACGGGGATCAAAAATTCCCGCTTAGGGATAAACACATAAGCGACAAAGATGAATACAACCGCGACACTTAGGATTGCGATGCGTTTTGCCATTCACGCTCCGAATTGTTCTCGAGGATTTCCTTAAACTTCAAGTTATACTGGATAAGCTCAAACGAATCTTCCTCGGCATCCCCGGAACCAAAAATTTTATCCACCAATTTCGACAGCAAAACGATAAAGGCAAAATGGTGCTTTTTCTTGGAAGAGGAAAACATTCCATCCGAAGGGGATCCTAACATCCGCCGTAAAATTTTCGCCATCGTTGAAGCGGGAATCTGGAACATGTTGCAGCACGTCGCCACTTTTCCAGGAAATCCGTAATCGGGCAAGTTTCCGGACACGAGCCTTTCCCCGTGATCGATGCAGCAAGAAGATTCTTCGGGTTCCATCCAATCCGCCTTGCGCTTTTCTAAGGCTTCAAGCCATAAGGCCCGGGTTTTGTCAAATACTTCGCGCCGAAAGGCCATCGTTTTGTCGCTCGGAAAAAACGTGGCAAGACAATGCGGGCAAATCCGCAAGTCAAGACGGGAAAGTTCAACCTGTTTCGTTTCGTATTTGCAAAAGGGACAAGAGCTGTTCATCGTTTCCAGAAAATAGTAAATTTTAGTCTATGGCAAAAGTAATCTCTGTTACAGTACAAAATTTTCAGACCGAGGTGATGCAGGAAGCGGAAACCCGCCCGGTCGTTCTCACGTTCGCTTCGTCCCAGATGCCGGAATGCGCGGACTATAACGCGATTCTCGAAAAACTTTCCTCCGAGCTGGATTTCACGCTTGGCGAAATAGACTTAGACGCACCGGACAACATGGCGTTCGTACAGACATTCCGGATCCAATCGCTTCCGTTTGTCGTCGTTCTTTCCAAAGGGGAAATGGCCGATGCAATCCAGGGGACGCTCTCGGAAGAGAAATTGAAAAAACGGCTTTCGCCCTTCTTCGTTTCCAAAGAGGAACGTCAAAAAATGGCTATTGAGGAAGCGGTCGCTGGCGGAAACTATTCGGAAGCCAAGACGGCAATCGAAGCGGAACTCGCCAAAAAATCCGACGACCATTTCAAAGTCCTCTTGGCAAGATGCGAACTGGGACTAGACAATGCCGAAAGGGCAAAGGAAATTCTCCGGGAAATCCCGGAAAACAGTGCGGAATCAGCAAGTGCCAAATCGCTCCTCGAACTGATGGACCTCTTTGTCGAAGCGGCAAAGACGGACGCCGTCGAAGGCGACGCCAAAGCGTTCCGGACCGCCTGCCAGGATGCCGCACGAAAGGACTACCGCGCCGCGCTGGAAGAATTTTTCCAGTTGGCGATAAGCAGCCCCGATTTTCGCGATGGCGCCGCAAAGAAATCAATGCTCGTTCTGTTCCAGGTCTTAGGCGCTAAGGATCCGCTCACCTGGGAATACCGTTCTAAACTGAACACGATGCTCTTCATCTAAATGCGTTTCCGAGGTTCCATGCGAAAAATTCTCCTTGGGCTTTTCCTGTCCGTTCAGACAACGCTCTTCGCTGTCGATTTTCCGATTCACCGGGAAGTTCTCGACAACGGGCTCACCGTTTTGCTATATCCCAACCACCAGGCTCCAACGGTCAGCTGCCGATTGTTCTATGTCACGGGTTCCGTCAACGAGGTTCCCGGGAAATCCGGGCTTGCGCACCTGCTCGAGCACGAGCTTTTCAAGGGAACGAAAACCGTCGGCGTAACGGACTTTGCAAAGGATTCCGTGCTGATGGCAAAAGAGGATTCCGTCATAGCCCTTGCCGGCAAGGCTCTCTTAGAAAAGGATTCCGTCGCGGCCAAGAAGTTTCGCGCCGAATACGATTCCCTGGTTGAAATCCAGCGGCAGTTCCTGGTGAAGGAAGAGCTCTGGAGCGCTTACCAACAGGCGGGAGGAACCGGGCTGAACGCCTTCACGACGGATTTGATGACCGCATACATCGTCACGCTTCCCAAGAACCGGATAGAACTTTTCCTCTATCTCGAAGCGGACCGAATGCAGAACGCCATTCTCCGGGAATTCTATTCCGAGCGCGATGTCGTCCGGGAAGAGCGAAGGATGCGCTACGACGACAGGCCGACAGGCCGCTATTTCGAAACGCTGAACGGTATGGAGTTCGAAGCGTTCCCCTACCGGATTCCGACGATCGGCTGGCCCTCGGACATCATGAACCTGACCCGCGAACAGGCCGCGGAGCATTACCGAAAATATTACAAGCCGCGAAACGCGATTCTCGTTCTCGCCGGGGATCTCGATACGCTCCAGACGATGAAGCTCGTCAAAAAATACTTCGGGAATATTCCCCCGGGAGAATCTTTTGCGCCGATCACGGTGCGCGACCCGGAACAGGTCGGAGAAAAGCGCCTCACCGTTTACCGACCCGATGCCCCCAACCGAATTGATATCGCCTTTAAGACGCCGGCAATCGGAGACGAAACGCTCTATGCGCTCGACGTAATCGAAGGAGTTCTCAACGGGCGTTCGGGCAGGCTCTACAAAAAACTCGTCGAAGAAAAAGGAATCGCCACCGCAGTGAAATCGGGCAACAGCGTAAACAAGTATGTTTCGGAATTTTCGATTTACGTTTCGCTCAAGCCGGACGCAAACCCCGATTCCGTCGAGGCTCTCGTCTGGGAAGAGCTCGAACGCCTGAAAACAGAACCCGTATCCGAACGCGAACTGCAAAAGGTGAAGAACCGCGCCACAATGTCTCTCGTCGAAAGTTTCCAGGATATGGAAAATGTCGCGACACAGCTCGCCTGGTATGAAATGTTCGGCGATTACCGGATTCTCCTGGATTGGCCGAAAAAGCTTGAAAACGTTACACCGCAGAAAGTCCAGGAAGCGGCAACGAAAATATTCCGGCACAAGAATGCGACCGTCGGAAGATTGCTCAAAGGGGATGAACGCTAATGAATCCTAAAATTTTTCTCCTCGTCATCGCAGCCTTTTCTCTTTTCGCCTGCTCGGGAACGTCTAAGCCCAAGGAAATTTCACCGGCAGCGGAAATTCCGGCAATTGAAAAACCGGCAGAAAGCGAACCGGAAATTCCAAGTTCCTACAAGGAAATCGCCTATCCGGAATTCAAATATACCGCTCCGTTTCCGGCGGACTTCCGGGTAAAAATCAGCGACAGCATCACGGGCTACATCCAGGAAGACAGGACTCTTCCGCTGATTCATTTCAGCATTTTTTTCAAGGATCCTTTTGTCGCGGACAGCCTTTCCAACGAAGCCGCCTACGAACTACTTTCCCCGATGTTTCGCCGCGGTGGTTCCGCGAAGCTTTCCCCGCAAGCCCTAGACGATTCGCTTGAATTCATCGCGACCTCCCTCGCCGGAGCCGTCGGAACTTTCCAGAGCGCCATCGGCATCGAATGCATGGCCAAGGACTTTCCGGAACTTCTCGCTCTCGCCAAGGAAGTTTTCCTCTCTCCGGCATTCGACGAGAAGGCTCTTGAAATTCAAAAGGCGAATGCGATAAAAGCCTACGAACATCGCTTCGACAATCCGTCGGGAATTCTCGCCGCGCTGGACAAATTCGCCAACTACGAACCGAATCCGCGCCTTTGGAATGCGACAGCCGACGAATTTCAAAAGGTTTCCCGCGGGGACCTGCAAAAAATTGCGAAAGAACGTTTTCATTCCGGAAGAATTGTTTTCGCAATTGCCGGGGATTTCGACCGGGATTCCATGACGACCGCTCTCCGGGAATATTTCAAGACGTGGCCCGCCGATGCGCAAAACAAAACGGACATTCCACCGATAAGGCTAAAGAACAAGCCCGGAATCTATCTGGTTGACAAGGATATTTCCCAGGCGAACATTTCCATGAGTGCGCCTTTTGTCAAACGTCCGCATCCGGACTACTACCCGGCGGCAGTTTCGAGCTTCATCCTAGGCGGCGGTTCCTTCTCGTCGCGACTGATGTCACGCGTCCGTTCGGACAACGGCCTCGCTTACAGCATCTACAGCACGGTTGACAACGATTACCGCGACACGGGACTTGTGACGATCGCTCTGCAGACAAAGGTCGAAAGCGCCGGCGAAGCGCTCCGCCTTATCAAGGAGGAAGTGTTAAAACTCGCCAAGGAAGGTCCGACCGAAGCGGAACTTGAACAGGCGAAAAAGACGCTCGTCGAAAGCCTCCCGAGCCTTTTTGATTCTCCGGCCAGCACGACGATTCTTTTTGCCAAGGGCGAATTGCTAGGCAAGGAAGACTCCCATTACATCGATTACGTGAACGAGATTAACAAGGTGACCGCGGAACAGGTCAAGCAGATGATAGCCCGATATTTCGACCCGGACAAGATGACCGTTTCCATCGTCGGTCCCGCCGAAAAATTAAAGGATATCGGAGACTTCACCGTCGTTCCGCTCGACAGTCTCGATTTCAGAAAGTGAGATTCTGTTGAAATTCCCCTTATTTCTGCTTTTTGCATTCTCCGCTATCGCAAGCGCCGGTCCGACAAAGGACGAGCTTCGTCACAACGCCTGCGCCGCGGCAAAGACATGCCTCGAAACCATCCTGCCGCGATGTTCCGAAGACGAACTTTCTCCAGTCGAAAACATCGAATACGACAAGGCTTTTTGCGAACCGTTTGAAGACCTGAGAGGGCGCGGGATCGATCTGCAAAGCCCCGTCACATTTGAAATTTTCGCTCATCTCGGAAACCGTTACCGCGTCATCTACGAAACTGCAGGGACTCTTCCCGTGAGCGGCGACATGATGAGCTACCTCTTTGACCACTTCCCGTTTACGACAGTCCTTGTCAACATATTCCAGGGGACCGAATACACCATCCACTATAATTCCGCAAACCAGAGGCTTTTTAGCGGCAACAACGGTGGGAATCTTTTCGGGGATTTCTACTGGGTTCTCCAGGACAGCGCAGGAACCGAAAAGGGCTTTCACAATGTTTTCTATGGAAGCGGACGCTGCAAAATACTGAAATGGAACCTGCACGGAATCGCGGTCGCCGTACTCGACATGCATCCAGAAAACGGGCAGACACACTACCGTTTCAAGGCGATTGTCTTTCCGGCAAACGCCGTTCTCAATTCCATCATGAAGATGGGATTTTTCCGCGACGTGGTCAATTCAAAAATCGCGGAAATCATCAAAAATATTTCGGAATCCTCAGAAAGCTATGTCGCGGGAAACCACGCCCCGGTCGATACGTCTTCCATTCTCAAAAGCCCGCGCTTCGCACCGGAACTTGCCGAATTCCGAGAAGTCGCTGCGGGAAATCTCAAATGGACCGTCGGCGATGCCGTCGAAAAGCGAAAACAGGCAGCGCAACGGCAGAGGCCCGTTTTCGTCACGGAAACCCCGATGATTTTCAAACAAACGACTCCAGGAAAATAGAAGGTCCCATGTCCAACTACAGTTATTCCTCACCAGAAATGCAGGCAAAAATCGAAGCGCTTCTTCCGCGAATCACCGAGCACCGTCGCGATCTCCTGTTCAAAGTTGTGCAAAACCGCACAAGGCATTTCTGCATGGTCCTCGAAGACCTTTTCGACCCGCACAACATTTCAGCGGTCATCCGGACGGCAGAAGTCTTTGGGCTCGAAGACGTCCATGTCATCGAAGAAGTAAACCCGTACAAAATCAACAAGTCCATTTTGAAAGGTTCCATCAAATGGATGGACATCTATCTGTATAAAAAACGCAAAGCCTGCCTTGAACATCTCCGGGAAAAAGGCTACCGAATCGCCGTCGCGAGCACCAACACGGAGAATTCCGTTCTAGACCTCGACCTTTCAAGACCGACCGCATTTTATCTCGGCAGTGAATTTACGGGCAACCATCCCGACACGCTTGCCGCGGCGGATGCGGAATTCAAACTTCCCCAATACGGGATTACGGAATCCATGAACGTCTCTGTCGCCGGAGGCGTTCTGATGTGCTACCTCGACCATTTTATGCGGCAGAAGGGACGTTCTACGTACACGCTTCCCCCGGAAGAACGTGACGCGCTTCTCCTTGAATGGCTCGAACGCCACTTAAACGACGAAAGCGCCTCCAGTTCCGTCAAGCGCATTGACGAATAAACTAAATTAAGTTCTGCGATGAAAAAGAATACCAGTTTATATCTCGCCGTCGGACTAGTCGTTCTGCTGGCTATCATCATCCTGATTTTCGGCCTGTTTTTCTTGAACGACAAGGACCCGCGCGAAGTTTTCGACACCTACTACCTGCGATTTCCGCAAGTGAGCACGCTGACGCTTGACGATCCGGTAAAAATCAACGGGGTCAAGCTCGGAAAAGTCGAGAACATCTACCTTTCAGGGAACCGCGTACTGGTCGTTGTGCGGATTCGAAACGACGTTAAAATTCCCGTCGGATCCGAAATCCGCGTCCAGAACATCGGCATTATGGGTGAGCGCCAAATCGGAGTCATCCTGCACGATTCATCGGCGCATTACGCTCCCGGCGATACAATCGACGGACAATTCGACGCCGGCATCGCGGAAGCCCTGGGACTTGCCGGGGAAATCATCGACTCGACAAAGATTCTCATCACGTCCGTCCACCAAGTGATGGATTCCACCATCGCAAACCCCGAATTCAGAAAGCAGTTCAAAACGATGATGAACAAGGCGGAAAACCTGGAAGACAAGCTTTCGAGAATGCTCGCCGACGCGGATCCGCAGATAAGAAAAAGTTTGAACAATCTCAACGAGGCGACGCTCAAGGTAAACGCCCTGCTCGACACGACATCCGCGCCGATCGGAGAACTTCTGTCCGATGCAAACGGTCTCGTGAAAGATGCGGGCGGAGTTATCGGGAAGCTGGATTCCGTAACCGATCGATTGACTTCCATCACCAAGAAGCTGCAATCAAAGGATAATACGGCGGGAATTCTCCTGAACGACCGCAAACTCCACGATGACTTGATAGGCACGCTCCATTCCGCGGACAGCCTCTTTAAAATCATCCTCCAGGATGGCCTCGATGTCAATCTGGACCTCTTCTAATTTTATCGGGTAATTCTAAACTATGCAAAGCAGAGAAATCGTCGTCACAAACAAGCTTGGCGTACATGCGCGCCCAGCGGGAATGATAGTTGATCTCACCGGAAAATCCAAAAGCGACATCACGCTAGAATACGAAGGCAACAAGGTGAACGCCAAGAGTATTCTCAATGTGATGATGCTCGCCATAACCCCCGGTTCCACCGTAAAATTCATCGCAAACGGCGAAGACGAAGAACAGATCCTCGATCAGCTGGAACAACTTTTCCGTGAAAATTTCCATGAAGACCAAAACAGCTGAAAAGCAGAAGATTCGCACCGTCCTAGTCGGAGTCGCCGCCTCCCCCGGTTACGCTTACGGTCCTGTCCGGAAAATCGAGAACAGAAAATTTTCCCTGGATTCGTCCGCACTTCCGGAAAGCGCCCTCGCCGCCGAAGAAGAACGTTTCATCAAGGCGGTCGAGACGACAGCGAAAGAAATCGAAAATTTGAAGAAAGTAACGACGGAACGCCTCGGCGAGAGCGAAAGCCGCATTTTCGATTCCCACCTGATGATGCTCAAGGATTCCATGCTGATTTCCCCGATCGTTTCGAGCATCCGCAAGGAAGCCCACAACGCTCGCTGGGCGGTTCACAGCACGCTCTCCGCTCTGATTACCCAGTTTGAAAACAGCAAGAGCGAAATTATGCGGGAACGTTCCTCGGACCTGAAAGAGCTTTACAACAGGCTACTTTCCGCACTCGAAGAAACCGTCCCGAAGCGCACAGAAAAAAAATCGTCGGGCCCGGCGCTCATCATTTCGCACGAACTCACGCCCGGCATGTTGATGTCAATCGAAAAGGAAGAGGTCCTCGGATTCGCCACGGATATCGGCGGACGGACAAGCCACATTTCGATTCTCGCTCGGGCGATGCAGCTTCCGGCGGTTTCCGGTCTGCGCAACATTTCCCTTATCGTTGAAGAAGACGATTCGCTCTTCATCGACGGCACGGGCGGCATGGTCATCGTCAATCCGAACGAAGACGACCTGAACCGATTCAAGGAAAAGCTTGCCGTCTATAACAAGCAGAAGCAAGAACTTTTCACGATGCGGCAGCTAGAGCCGATGACGCTCGACGGTAAGTATATCACGCTCCAGGCAAACATCGAGCTTCCTGTCGAAGCGGATTCCGTCCTCGATTTCGGAGCGACGGGCATCGGACTTTACCGGTCCGAATTTCTGTTTTTCAGAAAGGGGACGCCAACCTGCGAAGAACAGGCAGACGCCTATGAACACATTTTAAAAAAGCTTAATCCCTATCCCGTTGTCATCAGGACGCTCGACGCGGGCGGCGACAAACTCGTCACGGACATTTCCGCGGCAGACGAAGCGAATCCGTTTATGGGATGGCGTTCCATCCGCGTGTGCCTTTCCCGCAAGGATCTTTTCAAGGACCAGCTGCGCGCGCTCCTTCTCGCAAGCCGGGCGGGACATCTGCGCATCATGTTTCCCATGATAAGCAGCCTGAACGAGCTACGCGAAGCGAAAAATCTTTACCAGGAATGTCGGACCCAGCTTCTCAACGAGGGCTTCACCCTGCCGGATGTAAAGATCGGTTGCATGATTGAAGTTCCCGCAGCCGTGATGATGGTTGATGTCATCGCCAAGGAAGTGGATTTCTTCAGCATCGGAACAAACGACCTGATCCAGTTTACGCTCGCCGTTGACCGTACAAACGAACTGATTGCAAACCTGTTTGAACCGCACCATCCCGCGGTGCTCAACATGATAGACAGGACCGTCCGCGCCGCCCATCACGAAGGAATTCCCGTGTGCGTCTGCGGAGAAATGAGCTCGGATCCGCTATCGACCCTCGTCCTTGTCGGCCTCGGCGTCGATGAACTTTCCATGACTCCGTGGAGCATCATGGAATGCAAGAAAATCATCCGCTCCGTAAATTATGAAGATGTCAAGGCAACAGCCCGAGCCGTCCTCAAAATGGATACCGCGGCAAGCGTCAACCGCTACCTTCGTCAAAAATATCTGCAGATGATTATCGACCTCGGCATTTCAAGTTTCATCACGTCGCATGATGTTAAAAACCCGCTGGCAAAAGATGATTAGAAAAATATTACTCCTGGCGATTTTCATCTGCACGGCAATCCAGGCCTCCGAAAGCGACTCCAAGGAAGAGCTGGTCTCCGGATACGACTTCCAGAACAAAGTCATCCGCTACAATCGCAGCCAAAAGAATTGCGATTCGCTTCCCGAAAGTTTGGAAAAGGAATTCGCCTGCGCCGCGAAAGCCTTTTACGGTGGCAATTATTCCGTCGCCCTTTCCGCCTACCGAAATCTCGTCGGCAAGGACACGAGCATTGACAAAAGCATCCTCTCCCGAATCGCCCGCTCGGAACTCGAAGAGAAACAGTACGAAAAAGCAAAGAAAACGATTGACGAAGGCGAACGAAGATTTTCAAGTTCTCCCGAATGGAAAGAATTTGCAGACCGCGTCCGACTGGACCTGGTATTAGAAAATTCCAAGATAACGCCCAAGGCAAAAGCGGACTCAATCGAAGCATTTCTAAAAATCTACGGAGACGATCCGCGCGAACCGAAACTGCGCTACAAAAAAGGCGTTCTGCTCGAACAGGCGCGGCATTTCAAGGCGGCGAAAAAAGCCTACCTCTATGTCATTGCCCACCCCTCGGAATATGGCGATGCGGCCTGGGAAGCTCTCCGGAGGATTCGGGAACTTTCCCCCACCGAATCTCTGGACGAAAAAATCACCTACGCGAATCGGCTGTGCAGCAAAGGATTTCACAAGGAATGTTCCGTTCTGATTGATTCCATTTTCGCATTGGATGCGGCAAAAGCCCCCGCAAAGGATTCCTCGAAAGCGCCCGAGCTAAAAACTTCGGAAGATTCGCTTCTCTGGAAACTTCCGGCAAGTACGCTTTCCTTGAGAACCAGAATTTCTCTCTGGGAAAACCGCGCAAACGCATACAAAAGCCAGAAACAGGATACGCTCGCCATCAAGGCTTACCGCTTCCTTATCGATAGCGTCGAAGCCCGCGCCACATGGTTGCAATCGCTCGTCCGC
Organism: Alistipes onderdonkii; assembly: GCA_963656065.1. Classification (GTDB taxonomy): domain Bacteria; phylum Fibrobacterota; class Fibrobacteria; order Fibrobacterales; family Fibrobacteraceae; genus Hallerella. The sequence continues at coordinate 36,646 of CAVKGV010000002.1, forward strand.
CTATATCGAGCAAACAGAATGGACAGTCTGGCAAGTCAAATCGATTCGCTCTTCCAGGAAAAATTCCGCTACACGCTGCAGAACGCAAACAACATCTGGGTAAGGGCTTTTGAATTTGAACAACAGGAATTGTTCGCAGAAGCAATCGCAAGCTACGATTCGTTGAACAGCCCGAAATTCAAGCAAAGCAACAAACAGAAATGGGCGAATTTTCGGATTGCGCTTTGCTATCTCAAACAAAATAAGATAGACTCCGCGATTATCGCGTTTAACAAGGCCAAGGCTTCGGACTTTCTCTGGAGTTCGAGCGGAGCCAGAATGTTCCTCGGCGACATCTATTACGCACAAAATAATCCGGAAAAAGCCAAAGAGGCTTATCTCGACTGCATCAAGGATTTTCCTGTCGGCTATTACGCACACCGTTCCCGCGTCAAGCTCGTCGAATACAAACTCATGGATTCGTCTGCCGTTCCATGGCTTGCGCCAAAAGACATGTCCGATTCCGAAACGACAAAGTGGATCAGATCCGTCCAAGGCGGAGCTTCCGACACGTCCCACAGTGCGGATCGCTACCAAAAAGTCAAGCGGCTTCTCGACCTGGGCTTTGCCGAAGAAGCTTACGACCTTTTCCATTTCGCGAAAAAGAAAAACAAGTCTCGGTTAGACTTTCTCTACAGTTACGCTTCGCTGTTTCTCGCCTACGACGAAATCATCCAAGGGTACGCTTTGGCGCGTTCGTTCCAAAACATTATCCCGAGAAAATACCTGGGCGACGCTCCGCGAAACGTGATGAAAGTTCTCTACCCGATGCCGTTCAGGGATAAAGTCTTCGCCGCCGCGGATTCTTCAATCGACCCGTTCTTCGTCTATAGCGTCATGCGCCAGGAATCCACGTTCAACTACCTGATCACCAGCCCGGCGAATGCCTGCGGACTTTTGCAGATCATTCCGCCAACGGCAAAAAAACTCGCCAAGGCGGAAGGGCTGAAGTCCTTTTCCCAAAAGCTTCTTTACAATCCTTATGTGAACATCCGTCTGGGAGTCCGCTATCTCAAGGATCTTCTCGTCGAATACGACAACGATCCGATGTATGTCCTCGCCAATTACAATGCCGGTCCAAAACCCGCCAAGCGTTGGCAAGCCGCAAACAAGGATCTACCCTGGGACTTGCGCGCCGAGGAAATCAGCTACTGGGAAACCCGAGATTACGTAAAGCGGGTTCTCGGGAACTATTGGGTCTATACCGAAATCTGGAACCGCTAGATGCTCTTCTTTGTCCTCACCTTAGGCGCAGCGGTCTGCTTTGCATTCGGGAACGTCCTTTCGAAATCGGGCGTGGCGTCATCCGGCAGAAAAGCGGACCCGCACCATCCGGTGCGATTTCTCGTCGGGTTTCTTTCGTCAAAACGCTGGTGGACGGGCTTTTCCCTGTCCGCACTCGGAAACATCGGCAACTATGCGGCCATGGCGCTTTACAACCTGAGCCTCGTCAAGCCCATATCCGCGCTGAATCCCGTTCTTACGGCGATTTTCGGACGCATCTTTCTCAAGGAACCGATCAACCGCCGAATCGTCGTCGCCATCGTCTGCGTACTCTGCGGACTTCTCTGCGCCGCATTTGAAATCGGCGAAGAAGCCGGTTCGCAAAACACAACGGCTCTGTGGATCTTCATCTGCTGTGCAGGCGTTTTCGCCTTTGCCAGCTACGCGATTTTCCGCCGGAACGAAGTCAGCGATTCGCTTGTCATGGGAATCTGCTACGGGCTTTCCGACATTCTCTACAAGAGCCTCGCCATCGACGCCACCGAGAAAGGAATCGAAATGTCCTGGAACGAACTCTTGTTCTGGATTTCGGATGTTCGGCTATATGCATTTCTCATCGCCTATCTCACCGCGTTTGTTTTCACCCAGGTCGCATTTTCCCGCGGACGCGCCCTGTTCGTGATACCCTTTAGCGCGGCCATCGGAGCGGTTGTTCCCATCCTGGCCGGAGCAGTAGTCTTTTCCGAACCGTTTCCGCCCACAAAAATCGCAAGTATCGTTTTGGTCATCGCCGGGTCAAGCCTATTTATCGCGAGCCCGCGCCAAATGATACAGAAGACTTTGCAGAGGAAATTCTATGCAGACAAATGAAATTTGGTACAAGGCGACCGGACACTGCAACGCGTCCGATTACGACATCGCCACGGTCTTCCTGATGGATGCAGGAGTCGGCGCACTAGAAGAACTCGAAACATCGACGTCCGAGCGAACCGATTTTTGTTTCTATTCCGAATCCGCCGAAAAGCGCCAAGCGATTATTTCCAGGTTTCCCGAATATCATTTCATAACCGAAGACGAAATTGCCAAAGATTGGGATCGCTGGTGGAAAGACCGCGCAACGCCCGTCCACGTTTCCAACAGGCTCTGGGTCAGACCGCCGTGGGTAAATTTCAAGCCCGAAGGATCCGACGCGATTCTGCTCGAGCTCGAAGCGAAAAGCGCATTCGGGACTGGCGACCACGCCACGACGGCACTCATCGCCGGCATGATAGAAAATCTCGATTTGAAGGGGAAAAGTTTTCTCGACATCGGAACGGGAACGGGGATTCTCACGATGCTTGCCGATAAACTCGGCGCGAGACTCGCCGTCGGAACAGAAATTGACATGCTTGCGCTGCCCTGCATCGTCGAAAACTTTGAAAAGAATCATTGCAAAAATTCCCGCGCGGTATTCGGATTTTTGGATGTATTTAAAACAGGAACGCAATTCGAAGCAATCGTCTGCAATATGATTCGTACCGAATTTTGGCCTATGCGAAAAGACGTGGAGCGATTGCTCGCTCCGAAAGGACGATTCATTTTGACAGGACAGCTCACCGCGGAAAAGGATTATGTGCTTTCCTGGTTTGAAGAATGCCACTTCAAAGCGATCCGCGAACAGACCCGCGACGAATGGTGGTGCATCGAAGCAGAACGCCTCTGAGGAAAAACATGGAAAATCTTTTTGTGAGAGCCGCACGCGGCAAGACGACCGAAAAGCCCGTCTGGATGATGCGCCAGGCCGGACGTTATCTGCCCGAATACCGGGAACTGCGGAGCCGCTTTCCAGACTTTCTTTCATTTGTAGAAAACCCGGAAGCCGCAGCAGAAGCGACCCTCCAACCCGTAAAGCGTTTCGACCTAGATGCGGCGATTCTTTTTAGCGACATTCTCGTAACGCTTCCCTGCATGGGATTCGACCTGAAGTTCGTGCCGGGAAAAGGTCCCGTCATCGGAAACCCGGTCAGATCGATTTCCGACGTAAAAAACTTGCACGACGTAAATCTTGAAAAAAGCATGGATTATACGGCAAAAGCCCTCAGGCTCGTCCGCAAGAACCTTTCCGAGTCCAAAGCGCTTCTCGGATTTGTCGGCGGTCCGCTCACAATCGCCTCTTACGCCATCGAAGGCGGAAGTTCCAAAGACTTGCACCGGACAAAGGCTCTTTTTTACAACGATCCGCAGACATATAGACTTTTCCTAACGCGCATCGCCCATCTGACAGGCGACTACCTCGCATTCCAGGCAAAATGCGGAGCGGACGCTTTGGTCATCATGGATTCCTGGGCGGGACTTCTCGCCAAATCGGATTACGAACAGATGGCAAAGCCTTACACCGAAGCGGTGATTTCCATTGTACACAAACTCACGGACGCTCCGATAATCCATTATGCAAACGGAGCATCCCATTTGACGGAATCGTTCATGACGCTAGGCGCCGATGTTTTCGGGGTCGATCACCGCTCGGAACTTTCTCCGCTTTTCAAAAAATATCCCGATAAAATTTTCCAAGGAAATCTGGACCAGGCGATTCTTTTCACCAATCCCGAACAAATTAAGTTTCACACAGATAAAATTCTAACCTGCGCAAAGGACCGTCCGCATATCATGAACCTCGGCCACGGAATTTTGCCGGAGACGCCGGTTGAAAATGTCCGCGCCTTTATCGACGCGGTCCGCCAATTTTAAGTTTCACCCGCCGAGCCAGCCGAAGCAGCTTCCAGCAAATCCGGTAACAGGCAAACTTAATCCGTTTGGCGAATTTCCGGGAAAATGATTTCTCCGGTTCCGAGAGCCATTTTAAATGGAAATCGCTGTCAGGAGATCCTTCATCCCGAATGAATTTTTCATAGTCGAGAGACAGTGCATCGCCGGCCCCATGATTCCAGAAAAAGTTCGTCTCCCCAAAGGTCCATCGACGTTCCAAAAGCTTGCGCTTTACAAAGCCGCACTTTTTTCGGATGAGTTCCGGGTAGGAAAAAAGTACAGGAGCTTCGGTGCGAAAAATCGGGGCAAGGGAAAGACCCTGTTCGCGCAAAAAGACGCTCGTGCCGATTTCCAGACGTTTCACCGTATCATAAAAATCCACGCCTTCCGGTTCCGACAACAGCCTTTGGCAAAAAGGAGCAACCGCATTCTGCTTCAGATAAAGAAAGAACGACTGCAAATGCGGCGCATATTCATCGTTTTCCGTAAGCGATACGACATCCGCCGGATTTTCTTCCGCCAAGTTGAAAAAGGATCGGAAACGGTTCTGGAAATACACGATGGAATCGTTCACAAGGACCAAGCGTTCCCATTCTTCCCGCCGAAATTTCGCCGTATATTGGATATAGCGTTTCCACATGCCAAAGTCATATCCGCGATTTTCCGTGAAGAAAAGTTCTATCCGGTTGGAATCCAAAAAAGCATGGAAAGAGGCGTCCAAATCGCGTTCGTTTGTCAGGTAAACAACAGAGAATCCTGTTCGGCAAAGCCCTTCCAAGGCATAGCGTATATAGCCAGGCAAGGATTCTCCCGTCTGGTAGGAGGCGTAGAGAATCTTGCGCAAAGGCTTTCTTTTCTGTTCCGGCATCGGTCAGCGTTTTTTCGAATGAATTCGACCGGAATCCCGCCGGGAATTGCCAAAGCTTCCCGTTTTCTTCTTTCGACCGAAACTCTTTTTCGGGCGCGATGACGTTCTTTCCGAATGCCATTCCGATTCCGATGCACCTCTGCGGCTTCGCCCGTAATCCGCACGCTCGGACCGAGCCGCTTTACGCTTTACGGCCTTGCGGTCTCCGCCATAGGATTCGCGGACCTTTCGCCGTTCGCTCGGACGGAGAGAAGCGAGTTCGCGTTCGTCCGGCTGCGAAACCAGCCCGAGTTCTTCGGCGGCTTCATCGCGAGATTTTTCCTTCATCTTGCCGAGCTTGCCATCGGAAATTTTGGAAAGAATCGCAAAGTCCGCTTCCCCGCGAACCGGATTCGTGCGAAGCAGACGCACACGGACCTTATCGCCGCGCGCAAAGGTTTTCCCGCTGCGCTTGCCGTAAACGTTTCCCTTGTCAGGATTAAAGATGTAGTAGTCGGAACCGGCGATGTCGCGGAACCGGACAAGCCCTTCCGCCCGCGGATCATCGACTCCGACATAGACGCCCCATTCCTGGACGCCTGTCACCGTCGCCTCAAATTCCTCGCCGAGATGTTTCCGCAAAAGCCACGTTGCGCAGACCTTGAGCGACATGCGTTCCGTCTTCTGGTTCTTCACTTCGTTCGCCGAAATTTCGGAGCAGACTGCGACCACATCCCAGGCGCGTTTTGCATCCGCCTCTTCCTGCGTCTTGCGCGAAAGTTCCCGGTGGCACCACAGATCCGCATAGCGGCGAATCGGACTTGTAAAGTGCGCATAATCCTGCCAGTTCAAGGCAAAATGTCCAAAGCAGTTGCTGTCGTAATGCGCCTTCTGCATGCTGCGCAAAATCCGCATGATGATTTCGTCATCGCCCTTTGCCCGAGCAATCAGATGCTGGTAAAGCTTGAAAATTTCCGGATTCAGGTTCGTATCGCCGCGGCGAGGCTTTCCCAGTTCCCTAAGCGAAATCGGGCTGTCCTTGAACAGGTCGGGCATCAGGTAATACAGTTCCATGATATCCTTTGTATCGGGAGCTTCATGGACGCGGAAAACACCCTGCAAATGCCGCCGTTCCAGCTCCTTGGCGCAGCACTGGTTCGCTATCAGCATACATTCTTCGATCCAATGATCCGACTCGTTCTCTTCGCGAGGAACGATTTTTTCCGGTTCGCCGTTTTCGTCGAACTTACAGCCGAGTTCCGTGCTGCCGAGTTCCAGGATTCCCGTTTTCCGGCGGTTCGCCCGGAGCAAGTCCGCAACTTCCTGCAAAGCCTTCACATGTTCGTCGCCATTTTCCAAACGCTTCACCGCTTCCCCGTAAGTAATGCCCGCGGTGATGTTTACAAGGCTCTTCTTGAATTCAAAACTTTCGACATTTGCATTTTTGTCGAGTTCCATCAGGCAGCTGAACGCCAGGCGGTCAACGCCCTGGTGCAAAGAACAGAGGTCGCTCGAAAGGCGGTCGGGAAGCATCGGCACGGCAGTCCACGGCAGATACTGCGTAAAGCTGCGCGTAAGCGCTTCGTCGTCAAGCTCGGAACCTTCCGGCACATAATGGCTCACATCGGCGATATGAACGCCCAAATGGAATCCGCCGTCGGGACGTTTTTCAACGGAAATCGCATCGTCGTGGTCCATCGCACCGTCCGGGTCAATGCACAGGATATACGTATTCCGCAAATCTATCCGTCCATCAACCAAATCCTTTTCCGAAGGTTCTTTCTGCTTGTTGACAAATTCCATAATGGAATCGGAGAATCCGGCGGGAAGCGAAGCGTCTTTCATGAACTGCGTCTTGACCGCATTCCAGGAAAGTTCGCCCTCCATCGCCGAGCGATCGACCTTCGCAAGCATCGAATGTTTTAGTTTCGGATGCGGATAAAGCGTAAACGCAATCGTGTCGCCATCCTTGCCGGGAGCCTTGCTGCGATGCGCCATTTCATAGACTTTGCCCGATACGGAGTCGGTGACTTTCCACCAATCCTTTCCATCCGGGCTGAGAACGCCCCGATGCACGCGGCTTTCGTCATCGTCAAAAGTCGCCTTGCGACGGCTTGCCGCCGCCGGACGGCGTTCATCCTTTTTATCCAATTCGAAAGATTCGACGTCGCTCTTTCCGGGCGTGTATTCCTTGTTGCTAGTCCGGGCAAGAGTCCCCTCGCAGACCATTTCGGCGAGCAGTTGTTTGAAAGCCAATTTGTTGTGTTTGGAAATGCCCATCGCGCGGCGGAGCTGGCTACCGACCATCGGCTCATCGCGCACCACGGCGACAATCTGTTCTTTTGTGGGCAAATTTTGCATGATAAATCTCCTATCTATCCAGAAAATAGGTAAATCAAATATCAAAAATCAAAAATTCGCAAAAAAATCCGATTTTCAAAGATTTTTCCAGCGATTGACAGCAATCCCCCATCTCCCAGAATCCCGATTTTCCTATACCTCGCTCGCTAGATTTTATCTAGTTTGGAAACATGCAAGAATCGCTTCGACTGATATCCATTTCCATACGAAACCTTCGTTCCATCCGCGAAGAAACGTTTCCGCTTAGCGATTTCACCGCGCTCATCGGCTACAACAACGCCGGCAAGACAAACATCCTCATGGGAATCCGCTGGCTACTTTTTCGTTCGACTCTCGACAATTCCTATTTCGACGACCCGAACCACCCTGTCGAAGTGGAAGGGCTTTTCGGCGGAATTTCCGATTCGGTTATCGAAAAGCTCGCCCCCGAAGAAGCGGCACAGTTAAAGCCTTTTTTGCGGAACGGGAAAATTCGCGTGCAGAGATTCCAGAAATTCCCGGGAGAAAACATTTCCGACGTGGAATTCTGGGCTCTCGACTGGAACGGCGATGGCGGAAAAGGAGAATGGGTCAAGGTTTCTCTCGGATTCGAAAATGTCTTTTCGCAAATTTTTCCGCCACCGATTCAAATTTGGGATTTTGAAGGGGACAAAGCCTTTGCAAAGCTCTTGAACGAAATTTTCAGTCCGCTCGAAAAGCGCCTCGGCAAGGAGTTCAACGAGCTAATCCAAAAATTTGCCAATCTGCTGGATTCCGGAAGCGATTCCCGCGCCGAAGAATTGGACCTTTTCGAACGCGGCCTCAACCAGAAACTCCGACCGCTTTTCCCGTCGGTGCATGTCCACCTCGATATTCCTTCACCAACGCTCCACACGTTTCTCTCCACCGCCAAGCTGAACGTGCTTGACGAAGACGACGGTTTCGAGAGGAACATCCGCTCCATGGGAGCAGGCTCCAAGCGCGCCATCCAGATGGCGCTCGTCCGCTACCTAGATGAAGTGAAAAGCCACCACCACAACTATCATCTCAGCCGGACGCTTCTTCTTATCGACTCCCCGGAACTTTACCTGCACCCGCAAGCCGTAGAACTTGTTCGCGTCGCCTTGAAAAATCTTTCGCACGAAGGCTACCAGGTCGTCTTTGCGACTCATTCCGCCCAGATGGTAACAAGCGACGACGTAAGCACTTCGCTACTCATCCGAAAGGACAAGACCCGCGGAACGTTCATGCGTCGCCGAATGGAAGACGCCGTTCACTCGGTAATCACCGACGCCCAGTCGCAGCTCCAGATGCTCTTTTCGCTTTCCAATTCCAACGAACTTCTATTCGCCGATTACGTTCTCTTGACGGAAGGCAAGACCGAATGGCGTGTGCTGCCGACGCTCTTTGAAAAAATGACCGGGCTTTCCTTTGCCCTGATCCGCTGCGCACTCGTTCACCAGGGAGGCGTAAGCAACACGCGGAAAAGCATGCAGGTTCTCTCCGCGATGGATTTGCCCGTCCGAGCGATCGTCGATCTCGATTACGCATTCAACAACGCCCACCAGGACGGTTTTCTCGCAAAAGACGATCCCGACGTCACATTTTGCAAGTCTCTCTTCCGCGAACTCGCGTTGCAAGAACACGTTCGCCTTGTCCACAGCATCCCGGTCAGCAAAAAGTCGAGGATTCCCGCAAGCGAAGCATACGTCATGATGGCTCGAATGCCCGAAGCCCGCGAACCTCTCCACCGCATTCACGAAAAGCTCGCCGCCAAGGGAATCTGGGTCTGGGAACGCGGAGCCATCGAACAGCACCTGGGTCTAGAAGGCAAAAACGAACGTTCCTGGCACCAATTCGTGGAACGCGTCCACCATGAAGACCCTCATCGATTCCTGCCCGATTACGAAGACATCGAAAGGCTCTGTGACTGGATAATCGCCGGCTCCCGCGAAGCGGAATCTTGAAATTCCAATACAAAACGAGCGATGGATTTACCATCGCCCGTTTTTGCATATCGGGGAAAATTATTCGTCCTGAATCCGCAGCGGCATCAGAAGGAACATGCTGTTGATGTCGGAACCGACCGGTTCGATAACGCATGCGCTGGTAGGACCGTTCATCTTGAGAACGACTTCGTCGCTCTGGCAAAGCTTGAGAACTTCAAGCAGATAAAGCCCGTTGAACCCGATGCAGAAAACGCCTTCGCCTTCGTGCGAAACGGAAAGGGCTTCCGTCGAATCCCCGCCGACGTTCGGATCGTTTGCGGAAAGCTCCATCTGGTTCCCGTCTAGCTGGAGACGGATCATCCGCGTGCGGGCGTTCGCCATCGAAATAACCGTCGTAATCTTGTTGAAGAGATCTTCGCGATTTACCTGTACCGTGCGTTCGAATTTCACCGGAATAACCGCTTCGTATTTCGGATAAGGCCCCTCGATGAGCTTCGAAATGATTTGCACGCCTTCATTTGCAAAAAGAACGTAAGTGTCCGAGACCCGGACCTCGACAGCCGTTTCGCCCGAGACGCTCTTTAGCGCATATTGAATCGCTTTCGGGGGAACGATCACGCCTTTTCCGACAGACGAATTCTCCAGTTCGATAAAGGCCTTTCCCAGACGATGTCCGTCCGTCGCGACCATGACAAGTTTCCCGTCCTTCGCTTCGACAAAGACTCCGTTCAAAGTCATCCGCGTCTGGTCTGTCGAAACGGCAAAAAGTGTCTTGCCGGCGAGGAATTCCAGTTCGCTTTTTCCCAACTGGAACGAGCCTCCCTCCACATCCGGAAACGGCGGAAAGTCGCTCACGTCAAATCCCGTAATCGAAGCCTTGCCACGTTCACTCCAACGCACGGTCACCAGGTAGTTGGAAACCACTTCAATCGTCAGGTTCACGATTTTCGGATCAATAAGGCTCTTCACCAGGTCGAGAAGCTTGTGGGCATTTACAACAACGGCTCCGTCGGATTCTCCCTGGACTTCGAGCTTCATGCGGATTCCTAGGTCAAGGTCCGTTGCGCTGATTTCGAGAGCGTTCCCTTCGAGCCGGACGGCAAAATTGTTCAAAACCTGAATCGTGGCCTTGTTCGGGACAGCCCCGATGACCATGTTCAAGGCGCTCAAAAGTTTGGCTTTTTCAATTTGAAATTTCATCGGAATTCCCCGCCTAGTTACGAGCCATGACAAAAGCGACCCATGCGATAACCACGATAGCGGCAAGAATGATGACACCCGCCGAACTCATGACGCTTTTTTTCTTTGGCGTAAAGTTCTTGGCGTTCTGCATGGCTTTTCGGCGTTCGCTACGGCTCATAAAAATTCTCCATTGTTTTTCGCCTTAAAAACTATATTATTTTATGCGAGAAAAGGAAAAGGTCCATGACAGAAACCGTGCTAAACAGACTAAAATGCGGTGCGCTGAATTGCGCATCGACAGTCCTCAACAGGATAAACGTCGCCACAGAGGAATCCCGCCTCAAGACGAAGTTCGAGGCTTTGGGCAGGAGACTTCTCCCCGCGCTAGAAAACGACGCTCTCGACACGCTGAAAAACGATCCGGATGTCGTTGAACTGATCGGTGCGATTTCCGAAATACGCGCCCGGCTAAACGCGATGAAGAAACGCTCGAAGACGCATCGGGGCAAGACCCGTTGAAAAAGCTGAACCTGCATCTTTTCTACGAAAAGACCGGCAAATCGAAGTCATACCGGATTTCGTTCAGAAAACCTGTCCTTTGGATTCTCGGGGCGGTTGTCGCCTTTTTTGGTTTTTTCCTATTCTCTCCGTTTGAAATTCTGCACAGCTTGAGCGACGGAACGATCCTCGATCTGCGAAAGCAAAACCGGGAAATCCGAACGAACATGAACAAACTGCGGGCGGACAACGACAGCGCGGAACTCTATCTGCAGCGGACCGAATCTTTCCAGGACAGCGTCTATAAAATCGGAGGGATCCCTCTCAAGCAGAAGGCAAACGATTCCGTCCAGAGACAGGAGCGGACAAAATCCCTCTTCCAGACGTACAGGACCTATTCCCTCTTTCGCGACACCCTCCTCGCAAAGCCAAACCTCGCCGAGGCCATTCCCGTGCTGCACCCGCTCAAGCGACACCACATCATCACGAACCGTTTCGGGATGCTCTTCGATCATTTTACCGACCAGGATCTTCCCCACCGCGGCGTGGATTTCTTCGCCGATGAAGGAGACACAGTCATCGCAACCGGATCCGGAACCGTCGTCGAGGTCCGCTCGCACCGAGGCTTTGGGCTTTCCGTCAAAATCCAGCACACGGAAAATGTCCGCACCTTTTATGCCCATCTCGAAAAGGCTCTCGTGAAGCAGGGACAGCGCATCGAGCGCGGGACTCCCATCGCCACCGTAGGACGCTCCGGGCGCACGGCGGGAAGCGGGCTGCATTACGAGATCCGCATCGACGGTGAAGCGGTAAACCCCGAAGACTACTTTATTTCCCCGTGAGGAACGATGGACGTTCGACCCTTTGAACAAAATGTTATCGCCATGGTCTGGGATTTTGACAAGACGCTCATCAGCGGCTACATGCAAGAACCACTCTTTCGAAAGTACTCCATCGACGGGAAGCGGTTCTGGAACGAGGTCAATGCGCTTCCCGATTACTACGCAAAAGCCGGCATCTGCGTAAATTCCGACACATCATACCTCAACCACATCCTGACATACGTAAAGACGGGCAAGATGAAGGGCCTTTCCAACCGGATTCTTCGCGAGTGCGGAAAAGAACTTGAATTTTACCCGGGCATTCCGGAATTTTTCCAAAAGATGAGAAAGCTCGTGGAGAGCGAACCGCGGTTTATGTCGGCGGGAATCAAGCTCGAACATTATGTCGTGAGCACCGGATTTGCGGAAACGATTCGCGGAAGCGCTGTCGCGCCTTTCCTTGACGGAATATTCGGATGCGAATTTATCGAAGAGCCGGCCGCACCGGACTTTTCCGAAAGCGAGACGCCGGCAACCGGAGAAATTTCTCAGATTGCCTGCGCGCTCGACAACACATCCAAGACACGCTACCTCTTCGAAATCAACAAGGGTTCGAACAAATTCCCCGACACAATCGACGTCAATTCCCAAATCGACAGGAAGAACCGGCGGATTCCTTTCGAGAACATGATCTACATCGCAGACGGACCGTCCGATGTTCCCGCTTTCAGCATCTTGAACCAGTCGGGCGGAACCACCTACGCCATCTATCCTCCGGGTGACCGCAAGGCGATGCGCCAAGTCGATTGTCTGCGTCGCGACCGTCGAATCCAGATGTTCGGGGAGGCGGATTACAGGGAAGATTCCATGACATGGATGTGGCTCTCGGAGCAGGTCGTCCGAATCGCCGAGACTATCGCGCAACGGCAGCACCAGAACATCCGAAACAGCGCTTCGCTTCCGCCGCGGCACCTGAACGGGTGAAGCGCACCCGTAATTTTCTAACATTTACCGCAAACCGTCAAGCCGCTTTTCGGCGATGACAAAATTTAACGAGGCGAATTCCTATGGCAGAATTTCCCGAAAAGAAAGACAACCTGGTCATCGAAAACATCCAGCCTTCCGTCGATGCGAACCGTTTCGCCATCAAGCGTGAACCCGGCGACACCGTGAAAATCACGGCGGACATCTTCCGTCACAGCCACGAAAAATACGACGCCGCGATTCTTTACAAGCTCCGCTCCGAAAAGCGCTTCCGCAAGGCCCCGATGCATTTCGTCGATAACGACATGTGGGCGGGAGAATTTACGGTAAACAGCATCGGATATTACGATTACAAGGTTATCGCATGGACGCTTGACCCCAAGGATGTTCCGACCGAAAGCCCGCTCATGGAACTCCGAGTTGATCCGGTCTATGCCCGCACGGGAACCTGGTACGAGATGTGGCCGAAAAGCCAGGGCAAGGATCCGAAGAAGAGCGCAACATTCAAGGACTGCGAAGCCCGCCTTGACTACATCGCCGACATGGGATTCGACACGATCTATCTGGTCCCCATCCACCCGATTGGCGTCACCAACCGCAAGGGCGCAAACAACGCGCTCCACGCCAAAACGGACAAGAACGGAAATCCGCTCGAACCGGGCTGCCCGTACGCTGTCGGAAACAAGTTCGGAGGTCACTTCGCCGTCGATCCCGAACTCGGCACGATGAAGGATTTTGAGCATTTTGCCAAGGCGGCCCGCGCAAAGGGATTGAGGCTTGCGCTCGACATCGCGCTCAACTGCAGCCCGGACCATCCCTATGCGAAGAAGCACCCGGAATGGTTCTACCACGAACCGGACGGAACGATCAAGTTTGCCGAGAATCCGCCGAAGAAGTACGAGGATATCTACCCGTTCGACTACTACAACAAAAACTTCAAGGCTCTCTGGAAGGAAATCCGCGACATCATCCTCTTCTGGGCAGACAAGGGCATTGAAATTTTCCGCATCGACAACCCGCACACGAAACCTTTCCCGTTCTGGGAATGGCTCATCCGCGAAATCAAGGAAGTCCGCCCGGAACTCGTGTTCCTCGCCGAAGCGTTCACCCGTCCCAAGATGATGCACCGTCTCGCGAAGGAAGGCTTCGACATGAGCTATACTTACTTTGCCTGGCGCGAACAGAAATGGGAATTCGAGCAATACTTCAAGGAACTCACCCAGACAAACGCGAAGGAATACATGCGCGGCATCCTCTTCCCGACGACGCCCGACATCTTCCCGAAATATCTGGCAAACCAGGGCCCGGCGCAGTTCAGGCAACGCTACTTCCTCGCGGGAACGCTTTCGAGCCTCACCGGCATGTACAACGGCTATGAGCTTTGCGAGAACATCCCGTCGCCTGTCAAGGAAGAACTTCTCGACAGCGAAAAGTACCAATACAAGGTCCATGATTGGGATTCGCCCGTAAACATCCGGGACTTCGTGCGGCGTGTAAACAATGCAAAGCTCGACCATCCCGCGCTCCAGGAATACGACAATCTGGAATTCCACGCAGCGGACAATTCCAACCTGATGGTCTATTCCAAGAAAAAGGGCGACGATGTGATTCTTTGCGTTGCGAACATGGACATGCATAACGCCCAGGAAGGGACGATCGCGCTTGACATGGGAAAGCTCGGACTCGAAAATGACGCATTCTTCTTTGTCAAGGACCTGATCACCGACGAATCTTACGTTTGGCGCGGTTCGCACAACTTCGTGCGTCTCGATCCGAACAAGGCGCCCGGTCACCTGCTCGTCGTAAAGAAGCTTTAAAAAGTTCGCAACCGTTTTCGGGATGAGCGCATCTAAGGGAAGAAGGTTTCCATGAACGATCCGATTCTTTCCATCCGCCACTTGCGACGCGAATTCAAGATGGGCGACGAAACGGTCCACGCTCTCCGCGGCGTAAGCTTCGACGTGCATCCGGGCGAGTTCGTCACCATCATGGGAACGAGCGGTTCCGGCAAAAGCACGATGCTGAATATTTTGGGCTGCATGGACAAGCCCACGTCAGGTGAATATATCCTCGACGGTGAACACATCGAAAAAATGAAGCCCGATGCGCTGGCGAACATCCGCAGCCACAAGCTCGGATTCGTCTTCCAGAGCTATAACCTGCTTGCCCGAACCTCGGCAATCGAAAACGTCGAACTCCCCCTTTTGTACAATTCGAAAATTTCTTCGGAAGAACGGCGGGAACGTGCGCTCAAGGCGCTTGAACGGGTCGGTCTCCAAGGCCGTTTGAACCATTTGCCGAACCAGCTTTCTGGCGGGCAACAGCAGCGCGTTGCCATTGCGCGGGCTCTTGTAAACGATCCGGTCATCATTCTCGCCGACGAGGCGACGGGAAACCTCGATACCCGAACCAGCTACGAAATCATGGAAATTTTCCAGGAGCTGAATTCCCGCGGAAAGACGATTGTATTCGTCACCCACGAACCGGATATCGCGACATTTTCCAGCCGCACGATCCTTCTCCGCGACGGGCAAATTAAGCGAGATACAAAAAACGAAAATATCCAAAATGCGCACGAAGCGTTCCTCGCACTCCCGCCGCCCGAGACTTTTGACGAAGAGGCTTCCGCATGAGTCCGGTTACTTTGTTTAAAATCGCATTCCGGGCATTACTCCGAAACAGGATGCGGACATTTCTTTCCGTGCTCGGAATCGTCATCGGCGTTGCAGCGGTCATCACGATGGTCGCCATGGGCGAAGGTTCCAAGCAATCCATCAAGCAGAAAATCACGGCAATGGGAACGAACGCGATTACTATCATGCCCAACGTTTCTCGAAAGGGCGGTGTCCAGCTCGACGCGAGTTCCTCGACGCAAACGCTCGAAGAAGCGGATGTTTTTGCGCTGCGGGAAAAGGCGCATTACATCAACGGCGTTTCTCCGGTCGTTACCGCTTCCGGGCAGGCGATTGTCGGCAACAAAAACGAAGCCGTATCGCTCACCGGCATAAGCGCCGACTATCTCAAAATCCGAAATTACGAAATCGATAAGGGCGTCATGTTCGACGACAAGACGGACCGTATGGCAAAAGTTTGCGTCATCGGACAGACGGTCGTCTCAACGCTTTTCCCGGATACAGACCCAATCGGAAAAACGCTCCGCTACAAGAACATCCCGCTCAAGGTCATCGGCACGCTCAAGGCGAAAGGTTCGAGCGATTTCGGGCAGGACCAGGACGAAGTAATTCTCACGCCATACCAGACGGTGATGAAACGCTTCAACGCGACAACGGACATCCGGACCATTTACGCCAATTCCATCGGGGAAGGCTACGCGTCAAAGGCGAGCGAAGAAATTCTCCAGATTCTCAAGGAGCGGCGTTCGTGGAAAGGCGAAACGGAACCGTTCCGCGTCCGCACTCAGGAAGAAATGATCGAAATGATTACGAGCACTTCGGATTTGCTGTCGATTGTTCTCACGGCGATTGCCGGGATAAGCCTGCTTGTCGGCGGCATCGGAATCATGAACATCATGTATGTTTCCGTCACCGAGCGCACGCGGGAAATCGGGCTGCGGATGGCCATCGGGGCGAAAGGCCGCGACGTTCTTCTCCAGTTCCTTTTCGAATCGGTCATGATCAGCCTGCTCGGCGGGATTCTCGGAATCCTTCTGGGTGTTCTTTCGACGACAATTGTCAAGGCGGCTTTAAATTGGCCGATGAGCATCACCGCGATGAGCGTTATCGCGAGCTTTGGCGTATGCTTTGCCACGGGCGTTTTCTTCGGCTGGTATCCGGCGAGAAAAGCCTCTAGGCTCGACCCCATCGAAGCGTTGCGGTTTGAATAGGCGGTTTTTGGGGAGCGGTATTTTACAAATTCATTTCTAAATATATATTTGTGGAGTCACATGTGCTTCAGGATGAATACCACCCATATGCAAACAATGGATATAACCGTTAAAACAAAGCATGGTGGAATGATAACAATTGAAAAAATGTTGGATGGGAAGCTAGAACAATGAATTTAAAGAAAATTGTAGTTGCATTCTTTTTCGCCATCTCATGTGATTTGAGTTTTGGCGGCGAGATGACATCGCCTCAATCAATGGAAGTGGATAGCGCCAAGATATATTATGACTTGATTGCGGAAGAAAATTACCAGGCGTATTCTAGGCCAAATGTGATAGGAATGATTGCAGGAGGAAGTTTGACCGCTGTAGGGGTCGTTCTTGTCGGATTTGGACTGTACGCTATATTAGATGTATCAAACCCTCCAACCTTTGACGATGCTCTTGGTAGAGTTATTGGCGGATTATTCGTTGGCGCATCCATCCCTTTTCTTGGCGTAGGCATTCCTGTTCTTTCGTACAATACATACAAGTATATTGTTCATAAAGGTCATGCAAATAAACGTGATGAATACCAAGCTGCACTCGATCGTTATAAATTGCGAAAGTGTGGCGGCGAATCTGGTGTGTTGCAGTTGATGATTCTCCCCGAACTCAATTTTATTGAAAGGCGGGGTGGGTTAAATGCGGTTGTCTTGTTTTAGGGATAGCAAAATTTTAATTCAAGCGAAGAATTGATTTTTTATCTCACTCTGCATTCCGCCTAAAATTTAAATCCTATATTATGGGCAATCAGAGGTTTACTTTATGGAACTCACGCCGCTCGACATCCGCAACCAGACCTTTCACACCAAGCGCTTTGGCGGTTACGCCCCCGAAGAGGTCAAGGCCTTTTTGGAAACGGCGGCGAAGTCGTTCGAAGAACTCGGACGCAAACGGACCGAACTGACGGAACGTTTGAAAATTGCCGAGGAACGCGTCAATTACTACAAGCAAATCGAAAAGACGATTCAGGATGCGGCGGTCACGATGCAGCGCACGATGGAAGAAATCAAGCGCAACGCCGAAAAAGAAGGCGAACTAATCGTCGCCGAGGCAAAGACTCGGGCCCAGCGTGAAGTCGAAAATACGAAGCGCGAAGCGGAATCTCTCCGGTCCGAAATCGAGCAGCTGAAACAGCTCCGCACCAATTACTTTATCCGCATCCGCGCGATGGTCAAGAGCCAGTCGGAACTTCTCACTGCGATGGAAAGGGAGCAGGCGCCGGAAATTTCGGAAACCTGTGAACCGGTCGTCCTCTGATCGATGAAAATCCAGGTCAAGGTTCACGCCAGAAGCAAGCGAGAAGGGGTCGTGCTGCAGCCCGACGGCTCTTACAAGGTGGATGTCAAGGCGCCTCCTGTCGAAGGCAAGGCGAACGAAGCCGTCTGCAAGGTTCTCTCCGAATTTTTCAAAAAGTCCAAAAGCGCGGTCCGCGTCGTTCAAGGCGCGACAAACAGCCGAAAAGTCGTCGAAGTGGATTAAGCGAAGCTTGGTTGGTAGAACTCGGGAATCGGACTCGCCTAGTAATCCTGAATTTCTTCGAGAACTTCGTTCGGTCCCAAAACAAACAGGATATCGTTTTCCTTCAGTTCGCAGTCGGCGAGATTGCCGATGAGAGCCTTGGGCTTGAGCGGGTCGCGGATGGCGATAATCTGGATTCCATATTTGGACGTGAGCGAAAGCTCCTTGAGCGTCTTTCCCCGGAACTTGTTCGGGCAGACGATTTCTGCAATGGAATACCCGTCGAGAAACGGCAAGCGGTCGAGCATGTTCGGGTGCGTGAGACGTTCCGCAAGCGAAATCGCCATGTCGCGTTCGGGCTGGAAGATATCCGAGACGCCGAACCTTTCGAGAATCGACGTGTGCTGCGAGCTGGAACTTTTCGCGATGATGTTCTTTACGCCCAGCTCCTTCAAATTGAGAATCGTGAGTAGCGAGGCTTCGATGTCCGCGCCGATGCAGCAGATGACGGCATCGACCTTTGTGACGGGAAGCGCTGCCAGTTGCTGTTTGCGGGTCGCGTCGGCGACAACCGCCTGCGCCACGTTCGGCGTGATGTCCTGGACTTTTTCCGGTGTGCTATCAACAGCGAGGACTTCACTTCCAAGACTTGTCAGATGGTTCGCGAGAAAGATTCCCGTGTTTCCGAGTCCGATGACGACAAACTGTTTTTTGGCCATTTTTAACCCACCATGATGTCTTCTTCCGCATACCAGGCGCTGCCTTCTTTTTTCTTGACGACCGCGGAAATTAGGAAAAGGGCGCCCATCCGCCCGACAAACATAAAGATACAAATAAAGACCCTTCCGAACGCGGAAAGTTCCTGGGAGAATCCGAGCGAAAGTCCGCACGTGGAAAGCGCACTGACGACTTCAAAGAACACGCGCAGAAAATGCGATTCCGAAGCGCCAAGCGCCGCGCCGGGAAATTCGGAAAAGAGGAGGACAAGCGTCCCGACCAGCGCAAGGATGACATAGACGATAAAAATCCGGACAGCCTTATCGACCGTTTCTTCGGGAATGGTGCGTCCCATTACCTGCGTCCGTTCCCGCCCGAGAAGCCGGTTGAATCCGAGCAGTGCAATGACAGCCGCCGTTGTCGTTTTCAGACCGCCGCCGCAGCTGCCGGGGCTCGCCCCGATGAACATGGCGACGATGACGATAATCATGCTGGTTTCTCGAAGCGACAGCGGATCGATTGTGTTGAATCCCGCGGTCCGGGAAGCGATGGAGACAAAGGCCGCAGATAAAAATTTCTCGGCGATGTTCTGGTCGCCAAAGGCACCGTTCCATTCAATAGCGAGGACGCTCGACATTTCGACAAGGACAATGACAAGCGTTGCGAGGAGGGCGATTTTCGTATGAAGCGAAATTTTCTGGATGGTGCGGGTCTTGAAATCAAAAAGGTTCTTGATTTCGGACATGGAAAGGAACCCGAGACTCCCCGAAAGGACCAGCAGGATGATGACGGGACAGACGACCGGATTGAACTGGAAACGCATCAGCGAATCGGCGAATGGAGAAAAGCCCGCGTTGCAGAAAGCGCTCACCGCGTGAAACACCGAATAGAGGATCCGTTCGTCAATCGGAAAGTTTTCGAACTGCGTGAAGAGGGCGGTCGCTCCGAGGCCTTCGAGAACGACGGTAAACGGCAGGACTGCGGCGAGGATCTTTTTCGGATCGATGTTCCCCTCGGTCGTAAATCCCGACTTGAAAATCGCCTGCTGGTTAAAGCCCGGTCGCATTCCCGAAAGCAAGAGAATCGCCGTCGAAAACGTCATGATGCCGAGACCGCCGACTTGAATCAGCATAGCGAGAATCCAGAGGCCCGCATGGGTAAATGTCGCTCCGACGTCTATCACGGAAAGTCCCGTGACGCAAACAGCGGACGTCGCCGTAAAGAACGCATCGATAACCGAAAGATCCTTTTGCAGCGAAAAGGGACATTTGAGAAGGATTGTCCCGAGAACGATGAGAACGGCGTAGCCTTCAACGAGGAAAAGCATCGGATTCGAAGACTTTTTCTTCACGACCGACCGTGCCGTCGGAATGTCCTTGTAACGGGAAAGCAGCATCACGCCCCAATTTACTAACTTTCGCATCATTATGGTAAAACTACGTTCCGTTCTGATGCCGCTTGCGATTCTTTTGGGCATTTTATTTCCGCAGGCGCACGTACTTTCGCCGCTGATGCCGTTCCTCATCGGGCTGATGATGGCGCTGACTTTTGTATCGAAGGTCCCGCCGCAGAAACACGGCTACACGTTTAAAATCGAAATGCGCGCACTCTTGATGGGGCTTCTCCTCTGCGGAGTCCTGCTCGGAATGGAAAAGGCGTTCGGACTTTCCCGGGCGATCGTTCTCGGCGGCATGCTGATCTGCCTCTGCCCACCTGCCAATGCCGCGCCCGTAATGGCGAAGCTTCTCGGAGGGAACCCGATTCTCGCGCTCAAGATTTTTCTCGTGGGAAGCGTCATCGCCTGCTTCTCGATTCCCATTGTTTTCGGCTATTTCTGCCCGCCGCCAGCCGGCATGGAACATCTCGACGTGACGGGACTTTCGAAAGCGATTTTCAATTCCATCCAGCCGATTATCACGATTCCGATAGCGATTGCGCTCGGACTCAGGAACTTTTACCCGGAAGTCGCCGACAAGATTACAAAGCTACAGAAATACACGATGTTCATCTGGATATTCAACGTTTTCATCTTGCTCTCCAAGGCGAGTTTTGACGTTCGCGCGATGGGCGTAAAAAAAATCTGGGAAGCCGGCGATTTCCAGGTGACCGCGTTGCTTTCCCTTGCGCTATGCCTGCTGCTCTTCTTTTTGGGATGGCTCTGCGAACGGAAATCCCACCCGATCGAAGGTTCGCAAAGCATGGGCCAGAAAAATACGATGCTCGTCATCTGGATTGCGCAGCTCTACGCGGGTCCCGTGGCAGCCCTCTGTCCGACATTTTATGTCGTGTGGCAGAACCTGGTCCTGAGCTGGATGAGCCGCGGCAAGAAAAAGCCCAATCCTTGATACGGCGCCTTAACGGGAGCCAGGAAGGAACGCTGCGGGGATTTCGAGACAGGCCTCGTCAACACAGGCTCGACAAGGGGACAGGTCGAGTGAAAAAGGCTTGGATATTTGACCCCATTGGAGTATATTTCTAGAGGAGTTAGACAAATTCACTTGGCGATTTATAAAATATGAATGAGTTTTCGGAAAAAATATCTGTTTTTTGGTCAGATCACAAAAATGATGAAAAATACATTTCTATCCTCAATGAAAATGATTTTTGGTTCGGAAAAGCTGTCGAGTTGCTCAATGAGTGGAAGAATAAGCAAGTCGCAAATATTGATGAATTGATAAATTTGGGCTATAAAGGAATAAAAAACTCTAACGATTCAAAAATAATCGAAGTCCGAGAACTCCTGTTTAATATTATAGCTTATTGTGACACTAATGCCTCAGAAAGCACACAGCGAAATCCAGAAAAAAGAATTATCGCGAAATCGGGTGTTTACCAAAATTGCTGGGTGGACAATTTATTGAAATGGAAACGCGAAGATATTATCACATCTAAAAGTTTTATTCACGCCATTGAGTATCTGCAGAAACCACAAGAGAATCTAACGATGCTTAGTGAATCCCATCGTGAAAAATTTTCATTAAACGTACTCAAAAAAGCATATGAAGAACCCTCTTTTTGCAAAGAGGTTCTTGATTTTTGCAAAAAGTCCTTACCTAATATTGAAATAAAAAACGAAGACAATCGCACATGGTTTTATAGTTGTTTGATATATGATTTAAAGAATAAGTGGCTTGTTACTAACGTATTAGGCCTAGTTGCTCGCGATAATACAGGTTGGCAGAGTGATCTTCTATCAAAAAAATACTGCAGTGTTGGCTGGGATCAAGTTTCCGATCTAAACGATCTCAAAAATGAATTAAGAGTTTTAATCGACAAAAATAATTCTTTTCCATTTTACAACATATCTGAAAGCAGGGCTCGCTATCGAGGAGATGTTATTGATTTTGCAACAAATGAAGAGGAATTTAAAGAACGGCATGACGAATGGAGTGAAAAGAATCTTGAGGGCACACACAGTTCATTTGAAGGCTATGGAAAGTCTGGCAAGCCTAAAATTATTTTATTGTTTGATAAATTTATAGAATTGGATAAACCCATAAAAGACAATCAATTCAGCTTTTATAAGAACAAACAACCCAGGGTCAAAAATATGGTTGGATTTACAAAAATTATAACGGATGAGGATAAAAAGATGGTTGATTTAGAAAAACTTCTTAAGGAGAAAAAAAATATTATTCTACAGGGAGCTCCAGGTACAGGGAAAACCTATAATACCGCTGAGCTCGCACTCCGCATTATTGAAAAACCTCCCGAAAAACAAGAAGTTGCGGACGACAAATCATTTCATGACCAGGTGATGAAAAAGTACGAAAGTTCTTTAATTAAAATCAATAAAGACGGATCTTTTGCGAATCCAAGCGCCCAAATTGGCTTTGTGACATTTCACCAATCTATGGATTACGAAGATTTTGTAGAAGGAATTAAACCGTCTCTTGAAAAGAATGATAATGATGATAAAGCTTCTCAAGTTGTGTATGATGTTGAAGATGGTATTTTCAAGACGATTGCTCAACAAGCAGCAAAAGATACAGGCAAAAAGTACGTTCTCATCATTGATGAAATCAATCGTGGTAACGTCTCCAAGATTTTTGGAGAACTGATTTCTCTATTGGAAGCAGATAAACGTGCGGGCGCTGATCATCCGCTAAGTGTTATCTTGCCGTTTTCTAAGGAATCTTTCTCCGTTCCACAGAACCTTTATATTATTGGAACAATGAATACAACGGATCGCAGCGTTGGTTCCATTGATTACGCTGTTCGCCGTCGATTTGCTTTTGTTACACTTGAAGCGGATAAAGACCTGGTTCCCACAGGTGATGCTCGCAATTTATTTGATTCCGTCAAGAATTTCCTTGATATTAACAAGTACGACATGGATATTGAGGACTTGATGGTTGGTCATAGTTACTTCATGGATGCGGAAAATCTGCAAATGAAGTGGCAATATGAAATTCTGCCGCTTTTAATGGAATACCACAAAGATGGAATCACCAGTAAATCACCGCTAAAAAAAGCCGACGACTCAATTATTGAAAACGTGAAAACGGAATACAAGCCTTTCATTGACGCTTGGAAGAAGGATGAAAAGAAGTCGTAATGAATCTTCTTTATTTTCAAGAACATTTGAAACCTGAAGAAGGTCAAGACGAAGCGATCAACGTCATTGAAACTTTGACCAATTGTCCTGAACTCTCTGGTCCGTTGAAGAAAAATGAATCCGTTAAAGATTTAAAGTTCCTTGGAATTACAAAATCTAAAGAACTTAAGGCAGACTATTATATTGGAGCATCTTGGTATAAGGAAAACGAATTCGCTTTTATTGTAAAGCCGAAAGTCGATGTAGATTATATCAATCTATTCATTACCGCGCTAGAGATGAATTCGGATAACGAGGCCAATTATTTTTCGGATTACTACTTCATCGATTTTGAAAAGCCCTCGATAAAAGTAAATACATTTGATAACGTCATTACGCCGCTCCTTATTTTGCATTATCTTTCTTTGCTTTCGCATCTTGTTTCACGAGGATTAAAGAAGGGTTATATAACGCAAGAAGAAAATTTGCGGTCCAAGATCCGCGGAAAAATTCTTTTTCAAAAACATCTGGCAAAAAATATTTTCGCTAAACGAGAAGAACGAACATATTGCAGATATCAAGAGTTTACCGAGGACATTCCCGAAAATAGGCTATTGAAAAAAGCTTTTGTGTTTTCATGCCAATTTATCAATCAATTTGGCAGTTTCAAAAAGCATTTGAACGAGTTGAGACCAAAACTCGCCACTATAAAAACCGCTTTTGAAAATGTCTCGGAAGATGTTTCTATTTCTCAGGTCAATAAAATTAATGCAGGTAAAATATTTCGGCACTATTTCTCCGCATTGAAAGTAGCAAAACTGATTTTACGGCACTTTGATTATTCAATAGACAATGCCAACGGTCAGATTAAATCAGTTCAACCTTTCGCAATTGATATGCCTCGTCTTTACGAGATGTACGTGCTGAGCCTGTTGCGCAGAGCTTATGGAAGTCATATTCAATTTCAGGTTAAAGGACGTGGCGGAACAAGAGTGGACTACATCAAAACTGGTGATGAACAGTTGATTCTTGATGCTAAATATAAACCTCGTTATAGCGACAGCAACAACCGAGTTCTCGATGATATCCGCGAAATCAGTGGATACGCGAGAGATGAAAAAATATTGAATGCATTAAAGTGGGACGCCGTAGAAAAGGCCGGCAAAGGCGAGTTCTTTCCAAAATGCGTGATAATATACCCGGATCCGTCAATAAAACTAGCTGCAGAAGACAGTGAAACGGAACAGGATTCCGACTGCAATTCAGTACAAGCTTTTGATCCCAAGGGAATTGTGGAAAGTGGAAAACTAAAACGAATTCCTGGATTTAAGGAATTCTACAAAATTGCCGTGCCATTACCTAAATCTGATAAGAAATCTCAATAATGCCAAAAATAAACCAAACAACTCCCGCTCAAGTCTTTGAGCTCTACGGTCGCAGTCTCTATCTCTGTGGAGCTATTGAAAATTGCATCAAATGTATGTCACGGGGCGCGGGCGGAATTATCGTTTTTAAACCTCCCAAAGATCAAAACTTGATTCCCGAAATGATTGACGATGGTTTCAAAAAACTGAAGGAGAAAGACGACAAATTATTGAAGCAGTCGCTTGGCAATGTATGGCAGAGCGTGCTAGAGCGAATATATGAGGTTCCCAACGCCAAAGATATTCGAAAAGCCGAAAGTGAAGGGAAATTTGCGTTTAAAATGAATTTTCATATTTCATCTAAAGGACATTTAGCCGCAGCAAAAAGAAGAATGAGTGCCCTGATTGAATATCGTAATTATCTAGCGCATAATTTCTCTGCCGAATATCCCTTAGATACACCAGATTCTTGTACTAAAGCCTTTAAAACATTGACGCAAAAATATGAAATCACCAAAAAGGCTTTTGAGTTTTTTGATAAAGATTTTAATCTGAGCCGTCAGGTGAAACAGGAATTTTCACAGATTCAATTTGAAAAACTGAATCTCCATGAAGCGAAGAAGGCTAAGGATTAATAATAAAAACCACGGATTATCATCGTCAAGTAAATCCATTCGCGGCTGAAAGCAACAAAAAAAAATCCTCGGGAAATGAATCCCAGGGATAGCCAAATTTCCAGCCTGTTGTTTCCAACCACGAAAAGGACAAGCGATGAGACTTAACCGAGGTCTAAGATGCCAAATTAAAGCCTTGCTGGATGCCGAGCATTCGCAGAAAACCATAGCAAACCAGCCAAGAATCTCCCCAAGCGGGCTTTCCAAAATTGAAGAAATATTGAACTTGACAATATTTGACAACCGAACGAGGTTATATTTAGGTAGAATGGAAATTTGTGGCGAAATCAGACTAATATAGGCTAAACATGGCGAAAAAAGACGGAAACAAAGGCTCTGCAGAAAAAGCTGAACAGAGCATTATCATCTATAACACCCTTGATGGCAAGGCAAAAGTCGCCTTAATGGCCAAAGACGGCAATGTATGGATGAATCAAAATCAGATTGCAGAACTTTTTGACACCTCAAAGCAAAATGTAGGCGCACATATCGCCAATGTCTTGCGAGACAAGGAGTTAGACGAAAATTCAGTTGTAAAGTATTACTTTACAACTGCTGAAGACGGTAAGAATTATAAGGTCCTTTTTTACTCATTGGACATGATTTTGGCCATCGGTTTTAGAGTCCGGAGCAAACGGGGCGTCCAATTCCGCATTTGGGCAAATCAACACCTTAAACAGTTCATGATTAAGGGGTTTGATATTGACGATGACCGTCTTAAGAATCCCGATGGACGTCCGGACTATTTCGATGAACTTCTTGAACGCATTCGTGATATCAGAGCCTCTGAAAAGCGTTTCTATCAGAAAGTTCGAGATTTACTTGCCCTAAGTAGCGATTACGATGCGTCAGACAAGGCAACCCAAATGTTCTTCGCCGAGACACAGAACAAACTGCTTTATGCCGTAGCCAACAGAACTGCTGCTGAAATTATATGCGATCGAGCCGATGTTCAAAAACCGAATATGGGCTTAACTGCATGGCATGGTACGGTGGTTCGCAAGCAAGATATTTTCATTGCCAAGAATTACCTATCGCACGACGAGATTGATTCGCTGAATCGTCTTACGGTTCTCTTTTTGGACTCCGCTGAGTTACGAGTTAGGGAACGTAAGGACCTGACGCTGGACTTTTGGAGAAACAATGTCGATGCTATGCTGAACTTCCAAAATAAGAGCGTCTTGCGAGATAAGGGACATATTTCCAATAAGCAGATGGAAACTCACGTATCCGAAATTTACGAAGCATTTGCCGAACGCCGCAAAACGCAGGATGCTGTTGAAGCCGATGAAGCGGATATGGCCGAACTGCGAGAAATCGAAAGCGAAGCGGAACATAGAGGGAAATAATGGCAACCGAATTAGAAATTTTGGAACGTGCTGAAAGCTATCTTCGTAAACTCTCTTTGGGGATTAATCCTATAACAGATGAACCATTGAATGAGAATGATTCTTCTTCCCAAGAGCGAATTCAAAAGTGTCTTCACTTTGTTGCGGATTATCTTTCAAATGATATTGCTCGCAAGAAACGTCGCCAAGCAAGGCGAGGCGAAAAACAATTGATATCCATTCCTGTAGAGTTTGCTGAAAAATACGAGTTGTTCAACGAACCTGTTTCGATTTCTAAGATTGTCGGAAGATTAAATACTCTTTTGCCCAAGGAAATGTCTCACTTTCTCTATCAAGATATTGCTGGCTTTCTAACTATGGATGGCGTTCTTTCGCCAGTTGAAACGCCATCAGGAAGAGTAACAAATCTGCCGACGGATTTTGGAATAAAAGTCGGTTTCATCAAATCCGTAAGTACATTCAACAATGTTGAGTACGAGAGAACTCTGTGTAACCGTTTAGGGCAACAGTATATTCTTGAAAATATTCAAAAATGCATCGAAATCGCAAATGAACGAATTCAGAACAAAAACGATGCCCGCAAAAGCAATTTATCATTTGAAAGAAAAAAAGAAAGCATTCCCCTTAAAATATCTGAAGATTTATTTAACCGATATCTACAGGATGGAAGTCCATTAACTATTTCAAATATTGCCTCTAAATTGAAAATTCTCACCCAAAATGAAGAGAATTATCACAAGATCTCGTATAAAGAAATTAGAGATTGGTTCACACAAGAAGGCTTTTTATCAAAAACATATTCTTTGGACGGAAAAGAATCCTACACACCTACAGAGAAAGGTTCTAATTACGGAATTTATGTTGACGACCGAGTCAGTTCAAACGGGAACACTTACCAGGTTTTAATGTACAGTATTGAAGCTCAAAAAGAATTTTTAAAGAGCAGAAAAACGGGAAGCTGACATTGCTTATTATTTGCAATACGAATATTTCTTTCCCTTATAAAATTTATTTTTATTATCAAGTGTCCATCCAAGCTAGCACGCTCCCAGTAATTATTCCGTCAAACTTTCTCAGGATAGATTCATCAAAGAATTCATGTCTGGAAATTATCGGTTCAATCAATATGATGCATCCAAGTTAGAAGTTGCAGTTAATCAAAAAGAACGAATTGATAGAATTAGAAAGAACGAATAACAAGCCTTTCGTAAAGCCCGAGATTTGGAAATTGACATACTGCAAAATGCCAATAAGTTAATTGCAGCAATACGATTGAGAAACTTGTCGTTTTTCAATGTAAGTCTCACAAAAAAAGATTTATTTTAACCTTGTGAGCATCGTCTTTTTTGATATTGAAGTTTCTACATCCAGCGGGAGAGTTGCCGATCTCGGGGCTGTCGATTCTTTGGATCGAACGATTCATACGCCGAGTCAGGGCGATTTCCTGAATTTTGTGAAAGACGCAAAATACGTTGGCGGTCATAACGTTTTGAATCACGACATCCAGTATCTAAAACTCATGGAGCTGGATAAAAAGAAGGTTATCGACACGCTCTATCTTTCTCCACTGGTGTTCCCCATGCGTCCTAGCCACAAACTGCTGAAAGATGAAAAGCTCCAGAGCGATGCTCTGAACAATCCCTTGCTGGACGCAAAAAAATCTAGGGAATTGTTCTACGACGAAGTGAATGCGTTCCACGCGCTAGATAGCGAATTAAAGGACATCTATTTCAAGCTGTTGAAGGATTCAAAAGAATTTAAGGGTTTCTTTGACTATGTCGGTTTAAAAGAAGAAAGCAAGGGATTTTTCAACAATCTTCTTCTGGCAAAGTCCAACGCCAAGAATCTTGTAAAACAGATTCAAAGTCGATTTGCCGGCCTGATTTGTGAAAACGCCATGCTGGAATCGTTCGCAACAGAACATCCGATTGAACTAGCCTATGCCTTGTCCGTGATAAACCTTCGGGACAAGCATTCCATCACACCGGCCTGGTGCCTACGAAACTATCCATTCACCGAGAACATCCTTTTCTTCTTGCGCAACAATCCGTGCCATGAGCCCACATGCGCTTATTGCAAAAGCAAGCTGGACGTCCGCAAAAAACTGAAAGCGATTTTTGGGTACGACAGCTTTAGAACTTACGACGGAGAACCCCTGCAGGAACAGGCGGCAGCAGCGGCGGTCAATAACGAATCCCTGCTGGCCATTTTCCCGACGGGTGGCGGAAAATCCATTACATTCCAGTTGCCGGCCTTGATGGCTGGCGAAAACTACAAGGGATTAACGGTCGTGATTTCGCCCTTGCAGTCTTTGATGAAGGACCAGGTAGATAACCTGAGCGCAAAGGGGATTGTGGATGCGGTAGCCATCAACGGTTTGCTGGATCCGATTGAACGTGCGGAATCCATTAAGCGCGTAGCAACCGGAATGGCTTCCTTGCTGTACATTTCACCAGAGTCTTTACGCTCCCGCACTATCGAAAAGCTGTTGCTCTCTAGGCAGATTGCGCGCTTTGTAATCGACGAGGCCCACTGTTTTTCGAGCTGGGGTCATGATTTTCGCGTGGACTATCTCTATATCGGAGATTTCATCAAAAATATCCAGGCGCAAAAGTCCGAAACAAGAAAGATTCCCGTTTCCTGTTTTACCGCGACAGCAAAGCAAAAAGTGGTGCAGGATATTTGCGATTATTTCAAGAAAAAACTAAACCTTGATTTAAAGATTTTTGCCACAAGGGCGACCCGCGCCAATCTTACCTATCACGTAATCTATCAAGAAGACGACGAACAAAAATACAAGACTTTGCGTTCGTTGATTGAAGCAAAAAACTGCCCGACCATCCTCTATGTTTCTCGCACAAAGAAAACCCAAGAGCTGGCAGAAAAACTGAGCAAAGATGGATTTGTGGCTTTACCTTTTAACGGCAAAATGGAAGCCTACGAAAAGGTGGAAAACCAGGAAGCGTTCATCAGCGGTAAGGTGCAAATTATTGTCGCCACGTCTGCATTCGGAATGGGCGTTGACAAATCAGATGTACAGCTTGTTGTTCATTACGAAATTTCGGATT
This sequence comes from Alistipes onderdonkii, assembly GCA_963656065.1. Classification (GTDB taxonomy): domain Bacteria; phylum Fibrobacterota; class Fibrobacteria; order Fibrobacterales; family Fibrobacteraceae; genus Hallerella. The sequence continues at coordinate 66,331 of CAVKGV010000002.1, forward strand.
CTCTTGAAAATTATGTTCAGGAAGCTGGCCGCGCAGGGCGAGACCAGAGTTTGCAGGCGGACTGCTACGTTCTTTTCAACGAACATGATTTGGACAAGCATTTCTTGCTGCTGAATCAGACGAAGCTCAGCATGAGCGAAATTCAACAGGTATGGAAGGCCATCAAGAACCTCACAAAGAACAGGACTATCCTAAAGCGCTCCCCTCTTGAAATCGCAAGAGAAGCGGGCTTTGACGACCCCAATGGCGACATCGAAACCCGTGTGAAAACAGCCATTCTCGCTTTGGAAGAAGCCGGCTACATTGAACGCAAACAGAACTGTCCTCGAGTTTACGCCACAGGCATTCTGGTTTCAAACATGGAAGAGGCCCGCAGCAAGATTACCGCATCAAACATGTTTGACGAAAAGCAAAAAGAAAACGCCATTCGAATTATTAGCCTTCTGATTTCGGAACGAAACATTTCAAAAGGCAAGGGCGATGAAGCGGAATCCCGCATCGATTACATTGCGGATGTCCTCGGTCTGGAATGCAGCACTGTTCAAGAAACGGTCCAGCTTTTACGGGCAGAAAATATCCTGGCAGACTCCAAGGATTTGACCGCTTACATGAAGAAAGGGGATGGCGAAAACAAGTCAAAACTGGTGGTAAAGCATTTCGAGGCGCTTGAAAAATTCTTGATTTCAAAATTGAGAGAAGGAAAGACCATATTCAATCTCAAGGAACTGAACGAAGAAGCCGAAGCGAATGGAATAAAAAAGGCTAGTGTAAAGGACTTCAAGACAATTCTTTTCTTTTGGATGATCAATGGTCTTATCGAAAAGAACTACTGCTCGGACATCAGCACAAAAATTGAATTGAAGGTCTCTCCCCAAAACTTGGAAAGCGATTTTAAGCGCCGACTTCAATTGGCCCTTTTTGTTATCGATCAGCTTTACCGGGCAAATGCCGACGCCAAGACGAATTCTCGTGAAGAAGCCCTCATTCAATTTTCCGAAAAAGAATTGTTGAACGCGTATGAAAACCAGATTTCTCTATTTTCCAACGAACCCGTATCTTACAAGGAGCTTGAAACGTCCCTTCTGTATCTTTCCAAGATTAATTCTTTGCAGCTGGAAGACGGATTCTTGGTCCTTTACAATGCACTTGAAATTCATCGAATCGAAAAGAGCAACTTGATCAAGTACAAAGTCGATGACTATGAAAAACTGAATAATTTTTACAAGATGAAAATGCAGCAAATCCACATTGTTGGTGAATACGCCAACATGATGGTGCGCAATAGCAAGCAGGCTCAAACTTTCGTAAGCGATTATTTCACTCTTGACTACAAGATGTTCTTGAACAAGTATTTCAAGGGCAATCGAATGGACGAAATCAACCACAACATTACTCCCGAAAAATATCACGAAATTGTGGATTCTCTTTCGGAACGTCAAAAGCAAATTATCGAAGATAAAAACAGCCAATATATCATGGTTGCGGCGGGTCCGGGAAGCGGAAAAACTCGTGTTCTCGTCCATAAGTTGGCGTCGTTGATGCTCTTGGAAGATGTGAAGCACGAACAGTTGCTGATGCTCACGTTCTCTCGCAGTGCGGCCATTGATTTCAAAGAAAAGCTCCACCAGTTGATTGGCAGCGCAGCCTCTTTTTTGGCGGCCAAGACATTCCATTCCTACGCCTTTGATTTGTTGGGCACAATGGGCGATCTGGGCAAGGCCAAATCGGCTGTAGAAATGGCGGTCGCAAAAATCAAGGAAGGCGAAATTGAACACAGCAAGATAACCAAGAAAGTTCTAGTTATCGACGAAGCCCAAGATATGGATGAACACCAGTTCGCCTTGGTCCAAGCCTTGATTGAAGAAAATGAAGATATGCGGGTCATTGCCGTAGGTGATGACGACCAGAACATTTTTGAAGGCGTTCACCAAAAGGCGGGTTCAAAGTCTGTTGACCTGAATCGTTTTATTGAACTTTACAAGGCTAAAAAATATGAACTGGTTGAAAATTACCGCAGCGTCAAAAAGATTGTTGACTTTACAAACTTATTCGTTCAGGATATTCCAAATCGCTTGAAGATTAATCCGATTCAGGCTGTTTCTGATGAGGAAGGATCTGTAAAGGTTCGAAAGTTTGATTCGCCGAATATGGAATATCCCATCGTCGAACACTTGAAAAAGTATCCGCCACAAGGAACTGTCTGCGTTTTAACCCAGACGAACGACGACGCCTTGAAAATGACGGCTCTCCTGAATCACGAAAATATTAAAGCAAAGCTGATTCAGAGCAGCGACGGATTTTCTCTCTACGACCTTGTAGAGTTTAGAGATTTTGTGAAATGGCTCTCCAAAAACGAAAATCCTGTCATCAGCTCTGGTGAATGGGACACGTCCATAAGCAAGCTTGAAGACGTTTATCAAAAAAGCTCCCTGCTGCCTATCTGTTTAAAGGCTCTAAAAGTTTATCAAAAGCACAACGATCGTCTTTATCGAAACGATTTGAAATTGTTTTTGATGGAATCAAAAATTTCTGACTTTGAACGCGGCAAAGAGAACGAAGTCGTTATTTCCACGATCCATAAGGCGAAAGGTCGCGAATTTGACAGAGTCTATATGATGATCAAGGACCAAAGGGCCAGTACCGCGCAAGGTCGCCGCGTATTGTATGTCGGCTTTACCCGTGCAAAAAAGCAACTGTATGTTTTCCATTGCTGCCCATTTTTGGATAAGTACGCTCCCGCAATAAAAGAAAAGGCGATGTATCCGGAACCTGCAGAAATCATTTTACAGTTCGGTCACAAGGATATGTGGCTTGATTATTTTTATGGCGAAATAAATGGTGAAGGCGATGGACTAAAAAAACGCATCTTCAAATTACACAGTGGAGACTCGTTGAAGTATTTCCAAGGAAGATTGTACGATGACAGCGGTTCGAAAAATCCTGTAGCCGTATTGTCAAAAGCGGCAAAAGAAAAAATTTCCCATTTGGACGATTTGGGATATTCGGTAAAACAAGTCCGAATCCGCTATGTGGTCGCTTGGCACAATAAAGAACGCGAAAAACCTTGCCCGATTATTCTACCGGAAATTGAACTTGCAAAAAAATGAATTTCTTTCCGCCAAAATTGGATTTACTTGGCGACGAGAATTTACGGCCACACAAATGTGCTATTCAAATCCTTTTCCCCGTTGTCAATCAAAATATCCTGTCCGGTGCAGTTTTTGTTTACGACGGTAAGAAAGTAAATCCATTCGGCGATGTCTTCGGGACTTGCCCAGCGCTTGAGCGGGGTAACGTCCATGATTTTTTTCCAAAGATTTTTGTCGCGCATCACGGGAAGGTTCAAGTCGGTGGTGACGCCGCCCGGTGAGATGCTGTTGCAGGTCGCACCGAATTTTGCGAGCCTCATCGCGGCATTTTTCATGTAGGCAAGCAAACCACCCTTGGATGCGGAATATTCGGGGAACTCCGCGCCGGAATGCGCCGAAGCCGAAGCGACGAGCAGGACGGATTTGATGGACGGCTGGAATGCGTATCTTTCAACAAAGCGCATCGAACCTTTGAGGTTCACTTCGATATCGCGACCGGAATTTTGGACGCCCGCGTTGCTCACGACGATTTCCGCGGCTATCGGGATTTCGGGCAGTAAATCCTTGGAAACGTCGCAAACAAAATGTTCGTATCTTTCATGGCAAATGCTTGCCGGCAAAATGTCGAACCCGAAAACGCATGCACCATTTTCCAAAAACTTTTCCGCTACCGCCATGCCGATTCCGCGGCTCGATCCGCTGACAAATACATTCATTGCTTTCCTTCCTTGAACCGGATGTATTCCTTCCCAATTCCCTGAAATTCCCACGCACGGCAAATCCGGTAGCCCAGCGGGCTGAAAACGACTTCGCAGAGAAGTTCCATCACCGCTCCCGTCAGCGAACAGAGGAGAACCTGCGCCATGGTCCAGCCAAAGAAGACATGGCTCACGATACAGGCGAAAAGGAAGTTATCGACAAACTGGGCTATCATCGTCGATGTGTATGAGCGTACGGCGAAATTTTTAAAGTCCCTAGAAGTCGTCCGCTTGGAAATCCAGTGGTTGACGGCAGAATTGACGATAGACGAAACGAACATGGCGACAGCCGATCCGAAGACGACATACCAGGTGCCTCCAAAGGTCGCATTCAGGGCATCGTTCGCGACCTGCGCTTTTTCTATTCCGGAATCCGCATAGCTGTAAAATTCGCCCCACATCCCGGGCGTCATCGCAAGCAGATGGAACAGGAGGAATACACACAAATTAACGAACAACGCGAGCAGGGAAATTTTCATCGCCGCCTTGGCACCGAATCGCTTGCAGATCATGTCCATGCAAAGGAACGAGACCCAGCTGAGCGTAAATCCGCAATCGAGTGCGAGATACCGGAACGAGACCAGTTCCTTGTTGGCGAGCAGGTTCATGCACACCACGGAAAGGATGAAAAGACTGACGACAAGGGAGGGAATGTTCCGCAGAAGGAGAACGTAGTCGGTCCATTCGCGGCGAATCCAATCGGAAAGTTTCTGTTTCATTTTGTTTTTTAAGGAAGGTTAGACAAGGACTTCCGGAAAAATTCTGCGACATTGCAAAATTCTAACAGGGCAAATATAGTAATCAGAGCTGAAAATTCAGAGTGGAGTGTTGAGGGTGGAAAGTGGAATGACGTTGGAAGGGATTCTATCGGCTTTCAGCCTCCAGAATGACGGTGGGCATGAACGCTCTACTGTCATCCTGGAGCGAAGCAACACGGAGCGATAGGATCCATGTCAGAGCTTAGATCTGAGAGTGGAATGACCGTGGACGGGGATTCTATCGGGTTCTTTGAACCCTCCAGAATGACGGAGCACGAAAACGGTTCGCTCAGCAAACAACTCCACTCTCCACATTCCACACTCAAAGTTTAAACGTCCGAAGCTCCAACTACTCTCGTCTAATAGACAAACTGGAAATCCTTGACGATCAACGTCGCATTTTCCTTTCCCTTGAAATAATCGCCTTTCCGGCTGCTCGCAAAGACAACGTTTACATGGGTGATCGGTTCGTCCGCATTTCCCTGGACAGCGCCTTCCGGCATCGGGTCGCCATTTGCGTGAGAACGCCCATAGATGAACTTTGTTTCGAGCATGCGAAGACCGTTTTTGTCGGGCTTCGAAATGGAGACGACACCTTCCTTGGACATATCGTCATCGGTCGTCGAGCTGTACCAGGCAACGCCGACAAATCGACGTTTCCCGTCTTTCCTGTTTTCGAGCGTCGCCATGACCGTGCAGGAATCGCCGAGTCCATCATATTTGAACTTGACGCGAAACGCCTTGGGACGCGCTTCGAACGGAACGCCCCAGCGAATCAGAGCCTTGCCGTCCTTATCGGTAAACCCGAGAAGCTGCTTGAGACTCATATTGCGGACGATTCTTCCGGTAAAAAGATTCCCGCTCGCGATAACTCCGACGACTTTTCTTGTCGTAAGCATTGCCGCATAGCTGCCGTCCGCGAGCTTCACTTTTTTCGTGGGCCACTTTTTGCTGCCCGAAGCGGAAAACGCCGGATTGCCGTTGTCCCAAATATGATGGTTGGACGTCTTCCCGACCATTTCGTCGCAGGTGACATGCCCGAACGTGATAAAACCCGGAACTTCTTCGCTGTGCCATTCCGAGAAAGAACTGCCGGGGAGCTGGTATCCGCCCTTGATTTTCCAAGTTTCGTCTCCGATTTTGAATGACGCCCAGTTGCGCAGATCCATCGTGTCGCGGAGCGAACTTTTCAAAGAATCCCGAAGCGAAACATTTTCGACAACGGCCTGCGAAAGCGGATAGACTCCATTTTTCCCGTAATAGTTTACCGTGACGAAAATTGTCTTTTGCACTGTATCGATTTTCGCCTTTCCGATTTGTCCGCGAACGTGGAATTTCTGAATTGGATTCTCGGCAAAGCAGAACGCTGCGAACAGGAGAATCGCACCAAGCGAACGAGCAATTACTTTGTACGAAAACATTTTCACGATGGACGCCCCGGTTTCAAGTTCCGATAAACTTCTTCCATCTTGCGGACGGATTCCTTGACGCGGTAACGGTTTCCCTCTTCAATATACCGCTTGCTTATCTCGGACTTTTCTTCGGGATGTTCGATCCAATAGTCCATTTTTTGGGCGAGATCGTCAGAATCTCCCGGTTTGAAGAGGGAGCGTTCGTCGAGAGCGAAATGAACCGTCGCGCTTTTCGGCGAATCGGCAATAATCGGAACGAGTCCGCAGGCAAAGGCTTCCATGCAGGCGATGGCCTCGATTTCCGCGTCGGATGCGTGGACGTAAATGTCCGTGCTGCGGATGATTTTCAAAAGTTCCCCGGTCGAATAAAATCCGAAAATCGGTTTGCGCGGAAGCCCCTCGGAAAGTCGCTTGTATTTTTCGAGAAGCGGTCCCTGGCCTGCAAATACAAGCTGGAGCCTGTCCGCATACCTGGATTTCCTGGCGGCTTCGATAATCAGGTCCTGGCGCTTTTCGGGCGAGAGCCTGCCGATCATCAGCACGCGAATGTTTTCATGGGGAATCGGTTCGCCCGGCGTAAAAGCCGCATCGACGCCGTTGCTGATCACATGCAGATTTGCCTTGTAGCCGTTCGCCCGCAGTTCGCTTGCGATGAATTCCGTGGGACAGTGGATGTCGCGGAAACGCTTGTAGAAATAATGGTAGAGAAATTTGTAAAAGAATTTTGCCGCCAGCGCGACTTTTCCGAGTCCGATGTTGTAGGTGATGTTTTCCGCTTGAACGTGAAACGCGGCGAGGCACGGGATGTTCATTTCGCGAGCCATCTTTTCAACGGCTCTTGCGAGCGGAAATGGCAAATAGAAATGGACGACATCAAGCCCGGTCAAAAATTCCCGGATGACTTTTTCGTCGATTTTGGCAAACGTGATTCCCTGCGGGTCGGCAAAGTGCGAAACAATCGGAATGTTCCACTTCGGAAGGATAAACTTGTCCTTGCCGGGAACGCCCGCGGTGAGCACCCGGACCGTATGACCCTCCGCCCGGAGATTTTCCACAAAGCGCCGCGCCGAGGCTGTCGTGCCGTTGTTCAGCGCATCATACGTATCGATAACAAGCCCAATAATCATCGGGGACAATGTAGAAATTATCCATACAGGCTTTCTAGAAATTGAAATTTATATTGGTCGTTGAACAATAGCCATTCGTTTGAGCTTCTAGAGAAGCCCGGTCTTTACAGTATGATCTGTCATTGTGTTGATACATACAGTCATTATAGTACAAGTCGAAGGCTTCCCCACAAGTATAGCATCCCGAAAACATCGCCAAACAGAACACCCAACAAAGCAGCCAAAAGATTTTCATCCGATATTCCTTGTGTTAGAGATTTTTCCCCGAGACATACGAACCGCCCGGATAGACCGCCCCCGTCAACGGTAAGAAAAAAAAACGCTTCGTCAAGGCTTTTGCGCAGATTTTCCAAAAAAGTCCGAATCGTTTTCCAATCTTGGCTGGATTTTTGTCCCGAAGTTTTCAATTATTGTATTTTTAATCCAAGATGGCACATTTTTTGCTAAGCAGCGCCAATTCATTCTTGCGGACGCTTTCCGGCGCCGGCGTTTTGGCGTTTCTTTTGCTCTCGGCCTGCGAGGAACCCGAAGCGGATTTGCCATTTGAAAGCGAAGCGGTCGAACGCCCGATGATGCTCTTTACGGACACGACGCTCCTCGACTTTTATGAAAAGGAAAGGCTTTCCTGGAAAGTGAAAACGGCATATCTCGAACGCTGGGGCGGAACGGAAAAAATATTCGCCAAGCCGATTCTCGTTGATATTTTCGATTCGCTCGGGGAACGCTCCGCCTTTTTGCGCGCGGATTCGGGAACGCTCGACAGCCGGATGAATTACGTCTATGCCTACGGACATGTCTATGCGATTACCCCCAAAGGAGCCTCGGTTCGGGCGGATTCCCTCTTGTGGCACAAGAAGGACAATCTGGTCAAGACGGAAAGCTACGTCCGCGTGGTGAGCGAAGACGGCGACGTGCTGCAGGGAAAGGGCTTCGAGAGCGACGCCAAGATGGAGAATTGGCACATCCTTTCGGACGTGACGGGAATTTTCCAGGATGCCGCCAAGCGTCTCAAGGAAGAAGACGAGAAGCAGAACGCGGAACACATGGAAAGCCCCGTGCCGCACCTGCCGCCAGTCGGAGGTTCCAGGTGAAATTCCGGTCGGCGATTCTCTGGATTTTCCTGTGCGGGATTTTTTCGCAGGCCTCCGCGCAGACGTCACCGCTCGTGATGCGGCATGCCGACAGTCTCGCTGCAATGCGCAAGGCGGGATTTATCCTTTTGAACGGGCGGGTCCGCTTCACGCACGATTCCATCGAGTTTCGCACGGGTCGCGCCACATGGAACAAAAATTCGGACCAGGTCGATTGCGAAGGAAACTTCATCTTTACGCACCCCGAAGGCTATATCAAGGCGAAGAGCGGCAGCTACCAGCGCAAGACGGAAATCGCAACGGCGAAAGGCTCGGTCGAGGCAAAGGATTCCGCGGGAACATACGCGTTTTTCGGGAACCACCTGGTTTACAACAAGAAGGAAAAAATTTTGACGCTCACCCAAAAGCCTCTCCTGCACCAGTATCAAGTCCAGAAGGACGGAAAAATCGACACGACATCCGTTCGGGCGGAGTTCATCTCGTTTGACCAAAATGCGGAATTCGCCAAGGCATTCAAAAGCGTCGTCATCACGCAGGGAGGAATGGTCGTGACCTGCGACTCGGGCTACCTGGACAAAAAGCAGGGCTGGGTTTCGCTCAAGGGAAGCCCAAAATTCACCATGGACGGCTACGAGCTTACCGGCGACTCCATCTACCTGACGATTGATACGGACAAACGGACGCTCAAAAGCGCGCTGGTCATTCGGAACGCCCACGGAAAACAGCACGAAAAGGGAAAACGCGGAAAGCCCGATCAATACACGGAGGCGGTGGGAGATACGCTCTACGCAGAATTTGCAGGCGACAAGATCCAAAGCCTCTACGTGAACCTCAATGCGCACGGGACATTTTACGAAGCGGACTTTGCCGATTACAAAAACAGCATGGACGGAGGAAGGCTCGACCTGTCCTTTCAAAACGGGAAGCTGCAAGGCGCTCTTATCTCGGGAGAGGCACAAAGTACGTATTTCCATGTCGGAGAAAAGCAGCGAATCATCGAAGGCAAGAACGAAGCCGCGGGAGACACGATTCGGATTGCGTTTGACGAAGGAAAGGTGAAGCACCTCAAGCTCGCGGGAACGAAAACCCTCGCCAGCGGCCGCTACATCGACCTGTCCAAGCAGAACATCCTGCCCAAAGTTCCCGAAGCCCTTGCCGACTCGTCCAAAGCGATTTCATCGGAACGCCTTCAATCCCCAAAAAGCGCAAAGGTTCCGGCAAAAAAACGGGGTAAAAAATGAAAAACCTGATCCGGACAATCCGCACCGAAAAAATTTCAAAAATCTACAACGGGCGCAAGGTGGTGAACGAAGCTTCCATCAGCGTCTCGCAGGGTGAAGTCGTGGGACTTCTCGGCCCGAACGGCGCGGGAAAAACGACCACGTTTTACATGATAGTCGGCATGGTTCGCCCCGATTCCGGTCACATCTTTCTAGACGACATCGAAATGACCGAGGAACCGATGTTCCGCAGAGCGCGCCTCGGAGTCGGTTACCTGCCGCAAGAGGCTTCCATCTTTCGGAAGATGAGCGTCCAGGACAACATCATGGCGATTCTCGAAACGCAGGGACTGAAACGCGCCGCGCGCAAAGAACGCCTCGAAGAACTTCTCGAAGAGTTTAAGATTACGCACATCCGAAAGACGAAGGCGATGAGCTGCTCGGGCGGAGAACGCCGCAGACTCGAGATTGCGCGTGCGCTAGCAGCAAACCCGGACTTTCTTTTGCTCGACGAACCTTTTGCGGGAATCGATCCGATTGCCGTTGCGGATATCCAGTCGGTCATTTCTTCCTTGCGCGACAAGGGAATGGGCGTCCTGATAACGGACCACAACGTCCGCGAAACGCTTTCGATTACAAACCGCGCCTACATCATGTACAAAAGCCAGGTGCTCACCGAAGGATCGTCGGACTATCTGGCAAACAACGAAGAGGCGAAACGCATCTACCTCGGGGAATCGTTCCGACTGGATTAAGGAGATTTTATGGATTTAGGAATTCAGCTAAAACAAGGCGTGCGGCTTGAACAGAACCTGTCACCGCAAATGTTGCAGTCCGTCAAAATGCTCCAGATGAACTCGCTCGAACTCGAAACGGCGATTTCCGAAGAGCTCGAAGAGAATCCGCTTCTCGAAGCAGACGAAGCTCCCGACAGCCGCCTGGAATCCCTAGACGCCCCGACTAAGGAAAGCTCCGGGCGAGACGGAGACGACAACAGCCACGATCTGATGGAACCCGGAGGAGAAAATTCGATAGACTGGGAAAAGTACATGGAAGACGGATTTCGGAATGCGGAAGCCCCATACAAAGACTTGGGCGGACGGGACTCGGACGACGATCTTCGCCCCGAGCCGACGCGCGGTCTCAGCATGCAGGATATTTTGAAGAACCAGCTCCGCGAATGGAAACGTCCTCCGCGAATTGTCAAAATTGTCGAATATCTCATCGACTGCATCGGGGACGACGGATTTCTCGCTCCGGCGGACAAAAACCTTGTCGCCCAGGAAACGGGCTCCTCCGAAAAAAATCCCGATATTCTCGAAGCGGAAGACGTTCTGCAAAAAAAGAAGGATCTCGAAAAAGCGTCATATCCCGTCCAGGAAGCGTTTCACGTTCTCCAGTCGTTTACGCCGCCGGGAATCGGAGCACGGGACCTTCGCGAATGTCTGCTGATTCAAGCCTACCGGATTCCGGATTTTTCCCCGCTCGCCATCCAAATTCTTGAAAATCATTACGACGAACTCAAAGACTTGCGGTATGCGGCAATCGCCAAGGCACTGAACGTCTCCACGGAAGATGTACAGAAAGCCGTGCATGAACTATCCCGCCTTTCCCCGCATCCCGGAGCGCAGATCAACAATGCGCCCGTCCAGTCGATCGTCCCCGACATGGAAGTTGTCGAAACGCCATCCGGCGAGTTCAAGGTGGTCATGTACCGCGACCACATTCCGCATCTGCACATCAACGAGACTTACCGCAAGCTTTTGCAAAGCCCGACCGCGAGCAAGAAGGACAAGGAATACGTCCGCGAAAAACTCAATGCGGCCAATTCATTCATCAAGAGCGTCGATAACCGGCACAGCACAATCGAACTGGTGATGAACGCCATCCTTAAAAAGCAGCACGACTTCTTTGCCAAAGGACCGGAAAATTTAAAGCCGATGATTCTCCAAGACATCGCCGACGAAATTCACCGCGATCCGAGCACCGTCAACCGGGCGACAAACGGCAAATACGTCGATACGCCTTACGGCGTCTATGAACTCAAACAATTTTTCAGTTCGGGAGTCGCCCAGGGAGACGGAACGTCTATCGGATCCGCCAAAATTCTCGATTCCATCAAGGATCTTGTTTCCGGTGAAGATCGCAAAGCCCCGCTCTCCGACCAGGCGATATCCGAAGCGCTCGAAGCCCAAGGGATGAAAGTAGCCCGGCGAACAGTCGCCAAGTATCGCGAAGAACTCAAGATTCTCCCGGCGCGCCTCCGAAAATCCCTTTCGTAGAAACATAGAAACCGTTAAAAATTCACCGTTTTTCTCCGATTTTCTTGTCAGGACGTTAAAGTCCATAGAACATTTTCAAACAAAGGAAATTTCTATGAAAAGAAAAACGAACGGCCATCCGCACGACAGCTTTTTCCGGTCCATTTTTTTCAAACCCGAACGCTGCGCCGACTTGCTCCGCTTAGCGGCCTTGCAAAACGAAAGTCTCGCCAAGTTTATCGCAACGATCGACCTCACAACGCTTTCCGATATATCGGACTCGTTTGCGGATGAAAACGACAAAGGCTGCGCCGATCTGGCGTTTACCGTAAAGCTCAAAGGTTCGGGAAAAAACGCAAAACTTCTCGTCGGGATTATCGCCGAACATAAATCCTATCGGGACGACGAAATTTTTCGCCAGCTCATCCGATATTGGCATGGGCTGATGGTGATTCGGCATGACAACATCCCGACCGTCGCCATTGTCGTGTACAACGGAAAAGAAGCGTGGCATCCCACCGAGACCCCGATATATTCCGACTATCCGGAATATTACCACCGGATAGGCTTGCCATTTATCTGCGAATTCATCGATGTCGGACAGGCCCTTACCCAACACGCAATAAAAAACATCGATGCGGAAACAGCCTTTGCCCTTTTGATAATGAAATACGTTTTCGAACCAGAAGGATTAAAAAACTTGCGCAATGACGCCCACAGGATATTTTTTGAAATTTCCCCAAAGGAAAGGACATCCCTTGTCAGAAAAACGATGCTATATTTAACAGCGGTCAAAAGCCCTAAAGACAAGGAGGAATTCATGGATTTTGTGACGCATCGCGACGTATATGGCGAGCCCAGCCTGTATGAAGTTCTCGAAAAGGAATATGTAGATGCCCATAAAGACGAATGGAAAGCCGAGGGCGTTAAGGAAGGCGTCGAAAAGGGAATGGAAGAGGGACTCGAAAAGGGCATAGAAAAAGGCATCAGTAAAGGTCTTCGGGAAGGTAAACTTCAAGTCGCCAGATCGATGCTCGCCGACGGGATGCCCCTAGAAAAAATCGCCAAGTATTCCGGACTTTCTAAAAAGGAAATCCAACAACTGGATTAAACGCCAAATCTAGGCGCATATTCCAACCGGGACGGTCAAAAAGAAAAATTTTTCTTTAAAAACCGTTCTTTTTTGAAAAAGAAAGATGTATATCTTTGGGGAAGGCGAAAGCCTTTAGTATTGTTTCACCCTTTAAATGGAAGGTTCGTTATGGAAGTTCAAATTTCTGCCCGTCATTGCACGATTTCTGATACGCTGCAGGATCATTTGAAAGAAGAAGTAGATGCGCTCGGCAAATTTTACCCGAACATTACGGCGGCTTCCATCGTACTCGACAGAGTCGGCGACCTGAACCGCCACTGTGAAATTTCCCTAAACGTCAAAGGAGCGGTCATCGTCGCCTCCGCCGATGAAGAAAACATGGGAAAGGCCATCGACAACGCCTTAGAACGCGCAAAAATCCAGCTCAAGAAGGCAAACGAAAAGCAAAACGCGCACCAGGCAGAATCGGTGGCTAACGTCACTGCGCAGAAGTAACGTTGGCGTATAACTGTTTCGAAAATCTGGACATCAAGTGCCGAGCCTCGTGCCCGGTTCTTGATTTTTATAGGCTTTTCCGTCAAAAACTAAAGCTTTCGCTCCACACACCGGAAGCCTCGCTCACAACGGAACTGTCCCACGTCGGCATCCACCGGCCAGGACTTGCCATGTCCGGTTTCATTGGCGGCTACAATCCCGACCAGATCCAGATGATAGGGACAACGGAGTGGAGCTTTTTGGACCATCTCGATTCCGTCGGTCGTCAAAAAGTTTTTTCAAAGCTTTCCCAATACAAATCTCCGCTGTGGATTGTGACTCATCGTCTGCCTCCGCACCCCGAACTGCTCGAAATGTGTTCCGCGCAAAATGTCCCCCTGATGACAACGGGACTTTCCACGTTTGACTTCGCCAAGGAAACCCAACGTTTTCTGGAACAATATTTTGCGAAGTACACGTCGGTACACGCAAGCCTCGTCGATGTCTATGGCGTGGGCATGCTTTATGTCGGAGACAGCAACGTCGGAAAATCGGAATGCGTTCTTGACCTCGTGGAGCGCGGGCATCGTTTGGTCGCAGACGATTCCGTTCGCATCACGCGGTTGGGAAACTCGCTCGTCGGACGTTCCGAATCACTCATCAAGCATCACATGGAAATTCGGGGCATTGGAATTATCGATGTCCGGGCGATGTTCGGAATTTCATCCGTCCGCCGCAAGAAAAAAATCGAAGTCGTTATCGAGCTTGAACCTTGGGCGCAGGGCGTCACGTATGAGCGCACCGGGCTTTCGCAATCCTATGAAAAAATTTTAGGGATCAAGATTCCCAAGGTGCTGATCCCAGTCGCCCCGGGAAAAAGCCTCACCGTAATTTCCGAAGTCATCGCGATGAATACGCTGATGAAGATGAACGGAATCGATACGGCCCAGGAGTTCAACCAGTCACTGATGAAGGCGATACAGGAAAAGGCCAAGGGCATTTCCAAAAACGATGCCTTCGACGGTTTTCTCGACGGAGCCGACTATGAATAGCAAGCTTTCGAAATACGGCAACAAGCGGATGCTTTTGTTTTTGCTGTTTTTCGTTTTTGCCATTTTCCTTTTATGGTATTTTTTTCATCCGCTCAGTCCGCATAACGAACGGCTCCGCTATGTGGCGGCCTTTGACGAAATCGGTCCTATCGAAAGCGGGAAAAACGTCAAGGTCGGCGGAATTCCCAAGGGAAGAATCATCCATATCGACAAGACCGATTCCGCGCTCTACGTAAAGTTTGAACTTTCGTCGGAAATCCGCATTCCAAAAGATTCCAAACTGCATTTTGCCTCGGCGGGTTTTTTGGGAATCCGGGAAATTGAAATCGTTCCCGGAAATTCTCGCGAAAATTATTCTGCGGGCGATACGATTTTCTGCACCGTTTTCGACAAGGGTCTTGGAACGGCGCGAGAAGATTTACAGACTTCCCTTTTACATCTGAAAACGATTCTGGATTCGGGGAAGACATTCTTTAACGATTTTGATTCGGGAGCGGAAGGAAAACAAATCGACCGGATTTCCCGAAAGGGGAAACGCCTCGCCGCCGATGCGGGAACAAGCCTTGACGATTTAAAAAAAGGCCTGGACAATTTTTTCAAAGAACTTTCCCAGTCCGCGGAAAAACTGGATTCCGAGTTGCAGAAAATTTCAACGGGCATCGATTCGTCAAAGGGGAATTTTTCCGCCACAATGGAAAATCTGGAGCATTTACGCGAAACGGCTCAAATATTGGACGCACAACTTTCTGGAATTCTTGAAACCCTCGACAAAGACGACAATTCGGCAGCGCTCATTCTTCAAAAAGGCGGAGCCGTTTCCGCTTCCTTAAAAGACATCCAGGAAAACGTCAAAAAACTGGTTCAGGATGTCAAGAAGAACGGCATCAAGCTGAACGTGGATTTCTTCTAAGCAATCATTTCCACGGTTGATTAATAAATCTTTTTCGTTTGGACAAAATATTTTTGCTTACGCAAAATAAAAGGTTCCGTTTTATTTCATCGCCTAAAAGCAGATGGGACGGAAAGTTTTTTGCCCTATTCAAAAAGACGCCTTTCTTCATCGAAAAATTTATGTTTGGAGTATGAAGTTTTCCGCAACAGCCCTTGGAATTTGCTCGTTACTTCTCGCATGCACCGATATGCCGAAACCGGCAAGCGAACCTGAACCGGAAAATCCCGAGACGCCCTTTGTCCGTTCAGCACCCGTCATATTCACCGAGGTCGTTCCGCAAAACCTGGACGTCGAAGATGAAGACGGAGATCATTCCGACTGGATCGAGCTTTTCAATCCAGCGGATACCGCAGTGAACCTCGCGGGATATTCGCTGTCGAATTCCATTCACGAAACCAAATGGACTTTCGGCGATGTAACCGTTCCTCCGCAAAGTTTTCTCATCGTCTTCTTTTCCAAAAAGGATCGCCCCGATTACGAGGAACCATCCGATTCCACTTCGATGATTGGCGGAGGCGCCTGGGCTTGGAGCGATGCGCAAAGTAAGCCGGTTGCCGGAACGAGTTCGGCAAAGCCGTGGGAGTTTTCCAGCTACGTTGCAACGAAAAACGGCACCCGCATGATTTCCGGTCAGATGCAGTTGGGGAAAAACGAAGAGCTTGGATGGAGCAGCGCCTGTATTTTTGTAGGCGTCGGAACCGGTTCAGAAAACGACACGCACGATTTGGGAAGCGCAAACCAATTGCTTCTCACAGGCTATGTGACAAAGGACGAGCCTTTGGAAATCCGCCTGACCCAGCCCGACGTCAATGACTGGCAAGGCTATGCGACAACGCTTACCGGAACAGGCGATTCGACGACAACCTATTCGCTGAACATTCCAAGTGGGAAAAGCTTCCCGGACTTGGCGCATATCTACGGGACGCGCTTTGCCGCCCTAAGCAACCATTATACGCCCGTCCAGTTTACGTTCAAATCAATCGTTGCGAGAAACCAGGGACATTTTCCGCATACAAATTTCAAGCTGCCAAAATCCGGCGGCGAAATTTTCCTGTTCGATGCGGCAGGAACGCTCAAGGATTCGATTTCCTATCCGAAAGTACCCACGGGAAAAGCCTATGCGCTGACCACAGTCGGCTGGGGATTTGCCAAGCCGTCTCCGCTCGGAATCGAAAACTTTGCGTATGCGGGACAGGCGGAGAACAAGTTCTCGTTGCCGGCTTCTGGATTTTACGCGGAACCTTTTTCGATTTCCCTGCCTAGCGATTCCGAAGGGACCGTTCGCTGCGAATTTGGCGGGAAAGCCCCGACGGAACAGAGCCCTGTATGTCCCGAGACTCAAACGATTTCATCGACAACGGTTCTTCGAATCGCCACGTTCCGCGACGGAGCGCTCCCAAGCGAAACGACGACCCGAACCTATATTTTTGAAACACAGCCAAGCATTGCAACAGCCTTTATTACGGCGGATCCGAATCAGCTTTTCAGCCCGGACTCGGGAATCTACGAAGAAGGCCCGAACGCGAACGCAGCTGAACCGCACTACGGCGCAAACTACTGGCTCGACAAGACAATTCCCGCCGAAATCGCATTCTTTGAACCGGGCGTCGCCCCCCCCGCATTCGAAAGTCCCGCCGGCTATGAAATTTTCGGAAATTACAGCCGGGCGAACGACAAGAAATCCTTCGCACTCAAGTTCCGGAAGAAGTATGGAAATTCCAAGCTAAATTATCGGATTTTCCCGGACTATCCGCACATTGAATCTTTCAAGGATATCGTTTTCCGGAACAACGGGGGAAATTTCTACCAGGACTATATCCGCGATCGTCTGGGCTCGAGCATCACGAAAGGTCTCGGCGTCGATTACCAGAAAGGCCGCTACGCAATCGTATTCTACAACGGCGAATATTTCGGAATCCACAGCATCCGGGAACGCTCCAACGAAAACTACTTTGAAACCAATTACGGGTTTGACGCCAACGCCATCGATCTTCTCAAAAGCGACAACTCGGCGACAGCCGGCTCCTCCGCCGATTACATCGCCCTGGAAAAGTACATACAGAGCAACGACATCACCAATTCCGAAGTTTATGAATACGTCGCAAGCCAAATGGACATCGACAATTTCATCAGCTACATGCAAACGGAAATGTTCGTGGCAAACCAGGACTGGCCCGGCAACAATCTGAAAAAGTGGCGTTCGACCTCTCCCCTCACCAAATGGAAATGGTTCCTCTACGATTTGGACTGGGGCTTTGACAACGGGCATTCCCAATATTCCGACATCGACATGTTCCATTTTGTGACGGATTCAACAGCATCCGGCTACCCGAATGGCGCCGAATACACGATTCTCTTCCGGAATCTTCTGAAAAATCAGGACTTCAAAAATCGATTTATCAATCGTTTCGCAGCCCTAGTCAAAACAAAATTCAGTCCGGATTCCGTCCTCAGGAAAATCGACCTGATGATGCAAGAAATCGATGCGGAAATTCCGCGCGATCAAGAACGGTGGAATCACAACGCAAGCTATATGGAAAATTCGCTTTCGACAATTCGGAAATTTGCAACGGAACGCCCGGCAAAAGTCGTTTCCGAGATGAAGGATTTTTTTGGACTGGGAGAAGCCCAAGAAGTCGCGGTCACAGCAAAAGGGTGCGGCAGCATTTCGGTGGACGGGATAAGCGTCCGAAGCGCGACAATTCCGTTCTTTGCCGAAATTCCCGTCACGCTCAAGGCAGAAAACGGAGCCGGCTGTACATTTTCCTCCTGGAGCGATGGAGATGTTTCCGCCACGCGCGTCATCGTTCCGCAACAAGGAAATTCCTACATCGCCATCTTCAAGTAGAAATTTCTTTCGGCAACTTTTCTAACATTGCGGTCAAATGAACAAAGCGACCCTCATCATTGCAGCGAGCATGCTCGCGAGCCGCGTCCTCGGCATTTTCCGGGAAATGTTGCTTGCCCGCGCAGCGGGCGTCACCGCCGAAAAGAACGCGCTAGACTTGGCGTTTCTCATCCCGGATATTTTAAATCACGTGGTGAGCACGGGTTTTCTGTCCATTGTGTTCATCCCGATTTTTTTCGGGTATAAAGCAAAGAACGACAACGCCGGAGCCTGGAAATTTTTCAGCAACATTTTAAATTCGCTGGGAATCCTTTTTCTCGCCCTGATCGTTCCTTCGTTTATCTGGATGCGGGAACTGATCGTTCTGTTTACTTCCGCCGCGGACCTGTCGCCCGCGATTCTCGACCGCGCCACTTATTTCGGCAGGATCATCTTGCCCGGACAACTTTTTATTTTTGCGGGAAGCTTTCTAGTCGCCGTCCAACATACCCGAAAGCAGTTCGCCATTCCATCGCTCACCGGAGTCATCTATAACTTGGCGATAATCGTCGGCGGATTACTCGGAAGGCATCACGGACTGGAAGGCTTTGCGTGGGGCGTTCCGGTCGGCGCATTCATCGGATTTTTCGTACTCCAGATTTTTGGTGCGCGGCGCGGCGGGCTTTACTACGTTCCCTATGTAAACCCCAGACATCCCGATGTTCTCCGATACCTGAAAATGATGCTTCCGATGTCTTTTGGCGTCGGCAGCATGTTCGCCTTTGAATTTGTCATCCGCAGCTTCGGAGGAATTTTCGGGGCAAGCGGAATTTCAAGCTTGAATTATGCCTACCGCGTGATGTACACGCTCGTTGCGGTCTTTGGATTTTCCGTCGGCGTATCGAGTTATCCCGACATGGCGAGGCTTGTCAAAGAAAACCAGCTCGGTGACTTGAACCGTAAAATCTGGTCGAGCCTTTCGCGGATGTTTGCCATTTTGGTTCCCGCGGTCATTACCGTCTGGGCGCTTTCGTTTCCGGCGGTGCGAATTCTTTTCGAACGCGGAGCCTTTACGCGCGAGACGACGGAATATGTCGCAAAGCTTTTGCACTGGTATCTGCCGGCAAGCCTTGGACTTTGCCTGCAAGCGGTCCTTGTGCGATCTTTCTATGCGAAAGAAAAAATGTGGACGCCAACGATTCTCAACACGGGTGTTTTTTTACTGACGATTCCCGCCTATCTTTTTTTCGCCGATGATTTTGGAATCTATGTTGTCCCGATTGTCGGCGCAACCGGAGCCATTTTACAAGTGACCAGCATGGTATTTCTTTGGGCGCGTCAAAATGGAACCGAGGGGATGAGGCACGCTCTCGAAAACATGGGCCGCGCCTTGTTGAGCTTTGCCGCAATGGTCGTTATTGCGATAGCGATTGAAAACATTTCCTATGATTTTGTTCGAAAGGCTTCCCTGATTCCGCTTGTCATCTATTCGGCGTTTATCGCTGTGATTCTTTTCCCGGCGAGCCTTCTTTTGCAGAAAGCGATCGGTTCCGACGATGCAGGCGACATTCTGCAAGAACTTCTCGGAAAAATTCTCCGAAAATTACGTATAAAGTAATCCAACAAGTTTAACGGAAAGCGCCCCGGCTAGCCGGGGCGCTGAATTTTTTTGTGGCGGTTTATT
The DNA here is from genome assembly GCA_963656065.1 of Alistipes onderdonkii. GTDB lineage: Bacteria > Fibrobacterota > Fibrobacteria > Fibrobacterales > Fibrobacteraceae > Hallerella. The sequence continues at coordinate 86,129 of CAVKGV010000002.1, forward strand.
TTCCGGGTTTCACGACAAAGTTTACGAGCTTTCCGGGGACGGCAATCGTCTTGATTATCGTCACGTCCTGAAGATAAGCCTGGACGCGTTCATTTTTCTTGGCGATTTCAATCAACGCTTCTTTGTCCACATTCTTGGCGACAGATTCCTTGGCGCGAATTTTCCCGTTCACCTGGAAAACGACTTCCACGTGAGATTCCTCAGCCTTGGATTCGTCGGCGGAAGGCCAGGCGACGTAAGCGATGGATTCGTTATGTCCGAGCTTCTGCCACATTTCTTCGGCGAGGTGCGGAGCGAACGGCTGCAAAAGTTGAGCAAAGACTTCCGAAGCTTCACGGTAACGCTCTTCGCATTTTGTCAGCTCGTTGTTGAAAATCATGAGCTGGCTAATCGCCGTATTGAAGCTCAGCTTCTCGATTGCGTCGGTCACCTTGATGATGCTCTGGTGCATCACCTTGGCAAGGCTTTCAGGGAGAGGTCCTTCCTTGTAAGAGACACTTTCGTCTTCGCCAATTACAGCCCGGTAAGCGCGGGCGAGAAAACGATACATGCCTTCGAGACCTTGCGTGTTCCAAGGCTTTACCGCATCGAGAGGCCCCATGAACATCTCATAGAGGCGCAGCGAATCCGCTCCGTATTTCAGGACGACATCGTCCGGATTCACCACGTTCTTGAGCGACTTGCTCATCTTGGCAACGATCTGCCGCAATTCCTTGCCCGAGCCTTTTTCGAAGAACTTCCCATCCTTTTCCTCGACCTGATCGACAGGGACCTTGGAACCGGCAGCGTCTTCATAAGCGTAGGCGAGAATCATTCCCTGGTTGAAGAGCTTGTGGAAAGGCTCGTCGGTAGAAACCAGCCCGAGATCGAACAGCACCTTGTGCCAGAAACGGCTGTAAAGCAGATGCAGCACAGCGTGTTCCGCTCCGCCGATGTAGAGATCCACCGGCATCCAGTATTTTTCGAGATCCTTGCCGACAAAGGCGTCGTCATTGTGAGCGTCGATATAGCGCAGATAATACCAACAGGAACCCGCCCATTGCGGCATCGTATTTGTCTCGCGGCGACCCTTGCGCCCGTTCTTATCGACAACGTTCAACCAGTCGCTTGCCCCTGCGAGCGGAGATTCCCCGCCGTCACCCGGTTTGAAATTCTGGACTTCCGGCAGGAGAACCGGCAAATCCTTGTCATCAAGTGCGGAAATTTCGCCGTCTTCCCAATGGATGATCGGGAACGGTTCGCCCCAGTAGCGCTGGCGGCTGAAAAGCCAGTCGCGGAGCTTGTAATTGACGGTCGCTTTGCCGATGCCGTTCGCTTCGAGCCAGGCGACCATCTTCGCGATGCCTTCCTTTTTCGAAAGCCCGTTCAGGGAAAGCGTTTCGTTTGCGCTGTTGATGTATTTGCCGTCTGCAGGCCAGCACGCTTCGCCGGCGAGAACCTTCGGGCGGATATCTTCGGGGCAGCTCGCATCGGGCTCCATGATGCAGTGAATCGGAAGCCCAAACTTTTTGGCGAAGTCAAAATCGCGAGTATCGTGCGCGGGAACAGCCATGATGGCCCCCGTCCCGTAGCCCGTGAGAACGTAATCGGCAATCCAGATGGGAATCTTTGTCCCGGTTAGCGGATTTATCGCATAAGACCCAGAAAAAACGCCCGTCTTTTCCTTGGCAAGTTCGGTTCTATCCATATCGCTTTTGAGAGCGGCGGCGTGGACATAGTCGGCAACGGCTTTCCGGTTTTCTTCGGTCGTGAGGTCTGCGACCATCTGGTGCTCCGGAGCGATGACCATGTAAGACGCTCCAAAGAGCGTATCGCAGCGGGTCGTATAGACGCGCAGCTTTTTATCGGTCGGCTTGCCGGCGGCATCTGCAATGGCAAAATCGACTTCCGCGCCGCGGCTCTTGCCAATCCAGTTCCGCTGCATATCCTTGACGCCCTGGGGCCAGTCGAGTTCGTCGAGGCCCTTGAGCAGGCGTTCCCCGTAAAGCGGAATGCGCATCAGCCACTGTTTCAAGTTGCGGCGTTCGACTTCCTTTGTTCCGCATTTTTCATGGGAACCGTCGGCAAGAACTTCTTCGTTTGCGCAGACAATCTTGCAATGTTTGCACCACCAGACCTGCGCATCGGCGTAGTAGGCGAGACGCTTGGAATCGCGATACTTGCGGACCGCTTCCTTGCCCTGGGCTTCGATTTCCGCGGGGATCGGAAGTTCCGAAATCGGGCGTCCCTTTTGGAGCGTCTCGTCGAACCACGTGTTGTACAGCCGGATGAAAATCCATTGCGTCCACTTGTAATACTTGGGATCGGTCGTGTTGATTTCCTTGTCCCAGTCATAGGAAAGCCCGAGCCTTTTTATCTGCCGGCGAAAATTGTCGCAGTTCTTTTGCGTCGTAACGCTCGGGTGCGTTCCCGTCTGGATAGCGTATTGCTCGGCGGGAAGTCCGAACGCGTCCCAGCCCATCGGATGCAAAACGTTAAATCCCTTGGCGCGCTTGTAGCGGCAAACGATATCCGTCGCCGTATAACCTTCCGGATGACCTACGTGAAGCCCCGCCCCCGAAGGATACGGGAACATGTCCAAGCAATAATACTTGGGCTTTGTCATGTCCGTTCCGGTTTTGAAAGTCTTTTGAGAATCCCAATAGGCCTGCCATTTGGTTTCGATTTGTTGCGGATCGTATTTCGCCATTTTAGACTCCGAATTGAACTTTTTTTTCAGAAGCCCAATTTAAAAAAATCGGATTTAGGCGAATTTCAGAGACGCTTGTTTTTCTTGGATTCGCGAATTTTTTGCAACCGCATCCGGGCCGTCGGATGTTTCCGATAGACAAGGGCGAAAAGGGGCGTTCTCGGGTATTCGCTTGCGGCGAGAGTTTCGAGCGCGCGTTTTGCAACGCCGAACTGGACCTGTTTTGCCGCCAACGCATCCGCTTCGTATTCTTCGGCAAAGCACAGCGCATGGAAAAAAATCCGGGACATGGCAAACAGCAAGTGAAAAAGGAAAAGCAGCTCGAACAACCCGAAATCCAGCTGGATTCCCGCAGCTCCGATAGAAAGTGCGCAAAACAGGGCGAAGCCTATCTGGAACGCAAACCTTACCAAGGCATGATGTTCCTTCCGGTGAGCCTTTTCGTGCGCGGATTCAAACGCGCCCCCCGACCGGAACTTTTCGAAATTCGCTTCGGCGGGAAAGATGTCGTTCACAATCGGGACGATTCGCAACAAGGCAAAACCATCCGCTTTTCCGTTTGCCGCGCGGGCTTCCCGAATTTCCAGAAAAATCCGCAGCGCGACTTCTATGGCGAACGCGGCAAAAAGGATCCATTCCGCAACGGACATCAACCTTCGACCTTCAGTTCCCTGAGCAGTATCGCGGAGCGGCGGAGAACATCTTCAAAGCGAGCCTTTTCGTAGGCGAGGAACGTCGAATCCGCAGGGTGCGCTTCGTCGTAGTCGTCAAAAATTTTCCGTCCGCGGACAAAATCCCTGTCTGTCCCGTGGAGAACGGCATCGGACCACAGCTTTTCAATCGTGCGGTAGCGCTTGATCAGATCGGCGAAAGTCTCCGCAAGCGAAATTTCCTTCACGATTCCCTTAAAAAGGTCGCCCGGAAAAATTTTTCTCGCCTCAAGCGGGCTCTGCCCCAAAATCGTCCGATCCGTTTCCGCCAATGCGACAATCTTTGTCAAAAGATAGCGTTCAAGAAAACTTTTGTAGATAAGCGCCGCCGAATGCCTTGCGGATTCCTTCAGGTAGTTGCTTCCAAGACCCGGGATATCGTCTTCGGTATAGACTTCCTTGATCTGGGCGCATTCCAGTCTGCGGAGCGCATCGAGCACCAAATAGGCGTTTTTGTCGGAAAGGATCTGGGAATCTTCTGACGAGACAAAACCCTTGCCGCGGATTTTATACTTGTAGGCGTTCCGGGAAATAGCGTAGGCGTTTTTCCCATAGCACCAGGCAGGGCGAAGCTCGTTCAGGAAAGAGCGGACATTGTGCGTATGGGTGTCGCCGGGAAGGATCAGACTGAACGGAAAGCAGAGCCGCTGGGGAGATGCCGTAACACCGGTCGCAATCGCCGAATAGGGAGCTTCCGAAAAATTCGCGGGAAATTTGACATTTACACCAAGCCCAAAGAACATCCCGAGTCCGGGCATGATTTCCTGGTCGGGCATCCGGCTGGTGTGATTCGAACCGACATTCGCACCGTATCCCAGGTTGCCGTGTCCCGCAGGCCAGAGGGCCGCGATAAGCAGCGAATGATGATGCATCTGGGTGAGAGGTCCCACGAAACTGTGGGTGACTTCCGCTTCATCGATATGGACGCACGGGCAGATGATCGACGAATTGATGATAGCCTTGTTGCCCGCCTTGACGCGCTTCATCAGGACGGAATCCTTGACCAACGCCGCCGAGTGGATCTTTGCACCTTCCTGTGCGAAACTGTTTTCAAGAATTACGCCGTCGTAAATGTATGTCGGCTCTTCAAGGCTTCCAAGAACCACCGAATTGCGGATCTTTGCCGCACCATCGATTCGGACATGGTCGCCTATCCAGGAATTTCTGACGATGTTCGTGTTAGCGACAATGGCATTCTTCCCGATGATTCCGCATGGCAAAATGACTTCGTTCCGCCAGGATTCGAGCAGCGCCGTGAAAGCGGCATCCGTTTCCGCGTCGGCTTTTGAAAAAAGCTGCAACTTCACAAGATCCGGCGTGATATCCGGGAAAATCCGCACCGAACGTCCGCCCATTTCGTTTCCGACGGAAACTTCGGAAATAATCTGGTAAAGCGCCTTGCCGTTGGCGACAAGCGAACCGACATTCTGGATGACCGCTCCCTGCGAAACCCAGATGTTCGACATCAGGTTCACATGGTGGAGAAGCGAATTTTCGATAATCGAATCGTGAATGGAGCACGAATAGATTCCCGTCGGCGAAGAAACATCGCCCGGCATCAAAAGCGTCCCGTAAAAGGCGGGAAGGAAAACTTTTCCCGAAAACGTCGAATCGAAAATCCTCGTCGGCGTAAAAAGCGTATCGACCGAGACAAGCGACCAGTCGTCCGAACGGTTGCCGTTCCCTTCGAGGATCTCGATTTCCTGTGCCGTCAAAGCCCTACCGCGGTTTGCGGTGCGTCCCGAGCGGAAAGATTCCGCATAGGGATTCATCGAACTGGCCTTGAGCGCCTTTTTCAATTTAAACAAGCGTTGCATAGTCTAGTATCCAAATTTAAAATACTATTTTCAATGGGGTATCGATTTTTTAGCCTGGATTTTCATCTATGATTCCGAAATTTTTTCAAGATTGCATCAAAAAGCAGAAGTACGGGATAGTCATCTACCCGAACGACTTGTTTGAACTCCGCGTCCAGGAAGAAATGATTCGCGCCGATGAATACAAAAGTTACTTCGTCTATGCCGAAATGGATTTCAAGGCCATTCGCGAAGCACTACCAAAGGACAAGGAAGAGATCTTCTGGAAAGCGGTCCTCAAAGGTTTCGCGACGAAAGGGCGCGCCTCCGATGTCATCGGATTTTTGGAGAACGAAAGCGGCATCGGGCTAATCATGCTCGATTCCAAGATGGATGGCTGGCTACGCCTTGTCGGAAGATTCAAGGAATTCGCCAAGGATTCCATTTCCGATATCAAGCAACCAATCGATACGGTCAAGGCGATTGTCTATCCCGCCTACATTGAACCTTCGGTTGCGAACGTTCCGGAAGCCGCAACATGAAAATCCTGGTCGTCGGCTCCGTCTATCCGCGGTTTGAATCGGACAATGAAGTTCCGTGGCTCAGGAAGTCCGTGAAAACCCTCCACGAGGAAGGCGTCGAAGTTGAAGTCATGGCACCGTCATATCGGGGGCTTCGCTCGCACACGATTGACGGCATAAAGGTCCACCGGTTCCGCTATGCGCCAAAAAATCTTGAAATCCTGACGCACGATGAAGGGGCCCCGACAAAAATGGCAAAGCATCCTTCGATGCAGCTGCTCGCGATTCCCTACTGCATCAGCGGATTTTTTCTGTGTCTCTGGCTCGCCCTGCGGAACAGATATGACGTAATCCATGCGCACTGGCCGTTTCCCCATGCGCTGATAGCCCTCAGCGCGTGCACGCTTTTCCGGATTCCGCTCGTACTGAATTTTCACGGTGCCGAACTCCTGCTCATCCGAAAGAAAAAGTGGATCCGTCCGGTGATGAAATTCATCATCGGAAAAGCCAGCGCGATATTTGCAAACAGCCATTTTACGGCATCGAAGATTTCGGAGATTCGACCGGCGAAAATCGAATGGAGCCCATACGGATCTCCGCTCGCTACGGGTAAAATCCCAAGCGTTCACGCAAGGAACGGACGTTACAAGATTCTCTTTGTCGGCAGGCATATCGAACGCAAGGGAATCGAATACCTGATCCGCGCTGCGGCACTGCTCGATGCGGAAAAATTTGAAATCCGCATCGTAGGCAAGGGAAACTTGACCGAAAATCTTCGGGAACTTGCCGAAAAAATCTCTCCGCGAAATGTCACGTTCACAGGACCGCTTTCGCCAGAAGCTCTTCGGGAGGAATATCTGCAAAGCAACTGTTTCGTCCTGCCTGCAATCGTTGATTCCAAGGGCGATACCGAAGGCCTTGGCGTCGTCCTTATCGAAGCAATGCAGAGCGGACTTCCGGTTGTCGCATCCAATGTCGGCGGAATCCCGGATGTCGTCATCGACGGGGAAACGGGAATTCTCGTTCCCGAAAAAGATCCGGAATCCCTGGCGAAGGCGTTTCAAAAGCTCGAAAGCGATCGTTCGTTCGAAAGGCTGCTCGTGGAAGGAGCGTCAAAGCGAATCGGCGAATGCTTCGACTGGAAGAAAATCGCGGAACGACAAATCGCGGTATATCGCAGCTTGCTAGGCAAGGCTTAATTTGCGAAATTCTCTGATCTTGGTCGCAAGTCTCTAAATTTTGGATATATTTAAGGGAACCTTTACGGAGTTTTTATGGAATTGAAATGGATGAATCCCGATGCGGAATTTGAACGTCTGGTCCTGGCCATCGACGTCGGCGGAACCAACACGAACATCGGTCTTGTCGCCTACAAGGAAGGGAAATTTACCTTGGTAATGAAAGCGGACTACGCTTCCGGGAAAATTTCCGGTTTGGAAGCCCCGATTGCGGAAACGCTTCAAATCGCACTGGAGAAGCGCCCGGATTTAAAGCCCAGCCATGCCTGCATCAGTGCTGCGGGTCCCGTTGCGGAAAACCGCTGCGTCATGACAAACCTCGCCTGGAAAGTTGACGGAGACGATCTCACGGCAAAGCTCGGATTTCCCGTGATGGTCGTAAACGACTTCGTCGCGATAAGCTATGGCATTCCGACACTAACCGTAAACGACGCCAACCAGATTTACAAGATGCCTCACCTAGACGGTTCGACTCCCGATTCAAAGCCGGCGACAAAAGTTGTCATCGGACCGGGCACCGGAATGGGCGTTTCCTTCTTGGTCCACGACGGAGAAAAATATATCCCGGCGAGTTCCGAGGGCGGACACATCACCTTCGCACCATTCGATGCGGATTCGCAAGATTTCCGCGATTACATGCAGAAACGGCTAGGACAAGTTCCGGGCGTGGAACCTCTTTGCGCGGGACAGGGACTTGCACATCTCTATGAATGGTGGCGCGACACGCGCGGCGTTCCCGACAACGAAGCGTTTAAAAAAATCGAAGAGACCGTTTGGAGCGACCGGCCAAAGTATATCAGCCGGGCAAGCGACACGGATCCCGTCGCCGCCGAGATGATGCGTCTGTGGGTGAAAATGCTTGCCCGTTACGCAAGCGACGTCTGTGCGATGTTCCTTCCGTTTGGAGGCTTCTACCTTGCGGGCGGGGCGATGCAAAAGGATTTGCGCTGGCTTGTAAACGACAACCTGTTTATGAAATTCTTTGAACGGAACTACAACCCGAACATCTTGCCGCTCTTGAAAAAAATTCCGATCTATGTCATCAAGGATTACAGCATCAGCCTGTATGGCGCAGCTAACGCAAGCGTCAATCTACAGCGCTGAAAATTTTCCTTTGAAACGAGATGCTCCGCGATGACGGGGCATTTTTTTGTACGCGGACTTTCGCCTTTTAGCGAGCCGTCATTACTTTATATGTAAAATGCCAAAAGCCGTTTCGAGCGTTTCCCTTTCGATGCCGAAAATCGCATGCAGGCGTTCGATGCGCTCCGATGGATTGATTCGCTCCAAGCGGGAACCGTTCCTGTCGCGGACGAGAAGATTCCCTTTTTGGTAATAGTATTGGACGCCTTTTTCCCTATCGAGCCTGTTCAGAACGGGATAAGTCATCATCTCCCTGTCAAAGGATTCGCTCCAGTGCTTTTGAAATTCCCGCGGCGAAACACCTCGGATATCGAATTCAAACCGGAGCTTCATCTGGCCGTGAGCGGAACCGGTATAAAGCGCAAGGACTCCGTTTTCAAAGTCCAGCCGGACGGCATTTGGAACCAGTGGAAAAAAAGCCTGGGACTTCTGGAAAGGAACCGCTTCCGGAATCTTGAGAGGATCGAAAATCAGGTAACCGGGATCGAGCAAAAAGTTTTCTCCGTCGGCGGGCAGCAACAGGGCGCAGTGAACATTTTTTTCGATTCGCCTGTCGCCCATCAAAAGCTTCGGCGCGTATCCCATACGGAGAAGCTCCTGGTAGAGATGCCATGTCAGGCTGAAACATGTTCCGCCTCCCATCCAGGCATCCAAATCGTTTTCGTAACTGTCGTCGAGTTTTCTCGCCAGGTCCGCGCTTCCCGCCTGGGAATAGCGGATAATTTTTGTCAGGTTTTCGTAGGTAACGTGCGAAATGCGTTCGCAAAGGTCTAGAATTTCTTGCTGCATCGTGAAAAATTTAACGGTTCACTTTTTGTTTCGGAAAAACACTTGCCCTTTGGAATTTTTGCGTTCCCCGAAGTATTCCGTTGCGCGAATCAACTGAGCCCATTTTGTGTAACCAAAACTTCGCGGACTCAAACGGACCAGCTGGTTTATCTGTTGCGAAATCGCGGATGATTCCGCCCAGCCGTCATCGTCGGATTTTTCGTTGATCGCTTCACGGATAGCTTTCATAATTTTTGTGTTTCCGCGGAGCTTGTTCTTGTCGATTTTTTCGAGTGTGCTTGTAGAATCGTCGTTTTCGGTCGGTTCCTTGAACTTGTCGATGTAAGTAAACGTATTACAGGAATCAATAAAAGGCTGCGGAGTTTTTTCTTCACCAAAACCGATGACCTGCTTGGATTTGGCCCGAAGCTTCATCGCCAAGGGCGTAAAATCGCTATCGCTACTGACGATGGCAAACAAATCGACGTTTTCCGTAAAAAGGATTTCCATTGCGTCAATCGTCATCGCCAAATCCGTCGCATTTTTTCCTCGGGTGTAGGGAAACTGCTGGACAGGCTGGATGGCGAAAGGATGTAAAACTTTTTCCCAGGGATTCGTTCCTTTCCAGTTGCCGTAGGCGCGCCTTATGTTGGTTTCGCCATATTTGGAAAGTTCTTCCATGATGCCGTAGATGGCGTCGGCCTTGGCATTGTCGCAATCGATTATCAGGGCGATCTTGTTTTCCGTGCTCATGGAGAAAATATAGGATTTGGCGGTTATTTCCCGATGCAAAATCCGCTGAAAATCGTCTGCAAGACATCTTCGCTTGAAATTTCACCGACAATGGACGCAAGGGAATTCAGGACCGTGCGCATTTCAAAGGCGATGAGTTCCACGGCGGGGTCTGTTTCAAGCAAATTCTGGATACGGTCAATTCCAGACAAAGCTTCGCGGAGAGCGGCGCATTCGCGTTCATTCGTAATCCAGTATTCGTCTCCGCTTTCTCCATGCGGGAAAAGCGTCTCGTCCAATTTTTTCTTGAACGCTTCAAGTCCCGCTCCGGTTTTCGCCGAGAGGTTCATTTGTACGCAACCAGAATTTTCCACAGGTTCTGTAGAAAGATTTAGGTCCGACTTGGAAAAGACAATCCAGCGCCCATTTTCCTTGGCTTCGGCGATTTGCTTTTTTGTTTCATCGGACTTGAGCGTCGTAGGATCGACAAGACAAACGGCGAGATCCGCGGATTCAATGGCGGTTTCGCTCTGCACCATGGAACGTTTGTCCAGTTCGCTCTGCGGCATTTCGGCGATTCCCGCCGTATCGACAAGCGTCACTTCGCCGGAAGAAAGAAGGAGCGAGACCTCGATAAAGTCGCGGGTAGTCCCCGGGATATCGCTTACGAGCACGCGCTCTTCTTTGAGCAGAGCATTCAGCAGACTGGACTTTCCGGCGTTCGGAGAACCGTAAAGGACAACGCGCGGTTTGCGGTTGAGCGAGCCGGAATTTTTGAAATGCGCGATCAAGTTTTGAATCCGCCGATGGATTTCGTCAAAGCGTTCTTTCCATCCGCTCACATCCGGATTCGCTTCTTCTTCGACAAAATCGACATCGAGTTCTATCCGGGCGGAGATTTCTTTTAATTTGTGTGTAAGCTCACGAACCTCTTTTGAAAATTTTCCAGAAAGGAGCTTATGCGCATTTTCAACCCCGGCAAACGTCTGGCTGTGGATGACATCGGCGACGCTTTCCGCCTGCACCAAATCCATTTTCCCGTTCAAGAAGGCGCGCTTGGTATATTCGCCACGGAAAGCGATGCGTACATTTGGAATTCGGCACATCGCTTCGATAAGGCTCCGGACAATCAGCGGATTTCCATGCGGGAAAAGTTCAAGCGAATCCTCGCCGGTATAGGAATTCGGTCCGGCATAAAAAATAAACACGAGCGAATCGAGGAGCTTTTTTGTCTGCGGATGACGAGCCGCCGCAAGCGTCGCCATTCGAGGCGTCGGAGATTCTACGCCGAACATTTTCTGCAAGATTGTGCGCGTTTCCGGTCCGCTTACCCGGACGACCGCCAGGGCGGATGTCCCGTTTGGACTTGCTTGGGCTACGATTGTCTGTTCCACGCGGGAAATATAGTTTTTGTAGAAGTTTTCAAAAAGGGAAAACGGAAGCGTTCTAACGAGACGGGACACGACAAAGCAACGCTCGGGCTTTCGCCGCACACCCGAAGCGGAGCGCACCAAAGGAACGTCTTTCGGGATTCGATTTGAAAGAGGTTTGCCGGGAAATTTTTCCCGTAGGATTTTTTAAATTAAGCTGGAAACATTTCACTTTATGGAGTTTTGAATGAACGCCGAAAAGAAAGACGATGAAAAAGAAAAGGAACAGTCGCCGGACTTTATGAAGAAGGCCGATGAATTCTTTTCGAACAACCGGAAAATTTTCCTGTGGAACCAGGTGGACGATGAAAGCGCGGCAAAAATCGTGAAGCAGCTGCTGTATCTCGATTCGCTTTCCCACGACGACATCATCTTCTTTATCAACAGCCCGGGCGGCGTGATTTCGAGCGGACTTGCCATTTACGACTGCATGAACGCAATCCAGAGCGATGTCGTGACCGTTTGCTGCGGACAGGCCGCTTCGATGGGAGCGGTGCTTCTGACCGCCGGTGCAAAGGGAAAGCGTTACGCATGGCCGTCTGCCAGGATTATGATTCACCAGCCTTTAATCCAGGGACAGATGGAAGGCCCCGCAAGCGACATCAAGATTCAAGCGGAAGAAATGCTCCGAATCCGTTCGATTACAACGGGAATCATCGCGAAAACGACCGGGAAATCGATTGAAGAAGTCGATCGGGACACGGAACGGGACAACTTTATGTCGGCAGAAGAGGCGAAAGCCTATGGACTTGTCGATGAAGTGAATAGCATCATCTGATGGGATTCTTTTCGGCGATAAGAAGCGGACTGGCCAAGACCCGCGACGCGCTCCTCGGCGAAATCAAAGGCATTGCCGGCAAGGGAAAAGTCACCGACGAGATGCTCGAAGACTTAGAAGAGCGCCTGATCAAGGCGGACGTGGGAACTTCCGCCGCGTTCATGCTCACAGATGCGCTCCGCGAAGAAGCTCTCGGGAAGTCGCTTTCGGAATCGGAAGTACTCGACATCTTACGCTCCGAGGCGGAACGTTTTCTGGTCGATCCGCCGAAATTCGAGTTCAAAGGAAAGCCGCACGTAGTTCTGGTCATCGGCGTAAACGGCGCCGGGAAAACGACGACAATCGGAAAACTCGCCAAGAAATTTGCGGACGAAGGCCACAAGGTGATGATCGCCGCGGCGGACACGTTCCGGGCAGCGGCAATCGAGCAGCTCGAAGTCTGGGCGGAACGCGCGGGAGCGGAATTTGTCCGCCATGCGGAAGGTTCGGATCCGGCAGCGGTTGCGTTCGACGCTTGCGCGGCGGCAAAGGCTCGCGGCTGCGACATCGTTTTCATCGATACGGCGGGTCGCTTGCAGAACAAGGACTACCTGATGGAAGAGCTCGCAAAAATCGTGCGCGTTCTAAGGAAGCAAGACGCCGCCTATCCGCACGACATGATGCTCGTCATCGACGGCAACACCGGACAGAACGCGATAAGCCAAGCGAAGGTTTTCAACCAGAGCTTTCCCTTGACCGGGCTTGTCGTGACAAAACTCGACGGTACGGCGCACGGAGGCTCGGTTCTCTCGATAGCGAGTTCGCTCAAGGTTCCAATCCGCTGGGTGGGAATGGGCGAACGCATCGACCAGCTCGTGCCTTTCAACAAGGCGGAATATGTCGAGGGGCTTTTCAAGGCGTAAATTTCTGCTCGGATTTTTTGCGCTTTCGGCCTGCGCCTGCACCGAGAGCGTTTCTGTTCCTAGGGAATTCGTCCGCCTATACGGAGATCTTCGCATAGCGGAACGCGAATACGGAGAAACGTCTCCCGATGGACGTATCGCGAGAATCCTCATCCTGGAAAAATACAACTACTCGCCAGCAAAGTTCGATTCCGTCGCGGAATGGATTCAGGCAAATCCGGCTGTCTGGAACGCGTTCCAGGATTCGGTCGTCGCCTATGTAGATTCAGTCGCCGTCGAAGCCAAAGCGATTGCGCCGCCAGGAAAAATCAACGGAGAAAAAAAAGGCAACCGATGAAAACTTCTTTGACATGGACGATTCTTTTCTTCGGATTTTTTTCGCTTTCGTTCGCCGATCCGGATTCGACAGCGGTCCGGTGGGAAAACTACTCCGCGGCTCTTTCCGCTGCAAAATCAGACGGCAAAATGATCTTTGTCGATATCGTCGCCGATTGGTGCCTTCCATGCAGGGAAATGGACCGTACAACGTATCGCGACAAGACCGTCTCCACGATGCTGAATTCCAGATTTCATCCTGTGCGTTTGAACCAGGAGTCCCAGGATACGATTGAATGCGACACAAAAAGGATGACCGTCGAGCGTTGCTTTTTTGATGTCTGGAACCTGGCGGCGGTTCCTTCGTATGTGCTTATCGCTCCAAAGGGACTTTCAATCTTAACCTATTCGCAGGGGCTTTCCGCCGACGAGATGCGCATGCTTCTGATGCAATTTTTGAACAAGGAAGAGGAATGGGTTCGCCAATGAATTTTACACCGTTAGAAATCGCTTTCTGGCTTCTCCTGTTTTTGCTCGTGCACTGCTATGTCCTCTTCCCGGTAACGCTTCCGTTTTTGAGCGAACTGTTCGTCCGGAAGAATCGTCTCCTTCTTGACAAGAAACTCCCAAAGGTTTCCATCCTGGTTTCGGCGTACAACGAAGAAGCGGTTATCGAAAAGAAAATCCTGAATTTTCTGGAACTCGACTATCCGCGGGAATCGCTCGAAATTCTAATCGGGGACGACGGCTCCTCGGACAGAACAGCGGAAATCGTCGGACGCTATGCGGCCAAGGGCATCCGGCTTATACGGGCAGCCAAGAATGCGGGAAAGGCGGCGATGTTAAACCGCTTGCAATCGGAAGCGACCGGAGAAATCCTTGTCTTTTGCGACGCCAACACGATGCTATTTCCGAACGTAATCCGAAAGCTGGTCTCTCCATTTGCCGATCCGAAAATCGGTTGCGTCTGCGGGCACCTGATATTAACCGACAAAAGCGGCAGTCCCTTGGGTTCCGGAGAATTGAGCTATTGGGACTTTGAATCCGAAATCAAAAAGTTCGAAGGCATTCTCGACCGATTGATCGGTGGAAACGGAGCCTTGTATGCGATTCGCAATTCGCTATACACCACTTTGCCCGTGAAGAAGAGTGTGATGGACGATTTCTTCATCCCGGTAAAAATCTTGCAAAAGGGATTTTTCTGCACATTTGATCCTAGCGCGATAGGAACCGAACAGACGTCGAAAGAAGGGACCGGAGAGTATCGCCGCAAAGTCCGTATCGGGCGGGCGAATTACAACTATTTGTTTTCCTATCTCCCGCTATTGAATCCGTTCCGTCCCCTGCTGGCGTATCTTTTCGTTTCGCACAAATTAATTCGATGGCTTACGCCACACATCATGCTTGCCATATTTATCTTGAACATCTTCCTTCTGTGGAAAATGCAACCGGTCTATTTTGTTTCTTTTGGCCTGATGATTCTTTTCCTAATCGTTGCGCTATTTAAAATTTCGGGCAGCGCCTACTATTTCTTGCTGATGAACTTTGCCATGTTCAAAGGCAGCCTGTTGTCGTTACGAAAAGAGCATGGCGGCGGCTGGAAACGCGAAGCCCGCGGAGACGAAAACGAATCCGAAGCAAATCCAAAAAATATCGTTCCCTTCTTCCTTGCCGCTGCGCTAAGCATCTTTGCCCTTTCAACTAACGCCGAAGCTTTTACAGCGGATGTAAGCGTAGGAACAACCAACGCGACCGAGGAAATGTCGGATTTCAACCTGGACATTTCTGGGCACTGGTGGTATCCCGTCGATCAGATGGTTTTTCTAGGCGTCGGTTTCGGCTATGAACGGCTTGGCGACATTTCGCTGTTTCCGCTTGTCGGGAGCGCCTATGTCTATCTGCCGTTCGGAAGTCTCATAATGCCCGTAGGAACGTTCGACTTGGGATTTTCCTTTGGCGACGATGCGCAGATGATCTGGCGCGCGGGCGGCGGTTTAGACGTGAAACTCGGGAGAAAATCCTCCCTCCTCGCTCTCCTGGGATACCAGAATCTAAAAAAAGCGGGAGATTTTGTATATCTCCGCTGCGGGCTCCTGATCGAAATTTAATTTATACCGACTCGTTTAGTTTGTACGCAATCAAACCGATCCTCAGGGCGCTGTTCCCCGGATTCAAAGCGACTTACTCGACAACCAACTCTTCGTTTTGAACATTTAAATCCGCAACGATTTCGAGCGCTTCCGGTTCTTCCAAAAATCTAGCAACAAGTCCTGTGCGCTTCTCGTGACTCTCGTGAGCCTCAAGCTCCACGATGTCGTCGATTTCCACATCGATGACCGCCTTGTCCGTCACAGGAATCTTGATTTTCATTCCCTTGGCGATACTGCCATCCAAGATGGAACCACGAAAAATCAAACTTTTTTGATCTTCACCGAATAGAGTTCTTTTCACGTAGAATTTTGCCATACGACAAAAAGTTAAATTATTCTCATGAACTTGGTTGTCGGAAGAATCCCTTTTTTGGTCTGTGCACCGTTTTTTCATCTCTTTTTGCGCGACCGTTCACTTTGCCGCGAAATTTCCTTTGACGACGGGGTGCCCAGCGCACTGAACAGAAAACTCTGGAACGGAGAAATTCACTTGGCTCCGGCTTCTTCGATTGCATACGCCAAGGCCCCGGAAGACTTGGTGCTCGCTCCAGACATCTGCACATCTTGCCGATTGGAAGTTCATTCGGTGGAACTTTTTTCCAGATTTCCCATCGAGGAGCTTTCCCAAAAACGGATTTATTTAACCGCACAGAGCGGGACGTCTGTCGCGCTTTTGCGCATCATCTGCTCGCAATATCTGAACATCTCTCCGCAATATGTAAATGACCGCGCACACTGCGACGCAGCTCTTCTCATCGGCGACGAAGCCCTGGTGGAAAAGAAGACCGCTTCATGGCCGTTCCGCTACGACCTGGCGCTTCTGTGGCGAAAGTGGCAAGGGCTTCCCTTTGTTTTTGGCGCTTGGAGCGTTCACCGGTCGGCGCTTTCTCCCGAAATGCTTCCGCGGACAAAACGGTTCCTGACGCTTGTGCAGGAATCGATCGACGAATTTCGAAAGGATTCTGCCCGGGCTCTTTCCCTTTGGGCGGAACGCTACACGGTTCCGTTCACGGCGGAAGAACTGAAAGGTTATTACGATTCGTTGGACTACGAATTTACGGAAGAGCGAAAACGGTCGCTCCAAATCTATTTTAAACTGTGCGCTGCTGAAGGAATTTTTGACGCTGCGCCGCCGCTGCGCTTTTTATAAATCCGGAAAGTTTCTGCGCGATACTTTCCCAGGCGTTTTCCCGCATGAGCGATGGTTTGAAAATGCTCCCGCCAAATGCGACCAAATCCGATCCGCCCAGGATAAATTCCTGAACATTTTCCACGGAAACGCCTCCGCAAGCGAGCAGCGGAATATCGCGGAACGGCCCGCGCAACGCCTTGATGTAAGCGGGTCCCCCAACGCAGTTCACCGGAAAAACCTTGACGCATGTCGCTCCGGCATCGTACGCATACTGGACCTCTGTCGGGGAAAGCGCTCCGGGGATACAAGGAACATTCTCACGGACGCATTTCTGGATAACATCCCGGACCGTATTCGGCGAAACGATGAATTCCGCGCCAGCCGAAAGGGCGCATTCGAGATCCCGGATATTGCGCACGGTTCCCGCTCCGACCGAAATGCCAAAAGGACGCGCCGCAATTTTGAGCTTTTCGATGATACTTGCCGCCGCAGACGTATTCATGGTGACTTCGATGGCTTTCAGTCCGCATTCCGCGGAAACTTTGGCACAGGCTTCTTCGGCGCCTTCCGGGATGTCGCGCAAAATTCCCACAACAGGAACATCTTGGAGAAATGTCAAAAAGTTCATCGGCATAACAATCTCTTTTGCAAAACAACCCGTTCAAATCATTTCGCCGGGCAGGCCGTCCGATTTACGAATGCGCCGGAATCGACGCCCATAATCCGAACATTCGCGTTTGCACCTTTTTCAAAGCGAATATTTCCATAGACGCCCTGGAAGTTTTTCTGCGAATGGATTTTTCCCACCAGATTCGTCTCGCCGGAAACGAGCAGGGAAAACACGATGTCCGCGGCGCTGTAAGAAAGCCCGCTCACCTTGTCCGCCTTGGGTTCCTCATTCCACTTGGACTTGTAATCGGAACGGAAATTCTCAAACCGACCGTCCGGATCTTCGCCGGTAAAGGCAACGCTGAAATAGGAACCTTCCACAAGCTTCTTGCCCTCGTCGATCAGGTCCGCACCATACCAGCCCGAAGTTCCGAGGAGAGTCCCGCTCAGCTTGTGGAATGCGACCTGCCGCGCGATAAGGCCCGCATCCGAAGGACTTGAGCTCGGGATGAAAATCCCCGGG
The DNA here is from genome assembly GCA_963656065.1 of Alistipes onderdonkii. Taxonomy (GTDB): domain Bacteria; phylum Fibrobacterota; class Fibrobacteria; order Fibrobacterales; family Fibrobacteraceae; genus Hallerella. The sequence continues at coordinate 103,565 of CAVKGV010000002.1, forward strand.
ATATTGAAGACAGAATCCTGCAAGAAGGAACGCCTGTCCTTTGCAGGGATGGCATCAAGATCCTTTGCTCCGCGAGCGATGTTTTTCCGGTGCAGAAGCTGTTCAAAGCGAGACGCCCGAAGCTTGCGGAATTCCGTCGTATAGTCGGGATGTCCCTCTTCGAATTCCTGCACGGCGACAACCACTGCGCCACGGCTTTCCACCGCCCGCTTAAAGCTTTGCGTCATCGCCGTCCCAAAATCCCCGATCGGGGAGAGAATCGCGAATTCACGAAGTCCGAGGCAATCGACCGAATACCTGGCAATTCCCATGGCCAGATTGTCCATGCTCACATTCACCTGGAAAATATTCGGCCCCATTCGGGAAATTCCCGCATCGGTCGCCGTCGGCGTAAGCATCGGAATTTTGGGATGCGAAGAGCCGAGCCATGCCGCGACCGCCGCAGAAGGCGCGCTCATCAACGGACCGACAATTGCGACGACGCTGTCCTGGGCCACCGCTTGCCGTGCCCGTCGAAGCGCCTCTACCGCATCTGCCCGCGTATCCGCAATGCGGAGGTTCACCTTGCCGTTCAAGTTCGCCTTTTCGAAAGCGAGTCGGACGCCCTTCACCGCATCGGCGCCAAACTCCGCAAAATCCCCCGACATCGGCGCGAGCACGAGGACCGTCGGGACCGAAGCCTTTCCCTCCAAAGCGGAAAGAGCTTCCTGCGCCCGATTCACCAAGTTTTCGTCTTCCTTTGCCGCTACAACCTTTTTATACCAATATCGCGCAGCCTTGAAATTTTTCTGTTTCGAAAGTTCCGCTCCCAACCGCAGCCATGTCGCATTCGCCACCGCATGGTTCAGCTGCGCCCGGTCCGCAATCGAAGAAAGCAGGGAAACCGGCAGCCGGGAATCCTCCGAAATGGTTTTCAGGAGAAGTCGCTTTGCGTTTGCGCTCAGTGCGGAATCCTTGCTGTAGGAAATCACATTCAAAAGCATTTCTACGCCAGCAGCGACAGAATCTTTCAGCAAGCGCTCGGCAACAATCGTTTCCACCCCGGCGCGATACGGGCTTCCCGCGTAATATTCCAAAAAACGAGACGACAGCGCTTTCAAGTTCGCCGTATCCCCGGAACTCGCCAGGCACTTCGCGAGCTCCTCGACAGACTTTGCCCCGTCCGCCGTTAAAACCTTCTTGTCGGGAATGGGCTTTACGACCGAAACTCCCGCAACGGAACAAACGCTCTCCTCTGCGGAAAACGCAACCGAGGCGCACAAAAGGACAACAGCGACAACCAGAGATCTAAAACGCCCACGCATGAATTTTCCTCAATCTTTTTTCGCACCCGCTTCCTGGATGACGACATGTTCTTTCTTGATGCTCTTCTGCATGCTTTCCGTGAGCTTCGCCCAATCGACGACATCTACCCGAAACGGCAAATCCCTATCGGCAAAAGCCTTTTCTACAACCAGCATTTCTTCGACCGGGATAGGCTTTTCGGAAACGACAACGACATTCAGGGCGGATTCCGGCGTAAGATCGATTCCGGTCACCCGCGGGCCGTAAGCATCCACTTCCAAGCCTTCAAAGTGGGCGTTCAATATTCGCTGGATAGTTTCCAGTTGGCATTTTTCCAAACAAAGTTGCATAATGCGCAAATATAGAAAATCGGGAAAAAATCACAAACAGCAAGTTTTTCCCGGAGAGAGATGAAGAAAATCCTCTTTTTATCCCCAAAAACAGGCTTTTTATCCAATGGACCCGACAAAAAATTTACAAAAAAGCCATTTTTAATCCCATGCGAATATTCTCCGGCTTTATTTTCTTCCTTACGTTCTCCTCATTCGCCATCGCCGGCGGCGCAAATAAAAGCCAGGAGGATTCCCTCGCCCACAAAAATTCGTTTCCGAGCGATTCTTCCGAATTCTACACGCCGAGAAAGCCTACCGGAAAACGCCTTCCCGTCATCATTCCCTTTGCGGAAGTCGTCCTGCAAGACGCGTTCGTCTGGTCCTGGGACCGTTTCGTCCTCGACAAGAACTATGCGAGAATCGGGCCGTCCGTCTGGAAACGAAACTTTCGGGAAGGCTGGAAATGGGACGACAACCATTTCGCCGTCAACTTTTTCGGGCATCCTTACCAGGGAAGCCACTATTATTCCGCAGCCCGCGCATCGGGTTACAGCTTTTACGAGAGCTTCTTCTTTGCGGCGACAGGTTCCTATATCTGGGAAATGTTCTGCGAGCAGGAATATCCGGCGCCCAACGACTTCATCACGACAAGCATCGGCGGGACGGTTTACGGAGAAATGCTCTACCGGCTCTCGACGCGGCTTCTCGCACGACCCGACGCGGGCATCTTTGAAAACATCGGCGCATTCGTCATGAATCCGTTCGCCTACATCCAAGAAAAAATCAACGGGGCGAGCCCCACCAATCCGGGATACGCGCCTATCGAACTTTCCATCTTTGCCGGTGTGGGAAAACGCTTCGGCAACGACTACCGCTATGACGAGGACGCCGACGACAGGTCCAGCGAAGACTGGAACGAGGCAGCCGTCTTTTACGGGTTAAGCCTCGTCTATGGGCGCGCGGACCGACGTATCCGGCAGCCATTTGAATACTTCACGTTTGACTTCAACCAGGAACAGAGCCACGACGGGATGCTGATGCGACTTTCCGCCGTGGGAAAACTCAAAAACCTGAACATGCACGCCGGCAAGAACTGGATGGACCTCGGAACATATCTGCATTTCGACACGTTCTACGGCAACCTGGTAGAAATGTCCGCCCTTTCCATCGGTTTCGGCGCCGACATCAACCTGGATCTTTCCGACAAAATCCGCTTCAGAATGTCGCATATGCCGTCCTACGTGATCCTGGGTTCCTCGGATTTCAACTACGACGATGTTCTCGCCGCGGCGGATTCCAATTACGAAGAAACCCGGAACTACCAATACAGCCTAGGCGTGAGCTACAAGGCGATGCTCGAGCTGGAACTCAAGCAGTGGGGACGTTTCTACAACAAGGCTTCGGTTTTTCTCTTCCGCACCATCCCGAACACCGAACCGCACTACGGGACGAAAGGTTACGACTTTGTTGCGTTCAACAGCGCAAATGTCGAAGCGTACCTTCCCTTAGACATTTGTTTCGGCGTCCGGTTGAATTCCTACCTGAAAATTGCAGCGTATGAGCGCGTCCAGCCGATGTCCCGGATGATGCATTCCATCGGCACATACGTGAGCTACAAGATTTAAGCAAAAATTTTCCAAACCGCAAACAGCCGGCAAGGATGCCGGCTGTTTTTCAAATTCGGAAGATATTTACAACCGTTCCAACACGAGGCTCTGGATTTTCTGCCGGACGGAATCGACGCTCTGGTCTGCATTGACAAGCGTCACGCATTCCGGGAAATCCTTTGCGATTTCCGCATAGCCGATGCGGACCCGCTCGAAAAAGCCGGTCGCTTCGCTTTCAAGCCTGTCCGGAATACGTCCGTCGCAATCCTGTCGTGCGCGGCTCTCTTCAACACTCAAATCGAGTACGATTGTGAGTTCCGGCATAAACTTTCCACAGGCTATCCGGGAAAGTTCAAGAATCGTCTGTCGGTCAATTCCGCGACCGTAACCTTGGTAGGCAAGCGTGCTCCAGGCGAAGCGATCCGCGAGGACGACCTTTCCCGTAGCGAGCGCAGGCGCGATTTTTTCGGCGATTACCTGGGAACGCGCGGCGTTATACAGCAAAAGTTCCGTCCCGGAATCCATGACGCCCTTATAGCGGACATCCAGAAGCAGCCCGCGGATCCTTTCCGAAATCTCGGAGCCGCCCGGTTCGCGAATCGAAACAACGTCGTAGCCTTTTTGCGCAAGACCTTCGGCGAGGAGCTTCAGCTGCGTACTTTTTCCGCAACCGTCGATCCCTTCGAGGCAAAAGAACCGCTTCGCCGTTTCGATCATTCGAGATTCTTTCCGTGGCACTTCTTGTATTTGAGGCCCGAGCCGCACCAGCAGAGATCATTTCGCCCGAGCTTCGGGTGATCATTTTTCACAGGAGCTCCCGGAACTCCGACACGGCGGCGCATTCCCTGGGGGCGCGTCCCCGGCAGCGCAGAACTCGGGATGGCATTGGACACCGGCTGCGGAGCCTGTTCCACAGCACCGGAAGAACTTTCCTCAATGGCCTGCGAATTTTCTTCGGTCTTCTGCGGAGCCTGCGGACGCGGAATTTTCTGCAGCTGTTCCGGAGCGACCGAGACGCCGTTCGCCAGCTGGATCCGAATATTCAAGATTCTCTGGACAGTCATCGTCGCAATGCTTTCGAGGCATGTCTGGAACGTCGTAAACGCCTGGTTCTTGTACATCACCAGCGGATCCTTCTGCGCATAGCCCTGGAAGCGGATTGCATCCTTCAACTGGTCCATCGCGTAAAGGTTTTCTTTCCAATGCTGGTCTATCGTGTAGAGAAGTATCCGCCGTTCGATGTTTCGGAAATCCGCATCGGGAATCACTTCCACGAGCTTATCATACTTCTTTTTGCAAAGTTCAATGACCTCGTCGAGAACCTGTTCCGCGCTCTTCTTGCCGCGCTCTTCTTCACTCGGGTTGTATTCGATGGCAAATCCGAGCTTGAGCGCCGTCGTGAGACCTTCCCAGTTCCATTCATCGGCAAAACGATCCTTGGATACGAACTGCGAAACCTTGATGTCGCAGGCGTCCTCGATTCTGTCGAGAATATCCTTGCGGACATCGCCCCCGTTCAGGATGCGACGGCGAAGACCGTAAATCACCTTGCGCTGCTCGTTCATCACGTTGTCGTAATCGAGGAGGTACTTACGCGTATCGAAACTCTGGTTTTCCACGCGCTTCTGGGCCCCGCGAATCGACCGGGAAACGATCGGGTGCGTAATCACCTCGTCGTCGCCAACGCCAAAACGGTTCATCAGCGCCTTTACGTTGCTGCCGCCAAAGATGCGCATCAGATCGTCGTCGAGCGAAAGGAAATACTGCGACGAGCCCGGGTCGCCCTGGCGACCGGCACGCCCGCGCAACTGGTTGTCGATACGGCGGCTTTCGTGGCGTTCCGTTCCGAGGACATGCAGACCGCCGAGTTCCTTGACGCCCGGTCCGAGAACGATGTCCGTTCCGCGGCCCGCCATGTTCGTTGCGACGGTCACCTTGCCCTTGTAGCCCGCGAACTGGATGATTTCCGCTTCGCGGCTGTGATTTTTCGCATTCAGAACGTCATGGGGAATGCCTTCCTTGACAAGCAGGTTGTGGAGCTTTTCGGAGCGTTCCACCGAAGCCGTGCCGACAAGAAGCGGCTGACCCTTTTCGTGGCGACGCTTGATTTCCGCAACAATCGCCTTCCACTTGGCATCTTCGGTCTTATAGACCATGTCCTGCATGTCCTTGCGGATGCAGGGCTTGTTCGTGGGAATGACCCACGTATTCATATTGTAAATCTTGATGAATTCCGTCGCTTCCGTTTCAGCCGTACCGGTCATACCGGAGAGCTTTTTATACATGCGGAAATAGTTCTGGAAAGTAATCGTCGCAAGCGTCTGGTTCTCGCGGCGGATCTGCACGCCTTCCTTCGCCTCGATAGACTGGTGGATGCCTTCGGAATAGCGGCGACCTTCCATCAAGCGACCCGTGTTTTCATCGACGATGACCACTTCCCCGTCGCGGACGATATAGTCCCTGTCGCGGATGAAGAGGTTGTGGGCCTTGAGCGCCTGGTTGATAAAATGCACCCATTCCGCATGTTCGCCGTAAAGATTCGTAAATCCCATGAGCTGTTCGACGCGGTTCGTCCCACGCTCGGTCAGCTGGGCGAGCTTGTCCTTTTCATCGACCGTATAATCCTTGCCGCGGACGAGCTGCGAAACAAGATTGCTCGCCTTCGTATATTTGTCCGTCGCATCTTCCGCAGGACCGCTGATGATGAGCGGCGTACGGGCTTCGTCGATAAGAATCGAGTCCACTTCATCGACAATGCAGAAATTCGGTTCGCGCTGCACGACTTCCTTCGGATCAACCGCCATGTTGTCGCGGAGATAGTCAAACCCGAATTCGTTGTTCGTTCCGTAGGTGACATCGGAATTGTAGCTTTCGCGCCGCTGTTCCGCACTCAGGTCATGAACAATCAGGCCGACAGAAAGCCCGAGGAACTTATAGACAAAGCCCATCTGCTTCGCATCGCGTCCCGCCAGATAATCGTTCACCGTCACCACGTGGACGCCTTCTCCGGAAAGCCCGTTCAGGTAAACCGGGCAGACCGCGGCAAGCGTCTTTCCTTCACCTGTCGCCATTTCGGCAATCGCGCCTTCATGCAGCACAAGGCCGCCTATCAGCTGGACGTCAAACGGGAGCATTCGGAAAGGCTTCACGGATTCCGGATAAAGCTCGCGCATCTTTGCATAGAACTTCGCCGGCATGAAAATTTCCCATTCGGGCTTCCACGCCGCAAGATCCGCTTTCGCCGCATCGACAGCCGAAAGGATTTCCGTGTCATCGCCGAGCCTCGAAAAATCGAACTCGTATTCCGGCTTGAAAATATTAAACATTCCGAGACGCCGGTCGCAAGCTTCCTGGCAGACGGCAAACGCTTCCACTTTGATGTCTTCGAGCGTCTTGCCATTTTTCAGGGATTCGCGGAATTCCGCAGACTTTGCGGCAAGTTCGCCGTCGTCTAGACTTTCTAGACCTTTGCGCGCCTCGTGAATCTGCGCAATAATCGGGCGGAGCGACTTCACCTTGCGCTCGTGCGGAGTGCCAAAAACCTTGTGTAGGAGCGAATCAATAATGCTCATAAAAGACAAATTCCTTTTTAGTTTTGTCCCGTAAAACTAGAAAATTCCAATCGAAGCAACGCGCATCACCGCTCGCACCGACCCTTTTGACCGTTCAGCGAAAATCCGAAATCCAAGGAATCGCCCGTGAACGCGCAGACCTTTCCGCCGCGAGCGACAATCCCTGCGCGATTTCGCAAACCGAAAGGCTTCTTCTTCAAAGGTAAAGCCGTTGCCTCGTCGGGACATTCCCGGTAAAGTGCCAGAACTTCTTCATCGGAAATCGCCCGGTTGTAAAAGCGCACATCGTCGATTTTTCCCCGGAAAAAACTCCAGAGAGAACGCGTCCCGATTCGGACCGGAGCATTTCCGTTTTCGGGAATTACTTTGTACGTATCGTCAAACAGCGAGTCCTGATCCTTCCGTTCGCCATTTTTGAAAATCGTAATCGTGTTGCTTTCCATATCGTAGCGCGCGACGATGTGAATCCATTCCCCGGGGAAGACTTCTTCCTGCACGTAGCTTCCCGCGCCGAGTCCTCCCGACAAATTAAACGCATACGACGAAATCCGATTGGGACGTTCCGAGTGGAAATTGTACATCCGAAGAGCCCATTCATGCGCTTGCGACTCGCCCTTTCCCATCCAGTGGACATAACCGCCGTCCGTCTTTTCAAAATCCAACGAATCCGGTGAAATCCACGCAGAAACAGTCAAGGCTCCGGTCGTTGCGATGCTAAAAATGTCGCTATCGGGAATCTCGATGTAGGCGGAATCGCTCCCGCCGAAATGATACGCCGAATTGGGGTTTCCAAAGCGATCCGTCGCAAGCGTCGCCCGGTAAACCTTTCCATCGACTCCCGCCACCGAAGAGCGCGAAACCGCATCGCCGTCAAAAGGATAATAAGCGACGAGTCCTTCTTCGGGAACAGAACCACCCGAAACGCAGTCGGCAAAAAGCGGAAGCGCACAGGACAAAAGAAAGAAAAAAGTCGGGCACTTCATCGGCTAACCTTGTGGCGGCAGCGAATGGGCCTGTTTTTTCAAACGGTGCAAGCGGTCCTTGTGCTTTTGGTAAAGAGTGCTCACCGTATAAATGAATACCAAAAAAATCACCGTGGAAAGCGGGCGGTTCATATTACAGAAGCTCCACGCAATCGTAATCAGCGGCAAGTGGATGAGATAGGGGTAAAACGACGCGCGGCCAATCGAACGCACGATGGGAATGCAAAAGACTTTTGAAAGCCAGCCCTTCGAAGTCGTGATGCTCACAATCAGCCCGCCGTAGAGCATGACCGCAACCGAATGATGGCAGATGAAATTCCACGCGACATTTCCCGACTTCATCGAAAAAAGGCTCGCATACAGAATGCCGAGCAGCACGACCTGCAAAATCCCGGAGACGTAATCCTTCTTCAAAAAATCAAAAGCACCGACCCTGTAAAGCCGAAAGAGAATCATCCCGAACAGATACTCGAAAATCCGGACAAACGGAAAAACGTGGAAATAGCGATAGCGCACATCAAAATTCGCAAAGTTTCCGAGCAGCGGAATTTCCCCGAGCGCACCGGCATACGCAAAGAAAATTCCCCAGAGAATTCCCGGGACAAAGACAAGCGCGCACAGAATCCAGAGCGAACTTTTCTTTTCGACTTTCGCAAGCTTCCGAGCGCAAAACGGCGTAATCGCGTAACAGATGAAAAACGCCGTCAGGGACCAACTCGGCTCGTTCAGCTTCATCCCCAGTTCCGGGAAAAATGTCCACGTGAGCGACAGGTGCATCAAAAGCGAACGGACCGGGTGGAACATGCCGTCAAACCCGCCGAGCTTTACATACAGAGCGGCGAACATCAGCACGGTCATCGCAAAATGGCAACGGTAAAGCTTCGAAATCCGCGCAAACATAAACGGGATGACGGGAAGCCTTCTATCGGGATCGCTAAATTTCGACGCAAAGAGGAAACCCGCGAGGATAAAGAAAAGCCCGGCGGCAAATGCGGGAGCCGTCACGACCGGAAACACCCAAGAAAGCGAAGACATATAGCCAAGCGCCGAAGACGACGCCAGATGGAGCATCACGATATTCAGCGAAGCCAGAAGCCGCAGCCCGTCTATCGCCGGAAAATACGCCTTTTCGTTCATAAAGTTCCTAAAATAATCCCCAAAACTAGAAAACGCGACGGCAAATCCCGACGAACAGATTACGAAAACTCGGCCAAACAAAAAGTTTTAACGACTTGCCACATTCCACCGTTATTTGTAATAGAGCCGATAATGGCGGCTGAATAATTGGCGGAGTACATCTTCTTTGGAGCAACCTTTCCTCTTGCAATTGCTTTCAATGGTCACGCTACTGTCAAAGACGAACCAGTTAATCTTCGTTTCCGCTACAAAATTTCCATACTTTTCTAAATAGGAGGAATCGGGAATCGCAATTTCCTCCGTTTCATTTCCAGAAAGGCAAAAATCAAACCAGTTATACTCTTCCCGTACCGATGAATCTACCTGCAAGATCCGCAAAGGAGAAGAACAACCGTCCTTGTTATCGCATAAAGAAGCGATGCATACCGCTGTCGGCAAGGAATCCGAAGGCCACCGCAATTCCAGATTTCCTGTCGAATTTTTGGAAACCCGAGGCAGTCGAGAGCGTAGATTCAGCCCGATTTTTATCTTGTTTCCAAAAGAATCCCGATAAACAATCAAGTTTCTAACTTGCGGATTTTCGACCAAGAAAAGGCTTGAATTTTTGCCCCACTAGAGTATATTTCTTGGCAAGTTAAACAAATTTACTTGACTACTTAAATTCAATTTTCGTATTGAAATACTCGAATATTTGATTACGTAATGACAAAAAAACATATATTTAGATGAGATGAATTATCTGTTGCGAAAAATCATCTATTTGCTTTTTTTTGTTGTTTCGTTGGTGGAAGTCGAGGCTTCGTCTCCGGCGATTCAATTGTTCAGCGAGAGGCATCGGGCGGAATGGAACTGGGTTGAATATCGACTGATATTAAAAAACGGTTCGTCTTTTCCTGTTTTAAATCCAGAAATTCGTTATTTTGCAAATAATGAATTGGGAAAAGATTCTTTGTTGGCTATAGCGATTGATTATCATTCTTATTTGTATCCAGTAAAATCATTTGTAAAAAAAAACAATCCGTATTTGACGATTTCATTTAAAATAGAAGGCTTGTTATTTGCTCAAGATTCTATTGAAATTCATTTTAGGATGTACAACAAAAATTGGACTTCAGTAGATTTTTCGAAAGATTGGTCGTTCCAATTTGCAGAAGGAAAAAAAGAGTTGCATTACTTTATGGCGGTTTATGATTCCGATAATAATCTTTTGTGGGGAGGCAATCCGATAACAGGGGAAAGCGTTTCTAATGTAGTTCTTTGGCAAGACAGGAAAAATATCGCCATTCCTTTTTATAAAGAAGATTCTTCTGAAGTCGTACATCCTGGACGCTTTTGGTTAGTAAAGAATTCGCCTCTTTCAAAAAAAGAACGCACTTTGCTGGAAATGAAAAAAATGTCGGTATTAAATGGTGGGAGATACCGGGAAAAAAATTTTTATTTGATGACAACTCCAGATCTTATCGAAAAAAAAACATTGGATTCGATTCTTTCAAAATTTTATAACGCAATTTCTGTTGATGATACAACATCTTTGAATTTGAACCTTTCTACAGAAAATTTTGTCGATTCGCTGGATATTGTCGCTAAGTGCTGGCCTGATATATCGATAAATAATTGCATAGAAAGCATAAAGGCTTGTAAAATAACAAGGTTACGACTAGATCGGGGACTTATTTTTGCATCTTTGAGACAAAATTCTATTAGTTGTTTGGAACGTAATCGTTTTTTAGAGTTTTTAGAAATAAAGCGGGAAGGCAAATCGGCAAACGATGCTGGACGTAACGCTGTAAATATATCTCCCTTGCAAAATGATTTGCTATGGCGAAAGGCCTTAAGTGCTGCACAACCATCTGATGATTGGCTTTCGGATGCTGAATATACAGGGAAAAATGTTGTTGTTGGTGTCTACGATCAAGGTATTTATTATGGACATGCTTCTTTTAATGAGTTTTCTCAAAATGGAATTAAGCCGAGAATATATAAAGAAGGGCAGGAACATTTTGGGGAACATGGTACGCATGTTGCCGGGATTATTGGTGGGAATGGTTGGAATCCGGAAAAAAAAGGTCCCTATAAGGAAAATTTCGAGTATCGAGGGGTAGCTCCGAAAGTTTTGTTTTATTCGGATATAATGAGCATAGAGAACCAAATAGGAAACGTTGTCAATCATTCCCATATTGATCCAGGACCTGTAGGCTTTTATTGTAGCAATGCGTACTTTACAGATAAAAACTTGTTTGAAAACTGGAAGAATGCGGATTCAACCAACGATTCTTTGTCAAAAACATCGGTATATGCTGCGGGAAATAATGGCGGGACGGTACATCAATACGGCAAAAATATAGGTTATCATTCCATTTTGGCTAATTCGAAAAATTCTATCACAGTTGGAAACTTTTCTAGCTTTACAGGATTGCGTGAATCGCATTCTAGTATGGGGCCGACTTGGGATGGACGGATTAAGCCTGATGTAATGGCTCCAGGGTCTAGTGTTCAATATTCTTTTTCTGCCGAAAATCCGTTGCGTATAAACTTAAAGAGAATTCAAGTTTATGACGGGAAAACTAAAAAATTAAAATTTAATATGGCATTTGATTTGAAAAATTGGAAACCGAGTGGGTATTATGCGTCAGCAGGTTTTAAAATCTTTCAAGAAAAAAATGAAAACATCTTTCAAATTGTCGAAGATAGAATTTTGGATGAATTCGGAAATCGCCCGTCGGAGTCTTTTTATAATTGGAAAATCGTTGATTTTGATGGGAAAGATAGTATTTATGTTGAAAAAGGCGATTCGATTGTAGTTGAAGCTAAATATGTTTCTGGAAATTTGGTGAAGCCTTTGATAAAATCCGTTCTTTATTTTGGAAATATAAATAAGGCATTTTTAATGAATTTTGCAAATGAAAAAGATTCATTCTCTTTAGATTATTCAAAAACCTCTTTTACTTGGGACGGCTTGTCTGTAAACACAAAAAACATTCAACTTAATCTTGTATATGATTTAGGCGTTTTTTCGAGCGTTCCCTGTGATGAAAAAGGTGGCTCTTGTTATAGGGAAATGGCAGGGACTTCCATGTCTGCTCCGTATGTTTCTGGAATAGCCGCTTTAATGTATCAGCGGTTCTCTATATTGACTGGAAAGTCCTTGATGGAAAAATCTTTGCGTAATTCAACGGTTAAGGCGATTCTTATTCATTCTGCGAGCGATATGGAAGATTCCGATGAAGCCCATTTTGATAGTAATCCTGATATCACGGCAGCAATGCATGATGGAACCATTTATTATACGCCCTATGGAAAAGGTCCCGATTTTGCCACAGGTTGGGGGAGTGTTGATGCAAAATCTGCTTTGGATATAATCAACGATTATGATTCTGCAAAAAAGGAGTTCCGCCGCATTCGAGAGTTTAGTTTAGGAAATGGCAAAGAAACGCGTTGGACTTTTAATGTGCCCGCAGGAATGCCAAAAATCCGCCAAACACTTGTATGGGATGATGCTCCCGGACTGTCCCAAAATGCAAATCGAAAAATGTATTTATCTCCTAAACTAGTTAACGATTTAGATTTGTATTTAATATCTCCGTCGGGAAAACTCTATTTCCCTTGGAAATTGGAACCTCTTCCCACGGATAATATAGATATATCGGGTTTGGTAATTGAAGATGCCGCTCGTAAATCCGGTCTAGAAAATATAAGAGAGGCAAGTGTTAAGAATGCGTATCGGGATTGCGGTAAGAACAATTCATTAGATTACGAGTGCTTTGATCATTTAAATAATGTTGAAGTTGTCGATGTGGAATCGCCAGAAGCGGGGCTTTGGCAGGTTGTGGTTATGGGAAAAAATATTGTATTTGGAAACGACGAATCAAAAACAGAACAGATTGCTTCATTGGTAAGCGATTATCCGTTGAGTAATTCTGAATGTCAAATATCCCATCCATACACTCCACAAAGTGAATTGTTGTGTGAATATCCGTTAGGGAAAAATCTTGTATCCTATGTATTTTTTGACAAACGAACTTTTGTAGGTGCCGGCGATACTATTTGTTTGTATGATGGGGAAAAAAGAAAAATTGGTTCTTATACCGGTAATGAGCTTGCCGGCAAGAGAATTCAAATTAAATCCAACATTCTGAAAGTTTTGCTGAAAAGCGATAACGACGAGCATCAAGGTTGGGGATTCGCCGTTTCAAAAATTGAACGAATTCCAATTTCTCTTCTTCGTTTGCCTTTTGATGCGATCCGAAAAACAAAGGAGATTCCATGAAAAAAATTGTTTTGCTTTTTTTTATTTTAGTTGCAAATCTTTTTGCGGATTCTTGGGAATCTTGGATGGTGACGGATGACAACGCCTATTCTTGGTTCGCCGAAAATTTGTTGCAAAGCCCGGCTTGCATAGGCCCGGATACGATTTGCAAACAGAATTTCGCTTGGATTTCTCCCAGTGAACAAAAAGGAGCTTATTTCATTGGAGATGCAAAGGCTCGAAAATTTCTTATAAAAATAAATGATGATATTATGTCTGTGCCTGATTCTTTCTGGATTTCTAATTATTGGGAGGTTGAAGATTCTTTGAGTAAAGAAGTTTTTCGAAAAAATGTTGTAAGCCTATCCGATTTTACGTTGCTTCCATTTGATTCCTTGCACCATGAATACAATTTACTGGAATGGATGCGGAAGCGTCCGCCACTAGAAGAATTCCAAAATTTTGGTGTTGATGAAATCGGTTTGTCGCTTGATTTTATTTATCGAAAAAATTCAAGCTATTTTGCTTATTGCAATTTCGTGATTGTCAATAGTTGCCTGTGCGACGAAGACTTTTATCAGCAATATAGCGATAATTATGGCTGTGGAGTATCGTCTTTCTATATATTGGAAAACTGTCTGTATCGGCAAATCGATTCGTTGAACATAACTTCTTTGGATTTCTTGAAAACATTTTCAAATTTGCAAGAAAAAGAATATGCCCGTTTTGTAGGTGGCTGCCCTGTTGGAATTCCAAATGTTGCTAGACGCATTAATTCTCGAAAAAGTGCAATTCCGTATAAAGTAAATGGAACGCATTATTTTGGAAATGCTTCTTCTATAGTGATTCGAAATGCGGAAGTTGAATGTCATCTCAAGAAATGAGATCCTTTATGAATAAATTAACTTTATCCCTGCTCTTTTTTACTTTCCTTTGCCCTTTATGGTCGGCGGAAATCTGCAATATAAAAGGTTCGTGGAAAGGAATTCCAGAGGGTTCCTGTACACAGACGGGTTTTGTCTGTCATCTTGGTTTTGATGTGAACGGTGAACAAAATGTCGTTTCTTTTTATCTGGGTTCTGATTCAACATGCCAATCTCTTTTGAATACTCGCTTTGAAACGATTCAAGGGACTGATGATACAAAAATAAACACACTCCGTTTGTCGCTCATCGAAAGTGAGGAATTTCATACGGATGCTCTGAGTATAGTCTTGGCAAGTTCAATCGCATTGTCGGCATCAAATAATAAAAATCAAGTTTCCATTATCTACCATCAGGTATCAAAAGATGAATATGGTGGAATTCGACTCCAAAGTATTGGAATCGTTGGAAATTAGATACACAAGAAAATAGAAAAAAGGACCAGAAAACAAAGATGAAAAATCATCAAAAAAAAACGCGCCGACAGAACCGCCGAGCGCGCTTTCAAAACCTAGGCAAGCGAAACAATTAAAGGTTTATCTCGTTCACCATCATCTCGTAGAACTTGCGATACTGATCCTTTTCCGGCGTCTTGCGGAATTCGATTGCCGCGGACGGGTGCAGGTTCATCGAACCGGTAATCATCTGCGGAATGATGTAGCCCCATTCGTACTTCTGGCGAAGCGGAACGAACAGTTCGGTAATCGCTTCGAGCACCGGACGAACGTCGAATTTCGGATTTTTAAGGAAGCTCAAAAGAAGTTCCGTCGTGCAGTTTCCCGCGCCGCGGCCCATCCCGGTCACCGTGCAATCCAAGTAATCGACATGATCGATTACCGCCTGGATCGTGTTGCTGAAAGCGAGCTGCTGGTTGTTGTGGCCGTGGAAGCCGAATTTTTTCGACTTGACATGATCCCGGTAGCGCTTGACGCATTGGTCGATGTCTTCCTGGTAGAAGTAGCCGAACGAGTCCACGAGATAGAGAACGTCCGCCTTGCATTCATGCTCCACCTGGTCCAAGGCTTCGTCGAGTTCTGGGCCGCGGTCACGGCTCACCGCCATGATATTCAGGGTCGTTTCAAATCCCAAATCGTGGAAAGTGTTCACCAAATCGATTCCCTTGTCGATGTTTTTCACGTAACTTGCCACGCGAACCATCTGATACGGGGATTCGGATGCCGGCTTGATAGCCTTCATATTCACACGCCCGACATCCGCCATCACAGCGAGCTTCACAGGACTATCGATACCGTCGCGAACTTTCCACAGCAAATCGTCTTCGCAAAATTTCCACGGTCCGTATTCCTTCGGGTTGAAAAGTTCCGGAGAATTCTTGTAACCCATTTCCATGTAATCGACACCCGCAGCCGTCAGGAGCTGGTAAAGGCGACGGACAAATTCCAGGCTGAAATCGTGCTTGTTTACAAGTCCACCATCGCGGATGGTGCAGTCGAGAACTTTAACCGAAGGATAGTACATTTTATATTCCTTTTCCCGGCGAGCGGGATTTCATTTAAACGCAAAGATAGATTTGTCTTGGAAAATTCCAACCCACAAAGGTAATCAATATTTAAAAGTATCTCATTCAACGCATATTTTGCGTTAATTAGTCGTAATTTATTGAAAATCAACAGTTTTTCAATCGATAAAGGATTTCCATTTCTAATAAAATTCCAAAATTTCTCTCCCTATCTAAATTATTCGCCCATTAAAAATTTTTCTCTTTCTCAAGATTTCTACGCATATTTTGCGTTAATTATTTAAATTGAAATTGAAATGCTCTTTATTCACCAATACCCCGACTGGACAAACTTCCGCTATTCCCGAACGGCGATTCTCGATCCGCTCTGCCGCATCCGCTTTTTGCAGGGAACCTTGCAGGGAAAGATCTCTTTCGCAAAGGATCCCTCGTTTCTGGAATCCGTCAAATCCCGCGACCTAAACGCCCTCTTTAAAATTGCGGACCGGGAAGAAATCCCCCAAGTCATCTACCCGGCGCTTCGGAACTTTTCCTCGCCGATGAACGAAAAACGTCTGCTTTCCCTCCATGCGGCAATCATCAATAACGGCGGGCATTACCGCGAAACGCTAGATTCTCCACAAATCGAAGCGTTCCATGGATTCCGCGGAGTTTCCTGGGAAAGGATCCCGCAAGAAATGGAAAAATTTTTCACTTTTTTCAACGAATCCCAGCTTGATGGAATTTTCAAGGCGGGTATCGTCCATTTCTGGTTCGGAACCATCCGTCCATTCTCATCGGGAAACGGAATTCTTTCGCGGCTCCTCTGCGACATGATGATATCCCGAAGCGAAAATTCTTCCCAAAGATTTTTTTCCCTTAACGAAGAAATACTCAAGGATAAAAGCGGTTACTTCGAAGCGCTCTCCATGGCGGAACGGTCAAACGGGGACATCACGGAATGGATTCTGTGGTTTCTCTCCAAGATTGAAGCGGCTCTGGAAACAGCAAAGGCAGAATGGGCGGAACGCTTTGAGGCGGCAAGGCAGGAAATTTTCCTCGGAAAAATTTCCCTGACGGATCGCGAACAGAATCTAGTCCGCCATCTAAGGGAAAAGCCCGGGCAAAAAATATCTTCCTCGCAATGGGCTGAAATTTCAAAGATTTCCCACGACTCCGCACTGCGGGACTTGAACAATCTCGTACAAAAAGGTGTATTAATCAAATCAAGCGGAAAAGGACGCAGCACAAAATACGGACTCAAGGATATTTCCCCCTAAAATTTCAGAAAAAAAATTTGTCTATTCTTCCAAGAATAATTATTTTTTATGCATAAATTTACATTTACGCAAAAGGAACAAAATGCAAAAGCTCGATAACGAAACACTGTGCGTCCAAGCCGGATGGTCTCCCAAAAAAGGCGAATCCAGAATCCTCCCCATTTACCAGAGCACGACTTTTAAGTACGATACAAGCGCCCAGATGGCGGATCTGTTCGATCTCAAGGCGGACGGCTATTTCTACACGCGCCTCCAGAATCCGACGAACGACGCTGTCGCCCAAAAGATAACGGAACTCGAAGGCGGAATCGCCGGAATGCTCACCAGCTCCGGACAGGCTGCCAACTTTTTCGCCATCTTCAACATCTGCGAATCGGGCGACCATTTTGTCAGCTCCTCGGCGATTTACGGCGGCACTTATAACCTCTTTGCCGTTACTATGAAAAAGCTCGGCATCGAATGTACATTTGTCGATCCGGACGCAAGCGAAGAGGAAATCGACAAGGCGTTCCGTCCGAACACAAAAGCTTTCTTCGGGGAAACAATCGCCAACCCGACATGTCGCATCACGGATATCAAAAAATTCGCTAACATCGCCCACAGACACGGCGTCCCATTCATCATTGATAACACGTTCGCCACGCCGGTTCTCTGCCGTCCGTTTGAACTCGGCGCGGACATCGTTACCCATTCGACGACAAAATATATGGACGGCCATGCGATGACAGTCGGCGGTGCAATCATCGACAGCGGAAACTTCGACTGGGAAGCGCACCACGATAAATTCCCGGGACTTACGGAACCTGATCCCTCCTATCACGGACTCGCTTACAGCAAGGCTTTTGGAAAGAAAGGCTACATCGTCAAGGCGACCGCCCAACTGATGCGCGACTTCGGGAGCATCCAGTCGCCGGCAAACGCCTTCCTCTTGAACGTGGGTCTCGAAACGCTCGCCCTTCGGATGCCGAAGCACTGCGAAAACGCTTTAAAAATCGCCAAGTTTCTCCAGAACCATCCGAAAGTCGCCTGGGTCAATTTCGGCGGTCTCGAATCGGACAAGTACCACGAACTAGCCAAGAAGCAATTCAAAGGCGGAATCCCCTGCGGCGTGCTCGCTTTCGGTATCAAAGGCGGCAGGGAAGAATCAATTAAATTCATGGATTCTCTCAAACTGATAGCGATAGTCACCCACGTCGCCGACGCGCGTTCCTGCGTCCTTCATCCGGCAAGCCACACGCACCGCCAGCTGACCGACGAGCAGCTTATCGCAAACGGAATCCGGCCTGACCTGATCCGTCTTTCCGTGGGCATCGAAAACGCAGACGACCTCATTGCCGATTTGACGCAAGCTTTCGGAAAAATCTAATCCAAAATCTGCATTATAAAACGTCGTTTAAAAGACGGCGTTTTTTTTTATTTTAAAAATTTAAAAATAAAAGCGCTAATTTTTAACGTAAAATAAATTCAGTCTTGTCAGAAAACAAAAAAGACGCCTTATGGTGCGACTTTCTCGATTAAATATTAAAAAACAATCAATTCGCCTTGATGCCGACTTTTGCGAAAACTTCGACATTTCCGGAATCTTTCAGGGCGACATTCGTTATCCATCTGTATTCGTCAAGTCCCGAAAGTCCTACACGGACGCAGACTTGTTCCTTCGCCTTTTCGTAATTCTGAAGAATCAGGATTTTCTCGTCTCCCTGGGCCTGCTCGATTTTCAGCGACCACTCTTCCCCGAGCATGACAAGCGCGGCAGACGCATTCAAATATTGGCTCGCCTTTTTCTCATCGATAACGCTTGTATTCGGAGCGACAAACTTGGCAGCCGAAATCGGAGCGACCTGCCTTTTCGCATCCTGCTGCGGAAGGGACGGCGTAAGAGATTCCGATTGATTCGCTCCGCATCCTATAAAAACAAAAAAGGAAGCCACCGCGAATACAAATGTGAAGAACTTTTGTTTCAATTGTGGCTCCTTCCATAAGAGATAATAGCGGTTTGTGGGGTCGAACCACAGACACACGGATTATGATTCCGTTGCTCTACCGACTGAGCTAAACCGCCAGGTGAACCCAATTTAAATAAATTTCAAAAAATAATCAAGGGCGATTGTTAAAATAAATCAAATTTTATCCCAGAAAGCGAAGTTCGGTGAAAAGCTTTCCGTTTGAATATTCGATAAGGCGCCAACCCGGAACCCTGCTTAAAATGCGAAATTCGGAAGAATCGGGATCCAGCTGCATCTGCGTTGACGGCGTGACATAGACCGTCTGTCCCGCACCGCGATCGATCGTCATTCCGGAATGGTAATGGCCGACAAAAATAGAATGGAGATTCCCGATGCAGTCAAGCGTCTCGCCGACTTCTTTTAAGTTTTTCAGCGCATAGCGCGAATCCATAAAAAGATGTCCGCAAAGGCAAGGCGGATGGTGCACAAAAAGGAAAACCTCTCCCGCCTCCTTTGACGCTTCCATCTTCAACCATTCCTGCTGCCTTCTAGAAATCGTCCCCGTAGAACTGTCAAGAAAGAAAAAGGAAAATCCTTTCACCGTCCGCTTGTAAAAAACTTCACCCGCTTCAAACGTTAAAGGAATGGGAGAATACTTCACCAAATCTCCGGACTTGTCATGGTTCCCGGGAATCGCGCACCAAGGTCCATCGTAAGCTTCCAACATTCGAAAGAATAGTTCGTATTCTTCCTTAAAGCTGTCCTCGGTCAAATCTCCGCTAAATACAAGAAGGTCGAGATTCTGCTTCTTCGCATCGAAGAGCGTGCGTTCAAAACATTCAACGGAATTCAATCCGTCCTTTTCGGGTCTTCCGGTGACAAGATGGATGTCGGAAATCTGTCCTATCCGAAAAGATGCGTTTTCCAGTCCCATGCTCCAAATCTAAATAAAGTCCCCACTTTTTTAAATCCTTTTTAACTCTTTAAAACTCAATGTGATAGCCGTCAATTCAACAATTTTATTAACATGTGGATGGGATAAGGTATTGAAAAGCAGCTTTCAACGCTCTTTTGTGGGTTTTATCTTCACAGATATTGAAAAGTCCAAGGGAAAAAGTTTTCAACGTTAAATCCTGTGGATAAGCAAGAAACTTATCAAAAATAAAAACTTGTCCACTGTTTTTACATCTTGTTAAAAATCAACCAGTTACATGCCAAACTTCCCAATCTTTCCACAAATCCCAACGATCATTTTCATTCTCTTTTATATAAATAAGGGAAATATTTAAAGAGAGCTGTGCATAAAAAAAGAAGCCGTCAAGGCTTCTTGGTTTCCTTGTTTTCTACCGATACTTCGCAATTTCCTTTTAACCTTGCTCCGCATTCGATGACAAGCAACTTTGTCTTGATATTTCCGATGATAAGCGATTTTGATTCCAGGACCAGTTTTTCGCTGCATTCGATGTCTCCGGAAACATTGCCGGCAATCGTCGCGTTTTTTGTTTTGATGGTTCCTTCAATATAGCCGGAATTTTCTACTACGATATCTCCGGTGGTGGATATATTTCCCTTAATCTTTCCGGCAACGCGTAAGTCGCTTGAACCGGAAAGATCTCCCGTGATGTTCATGGATGGGCTTATCTGTGTGAACTGGCTATCGTTTTCTTTTGCCATATTTTATTCCTCGATGAAAAGTTCTGGGTCGATAGGCTCGTTGTCCTTTAATATTTCATAGTGGATATGCGGGCCCGTGGAATTTCCTGACGAACCGACCGTTCCAATCGCTTCGCCTTTTTTCACCATCGCATTTTTCTTGACATATGTTTTTTGAAGATGCGAGTAGCTGGAAACATAGCCGTTTCCATGATCAATCTGCATGTTCAGTCCGCGGTCTTTCATTTTTGAGACAAAAAGGACCTTTCCTTCCGCCGTTGCAAAGACAGGTTCGTCCAGTTTTGCGGAAATGTCTATGCCGAGATGGTTTTCTTCGATTGAATATTGTTTGCTGATAATACCGATTGTCGGGATGATGCTGGGAATCTGGTTCCAGTTTTGCCTCTTTTCCTGTTCCGAGTAACCGGTGAGTTCTGCGTTGAAACGGTTTTTTGCGAGCGGGGCGAAGTCAAATCGGTTCTTTTCGATGACAGCGGAAAGTTTTGTCGAATCCGTCTCGTAAAAAGTTCCGAGAATGTTTTTTATCTGCCGTTCCATCGTGGAAATGGAATCCAATTCGGAAAAGAACAGTTCATATTCTTTTTGTTTTTGAAGCAGAAGTTCGTTCTGCGCCTGAATTTCTCGTGAACTGAGGATGATGGCGTTGAGCGTGGCGAGTTTATAGATGAAGAATCCGCCTAGAAGGAATATGACGAAAATCAGGAATCCAAACAACTTCCATGTAAAGGCATGAAGCTTGAAGGAAATTGTTTTTCCTGCGTCCGATGGAATAATCTGGACTATATGGTAACGGTTTTTCAATTCATTCCTTCTATTTTTTCTTGGATGCGGGTCAAATCTTCAAAGGAATAGTAATCGATAATGAGCTTTCCCTTGGAAGCGTCTTCGTTCGATTTTTGCAGTTTGACGCTCGTGCCCAAAAACTCTTCCATTTTCCGGAGAAACTCGACGATGTTCGGATCTAGAGGTTTGTCCTGGGGTTCGGAAAAGCTGGATTCTTTTTTCTTGTTTTCTTTCGCCAGGTTTTCGACTTGCCGAACGTTCATCCCTTTTTCGATGATGTCTCGCGCTACGGCTTCCGGATCCGAAATTTCCGGGCTGAGCAGGGAGCGCGCCGCACTTTGGGAAAGTTTTCCTTCCATAATCCAGGTTTGAACCTGTTCCGGCAATTTTAAAAGTCGTAGAGAATTGGTAATTGCCGACCTGGACTTTCCGACGCTTTTCGAAAGATCGTCATGCGTGTAGCCGTAATGATTGATCAGTTGTTCATAGGACTTGGCGACTTCAATGGCGTTCAGATCCACACGCTGGATGTTTTCGATGAGCGACCATTCCGCCATCTGTTTGTCGGAAAGAAGGTCGTGGATATAGGCGTCTATCGTGGAAAGTCCGGCGAGCCTTGCCGCCCGTGTACGCCGTTCGCCGCTTACGATTTGATAGCGTCCATTGAATTTTCGAACGGTAATCGGCTGGATCAGTCCCTGTTCCCGGATTGTATCGGCAAGTTCCCGCAGTTCCTCTTCGCTAAATTCCTTTCTCGGCTGGTAAGGGTTCGGGTCGATCAAGTCTAGACTGATTTTTTCAATTCTAACTGTATTTCCGTTTTCGTCCTGATGAATTTCGTTCGGTTCGCTGTTTCCATGAATTTGCATGATGGAATTCAAGCCCTGACCGAGTGCCATTGATTTTTTTCCCATGACTATTTTACCCCATTGATGATTTCTTCTGCGAGTTTCATGTAGGCTTGCGCTCCGGTACTTTTTACGTCATAGAGGATGACGGGTTTTCCGTGTGAGGGCGCTTCGCTGAGTTTGACGTTTCTCGGAATCATGATTTTAAAGACTCGCTCCGAAATGACATTTCTGACTTCTTCGGCAACCTGACGCGAAAGGCTGAGCCTTGCATCATACATTGTGAGAAGTGCGCCTTCTATGTTCAGGCGGCTGTTGAGATTTTTTTGGACGAGACGAATCGTGTTGAAAAGTTCTGCGAGACCTTGCAATGCGTAATATTCGCATTGGACCGGAATAAGGACGCTGTCCGCTGCCGTTAGAACATTCAGTGTCAAAAGATTCAAGCTGGGAGGTGAATCGATGATGATGAAGTCAAATTCTTTTTTGAGTACAGATGTTATCCGGTCTAAGCGATGTTCCCTGCTCATCGAATTGACAAGTTCCAGTTCCATCACGGAAAGGTCCGGTCCAGACGTGATGACTTTTAAATAGTCCAGTTCTGTTTTTAAAATGAACTTTTGCAAAGCTTCGCTGTTAATGGCGTCTGGGCTTTCCGCTAAATCTAACGCTTCGTGGATGTCTTCTTCTTGCGTTTCCAGATATCCCAAACCCTGTGAAGCGTTGCCTTGCGGGTCCATATCAATCAATAATGTTTTCTTTTCTAAGGCGGCAAAATTAGCGGCGAGGTTAATCGCTGTGGTCGTTTTTCCGACGCCGCCTTTTTGGTTGCAGATTGCGATTATTTTACCCATAGATTCCTTTAATCACTAATGAGTAGTCTTGAGTTTCGTTGGGAAGCTTGTAATCGATCAAATGAATATTTTGAATGTTTTTAAGCTCCTGGGAAATTTCCTTGCTTTTGAAAGTAATGAAAAGGCCGTTTTTTTTGAGAGCGGGTAAAGCTCTTTCGTAATCCGCTTCAAACCGGGAGAGCGCTCGGCAAGAAATAATGTCACAATTCGAGATATTTGAAGTTTCGAAACGCTTTCCAACGATTTTTAAATTTTTTAGGTCTAACGCTTTTTTAGCTTCTTCTAGAAAAAGAACTCTTTTGTGACGAGGTTCCGATGCGTAAAAGTTTATTTCTGGACATGCAATGGCAAGCGGAAATACGGGACATCCTCCTCCGGATCCCATATCGGCCCAAACCATTCCTTTTTTTAGATAGTTTTGTTTAGAAAGGACGATGTAAGGATACAGGGAATCGGCGATGTGTCTTGTTAAAAATTTTGATATGTCGTTTCGTGAAATTAGATTTGTTGATTCGTTTCCACTAATAACCAATTCAACGTAGGAAAAAAGCTTTTCAAGTGTTTCGTCCGGCAAAGAAATTTCGTTTGCGGAGAGAAAGTCCAGAAAGAGTTTTTCTTGTAGAGAATCTTGATAATGTTTCACGTGAAACAATTTAGAATATTTATCTAAAAATAAAACAGTCTAGATAAAGATTGTATTGGATAAAATGTGAATAAATGTAGGTTTGGTTGAAATTGTCATCCGAGGAAATGGTTTCGCTTTAAAATGAAGTGTTTTGGAATTTTATTTGATTGAATGAAAAAGAAAGTTGTTTGATTTTGATCGGAATCTTCGATGGATTTGTAATGGTAAAAAAAAAGGAATGTTTCACGTGAAACATTTTGAAAATTTAAAATTTTGAGAGAATGAAATTTTTGAAATTTTAACTGTGTTTGGTTTCCTATTTGCTATATTTTTACCCATGTGGATTTTATTTGCGGTGTTGTCTTCTCTGTTTGCCGCTTTGACCTCGATTTTAGCCAAAGTGGGAATAGAAAATGTCAATTCTAATTTGGCTACGGCGATTAGAACTGTTGTTGTCTTGGGAATGTCTTGGTTGATGGTTTTTGTGACTCATTCTGGTGGCGGAATTTTGGAAATTTCAAAAAAAAGTTGGCTATTTTTGATTTTGTCTGGACTTGCCACAGGAGCTTCCTGGTTGTGTTATTATAAAGCTCTTCAATTGGGGGAAGCTTCGAAGGTGGTTCCGATTGACAAGATGAGCGTTATCATTACGATTATCCTTGCCTTTATATTTTTGCATGAAACGGTTACTTTGAAATCTTTGATTGGTTGCTGTTTGATAGGTCTTGGAACGCTTTTGATGGTTCTTTGATTTATCGTTTATAGAAACATTGGTAATCTGTAAGCTTCTGTTGGAAAGCGCAATCTCACTTTTTCATACATTCCCGAAAAAGTTCCACTTTCACTTAAAGCGGTATTGCATTGGGTTTGCATGAACAACACTATCGGAATTAAGTTCAAAGAAATAGCAGAAACAAGCGTCCTATTTTTTTTTGCTCTTATGCTCTTAAGTAGTCTGTTTTCAACTTTCAAAAGCAATGAATTTTTTTTTAGTCTTGGTAATTATACTTGACAGAGTGTGTT
The DNA here is from genome assembly GCA_963656065.1 of Alistipes onderdonkii. Classification (GTDB taxonomy): domain Bacteria; phylum Fibrobacterota; class Fibrobacteria; order Fibrobacterales; family Fibrobacteraceae; genus Hallerella. Next base: position 128,141 of record CAVKGV010000002.1, read on the forward strand.
TTTTTTTTTATATTTTGTCTCACGGGTTTTTATGGCAGATATCTTCGGCTTGCCAAGAACTCTTTATTTTTTAGCAATCTATTTTTTTTCATGGAATTCTGAATGCTTGTGCAATGCTACTCATGATAGTATTGTGCAAAAATTTCTGCCAAATGAATGGCAGAAAATCAAACTAAAAGGAGTTCTAAATGAAAAAACTTACTGACATCGCAACAGAAAACACTACTGAAATTGCTAACGATAAGTCTGTCTATGACCACAACAAGAAGATTGTCTTAAATAGACACCAGGCATGGGAGGTATTCTGGAAGTTATACGATTTATTTGAATCTAGGAGCGGCTTCAAAAAAATAAAAATTAGCATTAAGTAACATTCCAAATCTAGCGTACAGGCGAACAAACCGAAGAGAGGGGCGTGTGGAATCATGCGCCCTTCTCAAAATTTTCCAAATTGAAACATTTCCGTACCAAGATTTTGCGCAAGAGAAGTTTGTTGGAACGCTCCAGCAGCGAGGCAAATAGCTTCTCCATGACTTTTGTGAGTTTGTCTTTCGATAATCCTATGCTTGCAATAGTTCAAGCTCTTTCCGCCTCCTGCAAAATAGTTTATAAAATATGATATGAAAATTTTGCCGATAAAATTTCTGTAGAATAAATGTTTCACGTGAAACATTCTGAATTTCAATGTCCTGTGGATAAGTATCGCCGATGAATCCAACCGTACCATCTTTCTGGGGATAAATTGATTTTTTCTTCAAGCCATGTATGAAAACTTGAAAAAACTTCTTCCCCGTTTGAAGCCTGGATATTTCTCGCAAATAAAGTTTTTGTTTTTGAATCGGATTCTATCCAGCAAATGTAGATTGGCGTTTTTGGTCGATATTTTAAAATAAAGGCAGGAATCGGATTGCAATGGACAGGTTTTCCGAGTAGATTCCCAAATGTGAAATGAGAATTTCTAGAATCCTGGTCGGCGATTAGACAGAAAAGTTTTTTTTCATCGAGGAATTTTAGAATTTGTCTGGGATTGTTTATAAAAAGTGAATAATTGTAATTGTCGATCGAACGATATTTTGAATAGATCCATCTGTCTAAAAATTCCGGTTTGAGTTTTGCGTAGCTTGCCAAAAGAGGAATTTCCAGCCTGACTAACCAGGGACCTATCGCTTCATAATTTCCAAAGTGAGCCGTAAGCATCAGCCCGCCCTGCTTCATCTTTTCCAAAACGGGAAGACTTTTTTCATCAATGGAAAATCGGGAATCTTCTTTCGAATAGATCCAGCTTCTTGTCAAAAATTCGGAGGCATCCTGCGAAAGATTTTTCAGCAATCGATTGCGAAAGTTTTCCTTTTGGCGAAAACTCATTTCGGGATAAATGTAATCCAGGTTTTTCCAGAAAACGCTTTTCTTCCAGTCTGAAATTTTTAGGACCGCATACAAAAATTTTTGCAATATGTGAACTCGAAAAAACATCGCTAAATCAAATTAGAATTTTTAAATTGTCCGTATGCAGAAAAAAGAATTCAATCCGTGCGGCGTTTGCGCCAAGCATATCTCTTTTTACTATAAAGATGGAAAAATGTTCAATTTGAAGTTCGTCGGAGGATGCAACGGAAACTTGAAAGCCATCGGAAAACTTTGCGAAGGAAAAAATATGAAGGAAATCGCCGATATCCTGGAAGGAAATATCTGCAATGGAAAAACGACTTCCTGTGCGGATCAACTGGCGAAGGCGATTCGCGAAGTTCTGTAAATGCAAGAAGAAGTCAGCGTTATCTGCCGCATATTGAAAAATCCCCCGGTATCCATTTCGGTGGAAGATGCTTCTGATGAAATCCTTAAAAGAAAGGCTCTGGAGCTTTCCGCCGAGTTTCGCTGCAAAGTGGTTCTTTGCCGTGACAGGGAAAATTTCGGGGTGGCAAATGTCTATAATGGAGGTTCCGATTTCGAAGTCGTCGAGGAAGACTGTTTCCTTGTCCTCTGCGAAAAGGGAAAACTTCTGCTATCGGAACATACCGATGGTTGGAATGAAAAAATCAAACAACTTTTGGGCTAAATTTTATCGTGAAAAAAATAGCTGTCGGATTTGTATGCGTTTTGCTTGTCCTGTTTTGCGGACAAAAATTGCGCGGATACCTTGCGGAAAGGCGCGCCATCGAAGAGTACAACCGTCTTGTTTTCGAAACGCAAGAATGCCTGGATTCCCGGGAATGGAAATGTGCGGAGAAAAATGTTCGCCGCCTTCTTGAAAAAACGCCGAATGATACCAATCTGCAACTTCATCTTGCCGGGATACTCTTTGAAGAGGAACGTTATGAAAAATGTATGGAGTATATTGCCGGCCTAAAATTTCACCATCCCGATTTGGAGTTTCTCTCCCAAAAGTCCGCGATGCTGCTTCGCGAAATGCGTGAACTCGGCATCGAAAATTCGGGACATTTCCGGCTGGAACTGGAAGGAAAATTTTCGCGGGAAGACGTGATGGAAGTCCTTTCTGTTCTGGAAGTCGCCTACGATTCTCTCGGTGGGCTGTTCCACTTCTATCCCGAGGACAAATTTAGCGCGGTGCTCTATCGAAATTCAGAATACCAGGGAATCGGTCCGCGTCCTGATTGGGTCGGAGCCGTCTTTGACGGAAAAATCCGGGTCCCCGTCGGGATGATGCATCATAGAAATATATACCGGCCGATGCTTTTTCATGAGCTCACGCATGCTTTTGTGCGAGCGATGACGCGGGCGAAAATTCCCACTTGGCTGAATGAAGGAATCGCCCAGGTGATTGATGCGTCTCGTTCGGGAAAAGAAAAACCGCCCGGAAATTTGCCGACGATTCGTGAACTGACCGAGCCGTTTATTAACCGGGAAAACCGTTCCGACGCAGAAATCCTCTATTGGTATTCGGAGCGGATGGTGCAAGTTCTGCTTAAAAATTCCAAATCGGCGGATCCTTTCCGGGAATTCCGGGATTGTCTCCTTGATTTAAAAAGCTTGGGCACAGATTCTTCGCTCAAAAAACATTTTGGGATGACGTCCGAAGAAATCCTGCTTTCTGTTGAATAAAAGCTCGATATTTCAAAACGAATCTCCCCAAAATTTCGTTTTAAAACCTTTTGTTTCTTTTTGAAATGGCGTTGCCGGAAAATTTTCCTTTTTCGCAAAGAAAACAATGGCATGGGTTTTGCTAAAAGGTGAGTAGAAAAAGTTAAAAAAGGAGATTCAATATGATGTATAACACGCAAATGATTCCTGCCCGCTTCTTCGGATTGGACGACTGGTTTGATTCTTTCCATGAAGCTTCCAATAAAGATGCCGCCTATACGCCTCGCGCCGCCGTCGCCGAAAAGGATGGCGGATATATCCTGGAAGTAGATTTGCCGGGCGTGAAAAAAGAGGACGTTGAAGTCCACGTCGAAAACGATACGCTGAGCATCAAGGCAACCCGCAAGACGGCAACGGCCGAGATGCGCTATGAGCGTGCTTTCAAGATTGCCAAGGATCTCGATGCCGAAGCTGCCGAAGTAACTTTCGAAAATGGCGTTCTGGGTGTCAAGCTCGGAAAGAAAGCGTCGGCAACCGCCCATAAACTGGTGATCAAATAAGGTAAAAATTTTAACAAAAGGAGTAAAATATGTATCACGAAATGGTTCCCGTTTTTGGACTGAGCAATCTCTTCGACACGTTGAATGACGATGTCAAGGCTTGCGGTTCCTGCATGCCGCGGTCGTCAGTTTCCGAGAAAGGCGGAATTTACACGCTCGAAGTGGAACTGCCCGGTGTCAAGAAAAGCGATATCGATGTGAATGTCGAAGGCGATACGCTGAGCATCAAGGCGACCCGCAAGAGCGCCTCGTCGGAGATGCATTACGAACGTTCGTTCAAGTTGGCCGAGGAAATCAATCCCGATTCCGCCGAAGCCTTCTTGGAAAACGGAATTCTCACGTTCAAGTTCACCAAAAAGCAGAACGCTAATTCACAGCATAAATTAATCGTTAAATAATCTTTGAACGTAAAAAAAACGCCCTCTGAAAAGAGGGTGTTTTTTTTGCAAACAGAAAATTTATCCCAGCAGGGTCTTTCCGTCGCTGAACGCCTTGCCGACTTTTTCGCCGAGGACGCGGTAGGCGTGTGCCGATGAGTCGTAGGAAATCGGTTCGACCTTTCCTAAATCGACTTTTCCCTTCTCGTCGAGGACCGTTTCGTCTGCGCTTGTGTTTACGACTTGTCCGACGATGTACGTGCTGCCGTCCATGTCTGCGCTGCATTCGATGAGCTTACATTCAAGCGTGAGCGGATATTCTTCGAACATCGGAGCGTCAACGTGGGCACTTTTCACCACATGCAACCCGGATTTTTCCACTTTGCCGGGAAGCTTGTTCCCGCTGACGATACCGAAAAAGTCCGAGACGGTCGCCGTTTTCCGCGTACCGAAACTCACGGTAAAGGCTTTGCGTTTCTTGATGTTTTCCGTCGTCCTGTGGCTTGTCCCGAGGCAGATGGCAATCTGGTCTTCTTCCCTTTGCCCTCCCCAGGCCGCGTTCATCGCGTTCGGCGTTCCGTCTTCGTCGTAAGTCGCAATGATGAGTACCGGAAGCGGAGTGATGATTGCCTTGGAACCAAAATCTTTTCTCATGGAAAATCTCCTTTTGAACTCAAAATATAAAATTAGGCATTTAAAGATTTGCCGGGAGCGTTTATCTTTCTGGTTGAACGACGAAAGGCTTTTATGCTATATTTAAAAACAGCAAGGGTGAAGATTTTATGAAGCAATTGTTGTTATTTCTGCTTATTCTGTGTTCCTGGGGATTTTCCGAGAACTTTGATTTGAATTACACCCAATATACCTATTGTCAATATAAACCGTATCTTGACAAATATTGCGATGGGGAGGAACCCGTCTGGAAAAGCGGTTCGCTCCGGGTCACATTGACGGACGATTCGCTGCTCTTTGTCTTTTTGAACAAGGAGACGACTTACCGGATAGAACTAAATACGATAGAAACGGACTACAACAGGGACAACGAGGAAATTATTGTCCTTACCGGTCGTTCGGGAGGGCAGAATTACATGTTCGTCGCCGGGCCGAATTATTTCAATTTTCTGAGGATGCATGGCTGGGGAATGTATTTTTCTGACAATTCTTCTGAGCATAAAAGTTTGGCTTCTCGGGATTTTGGAACGCGAAAATATCCGATTCTTTCGTCCTCGATTTGTTATTACAACGAAAATTCGGAACGCTATGACAGCAGATGTTCCTACTATAATTACGACGCGCCAAAAAATTTTTTCTTGAGAACGGCGTATAAATACAAGAATCTTTATCTTTATATCGATACTTTGTACACGATCACTGTTTCGGAAGTACAAGACGTAAAGAATAGCGATAGCGCAAAAGTTTTGCTGTATTCGGGAAAAGATAAGGACGGAAATGTTGTGACGGTGGCGATTGGCGCCGATTATTTTAACGTGGTTTTGGGTGGAATCATGAAAATCAGCATGATGAAGGATACATTGCCGGATGAACTTGTACAGTCGAGTGCAAATGGGTCGATGGTGTCGGGAAGTTCTGTCGCCATCGCCCCGGATATATTGATTACGAACGCCCACGTCACCAAGGAAATGTCCAAAATGGGGATTTATCTCGACGGAAAAGAAGTGGAGAACGACGGCTATGAACTGGTAGGAGAACTATCGGACGATATTTTGGACTTGGCGATTATCCGGGTAAAAGGAGCGAAATTGAACGCTTGTCCGCTTTCCACAAAGGAACCCGTGCTGGGTTCGGATATTTTGGTATTCGGATATCCGCAGATTGAATACCAGGGGTCCGACTTAAAGGTGACGAAGGGAATCGTTTCGGGAAAGAACGGGTATCGTGGAGACCAATCGACTTTCCAGATCGATGCCGCGGTACAGCATGGAAATTCGGGAGGTCCGATAGTTTCCAACGGAAAAATCATCGGTCTTGCAACTTCCATTTTGACGGTGGAAGGCTCACAAAACGTAAACTTCGGCATCAAGGCTTCCAAAATCTATCATCTGTTGAAATTTTACAATATATCGCCAAAATCGACAACGCAGGACTTTAGCCTGTGCACCTATCTGCTCGCCGGGTATTGACGGTTGCCGGGTTTCCTTCTGCGCGCCAACATTCTATATTGGGTAAACCGGAGAATTTGAAATGCATTTTTCCCTTGAATCGAAACCGCTTGGAACCGCAGACCGATACATCATCCACGCAGACGGCTGCGAACTGGAAATTCTTGCGGGATTTGGCGCTGGGCTGAACGCTTGGCGGATTCCCTCTTGCGGCGGGACGCTCGACCTGCTCTACGGCTACCGCGATGCGGAAACTTTCCGAAAGATTTATGCGGATACGAATGCGGGTGTTTGCCTCTCGCCTTTTCCCGGCCGCACGGCAAATGCGGAATGGAAATGGAACGGCAAGTCGTATCGGCTGGTTAACAACGTGAGCTGGGCGCCCCACGCGCTGCACGGTTTTTTGAACGTGGTCCCTTGGCGCTTGAAAAGCTTTTCTTCTGATGGAAATGCGGCAACGCTTTCTCTTGTGCGGGATTTTTACGGGAACTCGGGCTTTCCGTTTACATACAAATTAACGAATATTTATTCGTTTGACGGAAAATCCTTTTCCGTGAAGTCTGTCGTGGAAAATACGGGCAAGGATACGCTCCCCTATGCGGAAGGATTTCATCCCTATTTTACGCTCGGAAAAAAACGCGGCTCGCTTGCGCTTTCCCTGCCGAAGTGCCATCGGGCGGTTCTCGATTCGGCGGACATTCCCACGGGCCGCCTCGAAGAGGAATATCGCTTTGATGGAAAGGTTCCGCTCGGCGAAACGTTCATCAATGATTATTTTGCCTTTGACGCGGAATCTTCTGACCGGGAAACCGTCTCCCTGTCCGATGCGGAAAGCGGAAACCGCCTCGATGTCTGGCAAAAGACGGGCAGGGGGCTTTGGCGCGGCATCCAGGTTTACACGCCTCCGGATAATGATTCTGTCGCGCTCGAACCGATGACTTCCGAACCCGATGTGCTGAACCATCACCGTGAACTGATAGAACTGTCGCCGGGACAGTCTATCGAGCTTCTCTGGGGAGCGGATTTTATCTCGGGAAACCGAAATCAGGCTTGATTTTTTCCTGGCGTTTTCCTTGGAAATTTTTTTTACAAAATATTGTCTGATTCGGATAAAAAAGAATACTTTAAGGGGCGAAAGCGTCCAATTAAGGGCGCCCTTAGCGAGGAAATCGGTATGGCCGAAAAAAAGCAAGTAAAGATGAGCCAAAAGGACTTGGACTATTTCAAGGCTTTGCTTCTCGAACGTCGTCGTCAGCTGGTAAATGCACAGGGGACTGTTGCCGGCAACGAGTCGTTCCACGGACAGCGGGACCAGGGCGGAGAAACCGCGGGATACGCTACGCACCTAGCCGATGTCGCTTCGGATTACAATTCCCTTGAAACGAACTTCGATCTTGCCGCCCGCGATGGGAAATATCTTGTCTATCTGGAAGAAGCGCTCCAGCGGATTGAGGACGGAACTTACGGCGTTTGCAAGGTTTGCCATAAGCTGATTCCGAAGGCTCGCTTAGAAGCTGTCCCGACGGCGACAAAATGCGTTGATTGCAAATCCGAGACGAAGAAGCGGGAACGCGAGGAAAATCGGATTGAAATGGCCCGGATGTTCGTGGAACAGCAACGCCGCGAACAGGCTTCGGCAAAGTAATTTCTTGTTTCCGGGGTGACATTCTGGGTTCTGCGGACAACTATCATCGAATCTTTTTGGTGGGTTCTGGTTTCAGTAAATCCTTTTGCCCCGAGATGCCGACGCTGAAGGATTTGGATGCGCGGATTCCTTGCGGTATCGGGGAGGAATGTCTCGCTCTGCGGAATTACTGCTACTGGCTTCGCGAGCTTTGCCGCGACGAGCCGGAATACCTGAAAATGGAATCGGTTGCGACGCATATCCTCGCGGCCCAGATTTTTCCGAGTGAAGCGGACCGCCTCCGCAATGCGGAACTCCGGTTTGAACTCTTGCGCTTCATTGCGATGTCCATGCGGCGGACTTCCCCGCTTACGCTCCGGGCTTCTTCCCTGCTATCGAAGTTTCTGGTGTCCGTTTCGAACGACTGCAAATGCCCGCAGCGCGACAATCTGATTCTCTCGTTTAATTACGATACGCTCATCGAGGACCAGATTAGGCAGGATCCGTTTCTGTTCCAGACGACGGAAGTCGATTACGGGGTGAACATGGAACGAGCGGATCGCTCGGCGGCGAGCGGAAATCGGTCGCGGACTGTCGATCTCTTGAAATTGCACGGTTCATTGAATTGGTATTCGGTCAAGGGCGCCGGCGAGGAGTTTGACCTGAAGAATGTCTGTCGTGTCGAACGAGGTGACCGCAGCTTTCCGATGTATGAAAAGGACAATCCGATTTTTATTCCGATGGCCCACGCCAAGGAATCTTTTTTAAAGGGAAGCCTTTTCAATGTCATCTGGGCGAAGGCGGACTACTATCTTTCCGGAGCGGACGAAATCTTTGTCATCGGCTACGGCTTTCCGCAGACGGACGGAAACAGTTTTCCGTTCCTCCTCAAGCACCGGGACCGGATACGAAAAGTCGTCGTCTTTGAGCGGGAAGGCGACGCTTCCGTGGCGCGGTTGGTGCGCCTTTTCGGGAAGGATGTCGTCACGTGCGAAGACGCCAAGGATTTTCTGTCGAAGATGTTCGGATCGTAGGAATCAGTTCATCGCAAAGCAAAAGAGCCCGATGAGAATTCCCGCCATCGATAAATTCTTGAGTGCGGAACGTCTTTCGTGAAAGAAGAAAAGCCCGCCGAGAAAGCTGATGAGGACGTTGGAACGCCGGATGATGGTGACGACCGAAATGAGGGCGTCGGGATCGTGGACCGCGAGAAAGTAGAATCTGTCCGCGGCGACGAGAAAGATTCCTACGGCGAGAATGACGGGGCGAAACTGGAAACGGAGCTTGGATGGGCTTCCTTTTTTGACAAGACATTGTCCGAGAATGAGAATGCCTTGGAGCGCCGCCATGTAGATGTTGTAGAAAAACTGGATGGCTAGCGGGTCTAGATGCTCGCGCTGCAAGAGATATTTGTCATAGATGCCGCTGACCGATCCGAGAAATGTCCCGAAGAACATCGAAAGAATCCAGATGTTCGTGAAGAAATGTCCGGTTTCCTTGCGCGAAGCGAAACTCATTGCCAGGTATCCGAGGAGGGAAATACCGATTCCCAGCCATTCGATGGCGCTCGGGCGTTCACCCATGAAGGCTACGGCCATGGCGATGGTGAATATCGGTGCGCTCGCCCGGACGGGAGCAGTGATGCTCAGCGGAAGCCTCGAAACGGCGTGAAACGTGAAGACCCAGCTCGTGGTGACGATGGCGGCCTTGAGGAGAAGTTTCAGATGCTCGCTTGCGGAAAGTGCGGGGAGAAATCCTAGAAAGTAGGCGGGAGAAAGGAGCGCGGCGCAGGTGAGGCTCACGAAGAAGAGAACCGGCAAAACTGCGTTTCCGGTGAGCGCTTTCTTTTTGGCTATGTCGTAAAAGCCCAAGAACAGGGCGGAGCCTAGTGCGAGTGTGACCCAAAACATAGTCCAAAGATAGCAATCGTGCCAATTTGCCTTAAAAATTTTATTCTTGTTTGAAAATTCACAAAGGAGTCCGGTATGGGCATTAAAGGAAAGGCGACAAGCCTCATTGAAGAATTCAAGGCGTTTGCGTTCAAGGGCAACATTGTCGATATGGCAATAGGTGTGATCATCGGCGGGGCCTTTGGAAAGATCGTTACGTCGTTTGTGAACGATATCGTGATGCCCGGCGTGACCGCTCTCATCGCGATGGGCGGCGCAAAGGATGCCGGCGAAGGTCTCAAGTCGCTTGCCTACACGACGGAAGCCGGCGTGACGATTCCATACGGAAGTTTCATCGGCGGAGTTGTCGATTTTCTGATTGTCGCGATTGTCGTGTTTCTGGTGATGAAGAAATTCTTGGGGTTTATGCAGAATATGCGGAAGCAGGAAGAAGCTCCGGCCGAGCCTCCCGCGCCGCCGGCCCCGTCGAAGGAAGAAGTTCTCCTTACCGAAATTCGCGACCTGCTGAAGAATAAGTAAAGGTTGGAACTAGCCGATGGCTTAAAGCTATCCGCCAATTTTTCGCATCAAAAAAACCGCAGTCTTTTGACCGCGGCTTTTCCTTTTTTGAAAATTCTAGAAATTTTCTTTCTTGATTTCGAAATAGCTTTGCGGGTGTCCGCAGACCGGGCACATGCCGGGAGCCTTCTTGCCGATGACGATATGGCCGCAGTTTGAACATTGCCAAATGCAGTCACCGTCGCGGGAAAATACCAGACCTTCTTCGACGTTCTTCAGGAGCTTGCGGTAGCGTTCCTCGTGTTCCTTTTCTATTTTGCCGACCATGGCGAACTTCGCCGCAATTTCGTGGAAACCCTCTTCGCGGGCTTCCTTCGCCATGCGTTCATACATGTCCGTCCATTCAAAGTTTTCGCCGTCCGCCGCATCCTTTAAATTTGCCGCGGTGTCCTTGATCTCTCCGCCCATCAAATATTTAAACCAGATTTTGGCATGTTCCTTTTCGTTGCCGGCGGTTTCTTCGAAAATGCTGGCTATCTGGACAAAACCTTCCTTTTTTGCCTTGGACGCATAGTAGGTGTATTTGTTCCGCGCCTGGGACTCTCCGGCGAATGCCGCCCACAGGTTCTTTTCCGTCTTGGATCCTTTCAATTCCATAGTTGTCTCCTTGGAAGCGATTACAAGTTCGCTTCTCTTTTCACAATGTATAAAGAAATCTGCTGAAAACCGCAATCTAACCGATTCTTTCCTGTCGGATGCTTCGCATCTTAGCAAAAGAATAGATTATCATCAGGAGAAGCGTGAGCGTTTCGGCGACAGGTAGCGCAAGCCAGAGTCCACGCGTTCCGAGAATTTTGGGCAGAATGAGAAAGCTCGGGATGACGAGGACGATTCCGCGGAGAAACATGAAGACGATTGCCGTATTCGCTTTTGAAAGACCCTGGTAAATGCCGATGCCGACGAGGTTCAGGGATATGAAGACGAATCCCGTTGCGAAGTAGGGAAAGCCTTCCATTGCGATTGCGTGAGGGTGCGTGCCGCGGTTGAGAAAGAGCGTCATCAGCGGGTCGCAGAAAAGAGAGCAGCCGATGCTTATCAAGATTCCGAGAAAAGCCGCAGCCTTGACCGAAATTTTGATTGTCGCCTTGATGCGTTCCTTGTTGCCGATTCCGTTGTTGTAGCTTAAAATCGGAAGCTGGCTCTGGGCGATTGCGTTCCCGAAAATGAAAATCAGCGGAAAGAGGTAACAGGCGACGCTGAACGCGGCGACGCCGTCTTCGTGCAGGTACTGGATAAACATGTAGTTTCCGACAATAATCGTCGCTGCGATGGCGACTTCCCCGATGAATGTCGGGAATCCGAGCTTCATCATATAGTAGGAATTTCGTAGTGTGAGGTAGAGGCTTGTCGTGGAAATCTTCAGCCGGTAGAAATGCAGGGTCTTGGAAAATTTCAGGAGATAGGTCATGACGATGACCGCTCCGATTGCTTCGGAAATAATCGTGGCGACGGCTGCGCCCCAGATGCCTTTCCCTAGCGGAAAGATGAAGAGCCAGTCAAGGAAAATATTCGAAATGGCGGATACGATGTTTACTGACATTGCGACTTTAGGTGCGCCGTCTAGTCGGATGATGAATGAGCCTACCATGAGGAATACGCCGAGAACGGGGAACAGGAAAATGCCGCGCAGATAGTCCCGGACATAAGGCAGTAAAATTTCGGAACCTCCGAAGAGAGTGTTTAACTGGTCCGGGAAGAAAAAGATTATCGCGGAGAGGATGAGCATCAGGAAAAGCGGAACAATCATGGATTGCGTGACGTTGATGTTTGCCGCTTTCACGTTTCCCTTGGCGAGATGCTCCGCCGCGACAATGCTCACTCCGCTTGCGAACATCAGGCTTGCCGCCGTCGAAAAAAGGAATACCGGAGCGGAGATGTTTACCGCGGCCAGGGCATCGCTCGAAATCCCCTTTCCGACGAAAATTCCATCGACGATGTTGAAAACAGTCATGAAGATCATGCCGATGAGAGTTGGAATGAACAGCTTAACGAAAAGTTGGGGGATGTTCATTTTCCCAAAATCGAGAGAATCTCTGTTTGTGTTTTTCATATTGGTGCGTAATATACTAAATTTGAAAAATGATAGGAATCAGAAGTTGTAAAAAATAAATCGTGAATTTAGGGTGGGTTGTGAGGACGTTTAAGTTATTTCTATATTTACCCATATATGAAAAAGTTGGTGCATCTTCGTGAAACGTGCCTGGAATGTGCGGGCTGTGTCGGTGTCTGTCCGAAAATGGCGTTAGACATGTATGGGCTAGACTTGCAAATCGATTCGGCGAAGTGCATCCGTTGCGGCCTTTGTGTCCGCGCCTGCCCGGCGGGAGCCTTGAAAATCGAGGAGGTCGAAAAGTGAAGCGAACGGAATACGATGTCCTGGTTATCGGTGCCGGTCCCGGCGGAAGCGTCGCGGCGAGAAATTTGGCGAAACAGGGTTTTTCTGTCCTGCTGATTGAAAAACGCGAAAAAATCGGATTTCCCGTACGCTGCGGCGAGGCGAGCACAAAGCTCGACAGGCTCCAGGAAGAATTCGGCCCGATTGACTTGGACTGCATCGAAACGGAACTGAACGGGCTTTATGTCTATGGCCCCGGCGGAATCGAACTCGACTGTAAAATGCCCGGTGTCGGCGTAATGCTCAACCGCGAAAAATTCGACCCGCATCTCGCCCGTTTGGCGGAAGAAGACGGTGCGGAAGTCGAAACTTTTGCGCGGGCTTCTGCCGTGGGAAACGCGGAAAACGGTTTTCGGAATGTTTCCGTTGAAACGGTTCGGGGAACGGAAACGGTTCGGGCGAAAATGGTCATCGCGGCGGACGGAGTGGAAAGCCGTATCGGTCGGATGGTCGGGCTAGACACCCTCCAAAGACCCGGAACGACATGCACGGGCGTCGATATCCAGGTCGAAGGCCTCTTGACGAAATCCGACTATCTCACATTCTGGCAGGGAGCCGATTACATCAATAACGGCTACATCTGGAGCTTTCCGAAAGTCAAGAGCGACGTGACGAATTTCGGTGCGGGCTTCCTCGTTTCGGACGTAAAGGATAAGTGCATCGAAGAGGTTGCGTTTGACTGGCTGCATCGGCTTTTTCCGGACGCCAAGGTCGTGGAACATCATGTAGTCGGCGGGCTCGTTCCCGTTTCAGGCAACTTGGAACACACGGTCAAGGACAATCTTCTGCTCGTAGGGGATGCCGCGCACCATACGAATCCGCTGACTGGCGGTGGAATCGCGACGGCGATGCGCAGTGGTCTTCTTGCGGCAAATGTCGTCGGGATGGGGCTTCGCCTGGGAAACCTTTCCGAGGAATACCTGCACCTGTATGAAAAACTCTGCATGCAGAAATTCGGGAAGAAGCACCAGCAAATCATGAAATTCCGCCGTTTTTTGACTTCGAGAAGTCGGGAAGACCAGATTCGCCTATATAAAATCATCAAGGCCTATCTTGACGGAGACCAGCACGCTGTGGCGTTTTTAAAGATGCCGCTCGAAGTGCTGAAATTCGCCGTGAACTATCTGCGCTTCCGGTAGTAAAAATTATTGTTTTTCGGAGGGAATTTCCGGGCGACGTCTCTCCATCTTGGGCAGGAATACGGCGATGATTCCGAAAAGCGGAAGGAGCGTGCTGACCTGGAAAATGAACTGGACGCTTGTCCTGTCCGCAAGCCATCCGAAAAAGCTGCTTCCCAGTCCGCCGAGTCCGAACGAAAGCCCGTAGAAAATTCCGGCGACGATTCCCGTGTGATTCGGCAAGAGATCCGTGGCAAAGACAAGAATCGCAGGGAACGCGGACGATATGATTAACCCGATCACGATGGAAAGCGTTATGGTTCCCGCAAAGCTATCGACGTAGGGAAGTGCCATGGTGAAAGGCGCCGCTCCGAGAATCGAAAACCAGATGACGGGCTTCCTTCCGAACCTGTCGCCTATAATCCCGCCTACGACCGTTCCTATCGCCTGCGAAGCCAAAAAGACGAAAAGGCAGATTTGGGAAAGCCTGACCGTGATATGAAACTTATCGATGAGAAAAAAGGTGAAATAATTCGTCATGCTCGCGGAATAGAAATTCTTGGAAAACATCAGCATGAACAGGATGAAAACGAAAAAGTGGATTTTTCGACGTGAAACGTTTTCGGCGATTTCCCAGCGTTCCCGGATTTTCTTTGCGAAGTTTTTGAGCTCCTTGACGTGCCACCATCCGACGTATGAGAGTAGAATGGCGCATAGGACGGCGAGAACTCCGAACCAGCGGATGGACCGGATCCCGTGCGGCAAAATGATGATTCCCGCGAGAAGCGGCCCGAGCGCAAAACCTGCATTTCCTCCGACCTGGAAAATTCCCTGGGCGAGCCCCTTTCTCCCACCGGAAGCAAGCTGTGCCGCCTGCGAACCCTGCGGATGGAAAATGGAGGAGCCGCAACCGAACAGCGACACTGCGACGAGAATCATCCAAAAGTTGGACGCGATGGAAAGCAATGCGATCCCGGACAGCGTAAAGAGCATCCCGACGGCGAGTTGCCAGGAATGGTGATGTTTGTCCGCATAGAGGCCGATGAGCGGCTGGACGATAGATGACGTGATTTGCAGCGCAAGCGTGATAAGCCCGATTTGCGAAAAGGAAAGCCCGAAATCCGATTTGATCATCGGATAGATGGCGGGCAGCATCGACTGGATCGTATCGTTGAGAAAGTGACAGAAACTGACAATGAAAAGAACCGAAAATGTCGTTTTGACTTTTTCCATGTGCGCAAAAAATCCTATTGCCTGTGCGGTCGGGCCTTTTGGTGTCGCAATGATTTGTTGGTCGATCTTTCGCAAATTTTCCTGTAATGTGCGGAGTCGTCGCTCGCGCCAAAAGAGAATTTCAGCATCAAGCAGAGATCCATCAATTTTTTTCTGCTCTCTTTTTCAAGCGAGTCCCTCTCGTTCACCATTACTTCAGCGACTTTTGGACAAACTTTTTGAATTGTGACAGTATCTGTGATTCCATGATTGTCTTTTAGGAATGTCACACATCCGTTGTATAGCTCGATTGGATAGAGACTGTCGCCATAGTGCAGCTCGTCTTCGATCTCGAGGATAATGCTTTTGCACGCCTTCGATGTGAAGTACGTATCCGCAACGCCGAATTCGTCTAGCATGGACATGCATTCTTTGGTCAATTTTTTGTCGGAAGGCTTTGCCAAAATGATTGGGAGTTCGTCCCCTTGTTTGTGTGGACGTGCTTTTTGACGTCGCAGCAACTTATTTGTCGCCCGTTGGCAGAGGTTTCTGAAATGGGCGGTATCGCTACCGTCTGGGGAAGAGTTCTGTTTTACGCAGTCGTCTATTATTTTCCCCCTGAATTCTTTATTGACCGAATCCCGTGTCGCAATCGATTCGATGGCGAAATCTTTATAATAAATTTTTTGATAATAGGCTGTATCCTTGATGATGAATTTAATCGTCGGGGCGATGCATTTGCCGTACTGCTCGATTGGATAGAGACTGTCGCCATAGTGCAGCTCGTCTTCGATTTCGGCGATGATGTTTTTGCACTCCTTTGATGTAAAGAATGTATCTGCAACGCCAAAGTTGTCTAGAATGTACATGCATTCTTGGGTCAATTCTTCTTTGTTGAAATTTTCTGCCAAAACGAAGCTCGTGCCCATGAAAAGAAAAAGAAGAAACCGTTTCAAAATGTGCACTCCTGGATGTTTTTTAAAAACTCGCTCGCATTCTTTCCAATAGATTTTTGCTGTATGGCATCTGAATATCTATCGAGTAATTCTTCGAGTTTTTGTTGCATGTCAAAGCTCCTTTTGAACGTACGGTTCCCGTGACGGTCGATTTCAACATATTCTTGCTCGTCCATCTGGAAGACCAACTCTTTGATGTCTTCTTGTATTTTTTAGCGAGGTCCGAACTTCCTCCGTGACAGCGCACAAGATCATTGGCGTAAATAGCCCGCTGGTGCTCATCTTCGTGCGAGCGAATGTTTTCGAAAAACTCTGGGTCTTTGTCAATGTCTTTGAGAAAATACGTAACAGACGATGGTCGGGAATCATCTGTATCTTTACAGTTCAAAAAGTATTGTTTGGTGCAGGCTGTGTAGGTTTTATTCGGGTCTTTGTTTCCTTTGTCGATTGCCCTACAGGTCTTTTGCAGTTCTTTGTAGGGTAAAAATTTTATGCGGTCTTGTTCGTTTCGCTGATATTCGCCCGGAAACGACGGGAAGGTTTCTTTGTATCGATGATTTGAATTTGCCATGAGCATTCTCCTTTTTGCCCGCAATCTAGCCAATCGGGAAACGAAAGGCAAGGTATAGAAAATCTAATTTCTGTTGAACGACAAAATTTGTCAAAGTTTAAAATTTAAGAATGTACATGAATACCTTTAGGTATTCATGTACATATTTAAATTCAAAAATCGGCCTCTTGAAACGCTTTGTAAAGATGAATTTACACTCCAGGGGGCGGTCCGATGGACTTTAAACTTTTTGACTCGGATTTTTGGCGCGAAAATTTTTGCTAGGTTTTTCCCAAAACTTTAACGTTCCACTTTTTACAGGCGATAAAATGGCTCCGAAAAAAGAACAATCCAAGTCGCATTCCGACGTTCTGGAAAACACCGTCCAAGCTTTTAAGAAGGCCTTCGACGACCACATTCATCACACGCTTGCTCGTGACGAACACACGGTGACGCGCCATGAAAAATTCCTGGCTGTGGCGTATGCTGTCCGCGATCGTCTGATCGATCGCTGGATCAAGACCCAGGAGACATACTACGACAAGGACGTGAAGCGCGTCTATTACCTTTCGCTTGAATTTTTGATCGGCCGCACGCTCGGAAACTCCGTCCTAAACCTGGACGTGGAAAAGGCTGTCGAAGAAGCCGTTTCCGAGTTGGGCATGACGCTCGAAGAGCTCCGCGAAGAAGAAGTCGATGCGGGTCTTGGCAATGGTGGGCTTGGTCGCTTGGCGGCTTGCTTCCTCGATTCGATGGCGACGCTCGAACTCCCGGCAACGGGTATGGGCATCCGCTACGAATACGGCATGTTCAACCAGAAGATCAAGGACGGCCAACAGGAAGAACTTCCCGACAACTGGCTCCGCCTCCCGAATCCGTGGGAAATCGCCCGTCCGGCAAATTCCATCAAGGTTCCGTTCGGCGGTTATGTTGTCACGTGGACCGATGAAAAGGGAAAGCTCCGCAACCGCTGGGAAACGAAGGACTATGTCCTCGCGCTTCCCTACGACACGCCGATTCCCGGCTACCGGAACAACACGGTGAACAACCTCCGCCTTTGGAGCGCCCAGAGCGCGGACGAGTTCGGACTTGCCTACTTCAACAACGGCGACTACCTGGCGGCTGTCCAGGACATGGAACTTTCCGAGACGATTTCGAAGGTCCTCTACCCGAACGATACATCGGTGAATGGAAAGATTCTACGCCTGAAGCAGCAATACTTCCTCTGCTCGGCGTCTCTCCAGGATATTGTCCGCCGCTTCAAGAAGCTCCACGACGGCGATTGGAAGCTTTTCCCGGAACGCGTCGCTATCCAGCTGAACGATACGCATCCGGCGATTTCGATTGCGGAACTCATGCGGATTCTTCTCGACGAGGAAAATCTCGAATGGAACGAGGCGTGGGACATTACGACCCGCACGTTTGCCTACACGAACCACACGCTTATGCCGGAAGCTCTCGAGAAGTGGCCGGTCAGCTTCTTTGAAAAGCTCCTGCCGCGTCATCTCCAAATAATCTTTGAAATCAACGCCCGCTTCCTCGCGAAGGTCGCCCTCAAGTGGCCCGGCGATACGGCGCGCCTCACCCGGATGTCGCTCATCCAGGAAGGCAACGAAAAGATGATTCGCATGGCGTATCTCTCGATCGTCGGCTCTTCGTTCGTGAACGGTGTTGCGGCTCTGCACAGCGACCTGCTCAAGACGAGCCTTTTCAAGGACTTCTACGAGTTCTGGCCCGAAAAGTTCAACAACAAAACGAACGGTGTCACGCCGCGTCGCTGGGTGCGCAAGGCTGATCCGGCGATGTCCGAACTTGTCTCTTCGAAAATCGGCGACGGCTGGGTCAAGAATTTTGATGAGATTAAAAAGCTCGAAAAGTTTGCAAGCGATGCGAAGTTCCGCAAGGAATTCATGGCGGTCAAGCTCGAAAACAAGAAGCGTCTCGCCGCCTACCTCAAGCGCACGCAAAATGTCGATGTGAATGTCGATACGCTGTTCGATGTGCAGGTGAAGCGCATCCACGAATACAAGCGCCAGCTTTTGAACATTCTCCACGCGATTCATCTCTACCTGCAGATCAAGGACGGCAAGAAGGTGACTCCGCGGACCATCATGATCGGCGGAAAGGCGGCTCCGGGCTATTGGATGGCGAAGCAGATCATCCGTCTCGCAAATGCGGTGAGCGCGATCATCGACAGCGATCCGGCTTGCAAGGGAAAGCTCCAGATGGTGTTCCTCGAGAATTACCGCGTGAGCTTTGCCGAAAAGATTATTCCGGCGGCGGACCTTTCCGAACAGATTTCCACCGCGGGAACGGAAGCGTCCGGCACGGGCAACATGAAGTTCGCGATGAACGGTGCGCTGACCATCGGTACGCTCGACGGCGCGAATGTCGAAATGCTCGAGGTTATCGGCAAGGAAAACTTCTTCCTCTTCGGTCTCACGGTCGAAGAAGTGCAGGAGCTTCTCGCCAAGGGTTACCGTCCGCGCGACTACTACGAAAAGGACGATGACCTGCGCCGTGTTCTTGACCTTGTCAACAGCGGATTCTTCAGCCCGGATCATCCGGAACTGTTCCGCCCGATTGTCGATAAGCTGCTCTCTAGCGACCCGTTCCTGCTTCTGGCGGATTTCCGCTCCTACATCGAATGCCAGGAAAAGGTTGCGAAGGCGTATGCGGACAAGGACGCTTGGGCAAAAATGGCGATTCTCAACGTGGCACGCATGGGCAAGTTCAGCTCGGACCGTACCATCCAGCAATACGCAGACGAAATTTGGCATGCAAAGGCTTGCCCGATTTCTCTCAAGTAAAGGAATCTTTTCCTGATAAAAGTCCCGCTTCTCGGCGGGGCTTTTGTCGTTTGTAATATACTTGCGGATATACTTGTTTTTCAAAAATTGTATATTAAATAGAGGAGGTTTCTTTATGCCGCAACTTTCGCTTTATTTGACCGATGAACAGCTTTCAATCGTTGAAAATGGGGCGCGTTCCCAAAAGACATCCATTTCAAAATGGGTTGTGTCGCAAATAATGGCTCGGGTAAAACCCAGTTATCCGGAAGGATGGGCGGAACTGTTCGGCTCGGTGAGTGAAGATTTGCTTAGCAGACCGGAACAGCCGGTGATTGAGAGAAGGGAAAAAATATGATATATCTCGTGGATACCAACACGTGCGTTTATTTTTTGAATGGAAAATATCGGTCCGTTTACGAAAAGTTTTTGTCGGTTTCTCCGAGTGAAATTAAAATTTCTGCAATCGTCAAGGCGGAGCTTTTACTGGGCGCTTATAAAAGCCAGACGAAAAAGCAGACGTTAAAAAAGGTCGAGCGTTTTTTGGAACCTTTTGAAATTGTCGGCTTTACCGATGTAATGACGCCCGTGTATGCGGAAATCAGGAGTGATTTGGAACTTGCGGGAAAGAAAATCGGAGCGAATGATTTGTTGATTGCGGCTACGGCAAAGTATCTGGGAGCCAAACTGGTCTCGCACAACGTCGGTGAATTTTCCCGGGTGAAAGGTTTAAAGATTGCGGACTGGGTAAAAGCGTGACGGTTAAGGCTCTAGTGAATTTTTATGAAGCTTTGGTAGTGATTTGCCGTGTAAAAGATTTGACACGATTCCGCATAAACTAAACGCTTTGTCCCGCGGTTCGCTGCGCTGTAATCCACGTCGCATTCGCGGTAGAAATTTTCAGGTAGCAATGCGTCACTGTTTTGAAACGCATCGCCTCCGACCATGACGCCCAAGGTTTCCCACGGGTTGAAATTCCACTTGGAAAAAGTTTTTCCGGACGAGTTATAAAGTTCCTTTGCCTCAGCTTTAGCGCGATAATTGGACGGCAGTTTTTCGAATTTACAGAGATAGGCGGCGACGGAATCCCTGGTCGTGTAAATGCCGGTTTCGGAAATCGCTCCCATCAAGGCTTCGGTCAAAATTTTGGGATTTCCTGCAGACGATGAAGAATCGGCGTCGGAAACGGATACCGTCGGCGAGGAACAGGCGACAAGGAATGCAGCAAACGCAAAGATAGAGAGGATGCGCAACATAAAGGAAAAATAGCTTATCGGGATGATGATTAAAGCTGTCAACAGACGATCTGTTTCTGATTTGCTTTGGTTATATTTAGCAGAACGAAAAAATGTTCCGGAATGGAATAGGCGGATCTTTCATTTCGGATGAAAGTGTTTTAAATTTTGATGAAATCAACCAAGGAGATGATATGAAGTCCAGAGTGTTAAAATTCGCGGTTCTCGCAGCGGCTTGTGCAATGCTTTTGGCTTGCCACAGAAAAGTGAGTCACGTTACCGCCGAGGCGGGAGTCGCTGGCGACGTTTCCTATGAAAATATTTGCTCCGTTCGGTCGTCCGGAAATTTTGAAGGCGCAAAAGTGAAGGCTTTTGGCGACCTGGATCTCCTCGTTTCCGGAAAATGTTCCGGGGATCGCAAGCATGGACAGTTCAATTACTACAATGCGGATACCAGGGAAATGATTATGAAAACCAAGTTCAACAAGGATGTGGAAATCAAGACGGACTGCGTGTCGAACCCTCCGGCCCGGCGGATTTCGCAAAAGGAATGCTTTGAGCTGTATCTGAAAAATAGAACGACCGCTAGCGAAAATTAGCGCCTTGACTCCGCTTGGAGCTTCACGGCAGTCTTGCGTTCGGGATTCCGCAGTCGCATTCCGAAAACTCTTAGCCAAAGCGGTAAAGCTTTTTTATCTTTTCGGATACCCAAAAAAGGATTCTTGGATGCAAGATCGATTCATTGTCACAGGTACCTTTACGGACGATCCGTTTGCGATTGACATTGCGCAGTACATCGGGCTCCGCGAAGATATTTCCGATACGGTTTCGCTAAAAACCTATGCGAATTCCGAATTTTGCCCCCGCTACATGATCGATGTTTTCGACGACGAAAATATCGGCAAGCGTTTGCAGGGGAAGATTGTACTCATCTGTTCCTCGACGACGCACGAATGGAGCCGGAACGACCTCGCGATGCGGGCGTGCATTCTCGCTCGGGCCGCCAAGGAAAACGGGGCGGAAAGCGTCGTTCTGATGGAGCCGGATCTGTTCTACAGCGCACAGGACCGCGGGGCGCATCGTGTCGGGGACTTGGAAAAGGAACGTCCGACCTCGGATTTGAAAAAATTCGACGGGCAGCCTTTTACCGCGCTTCTCTATGCGCAGCTCCTGAAAGCCTCGGGCGTGGATTCCGTGATAACCGTCCACAACCATTCGGTCAAGGTCCAGAATCTCTATGGCGAAATTTTCGGCGGACATTTCCACAACATGATTCCGACGGAAGTGTATGCGCATTACATCAAGACGTCAAATTTTGTGCAGACCGGAAAGGATGGCGACAACCTGGTCATCGTTGCACCGGACAAGGGCGCGACTCCGTTTGTGAACGCGATGTACGATGCGCTTCAGCTTTCGAAGTGCAAGCGCGTCATCATGAGCAAGGTCCGCACGGGAGAACGCGAAGTCAGTATGACGCTCAGCCCGGATTCGGAAGTCCAGCTCGACTACCTGAAGGGCAAGGACGTGATCGTGTTTGACGATATGGTTCGCACGGGTTCGACGATTGTCCGCTGCTGCGACTATCTGAAGACCGGCGGCCCGAACCGGGTCTGCTTCTGCGTGACGCACTTTAATTCCAGCCCGGAAGCCCGTGAAAAGCTGAACAGCCCGTCGATCGACGAAATCCTCACGACCAGCACTCTTCCGGATATCATGAACCGCGATTGCCAGGGACGCCTGCGCCACAAGCTCACCGTTCTGAAGCTCGCCAAGTGGATGTCCCGCTATGTGATGCGCCTTTACGGAGAAGACGACGGACGTTTCGACAAGAATTTCTACAAGGTCGATATGAGTTCGAAGAATCCGCGTTGGCCGCCTCCCCACCTTTATTGATAAAAAGGTCCTTTTCAAGGATTGAATGGCTCCTGACTCGGGAGCCTTTTTTTAAATTTGGCTGGGCTGACAACAAAGGAAGTATATGGCCGAAAAAGAAATTCTCGGAACGACTGTGCCGCGTGCGGCAATCGATAAGTTTGTGGGACCCGTGCAGCGATTCTTGAAGATTGAATCGACTGCGGGCGTCGGGCTTATCGTGGTGACGTTAATCGCTCTTCTGTGGGCGAATTTCTCAAACGGGACATACGAAGCGTTCTGGCATCTTCCCTTTAACTTTACGCTTGGCCCGTGGAGCCTCGACAAGGCGCTCGGCGGACACGTCCCGACTCTCGGCTGGTTTGTCAATGACGCGCTGATGACCATCTTCTTCTTCTCGGTCGGACTTGAAGTCAAGGGCGAAATTGTGGACGGGGAACTGCACGATTTCCGCAAGGCGCTGTTGCCGATCCTTGCCGCCATGGGCGGTATGCTCTTCCCGGCAATCATTTATTTGGGACTTTGCCCGGTCGATGGCCGTAACGGATGGGGAATCCCGATGGCTACGGATATTGCATTTACGGTGGGCTGCATGGCGCTGCTCGGTTCGCGGGTTCCGCGCGGGCTTCGCGTGATGATCCTGACTCTTGCGATTGCTGACGACATCGGGTCGATTATCGTTGTTGCCGTGGGATATTCGAGCGGCGTGCAGCTTTCTGCCTTGGGCGTTGCCGCCATTTTCCTCTTTTTTACGTGGCTCTCGTTTAAGCTCGGCATCCGGAACATCTTTGTGCACGGTTTTCTCGCTATCATCGCCTGGTTCTGCTTTGTGCAGAGCGGTGTGCATCCGACAATCTGCGGCGTGATTATCGGACTTCTCACTCCGGTGAATCCGATGGTTTCGAAGGGCTATATGGACCGTCTGATTGTGACCGTCGGCGATGCGGTCAAGGGCAATCACCCGATGACGAACGACCAGCGGAAGGAAGTCTTGGATGTCTTGGAACGTACTTCCCGCGAAAGCGGTTCGCTCCAGGGCCGTCTGACTTCGCATTTGCAGCCGTGGGTGAACTTTGTCATCATGCCGCTCTTCGCCCTTTCGAATGCGGGCGTCGTGATTGAGCCGAAATCCATCAGCCTGGTGACGCTCTCGGTTGCGGCGGGTCTTGTTGTCGGAAAGCCGCTCGGCATTTTCCTTGTTTCGTTTGTCGCCATCAAGAGCAAGCTTTGCAAACTTCCGACCGGCGTAAATTGGAGAATCCTTCTCGGCGGCGGGATGCTTGCTGGCATCGGGTTTACCATGTCGCTGTTTGTCGCGGGGCTCGCCTTCTCGGATGCGGCTCACCAGACGCTTCTCGCCGGTTCCAAGGTGGGAATCCTTTCGGGGAGCTTCCTCTCGGCGGTGCTTGGCATCGTCTATATGACGTTCATTTCAAAGAAGAAAAACGAATCGGCCTGATTTTTCAGCCGGAACTTTTGAAGTGGAACTTTTGTAAATTTTCGCAAAGAAATGCGGCGCGAGCCGCCTTTCTTTTTTGAAAACGGCAAGAAAAGGGACGAAAAATCCCGAAATGGGAAAATCAATGTCCGGAACGGGGTAAAAAGTCACTATTTAAACTTTTATTTAGGTGCAAATCGGGACGATGGAAACTAATTTCAATAGGCACTTTCACGAGGTATTTGTTTAAAATGATCGATCTTCTCACCGTCCAGTCCAGTACGGCCTACCCGACCCTGATTACGATGGCCTACACGCTTCTCCTCGCCTTTGTCTGTTCGTCGGCGATAGGCTTCACCTACGAACATACGTTCCTCGGACTTTCGTATTCGCGGAATTTCGTGCAGGCTCTGGTGCTCAGTTCTGTCGTGGCGGCGACCGTGATGCAGGCGATTGGCGACAACGTGGGGCGCGGTCTCGGGATGCTTGGGGCGCTTTCCATTGTGCGGTTCCGTACGAGTTTCAAGGACCCGCGGGACATCATGTTCCTTTTCGCGGCTCTCGGCGCGGGCATCGGCTGCGGCGTCTTTGCCTGGGGAATCGCTGCCGGCGGAACGCTTGCGTTTTGCGCTATCGCCTTTATCCTTTCCCGCTCGGGACTCGGAACGAAAAACTTCTTTGACGGAATGCTCCGCTTTGCCATGCCGAATGATTCCGCTTCCCGTGAAAAACTCGAAAAGGTGCTGCGGGCGAACATCAAGACGTTCGTACTGATAACGATGCGGGAAATCGATGGCGGCGAACGGGTCGATGTGGCGTATCAGGTGCGGTTGCGGAAGAATCGTCCGGCGGGTGAAATTCTAAAAGAGTTGACGACGATTCCCGGTGTCTCGGACATTCACTTTATGATGCAGGACGCAACGACGGAAGTCTAGGGGGATCCGATGGGATTTTTAAAAAAGATGGATGAATTGGCTGACCTGAACGCCTCGCGCTTTCATGCGATTGAATCGCACAAGATGCTTATCGCCTTTATTCTTGCGGTGGCGGCGATTGTTTCGCTCGGGTATTTCTTTCATGGACAGAATGTCGTGTTTTCGGGAATTGCGGAGGCCGCGGAGACGACCATCAGCATGCCGGAAGCGGTCGAAGTGGCGAGGATTCACGTGATTCCGGGCGAAGAGGTGCGTCCGGGCGACACCCTCGTGGAATTGCGGCGTCCGGATTTGGCGCTCCGGATGAACGAGCTTACGCGGCAACTCGATGCGCTGGAAGGCCGCGGGAATCTCAACTCGGCGGATATCGACCAGAAAGTTGCCGAAATCCAGTCTTCGCTGAACGTGCGGCGGAATACGATCCTTCTCGAAATCGAAAAGCTATCGACTCAATACGAGCAGAACCGCGCAATTTCCGCAAAGCTCAAGAGCATCGCGGGCGAGGTCAAGGCGGACAGCAACAGCGGAATCTTGCTGAGCATCCGCAATCTGAAAAAAGAGCTGAAAGTCGCGGAAGCGAATGCCGCGTCGCAAATCAAGCTTCTCCGCGGAAGCAAGGGCATTGCGAAAATGAGCAGCAAGACCGAGGCGGAAGCTTTGCGTCGCGAAATGGCCTTGCTCGAAAAGGAACAGGAAGATCTGACGATTATTGCGAAGGAAACGTGGATTGTCGGAACGGTCGATGTCCGCGACGGAGAAAAGATTTCGAGCTTCAGCCCGATCCTCACCCTCACGCACAAGGCGGTTTCCCTCGTCCGCGGATATATCAACGAGAAAATCTATACGAAAATCCAGGTCGGCGATGAAATCGAGGTCCTCGGCGGAAGCGGTGAACGCATGAATGGCACGGTCATCGGAATGTCTAGCCGCATTGTCCCCTTCCCGCTGCGTCTTCTCAAGATGGCCGACATGCCGCTCTACGGTCGCGAAGTGATGATCCGAATCCCCGAAGAAAACGGGCTCCTGCTCGGCGAAAAGGTGTCGATTGCGGAAAAGGTGAAAATGCCCGGTATCTTGAAAAATTCGGCAATGGAAGGGGAGGTGCGATGAAAGCCCTTGTCTTTTGTGGCATAATCGCGTCGAGCGTCTTGGCGGAACCGCTCACGTGGAATGCTCTGGTTTCCTCTGTCGAAAACGATCCGGTCCTGCAGGCTTCGCAACGGAAGATGACGGCTATCGGGGAACGTTCGGGGACGAAATTCTGGAACGATCTTGAACTCGAATACACGCTTGACGGATTCGGATTTTTGGAGCACGATTTTGAACTGAAAATCAAGCCGAAAGCGTTTGGCGAAGGAAAGGCTTCGGACGCCTATTTTAAAAGCCAGACGGATTACCAGAAACTCCACATCGCAAAAGACCGCGCAACGATTCTCTACGAACGCTACGAACACGCTCTCCGCTACGTGAAACGGTTGCAGATTCAGTCCCTGCACCGGGAACTCGCCCAAATCGCGGCTGACCGGATCGAGGTGCTCCAGTCTCTTCAGGGGACGGAAACGTTCCGCTTGCAGGATCTGGTGACCGCTCTCGAAAACCAGGCGACGCTCGCCGCAAAAATCATCGCGGATTCCAATGCGGTCAAGGATTCACGGCTCAAGCTTCTTTCGTGGGTTGACGGATTTGACAGCGTATCGCTCGATACGAACTTTCTCCCGACAATGCCCGAGGTGAAGTCAATCGTCGAAAGCCTTCCTCTCGATGCGGAAACATTTGACGACGTGGTGATTGCCAAGGCCAAGTGGAAGCTGAGCGAAAAGCGCGCCGAGCAGGAATTTGCCGAAGACAGAAATTTTATCTCCAAAATCGGCGTCGGATACAAGTATGTGCATGCGAAGTACAAGTATAAATGGGTGACGACGGGCTGCACCGGTACAAACTGCACGGAGGAGTGGCAGCTCCAGCGATCGGATGATGACCGTCGGACGCGTGACAAGTTCTACGCTTCGGTGGCGATTCGTCTGCCCTTCTTTTCTAGCGGGGGAAGCTCGTCCCTTCGCCGCCAAATCGACGTCCTCGAAAACGAACGCGACTACCAGGAAGAGAAGCGCGATCTCCAGCAGAAAGTGGAACGCTACCGGGAAGAAATTCTCGGGCTAATGGCCCAGCGCGAAGTGCAGGAACGCTTTGTGGAACAGGTCGATCAGGGAGCGCTCTTCGAAGACTTTGCGAGCAAGGCGGGAAGCGATCCGCTGCTTCTTTTGCGTGCGAAGGAAAGCGCTCTCGAAAGCCGTTTGAAAATTGTCCAGCTCGATGCCGAAATTTTTACCGTCTATTTGGAGCTGCTCTATAATACGGGCGTCCTGGCGCGGACAGACGTAGAAAACCATCTGAAGGCGGGGGCCGGAAAATGAGCGAAGCGCGCGGTTTCAGTCTGCTTGAACGGTTTGAGCTCAAGTATCATATTCCCGTATCTCTTGCGGATGAAATCGGCGAGTTTATTCGGCCGTATTGCGAAGAGGATTACTATTCGAAAATTACGCCGGGTGGATTTTACTGGATAACGAACCTTTACCTCGATTCGCCGCGATGGACTTTCCTGAGTTGGAAAAAGGCGGGGCGCCTCGACCGCTTCAATATGCGAGTCCGGGCCTATGGCGAACATCCCGATCAGGCGGGAACTTTCCATTTTGAAGTAAAACGCAAGGTGGCGAATGTCGGCTACAAGAGCCGTGGAACCATCAAGGGAGTAAATCCTTCGTTTGTGTGGAATCATCCGGAGTCCGAATGGCCCTGCAAGACGGAAAAGGACAGAAAGTATGTTCGGGATTTTATCGGCAAGACGTGGACTTACAACGCGGTGCCGCGGCTTCTTACGCAGTATAAAAGGCGTGCCTGGTTCGGGACTTGCGAGGAATATTCCCGGGTGACAATCGATACGGGGATGCGTTTTCGGGAAGAGAACGGCTTTGACTATACGGTTCGCCCGGAAGAGATGAGTTCGACCGGTCTTCCCCGATTTTTCCAAAGGGACTGCAACGCCGTGTTGGAACTGAAGTGCCCGGCGCTCCAGGTGCCGTTCTGGATGCTCGATTTGATTCATCGGTTCAATTTAAAACACGGCGCTTTTTCTAAGTTCGGAAATGCCGCTGCCGAATGGAAGCGCGTCTATGAAAAACCGCGCGATTTTCGGGACGCCCGTTTCCCGTATCTGGCGGGAAATTTTGACGATTCCAAGGAGGTTTTCGCATGAAAAAATATTTTCCCCTTCTTCTCTGCCCGCTTGCGTTTTCGCTTTTGGCCTGTTCGGATTCGAACAGCGGAAAGACCCGCTCCGTTTCCTATCCGGTGATGACGTGCACCGAACTGATGTATCATCCGCAAAACGGATGGCCGGAATTTGTCGAGCTGAAGCTTACGGGAAAGTCGCTAGAAAGCATGTCTGCCGTGAACCTGCGCCTCGACGGAGCCGTGGAGTTTTCCTTCCCCGATGAACCGCTCGCTGAAAACGAAATCATCGTGGTGACGAACGACAAGTTCCTGTTCCAAACAAAGTATCCGAATTTCTCCGGGCGGCTTTTCCAATGGAATTCGGGGTTCAAGCTTTCCAACTCCGGTGACGTGCTGGAAATCAAACTGGATGGTCCGGGCGATTTCGACGCTCGCTTCGACGACAATCCTCCATGGCCAAATCTCGCCGACGGCAAGGGCAGTTCGCTCGTCTATATCGGCGGAAATTCCGCCTATGCGAGTTCGTGGGCGGCCAGCAAGACGCAAAACGGAAATCCCGGATCGGAAGACGACCCTTACTATGAACATTCTTCTGTCCGCATCAATGAAATCATGCCCTATCACGAAGGCTCCGAATCCTGGATTGAATTTTACAACGCATCTTCTAGCGCTGCGGATATCGGCGGCTGGAAAGTTGTCCGGCCGGATGCCGAAGACAGCGTCCTGTACGTTCCGAGCGGTGCGACTGTCCCGGCGAATGGTTTCCTTGTCTTGAAAACGCTCCTTTCGGAAAGCGGCGAAGAGACGCAAGTCTCTTTTGTGGCTCGCGGAGAATCCGTCTATCTGCGCGAAGCGGTAAACGGAGTCTTGACCGGTGTTGAATCGAGCCTTGAATTTTCGGCTGTTCCGACAGGAAAGTCGGCAGGAGTTATCGCCCTTTCGGATTCCACGACGGAACAGGGGACGCTTCTCGAACCGACGCCCGGCAGTGAAAATTCCAGTGTATTGCTTGGACCCGTCTATATCAGCGAGGTCTATTACAACCCTCCGGACGGGGACGTGGAATTTCTTGAAATCGTAAACAAGGGCGATTCGGCGGTTTCGCTTCGGACGAGCCTAGACGGTGAAAGTATCGGGTGGAAAATTGCGGGAATCGGGTTCGAATGGGCGGAACAGGCGGTGCTTGCGCCGGGTGAAATTGCGCTGCTTATTCCGAAAGTCTATACGGCGGCTGACGGCAACACGAGTCTTTCGATAACGGTCGATGAGTTCCGCGCCAAGTGGAACGTTGCCGACAGCATCCAGATCTTCCAGTATCCGGGAAAGCTTTCGAATCGCGGGGAAAAAATTTCCGTCGAAGAACCGGCTGCTCGCGCAAAGACTTTGAATTCGGATACGCTCCGCACGTTCTATCGGGTTTCGGATGCGATTCTGTATTCCGATGACGGACTCTGGCCCGAAGAAGCGGACGGTGACGGTTATAGCTTGAGCCGCGTCGATTTCGGGGTCTCCGGACATGAACCTTCGAACTGGGTTGCTGTCCAGCCGACTCCGGGCTTTTGACTTTCGCCCGTATCTCATTCAAATCATGAACCCCTGACCGGCTCACTGTAAAATTTTCTTTGCCCGTGGATTTTTTTGGCGGAAAGACGTTTAAAGTTTTGACGTTTTAAAATAGGAGAATCTGCCATGCAAGGAAAATGTCAAAATTCGTCACCGTTCAAAGTCGGTCTTTTTGTCGATGGATTCACGCTCCGAAAGGTAAACGAGTATTATCGGGGACTGAATCCGGAATGTGCGGGCGTCAATTTTTTAGGTCTCAAGAACTGGGTCGCGGTTCATGCCTCGCGCTATTTCTGGCCGGGAAAATCGGTCGAGCTGATGGCGCATTATTACCATCCCTACCGCAATCCGGAAGCGGATAACGATTTTCGCCATGCGGGGATAAAGTACTTTTCGGGGGAGCTTTCTAAGGCCGGCTTTGGTGTTCACTTCGCTTCGGTCAATTACGCAAGCAGCCTTTGCCCGAACATGGAATTAAAAGACGATGTACTCCTGTATGCGGAATATCGGGAGCTGGACGCTCTTGTCCTCGTTAGTACGCAAGGTCAGTATGCGGACATTCCCTCTCGGCTTGCCGCGAAGGATATCCCGACGCTGCTTCTTGGCTGGAATTTCACCTACCGTAACCGGGAAAAGGAAGTACACTGGCATACCGACCAAAATTTGATGCGGCAATCGACTTTTTACGTTCCCATGGAGCGTATCATGGAAAAAGCGAGTACGGACGTACTCGCTCGAAACCTATTTCTTTCTCCGCGAAGAAGTGTTAGAGCTTGTCGCGGATCTTTTTCTGATTTTCCGAGAGGAATGTCCAGGTTATCTTAGCACCGAGGAACCACGTGTCGCCGTTGTTGTCCGAATCGCCGAGGCTGTGGCCTTCAAAGTCAATCTCGTTGAAGCGGACGACTCGGTAGCCGGCGTAGGCTCCGACGGAAATCGGGTCGATGGAAATGCGGAATTCAAGCTGCGCATTGAATGTCGGCGAGAGCGTGCTGTAATAGCGGTTGTGCGCCTGCACAAAGGAAGAATCCGTATCGGATTCGACGAAATAATAATCGGACGCTAGATGGACATTCAAAAGGTTCAGACCGATACCTGCGGACGGAATCAGATTGATAACCGTGTTTTCGCCAAAGAGCTTCCACCCGAACATCCAGTCGATGCCGTAAGCGAACCATTTGACATCATAGAGGCGTTGTCCCGTTGTGCTGCTGTATTCCGCCGGCTTGTCCGAAACTTGGGTCGGCATAAAGTTGATGTCGAACCATGTGAGGAACTGGTGATACTGTGCACCGATTTCGATGTGGAGTCCCAGATAGTAGTCGTTGAAGTGTTCGTAGCGCGAAATGTCCTTGTCGAGAACGGCGCCTTTGACCGTATCGCCGTCTGCGTTAATTTCATCGACGACGATGCCCTGGTTTTTGTTGAAGAGGAGCCTGTTTAGATAGCTGGCGTATGCGCTGCGCATCCCGCGGTAATCCGCCCCGACGGAAATGAATCCGCGAATGTCGTGCTTTTCGTAGAATCCCTCATCGGGTTCGGCAAATGCGGAAGCCGTTATCGCAAAAAGACTTGCGACAAAAATCAAGAGACTTGGAATGTTTCGCTTCATAGTGCTTAAAATAGCTTAAAAATCCTTTCGGTGAAAGATTCTTTACAAAAATTTGAGCTTTTGAAGATTGATTCGGGGATGTTTGGGCGAATTTCAGAGCTTAGTTGGTAGAACTTAGAATATCGGACGTTTAAGTTCGCGGGAAGCGGGAATTAAACGTTCGCACGTCTAGGCTTTTGTCGCGGCGCGACTAGGTCGCCTTCCCGGCGAGGGGCAAGGTAGGGGGAACTTTCCGAGTTGCGAAAGGCCAAGGTCCCCTTTCCTTGCAACCACCCTGTCATTCTGGAGCGGAGCGATAGAATCAGCCACTCTGAAATCTAGGCTCTGACCCGGATCCTATCGGTCGCGGTTCTCCCTCCAGGATGACAGCCAGAAGGAAAAGTTCGCTCAAAAAAAACACTTCACCCTCAGTTTAAAGCTCAGACTAGGGATCCTATCGCTCCGCGTTGCTCTGCTCCAGGATGACCGAAGAGCGTTTTCGTGCACAGTCATTCTGGAGGATTCGAAGAATCCGATAGAATCCCGTCCGCCGTCATTCCACTCTTCACTCTCCACACTCCACTCTAAGTTCTAAGTTCTCGTTTTCTAAATTTCCGCTATGAAAAAAATTGTTTTCCTCTTGATATTTGTTGCGTTACTTTGTGTGTATTTAATACAAAGCAAATTTTTTGGGAAACCCGAGAGCGCTCCGCTTGCCGCTTGCCGGGAAGTTCCGGCAGTTTCCCTTTCCTATGCAAAAAATTTCGGCATCGATTCTTGCGGGAATTTTCGAATCCTCTGGGTAAAAAACGGGAATTCTGCACCGCTTCGCTGGCTTCTTCTCGACTCCCTGTCGGCGGATGCCTTGCCAAAAAATATCGCCAGATATCCGAAAATTAAAATTCCGGCAAATCGGATGGTAACGCTTTCTTCGACGTATCTCGGCTACCTGAAACTCTTGGGCGTTCAGGACCGGGTTGTCGGAATCGATTCCAGAAAATATATCGCGGACAGCGCCTTTTACGCCCGGGTAGAGGCCGGGAAAGTCCGGGAAGTCGGCGATGCGGACGTTTCTCCCGAAGCAATCTTTGAATTGTCCCCCGATGCCGTCTTTGCTTTTTCGACGGGAGGCTCCATCTATGACGTGTTCCCGAAGCTCGAACGGCTGAACATGCCCGTTGTGCTGACCGCGGAATGGGTGGAACGCTCTCCGCTTGCCAAGGCGGAATGGATTAAGTTCTTCGGGATCCTTTCTGGCCGGGAAGCTCTCGCCGATTCGCTCTTTCAGGGGATGAAGGTTCGTTACGAGGCTTTGCGCAAACGTTTGGGTTCCGCTTTGCCACGACCCGTGGTCTTTTCCGGGACGCCTTCTTCCGGCACGTGGTTCGCTTCGAGCGGGGATGGTTACATGGCGAACCTGATCCGCGATGCGGGTGGAGAGTATCTCTGGTCCGCGGATACTTCGGAAGGATCTCTTTCCCTATCGTTTGAAAATGTCTTTCTGGACGTTCAAAAGGCGGACGTCTGGCTGAATCCCGGAGGCGCTTCGAGCTTTGAGGAACTTCTTGTGCGCGAGCCTCGGCTGGAACGTTTTCCCGTATGGGCGTCCGGCGAAATCTATGAATACGATTTGCGCAAAGGTCCCGAAGGAGGCCTGGATTTTTACGAAAGCGCGGTCGTTAAGCCCGATTCCCTATTGTTAGACGTGGCAAAAATTCTTCATCCGGCGGATTTTCGCTATGTTCCTCCCAAATGGTATCGCAAACTTTCTAATATTTAGACCGATATGGCAGTGCATTCGAGCATCGGCGACTGGATTTCGGCTTCCTACGAACGGGAAGTGCCGTTTTTACAGCAGATTCCGCGGGAGTCTGCGGATTTCTTTCTGCTGAATTCTCAAATTCGGGAATACGAAGCGGGAGAAGTGATCATTACCGGCAACAGCGAAGGCAAATCGTTCTGCGTTCTCCAGAGCGGCCGTGCGCAGATCTGCGGCAAGGTGCTTTCGGATGGACATTACAACGTGCTCGCCTGGCTTGAAACGGGCGCGTGCTTTGGCGAAATGTCAATCATCTGCAACGAGAAGACCAGCAACACGGTCGTTGCAGCCGAGGATTGCACGGTCCTTCACCTTTCGAGAGACGCTTTCATCAAGTTCCTCGAAAAAAATCCGAGTATCATGGTTTGCCTGTACAAGATTGCCGCCGACAGGCTTCGCGCAAAGAACCAGGCTCTTGACGAATTTGAAAACCTTTCCCTCCTCGCCAGCGCAAAAGTCCTGCCGTTTATTGATTTTGCCCAGACGCTTGAAAAAAGCCGCATCACGGGAACGGTTCTCTTTGAATGCAACGGGACTACCGGATTTATCGCGTTCAAGGATGGGCGAATTTGCTGTGCGAAATGCGGAAGGCTCACCGGTCCGGATGCTCTCGAACAGATGCTTTCCTGGAGCGACGAAACGCTTTTCAAGTTGGATACACATCTGATGCCCGATACGGTAAACATCAACCAGGAATCCGACACGACTAGCTTGATTCTCGATGCTTTGCGAAATATCGACGAAAGGCAGAATCAAAAGAAATAAAACAACAAAAGGAAAAACGTATGAATTATGCAGACGCAGGTGTTTCCCTTTCTCGCGCGGACCAGGCGATGGTCGGTGTGAAAAAGTCCGTCCGTTCCACGTTCAACCAGGGCGTCCTGGGCGATGTGGGAAATTTCGGAGGGCTTTTCACGCTCAAGCATCTCGGTCTCAAGGACCCTGTTCTCGTGAGTTCCGTCGATGGCGTCGGAACGAAGCTCAAGGTCGATATCGAAATGGGAACGCATACGCTTCCGGGGCAGGACATCGTGAATCATTGCTGTAACGATATTCTGGTCCAGGGTGCGCGTCCGCTGTTTTTCCTCGACTACGTAGCGATGGGAAGCCTTGAACCGTCCGTGATGGACAGCATCGTCGTCGGCATGGCGAAGGCTTGCCGGGAAAACGACATGGTTCTCATCGGCGGTGAAACGGCGGAAATGCCGGGCTTCTATGCAAAAGGCGATTACGATATTTCGGGAACGATCGTCGGCGTCGTGGAACGCGAAAACATCATCGACGGTTCGCACATCCATCCGGGGACGAAGATTCTCGGGTTGCCTTCGACGGGGCTTCATACGAACGGCTACTCGCTCGCTCGCAAGGCTCTCTTTGATGTCGCCGGCTACACGGTGAAGAGCAAGGTCGAAGGTCTCGAAGGGACAATCGGCGAAGCGCTGACCGTTCCGCACAGAAGCTATTACAAGAGCCTCATCGATTTGACGAACGCGAAAAAGATCGACGGGATGGTGCACGTCACGGGTTCGGGCTTCCAGGGAAATATCCCGCGCATCCTTCCGGAAAACGTCGATGTGGTCATCGACCGCTCCGCGTGGCAGGTTCCTGCGATTTTCAAGCTTATCCAGCAGGCGGGAACGGTCGAAAAGGACGAAATGTATTCGACGTTCAATATGGGAATCGGAATGCTCCTTTTTGTCGATGATGCGAATCTCGCCGAAGTCGAAGCGCATCTCAAGGCGAAGAATGAGCCGTTCTACATGGTTGGCGAAGTCGTGAAGGGAAATCGCAAGGTCCTTTTCCGCGACTAGAAAATTCGTACAAACGAATCTGACGCTTCCGGCCAGGAAGCGTTTTTGATTTTCTTTTGGATGTTCCCGCTTTCGGGACGCTATGTGAAATTCTATATTCGTACCTTTTTAGCGGGTCCCTCCGGGGATTCGAAGAGTTTGTCTTATTTAGGAGTTTGAATGGCTATTCAGAATTCGAAGCGTGGCATTTTGATCAGTATGACGCCTTATGAAAAGAGAATTGCTGTCATGGAAAGCGGAGAGCTCGCAGAACTCGTTGTCGAGAGTGCGGAGTCCAACCGGGTCCTGGGCAATATTTACAAGGGCGTCGTGCAAAAAGTGCTCCCCGCGTTGAAAGCCGCGTTTATTGACATCGGGCTTGAAAAGGCCGGTTTCCTCCACCAGGAAGATGCCATAGACCGGAACATTCTCTTGTCCCGCGAATACGGAGACAAGGATGACGAAAATACCGTCGGGGAAGAACTTTCGATCGATCAGATTTTGCACGAAGGTCAGGAAATCATGGTGCAGGTGGTCAAGGAACCCATCAGCACCAAGGGTGCCCGTTTGACGACGCACCTGAGCTTTGCGGGCAGGTTCCTCGTCTGTATGCCGGGAACGAACTTTGTCGGCGTTTCCAAGCGCGAACGCGATCCCAAGAAACGTCGCGAATTCAAGAAGGTTGTCCGCCGCCTGAAAGGCCCGGACGTCGGCTATATCGTCCGCACGAACGGTCTTTCCGAAAGCGAACTGGAAATTTCCAAGCAGATGCGTGAACTTGAATCAAAGTGGGAGGCGACCAAGTACAACTTTGCGCACCAGCCCGCCGAAACGTGCATCTACAAGGAGTCGGATTCCGTCGGCCAGACGATTCGGGAATATTTCAGCGACAACACGGACTATGTCTATGTTGATGACCGCGACGAATATTTCGCGATTCGCGAGGAGCTGCAGAAGCTTTCGTCCGACAAGATCAACAAGGTCAAGCTCTGGAGTTCCAAGGAAAGCCTCTTCGAATACTTTAAAATCGAAGACGACTATGCGCGTTCCTTGCAGCGTTCCGTTCCGCTGCCCCATGGCGGAAACCTGGTGATTGACCAGACCGAGGCTCTTGTCGCTATCGATGTGAATACGGGTCCGAAGGTTCACGGCAAGGACCAGGAAAAGATTATCTTCGAAACGAACGTGGACGCGTGCTATGAAATCGCCAAGCAGCTCCGCTTGCGTGACATCGGCGGACTCGTCGTCATCGATTTCATCGATATGGAACTTCAGGAAAACCGCGATGCGATTTATCAGGAATTCCGCAAGGCGATTCGCAAGGACAAGGCTCCGATTACGCCGTCGCCGCTATCCCAGTTCGGGCTGATGGAAGTGACGCGCAAGCGTGTCCGCACGAACTTGATGACGGAGAAGACGGAAATCTGTCCGGTTTGCCGTGGCACGGGACATGTGTTTCGGCTGGAAACGACGCTCTCGGCGATCGATCGCTGGCTGTCGCGCGCCCGGGCGAAGGGTCGCCTCAAGAAAGTCAAGATGGTCGTCAGCTCGGAGATGGTCGATTTGCTGTGCAAGGATATGGCGCGCATGTTCCACTATCTCGAATACAAGCACGAGATGAAGATTGAACTGGTCGAGGATGACAAGATGTTCCCGAGCCAGTTCTATATGTTCAACGACCGTGACGAGGACATTACGGAACAGCATAATTTCGCATAAATTAATCCGCTCCGAATTTGCGGGTTGAAACTTTTAGAAAACGCTCGAAAAACTCGGGCGTTTTTTTGTTTTTGACGGGATTGGAAAGGAATCTTCCGAACCCCGAGAACGATGGTTAGCGAAAGCAAGAAAAATAAAAGGCTTGTCGCTGGGACGGAAAGGAGCGGATTCCATGCCAGAAGCGAGAAATTCATGCGGTAAAAGGCGCCGATGAATATCGGATGAATCAGATAGACGCCGAGCATGGCTTGTGAAATTTCTAGAAAACGCTGATTTGTCGTTGTGCGTTTTTGGAATTTTTCTCGGGCAAGGCAAAAGACGCTGGCGGAAATCAAAAAAGTTGTCTGAATCCACAGGAACCGAATACCACGCCGATGTTACCGTATGCTGAAACACGACGCTAAAGGCGGCAATGATTCGCTGCCATTCCGCATAGATTTCTTTTTGAATCATTTGTTCAATTTAAAAAAGCTCCGCGACGGTTGCCGTGGAGCCTTTGGGATGTGTGGAGTATTGAAACTTATTTGGCAACGCGAAATTTCTGCGCCTTGCCGGTTGACTTGTTGCGGATATAGTAGTAACCGTTTGCTTTCAGGATGTTGCCAGATTTGGCAAAGGAAATGGCTTCTTTTGGGCTGTAAGCGCTAAGGCGTCCCATGAATACGCCTTGCATGTCAAATATGTCGTAATCGGCAATTCGGGGAGCGTTCAGGCGTATTGGATTGGATATCGGGGTGGAATCGTCCTTTTCAATGGGGAACGGGTCCGTTGCGTCTTCGCCTTTTTCGAAATTGACGTAATCGATGTCGAACCATGCGCCGGTTACGGTTATGCGCATGATGTGCTTTCCTTTTGTGAGATAAACGTTGCGCGAGACTTTGTTGAAATCTTCGTAGTTTTCTTCGCCGAAAGAGGCTTTTGGAACAGCGATTGTATCGGTGATGTCTTCGCCGTCTAGGGAAATCTTAAAGCTGGATTCGGAACCGGCTGCGGCGACCGCTGCGAACATTGTATAGGTGCCCGTTTCCGCGACTTCGACTGTGTATTCATACCAGTTCCCTTCTTCGTTGTAGCCTATCGCGTAGCCGGTCGCCTTTTTATAAATGTTGACGCTCTCGTCCTTGCGGTAATCTGCGTTGCCTTTGCCGGTGGTCGCTACGCGGTAAGAATCGTTTCCCGCGCCGATGCCTGGAATGTCAAAATCTTCGGCTTCGATTTTTCCGGGTATTGCAAAAGGCTTGCCGCCGAACGGTTCCTGCGAGACGGATTCTTCGGATGCGCCGAGGTTTGTCGTATTCTTTCCCTTGGACAGATTGTCCTTGAAATATTGTTTGAGCCATGTCATCGCGGCTCGGTCTTGATCGTTCTTGATGATGCCGGTGTTGCTTGCCCATGTGGCGCCATCGATGTATCCCCAAATGGTGATGCCCGCAATCCATTCGGTTTCCCACATAAAGGGAATATGGTTCGCGTAATCGTCTTTTTGCTTTTGGTCGTCGGCGTCGCCGATATCGTATTCCGAAATCAACAGGGGCAGCCCCGTTTCCTGATGAACCTTGGTAAGCCTGCTTTCGAAATCGGACTTGCTCATGCCCTTGCAATCATGAGCCTGTTGGCCATAGGCATCGACAGGCGCTCCGTTTTTTATAATCGTTTGGACCAGCTCGATTCCTTCGTTCATCTGCCAGGAAAGCGTATTGTAGTCGTTGTAGATGAGGACGGCTTTTGGCCAGCGCTCTCGCGCCATCTTGAATGCATTGGTGATAAAGTTGTATTGGTGCTTGCCGTTTATAATGCTGTCTCCGCCAAGCGCTTCGATAATGTAAGAACCGCCACATTCGGTATCATCGGTGCTGATGCCGCCCGCTCCTGCCGCAGGCTTGCCGTATCCGGAATGGTAATTGCTACCGTCCCAAATCGCTTCGTTGACGACATCGATGTATTCGAGATCGGGAAACTTGGCGGCAACGGCGTCAAACCATTCCGTGATGTATTGCCTTGTAAGCTCTACGGTGATTCCGGGATTTTTCTTTTTGCAGAGAAAGTCCGGATATTGGGAACCCCAAACCAAGGCGTGAAACTTGAAGTGCCGTTCGCCGGGCTTTTCCTTTGCCCAGTTGTAGGCGCTTTCGCATTTGTCGTAATTGTCCCAGGAAAAGCGGCTCGTTCCGCTGTTTCCGTCAGAAAGCGAATGTACCGATCCCCATTTGCAGCCGTTTTCCGGTGTAATCTGGTTCCAGTAAGTTCCCATGTCGCTTCGGACTTGTCCGTTGGTTGTGATATTTCCCAAAAACTTTGCACCTCCGTCGGCAAGCGGGGCGGCGAATAGAATGCTCGCACTCCAGGCGCAGCCGAGCATGGCGTAGATAAATCGTTTCATGAAATGTTCTCCTTGCTTTTGGGCTATTTGAAAAAACGAATTTTGTAACGGGAGTCTTTGTCGTTTTGTCTTCCGCGAACGTCAAAGCTTTTCCCTAGATGTTGTTTGTCCGCTCCGTTCAGGAATCCGCGGCGTACGATTCTTGTCGTTGAAGAACCCGCTTCGGAAAATTCCAGCCAGTCGATGTTGGCGTAGCTTCCGGTGATAAGCACTTTCAAGACGTGTTCGCCGGCCGTGAGCGAGACGTCGCCGCCGTCAAACGTCTGGTAAACATTCCAGGACGTGTCGGTTTTCGGGATTTTTACCGTATCGGTCAGAGGCTCATCATCGACGAAGAACATCACACTGGACGTTTCGGAACCGCTGGCGGCGTTTATCGTTAATTTGTATGCGCCCGAGGCGGAAACTTTTATCGTGTATTCGAGCCATTCCCCGCTGAGCGTGTATCCGACTGCATATCCCTTTGCCGTGCCTGCGGAATCCAGCGCAACGATATCAACGCGATCGGTCCTGTAAAAACCTCCCTTGTTCTGGACGTCCGTGTCGGAATAGGAAACGCCCTCTCCGCCGATATCGTAATTTTCCGCCTCAATCCTTCCCGGGATTTTGGCCGCGGTCCCTCCAAACGGAGCCTGCGGAACGGTATCGATGTCGTTTATGCCTACAAGGGTCGTGATGGATTCTTTGTCTAACGAAACGGAAAATTTTCCATTGCTTTGGGAAACGCCGCTTTCTTCCATAACGTTTTTTGTCTCTGATGTGACATATTTCTTGAACGTGGAAATGTTTTCCGAACCCGAAATGGAAATCTCGATGTTTTTGGGGGAACTGGCATCTCTATTGATCAGGACGACGATGACGCTATCTTGTTTTTTGTAGGCGGAAACAAAGACATTGTCTTCGGGGTTGGATGTCGCGCCGATGCGCACCGCACCGGGGCGGATGAATCTTGAAAATTGCGACAGGACGTATCCGCGTTTGGAAGGTTTGCCGATTTCAGATTGTGAAATGGAAAGTTTTCCGCTGAAATCGCTCTCCATGATGAGACCGTAACAACGCCGGATGTACCACCATGTGTACAAATTAAAATTCCCGATGACGAATCCGCGATGGATTTCGTAGCCGACATCTAGGGCGCGGACCGTGTCCGTTTTTGCCGCCTGGTCTTGATCACCTGTCGAGATGACGCCTCGCCACATGTTTCCGCTGCCCTGGCTTTCCGTGTAATGCTCGGTCATCCAACGTTCCTGCTGTTGGGCTTTTTCGTCTGCGAGTGCGTATTTGAAGTAGTCGTCTCCCGTCGCCGCACCGCTTCCGTAAAAATGCGCTCCGATGATGTCCAGATTTTTCAAGGCGTCTGCATCATTTAAAATCTTGTCGTAGAGCGATTTGCTGTAGGCGAAGGATTCCGCGGAGATGACTTTGGTGCCGTTCTTTCGAAGCTGCCCGGCATAGTTTTTGGTGAATTTGTACAAATTATCTGCGGTCCAGCAAGTCCAGGAATCGCACCAATCCGGTTCGTTCTGGATGGAAATGGCGTATAGGGGGACGCCTTGGGATTTCATGTAGGCGGCAAAGTTGTTGAGATGGTCTGTGTAGGCTTGCCAGTTTCCCTCTACGATTTGCGTTGAGTTGTAAGTCGTTCCCCAACGGTTGAACGAGTAGGCTGTTTGCAGGTCGGTGGGCGGTTTCCACGGGGTCGCATAGACGATTGCCCCGTAAGATTTCGCCAACTTGGAGGCTTCCAGATCGCGCGCCCAATCCAAGACGTTCTCGTTGACGGGAATCCGTAATGCGGAAAGTCCCAGCTCCCCTTCGCCGGTTCCGAAGGCGATTCTTGCATCTTCTGCGGAGAGACCTTTCCCGCCTTGCCATATATTGTGGACCATTCCGCCGAATCCACGGATGGTTTGATGTTCTTCGTCCAAGTTGATTTCGACGACGGATGCGTTGACCGGATGGAAACTGATGCCGAGGCCAAATCCCAGGGCGAAAATCTTTTTTAGAATCATCGTTGTTTCTCCATGGAAAATTTGGGGAACGTTCATTTTGAAATTTGAATCTTTTGCGCAAATCCGTCGTTTTTTCCTCGGATGAGATAGATTCCCGGACGATGGAAAGTTTTGCGTACAAATTCCGAAACATTTTTTGCGTTTGCCCGGATTTCGCCTAGACGGTTCCCGTTCAGATCGAATATCTCGTAGCGCTTTTCCGTTTCGCTAACCTGGAATTTTTGGAAATGCCTGTTCCGGGAAGTTTTGGTTTCGGAAAATTCCAACCAGTCGATGTTGGCGTAGCTTCCGGAGACAAGCATCTTCAAAACATGTTCGCCGGCTGTGAGCGAGACTTCACCGCCGTCAAACGTCCGGTAAACATTCCAGGACGTGTCGGTCTTCGGAATTTTTAGCGTATCGGTCAGAGGCTCGTCATCGATAAAGAACATCACGCTGGACGATTCGGAACCGCTGGCGGCGTTTATCGTTAATTTGTATGCGCCCGAAGCGGAAACGTTTATCGTGTATTCGAGCCATTCTCCGCTGAGCGTGTAGCCGACCGCTTTTTCGCTCCCTCCGA
This sequence comes from Alistipes onderdonkii, assembly GCA_963656065.1. Classification (GTDB taxonomy): domain Bacteria; phylum Fibrobacterota; class Fibrobacteria; order Fibrobacterales; family Fibrobacteraceae; genus Hallerella. Next base: position 169,496 of record CAVKGV010000002.1, read on the forward strand.
TGACGATATCGACTCCTTCGTCTGTCCGGAATTTCGCATCTCCCTTGTTCTCGGAATCGCTGTCCCGGTAGGCGTTGTCCATTCCGCCTTCGTCAAAATTCTCCGCCTCGATTTTTCCCGGGATTTTGTGCGGTTGGTTTTGGTAGGCGCGCTGCGGTTCTGCGGGCTTTTCGGAGAATTTCCATTCGAGAATTCCCATCGTGGAGTCCGCCGCTCCCTTGAATACAAGGAATACTTCTTCGATGATTCCGCTCAGGCCCGAAACTTCGCACGAGACCGTTTCGTAGGATGCCCAGCTGCCCGTTTGCGGAATTTCGCATGTTCCGGCAAGGGTTCCCGAAGAACTGCCTGTGCGAACTTCCACGCGATTGCCGTTTGCGATGCTTGCCGCTTTGACGGAAAATCCTGCGGCGCCGTTTTTAAAATCCACACCGGAAATGCGGATCCACGAATCCTTGCTTGCGTATGGCGTTAAAACGTGCGAGACCTGTTGCCCGCGGGTCCAGTCCGTTCGGCTTCGGATATTTCTTTGCTTGGAACTTGTGAGAGCGGGCCATGTCCGGTAAGGATTGAAATTTTCGATTTGTCCGGGACCTTCGTCCGTATAAACGAGTTTGTTCATCGCGTTTCCGCTGTATGTGAACTCATCGATGCTCACGCTGCGGTGATAGGCTGGTTCGGGATTCTCGACTCCTTGGGATGCCGGATGCTCGGTCGCCTGGACCAGGCGCCGGTCGTGATACACGACGTACCATTTTCCCTTGAACTGGGCGATTCCGTGATGGTTGTTGTTGTAGGCGTTGATGTTTTTTCCGTCGATGTTCGGATTGTCCATGAAGATTCCCTGGTAGGAATAGGGCCCCGTTACTTTATCCGAAGTCGCATAGGCGATTCTTAAATCTGCCGTGCTGTATGTCAGATAGTATAGGTTGTCTTTTTTGTGGATGTAGGACGCTTCCATCGCCCGCGGGCCTCCGACTTTCAGTTCGACCTTTGAATCCAAATCGAAACCTTTCATGTCGCTGTCGAATTTATACATGTCGAAAATATTGTTGTCGCCGTCTGCCGCGGGGCGCGCCTCCGATTTTCCCCCGCCAAACGTGAAGTAGCCCGAGCCGTCGTCGTCAAAGAAAATCGCCGGATCGAAGCACCAGGCGATACCGTCGCAATCGGCGAGTCCTCCGCCCCAGTTGTTGATGAGCTTCTTGTTTCCCGGAATGGGATTTTCGTACGGACCGTCGATGTTCTTGGATGCGACAAGCCCGACGCCACCTCCGCCACCGTCCGGATAGACGATGTAAAAGGTTCCGTCGTGAACGGCAATTCCGGAAGCCCAGATGTCGTTGATGTTATCGTATTCCCGTTTCGCTTCGAAGATGATTCCGTGATCGGTCCAATTTTTCATATCGCGACTGCTGAATGCGTAGAGCGATTTAATCGTGTAGCTGTCGGCTCCGGCGGGATCGTCGGAATCGGTCAGGATGTAAAAAACGGAATCTGATGCGGCAGCCGCAGGGTCTGCCAGATAATGGTAATTGCTGATGGGATTGTCTGCGAAAGCTCCGGCAAAGAAGACTCCCAACGAAAAGACGATAGGCTGAAAATTTTGCATCGACATGGAACACTCCTTGCCGTTAAAGCTATTCTCCCCATTTCCGAAAATATTCGGTTTCAAAAATTCTACATGGACATTTTATCCACGGAGCGAGAAATCATTCCTGAAAATTTACGCCGTAAAAAACGATGTCGTCGATCCAGAGTTCTCCGCCTGCGCCGCCGAAAACGGAAATGTTCGTGATGTGGCTCTTGACCGCTTCCCAGCCGATGTTTCCGCCGATGCTGTCCGCTTCTAACAATGTTTCGGGCTTTACCGTGTAGCGTGTCCATACGGAATCCAACTGGATATGTTCCCACGCCTTGCCGCTTTCATAGGTGACGGAACTGTCCGCGATGACATCGAACGAAAAGGAAAGTTTCCCCTTGATGTTTCCCTTGGCGAAAAATGTGACCGAATCCAGGTCGCTCATGTCGATGGCGCGTCCCAAAAAACGTCCCATCAGCGCCCAGTTGGCCACAGAATCGTTTTGCGAGACAAAGTGGGCGGATTTCCCGTGCGGACTTTCGGTGCTATCGAGTTCGAGCTCCGCCGTCGCATATTCCGATGCGAAATGATACCAGTTTGCAATTCCGTTCTCAAAATCGTCGAGGACAAATGCGCGGGTTGCGGTATCCTGCAAAACGACCTCTTTTTCTTCGACGGAAACATCAAAAGTTCCTTCGGCGAGCGGAACGTTCGAGTCCGTGATGTAGAGGGCGACCCATTCTAAGTTTCCGGATGGCAGGGAAGGAAATTCGAAATGCCCGCTGGAATCGACTTGGACCGCGTAATCGGTTCCCGGGAGCAAAATCCACACGGGTGATTTTTCTGTCAGGAACGTTCCGGAAACTTTTGACGGCGTGTCGGTGGGAACCAAAACTTCAAGGCTTGAATCCGGCACGTTGGGCACGCTGAATTTCTGGATTCCTTTTCGGAGCGTATCCGCGGACAGGCTTTGCGCTTCGACGGTGTAATCGCCAGCCGGAAGATAATCCATCCGAAGAATTCCGTGCGAATCCGTTTCCCATGTTTTGCCGGGGAAGCCTCCCAGGTTCAGATAGTCTTGCTGCCGGATATTTAAACGGCTCTTGGCTGCCGGGGTTCCGTCTTGCAGGGTAACGATGATCGCTATCGAATTTTCCGTTTCGAATGTTGACCCCGCGACGTCCCGCGAACAGGCTGTCCAAAGTTCACCGACGATAATTCCGAAAATTACTATCCACCGCTTCATTTTTTCCTCGCCACCGGATAGAACGCCATGGAAAGCTGCATCACGCGATCCGGATTTTTCACCGAGTCGATTCTCTTTTGGACCATCCTCCGAAATTCCTTCAGCATGTCCTTTAGGTCTTCGAATCCCGACTGATCGACGGAAACGGTGAGCGTCGAAACGTTCCGCTCTTCGACGGGAATATTTTCCAGGGATTCGCTGGCAAGGGATAGCGCCTGCTTTTGGAAGTTCCGGACCGCTTTCGCCTTTTCCGGCCCGCTTACGGTCAGATGCGTTTCGGTGAGACCGAGCTTTCCCGAGGCAAGTTTTTTTATGAGGCCCGCATCTTTTAATGTTTTGATGGCTTCGCGCACCTGTTCTTCGGATATCGGCGGACACAGTGCGTTTGCGATTTGCCGGATGTTGGCGACTCCTCCGTTCAGTTCCAGGTAGGCGCGCACGGCGGGAATCCACCAGTTTTCGAGAAGCTTCAGTTCCGCGGACTGCAAGGTTCGCCGTTCCACGTCGCGAAGGGCAATCGCCCGTCCCATAAGCTCCTCTTTTTGGGCGGGATCCTTGGATACGTTTGACGTGTAGAGCAGGTTGAAGTATTCCGCGGCGCGACCCGATAAGCCGACCAGTTCCTTGGCCGCTTCCAATGCGTGTGCGGGCAGGTGCTGCTTTTTGCGGAGAATGCGATACAGATAGCTGGAATCCAAACCGATTTTATCGCCCATCATCCGGTAAGAGTAGAAAGGCATTTCCTTTTTGCGGCGGTCGTAATAGGCTTTCAGAATATCGCGGTAATCCGTCGTGTCGGAAAACAGGTTCATTCCATTAAAATATATCCAAATTCCTGAACTTGGGACGCAAGGGAAAATTTATCGTGGATTTTTTGTCCATGATGACGTTTTGCCGTTCCGAAAACAAAAAAGGCGAAGATTCAACGGGGAACCTTCGCCGGATTCAAACGAAACGGTTTATTTCAGGCGGACGGGAACCGTTGTGCGGTTGCCGTTCTGTACCAGGAGCAGGAAGCCCGCGCCGCGGTAATTCGTTTCGAGCAAAACGGAATTCGTGCCGCGGTTCATCGAGAATGTTTTCGACGAGACGATCTGGCCGTTCGGGTTGACGAGGGAGAGCGAAGCGCGACCGGCTGCTGTCGCCACAAACGAAGCGTTTAGCATTCCCGGCTGCACGTTTACGTGCATCTTGCCAAAAGTCTTGGCGGTGGGGCTCTTGATGGCGGTTGTCGAAGCGACCAGTTCTCCGCTGGCGATTCCTTCTAGACTTGGAAGTTTCTTGTTGAAATTTTCCAGGACGATTTCGGTGCCATCCGCCTTGTAAAGGATGATGTTGTCCATTTCAATCGTGCCGGAAACCTGCGTTCCGTAAAGGTTGAGACCGATTGCTTTCACATCGCTCTTGCTTGTCAGATCAAGTCCGTCGTCATCTAGCGAAACCTTGTATGTCTTCCACGCGGAAGAGATTTCCGATGCGTCAATGTTGTAATCGCTCCAAGTCCAGGAATTACCGCTCATCGCGAACAGGCTGAGAGATGTCCATGCATATGCATTGCACGATGCCCCCGAGCAAGGACCGGCAGAAGAGACGTTGACCTTTGCCTGGAAAGAAATCGCGACGTAATCGCTCCAATCCGCTCCGTTGAGATTGATGCGCATCGTTCCCGTTTCCGACGAATCCGACTGGGCGGACGTGTAAGTGATTTTCAGCATTTTGTTGCTTGAGTCAAGGCTTGCTGTTACGAACTTGTCGATGGAATTTCCGGCAAGCGTGTCCATGTCATAGACTTTGCGCATCGCGTTCAGGACTTCGTAATCGACGATGTCGCCGACATTTCCTTCGAATTTGTCCTGACGATGGATGATGGTCATATTTCCGTCGCTTTCGTCGCCGGTGTCCCAGACGACCGGAACGATTCCGCGGGACTTCGCCGCAGACGCTACGTAGCCGTACCATGCGGCGCGACCTTCCAAGTGAAGGCGCAGGTTGTCGCCGGAAATCGTTTCGAGGCGCTTGATTGCTCCCATTTCACCGATGACGACCGGAATGCCCTTTGACGTGAATGCGGATTGGAGCTTGTCGAACTGGGCGTCGATGTGGCCCTTGGAACCCAGCGATTCGGTCGTCGAACCCATGTTGTGTTTTGTATCCGTCGTGGAATTCATGCCGTCGAAGTAGAAAAAGCACGATCCCCAGTCCGCATCATCGGTCATCAGGGAATACTGATATGGATAGTAATGTGCTTCCGCCATCGTGTAGCCGTCCCCGGCAGGATCCGTCGGGTAGTTGTTTGCGAGAAGTTCGTATTTGTCGATTTCCGTGCGCGGCATCTGGACGATAACTGTGCGGGTGGCGTTGTTTTCGCCCGTTGCGCGGACCGCCTTGAGACACGCTTCGTGATACTTTTTCAGGACTTTTGCGCGGGCATCGTCAAAGGCCCACTGCCCGTTATCGGCACCGCCATTCCACGGATCGTTTACACCCGGTTCGTTCGCACTGGCAAAAATCAGATGTTCGTCGTAAGCGGCAAATTTCGTCGCAATCTGCATCCAATAATTTTCTTGGATAGCGGCAATCGAATCCGCTTTAATCGTAATTGCGCCCTTCTGATCATAGCCATCCCCGTCAAACACGTGATCTTCGAGCCAACCGTTATCCCAGTGGCTGTTTAGGAGCGCATACATCCCTTCATTCACGACCATATCGACGACCGTCTTGACCGAATCGAGCCAGCCCGTGTTGATGACTCCGTTTGCCGCGTGGCTGTCCCAGGCGCAGGGGATGCGGACCGTGTTGAAGCCCGCCGCCTTAATCGCTTTCACATATTCGGCAGTCGGGAACGTATTTCCCCAAGCGGTCGGATCACCCGGAACTTCCATCGTGTTTCCGATGTTGTAACCCATCCCCATCGGCGAAACAAGATCCGATGATTTGGGCAGGGCGAAAGCCGAACCGGCAAAAGACGCCGCGAGCGTCAGAGAAATCCAAAGTTTCATGCTGAAACCTCATCTAAAAAGTGGAACTGTATAAATTTAGGCTCTTGCACGTTTCTTGTGCTAAATGTAAAGTTTTGTTAATTGAAAAACTTTTTGCATTAAAAGGCGCTAACCTTCGATTTTTTGCCATTTTAGCGTTTTTCCGGCAAAAAGCGGAACAGCTCCATCGACCGTCTCGGGAACCGTCCACGGTTTTTCGATATACGAAACGCGTGTTTTCGGCCGCGGAATCCCGTAGAAAGCCGCCCCGAATCCGGCGACAAAATCGGCAAGCCTTTCCAAATGCCCGCTGTGTTCGAAAATTTCGATGAGAAGCGGAACGGCGACCGGTGCGGAATACACGCCTGCAGCGCCGCAGGGACCTTCCTTCTTCCCCTTTTCGTGCGGTGCGGAATCCGAACCGAAAAAGAACTTCGGGTTCCCGCTGAATGCGGCTTTCCGGAGAGCTTCGCGATCCTCGGGTCGCTTCGGGAGGGGTTTGCAAAAATGGTGCGGCATGAGCGATCCGCCGACCACGTCGTCGAGCGTGTGGAGCAGATGGTGCACGGTAATCGTTGCGGCTACGTTTTCCGGCAGGCGGAAAACGGCATCAACCGCAGCGCATGTGGAAAGATGTTCAAAGACGATTTTCAGGCGGGGAAATTCCCTTGCCAAAAATTCCACCCGATGGATAAAATCCCGTTCGCGGTCCAGGCAAAAAGCGCCCGGTTCTTCACCGTGGATGCAAAGCACAAGCCCGAGCTTTTCCATTTCCGAAACGACAGGAAGGATGGATTCAAAGTCCGAAACGCCGTCTTCGCTGTTCGTGGTAACTCCCGCCGGATAATATTTCCCGGCGACAGCTCCCGTAAGTTTCATCTGTTTTAAATCTTCCGGCGTATATTTCGCGTTCAGCTTGAATGTCATCAGCAACCCGAGTTCCGGTGCGGAGCTTTGAATTTCTTTTCGGTAATCCTCGATTGCCGCGGCGCTCGAAATCGGCGGAACGGTATTCGGCATCACCAAAATCCTTCCAAATTCCCGCGCAACGGTCTTTGCATAGTTTTTGAGCAAATCGCCTTGGCGCAAGTGCACATGGAAATCGTCGGGGGTCGGCAGTTCAAACGTTTTCATGGAAAGCAATGTAGAAATCAGAATTGTCTCCCGCTTCCAATTCCTATCTTTTTAAACCATGGACAGAGATCGTCGGCGCCGTTTTGGGCAAAATTTTTTGGATGCGGAAACAGCAAGTCTCATCGCATCGGACATTCCGCTTGAAGCGGGAAGTTCCATTTTGGAAATAGGCCCGGGCCACGGGGCGCTCACGGAACATCTGCTCGCTCGGGGCGTTCCCGTCACGGCGGTCGAAGTCGATGAAGAATGTGTCGCGGTTCTCCGGGAAAAATTCTCTGGAAACCCGAATTTCCGGGTCGTGAACCAGGATATTTTGAAATTTCCGATGGACGAATGGCTCAAAACGAATCCAAGACCCTGGCTCGCCGGAAACTTGCCGTATAACATTTCGACGGGAATCGTGGCAAGTGTCATGCCGCTCTTGAAAAAGACTCTCGGGTTTATGTGCATGGTCCAGCTCGAAGTCGCGGAACGTTTCTGTGCGGAACCGCATACAAGAAGCTATGGAAGCCTTTCCGTCTGGATCCGCGCCCATGCGACCGGGAAAATCATCCGAAAAATCGGACCGGAACATTTTACGCCGCGACCGAACGTCTTGAGCGCCACGGTCCTCTTTTCGCCGCGTCCCGACCCGCTCGAAGCGCCTCCGGAATTTTTCGAATTTGTGCAGAGCGCATTTTCCCAAAAGAGGAAAGTGATCACGAATGCTCTTTCAGCGCGTTTTGAAAAGGCGAAAGTTTTAAAAGCCTTGGAACGTTCGGGGCTTTCTCCGAATGCCCGCGCCGAAGAACTTTCTCCGGAAGAGCTGCTCCTTTTGCACGAGACGCTGCTTGGAAATTAGCGGAATTACTGCAGCTTGAATTTCATCGTCACGCTGGCGCTGATTTCGATTTTCTGTTCTGGAATCGCAGCTCTGGACATTTTCCGTGCGCCGCCGAGCATGTTCGCTCCATCGTAATAGACTGCAGTTTCAAAAGTATTCATCGATGAATTTTCGTCGCCAATGGACAGCACTTTTCCGAGCTTCTTTTCGGAGGCTTCCGCCAGGGCTTTTGCTTTTTCCGTCGCTTCTTTTACCGCGGCACGATAGACTTCGTTCTTCTTTTCGGTGGCGGATGAAAGCTCCGGAATCGATTGGGTGATTTCCAAATCCCGAATCATGGCGATGCCTTTGATGAATTCCGAAACTTTGGACGGATCCGTCAGATTCACGGAAATATCCTGGGAAATTTCAAATCCGTCGGGAATCCGCTTGTTGTTTTCCCATTTCCACGCCTTTTCGAGCGAGAACTGCTTGACGGAGACACTGTCCGTCGGGACGCCTAGCGTCTTGACGAATTCAACGAGTTCCGCGCTTGCGGCGATGTTCGCTTCGATGAGTGCGCTCTTTTCCGCTCCGCGCTTTTCATACCGCAGAGCGTACCGGATGTTCGTCGGGCTGAAACTTTTGGAATGCGCCGCCGAAACGGTCAAAATTCCAGAATCATCGGAGGAAATTTTGCGGGGAGCCTTTGGCGTGTGGACGATATAGACGACGGCAATAATGGTCAGGCAAAGGGCGATAAATCCTGCGAGTAACTTCATACGGCCTCTTGGAAATGAGATTTTCCTTAAAATACGAATTTATCTGTGGAAAGGAAATGGGTTGCCGAGCTAATTCCTATCTATATTTAGATATATGAAAATTTCCGTAAACGACATGATGTCTTCGAGCGGCGTCGGCTTTGGAACGAGCGGCGCCCGCGGGCTTGTCACCCAGATGACCGATTTTGTCTGCTACAGTTATGCGCATGCGTTCCTTGCGTACTGCGAAAAAAATTATCCTTCGGAAAAGACGGTTGCGATTGCGGGCGATTTGCGTCCGAGTACGGGGAGGATTCTCCGGTCCGTGGCGACGGCGGCAGAGGATTCGGGTTGGAAAGTTATCTACGGCGGTCGGATTCCCAGCCCGGCGATTGCGCTTTACGGAATCGAGAAGGCGCTCCCGACTATCATGGTGACGGGAAGCCACATCCCGGCGGACCGGAACGGCATCAAGTTCAACCACCCGAAAGGGGAAATTTCCAAAACGGATGAATCCGGGATTCGCTCCGAAAATTTTGAACTGGACGCTTCGAAATTCGGCGATGACGGAATGCTCAAAAATCCCGCCGAATTGCCGGTCGAAAATCCCGAAGCCCGTGAAAACTATAAACGGCGCTATCTGGATTTCTTCGGGGAAAATTCCCTGTCCGGATTGACCGTCGGCATGTACCAGCATTCGGCTGTCGGGCGCGATATCATCACGGATGTTTTGAAAAAGCTCGGGGCGTTTGTCGTGACGCTTGGACGGTCGGAAGTTTTTGTCCCGGTCGATACGGAAGCGGTCCGCCCGGAAGATGTGACGCTCGGAGCGGAATGGGCGAAACGAGGCCTCGATGCGATAGTCAGCACCGACGGCGACAGCGACCGTCCGCTATTTGCCGATGCGACGGGCAAGTGGATTCGCGGGGACGTTCTCGGAATCCTTGCTGCAAAGGTCCTCGGAATCGATCGGATTGCGACTCCGGTAAGTTGCAACACGGCCCTTGAAAAATGTGGATTTTTTGAACGGACGCTCCGCACACGCATCGGAAGCCCATACGTTATCGCCGGAATGCAGGAGCTCGACGCCGACGGGAAAACGGTTGCCGGCTACGAAGCGAACGGCGGATTCCTGCTCGAAACGGACATCGCCTTAGACGGAAAGGTCTTGAAGGCGCTCCCGACGAGAGACGCTCTCCTCCCGCAGATCGCCGTTCTTGTCGCGGCAAAGAAACAGAAATTAGGCGTGGAAGATTTGTTCAAGTCCTTGCCGAAACGCTTCACCGCAAGCGACCGCGTGAAAGAATTTCCCACCGAAAAAGGTCGGGCGAAGGTTTCCGAAATCGCCGAAAAAAATCTAGGCGAAGCCTATTTCGGGCATCTCGCCGGGAAAATCGTCTCGACCGATGTGACGGACGGTTTCCGGATGACTTTTGACAGCGGCGACATTATCCATTTGCGTCCGAGCGGAAATGCTCCGGAACTTCGCTGCTACGTGGAATGCGATTCTGCAGCCCGCGCCGAGGAATTCAAGGAAAAAGTTCTCGCCGTGATGCAGGAATGGAAAAACGCGTAAATTTCTGCGTCGTCCGTTTTAATTTTATATGTTTACGCCATGAATTTCAAACGATCCGTCTTTTTTGCGTTCCTCTGCGCCGCGACATGTTTTGCGGGTGGCAGGTTTTGGAATGTCGATCAGGGCGGAACGACGATGAAGTTCTTGTCGCTTTCGACGTCTCCGCGGTCGGCGGCTCTTGCCGGAGCGGGCGTTGCCATGCCGAACGGCTTCTCGGAAGTTTCCCGGAATCCCTTGGCGACTGCATCCTCGGACGTTCCCCAGGCGGGCATTGAACACGTCCGGTTTTCGAGTCGCATCGATGCGAAACTTACGTCCGTCTATTTCGGCATGCCTTTTAAATATTTGAATACAAGCGCTGCGGTGGAATATCTGGGCTACGGCGATATCGAGGGCCGCGACGAGGAAGGTTTCAAGACCGACGATTACGGGGCGATGGCATGGGCGCTCCAGCTCGGTGTCGGCAGCAAGCCTTCTGTTTTTAATTGGGCGGTTTCCGCGCGGTTCGCTTCGCAGACAATCGACAATGCGACAGCGATTGCGTTTCTCGCCGACGGCGGCGCAAGCTTTCGGTTGAATCGCTACATCACATTTGGCGCGACCGTTACGAATTTCGGCTGGGTTTCCGAATACGAGTCGGAAAAAGAATCCGCTCCGATGGCGCTTTCGGCGGGAATTTCGGGAACTCACCCCATTTTCGATATTTTCGATTTGGCTCTCCACGTGGACGCCTATCGCCGGGCGGATTACGATGCGGAATGGCGCTTCGGTTCCGAACTTCTGTATAAAAAGACCCTTGCGTTTCGGGTCGGGTATGCGTATCGCGGTGAAACGGAAAGCGGCGTCTCGGCGGGTCTCGGACTTGTCTTTGGCCGCATCCGCTTCGATTACGCCTACGCGTCAAATCCCGTTCTGGACGGGAACCATCTTTTCCATCTGGGAATCGGGTTTTAGGTGAAGAACAGTTGAAACGTTCCAAATAAAAAACGGCCAATTCCAACAAACGGAATTGCGTATATCAATGTATTCTTCGCCTCGGTTATAATGAGAGCCGCGCTATTTTCCTCAGGGGCAATGTTTTTGGCGGAGACGTCTTTTCTTGCTTTTAGGGAATGAAAATTTGACCTATATGCCAAAAATTGTGGCGTATAGGTCAAAATTTTTAAACGAATTTTGTAAATTGTGTCATTCCTTTTTCATTGTAAGTGTAAAGAGTGGAACCATTGCGAACAGTGAATGTTGATGCGGTGAAGCCGACAAGTTCGCCAAATTTTGTACATATTGTATAACCTCGTTCGTCATAAACGTAGACGGTTGAACCTTTTTGCTGTGCGCTTCCTATCATAAGGATTCTCCTTTGGGCTTAGCCCTTTTTGTTTTTCCGTTCAAATGAACGGACTTTTTATATGTAAGTAAAAAAAAAGCTCCGTCAAGGGATTTTGGAAAAAAATCGTCTTTTTAAAGTCTTCACTATAAAATTTCGGATTTTCTAGATTTTTGCTATGCCTTTTTGTGAAACATTTTCCCGCCGCTATGATGACGACGGTTTTACTTTTCGAGTTGAGAGCCGCATAGCCTATACGGAATGCGGTCCGGACGGTTCGCTCAGCCTGTTCGATTTTTTGCGCAAGACGACGGACATTTCCTCGGAAGATATTTTCCATCGCGGGACGTCGATGCCTTTTCTCGTGGAACACGGATTTGCACGACTCCTTGCGCGGTCGGTCTTTCGTTTTCACCGGATGCCGAAAATCAACGAGCGCGTCGAATGGGTGACAACCGAATGGAAAGCGGAATCGTGGCAGTTTGTGCGCGAGTACAAAGTCAAGAGCGAAAGCGGCGAACTTTTGGTCTCGGGGCTTTCCAAGTGGCTTCTCACCGATTTTAAAACCCGGAAAATTCTCCCGGTCAAGGCGATTCTCCCGTTTCGAAAATTGAACACGGTTCCGTTTGAATCGGACGGCCTTTCTTGCGGGAAAATCCTCGTGCCGGACACGCTCGAAAAAGTCGGTGAACAGAAAATCATGCGTTCGCACCTGGACGGAAACAATCACACGGACAACGCCTTTTACGGAGCTTTCATCGTGAACGCGTTGCCGGCGGAAATTGCTGAACGCCCGTTAATTGAATTCCGCATAAATTATTCGAAAGAGCTGCTCCTCGGAGAAACCGTAGAAATGTTCTTGGCGAAAACGGGCGAAAACCGGTATATTGTCGTCGGAAAGAAAAACGATGAAGTGGCTTTTGCAAGCGAGCTTGTGTTTTGACGGCAGGCCGTCGCGGCTTTTTCTATTTTAAGTCTAATCATAGGAGAATTTTGAATGGAACTCAACAAGGATATCGCCGACATTTCCGCTGCCGAGGCGGAAAATTTTAAAGGCAAGAGATTCATCCTTTGCTATCACGATTTCAACATCAAGAATTTTGAAAAGGCGCTTGTCCAGATAGACAAGATTTCCGCGGTGACGGCGTCTCCGATTTCTGTCGCGGTCGTCCCGTCTGTCGGAGCGGCTCCCGAAGACGAACGCGAACGTTTCTCGGATGCGATTGAAAAAATCCGGAAGGACGGTCACGAGCTTTTGCTCCACGGTGCGCGCCATTTTGCAAATCTCGGCAAGGAACGCTCTGTCTTTGGCAAGAGCGCCCTTATGCTTTCGGGAAACGTGGCGGAATTTGCGGGACTCTCCGAACAGGAGTCCCAGGCGCTTCTCGACCGCTCGATCGCCCTGTGGCGCGGTCTCGGGCAGGATACGCTTCCCGTCGGATTCGTTCCCCCGGCCTGGTATGACAACAACTTCTTAAAGGACCAGGTTCTCGCAAAGTTCAACACATACGAAGACAGAACGTCCATCTACAAGAAGCACGACCTGGTCGTTTCGCTCGACGAAAACGAAATCGAGTCCGAACCTTCGAAGAAGGACGATGTGGAAAAGTTCCTTTCGTTCGGCATCAGCTTTGCCGGCCTTCCGGAAATTTCGCTCGGCGTGGCGCAGACTTCGGCCTGCCTCACGATCCAGGCTCCGCTCGGGACTCCGCGTCTCACGATCCACAATGCGGATTTCACCACGATCGGGGAACTGCGCATCCTGAATCTTGTCCGTTATGCGCTTTCCAAACGGGAAAAAATCTTCTACCGCGACCTGTAGTTTCGCGGAAATGCAACCGAGGTTTTTATGTCTCAGCTTCAAAAATTTATCGATCGGGTGGATTACGATTCCTACGAAGATCTATACGAGAACTTCAAGATTCACATTCCCGACAATTTCAACTTTGCCTACGATGTCGTTGACGACTATGCCGTGAACGATCCGAAAAAAGTCGCCCTTGTCTGGTGCGACGACAACGATGAACGGCATTCGTTTACGTTCAAGGATATTTCCGTCGCATCGAACCGCACGGCGAATTTCCTCGCGGAACAGGGTATCCGGAAGGGCGACCGCGTCCAGCTGATGCTCCGCCGCCGCTACGAGTTCTGGTTCTTCCTCTTGGCGCTTCACCGCATCGGGGCGATTGCCGTCCCGGCGACGAACATGCTCACGTCCGAGGACCTGGAATACCGCTTCCGCGCCGCGGACATCAAGATGGTCGTGACTTACGACGACCCGGCCCTCCAGAAGGAAATCGAAACGGCTCGCGCCAAGTCCCCGTCCGTCGAAAAGCTGGTGACTATCGGGCAGCCGCGCCAGGGCTGGATTTCTTTCTATGACGATTACGAAATCTGCTCGCCGAAATTTCCCCGTCCGGAAGGCGAGGACGCGACGACGAACGACGACATCATGGTCATCTACTTCACGAGCGGAACGTCTAGCAATCCGAAGATGGTGGCGCATACGTTCACCTATCCGCTGGGCCACATCGTGACGGCGAAGTATTGGCAGAACGTCATCGATGGCGGTGTCCATCTGACCGTGGCGGAAACCGGCTGGGCCAAGGCTCTGTGGGGAAAGATCTACGGGCAGTGGATCGCGGGCTCCGCGGTGTTCAGCTATGACATGAACACGTTCATTCCCGGCAAGCTGCTCGAAAAGATGGCGGAGTTCAAGGTTACCACGTTCTGTGCGCCTCCGACGGTTTACCGCTACCTATTGCAACACGACATCTCCAAGTACGATCTGTCGAACCTGAAGTACTGTGTCACGGCGGGAGAAGCCTTGAACGTCGATATTTACAACCGCTGGCTCGAAAAGACCGGACATCGCCTGCATGAAGGCTACGGCCAGACGGAACTCACGCTCACCGAAGGAAACTTCCCGTGGATGGAACCGCGGCCCGGTTCAATGGGAAAGCCTTCTCCCGGCTACCGGATAGACATCGTGCGTCCGGACGGCTCTACCTGCGATCCGGAAGAAGTCGGCGAAATCATCATTCGCATCGATGGGGGCAAGCCGTTCGGCATGTTCGGCGGTTATTACCGCGATGAAGAGCGCACGCAAAAAGTTTTCGAAGGCGGCGTTTATCACACGGGCGATACGGCGTGGAAGGACAAGGACGGCTACTGCTGGTTTATCGGTCGGACGGACGATCTGATTAAAAGTTCCGGCTACCGGATAAGCCCGTTCGAAGTGGAAGAGGTCCTGCTGAAACACCCCGCGGTTCTCGAATGCGCCGTTACCGGCGTGGAAGATCCGTCGCGCGGCCAGGCGATTAAGGCGACGATTGTTTTGCAGAAAGGCTACGAAGCGTCCAAGGAACTTGCGAAAGATATCCAGCTGTTCACGAAAAAGGTCGCTGCGTCCTACAAGAGTCCGCGCATCATCGACTTTGTCCTGGAACTTCCGAAGACGATTAGCGGAAAGATCCGTCGCGTCGCGATTCGCGAAAAGGACAAGCAGGAACAACAGAAACGCGATTCCGAAAAGGCGAAATAATTCATGAAAAGACGAGTCGTTATCACGGGAATGGGTGCGGTCACTCCGATCGGAAACTCGGTACCCGAACTGTGGAATTCCATCCGGCAAGGCGTTTGCGGAGTGGGACCGATTACTTTGTTCGATGCGGGTTCTTCGCCGGTGAAAATCGCTGCGGAAATCAAGAACTTCGCTCCCGAAGAACACGGAATCGATCCGAAGGAAGCGCGGCGCATGGCCAGGTTCACCCAATTCCTGCTCGCCGCGGCGAACGAGGCTGTTTCCGATGCGAAGCTTTCGAAAGAAGTCCTCGCCGGGGACAAAACGGGAATCGTCGCCGGGAACGGGCTTTCCGGGATGGACATTATCGATGCGTCTTTTTCCAAGTACATCGAAAGTGGGAAACGCCGGGCTTCGCCCCTTGCGATGCCGGAGCTGATACCGAACGAAGCGGCGGCGAACGTCTCTATCGCCCTAGGAATTACAGGTTCCGCATGGACCATCGCGACTGCCTGCGCCTCGGGAACGGATGCGCTCGGACTGGCTCTCGACACTATTCGCTCTGGTCGCTTGGACGTTTGCCTTGCCGGCGGATCGGAAAGCGGCATCACGGAATTTTCAATCAAGAGCTTTGCCGGAATGCACGCTCTGACGGACAAGTTCAACGACGCTCCCGAAAAGGCTTCTCGCCCGTTTGACAGGGACCGATCGGGGTTCGTCATGGGAGAAGGCGGATCGATTCTCGTACTCGAAGAACTTGAACATGCCAAGGCCCGCGGGGCGCACATTTACGCGGAACTCGCCGGCTACGGAGCGTCGGCGGACGCTTACCACATCACAAGCCCGCGTCCCGATGGGGTGACTTGTGCCAAGGCTCTGCTTCGGGCAATTGACGATGCGGAAATTTCCCCGGAGACGATAGATTATTACAATGCGCACGGAACATCTACCCGCTTGAACGATTCGACCGAAACGGCGATGCTCAAGGAGGCGCTCGGAAAACACGCCTACAAAATCAAGGTTTCAAGTACGAAGAGCATGACCGGGCACTGCGTCGGAGCGGCTGGCGCCATCGAAGCGATCATCAGCACGCTTGCCATCCGGGACTCGTTCTTCCCGGCGACAATTAATCTGGAAAATCCGGACGAGACTTGCGACTTAGATTACGTTCCGAACCAAGGCGTTCCGGGAAACATCGACTGCGCCGCATCGGCGTCCCTGGGCTTCGGCGGACACAACGGTGTCGTCATCATCAAAAAATTCAAGGATTAAATTCAAAGGATTCTCATGATTATCAAGCCTCTCATCCGCAGCAACATCTGCATCAACGCCCATCCGCAGGGATGCGCCAAGGACGTCGAACATCAAATCGCTTACGTGGAAAAGAAAGCGGCTTTGCGCGGCAAGCTTCCGAACGCTCCGAAGAACGTTCTCGTCTTGGGATGCTCCACGGGCTACGGACTCGCCAGCCGAATTTCTGCGGCTTTTGAATGCGGTGCGAACACCATCGGCGTTTCGTTCGAAAGGGAAGGGACCGAGACGAAGAGCGGCACTCCGGGCTGGTACAACAACATGGCGTTTGATCGCGCGGCAAAGGCCAAGGGGCTCGGCTGCGTGACGTTCAACGGGGACGCTTTCTCCGACGAAATGCGGAAGCAGGTCATCGAAGCTTCCAAACAGTTTGGAAAGTTTGACCTGGTAATTTACAGCGTGGCAAGCGCGGTCCGCGTCGATCCGGTCACGGGCGAAAAATATCGCAGCGTGCTGAAACCTCTCGAAAAGACGTTCTCCGGTGCGACGATGGATGTCGTCACGGGCAAGTTCTCCATCATCACCGCGGAAGTCGCAAACGAAGAAGAAAAACGCCAGACGGTAAAGGTCATGGGCGGCGAAGACTGGGCGCGCTGGATTCACCAGCTTTCCGAAGCGGGCGTCCTTGCCGAAGGCGTCAAGACTGTCGCCTATTCCTACATCGGACCGACCTACACCCACGCCATTTACCGCGACGGCACCATCGGCGCGGCCAAGAAGGACATCGAACGGACTGCCCGCGAACTCGACGCGGAACTCTCGAAAACCCTCCACGGCGAAGCGTACATCTCCGTGAACAAGGGGCTTGTGACGCGTTCCTCGGCGGTCATTCCGCTGATTCCGCTCTACATCTCCATCCTCTTCAAGATTATGAAGCGGAACGGCACGCACGAAGGTTGCATCGAACAGATGGAACGTCTGTTTGCGGAACGCCTTTACACGGGAAAGCCTGTGCCGACCGACGACGAGCACCGCATCCGCATCGACGAACTGGAACTCGACCCGAAGGTCCAGGACGAAGTCGCCAAGTATATGCCGATCGTAAACGAAAACAACATCGCCGAACTCGGAGACATCGAAGGTTATCGCCACGATTTCCTTGCGACAAACGGCTTTGACATCGAAGGCATCGACTACGACAAGGATGTCGAACGGATGGACACGATTTAATTTCGCAAAAAATCAACTCTCAAACCGTCCCCAAAGGACGGTTTTTCGCTTTTAAAAAGCAAGGACAAATTGTGTTTGGGGTGCTAAAACAAAAAAAACTCCGAAACATCGGAGTTTTTAGAGCGGCGGACCGGGATCGAACCGGCAACCATTAGCTTGGAAGGCTAAAGCTCTACCATTGAGCTACCGCCGCAGCGATTCCAATTATACAAAAAAAAGTGCGATTTCCAAAGGGGAACTTGCGGAAAAGTTGAACTTTTTCCCGAGATTTGCTAAATTTCCCGCCAAAATCAACCATCTTCATGAGGTAGTGCAACTTGTATCCCAATCCCCGCCTACGGCAAATGCCGAACCGTCCTGCGGACGGAACCCGTATCAACGAAGCCATCCACATTTCCCCGATTCGTCTGGTGAAGGATGACGGCTCGCAGGTAATCATTGATACGCGCAAAGCTTTGCAGATGGCAAAGGACGCCGGACTGGACCTGGTGGAAGTTTCGCCGAACGCGAAGCCTCCCGTCTGCCGCATCATCAATTACGGCAAGTACAAGTTCGAGCAGCTCAAGCGCAGCAAGGCGGCAAAGGCGAAACAGCATGTCGTAAAGCTCAAGGAAATCAAGATGCACCCGAAGACCGCGGAGAACGATTATCTGTATCGTATCAAGCAGATGCGCGGCTTCCTCGAAGATGGCATGAAAGTCCGTCTGATTATGCAGTTCCGTGGACGCGAAATGGCGCACATGGATTACGGTCGCCGGCTGATGGAACGCGCCAAGCAGGACTTGGCGGATGTCGGCGAATTGGAAACGGATTCGCGGATGGAAGGGAACACGCTTCTCTACATCTACGGTCCCAAACGCGGTGCCGCTCAAAAGGCCGCAGCGCAAAAGCCCGCAACCGAGCCAAAGGCAGCAGGTGAGGCTAAACAACAAACCCAAGAGGTAAACAATGCCTAAGATGAAAACGCACGGTGGTGCCAAGAAGCGCTTCCGCGTGACCGGCAGCGGCCACGTGAAGTTCAAGCGCGCTGGTCTGCGCCACATTCTTACCAAGATGACGACAAAGCGCAAGCGCAATCTGCGCAAGGCTGGAACCATCAAAAAATCCGATGAATACAGAGTCAAGCGTCTGCTTGTCAAAGCTTAACAGGAGAGGTAAGAATGCCACGTTCTAAGACTAGAGTTCCTTCTCGCGCCCGCCGCAAGAACATTCTCAAAGCTGCCAAGGGTTACTATGGCCGTCGCAAGTCGAATCTTCGTCTTGCGAAAGATGCCGTCGCCCACGCAGGCCAATACGCATACGCTCATCGTCGCGACAAGAAAGGTGCTTTCCGCTCCCTGTGGATCACCCGTCTCAACGCTGCGGTGCGTGAATTTGACTTGAGCTACAGCCAGTTCATCCACTTGCTGTCCAAGGCGAACATCAGCATCAACCGCAAGGTCCTTGCCGATCTCGCCGTGAGCGACCCGGAAGCGTTTGCCGCCGTCGTCGCGCAGGTGAAGGCTCAGGCTTAACCGAAGAGAACAGGTTCTCGAAGAATGCCCCGGCTTGCCGGGGCATTCTTGCGTTTTAAAGAAAGAAACTTATCTTGTAAATGATTCTCGATTTGGGGTTAAGATGAAATTGAAAAATATCTCCATTCTGACATTTTTCATTCCGATAGTCCTCGGGGCGTATGAAGTGAAGGAACCGTTTTTGTGGGATGCTTCGGTGGATTCGGTGGGACAGGTCGTCACAGGTTCTGCCGATGAATCGGCGGGATATTGGTATGCCTTTAGCGATGGGAATTCTTCTTGGGAATGGCCTTCGGATATAAAGGAAAACGAACTCGGGGATTTCTTTAGGCAGATGGTCAAGGCTTATCAAAGCGTCCAGGGGAAAATGATTTTTGGCGGGCTAGCCCCTGATGGAGAAATGCTTTCAGGAAAGCCGTACGTCGGAATTGGCTTTAATATCTGGAATTCGGAACAATCCGGCGTGGACATTTTGAGTTGGGATGGATTTTGCCTGGAGTATCAGGCTTCTATGAATTTTTCGGTGAGATTGAAAAATGAACCCGACGGTTCTTCCTCTTACGAAGATAATCTTGAAGCGGAGATAAATCGTTCGGATTTGATGGTTGTTGTCGATATCCCGTGGAGTGAATTCAAATTTGAAAGTTGGGGACCCGGTGCAACCAAAGAAGAAATCCTTGCCAAAACGGCTGCGGTTTACCTGTTGTTCGCGGGAGATTCCGGAGAGACGGGTGAATTTAAACTGGTTAAGTTCGGTTCTTTGGGAGCTTGCAACGGAACCGTTTCCCTCCCGAATGTAACCGCTCCATCTCGCTTGAAGGCTCGTCAAATAGCCTTTCGTCAATTTACTGTCGAAGGTATTGTCCGTCCAACAAATTATCGGCTTTTCGATATAAACGGAGTTTTCTTACGGCAGGGAATTCTGAAAGTTGGCGAAATTCTACAAGTGCCGCAGTCCCCCGCTGTTTTAAAACTGGGCGGTCAAAGTCTGCTGTTGAAATAATCGCTGTCGGAAAATCCGCCTAGTTAAAACTTTCCGCTTTCATCGGTTCCGTCAGATCGATTTGCAGTTCGCTAGTGTAGGAATCTTCGGTGGCGTTCGTGGTGTAGATGTATTTATCCGGATAACACATGTCCAGACGCCGCTTCAAGTTGGAAAGTCCAATTCCGCTGCTCACCTTTGTCGATGCGGTATGCGGCGCAACGGAATTTTTTACGCGGCATGTTAATTTGTTCTGAACTTCCGAAATGTCGATGGAAATATAGCAGGGGTTGCTCGGATGGACGCCGTATTTCATTGCGTTCTCGATGAGCGGCATCATCAGAAGCGGCGCAATTTTCGTTTCGGAATTTTCCACATGCGTTTTCAGCGAAAAATCCATGTTGCTCCCGAATCGCAACTTTTCCAGTTCGCAGTATTTTGAAAGCACTTCCAGTTCCTGGGAAAGCGGAACTTCCCGTTCCTTTGATTCGTTTAAGATTTGGCGCAAAACCGAAGACAGCTGGATCATCGATTTTTGCGCGAGCTTCGGATCGATATCGACCAGGGCGGTGATGTTGTTCAGCGTATTGAAAAGAAAGTGCGGCGACAGTTGCTGCTTGAGAAAGGCGAGATCCGCTTGCAGGTAGAAGTTCTCCTGGACACGTTTCAGGTAGGCGTCTCGGGCGTGGATCCCTCCGAGTCGGAACAAGACGTTAAACGCACAGACGATGATGGTGAGCGCAAGGAAAATCAGCAAGACGCTGGCGGCGCTTTCAATCGAGGACTTCCTGAAAAGCGCTTCGTAAAGCGGCCCGTTTTTTCCCAAAACCCAATAGACGGAAAAATCCTGGATGGCGGATGCTTCCAACATGAAGAGAAAATTGAACAGGACGAAAATTGCGAAACGTTTTTTGAAGAAAAAATGCGGGATGAAGATTAGCTGGTTCAGGAAAAATCCCAGCAAGAGGTTGGAAACGGAGATGAACGAGGCGATGATCTTCTTTTGTGAAAAACTTTCGGAATCCATTCCTGCGGAGGCGGCGACATATCCCACGGCGAGAAAAAAGAGGAACATCATGGTTCGCAGAATTACGGGCGAAACGGAATTTTTCCCGCAAAGCCAATCCGGAACGTTCTTGTTGATGGGTGCGTGAACGTTCAAACTTTCAAAGTCGCTTAGGACCAGCTTCTCTTGGCGCATCATGTTTTCCATGCCTCCAATATAGGGATTTTTCCCGGAAAATGACAAAAAGATGACAAAATGACGATAAATGGAGACAGAATGACGATGAATGTTTTGCCGAAATGAAGGAACTTTCTGACACTTGAAAAAAAACGAGGCTTTATATTTCAATGCGTAGCGGAAAAGTCGCTGCAACAAAAAAGAGGTAACGTCAGATGAATTCCATTTACTTCAAATACTTGAATGATATCTCCAAGTATCCTCTCCTCTCCCGCGAACAGGAAAAAGTTTTGATCCAGCTTGCCGCCAAGGGCAATCGCCGCGCTCAGGATCTCCTTGTAAAATCCAATTTAAAGTTTGTCGTGAATATCGCAAATCTCTACAAGGGCCAAGGGCTCGATGTAAACGAACTTATCAACGAAGGCAATATGGGGCTTATCGAAGCGGCCCGTCGTTTTGATCCGAACCAGAAAATCAAATTTATCAGCTACGCGGTCTGGTGGATTCGCCAGAACATCACCCGGGCGATTTCCGAAAAAGCGCGCCTTGTCCGCATCAGCGCAGAGAAGGAACTGGTGCTTCGGCGCTTTAACCGTGCCGCGACGACGACACGCCAGGTCATCGGAGGGCAGATGACGATAGACCCGGAAAGCCTCGAAGGCGAAAGCCGCTACAAGGCAAAAGACATCGAAAAAATCCTGATGATGGGTTCCCATGCAACGTCGCTCGATTCTCCGTTTGGCGAAGATGGCGATATGACGCTTGGTGACTGCCTCGCTTCTTCTTCCGATGCGACAGATGCGCTTGCGGAAAAGAACGGTGAACAGGCTTCCCTAGAGCTTTTGCTGAAGGAAAACCTGACCGATCAGGAACATCGCGTGATAGGGCTTTACTACGGGCTGGATATGGACGCAGACTTGAACCTGAAGGAAATCGGCAAGATGGTCGGGCTTTCAAAGGAACGCGTGCGCCAGGTGAAAGAAAAGGCTCTCGCTAAGCTGCGCACGACAAAAATCGACCAGGTCCTCGACGCTGCCTGATATTTTCTAGAAACTCTCTCTCCTTTCGAAAAACCCGGCGTATGCCGGGTTTTTTGCTGTACGCTTCAAAGAAAAAGTTCCGCGTTGGAGCGGAACCTTTTGGCCTTTCGATAAAATCAGTAGCGGTAGAATTCCGGCTTGTAAGGGCCTTCGACTTTCACGCCGATGTAATCCGCCTGTTCCTTGCGAAGCGTGGAAAGGTGGACGCCGAGCTTTTCGAGGTGCAGTCGCGCGACCTTTTCGTCGAGAATCATCGGCAGACGATAAACCTTTCCCTTTTCGTAGCGGTGGCCGCTCGCCGTGGGTTTGCCGGTTGCGGAAAGCCACAGATCGACCTGCGCAATCGTCTGGTTGGTGAAGCTTGCGCTCATCACGAAACTCGGATGTCCCGTGGCGCAGCCCAGGTTCAGGAGGCGCCCTTCGGCGAGGATTAGCACGCTGTGTCCGTCGGGGAAGATCCATTCGTCATATTGCGGCTTGATGTTGTTCTTTTTGATGCCGGGAACTTTTGCGAGGCCCGCCATGTCAATTTCGTTGTCGAAATGCCCGATGTTTCCGACGATGGCGCGATTCTTCATCTTGCCCATCTGGGCTGCGGAGATAATGCCGAGATTTCCGGTTGTCGTGACGAAGATGTCTGCAAACGATACGACTTCGTCGAGCGTCTTGACTTCGTAGCCTTCCATGGCGGCCTGGAGGGCGCAGATCGGGTCGATTTCCGTGACGATAACGCGGGCGCCTTGTCCGCGGAGCGATTGGGCGCAGCCTTTGCCCACATCCCCGTATCCGCAGACCACGGCGACTTTTCCAGCCATCATCACGTCCGTTGCGCGGTTGAGACCGTCGATAAGCGAATGGCGGCAGCCGTAGAGGTTGTCGAACTTGGACTTGGTGACGGAATCGTTTACGTTGATGGCGGCAAACGGCAGACGTCCTTCGCGGGCCATTTCGTAGAGGCGGTGAACGCCGGTCGTCGTTTCTTCGGAAACGCCTTTGATCTTTGCGCGGAGCTTTGTGAAGTGCTTCGGATCTTTTTCGATTTCCTTGCGGACGACGGAAAGGAACGCTCCCCATTCCTCGGAATCCGTTTCGGGGTTGTAATCGGGAGCCTTTCCCGCGTCTTCGAATTCCGCGCCGCGGACAATCATCATCGTTGCATCCCCGCCGTCATCGACAATCATGTCGGGGCCTTCGCCGTCTGGCCATACGAGAGCCTTTGCCGTGTTGTCCCAGTATTCTTCGAGCGTTTCGCCCTTCCAAGCGAATACGGGCGTTCCCTTGGGAGCATCGATAGAACCTTTTTTGCCGACGACAATGGCTGCCGCCGCATTATCCTGCGTGCTGAAAATGTTGCAGCTCACCCAGCGCACGTCCGCGCCGAGTTCCGTAAGCGTTTCGATGAGAATTGCCGTCTGCACGGTCATGTGGAGACTTCCCATGATGCGAGCGCCCTTGAGCGGGAATTTTCCTTCGTATTCTTTGCGGAGAGCCATCAGACCGGGCATTTCCGTTTCGGCGAGGTCCAGCTCCTTGCGGCCTTCGACAGCGAGATTTATATCCTTGATTTTGTATTCCATTAAATCCTCATCGGTTTGTTTTATGCGCAAATATAAAAAAATGCATAGGGTCTTGGTGCTTGGAATTGCAGACGTCTATGTTTAGGGAGCAGGGATGAGGGATTAATCCGCAAACGTTTAAATTTTTGGGAAGCGTTTAGCGGGACACGGGATGCGGTATTTCTAAGCGACCCGTTTTTGCGTACTGTCATTCCCGTGCACGTCCGCCGTGGCGGGCGCAGACACGGGAATCTCTTTTTCACACGGAGATTATCGGGTCAAGCCCGGCAATGACAAAAGTCTCGCCCGATAATGACAGTGCCGGGTTAAGTTCGGCAATGACAAGCCGAGCGATCTGTTTTCCGTTCACCGTTGTTCTGGAGCGCAGCGACTTGTCTATCCGGCAACAGTTGGAGGACAGGCTGAATGCGCAATATGACGCGTAGCTGGTATCCTATAGGGCATGGCTCGCTTGTGAAGAACTGTCGGTGGGTATTTTTTTTTCTTTTTGGACAAGATTGTGTTTGACGGTGAGAATTTGCGCGAAATTTCGAAATATTGTTTGCTTTTGTAACCGTTTGTTTTTTCTTTCTGAATGTTGAACGTAAATTATAATTCTATCTTTATTTCAAGATTTATAAAAGGACTTTTATGGATAATGCAAGCTCTTTTCTGTAAATTCATGCACAAAAAGCGGATTTATCCACCCCCTGATATGAAAAAAACAGGCATCCTCTTTTTTGTCTTGATTCTGTTTGCTTGTTTCGACGAGTCTTCTGTGGTGCGGCCTTCGGAAACATATAAGGAAGATCCGGATTTTGGCTGGCGCAAGGATGACTTTGTCCCGGTACTGGATGACTCCAAGACATTTGGAGGTTTGGAGGCCATCTATCATGTCGGTGACCGGATTATTCTGGTTGACAACCACTGGTCTAGCAACCAGTACACTTCTCCGGGTTCTGTTACCTACACTCCAAGGGTATTCGCTTCGAAGATTGGATCGACTCATTGGGATACGCTTGCGAGTTCTGAATGGATTCGTTACGTATATGGTGACTCTACAGGCCTTTATGCCGGAACCCAGTTTAGTGGTAAGGTCTTGAAATACGATTTCAATCATGGCAGATGGGATGAAATATATGCGTTGCCGTTTGATTCGACGGGTTATTACAATGTTTATGGAATCGCTATTTATAACGGACGACCTGTTGTATGTTTTGCCGGATACGAGGACAGCACAGACAGGCGCAGTGAAACCATCAAGCTTGCCATGAAAATGCAAACGGATACCGGATGGGTAGATATTACTTACGACTACGATTCTTCCAAGGAATACCCGATGCAGTTCCACAAGGGTGTCGAACTAAATGGCAAGCTATACACGATTAGCGGGGCTCGTGGAATGTGGCGCTATGATGGTAGCTGGAAAAGAATGGCAAAAATTCCATACCCCAGTTGGGCGACATGGCTTGATGCGAGCGATACTACGGAACTAATCACGGACATTACCATACACAAGGGCAAAATCTATGTGATAGGCCAAAGTGCTTCTACGGATATTCTTGAATACGATGAAGAACAGGATTTATGGAATCCGATAGACAGTGTTATTGAAACTTATGACGAGACGATTGATACGACAGATCCTTTTGCCGACCCATCTCGTGGACATATGACTTATCATAATGTGCCGTTCAATCGTTTTTCCCTGGCATCGGATGGAAAACATCTTTTCGTGGCGGGAAGTTGGCCTTCTTGGCCTTTTGTTTATATGGGTGACTATGGTGACCCCTATAGAAATGAAGAAAAGGGCTGGCGAGCAATCTATGGCAATTTTTGCCCCAAATATATTTGCCTATCTCATGGTTCGTCTTATGGTATGGTGGTTGTAGAGGATACCCTATATGTGGCGAACACGACAGCTCTTTTGAAATTCCCCCTAAGGGATTTGGATGTCGTCATTTCAGACCAGAAATCTTACCCGTCGGTTGAATGAAAGCGTGGCTGGAAGGCTGGCTCAAGTTCGAGCGCTGCCGGATCATCGCAAAATCCTGGACGCCGCTGGGCAAGGCAGGAATTTTAGCAAGGGATTTGTGAAAAATTGTATGTTTCCTCATTTTATCCACATCTTGTTTCTAGACTTTCCTCCCCGAAAATCACGGCTCCCTTGTGAATTTTCAAAATTTTACTATTTTTGTAGCTCCAAAAAGTTTTTCAACGGTAACGCATTGTTGCCTAAAGGTTTAGAACTATGAAAAGAACATTCCAGCCGCACAACCGCAAGCGTCACAATACCCATGGATTCCGCGCCCGTATGGAAGACCGTTGGGGTCGCGCGGTTCTCAGCCGTCGCCGCGCCAAGGGTCGCAAGCGTCTCACGGTCAGTGACACCATCTACAAGAAGTAAGGCCTGGTATCCCCAGTCTTCGCTCCTTTCGGCTCAGATCTGAGTCCGATTATCGACAAATAGCCCATCACGGCAAACGAGTCTATGCAAAGTCTTTGACAATGCAATGGATTGAAAGCCCGGATGGCGTTTGTCGTTTTTGTTTTTTGGCGCGAAAAAAGAATGGTTCGGCGGTTTATCGGAATCGCTGCCGTCGGATTCTCCGCCCGATTTTTTTTGAAAAGGCTCCGACGATTGCCGCTCCCGTGTGGGCGATGATTTTTGTAAACGACAAGGAAGACGAAATGACTTCGGGTCGTTTGCACTCGGCTGCCGCTAGGATTTTCGAAAAGATGGGTTGGCTATGAATTTTACCCGCGCCGTGGAAGAAGTATTGATATTTCCCATCCGGGTTTATCGGAAAATCCATCCCTATTTTTTCCGGGGCGTGTGCCGGTTTTCGCCGACATGTTCCGAATATGCGATTGAGGCTATCCGCGTTCACGGAATCTTCAAAGGTTTCTATCTTGCCTTTTTCCGGATCCTCCGCTGCAATCCCTTTTGCCGGGGAGGCTTCGATCCCGTTCCGCCTAAGAAAGAGAAAAAAAGAATATGAAAAAATCAACCGTAATCGGTCTCCTTCTCCTGGTCCTCCTCTTCATCTGGTCGATGACGATTTCCACGAATCGCGCCCAGCAGCAAGCTGTCGAAAAGTCGAAAACCGAACAGGCTGCGTCTGTGCGGAAAAGTTCGCTTTCGGTGCCGGAACTCTCCGCTCTGGACACGACGAAGCTTGCACCGGCGACACTTGCTCCCGCAAAGGGAAAAGAAGTTGTCGCTGTAAAGGATTCCGCCATTACGGATTCCGCAAAAGTTATCGCTCCGATTGCCCGCAAAAAAATCAAGGTGGAAAACGAGCATTTTACGGTGGTCTTTGACAATCTCGGCGCGAAAATTTCGAGCATCGTCGTCAAGGCTCTTCCCGATTCCGCGGGGAATTTCCCGGAAATTATCGGGGATACCGTCCAGGGCGCTCTGGGACTGAAAGTCGATAACGTCGATCTTTCGGAACAACTTTTCGCCCTCCCGGAAAGCACGCCGGATTCCATTTTTGTCGAAGGCGATACGTCGCTTGTGTTTACATTTATCGACCCGAACGGGAACAAGGTCATCCGCCGTTACGGATTCACCAAGTCGGGCGTCGCCATCGGACAGACGGTCTCGTTCGAAGGCTTTAAACCGAACGATTACGAAATCCTCTGGCAGGGCGGTATGAAGGAGACGGAAGTTTTCCCGAAGGGCAGAAGCTTCGGCGGAGGTTCCTACTTCTTTAGCGAAGTCGTTTTCAACGATATGTATAGCGTCGAGCGCGAGGCGGTTCGGAGCAAGGAAACGTTCAATGCGAAGGACGGAAAAATCCTTTGGGCGGGAATGCGTCGCAAGTATGTCGCCGCCGTCATCAAGTTCCCGAGCGCATCCGAGGCAACGCTCAAGGCGGAACATTTTACCGAAGCGGGCGCAGACAGCAAGGATCCCGGAACTTACCGGATTTCCCTTTCCGACTACATGCAGGACAACGATACGCTTGCGTTTGACTTTATGGTCCTTCCGCTTAATTGGAGCGAAATCAAGAGCTTTGATCTGGGCTTTGAAAAGATAATCGTAAGCGGTTGGACTTGGTGCGGTGCGGATGTCTGGTTTGTCGCGCTGTGCGGGTTCCTGCTCTGGCTTCTCAAGGCGTTCTATTCCATTATCCCGAACTACGGCGTGGGCATAATCCTTCTCACGATTCTCGTGCGGATGATTACGACTCCGCTCACGCTCAAGCAGCTCCGCTCGACGCGCGGCATGGCGAAGCTTAAACCGGAAATCGATGCCATCAATGTCAAGTATCGTTCCGAACCGCAGAAGAAGCAAGCCGCAATCATGGAACTTTATGCGAAGCATCATATCAACCCGATGGCTTCCTGCACGGGCGGATGTCTTCCGATGCTTATCCAGATGCCGGTCTTCTTTGCGCTCTTTATGGTCTTTGGACGTGCAATCGAACTTCGCGGTCAGCCGTTTGTCGGCTGGATTTCCGACCTGTCCCGCTCCGATGTCATCTGGAACGGATTCACGATTCCGTTTATCATGCCGGACGGCCTTGCGATTCTTCCGATTGTGATGGTCTTTACGACTTATTTCCAAACGAGACAGTCCATGTCGCAGATGACGGATCCTGCCCAGCAGAAGATGATGGTCTGGATGATGCCCGCGATGATGTTCCTCTTTAGCGCGGTGATGCCTTCGGGCCTGGTGCTTTACTGGATTATTTCGAACCTGTGGGGAATCGGCCAGTATGCGATTGTGAACCGTGTCCGCAAAGCGGAAGAAGCTTCGGACAAGCTGAAAGGCAAGAATGTCCAGGATGCGGTCATCGTCAAGAAAAAGTAGTCGCTAGAAATTCAATTCGAAAATTTGAAGCCCGGACTTTGTAAATGTCTGGGCTTTTTTTGCCGGGTCAAACCCGATAATAACAAGTTCCTGTCCCCAGTCATTCTGGAGAGGCAAATCCTCGATAGAATCCCGTCCACTGTCACTCAACTCTCAGTTCTGACTCGGCATGGCTGATTCTATCGCTCCGCTCCAGAATGACAGGGTGGTTGCAATGAAGGGGGACCTTGGCCCTCGCCGGGCAGGCGCATCTCCGCCGAGAGGCGGAAAAAGGGTCGCTTCGCAACAAAAACATTTCAACTTTTCACGCTCATACCTAAGCTCTGACAACTATTCCCTATTCCCTGTTTCTGGCAATCCTCTTTTTCCGCAAAAATCGAAGCTTTTCGAGAAGCGGTAAAAGCAGGTCGTGACGCTTGGCGTGCAAAAGTCCCAGGACGAGATAGAAAACGGACAGTTCAAACAGGCGGAGAAGATCCGTTGCCACTTCGGGGAAGGACGCTCCGAGGTTTTGAATTTTTAGCCAGGCGGGAATCGCATATGTCGAAGGGAAAAATGCTCCGCAAATGCGAAGCCATGCCGGCATGTTGCCTTGGGGCCAGCTGAAGCCGGATACGAACAGCACGAGAATCGGAACGCAGGCGAAGAACAGGAGTGCCGTTTCGCGGTGCTTGAAAAATTGCGCCATCCACATTCCCATGTTAACGGTCGCGCCAAAGAAAAAAAGTCCGAATACGAGAACTAGCCATATATCACCGCGGTCGGGAAAATCGAAAACGTGGTAAATCACCATCTTGTAAAAGAAAAGCGCGGCGAGATAGTGCAGAATGAACGCCGTGGAACGTCCGAAATAGCGCAAAAGCAGAGGGGCGCTTTCCGTCTCTTCGCAGCCTTTCAAAAAGTGAAAGTGCCTGTTTTTACGCGGTCCTCCCATGACCCCGATTCCGACGAGGCATGTCTGCTGCAGAATAATCATCAGAACTGCGGAAACCGCGTAGATGCCGTAGCCGCCGGACTGGTTGAACATCCGGAAAAAGCGCGTGGGAATCGGGTCGCGAATCGCTTTGGCTTCGGCGAGGTTCTTCCCGTTCGCGACGATGCGCTTGACCTGCACGGTGGCGCCCAGGGTTCCCGCTGCCGTGGCGAAGGCCGTTGCGACATTCCCGTAGAGAAGGATAAACGCTCCGTGCGCATAGATGCCGACCGAGACGTTGTTTCCCTTGCGAAGATCCGCTTCCATCCCCTTTGGAATTTTCATGTAACCGTAAATTTCCTCACTTGCGAGGGCGAGCTCCGCGTCACGTTCGTTGCTGTAAACGGCGATGACGGAATCTTCCTGCATGGACGATGCCATCCGAACTAGTTCACGGGACATCGCGGAACGGTCTAAATCGACAATGGCGACCGGAGCCTTGTTCGCAACTTCATGAATGTAGGGAAACGGATAATAGAACGAGTAAATCACGACACCCACGACAACTATCAGCATACAGGCCGGATCGCGGAGCATCGTTTTCCATTCCGTGAGAGCGATGCGGAAAAATTGTCCGATGCGGTGCATCATGACGCTGCCTGCTCCTTTTCAATGGTTTTCGGGATTCGGATGCGAAGGGTGAAGATGGCAAGCAAAATCCAGAATAGAAGCTCGCCGCAGAGGATTTCAAGCGAATGAAACGCCCGGGTGATTCCGATGTGTCCGATAAAAAATGCCGACTGGAGCTGCATAAAGTGCGTAATCGGCAGGACAAATGCCCAAGCACGAAGTCCTAGCGGCATGGCGAACAGGGGAAAAGTCTGGCCGCAAAAGGCGAAAGCCGGACCTCCGGCGACCGCTGCGGCGCTGAGCGCGACTCTCATTTCCCCGATAAATCCGACAAAGGCCGCTCCCGCGGCCAGGCATGTCCCGACCATGGCGTAGATGCCGCAGACAAGAACGGCGATGTCAATTTTTTGGAGCGCTGGCATTCCCTTTCGCGCAATGAACATCAAACCGACCATTTCCGTTCCGAGGATGAGAAGTGCCGGCAGGAATCTTCCGAAAAAGGCTACGACCGTTGAATTCCCGGCTGCGCTAAACCATTCCCGAGTGCACTTCTCCCGAATCGGGTAGGCGAAAAAATAAGCCCCGAAAATCATCGAGATGACGTGGAAAAATGCGGTGACAAGCCCGATTCCCAAAAAACGTTCGTAGTTTCCCGTCGGATTTCCGACGATGTGAATCTCTGCCGTGACAGGTGGCATAACGATATTCTTGACAAGCAGCGCGCCCTGTGTCCCGATGGCAGTCCGCAGATCGTTCGTAATGAGCTTGCTTGTGAGGAGGGATTGCCCGTTGGTGTAAACCGTAATAATCGGTGTTTCCAAGCGGAGAGCGTTTTTTTCAAGTTCAGGCGGAATATGGAGAAATGCGTAAATTTCACCGCTGCGCATTGCGGCGGCACATTCCGAGATGCTCTTGCAGCGTTTTGAAATTTTTGTTGCCGGAGTGGCGTCGATCGCTCGCAGAAGCTTTCCCTGCAAGTCTCCGCCGTTTTCCGCGACGACCCCGATTTCCAAGTGGCTGGGCGTTTCCGCGGAAAAAAGGGAAAGAATCCCGAGACAAAGCCCGATGGGAAAAACGAACAGCAGAATGACCATCGGGGGATTCCACCGACCGTATGCATTTTTAAAGACTTCCCAGAAATTCTTTAGCAAACTATTTCTCCGGGGAACGTTTCCAGAGGGCGGTCATGCCCGGGCGGAGTCCTTCGACGGGAGCCTTTGGCCGCAAGCGGATTTCAAAGGTTTTCAGATCGAAACCGCCGCTTTCCTTGCTGCTTTTCCAGATGGCGTAGCTGCCTGCGCTTGCGATGTAATAGACTTCCATCGAAACGTTTTTGTCTAGCGCGGGAATGTAGAGATCAAAGGTTTTTCCCTTGGAAATGTCCCGGAGTTCATCTTCCCGGATATTGAAAACCGCCCAGGCATCCTTTAAGTCGGTGATGGCGACAATCGGCATTCCCGCTCCGACGACTTCCCCTTCTTCGGAAACCTTGAGCGTGATTTCTCCGGAAATCGGCGCAACGATTTTTGTTTCGTCGAGATAGGCCTTGACTTCCGCCTTGGCTCCGTTCGCCTGCAATACGAGTGCGTTTGCTGCCGCCTTGTCTTCGGCACGTGCTCCGTTCATCGCTTCGGTATATTGCGCCTTTGCAGCTTCCACCTGGGCGTTTGCCGCGTTCATCTGCGTTTCGGCTTCGTCTCGCTTTTGAACCGGGAGGACGCCTTCATCGTAGAGCTTCTGGACTCGCTCGTAAGTCGTCTTGGCGAGCTTCGCCGCTTCTTCGGCGCGGTTCATCACGGCTTTTGCCGCATTGATCTGTTCGGAACGCGCGCCGTTCTTCGCCTTGTTCGCCTGGGCCTTTGCCGCCTTGTAGGCACCGTCTGCCTGCATTTTCTTGGCTTCGACTTCCGGACTTGAAATCTCTGCGATGATGTCGCCTTTCGAGACGCTATCCCCTTCGCGTACGGCAAATTCGCTGATGCGCCCGGGAAGCTTTCCGGCAACCATTACGCGGCGAGCCTCGATTTGCCCTTGCAGGTATTCGGGCTGCGGAGCGAGCGCAAAATGTTTAATCGCCCCAAATCCTGCGACTAGGAGCAGGACGATTATCAGTAGCATCAAAATGGCAGGTACGCGTTTCATTTTTGGTTCTCCAGGTATTTTCCGATGTTTTCCACTTCACCGCAGGTTTCGAGAAGTCCGACGAGGGCCATCATCGCGTCATAGTTCGCTTTTAAAGTCGCCACCCGCAAGCGTTCGAGGGAAAGTTCCGCATCGACGACGTCTAGGCTTGTCCCCATGCCGGCGTTAAACGCTTTCTGCTGGTCTTCGAGGGATTCCTTGGCGAGTTCTTCTGTCTTCTTGAGCGTTTCCAGTTGGCTTCTCGCATGTTCGTATTCGCGGAACCGTTTCTCGACCAGAAGGGAAATATTCTGGACCGCCTGGTTTTGCATGTTTTCAACTTCGCGCCGCGTCGCTTTGGCTTCGGCGACTTTTCCGACGGTTTCGCCTCCGTGGAAAATATCCCATTCGATGGCGACGCCCACGGCCCATTCCGGTTCGAGAATTGTCAGATCCTTGGTGTAAAGTTCCTTCTTGCCGAAAAGGGCGACGGTCGGGAAGTAGTCCCCGCGGGCAGCCGTGACGGCTCTCCCGGCGCGTTTCTTTTCCTGTTCGAGTTGGCGGATTCCCGGATAGTTCTCGGATGCGCGCTTCTTGTAATCTTCAAGCGTCCTGTCGAGCTCGACAGGTTCGATGGGGGTTGTCGCGGTGAGCGCCGTGTCGCTTGCTCCAAGGCTGTTTGCTAGAGCGAGCCTTGCGAGCGAAAGGTCGCGTTCGGCGTTGTCTTTTTCGGTCATCGCTTCGACGAGGGCGACTTCTGCGCGGAGACGTTCTGCACGGGAAATCTGTCCGCCCGCTTCGAGTTTCTTCGCCTGTTCGACGTGTTCTTCAATTGTTTTGAACGCTTCGGTGCGAAGCGTGACCATTTCCTCGGCGAGCCTCATGCTGAAGTATCGCGTGCAGATTTCGGAGAGAACCGTGTTTTCGACCATGTTGTAGGCGGACTTCTGCGCTTCGATATTTTCCGTCGAGGCGGCGTATGCCGAAAAAATCTTTCCCCCGGTAAAAATCGGCCAGAGAATCGTGGCGGAAGCATTGAAAAACAATTTGTCCTGGACTTTGACTTTGAATTTGTCTTCGGGAATTTGCGAAGCGAGCTGGGTCTGTCCGTTTCCCGCGACATTCTGGGCGTATTCCTTTGCCTTGGCGTCTGCCGCGGCGATTGCCGCCATATCGGTCGAAGAAATGTAGGGCGCCATCAAACCGCCGTATGTCGCCGCATATGTTGAAGCGTAGTTTGAACCGAGAATTGCGGAGCGAATCGGGGAAAGATCGATGGTAATCGGGTCATCGATCCGGGTCACCTTGCCGGAAAGCGTGAGCTTTGGCATGAAAAGGGAACGCGCCGATGTCTTTTGGCTTTCCGCCTTGTCTAAGTGGGTGCGATTTACGACCAGCTGGGGATTCTTTTGCTTGGCGATGGCGATGGCTTCGTCAATCGATAGAGGCGTTGCGTTAGCCGTCTGCAAGATTCCCAAGAGTAAACAAATCGTTACGGTCCGTTTCATAGTACAAAATAAAATAGCAAACGTCTTGGCGGGAAATGGCGAATTTTGGCGAAAATGCCGATTTTGCTGTTGAACGGGCGTTTATTTTCTATGAATGGAAAAGAGGCTTCGACGTGTCGCTTTTCCCCGGGAACGATTTTGGAACAGTTTTACCCTTCTTTTTGTTTTCAAACGGAAGGATTCGAAATTTCGAGAGTATTTTATAGGGTGTCCGGTCCCGGGCCAAAAATCGATTTGAGGTTCAGAATGAAAGCTTTTAAAATGGGCGTCCTGACGTCAGCCTGTCTTCTTGCCTGGAATTGCGGTGGCGATTCCTCTTCCAATCCGCCGGCGGAAATTTCTAGCTCCAGCGGCCAGCTGGTGTGCGATTTGTCCGCATACGGAACGCTTCCGCTTTGGACGGGAGCCTACCTGATTGGCGCGGACGGCTCTGTTTCGGACGGGACGAATGCCGTGGGGACCTTTGATTTTGCAACGGGAAATATTTTGGATGCCAGCGGAGCGACGATTGCGACGCTAGACGTTTCTCTCTTGCCCTACTTTGACGCGGAAAATCAAAAGCTTATTTACAAGAACTGTCTTGTGACCGCTGTCGATGGCAGCTCGCTTGGACGGATCGATGAAACCGGAAACTTTGTGCCGGGAACGGTGGATGTTTCGAGTTCAAGCGAAAATTCGGATTTGCCTCTTTCTTCGGATGCGAACATTCCGAATTCCTCGGCGACGCTCCCGGTTTCTTCTGGCGAGGATGTTTCGAGTTCAAGTGCCGCACTCGTGGTAAGCTCCAGCTCGGGCAAGATTTCCGGCTCCGGCGAAATGGATCCGAGCGGTTACGAGGTCATGAATTATGCAAATATCCTGGACAATGGACAGACCGGTTGGAGTTCCCGCTATTGGGACGCTTGCAAGCCGCACTGTTCGTGGCCCGGAAATGTCGATACGAGTTCCCTTGCCGCTTACAAGGCGGATCACGGTGCCGCTCGAAATTGCAACATCAACGATTTTGAAATTCCCGCCTGGACGCTCAGCTACAATGTACAGCAATATTGGAAAGGCTACCAGGGAACGACCAGTGGCTGCAAAAGCGACGAGCGTGGCGGTGGAGTTGGAGGCGCCTTTGTCTGCACGGATATGGCGCCTGTCGCCGTGAACGATACCTTGGCGTATGCCTTTGTCGCTGGACCGGGTTCGGGAGTCAAGGGCTGTGGAAAGTGCTATCACTTGCAGTTCAACGGCGGGAACCACGCTAATGATATCAAGGCGGCGCATAAGGCTTTGAAGGGAAAACATCTGATTGTGATGGCTTCGAATATCGGGCATGACGTGGAAGAAGGCCAGTTTGACATGATGGTGCCGGGTGGCGGCGTCGGACAGTTCGATGCGCTTTCTTTGCAGATCGGCGTCTCCAAGGATAAGCTGGGCGTTACTTATGGCGGATTCCTTGCGTCTTGCCAGCAGACTCTCGGTTATGATGCGGCTCTTAACAAGTACCAAACTTGTGTCATCGATATGTGCGAAGCGGTTTTCCCGAACCATCCGAACCTTTTGCGCGGATGCAAGTGGTTTGCCGAATGGTATATGGCTGCGGACAATCCCACGTATAACTGGGAAGAAGTCGAATGCCCGCAGTATCTGATCGATAAGTATATGACGACGATCAATACGGAAATCGGGACGAATATCGCTTGGCAGGACGACTGGTCGGGCTACACAGGCGGTGCTTTCGAAACAAAGGATTGCACGGATTCGGGCTGTCCGTAATAGGAAAAATTTTGATGTGGATTTTCGGGTGGTGTGTGGTAAAGTTTTCATGAACAGAAGGATGAAAAATGAAAAAACGCTACCTGGCTTTTTTTGCCGCATCTGCGCTTTTGGCGTGGAACTGCGGTGAAAGTTCAAATTCGGCATCAAGCAATGGAGGAAATTCTCAGCCTCCATCTGTGGCGGATTATCCCTATTATCTCGGTGGATTTACTATCGATCCGGCGACAGGGGTGGTCTATAATGCGGCGACAGGCGTTGCTGAGGGACAGCTTCTCGCCGACGGAACCGTGGTGAGCCTTTCGGATGGCGTAACGCCGATTCTCGTTTGCGATACGACTCTTTTGCCTTCGCTCTCTTCGGCGGGGTATCTCATCAACAAGAACGGAACTGTCACGGACTTGAACGGGACGATGATCGGGAACTTGGCCGAGGACCAGGCGACGATTCGCCTTACCGACGGATCGCTTGTCGATTTGGCTGGCAATGTGATTGCGCTTCCCGAAAACGACTCGCTTTTGATTCCGCAAAATCCGGATTCGCTGATTATTTCTTCGGCGAGCGGACCTGACGTGCCGAATATTTCCAGTTCGCAAACCGACATCCCGATGTCTTCTGCCGGGGAAATTCCTGTGCCCGGTTCTTCGAGCTCCTCTCAGGTTCTCCCGGCATCTTCTGCAAGCGTCCAACCGGGAAACGTGACGGGAAGCCTGACGCAAAACGTACAAAAGGGACAGTCTATCGAAACCGTTATTTTCAGCGGTGTCGCTTCTGAACCGACCCGTTCCTGGAACCTGCATTTCTTGCAGATGACTTATGACAAGGACAAGGGGACCTATACGATTTCGGGAATGGTGCCAGACTGGTTCCAGGAAGGAAGCACGAGCGACAAGTTGACGATTGACGGAAAGGAATACACGATTACGTTGAATGTCGGAAATGTTTCCGCAAGTTCTTCGAGCGTTTCGGTGGAGCCGTCGAGCAGTTCGGTCAGGTCTTCATCGAGTGCGCAGGTTGTGGCGCGTTCCAGTTCATCGGCAAAGTCGAGCAGTTCCATTTCGGGCGGGACGAGCACGGAATTGAAAGTCGTTGCCGGCGGAGCGTCCGGAAGCGGCTGGGCAACGCGTTACTGGGATTGCTGCAAACCGAGCTGTTCGTGGACAGAAAATGCGGGAAGTGGCAACGAAGCGAAAATGTGTTCGGCAAGCGGCAGCAAAATTTCGAATTTCAACGAGACGAGCATCTGTAATGGTGGCGTGGCTTCGACCTGCACCAGCCAGATTCCGATAATCGTGAACGATAACTTGGCGTATGCCTTTGCTGCGGTTCCGGCTTCGAATGGAGGCGCTTGCGGAAAATGCTTCGCGCTGACTTTTGACGGAACGGGAAAATACGAGACAAAGGCTCCGCACCAGTCGCTGAAAGGAAAAGTCCTGGTGGTGATGGCTTCCAATGTGGGAACGGATGTTTCCCAGGGACAGTTTGACGTGATGATTCCCGGTGGCGGCGTCGGCATTTACAATGGATGTTCGGCGTTTGGCTGGGGAGATCAAGGTGAACAGTATGGCGGACTTCTCTCCGATTGCGAAACGGAAGTCGGCTACAATAAATCGGGTTCGGCTTTGACATCGGCGCGCAAGTCCTGCCTCACGAACAAGTGCAATACGGTCTTTGCAAACGATTCCCAGGCGAAACAGGGATGTCTCTTCCTTGCAAACTGGATGAATGCCGCGGGAAATCCCAACCACACTTATCAAGAAGTGGAATGCCCCGCAGCCCTCAAGGCGCAGTATTGATTTTTCCTGCACCAAAAATTCCCGGAAAAGTCCGGGAATTTTTGGTTAAACATCCATTTGCCTGAAAAATTCTAATCTCTGCTCACGGGTGGAGATTTTTCTTTTTAAGGTCCTTGACTAGCGAAGCGGGCATCCATTTCTCGATTTTTTTGTATTCGGGATCTTTGAAAAGGTTTGCGTTTTGCAACGATTTTTCGCTGTCGCCCATCTCCTTGTAGATGCGGGCGAGGTTTCCGATGGCGCACCAATAGCGCACCGATTTGCCGGTACGGTTCAAGTAATCGCTTGCGCTCTTTTCGTAGATTTTGGCGGCCTCCGTAAAGCGTTCCTGCTTGTAGAGCATGTCGGCTTTCATCTGCAAAAAGACGGGATTTTTCGGAGCCTTGGCGAGGGAACGCTCCATGACGTTCAGTGCTTTATCGTATTCCTGCTTGTCGTAATACATCCAGGCGAGCGGTGTTGCGTAAAGCGCCCAGAAAAGTCCAGACCGGTCCACGCCTTTTTCGAGAACTTTCAGATAGTCTTCGCGATGGTCGGAGACGAACGGCAAAAAGCTCAATCCGTCATCGACGTAGTAGGCGTAAATTGCGTAAAAGGCTTTGGCTTCGAGGTCTTCGGAATCTTCGAATTTCTTAGCGGCTTTTCGCGTTCCGAGCGCGCCCTTGATGGAATGCCCCATGGCGGTGCGGGCGTATCCCTGTTCGAATTCCCGCAAGATGTCCCAACTGCCTTCTGCCGAACAGTCGGAAAGTTCCTTCTCGGCTGTGAAAAGCGCGAGCGTGTCGCCGGTATCGTCAAATTCGCTCAGACGAACGATGCCGCGGATGACGCAGGCCGCTCCCGGATTTTTGCCTTGGATTTTCTGGATGGCGGCGTAAGCTTCGGAATAATTCGTTTGGAGGGCGAGTCCAAGGGAGCGTTTCGCTTCGCTTTGGAGCGTTCCGGGGAGCGTAAAGATGGTCGTATCGGAGGCGATTGCAGCCGTTGCGATGAAAAGGGTTGCGCAGAGAAATGTTGGAGGTTGCTTAAAAAATTTCATTTGTCTTTAAAAAATGTGGCTTGTTGAATTTGACGTCCATATAAAATTTAAAAAAATGGGCCTTTCGAAAACCGATTTTTTTGAATGGCGGGCTTTTTCTCTGCGTTGGCTTTTCGTAACTCGTTTGAACTCAACGGGTTATCTTTTGAGTTTAAATTTCGGGATGCTTGACGCTGGGCCAGAAAAATACGCCTGTCAAATTTTGACAGTGATTTTTGGATGGATTAATTTATACGAAGTCTATGAGCTCCCATTGGATAAGGCTTTTTGACGCTTTTGAAATAATGAATTTATAAACAATCATCGCGGAATAATTTGCTTATATCTAGATAAAGGATGTGAAAATTTTTGTCACATCCGAAAACACAAGCAAAGAAGGCTGCCTATGATGAAGATACTTCACAAGCCGGTTTCGCTTTCCCTGTACCTTTTAAGCTCGGGTTTCCAGTCTTTCAAAAAGCGCATCTCGCAGGAGTTGCAGCTTCGTCGGGGCGTAAATCTGGAAGATTTTGCCGACGATGAATGTTTGTATGCTTTTTACCTACGCGGAGAGCCTGAAGACTATGTGCTTGATGCGTTGTGCGGAAATGTTTCGGACGAATTTTAAAACAAACTAACCCCGGTGAATTTCACCAGGGCCAGAGCTTTTGTGGAATCTTTACTTTTCGTCAACCCACCAGGAACCGTCATCTTCTTCTTCGGTCCTTGCTGAGTTTGACAGGTAGTTTTGATTCCTGTTGCCCAGATCGAGTTCGCGCTCGATCCAGAAGTTGTTCTTTTCTTTCATTGTATCTCCTTGCTGAGGTTGTCTTCCCAGCGGTTATGTCTTCTTTTCTAAGCAGACGACTATATTATACATAAAAAAAGAGAAAAAGCAAATGTAATTGTGTAAAATCGGGGTGATTTCCGGGCAAACAATTCTATTTTTGCCTGTATGGATAAGAATGTTGAAAAAATCGTGATGATCGGGGACCGTATTCTGGTGAAGCCTCTCGAAGCCGCTTCGAAAACGGGAAGCGGACTCTACCTCCCGCCCGGAGTCCGTGAAAAGGATGCCGTTCGCGCGGGGATAGTGGTCAAGGTCGGTCCTGGATATCCTGTGCCGTCAACCGATCCGGATGCGTTTCTGAAAGAGGCGACCGATCCTATCAATTACGTTCCGCTCCAGGTGGAAATCGGCGACCAGGCTCTTTACTTGCACGGTAATGCTTTTGAAATCGAAGTGAACGGGGAACGCTACGAAGTCGTGGGGCAGAATGCCGTTCTGCTGGTCATTCGGGATGACGGCCTTTCGGAACTCGGAGTCTAGATGAATCGTTTTCCGGTCAAGGCTTCGCTCGGACTCGCTGCGCTTTCCCTTTTGGTGACGCCCGTTTTGGCGTTGTGCTATGCCGGCCTTTATGCGGTGGATCTCGTCGGGCTGCTTTCGATTTTCGGAAAGCTTTCGGCGGTGCTGGA
This sequence comes from Alistipes onderdonkii, assembly GCA_963656065.1. GTDB lineage: Bacteria > Fibrobacterota > Fibrobacteria > Fibrobacterales > Fibrobacteraceae > Hallerella. Next base: position 209,226 of record CAVKGV010000002.1, read on the forward strand.
GGTGCTTCTGCCGGTCCTTTTTCTGGTGACGCTCTGGGGAATCCTTTACCTGCTTTCGGCGTTTCTGAAAGGCTTGGACGCGTGCGGGGAAAAGAATGCGCTCGACTGGCTGTTTCGCCTGCTGGTTTTTCTTGCGTGTGCGTTGAGCGTCCTTTCGCCGTTCTATTCTGTTTTCCCGGATAGCGTTGCGCTTTGTGCGGCATGGACTCTTGTGTTTTCTGTTGAACTTGTGGCTGGGATTTTCTTCGGGCTTGTAACGGTTCGCTTGGCGTTTCGGACAAAAAAATGGCTGGTCCTCGGAATCGGGTTGGCGCTTTCTTTCACTTTTTTGACAGATTTTGACGGCTGTCGCGTTTTTGAATCCATCCTGGACCATCAGTTCGGAACCGAGAACTTTCTTGATACGGACACGGATACCGGAAGCGGCCTGATTACCTACCTGTGGGGGCTTTCTCCGGCAGAATTTGACACGCTCGACGATGAATCCCTGGCGGACATCCAGGAAGTGTCCTTTGTATTTGGCGTATCTTCCGCGGCGCTTTTTGGCTGGCTGGTAGCGGCTCATTGCGCGGCTTCGGTCCTTCTTTTTGCCCTGTCGGCAATCTATTTTATGCGGAAAAAATCCGCTCCTGTGGCTCAAAATCCGGAAAAGCTTTTATGCTGAAAGTTGCCTTGCTAACGGCGGGAATGCTCGTCTGTTCCAATCTCTTTATGACATTTGCCTGGTATGGGCATTTAAAGTTCCTGAATGCGAAACCGTGGATTGTCGCCGCAGTCGCTAGCTGGGGAATTGCGTTCTTTGAATATATGATCCAGGTACCGGCGAATCGTTACGGTTATACCGCGCTGAACGTTGTCCAGCTGAAAGTCATCCAGGAAGTCGTCGCGCTTTCCGTCTTTGCGCCTTTTGCCGTGTTCATGATGAACCAACCGCTCAAGCTGGACTATCTCTGGTCGGCGCTTTGCCTTGTGGGAGCGGTCTATTTTGCGTTCCGCTGACCGGACTTTTCTTGAAAGGCTACTTTGAAATCTGGGCGAGAACCGATTCGTATTGCTGCAATTCCTTGCTGAATTCGCTTAGGGCCTTGTAGCGTTTCAAGATGCGGTTCATGAAAGCCTTGTAGGATTCAAGAGAGAGGAACGGGTCGTTCTGGTATTCGAAATTCTTGTTGTAGAGAGCCTTGATCTGTTTGAGGCTTTGGAGCGTGCTCGTGATGACCTCGAAGAGCTTTTCGTGGGCGTCTTGCAACCCGATGCGATTTTTTTCCACGACACTCGGGTCGTTTGTGCGCAGAATTTCGGACGGGAGCTTTGCGTAATCCTCATAGACCGTGTTCGCGTTTGGCGTCGTTTGCGTCTTCGCCATCACGCTTGACGAGGCGCGCATTCCGTTGCGCTTGGCCTTGGAATCGATTGAAATTTTGCAGATGTCTCCGCCCATGTAATTGCATTTGGCACGGGTCTCTTCGCGGTGGAGAATGTTCAGGGGAAAGAAATCTTCGTTCGTGCCGACACGGGACAGCGGGCAGAAAAGGGTAATCGGTTCGTTGAAGACGGTGATGGAATAGCTGATGTATTCCTTGCCGTTGATTTCCGTCGTCTTGTAGAGGCTGCCTGTCGAATTCTTGAAATGTTCCGCGGACTGCAAGAGCTCCTTGGCGTTTGCCTGGAGTTCTTCCGGATTCGGAGCGTAAATGTCGAGAAATGCGTTGATTCCAGCCTGAAAGCCTTTGTCTATCGCTTCGTTCGTGGTGCGCTTTCCCCAGAGATCTTCGGAAAGGAAGAGAAAATCGGTGACGTTCGTTTCGCTTCTTCCGGCAAAAAAGGCTTGGGCCCGCGCCATCTTCGCAAGACCGCGCCACCGTTTTGCCGAAATGTAGATGTTGCTCCGTTCGCATTCGGCGGCGATTTGCTTGAGAATGACAAGGCTGTCTTCGGAAATTTCGACCTGTTCGATTGACTGGCTCCACGAGTTTAGCTCTTCCTTGGAAACCTTGAGTTCTTCTTCGGCTGTAAAGATGTTCGGGTCGCCGGTTGCGGACAGCAGGTCTTTGAGCGCGTCCGGGGAAACCGTATCGGGGAATGTCAGAACCAGATGGATGCTGTCCGAAAGGCCCGCTTCGGCGAGACAGGCGTCCGGGCGATTCCTTCCGGAAATCAGAAGTTCGCGGGAAAGATTTTCGTCGAGGATTGCCCGAATAGCGGTAGTCATCGGGTCAACCGACGCGTCGAAGCTTGTGAAGACGGCGATGTCTAGCGGTTTCGTTTCTTCGGGGAGCTCCAGGATGCGCCTGCCGTAAAATCGGATATCCAGTCCGCGGAATCCCGAAACGAGATGCTTCACGAGTGCGCGCTTGCCGGAACCTGCCCGTCCATAGAGATATGTCGGCTGCTGCGCAACGACCGCTAAAAAAGCGAGCCGCAAAAGGTTCTCGCGCTCGACTAAACCTTTTTCGAGCTCGGACAGCAATTTCCGGATTCTTTCCGCAAGTGTCATAAATGCTCCTTATATTTCAAAAATATAGACGATTTTTCTAAAATAGGGGTATGGCCGATGCGATTCTTTTTGTCCAACTGGGTTCCCCGACTGATGCTTCACCGCAAAACGTAGAAAAGTACCTCGTTGATTTTTTGGGCGACCCGCATACGCTCGGAAACCCTCCGTTTTTCTGGAAATGGCTCCTCCGCGGAATCATTGCGCCGAGACGATCGGTGAAAAGCGCAAAAAAATATCGGCAGATGATAGATTCGGCTGGACTCGGCGAGATGCCGCTGATTCACTATACGCGGTGTTTCGCCGAAAAAATGTCTGCGGAAATCTCCCGGGTTCCGGTGCGTTACGCGTTTGAATTTGGGGCGGCGCCCTCCATTTCGGATTCTCTTTCGGAATTTTCGAGACAAGGCTTGAAGGACATTTGCGTGGTTCCGCTTTTTCCGCAACGTTCCCTGGTGACGACGGTCGCCGTGCGGGATTTGTCGAAGAACGCTTTCCGGAAATTTCCGGATTTGAAAATGCGTTTTTTCGATGGCTTTGCCATGAAGGGTTTCTTCCTGGATGAAATTCTGCGCGAAATCCTGAATGTCTGGGACCGGAAAAGCGCTGTCGTCTTTTCGTTCCACGGGACGCCGCAACGCTTTGAACGGAATGGGGATCCCTATGGGGAAGAGTGCCGCGCGGAGTTTGAATTTTGGCGCGGTAAACTTCTCGAAATCGTTCCCGATGCAAAGGTCCATCTTTCGTTCCAGAGCCGCCTCGGACCGGTCAAATGGCTTGAACCGTATTCCGTTCGGGTGCTCGAACGTTTGGGCCTGCAGGGGGAAAGCGTCCTGTTTGTCTGCCCGTCCTTTACCGTGGACAATCTGGAAACTTTGTACGAAGTCGATGTGGAATTGAAACAGAAATTTCTTGCCGCTGGCGGAAAACGCTTTGAACGGGTTCCCTGTCCGAACATTCGCGAGGAATGGATCCGTGAATTTGCGTCGGAGATAATCCGGGAAATCTGGGGGGAGCGTTCGTGAAGATCTTTTTGCGCGGGATCCTGCTTCTTTTTTTCGCGACGGCTCTTTCGTTTGCTTCTCCGACGGATTCAGTCAAAACTCTGGCTGATGACTTCCAGCGTTTTGCCGCGATGCCCGTCCTCGGGTATTCCGAAGAAACCGGCTTGAAGTATGGGGCGATGCTGCTTCTTTTTTCTAGGCCGGATGCTCCTGGCGGTGACGCAACGTCTCTCGATTTTATCGTGACCGGGACGACGAAGGGACAGGTCGAAGTAAACGCTTCTCCCGATCTTTACCTGTTTGGCGGACGAATCCATTCGGATATTTCGCTTGTGTATTGGAATTGGCGTGCGAAGTATTACGGAATCGGGAACGATCCGGACCGGGACGTCTTTTTGCGCTACGACATGGACCTTTTGAAACTGTATGTGCCGATAGACATCGGAATCTTGCCGCCTCCGAAATCCCGGATGCTCAGCGTCGGACCGTATCTGTATTTTGAAACGAACCGCGTGTCTTTTCGCCAAGGGGAACTGGCACGTCCGGAACTCGGCGGTGGTCTTCGGACCGGGCTGGGATTTCAGGCTACGTTGGATTTGCGCGACAACGTGAACTGGCCGGAACGCGGAATCTATGCCGGCTATCGGCAAATTTTTTACGCAAAGGCTTTCGGCGGCGATTATGACTTCTTTTCGCAGACGCTTGATCTGCGTGCCTATTCCAGGCTTATCTGGAACACATCCGTTGCGGCGGGGGCGTTTTACGATATGCGGAAAGGCGACGCTCCCTTTGACATGCTTTCTACGCTCGACGGCGTAAAACGTTTTCGCGGCGTGGAAAGGGGACTTTTCTTGGATGAACAGGCGTTCAGCGCCCAGTTAGAATTTCGGAAAAAGCTTTTTTGGCGCTTGGCGGGAACGGTTTTTTTCGAAGCGGGGAAAGTCGGACCGTATTTCTCCGAACTTTGGAGAAGCGACACGCATTATGTGGCAGGGCTCGGCGGAAGGCTCCTCTTGAACCGTGCCGAAAAAACATACGCCCGGTGCGACTTTTCGCTCGTCGATGGAAAGTATTTCGGACTCACCATCTATCTGCGGGAAGCGTTTTAATCAGTCTGACAGCTTGTTCCAGTCGAGGACGCCCTTGCGGTACAGGTAGAGATAGCCGCTTTCGAGAATGGCGAGAAAGGCGAGGAGGACAAAAAGCAGACTCCACGGGCTAGACAGGAAAACGACCGCTAGCGGGTAGAGGAATGCGACTTCGATGTCGAACACGAGGAAGAGCATCGCGACCATGTAGTATTTGATCGGGTAACGTTCGTTGGCTGTGCCTGCAACGTGCGCAAGTCCGCATTCGTAAGCGGTTCCCTTGATGAGCGTCTGCTTGATCTTTCCGGGGTGCAGCACCCAGTTGGCGAAAAGGAGCAGCAAGGGAACGGCGATGGCCAGAATGATGAGAATTGCCAAGGCGAATGTCGTATCAAAAATTTGAACGTTACTCATAATGCCTCAAAAATAACTATTTCCCGAGGAGTTTTTTCGATTCGGTCGCCAAAATGTCTGTCGGATCCATCTGCACGACCTGTTCAAGCTCGTCGCGTCCCGTTTTTTCGTCTAGATGGCAGCGCATACGGAGTTCTCCGGCGTAAAAAAGCGCGCGCCGCTTGACTTTTTCGTTTTCTTCGAGCGAGGCGCCTTTTTCAAAAAGCTGGACGGCAATTTCCGGCAGGTTCTTTTTCTGGGCTTCGCTTCCCCAGGAAATCCATTGCATTCCCGGGATAGGAAAGAAGAAATGCGGATAGAGCATCGCTTCGACGGTTTTTCCGATGGTGTCCGTGTCGAGCGGATTTTCCCGGAAAAGCTTCCCGAATTTTTCGGAGAGAATTTGCGCGGCATGTTCGTATTCCGCCTTGTTTGCGAGGTCGATGGCGTCGTCGAGCTCCTTGCGGAGACTCTTTTTCGGATCGATTGTCTCGATTTTTTTCGCATCGCTTGCCGGACTTGCCTTTTGGCAAAAAAGACGAGGAACCTTGAATCCGAGCAGTGCGCCTATTCCGAAGAACGGAATGTCGAGAATGGCGACAAGGCCGTATAGGTGAGGGTTGAAATTCCAGTTGACGAGAATGTCTGCCAAAACGATGAGAATCGCCGCATAGGGCGTAAACTTGGGAATTTCCCGCTTGGGTCCGAAAGCGGCGCAGCCGAGAAGCATCGCAAGCGAAAGGCTCATGCCCATGAACGGAGTGTTCCCGTAGCGTTCGAAATAAGTTATGGAAAGCGTTGCGGCAAATACGAAGTTCGAGACTAAAGCCCCCACCGCGAGGAAAATTCCCGCCTGCAGAAATCCCCAGCGTTTTTCTAGCGAGATCATCGCAAGGAAAAATCCTCCGGCAAAAAGCAGAAACGAGATGGCGCTTGGAAATAAAATCCAACAAGTCAAGAGCGAAGCGATGCCGGAACTTTCCGGAATATACGCCATCTGGAATTTCAGAACGTTTTTTGTGTAGCCTTGGATGTAACGCTTGAGTTCTTTCCGGTAGAGCTTTTCGTCGGGAGCGACTTCGTTTGCCGCGTAGGATTTTTTACCGCTGGTTTCCCACCATTCCCGGAATTCACGCTCCATCTTTTCGATGCGTTTCTCGGGAACAAGCGGTTGATTTGCTGTATGGAACTTTTTGAGATAGCTGTCAAGTTCCTCTTTGTAAATTTTGTCGGTCGGTTCGACGCCGACGTCGCGGAATGTCTTTGCGCCTTCCGTTTGCCAATATTCGTCGAAATGGGCGACCGCCTTTCGTTCGCGGGACCATTCTTTGATGGATGGGGCGCATTGGACGGCAAGGTTTATCACCGCGAGGGCGACGACAAAAAGGATGCAGAGCGCGCACGGAGCCTTGCAGAGTTTTGGTCGGAACATTCGGGACCTCTTTTATCGATGGACTTCGCCGCGGTATTCGCGCAACTGGTTCCACAGGAAATCCGTGTTTACGTCGCGATAGCCTAGCGCATTGACACGTTCGCGCAGCTTGTGCGCAATGTTGAACAGGTTCTCGCTTTTCTGCATTCTCTCGATGCTGTCGAATGTCGTGAGCTGGTCTATCCAGTCGTGAATTTCCGGGAAACGGTCGTCATAAAAGACGTTCTGCCGTCCGGTCCGCAGATATTCCAGGTAGCGTTCCGTGATGTGGAAACGGTCCTCGGTAAAAATCTTAATAGTATCCGGGAAGGGATTTTTCCCCGTGAGATACTCGTGCATGATGATGCCGAAGCTGAAATAATCGACGGAACTCGAAAGGTTCTCGCCCATGACAGCCTGTTCCGGTGCGCTGTAGGCCGGTGTCATCTGTCCGCCGTATTCGGTGACGCTTTCCCGCAGCTTCGCCTGGGCGTAGCCAAAGTCGCAGACCAGGATCTTGTGGTTATTGATGTGCGTCGGATCTTGGCAAAGAAGCAGATTTTTCGGTTTCAGGTCTTTGTGGACTATCTGGTAATAATGCAGCTGGCTGATAGTGTTCGCCAGGTAGGCGATTTGTGCGACGCGCGGAACGAGTTCGTCCCGTGAAATGTCCGTCTTGAACATTTTGTCGAGCGAGCATCCCTTGATGTGTTCCATCTTGAGGTAGGGAAGTCTCCCGGCGATGCCGCCTCCGAGGCTTTGCACGACGCCTTCGATATTCGTTGCGCGGATCAGGTTGTTGATTCGGATTTCGTCCTCGAAGGAACTGATGATCATGTTCAGGCGGTGCAGGCGGTTTTTTCCGGGCGGCACATAGTACTTGCAGAACTTGACAACGATTTCCCGTTCTCCGTGCCGTTCATGATTGCCCGGACGCGCTATCCAGTAAGAAGCCCGGAACAGATCGTTTGTCCCGTCGAGCGTCAGACGGTCGCGCAGCTGGATGTGCTCTACGGCTCCGCTGTGCAGGTAAACGGGATTGTGATCAAGCCAACATTGATAGTCTTCCATCGTGTAATGCTCGCGCACGGCGAGATTTCGCGATAGCCTGTCTAAAAATTCTGCAAAACGATTTTGAATCACGTTCGCAATTTAACTTATTTGTGGGAACCGAATGGGTGGACTCCTGTTGCGGAAGGAACTTTCGACCGCTTTTCCAAAATTCCCGTCACATAGGAATAGGCGTCGTCGATATCGCTTGTTGGGTGGAAAATTTTCAGGTCGTTTGCGTTGATCATCCCCGTTTCGACGAGGAATTCCCAATTGATAAGCTTGTCCCAGTATTCTTTTCCAAACAGGACGACAGGAATCTGCTCGTGGAGCTTGTGCGTCTGGATAAGCGTAAGCGTTTCGAACAGTTCGTCGAGCGTTCCGAATCCGCCGGGAAAGGCAATCAGAGCGCGGGCCTTGAAAAGGAACCAGAACTTTCGGATGAAGAAATAGCGGAATTGCAGGTTAAAGCGCGAATCGATGTAGGGATTCGGGTGCTGCTCATAGGGCAGTTTGATGTTGAACCCCAGGGACGGAACTTTCGATTCATGTGCGCCGCGGTTTCCCGCTTCCATGATTCCCGGACCTCCGCCCGTGCAGATTCCGTAATGCCCTTCCGGATGATTCTTTATCCAGCCGCCAAAACGCTTGGCGAGTTCCCTTGCCGCATCGTAGTATTCGGCGACGAGGGAAAGCTTCTTTAACGTCTGGATTTCTTTTGGCGACTTGGCGCCTTTCAGGCGCTTCTTCAGGTCTTTTTCGCCGATGGTCCTTGCGGAACCGAACATGACAATCGTGTTCTCGATGCCGCCTTCCTGCAGGACAACACCGGGGGCACGGAATTCCGAGAGAATGCGCGTTTGACGTCCGGCATCGCTTTCGAGAAATTGCTGATTCTGGTAAGCGAGAAGCGGAGTTTGTTTTTTAATGGCCATAAAAAATCCTTGGTTGATTACGATTTCAAAATACACCAAAAAATAGCGTTTGGAACAAAATTTTTGACCGGATGTTTTTTTACATTACGGAAGGGTCTGTCACGGTGAATTCCCGCAACGGGGATTTCCCTTTACAAACTTTCTTTTGGATTTGCCTATGGTGTTCCTGCTTCTCCTTATCGTTTTAACGCTATATCTTTTTTTCCATTTTCGAAGTGTCCTTTCCGGTGTCCGCGGGACATTCTTTGCCGCGGCGATTCTCGCCATCTTTTTTGCGGGATTCTATTTGCGCGAGTATCTCTTGGGAACGGTTCTCGAAGCGTTTTTCACGGTATGGTTCTGCGAAGCGATGCTTTTGTTCCTCGTCTGGGACGTTTTTCGCCTGGTTCGCCGGCTGACCGTTCGGAAACCTCTAGACGCCAAAATTCGCCTTCGCGGAAACCGGATCGTTTTCGCTCTTGGGATCTTGCTGTCCGCGATTTTCTTTGTGTTCGGCGTGCCGGTAAACAATCACTACCAGGTCAGGGAACTTGTCGTCGGAATCCCGGAAACGGCGGAACCCTTTTCGGCGGTCTTCTTTAGCGACTTGCATATCGATCCGCTTTTTCAGCGGCAAAAGCTGGAACGTCTCGCCGCGGAGATAGACAGCATCGGGCCCGAACTCGTGCTTTTCGGTGGCGACCTAGCGGATGTAAAAGACTCAGCGCTTCGGGCGGAAGGCTATGATTCCCTCTTTCGGCGTGTGACGGAAAAGGCTCGGGTCGGCGCATTCGGAATCAACGGAAACCACGAAGGGTTCATGGAACGCGCGGGTTCAAATCCCGAACGGTGGATGCGCGAAAACGGAATGGTTGTCTTGGACGATTCAACGGTTTGTCTTCCGATGGTCTGCCTTTCGGGACGTACGGATTTCACCGTGGCTAGGGAGCGCGGCGTGGAACGGCTTTCGCTCAAACGGCTTCTTCCACGGGATTCGACAAAACCTTGGATAGTGATGGATCACCAGCCCAAGGGAATTGAAGCGGATTATGACGGTCGCGCTCCGAGTCTTGCTCTTTCCGGGCATACGCACGACGGCCAGTTTTTCCCGGCGACGCTTTTCATCGGATTTTTTTGGCGGCTTGCGTCGGGCTTTGGAAACTTGGACGGTGTGCCATGGCTGGTTTCGAGCGGCATCGATTCCTGGGGACCGCCTGTTCGCATCGGGAGCCGGACGGAAATCTGGGTGATTCGCTTTGAACCCTCCCCGTAGCCGAATCTGGGCGGATGCAAGTCGCGGCAAGGAATTTCGTCCCGCGGAAAAATAGTTTCCGCCTCCAATCGTTTCGGATTGATTATATTTCAAATATGCTTGTAAAAATTTGGACCGATACTTTTATCATCACGGGTGAAATCGACACGATGCGCGATGAACGTCTCACCGACTATGTTCGCGAAAACAAGGAATTCATCGCGGTGACGCAGGTGAATGTCGCGGACCGCGAAGGCAAGGACCTTTTCCGGACGCATTTCCTGAACGTCAGCACGAGCCATATCGAAATCATCTTGCCCGCGGAATAACGACCGCTTACGGGCAGGACGTTTCGTTTCCGAAGAATGTCTTCATGACCGCTTCCGGCGCATGGCGGCAAGGCTTGTCGTGAAAGGTAAAGATGTGCGTCGTCTTGCCGGTTGTCCGGAGTTCTCCGCCGACGGTCAGTTTGTATTCGAAGCAAAAACGCAGCCGGTCGATTTGCGTTAAATGCAGATGGATATCAACGGTTTCTCCGTAGCGGCAAGGTTTTAGAAATTGCACTTCGAGCGTCAGCAGCGGGCTATGATAACCTTCGGATTCAAAAATCGAAAAGGGAATCCCGTTTGCCTTGAAAATTTCGGACCTGGCCTGTTCAAACCAGATGGCATAGACGGAATGGTGGACGATTCCCATCGCATCCGTTTCGGCGTAGCGGACATCGATGTGTGCGGTATATTCGACAGGGCTTGTTTTCATAGGTATCCGAGGAACGGGGTGATATAATCGCGCTTCATTTTTTCACAGCGCCGCGATGCGCTTTCGACAAAGTTCCGAAGGTATTCCCGGCACCAGATTTTTCTCGTTCCGCCGAAAGACTGGTCCAGCGAGGAAACGAAAAACTGGATTTGGAGCGCGGCAGCCCAGTTGATGTAAAGGCTTTTTGGCGTTGCCTTGAATAAATTCGCATAGTAAGCGTCGGAACATTCTAAAAACTCGTTTCTTTCAAACCATTCAATTTCAATATAGTTTAAAGAAAAGGATTCGAAATCCTCGTTGTCCAGCATATTGGCACACATTTTTGCCAGTTTGTATGCAGAGATGATGTTTGGCGGCTGCGACGCTTTTGAAGCGTTTTTTGTCTTGATGTCTATGAGGGAATAGTAATCGTTTTCTAGAAAGATTATGTCGGCGGTATCGTTCTGCTTTTCTTCGAAAACGTTTTCAGGATTCCAGTTGAGGGTTGCCTTGTCGCCGCGGGTCAAAAGAAACAGAACCGTCGGGGATTGGATAAGAGCGTTTCGTTGGGCGAGCGAAATGCATTTCGGATTTTTCAGATAGATGTCGTTCAAGAATTCGAATTGCTTGAAAACTTGGTTCGGGTATGTCGCTTTTAAAATCCTGTAGGCGGCTTTTTCAAAAGGTTCACCGGCGGCGTGTCCGGAAAGCGTGCCGTTTCCCTGTTTATTGGGGCGCTCTACGGAGATGCCCTTCAACCGGCTTAAAAAATCCGAAAAATCGATCATCTTGGTTCTCGAAGTAAAATTTTGAATGCTTGGGAAATGGAGAGAATCTTGGCTGCGTCACCCGACCGGAGATAGTCTTTCACGTCGGAAACGATTGAATCGTGCAGCGTGACTTCTGCGGGATTTTTCCAGTCGATAGGCCTGTAAGGGATGCTCGAAATTGGCGCTTCCGAAAACTCGACGACATCGCCTTTCTTGATGCCGTTGTGATAAAGCCAGCAATAGACTTCTTCGGAATTCAAAAATGCCAACAGGTAGTAAATGCTTTCTTTCAGGTTTTTCTTGGGAACGATTCCCGTGACATCCTGCAGCGCGTAGACTCCGGATTCGACGAGGCAGAATCGGAACTTTTTTCGCGTGGTGATTCTGTCCTTGCAGGGAACAAAGATTTTTTGGCAGTTCTTTTCGAACAGCTGCTGGTTTCTGGGAAACGCGAACTGTTGCGGCTGTAGGTCTTTTCCGTAGCTGTATCGCCCGGAAAGTTCGGCTAGGTGTGGACGCAAATGGTTTCCGATGTTTGGGTAGTTCTTGGCAAAAGTCTCGAAAGGAGAATTGTCGCTCGAAAAAAGATAGGTCGATGTATTTTGGTAAGTGTATGGCAGGATATCTTTTGCCTTGACGACCGTGATGGTTTGGGTGCGTTCCCGTCTGGAGAGCGAAACTTCGGACAGGTTGAAAGCCTTGTCTAGGCCTGAGACCATGCCGTTTCCGATGTCGCAGAAATCGCCGACGCGGTAAAAGGATTTGAAAAAATTGTCCCCTTTATAACAGGCTTTTTCCAGAGCGGAAATTTGCTCTTGGACATTTGCGTCGTCGAGAATCCAGCGAGAATCCTTTTGAAAAGGTGGAATGGATTTCTTGATAAAGGCGGCAGCGCTGTTTAAATCGTTTGCTGTCGGGCGTTCCCGTTTTGTATATTCGTATAGCGTTATCGGCGGTTTCGCGCCTTTCTTTTTGATATATTTGAAGATGATAAACGACGCTGTGACGTTTTCGAAAAGCGAAGCCTCGTTGAAATGGTAGATGCTTTCAAAAAATCCCGAATCTACTATGTAATTTCGTAGGGTCTTTGCATGAGTCGTGTTGAGCCAGTAATCGGTACAGATGAAAATCAATTCGCCGTTTTCGTTCAGCTGCTCGATGCTTTTCAGGATGAAGATGAACAGGTAGTCGCACAGACTGTTGAAATAGGCGTTCCAGAGGCTGGAATTTGCCAGCTCTTTCTTCAGCTCAGGCTCCAGATTTTTCCACCGGATATAGGGCGGGTTTCCAATGATACAATCGAACTTGTCCGTCGTCTCCGCCGATAGGAAACTTTTATGCTTCACGTTTGGGTAAGCGAGAGCGAGACTTTTATCGATTTCAAAGGCTTCGACATTTGAAAAACCTTGTCTTTGGAGGGCGTCCAGGAAAATTCCCTCGCCGCAGGACGGTTCGAGGATTCTTGCGGATTTCTTCTTGGAAATTAACGAAACCATGAACTCCGCGATGGGCGCTATGGTAAAGTATTGTCCGTATTTCGCTTTTTGGGGTTGTTTCATTGCAAATAATTTAAAAAGTGAAATTCAAAAAGATTGATTTTGTTGAATTTCAAACGAATCTTCCCTGTATAAACAATCTGTTCACATAAAAGTTCAAAAAATCGAAAATTTTTCCAAAAAGATTTCTTTTGTCCTTGACAAAATGGCGAAATCCATCTAGATTTGGCAAAACTTCTAGTTTGGCTTTTTATGAGCTAGGCGAGGAGTTGCATGCCAAAGTAGCTCAGCTGGTAGAGCAGCTGATTTGTAATCAGCCGGTCGTAGGTTCGATTCCTATCTTTGGCTTGAAAATGGGTCGTTGCCCGAGTGGTTAAAGGGGACGGACTGTAAATCCGTTGACTTACGTCTACCGTGGTTCGAAACCACGACGGCCCACGCTTCATTAGCCCCCTCGTTACGAATGTAGCGAGGGGGTAATGCCCAGGTAGCTCAGTGGTAGAGCACTTCCTTGGTAAGGAAGAGGTCTCGAGTTCAAATCCCGATCTGGGCTCTTAACAATTCGGAGGTTAAGTTTTATGGCAAAAGAGCATTTTGAAAGAACCAAGCCGCACTGCAACATCGGCACGATCG
>CAVKGV010000003.1:0-69500 GCA_963656065.1 Alistipes onderdonkii
AAATAAAAAACGAAAAATTAAAAATTTTAACTTAGACGCTCTTTCCCAAAAAAGTATAGGATTTTCCGGTTCTGAAATTGAAGAGGCCATTAACGAAGCACTATTCCTTGCCTATAACGACAATCGAGACATTGAACAAAGGGATATTGAAACAGCTTTAGCAGAAACATATCCATTGTCGAAAACAATAAGCACCTCTATAGATAAACTCCGAAAATGGGCAAATGCAAGAGCTAAACTAGCCTCCAAACCCAATACCGAATCAATTTCTCACGATGATGATATACCTCAGTTGCCTCAAGAACGTCAGAATATTTTTGTTTAGACCATACGGAAACAACAAATGAATAAACCTCAAACATCTTTTAAAGACAATCGACATTTTTTCTTTGAGGCTCTTTTGGCAAATGAGTCCAAATTTGAAGATTCAAAAAAAATCAATGCAATTGTACACACCACAAAAACATCGCTAGAACCCTATCTTAAATTTTTAAATAATTCAATAAAAGCCTTAAGAAAACGAGCTGATTACGAATGCCTATTCCAAATACTAAACGACAACAATTCTTTCGAATTGAACTTAAAATTTAGACGCTATTCAATCAAGAAAAAACAACTTTTAAGCGCATGCATCAAACTAGAAGATTTCTCCTGTCTTAAACAAGACAAAAAAAACAGGCTACTTTTTATAGAATCAGATGAAGAAATCGCCTTTTATATAAAAGATGCAAAATTTTCTCCCGACAAGAGATCTATTTTGTCAATAAACGATTCCAAATGGGACGAAGAAATTTCAAAAGCAAAATCCGGAACCCAAGTTGAACTGAATGGAAAAGAGGTTTCGTTCCTAAAAAAAGAGATAACCTTTGATAAAGGGGATAAATTTACTCAAAACGGAAATCAATTTACAATACATTCGGTATTACAACAAAATGATGAGATTATCGTTGAACTGGAAGAATCCAAAACATTTCCTTCTCCTAAAAGCCCCATTACTTATCAAGGAACAGAAATATCCCTCTCATCCATAAAAACAATACCAGAAAAATTATTTTTCACAAATAATGGCAAAGAATGGAAGTTTCGTTTAGAGGGAGAGGAGTATTCATCCGTAAACCTTAAAGAAACGTTCAAATGCCCCATCGAAATGAAAGATGAAAAAGGATTTATTTATATTCTTCGAGAATACGCCAACAGCAAACATGGTAGAAACAGCATTTCCATTCGATTAAATGAAGACGAAAACGTCAAAGAAGGAAAAAAATCATCCTGTGATTACTTTTTTGAAAATGAATCCCTAAAAGAAATCTATCAAGGCGAAAAGGCAAATAAGTTTAAAGTTTATCAAATAAACCCTGATGAACAGAAATTACGCATAGCAAAACAATCCGAACAGGGAAAAGATTTAGATTTATCTTTGCCTATAAAAATGGTTATCGATACAACCAATCTAAATAGACAATGGAAAGCAACCAATACTCTTCTCAATTGTCCGATAAAAGAACACCGGAAACTCATCAAGCTTTTCGAAAAAAAAGATTTAGCAGAGAAGCATCATTTGTGGGAAATTTCAAAACAAGAGACAATTAAAAACTGGTTTATTCTAGAAGACGAGCGATACGATGGAACGGAATCGCAGCGTAGATTTGTAAAAAAATCTCTGGCAACCGATGATTTTATGCTTTTAGAAGGACCTCCAGGCAGCGGAAAGACAACGGCGATTTTAGAGTTAATTCTGCAATTGGTCAATCAAGGAAAACGCATTTTATTAACCGCCTCAACCCATGTGGCAATTGATAATATTTTAGATAGAATTATAAAATTTGAGCAAGTATCGCCTCTTCGCATCGGTCGAGAAGACTCCATCGGAAAAACCATTAAAAAGTTTTCTCTTGAATCTCGGAAAAAAAAGTTAACGGAAGCAGGATGGGAAAGCAGTGCTGCAGAAAGATTCCTACTGGATTCTTCTAATTTGGTTTGCGGAACTACAATGGGAATTCAAAATCACCCTGATTTTTCACATTATACAAAACAGGATAGTCCACAAAAAACTTGGAATGCTGTTCCCTTTTATGATGTGATGATTATCGATGAAGCCAGTAAGACCACCTTTCAGGAATTCCTTGTTCCTGCGCTTTACGCCAAAAAATGGATTATTGTTGGAGATATTCAGCAACTGGCCCCTTATGCAGAAACAGAATACTTAAAAGCCCACTTAAAAGAATCAATAGATCCTAAAATACAAAGACTTTCCGTTCTAAATTTCAAACTCAGTTCTCTTCAGCATCCTCCCAAAAAAGATTTCTCGGACTCGCAAAATTTATTTCCTTTGGCATTGGAACTTCCCGAAGAAATTTCCATCAAAGATTTTAAAGAGTCTATTTACGATAAGGTTAAAAACGAACTTCCAAGCGGGAATGTCGTCTATGTAAACAGCGATAAAGAATTCTTCAATATGAAAAATGATTCATCCTGCAGTTGGATTGATTTATATAAGAATTTCAATCTTCTCATAATGAATGCAAATAGTTTGAAAGAACTCGACAATTTTATACCGGAATCATTCCATCGTATCTCTCTTGGTAATAGCAAATCCTCTGAAGCAATACAAAGAAGGGAACGGTTGCTATATAAAGA
Source organism: Alistipes onderdonkii (assembly GCA_963656065.1). Taxonomy (GTDB): domain Bacteria; phylum Fibrobacterota; class Fibrobacteria; order Fibrobacterales; family Fibrobacteraceae; genus Hallerella. Next base: position 2,638 of record CAVKGV010000003.1, read on the forward strand.
TGATTTTCTTAAGAAAACTAAAGAGCTTTCTTCTTTTTTCAACAAAAACTGGGTGGATGAAATTTCATGGCGTTTAGTCCGTAAATTTGAACGCCGATATTTAACTGAAGAAAGCGTCTATGAAAAAGATCTAAAAAAGTTGGTTTTGAACGACCAAAATACGGCAAATATTTTAGATGATATCGAGCATATCTTTTTCCCGTCAATTCTAGAATTATTGCAAAGAGGAAATGAAAAAGACCTTCGGTATGAAACAACCTTAACAAAAGGATTCAGGAGCTTTGCAAATGAAATTTTCGAAAATCGATTTGAAAGATTAGATTATCAACATCGAATGCATCCAGAAATTTCCAAATTTTCAAGAGAGCATTTTTATGGTAAAAAGCGAGGCATAAACGAACTCAAAGATGGGCAAGATGTACATCGTGAATGGAATTATCAGCATTATTCGCAACATCATGAAATTTGGTTGAATGTAAAGCGTAACGAAAAATACGAAAATGGAAATAACCGGCAAAATAAGAATTATACAGAATGTCATTGCATTCTAGAAGAAATCAAAAGCTTTATCAATTGGGCTAAAGAATCTGGACAATGGACCATCGCTGTATTGACTTATTATAAACCTCAAGAAGAAATTATCCGAACCGCCTTACAGAAATACACAGAAATGAGAAATTCTTACTCCCATTTTGAAAAAGATGGAGTAAAAATTCTTCTTTATACCGTAGATAAATTTCAAGGTAGAGAAGCAGATATTGTATTTCTTAGTATGTGTCGAGACAAAGGAATAGGATTTATGGATAACATAAATCGACTCAATGTAGCACTAACACGTGCAAAATTTCAACGAGTAATCGTTGGAAACCAAGAACATTTTCGTTTTCAAACATTCTCTAAAGAATTATCCACTCTTGCTAAGGAAAGTACGATTGATTCGAAATATATAGATGGAGGATTCAATGAAAATTACACTTGAAACAACAGCTACAAAACTAGACTGTCATTTTATCGGTGAAGTTACCTATCCAGACACCGAAAAATTTGATATATATAAAAAAATTTTTCGAGATGCCGATTCCGAATCTTCACTGAGAAAATTATTAAAAAAAGATAGTATTAACGATTCTGCTATTTCTGAGTTCTGTCGAACACTAAATAAACTAGGGCTCATTAAAGAAAATGGAGACCTAGCGTCTGAACCATTAATCGCAGAATATGGTGATTACATTCTAACCTTACTAATACAAGACAAAGACGATATCCCCTATCAATGGCTGCCTTTACAATTGAAAAGAAATCTTCAAGAACAAGACCGAACTTATGAAGATGATTCATTAGACAGCAAGAAACTAGAATCTGCCATAAAACAAGCCGAGATTTTTATTCCAAAAAATCCCATTGGGAGAGTCATCAATATCGACAGCCCGAAAGTAAAATACTCTTATAATGATGATGTTCCTGTTCGTATTGAAATCGATTCAGATACCAATAATTGGAACTTAAATATTGAACGAAATTCTTTTTTAATTCCAGAGCAAAAACAATTTTCCTATCAAGATTTTTTTTCAGACAAACTTATCAAAGACAATACCTATAAACTTTATCTTCCGGCATCAAAAGCAGAAAGCTATCCGGACATATTTGGCAATTTCACAATCAATTTTGAAGAACAACAATGCGAAACTCCTTGGGGAAAATTTAATATCAAATATAAAAATGTTCCTGTTTTACCTATCGCCGAAGAAGTTTCTTGGTGGTACAAATCTATTTTCAAAAATAAATTGAACATTCCTGGTTACAGAACTTCAGAAGACATTGAATTCGTATGGAATACGATTTTTTCTGACTATCCTATATTCCAACGAGAGGAATACAAGGGGAAAATTTCAGACTTTAATTATGATGAAGTAATTAACCAGATTCCTCCGCTAACAGAAACATATTGGTTATTATATGCGGCAAAGGATCTCGATCCAAACTTAACCACAGAACATCCCATTCAAAATTTTGGTTATCAAATACACATCCCGGCAAAAGATCACGCAAATCTCAAAACAGATTTCATTGACAAATGGCAAGAATTAAAATCTGCAAAAAGTATTCGCATCTATGATAATTATTGCGGCACATTTTATTCCATCAAAACATTAAACGAAATTTTCAAAAAAATGGATTCTCCTCCACAAAAAGTAATCCTTGTTTCAAAAAAACAGAATGAGCTTTCTAACGCCTCCAAGATTAACCGACTCCTTGAAGATTTTAAACAGCAGTATCATGCCGAAATCATCTTTCAAGAGGCAAGCAATTTTGAACACGATCGCTATTGGAATATCGACGAAAAATACTTTACAGTGGGAACAAGTATAAATAACATCTGGACATTAAGAACCGATGATTACGATTCAAGAATAAAATCCCAAATTAACATCAACGAAATTGATCGTAATGATATTCCAAAAAAAATCCAAGACATCTGGAGTCAATATGTCTAAAATCCAACCCCTTGAAAAGACACACATTTTTGACAATTCGAAAAAGCTCTTGCAAGTTTGCATCAAATGCAATTCGCACAGATATGACTGTCCATCAATTCAAGATATTATTCAAGCGATTAATGATGCAAGAAGTACAATATTCATCGCATCAACAAGTTTTTTGGATGAAAAAATTAAAAACGCTCTAACTAGCCGAATTCAATCGAAAGTTCGAATTTATGGATTAGTAAAAAATTTTGAATCTTTTAACTCATTCGGATGGTTTGGAAAACAATTTCCATTTCTATGTCGCCAATGCCCTGATTTAAAAAACGATTATATCATTATCGACAATCAAATTTCTTTCCTGTTCCTTAAGCCAACTGAAAACATTCAAAACAACACTTCAATACCATTAAATCAACAAGCAACCAAAGATCTATCTTATTGGTTCATCCATTTCTTTTGGACAAAATGTAATCGAGAAAGTATCAATGGCAAGCCTGATATTTGTAAAGAAGCCCCATTTGCCGTCCCTCCCCTAAAAAAAGAATTTGTTATGCTTAATGAAAACGAAAATCTTTTTCATTTCAAAGAAGCATTTTATGCTTGTGAACCTAATTCAAAGTCTTTAATTTCAAAAGATTTTTCGGATAACTTAGAGGAAATCATTCAATCCGCCAAAATTTCACAACAATTAAAAAGTCCAATTTACAAAGACGAGCGATTTTGGTTTATCGGCGATTTTTTAATTCCATTAGAAATATTCACCGGATTAGAAGATGTTTGGCAAATTTCTAAAACCACCTTAAACGCTCTTCCATCCGAATTTATTGACTTCAATTCAACAAAGTGGGACATAGTACAAAAAAAAGCAGAATCACAAAAAAAGCATGAAGCCCTTATGGCAAACTCTTTAGAAGAAATGAAAAGCCTCGATTTAATTGATGATGCATTAAAATCAGAAGCCGATCCTTATTCAGAAATAACCATTTTTCATTTTACTGTAAAACCACCCCAAAAGCTAAACAGCGCAAAGCGTGCTGAAATTTACAAAGATTTCGACAATCTACAAAACAAATATACCTCAAATCTAAACAATCTCAAACGTTCATTAAATGAGTTAATGGAAAAAGGAATGAAAAATGAAGCCAATGTCGGAATCATCCAAGACCTTAAGGATGCTCTTAACGATTGCTCTTCCGAATCTAAAAATATCCTATCTCAAATGACTTTACCAGAACTTGAAAATTGTTTAGAGAAATGGGATATTGAACAGGATTCAAATTGGCTTCTTAAATTTTCCGAATTAGATTATCGTGTTTGCGAAGATAAATTTAAAAAAGATAAAGAAGATGAACTAAAAGATCTTGACACCAAAAAAGAAAGCATTGAAAATGAATGTACAGAAGTAGAAAAAGAACTTCGGGAAATTAAGCTCCAACTTGAAAATCTAAACAAAGGCACGACTGAACAATCCTTAAAAAGCAACAAAAAAGAATTAGAGCAAAAACGAAATTCCATAAACAGAAAGTTGGAAGACTTAAAAAAATCTTTAGAAAACAATCAACAAAAACAAGAAACTAAATCAGCAGAAACATTTAAACGAAAGTCCGATGAAGAACGATTAAAAGAAATCCGAAAAGAACTTTCCTTTTTCCCCCTTAAAAAACCAGCATTCCTATTGCCGGACGTTGGTGAACTTTTCGAGGACAGTAAGAATTTCTACTTAGAAATTTCTGATTGGGAAAATCTTCAAAAAGCGAACGAACTGTCTCAAAGATATAAAACCAAACCATACCATGTCACAACAAAGGTATAACTATGAGTATAAAAAGAACTATTTCCGGGAAAGTTTTTATCGAAGATCTTCAACTAGCAAAAGAACTCATCAAAAGTTTTTCAGGAATTTCCATTTTAAATAATTTATTCACAACAACGATGGATTCTGATTATTCCTCACAAGGACAAATAGACTTAAAGAAAATAGAACAACTATACCGCCAAAAACGACAAGAAAAAATTAAAGCACAAGAAGAATTGCAAAAAAGACTGGAAGAAGAACGAAATCGATTGGAAGAAGAGAGAAAAAAACTCGAAGAAGAAAAACGGATCACAAAAAATATGACGGAATTTCTTCAAGAACTAAAAAATCTAGAAATTCGAGAACAACAGAATAAAACAGAAGAAGAAAAGCTCCAATTCAACACCGCTTACTGCAACGCCGAAAAAGAAAAAATAAAAGAACAAAAAGAATTATACCGTCAAGAACGCAAAGAGAGAATTATCGCAAATGCAAAAAAGAAAGGCTATACGGTTAAAGAAAAAAAAGAAGGCGATAAAATCAAGCTCATTTTACAGCGCAGAGAATTTTAATGTTAAACATAAGCCACCTGGAAACATGCAATTACGTCAATGGTCCTGGAAAACGTTTTGTAATTTGGGTTCAAGGATGCAAATTTCATTGTAAAGGATGCGGAAATCCTGACACTTGGGATTTCAAAAGAGAAAATTTAATTTCTATTGATACACTCTACAATATGATTTTAGCCGATAAAAGCCTAGATGGAGTCACTTTTTCAGGAGGCGAACCATTTCTGCAAGCTCAAGAATTGCACATTCTATCAAAAAAAATCAAAGAAACTACAACTCTCACCATTCAAATTTTTTCCGGATATGAATGGGATGAATTTGAAAACGAGACACAAAGACAACTTCTAAAATACACCGATATTTTAATCTATGGACGTTTTGACTTCTCAAAAAAAGACAATAACCAAAAAATTTGGCTTAATCCAAATGCAACAAAAGCATGGAATTTCAACAATTCCGATGTAGAAATCGACATAGACATTGACGGTAACATCTTTGTGAGCGGTTTCCCAAAACCAGATTTACTTAAAATTTTGGAGAATATAAACAATGAAAGAATTTGAAATCGAAATTGATGAAAACGGAAATATCTCCGCAGATAGCAAAGGATTTCACGGTCCTTTATGTGAACAGGAACTAAATGATATTCTTGATGGAATCGAAGGAAACGAATTTGGAAAAAAGAAACCAGAGTACTTTTCAAAAGAAAAGAATTCTCTACAATTAAAGAAGTTTATTCATCAAGGAAACAGCAAATAATTTAAACACAGCAATAGTCAACCGCTTTCACGCACCGCAAAAAAAAACGCAATTTTCAAACAAAAATTACACTTTTTAGCGCATAATTCTACCATCAGTCCATATCTTTACCTATACCAAGTATGCAGCGAAAAATCCTAAAAAAAAACTGGCAGAATGGAAAAATTCCGCAGAGCGAATGCCGCTTGTTTTACAAGGCGCCCGGCAAACCGGAAAAACCTACACGGTCACAGAATTTGGTTCCAAATTCTATTCCAATGTCGTTTACTGCAATTTTGAAAGAGAGCCCAATCTCGCTTCCCTTTTTTCGGATTTGTCGCCAAACCATATCCTGCCGAACCTCGGAGCAATCAAGCAACAAAAAATTTTTCCACGCGAAACACTGGTCGTTTTTGACGAAGTCCAAGCATGCCCCAAAGCCCTCACTTCGCTGAAGTATTTTTGCGAAGAAGCGCCCGATATTCATATCATAGCCCTAGGCTCCCTTTTAGGGATAGCCGTCAACCGGGCGGAATTTTCCTTTCCCGTGGGAAAAGTCCAATTCTTAGACATGCATTCGCTTGATTTTGAAGAGTACCTTCTCGCCCGAAGAGACGATTTTTTTTCAACAAAAGATCTCCGAATGTTTCGCTGAAAACTCGCCAATGGAAGAAGCTCTGCACACAAAAATCCTAGGAATCTATCGCGAATATCTTTTCGTCGGAGGAATGCCCGCTGCGGTCGATAACTTTGTACGCAACCGCAATCCGCTTCAAGCAAACATCATCAAGCAAGACATTCTTGCCGCCTATCAAAACGACATGAGCAAAAACAACAAGCCGAGCGAAATTGCAAAGACGCGTTTAGTTTATGCGGGCATCGGAAAGCAGCTCGCCAAGGAAAATAAAAAATTCCAATATCGCGGCATCAAGCCCGGTGCAAGAGCCAGCGAATTTGAAAACGCAATCGAATGGCTCTGCCTCGCAGGAATCGCCTTCAAGCTTTCAAGACTCGAACATATCGCTCTGCCGCTTTCCGCAAATGCTTCCGACTCGGATTTCAAGCTATATATGAACGATGTCGGATTATGCTGCGCATCCCAAAATGTAACATACGACGATGTCGTTTACGAAAATCCCCTGTTTAATGATCTCAAAGGCGGACTTGCGGAAAACTACGTTTACACACAGCTAAAAGCAAACCATATCGAATCTTATTATTGGAACGAATCCAATCAAAGCGAAATAGATTTTATCCTTCGACTGAATCATGATATTATTCCTGTTGAAGTTAAAGCGGCCGCGCACAACAAATCACAACGCCTAAACGCCTTTGTCAAAAAATACAAGCCGCCATACAGCATCCGAATTTCAATAAAAAATTTCGGTTTCAAAAACGGCATCAAATCCATTCCCCTCTATGCGGCAGGATGGGTGAAGTAATCCTGCGCCCTCCAATATCCTCCGCTTACAAAATAGCGTAAGAAAAAAAAACTTCTATTATACGAAATAGATTCTATCTTTAGGATATGAGAAATTTCCAACAAAATCATCAACAAAGAGAAAAATACATCGCGGGGGCAGAATTCGCCGCGCTTTCCCTCGGCAAAAAAGCAATAGCGGCAATCCTTTTTGCGTTTGCAATCTTATTCCCGGGGCCGCTTTTCGCAAATGAAATGTGCGTGCAACTTTGCACACCATGCAAGGAAAAAGCAACCGATTCGATGTGCGTACAAATTAATTCCCTATGCCGCTGTACAGCTCTTCTCGACAGCATCCAAGAAGCAGAAACCATCCGAAACGAAAAGATCAAGACATTGAAAGAAACGCTGAAGACAAATTTCTCGGAAAATTGCCAAAAGGAATTTTGCGCGTTCAAAGTCAAATTAAAAAACGACGATCTCAAATATTTTCACAGCGCAAAGCTCCCCGAAACCGTCGAAAAGCTTTCCATTGAAATTGCAGCGGATTCCACAACTAAGCCCGAAACTTTTATTAAGCTAAGCGCCGAATGTCAAAACTTTTGCGGCATCTGCCCTGCAGAAAATGCGCAAGACGGCATGTGCATCCAAATCAAGAGCGTCTGCAAATGCCAGGAATTTGCAGAACAAGAAGCACGCCTCGCCGAAAAAGCCAAAGCAGACAGTATTCAAAAGATTCAAGCCTTCTTAAAGAAAACCGAAAATCTGGCAAATACCGTGGATTCCATTTACGCTTTCCAGCAGACCGTTCCGGATTCCACGTTGCTCGTTACGCTCAAAAAATCCGACATGACAATTCTTGAAATTCAAACATTTAAGGAACCGGCAAGCGATACGGTTTTCGCAACAAATCCCGCAATATCTTTAGCGGAACCCGTTCCAACGAAAAACGATTCTATCCAAGCGCACTCAAACATCTCGGCGGATTCCGCAAAACCAGCCGACACCACAACACAAAAGGCGGACGAGAACTGGAGACGCTTTTACCTCGGCGCATCGTTCCACATCGGACAAATCGATGACAAAAAACTATTTAATTACGAAACATCCCGGAACACAAGCATCCAAACGGGCATCGATTTCTTTGCACGCTTTTACTTCTATCAATACGGATCGCTCCAGGGTGGGCTTGGAGCGGTCTATCAGTATAACGATTACTACTTGCTGAAAGCCGATGAATTCAAGGGAGGTGCCTATTATTACAACTTCCTTCTGGAAATTCCGTTAGAGCTCCGCGTCGGATTTCCCGCTGGCAAGATTTTCAGCCCATTTGCCAGTTTGAGTCTCAACATCCGAAAGCCATTCTACAGCCAGGTCGTCTGGTTCCTCGGAGGGAAAAACATAGCAGAATCCGATGAAGACGATCGGTCATCCGGTTTTCACAGCGCTTCGGATTTTGAAACTTTGGAATTCGTCGGATTCGGCGTTGAAATTTACCACCATGTTGCAGTCGAATGGCAATGGCTCGTCGCTTCACAAAGTTCCTATGCAGATGATAAGGATTCTCCATACCTAGGCGGTCTCGACACATGGCAAATCAAGCTGGACTTTGCATTCTAATGAGGAAACGCAATCAGAGGAAGAAAATACAAATGAAGATGCGAATCATTTCAAATGTTCTTTTTACTGGCGGATGCATCGTTCTTGCGGGATGCTCAAGCGAGTCCCCGTTTTCGGAAGCGGAAAAGGCCATAACCCGCACCGAGACCGTTTCCTCCGACCCGGAAACCGCTCACAATCCCGGAAATAAAAAGTTGCAATACAGCGACAAAAACGGACTCGTCCTAGACATTATCGTCCGCGACTTCCAGCCGAATCATCCGGACTTCGAAAACTTTGCCGAAGAATCGGTTAAAAATTTGGACAATATTTACGCTTATGGTCTTCCGGGGTACGATATTTCCTGGTATAACCTTTCCGCCTACCACAACACGTGCGGAAACAGCGTCTCCAAAGCGGGCGTTGTGCTCGGCATGGACGGGCTTCCCCTTATAGCGAACGAAATTCTTCCCTCCTATGTGCAGCAGAAATCAAAATCGGCGACAGGCGGATATCTCATGTATGGACAGTGCGCGACAAAAGTTTCCGGTTACGCAAACAAGATCCAGCGAGGCTTTAAACAATCCAACGGGACAAAATTTACAAGCGTCCTCAAGAATACCTGCGAGGGTGAAGAATCCAAGAATTCCGGTGGAATCGCCTGGGGCAACGAAGTCTATTATACGCCGGGCATGGTGCAGCCTTACTTGACTTTCGACTTGGATAGTGCAGGAGAACCTCTTTATTTGAAAGGGGCGCATATCCACAAGCTGAACGAGGCTTGCGACAATGCGAATTTTGCCCAGTGGTTCGAGGATGTTCCGGGAATCAACAAACGCTCCAACGTGACGCTCGACATTCCGAACGCTTCCGACAACCAGAAGTTCAAGGAGCTCGACAAGAATTTCAACAACGGAGGATTTTTCCCGCTCGATGAAATTGATTCCGATTCGCAGCTGCGGACCGGAATGGCTCCAGAAACAGACCAATGGGGACCGCAGAGTTTATCGATTTTCTGTCCACCGTATAATTACCAGTATGCATCTGCGCAGGCCGATTTCAACGGCAACAGCACATCAAACCTTTGCCAAGCCTGGAACCAGTATGGCGGAGCCCGCGGACTTTCCGTGGATGCGGCGTCAAAACTTGCCGAACTCAACGGGACGCTGGGATTACAGCATCTCCGCAATTACAACTTCACGATGATGGGCTATGCGAACTTCAAATACGACAAGGCGAACAACACCGATTCGACAAACCAGGAAGTTTTTGAATTTGCCGGAAACGACGACTTTTGGATTTTTGTGGACGGCGTTCTCGTTGCGGATTTTGGAGGTACGCATCTTTCCGTTCCGAGCCTTGTAAACATTCGAACACTTGCCGAAAACAACCACGGCTGCCACGAGGGAGAACCCCTTGCGGCCATACTCGAAAGAGAAAAGGCTTGCGGAGAAGACGGGACGTGGGCTGACAGCTCCTGGCACCATTTGCATATCTTTTACGCAAACCGCCAAACGGATGGTTCAAATCTCTACATCCGCACAAATCTTAATGCCGTGGCACTTCCCCTCTACAATGAAAACGTTGAAGCGATCCCCGAAACGATTCTGGAGTAAACCGATGAAAAAATTTCAAATACCAATTTTCCTGATTGTCTCCGTTTTCCTTTCCAGCTGCGCGATGACCCGCACGGACAATAGCGAACGAAACATTACATACCAGAACCGCACGAATATCGTGAACTACGGGGCGGAACATGCGAAAATCATCGGCCCGGTCATCTGGCAAGACCAGAATAAATGCTCCAAGATTTCGTTCTTGCAGTTCGCCGTTTCCCAGAACCCGAGAATCGACGACATGATAAACATCGTGACCGAGGAATACAAGAACAATACGACAAATTCCGTCTATTGCAAATACTCGGGCCTTGCCGTAAGCTACGAATCCCTTTCCGTCGAAGAAGCCGCCGAATGGAAAAGCATCGGCGATTCGGCAATTTTTAAAGCCGACAGGGATAAAGAGAAAAAGCAGGAAATCGAACCGTCAAAGACGCCTATCGTTGTGGCCATATTCGCAACCATTGCGGCAACGGTGATGACGATACTGTTCTTGACGGATTAAGGCTTAGAAAAACTTCCCCACCAGCCGATCGAAGCATTCGCCGCGGACCTTGTAATTTTTGAACAGTCCAAAGCTCGCGCAGGCGGGAGAAAGCAGCACGGCGCTTCCCGCTCCGAGCGAACACGCATCCGCAAAGGCGCGGTTGAGATCCGGGAAAATTTCCATCGGAACGGAGACGCCGTTTTCGCGAAGCGATGCACACATTCTTTCCGCAGTCGCCCCGATGAGCGAAATTTTTTTCAGGTTAAAAATTTTGGCGAGAACCTGCGAAAGCTCGGTGAAATCCGCATTTTTTTCGGAACCTCCGAGTATCAGCGCAAAGGGCCGCTTCATACTCTTGACCGCAGCAATTGTCGCATCGGGACGCGTTGCATAGGAATCGTTGTAAAATTCAATACCGTTCTTTTCCCCTTTAAATTCCATACGGTATTTGAGAGGTTCGTAAAACTTGAGCGATTGCAACGCCGTCGGAACATCCGCGCCCAAAGCCTTTACCGCAAGCAGGGCCGCAGCCATATTTTCGAGCTGGTACGCTCCGCGAGTTTTGCATTCCGAAAGTTTCAGCGTGTAGCCGTCGATCGAAACGGAATCCGCCGTAAAAATCGCATCGGCATCCTTGGAGCCATACGAGAGTTTTTGCGCCCCGCTTTCCCGGGCAATCGCAACCGACGGAGCCGCATCCCGAATATAGATGCAGAAGTCATTCCGTTTCTGCCAACGGACAAGGTTCGCCTTCGCGTCACGATATTCCTCGACCGAACGATGCCAGTCCAAGTGTTCCGTCGAAACCCGCAACACGACACCGATGTGCGGCGAAACGGAAAGCGTCATCAGCTGGAAAGAGGAAAGTTCGAGAATCGAGACTCGGTCCGAGGAATCGTCCGTCAAAAGATCAAGCGCGGGCACGCCGAAATTTCCGCCGATCGCACAAGGAATTTTGCAGGCTTCAAGCGCATGGCGAATCATGCTGACCGTGCTTCCCTTGCCGAGCGTTCCCGTCACGCCGATGACCGAGCGAGATTTCGTCTTGTTCAAAAAAATCTCGATTTGGCTGGTGAGAATTCCGCCGTTTGTCTGGAAACGGAAAAGTTCGTTCTGCAGAGGATAGATTCCCGCCGAGCGAACAACCGTAACGGAATCCTTGAGACCGTCCATGTAATTTTCGCCGCTAAAAACCTTGACATTCACGCCATCCGGCAGTTCGGGAATTTCTACCGGGTTCTTGTCCATCACGACGATTTCCTTGACGCCATTTCGTACAAGATAATTCAGCGTGCTCTTGCCTTCGACTCCAAATCCCAAGATGCCCACCGGGCTTACGATACTCTGCATAGAAAAACTCCTATCCTTTCGCGGGTTTTACCACCGCCGTGGCGAATGGAGCCTTGGCAAACGCTTCGCGCAAAAGTTCCATCAAGTATTCTTCCGAAAATTTTTTCACCTGCGATTCCGTTTCCGCCATCGTATAGACTCGTCCCAGATGAAGCATCTGGTCGGCAAGGCGCAGCAGGCGTTTTTCGGCACTGTCCGAACCGATGCGCAGTCCTCCGATGATATTTCTCTTCGTCCGTTCCAGTTCGCCTTTTTCAAAACCTTTTTCCAAAAAATTTCGAAATTCCCGCTGGGCGATTTCCAAAGCTTCGTCCATTTTGTGCGGTGCAGTCGCAAGCGAAATTCCCCACCCCAACACATCCCAAAACACGTCCGTCATCGAATAAACGGAATAGGCGAGGCCGCGTTCTTCACGAACTTTCTGGAAAAGCCTTGAACCCATATCGGCGCCGAACGCAACATTGAAAAGCCCGAGAGCCCGCAAAAAATCGATGTTTCCTTCCCGGAAGTTAAAGCTCGTTCCCCAAAAAAGATTTGATTGGTTCAAGTCCTTTTTGCTTTTTGTCTTTCGTGCGGCATTTGCGCAGTAAAAATTTTCACAGGTGTTCTTCGCGGACTTTTTTTCTTCAAAATTTTTCCGGACCAGATCGACGAGCCTTTCGTGTTCGATTTTTCCGACAGCGCAAACGGTAAGCGGCAAATCTTCTATGACTTCCCTTTTACATTCGACGAGGTTTTCCCTCGAAAGATTCTTGACCGATTTAACGGTGCCCGCAATCGGAAACGCTAATCCGCAGCCCTTGTAATGGATTTCGTTGAAAAGATCCCCGACGCATTCCTCGGCGATATCCTCGTAGCTGTGGACTTCTTCGATGATGACTTTCCGTTCCTTTTCCACTTCGCGCGCATCGAACCGCGGATGCATCAGCATATCGGAAATTACGTCGAGCGCAAGCGGCACATCTTCTCGGACGACCTGGGCGTAAAAACCTGTTTCCTGCCTGGTCGTATAGGCTTCGAGATTTCCGCCGCGATCTTCAATCGTATGGGCGATTTCAAACGCGGAACGCTTTTCCGTTCCCTTGAAAACAAGATGTTCGTAGAAATGGGCAAGGCCGTTCGTCTCCGAATTTTCGTGACGCGAGCCGCGCGGAATCCACACGCCCACATTCGCGGAATAAGTTCCTGGCATATAATCCGTGACAATCGTGATTCCGTTTTCCAGTTCGGTTTTTGAAATTTTCTGTCGAAACATGCGCCAAATCTAGAAAGTTAAAAAGCCGAATTTTTCACAAACAACAGCAAAACAAACCAAACGGAAAGACCGGCAAAGACAATCCCGTTTACCGCCATGAGCGCCTTCCATTTTACGCTGAAAGACCCGTTAAAAATTCCAAGGCAGGCAAACGGAATAAACGAGACGATTACCGGCAAGATATAGCGGAAATCGTTGCTGCAGGCGAACGGCACCGTTATCCGCAAATACATCAGCGCGGCAAAAAACATCGCAATCTGGAAAACCAGGAGGCATTTGGAGCGGTCCATTTTCGACGTCCAAAATCCGCGGAGAGCGCATGAGACAAGAAGCAAAAGGCAAATGCCGATGGCCGCGGCCAATGTCTCGCCGAGCGGGAAATTAAAAATTCGAAACTCGCCGAACAGCGAACTTTTGAACGCGTAGTTCCAGAAAAATTCCTTTCCCAACGCAGCATCCCACGGGCTGGTGAACGGGTTCAACACGTAATTTTTCAAATCGAGATAGACATAATTTCCAAGGTTGTTCGGGACAGCGAGACCGGAATGAAGCCCGCTGGAATTTCCGATAAGCGAAGAATCTCCATATAGTCGAATACACAAAATTCCCAGACAGAAGACGAAAAACAATCCCAGGGAAACGATTTCCGATTTTTTGGGAAAGAGAACTTCCCGCGGAAAATATCCGAGCGCAAATCCCAAGGCAAAAGTCGCAAGCGTTATCACGCCCGTACTTTTTGTCCAATAGCTTAGTCCCGCCGCAATAGCCGCACACAGAAGCGCTTTGGACGACTTGGTGTGCATATACTTCAAAACGCCCCAGAGGCAGAGGATGTGAAAAAAATAAAACAGTTGGTCGTTTCCGATTCGCGGAGCGACAAGCAAGAGAAGCGGCCAAAAAGTCCAAAGAAGCGTTCCGAAAACGAGAATTTTTTCCGGCAGGACCATTTGCAGAATTTTAAAGCCAAAGAATAAAACAAGAAGCGACAGGAAAAGGCTTTCCAGTTGCACTGCCGACGGACCGCCAAAATGCAAGGCAGACCCGAGCTGCCAGGGAACTGAAGAAATCGCGTAATAGACCGGCGGATGATAACATGTCCAACAATCGTCAGTCCCCGGAATTTCATGCTTTTCCGCAACTATTTTGATGTAATCCAGATGCCCATCGACATCGTAGGAATACTGGGAATAGAAAAGCGAAGAGAACATCAAGGCGCGAAGCAAGACGCCGACGGTCAAGAGGATTCGAGGCAAAAGCCCGACGTGAAGCCTCCGAAGCAGGAACGCAAAAAACGCCGTAAAAGAAACGAGCAACAAGACGTATGACAAAATCCCGGCAGCCGACGAAAGCATCTCCGGTTTTACGTCCAGCCCGCCGACACCTCCGTTGTTCCGGACGAGAAATTCAAAATGGACATTTTTCCCGTCCGCGTATTTCGCAATCGAATCCGATGGAAGGACAAAGCCGTTGCCGTAATCGCAGCGTCCCGGAAAATGGGAGAGCGAAATTTTGTTGCCGTTGATCTTGACCGTTTCCGCACAGTCGTCCGGGACGACCTTTAGCGCAAAAGCTCCGCCGAATTTTGTCCGGACATCAAAAAAGACTTCAAATTTTTCGCCATCCCGAAAATGCTCCGCGATTGGAAAAGTCGCATTCCTTTCTTTATTTAACTGGCGATAGCCGACATTCTCCACCGAAAGGCGGGTTCCAAAAAACAGAAAAATCCCCACGCATAAAAACAAGAGACAATACAGTTCCGGTACGCAAAAAAATTTCTTTATGCTTTTCATCGGCACCTACCCGAAATTCAGAATTACCTTATGCGCAATCCAATTCGTTCACTTTTTTCCTTCGTGATATTCCGCTTCGGCATTCACATTCCAAATCGCGGACTTGTCGCTTGAATTTTCACGAATGCACTTGACGGCTTCCATCGCGGTGAGCATGCTGTGGTCCATGTTGTTGTACTTGTGCATTCCGTTGCGACCCATGAGGAACAGGTTTTCAAAGGAATCGACATATTCGCGAACCTTGCCGAATTCCTTATAAGTCCCAAAATATGCCGGATAGGTTTTCGGCACGCGGAAGAGAACCGAATCCCGGACGGCGGAACGCTTCGCCACGTGAATTTTTTCAAGTTCCGCGACGGCAAAATCGATGAAATCCCGGTCGGACATGTTCCACATTTCCTCGCCTTCGTTCACAAAATATTCAAGCCCGATCCAAACTTTCGAAGGATCCGAAACCAGGTAGGGACTCCAGTTGTTGAAGACCTGGATGCGCCCGAGCTTGACATCGGATTCCTGCACATAGATCCAGTTGTCCGCGACAAATTTCAAGCGGCTTTCGGGAGTTCCCGCTTTCGCCGGATTCTCGATGTCCAGCGAATCGAGCAGAAGTCCCACCGTCATAAAGTCCCGATAGACAAGGCCTTTTGCGATGCGTGAAACTTCGGGGGGAACATCCGGAAGATCCTCGACCAGATTTTTCACGGGCATCGTACTCATCACGTAATCGGCTTCCCATTTTTTCTCTTCGCCGTTTTCCGTATAATGCACCGCAGAAATCTTTTGGCCCGAGACATCCAAAGACGTCACTTTAGAACGGAGGTGAATTTCTCCGCCGAGCTTCTGGATTTTTTCGGCAACACTTTCCCAGAGCTCTCCCGGTCCGAGCTTCGGGTAGAGAAATTCCCCGATGAGGCTCGTCTCCGTTTCTTTCTGCCGAATTGATTCGGACTTTTTGGGCAAAAGGGATTTCAACGCATGGAGGAGCGTTTTCCCGATAGAAAGCCCTTTGATTCGCTGGGCGCCCCAGTCCGCGCTGATTTTGTCGCAGGGAATGCCCCAGACTTTTTCCGTGTAGTCCCGGAAGAAAGTACGGTAGAGTTCCACGCCAAAACGGTTGATCATGAAATCTTCAAGCGAAACTTCCTTGCGCTTCGGGAAAATGCAGACCTTGAGATAGCTCATCCCGATTTTGAACATCCGCCAAAGTCCCAAATTCCTGATCGTCGCAGCGTTCAGACTGACCGGGTAATCAAAAAGTTTTCGCGTATAGAGGATTCGGGAAAGCCGCGAACGGACGAGCATCACCCGGTCTTCTTTTTCCGGGTCAGGACCTCCGGCAGAAAGGCTCACCGGACGTTCGATGGAAAGATCGTCCCGGCTCGGAGAACCTTGCAACGGCAAAATATCCGTCCACCAGTCCATCACCGTATCACTCTTGCTGAAAAAGCGGTGACCGCCGATATCCATCCGATTTCCCTTGTAAACAGCCGTCCGGGAAATTCCTCCGACAAAATCGTTTTCTTCGAGAACGATCGGTTTCACGTCCGTCGTCTTCAAAAGTTCATAGGCGGCGGTAAGCCCTGCGGGACCCGCCCCGATTATCACGGCAGTTTTCATATCAATCCTTCAACGATTTAAAAAGGAAAATTTTCCGAATTCCAAAATTCCACAGCAGGACGATTGCGGCAGAAATAAATTTTGCAATCATCGGCAAGAATCCAAAAAAATCCACCTGAAACCACATCAGCGCCTGGTTCAAAAGGACGCCCAGGATTCCTATCAGCGCAAACATGGAAAATTCCAGCGACCTGTTCGAAATGCTCCGCTTGCAAGCGGCAAAGACCCATCGGACGCTTATCCAGTAATTTACGGAAAGCCCAGCGACCAGCCCGACAAGATTTGAAACAAGGTAATGCCATCCCAGCGCGTAAAGGCAAACCGCAAAAAGCCCGAAATCTACGACAAAGGCAAGTCCGCCCGTCAAAAAATATCGCCACATCTGGCCTAAAATGCTTTTTTGACCCGGCAGTTTTTCTGAAAGCGAACGGATTATGAACGGTTGAGATTTCACGGTTCAAAAATAATTTATTTTGAATTTCCAAAGGATTTTTTGAGAAAAATCACAAACGATAAAAGCAACTGAAGATTTTTCCAAAAATTAGGGTATTTTTAATTTGTCTAGCCCAACCGGAGATTTCACGATGAAAGCAAAGTTCATTTCTTTGACGCTGGCAGCTCTTGCCCTCAGCTCGGCACATTCTTTTGCCCAAACGATTACGCCAAATCGTATTGGTCCCGTGAGCCAATACGGTCAGCTGATGACCGGTAAAAATTCCGCAAACGAAGGACGGATCTACGGTTCCTGCAAGGGCGTCGCCGATGGTTCCGAAGTCCAGGTCCGCGGCATGAGCCTTTACTGGAGCCTTCTCACCGAAGCAACCGATTTTTGGACGGAAGCGAGCATCACTTCGATGGTAAACGACATGAACATCCAGATAATCCGCGCCTCCATGGCGACAGGAACAGAAGACTGGAGCGGTCCCTACAAAGGTTACCAGCTCGACGCCACAAACCAGAAAAATCTTGTCAGCACAATCGTCGAGGCCGCCATCAAGAACGACATCTACGTCATCATCGACTGGCATTCACACGAAGCGACAGGCCAAGTGGAAAGCGCCAAAGGATTCTTTTCGGAAATGGCCCAAAAATACGGCAGCTACGACAACGTCATTTTTGAAATTTTCAACGAACCGTTAGACATCGCCTGGACAAACATTCAAAATTACGCGAACCAGGTCATCCCCGCCATCCGGGAATATTCGGACAATCTGATTCTCGTGGGAAATCGCGCCTGGGACCAGCACCCGGAAGAAGTCGTCGGAAACGAGGTAACCGACAGCAAGAACAACACAGCCTACACGCTCCACTACTATGCGATGAGCCATTGCGTAAGCGGCTCTTACAGTTGGGGTGGCTCTTGCGAAGGCGCAAACGGAGAAAAGGCAATCAAGGCGGGTCTTTCCATCTTCATCAGCGAATGGGGAACGGGAAACGCGGACGGTAGCGGAACTCCGGGACAGACAGAAAATGACAATTGGCAAGCCTTTGCCGACAAGTACAAAATTTCCTGGGCGAACTGGAGCGCATCCCGAATAAACGAAGGGACAGCCGCATTCACAAGCAGCGCGACGGCAAGCAATCTACAATACTCCTCTTCGGGAAATCTGGTCAAGAGCTACCTCGCGACAAATCCCACCGTCTATACAGCATGCAATTCCGAAGTTCCCGACACAAACAATACCGGCATTGCAAAATCTTCACGTTTTTCTTCCTTTGAATTGAAAATGGCGGAACGAACCATCCAATTGATCAACGCAAAAAATCCATCCATCCACCTTTACGATATCCAGGGACATTCCCTGCGAAGCTCAAAAACAAGTTCGCTTTCTCTGGAGAATCTCCCGAACGGAACTTATATTGTCAAGGCAAGCGACGGCAAGCAAAGTCAAATGCAGTTTGTCCGAATCACCCGATAACACCCGAAAAAGCTCCGTTGAACGGAGCTTTTTTTTACGATGTCAATCCGTTTTATCTAGAAAGTCTTCGTCACGTTACAGAAGAAGCGCGTACGATCATCCCCGCCGTTCGGAACATAGACGAGCTCCTTGCCGATTGCGTGCAAAATCGTTGCGGAAAGCGAAAGCCCTATGCCAGGAAATTTTTGTACAAACGAAGCGTTCCAATACCATGAACCTTTGACAACAAAAGGATCTTCGGTTCGCAGATTCCAACGGGCATCCGAACGATACGTCCAGGCGTGTTGGATTTCAAATCGTTGCCACAGATTCCACGAGGCAGAAATCGAGAGCCAGTTTTCTACAGGACTGACTTCAAAGCGTTTTTCCTCGCCATCAATCCGCTCGAATCCGGCCCGGGCAAGAAGCGAAAACATTTCTTCATAATAGAAAGCGGCATAAGCCTCTCCCGTAAGCCCGCGAATCCATGAATTGATCCGCTCTACGTTTCCCGTTCGATAGACAGCTTTTTTCTCATCGACTTTTTTGACGATATATTCTTTCACGTCAAAAGTCTCCGCCCCCTTTTCGAACCAGCCGGCAAAATTCATTCCCATTCCAAAGAATTTGGAACGACTTTGTACATCCAGAAAAATACGGTGCAGCTGCATCCAGCCGTCCGCCTTCAAGGAAATCGTATCCGAGTCGAAATACTCGAAATCGTCTCCCAGCGGATTCAACGCCGATGCAAAATGATTTTTAAAACCGATTCTGGAAACGATGCCGGTAAACGCAGGAAGAGTCAAATCTACGCTGTCCTTGCTCGCAAAGTCCCGTCCGCTCGTTCCGACAAATCCCGCAAACTGCAAGCGTTCCACAGGACGGAACGCATATTCCAAAAACGGGAACGCGACATAGTCGTCTTCGATTCCGAACGGAACGAACGCGCTGTCATCGACCACCCGAAAGGCGACGCCCAAGGCGACGTTCCAGAGTCTTTTCCTTGCGGCAAGCGAATCTTCGCCAAGCCGGAGCGAGCCGTTCCATTCCTTCCGATTGCCGACAAATTTTTTTGCCGAGAGCGTGTATTCCGCATTTTCATAGACAAGCGAGCCGCGCAGATACTTCGAATCGAAACGAGATTCTACACGAGGCTTGTATTCGATGGGAATCCAGCGATTGCTTTCTCCGTAAATCCAGACATATTCATGCCCGGCAAGAAGGGAGACGTCAAAGGATTTGGCGTCAAAGCCCAACCCTGCATAAGCCGTGCTTGTAAACGGCAGGTTCTCCCCGAAAATGGAGAACTCATCCGTTTTCACCATATCCCGTCGAATCTTCCGCAAGTTATTCGAATAATGATCGATTTGAAAATAACGCGCGGTCGCCCAGAAGCCGCTGTAAGATTTTGACCTAAATCCACCTTCGAGCATCGGCGTGCGATTTGCCTCATGCGCCGAAATTCCACCGCGAAGCGGATCCTGGTACATCAAATCTCCGATTTCGTTCCCGACAGAGAGCCATACGGACGGGGAAAAGGGCGTCCAGGAAGGCGTCCCCGAAAGCCTGTTCACAAAAATCCTATCCCGAATCTTCAAGGGATTCCATTCTTCGCTTTCGGAATGGATTCCTCCCGTTTGGGAATTTCTATCAAAGACATAGGTCGGGGAAGCCGTCAAAAACGTTCCGTCATTTCGGGTGTCCCGCATGCCTTCGGTTTCCGGAGCGATTTCCGCGAAAATTCCTTGAGCGGAAAGCAAGAAAGCAGCAATCAAAAATTTTGTTCGCATTTCAAAAATTTCCTACCAGAGTTTTCGTTGCAGGTAAAATCCGAACCATGCCGTCTGCGACGTTTCCGGTTCCGTCCACAGGGTTTCATAGTAAAATTTCGCCCCCATGCGCCAATTTTCGAGCGTCAGAATCGGAAGATCGAGACGCGCGTAAAAGCCGAATTCCGTTTCGTTGTCGGCAAGCGTAGAACGCGAAACATCACCGTCTGCATCGGCACGCATCCAGATGCAGCTGAATCCCGCTCCGAGCGCAATCGGCTTCGCAATCGGCAGTGGATAATCCAGTCCGACCCTTCCATTCACCTGGTGAATCCCCGGATATTCCACATTTCCCTTTGTCGGAAGATAGGCATACCCAAACTGGAGAACACCCAGGAACTTTTCAAAATAGCGGTAATTAAATTCCAGAAGTCCGTAATAGGTATTGTCCAGCGCATCCTGCACATCGTCCAAAAAATAAAGCGCCCCGCCTTCAATTCCCGCACTTGCATGAGAAAATTCCGTTTTCAGCGAGTCCGTTTCTGCGAACAGGGATGCTACACACAAACTAACCAAACAAATTATTTTTTTCATTTTACTCTCCGCATCGCCTGGGCAAAGAAATGATCCAATCCTAACGAATTTTTCCCGATGCGGAGCGCCTCGCCGAGTTTTTCAAAACCGGGATGCGCCTCCAGGAATTTTTTGACGACATTATCTGTTTCGGCACGGTCCGGGCTGCAAGTCGCATACACGAGGATTCCTCCGGTTTTCAATGCGCAAGACGCCTTTTCCAAAATCCGGGATTGAAGTTCCGGCAAAGTTTTAAAGTCATCGGGGGTCAAGCGATATTTCGCTTCAGGGCGGCGGGAAAGAACTCCCAAATTTGAGCAAGGAACATCCAGAAGGATTCGATCAAACTTTTGATCAAAATTCGAAGCGAGAACGTCCAAAACTTTTACCTGGACATTCTGTAAATCCAGACGTTTGGGCAAATCTTCCATTGCGCGTACACGATCCGCAGAAATATCCGAAGCGAGAATTTTCGCCGTCGGAAACATTTCCGCAATCAAGGCGGACTTTCCACCGGGCGCCGCGCACGCATCCCACACAAACAAATTTTCCTGCACGTCAAGCAACTTGACAACTTCATAGGCGGCGGGATTCTGCACCGAAAAAAAGCCCTGCGAAAAAAGATCCCCTTTCAGAAGATCGCCCAAGTGCACTTCATCCGGAACGTCGAGGATTTCCACGAAACGGTCCGCATAAATTTTTCCCGAAAGATTCAAGTCGGTCTTCAACTTTTCAGCGGAAATTTTCTTCACATTTGCGCGAATCCACTGTTTCGGTCTCTTGACGCTTTCTTCCGCGATTTCCGTTGCTACATCTTTTCCATAAAAATCCAGGAGACGTCGCACGAGCCATTCCGGAAAAGAATTTTCCAAACTGAGCTTTCGCACATTCTGGGCAGGGAGTTCCGGCAATCCTTCGCGTTCGATTTTTCGCAAAGTGCCGTTCACCAGCTTGACCGCGCCTTCACCCAAGCCGATTCGACGAGCCAGTTCCGCACTGGTATTGACCGCTGCGCTTGCGGGAACGGATTTCATAAAACATAATTGATAGATTCCAAGTTCAAGCACGCATTGCACTTCAAGTTTCGGCATCCGCCGAACGAACTTCTTGATTGCATACAAAAGAAGCAGATGTCTGCGGCATACGCCGAGAGCGAGTTCTTTTGCAAAAGGAGAAAGGGAATGTTCTCGAATCAGCTTTCCTTTTTGCAGCCAATCGGCGACGGCAAAAAAAGCGGCAAGGCGTTCCTTTAGGCAATCGTTTTGAACCACAGCTCATCCTTCTTCTGAATTCCGCGCAAGAAATCCGCAGCGGACATGGAGCGTTTTCCTTCCAGCTGGATTTCAAGGATTTCCAGTACGCCACTTCCCGTTCCGACAAAGAGCTTTCCGTCTAAAAGCTTTCCCTCTCCCGGAGAAATTCCCAAGTCTCGCCCGACAGGATTTGTCTTACGAAAATAGGCGGTTTTCCCATGGAACGAGCAAAAGCCTCCTGGCCACGGGCAAAAGGCGCGGATCCGGTTGTGAATTTCCAGTGCGGATTTTGAAAAATCAATTTTTCCGTCTTCTTTTTTGAGTTTCGGTGCAGGAGAAGCTTTCTCGTGCTCTTGCGCCAAAAGCTCCTTGATTTCACCGTTTGCAATCCGATCGATCGCAACGTCAAGCGCTTCGCATCCCGGTGCGACCATTTTTTCCAGAACGGAACTCGCCGTATCCTGCAAGTCAATCGGAACAGTTCTCTGTTCGAGAAGCGGACCATGATCCATCTTTTCGTCCAAAAGGAAAATGCTCACGCCGGTTGACGATTCCCCGTTTGCAATCGCCCACTGGACCGGTGCCGCACCGCGATACTTGGGAAGCAAGCTGCCGTGGACATTTATCGCCCCAAATCTGGAACAAGCGAGAACCGCTTTGGGCAAGATGGAAAACGCGACGATGACAAACAGGTCCGCATCCCATTTTTTCAAATCTTCGACAAAAGAAGCGTCCTTTACCGAAGCGGGCTGCAAAACGGGCAGCCCGAACTCTAGAGCTTTCACTTTGACCGGTGGCGGCGTCAAGATGCGTCCGCGACCGACAGGACGATCTGGCTGCGTGGCAACGGCCAAAACCTGGTGCGGTCCGGAATGGAGATGTTCCAAAAAATGCGCCGCAAATTCCGGCGTTCCCATAAAAATAATCTTCATGCAGACAAAAATAAAAAAAGAGACTGCCCCGTTCTGAAAGGCAATCTCTATCCGAAACATGTTTTTTAGAAAGTAAAGCCTACATAGGCACCGGCTCCGAAATAGACATCGTCCGAATCTCCGTAATCGTCACCGAGGGGGACGCAGGCACGGACATAGCCTTCGAGCGAGAGATTTTCCATCGGAGAATAATAAGCCTTGGGTCCGACAAACACCTGCGCCAAGTCAGCATCGTCGTCAAGCGTCATCGTATGGTATTCGCCCTGGATTCCTAACGAAAGGTTTTCCGCCAAGGCGAACGACGGTTCCACATAAGCGAACATATATTCCGGGGCATCGACTTCTGTCGGATTCTTATCGTCGAGAATCGCGTAGTAAGCCGTTCCCTTCACCGAGAACTTTCCAAGACTTACTTCCGGTTCCACGGTAAAGGCGTGACTCATCTTGGGAGAATCTTCCGAAAGGGCATCGGAATACAACCCATAGACAACCTGGACGTTCGCCACGTCGCCAAAGACGAGATTCGCCGTGACGCCTGTCCGCAGGCTATTGCCGTTTTCAACCTGGTAGCTCTTGTAATTCACATAGGGACGTACGAGATTCTTTCCGAACGAAAAATCATACGCGGCGTGGACATCGTAAGTCGTGCATCCCGCCTCCGACGATTCGCAATCATCGTCGTCCGAACCGAATCCCAATCCAAGAGTCAGACCATAGGCGTCCACTTCGATACCGCGAATGTTCCGTTCCATCATACCGGCAGCGGCATCTCCCGGATCGTCATAGTCGTAGTAGCGGAAAGCGCCTTCCGAATAGGTAAAGTCTCCCGCCTTGATGGCAATCGCGTCATTTAGCTGGTACTGAATGAAGGCACCGTCGTAGGCAAATCCCGGAGCGGTCCCGTCGCCATCCGCAGAAATCGCAGCTTCCGCCGACCACTTATCGTTGAATTTCACCTGGAAAAGCAGATCGAATGTCGAAGAATAGTCGTGGAACCATTTATTGTCCTGGGCATTGTTATCGATTTCGCTCCGCGGATCGACCTGTTTAAAATGCGTATTCGCTTCAAACTCGACAGAGCCCGAGACGTTAAATGTCGGACCTCCGCTTTTTGCTTCCGTCTCCTGCGCAAACAGAAGGGACGTAGCGGCAAGCGGTAAAGAAAGAAGGAGGATTTTGTTCGTCATAGCGTATCCTTGGTTAAGGTTTTCCTTCGCGATACACTTTGCAAAAGTCGTGCCATTCCGATTATCCCGAAAAATTTCAAATTTTCGCAAAGTCAGCGGTTCGGCACATTCATTTTAAGACAAAAAAGTTCTCCGAACAAACAAAAAAGTCTCGTTCAATCACGTCCTTCAAAAAAATTCCGCATCACGTTTCGCATCCTTTCATGGTCTTCGACCGAAGCCATTTCGCGGATGCTGTGCATCGAAAGAATCGCTTCGCCCAAATCCACCGTCGGAATTCCGAGAGAGGCCGAAAGTCTAGGCCCAACGGTACTGCCGCACGGCATATCGTTTCGACTGACAAAAGTCTGGAGAGGGATTTTTTGATTTTCACAAATTTTTATCAGGTATGCGCCAGAAATCGCTTCTGTCGCATAGCGTTTTTTCGCGTTCGTTTTTAGGACAATCCCTTTTCCCAAAATCGGCGAATGGAGCGGTTCCATTTTTTCTGCAAAGGCAGGATGCGTCGCATGGGCGACATCGAGAGAAAAGAGGATGGAGTCCGAAAGTTTTCCAAGCATCTCTCCACGGTTTATTTGTACGAAATCCGCAATCCGAGACAGCATTGCCTCGGCAAAATTTCCAGCGGCACCATCACGCGTTTCAGAACCGATTTCTTCGCTGTTGAAAAAGAACGCGCCACGAACATTCTCCGCTTCCGCAGAAGCCTCCGCCATTCCGCAAAGAATCGCTTCACAGGAAAGCAGATTGTCCAAACGTCCGGAATAAATCCATTCTTGCGAAAGTCCGCCAAGAGCCGCCGGTTGCGCATCAAAAAACTGCATTTCAAAATCAACGACCTTTGCTCCGGCACTTTTTTCTAAACTCGAGATAAAAGTTTTGGATTCATCTGAAGAAAAGCAGGCGTCCAGATCGGTTTGCGGATTCACCCGGAATCCTTCCTCGTTCACGTTTCGGTTCAAGTGGATGGCGAGTTCCGGGATGCGGCACAGCGTCTTCATGCGTACAAGTTTCCGTTCCAAGCGATTTCCATTTTGAACGATCACAGTTCCCGCAATTCCCAAATCGCGATCGAACCAGGTATTGAGCAGGGCGCCTCCATAAACTTCCGGGTGGAGCTGAACAATCCCGGCGGCACGCCTATCCGGGTTCGGGGTGATTTTAAGAGCCGGAAAATCCGTATGCGAAGAAGCGAGCAAAAACCTGGTTTCCGATGTCCACCGCGACGGCATCCGAAAAGCGAAAAGAGCGGCTCCGCGCTTCACAAAATACGCTTTTCCCTTTTGCAGATTCCAAGATTCCGTCTCCTTCAATTCGGCAAATCCGGCATTCAAAAGTTCCCGAGAAATAATATCCACGGTATGCCAGGGCGTCACCGCATCATCCAAGAATTTCAAAAGTTCCATTGCGAGTTTTTCCTATCCTTAAAATTTTTAAAGCCCGAATATCCGGCAGAAAAATTTTACCCGTTTTCGGCTTTACCCTGAAATTAAAATTATTATTGTCCCATGGACGAAATTTTTTCAGCTGAGCGACCTTTTGAATCTTGGAAAATCCTCGGATTTAACGGAAAAACGGCGAGACTTTTTCCGCATCTAGAAAGCACGCACAGATATAGCAAGGAAAATCTGCAAGAACTAGAAGCCGGAGACGTCATCGTCGCCGATTCACAGTCAAGCGGGCGGGGCAGGCACAACCGCACCTGGCTTTCGCCAAAAGGGAAAAACCTTTACTTCAACATTCTCTATCCGCTTGAAAAATTTTCGCCAAGGGAATATCCCCAGCTGATGCAAATCAGCGCCATCACGATTGCCCAGATTCTTCGGGAAATCGGTATCGACGCAAGCGTCAAATGGCCAAACGACATTCTCTGCGAAAAGAAAAAGGTTTGCGGAATGATTTCGGAAATTCTCACCAAGAACGGGGAAAAACTGCTCACCATCGGAATCGGCATCGACGTCAACGCAGACGAAGACGACCTGAAAACAATCGACCGTCCCGTATCCAGCCTGAAAATTCTTCTCGGACGTCCCGTCAACCGGGAAATTCTCTTGCAGACAATCATCAACAAACTCCAGCAGTCCGTAGAAATCGCCCAGACAAAAGGCGTCACGCCATGGATCGATGAATGGAGAAAGATGGACCGGTTCATCGGAAATCCAGGAAAGATTGTTGAAGGAGACGAAATAATCGAAGGGACGATTCTCGACATCAACGATGACGGCAGCCTGTTATTTTGTACGCAATCCAGGCAAATCATCACACGGCACACCGGCGACCTGGAAATCTGACACGACGAGCCAAGTCCAAATTTATTTCATTCTTCGCGGTTCTTGAAGTAGAACCCGGCGCCGATTGAAATCGCAAGCAGGACGATTAAAACATTCAAGGCGAACTCCGCCTCGGCTTTGGGCAAAAAGTTCCATTCGATTCCCAAAACGTCAACCAGGGAGAGTACGGCAAAAAAGACTCCGGCGCGATGACAGAATTTACGCTTACCCGAACGCATCGGCATTTCCTCCCAGAAGAATCCAGACGACAAGCCCGATCATCACCAAGACGCTCACGCCGACATTCGCCAGGAAAAAGTCGCGGTTCATCGCATCGAGATCATCCGATTTACGGAAAAGGTGGATATAGAGAATCGAAACCGTCATCAAGGAAAAAACGCTCCACCACGCAATGCCCATTTTCCAATACACGCCAAAAACGACGCAAAGCGCAAGCATTGCAACATGGCTCGCCAAGGCGATTTTCAAAGCGCGTTTTCGTCCAAAGCGAGCGGGAACCGAATGCAGTCCGGCTTTGCGATCGACTTCTTCATCCTGCGTCGCATAGATAATGTCAAAGCCTCCCATCCAAAGCATCAGAATGAACATCAAAAAAATCGGGAACGCGGCAAATTCCCCGCGCACGGCAATCCACGCACCAAGCGGGCTCATCCCGATGGCAAATCCCAGATACCAGTGGCAAAGCCATGAAAAGCGTTTCCAGTAAGAATAAAAAAGAAGCGCAAGCCAGACAGGCGCGGAGCAGGCACCGGCAAGCGGGTTCAGCATCCAGGCAAATGCGCAAAACAAAATCCCGTTTACGGTGATAAATCCGATGACGGATTTTTTCTGCATCCTTCCCGACGGCAAATGTCTCCCCGCGGTTCTCGGATTTTCCGCATCGTATTTGGCATCGACCAGGCGGTTAAAGGACATCGAAGAATTCCGGGCGGTCACCATGCAGCCGACAATCAAAAAGACCAGTTTGAAAATAGCGGCACCCGTCATCCCGCGGAATCCGTCGGCGGCAACCCACATCGAACCGAGCGCAAAAGGCATCGCAAACAGCGAATGGCTGAACCTGACAAGATGCCCAAGCTCTGTAATTTTCGAGAGCAATTTCATCAAGAGCCTCCCCACGTGGGAACGATTTCATTCGGAACACCCAGTTGCGTCAAGATTTTGGCGACGACCGTATCGACCAGGTTTTCTATCGTCCGGGGATTTGTGTAAAAATGCGGGCTTGCGGAAATTACTGTCGCCCCGGCCCGAACCAAGCGTTCCATGTTTTCCAGATGGATCAGATTGTAAGGCATTTCACGCGGAACGACAACCAACGGGCGGCGTTCCTTCAAGCAAACGTCGGCGGCTCGCGTGAGCAAATTGTCCGCAATTCCGCCGGCGACTTTTCCAAGCGTTCCCATCGAACACGGGACTATCGCCATTCCCGCAAAAGACGAACTTCCACTTGCCGCTTCGGAAAAGAAATCGTCATTTTTCAGAACGGCATCCGCACACAAAAGCGCATCGGAAACGCCTTCAAAATCCGCAACGGATTTTCCCGCAGAAGTTTCGACCAATGTCACCGTGTGCCCCAAACGCTTCAAATGGAACAGCGTGCGCACCGCATAAATTGCGCCCGAAGCTCCGGTAACGCCCAAGAGAAAACGGCTCATGCGGAGCCTCTCTTCTGAAGCAGGACACGATACGCAATGCCGAAATCGCAAGATTTCACGTGAACCACTTCAAATCCCACTTTTTCCGCAAGATGCGCAAAATCGGTCACGGGCAAAAACCGGATGATGGAGCGGACCAGATATTCATACGCCGAACGCTTGCCGCTAAAGAATGCACCGACAATCGGGATAAAAAGCGGAGCGAGTTTCTTGTAAAAGAAAGTATTGAAAAAATTCTTCGGTGAAAAAAATTCAAGCACCATCAAATATCCACCCGGAGCGAGGACTCGAAAAGATTCTTTCAAACCGTTTTCCGCATCCGGCAAGTTTCTCATCCCAAATCCGTTCAAAATCACATCAAAGGTCGCGTCACGAAACGGCATCTGCATCGCATCGAGCTGCACAGGCTGCGCCGAGGTTTTCTTGTTCCGAGAATACGAAAGCATCCCAAAGGAAAAATCCCCGAGAATCGCCGACCGAGGCTTTCCAACGATTTTTTCAAAAGTCGCCGCAAAGTCCCCCGTGCCTCCACACAGATCGAGAAGCCGCATCCCCGGATGCAATCGATTCAATTCCCGGCAGCAGGCCCGGCGCCAACTGACATCCCGAAAGCAGCTGAGCGCGTGATTGAGAAAATCGTAGCGTTTCGAAATATCGTCAAACATTTTACGGACGGGAGAAAGCATGGACCTGAATTTAAAAAATTAGGGGGTGGTTGCCCAACAAAGCCCATACAAAAACACCCCCGCCGTCTTTGCGGCAGGGGTTCTACTTCAAGTTTTCATCGCCTTAGTCGTCGTATTTCTTTTCACGTTCGCGGCGGCGAATTTCTGTCGCATCCGGGAAGAATTCCGGCAGGGCAAAGCCTATCGTAATGCCAAAGACAAGCCCGAACTTCGAAATGCCGTCCTTGTCAATCACGCGGGAAACATCCTCGCCTTTCACGTTCTTTTTATGAGAATCGTCATAGGCGTTCGGCGCATAATACATGCCGATGGCAAACTGGAGATAATACCACTCGTTCGTCAGGTAAGTAATGAGGACGTCGAACTGGAATCCCATGGTCGTGAGAAGCTGGCGGGTGAAGTCGTTTGTGGAATCCGCCACGACATCGTGATCATAATAGACGGTTCCGTAGGAAGCGGAAAAGCCCAGATGGAGCGGATCTTTCGGGAAGAGGTAATAGTTCAGACCGACTTTCCAGCCCGTGCCGCCTTCCAGCGTGAAATTCGAAAAGTCCGGATCGTCTCCGCTCGGGATGAAGCCGAACGAACCGTAAAGACCGAAATGCCAACGCGTAATATATTCCGCACCGAAGCCGAATCCCATGCCGAGACCCGTTTCGCCCATGACCGGCTGGCGGGAACCCATACCCAGCTGGAAAACCAGGCGATCCTTCAGCCAATCCCGGCGGCGCAGGTTGTTCGCAAATTCATCCAGTCTTTGGTCCTTTTCAAATTCCCGACGCTTGGCTCGGTCGATGGCCCGCGAATCGGATTCCTCGACCGCACCGTCGGATTCCGCCATATAGGCGTTTTCATCCGAAGCAGCGGCTTCGTAAGAGTCTTCATCGTTCTGGGCAAAGCTGGCCACCGCCAACGCAAACAACAGGACACTTATCTTTTTAAACATCGCTAAAGAGCCTCTATTTATAGATAGAACAGTTCCATTTCCAATATAGTTTATTCTTAAGGATATAAGCAAAAAAATTCTGTAAAAGAAAATTGAAACAACCCGGGGACGCCTACTCCACGGATCCCTGGTTGAATTTCACCAGTTCTCCCTTGATGGAGCCGATGGGAATCTTTACGCGCATCAGTACAGGTAACCGCCGGCTATCGTCCGAAAGCCAGATGAACAGCCTTCCCGACGCCTTGAACGCCCCGTCGTCACCGAGAACCGGTTCGACCTTGATGCATTTAAACTTGCCGAGTTTCGTTTCGACGGTTTCCCGACCGTGGACGATTACCCGCAGGGAATAGCGTTTTTTTCCGCTGACCGCCGAAAAATAGGTTTCCTTTTTCCCGGTCAGGTCCATGCTGCGGACCCGGTAAAACGCCGAAATGATGCAATGTTCGTCACCGTCCAAGGCAAGGACCGTATCCACGTTCGACTTAGACGCATTCCGCCGGGAATTCGTAAAGACGGTATCCGAAAGGGTCGCCTTTTGCGCGGAACGGTCAAAAAATATCCGGGACGAGCTGAAGTAGGAGCCTTCGTTCAGGATTTTCGTAAACGACTCGGGCAAAAGCGTTTCTGCGGACGAAAGGGTACGGATCGTGTCCGCGACCGGGTAGATGGACTTGAAAGCGCCGTTGTTCCGGGCGATGCTCTCGAATTCCACTTTCCCGTCGTCGCGCGGATAAACTTTCATGTCAGCAGAACCTGCCGAGACAAAGCCCCAGCTCAGCCGAAAGAAAAGCTGTTCCCCCTTCGCCCAAGGAACGCTCGCCGTATCCAGGCTGAATGCGACCGCAGCAAACAAGAGGACCAGGGAGAACGTCCGACGCACTTAGATATCGCCCAGGGACTTGCGGTAATCGGCAAGCTTTTCGCGGATATCCGCATGGGAAAGCGCGAGAATCGCAATCGCGAGGTAGGCGGCGTTTTTACCGTTTCCGATTCCGACCGTCGCCACGGGAATCCCAGACGGCATCTGCACGATGGAATGCAGAGCGTCCACGCCCGATAGCGGACCGCCGTCACCCGGAACTCCGATGACCGGAAGAATCGTGTTCGCCGCGAGCGTCCCCGGAAGGGCCGCGGCAAGACCCGCAATCCCTATCAGAACCTGCACACCGCGACCGGCGGCATCCTGCGCATACTTTGCCGTCTTGTTCGGCGTACGGTGCGCGGAAAGGACGTTGTATTCCCAGGCGACCCCGAATTCGTCGAGGATTCCCGTTACCTTATCGACAATCGCCTTGTCCGAAGCGCTGCCCGTGACGATTCCCACCAGGGGATTTTTTACTTCTTGCATTTTGCGAGTCCTTTTTGTCCGATGTCCTTGCGACAGAACGCTCCGTCGAAGCGAATCTTTTCGCATCCTTCATAAGCCTTGTCGAGAGCGGCCTTCAAATCCGCTCCCGTTCCGACGACGCCCAGAACGCGACCGCCAGAGGTCACGAGCGAACCGTTTTCCAACTTGGTCCCGGCATGAACGACCATCGCGCCGACGTTTTCCGCATCCTCGATGCCCGCGATCTTTTTTCCCTTGGCATAGCTTCCGGGATAGCCTTCGCTCGCTATGACGACAACCGCCGCAGAACCTTTCGGCTCAGCCGGAGCGTTGAAACTTTTCAATTCGCCTTTTTCCGCCGCATCGAAAAGCGCGAGGATGTCTCCGTCATAGACCGGCAGAACCACCTGGCATTCCGGATCGCCTAAGCGGCAGTTGTATTCCACCACCTTCGGTCCGTTTTTCGTCACCATGATTCCCACATAGAGGACGCCCGTGTAGGGAGAGCCTTCCTGCGCCATGCCGCGAAGGGTCGGTTCGATGATTTCCTTTTTTACCTGCGAAAGGATTTCCGAAGTGACAACCGGGGCCGGCGCATAGGCTCCCATTCCGCCCGTGTTCGGGCCCTTGTCCCCGTCAAAGACCCGCTTGTGGTCCTGGGCGGACGAGAGCAGGACGTAATCCTTGCCGTCGCAGACAGCAAAGAGAGACGCCTCTTCGCCTTCCATGAATTCCTCGATGACGACCGTCTTGCCCGATTCGCCGAATACGGCCTTGTCGCCAAGCATTTCCTCGACCGCTTCACGCGCTTCCGCATCGGTCAGGCAGACGACAGCGCCTTTTCCGGCGGCAAGTCCCGACGCCTTGACGACGATCGGGGCGGGATGCTTTTTCAAGAATTCGAGAGCGGGAGTCAAATCGGTGAAAGTTTCGTAAGCCGCCGTCGGAATCCCATACTGCTTCATGAAATTCTTGGAGAACGCCTTGCTGCCTTCGAGAGCCGCCGCACCTTTCACCGGTCCGAACGCACGAAGCCCGCGACGACGAAATTCATCGACCACGCCATTTACCAGCGGAACTTCCGGACCGACAATCGTCAGGTCGATTTTTTCACGCTCCGCCAAATCCGCAATCGCTACCGGCTCCTTGACATCGACGGGGACGCATTTTCCGAGACGTTCCATTCCCGGATTGCCGGGTGCGGAAACCAGATTCGTACACAGGGGCGATTTTTTGACGGCAAGCGCAATCGCGTTTTCACGACCGCCGCTGCCGATTACGAGAATATTCATGGGCAATTCCTTTTTCGTTCAAGGAGAAAATCTAGAAAAAATGGAGGGAGGCTTTTTGCGAAAATCCGAAAGCGGGACGGTTTGCAACATCCGAACAGCTAGACGGTTTTCTCCTTATACCAGCATTTTGGAAAGGCGGAACACCCCCAGAACTGCTTGCCCGCATTTTCCCCTTTTCTTGAAGTTCGTAGGACAAGCAAAGCTCCGCATCGAGGACACTTACGTTCGTCATTCGCCTCTTTCTCGGGATTTTCGAGAACCATTTCCGCTGCACACGTTTTCGTTTTGTTTAAATGCTCGTCTCGTTGTTCTTCGGCGACCAGGGCTTCAAATTTTTTGGCGTAATCGAACCTGCCCGACTTGCGGCATTTGAGAAAAGATCCCATCAGTTCATGCATTTCGTCTCTAGAACTCAAGTATAAATCCTTGTCGGATTCTTCAATGCGTTTGATATATGAAACCAACTGGTCCAAACGAATCACAATTTTTCGGATTTCTTCGGGAGCGTTTCTGTCGTTCAAAATGGTTTTCGGATTTGCAAGGACAACGATGGAACGGCATATTTTCGGAAAGGCCTTTTCATAAAGCGCCTGCGTCAGGAAATTTGTCTTGTATTCCCGGCGGATTTCCTTCAATACGTTGAGATGTCGCGCATTTTGCGATACGGGAGACGTGAAACCTTCGCGACGGTAGAATTTTCCGTTTCCGATATGGCGGATGAAATTACCCTTGTCATCTATCTCGATATTGCCGTAAAGATTCTTGCATTCGATGACAAATATATGTCGCCTTGTCACCACCAAGAAATCAATCTGCGCAGACAAATCGTTTTTTCCCAGACACAGATCATGGGCAACGATCATGTCCATACCGCTATTTTTCAATTCGTAGGCAATCTGGCGTTCACCATAAAGACCCGCTTCGGCAGCACTTATCTGGTCATCTATTTTATCTTTTAATTTATCGGAAGCCCGAGCGGAAAGGGATTTCATTTTTTCGACAAACTCTTCCGCATCGCTGTTCTCCTTGATAAAGACAGGCCCAAAATACTTGTTAAAAATCGCATCGAGAATACCCATAAAAACCTCTTAATTTTACAAAGGCATTATAGATTATTTTTTACGGATTGGTCCATAAATCATTCTATGCGCGATACGGATTTTCCTTTGCCTCGGCGGCATTTTTACATTCATCCGGCAGAACTTTGTACGGAATGTCCAACAAGCTCTCCTGCAAATCGACAGGAACTTTATCAAACCATCTGGCGTCCTTGTCATCCACAAAGCGGTAGTCCACGCCGATGGCGGCAAAATGTTTCTGCCCGCAGATGATTTTGCGCGCTTCGTTTGTATGCGGCAAGGCGTTGATGTCTTCGGTGCCCTTCGTCTCCCGGACGATTTCAATTTTTTGATTTTTGTCGTCCACGCGGAGGATTGCCCAGTCGGGATTGTAATTGCCGATGATTTTCGGAAGATTCACCTTGTATTTCGCAGGGAACTTGAAATACAATTGGACGTTGCCCGGAGCGCCCACTTCGTTCAATCGCTGCACGAAACGCCGTTCCACGTTGGAGTCCACCTGGATTTTATCGTAGATGGACTGATTCTCGTTGGCGTCTTCGAGTTCCGAAGCCATGAACTTTTTGCTAGCCGGGAAAAGTTCTCCGTCATTTTCATCTGCCGAAGACGAAGACGGCGAATACTCGATGTGCTCGGCGATGTGGTTTTTGAGTATTTCGCTCAAAGTCTGCACGAACTGGGCGATAAAAGCTTCCGGATTTTTCAGGAATTCCATCTGGTGCGTCCGTTTGATTCCCTTGAAGACGGAAAGAATCGTCGAACGCGTCAGAGGGACTTCGCTAGAAACTCGGGCGAGGAGATTCGGTTTCGGAACATCCGGATAATCGGCATCCTTGCTTTGCACCGTAACCGATTTCCCCGACTGGAATTCGAATTCCTGGGGGACGTCCTTTTCTAGCGGCACTTTGAAAACCGAAATGGAGACCGTTTCGTCTTCGGCGCAAATGGATTGCACCCGGATTTTTGCGAGGATTTCATCGGACTTGTCAATCGGTTTTCCCACGGAAACGATTTTTTCGCTGCGATTGTTTGCGAATCTGCGCCCGTTGGAATCGCTTACTTCGACAAGCAGGACCGCACTTCCCGTTTTTGAAATTTCCTTGAGCGTGATGCGGTATCTGGTAGTCACATACAGCCCTTTGGTCGTTACGATTTGGGCCGGTTTGAATTCCGTCCGGTTGATTTTTTCAACCGCCTCGGCGATAAGTTTTTCCGTATCGATGCGAATGTCGTAAGATGTTTTCCGTTTCATCTTGGACCAGAGCGCGGCAAAATCGGGGCTGTCGTATTTTTCCGTACGCTTGACCGTCTCGTTTTTACGGTAATTGCCCAACTGCCCGGTAATATCGCTTCCGCTTTCGCGGTATTCGTCGTAGAGCGATTTCGCATAGTTTTCAAAACTCTCGCTCGCAATAATCGTGAGCTTGTTCTGTTCCGGATCGGTGATGCGGGTTCCCGAAAGTTCGGGATGCTTTTCCGTTCCCTCCTGCACGGGCAAGCGCAGGCCGCGCCCAATCGATTGGCGACGGCTTTTTTCACTCCGAATTTCGCGCAGGGAGCAGATTTGAAACACGTTCGGATTGTCCCAGCCTTCGCGCAGGGCGGAATGCGCAAAGATGAAATGAACGGGTTCGCGCATATCCAGCAGTTTTTCCTTGTCCTTCATGATCAAGTGGTAGGCGGCTTTTTCCGCATCCTTTTCGTCGGAGACAATCTTTCCGTTTTCACCGATATCCACTTCGATTTCCACACCCGTTTTTTTGTCCTTCTTCTTGGCAAAATAGGCGGCACGCACAGCGGATGCGTTCATGTCTTTAAAATGGTCCGAAGAATGCTTTAACGCTTCGAATTCTTCGTCAAAAATGCGCTTGACAATCGGATCATCGCCATTGTAACTCGATACGCGATCAACAAAGAAAAGGCTCAGGACCTTGGCCCTGTATCCGGCATTTTCTAACAACCTTTCGCGATCAATATGGGCCTTGATCGTATTGTGAATCATTTGACGGAAAATCGATTCCCGGCTGAGCGATGCGCAGCTGGACTCATCGGGACCGTAGCGGAATCCGTTGGAAAATTCCACGTAGGAATTGTCCTCCTTGGCGCTGATGTTCGTGATTTTCAAATCTCCGTAGGCATCGTTCTTTGTCTTGGCTCCGAGCGCATCGTTGCACGAAAACCTGAGAACCTGCATTTTGAGGGAACCAGCGATTTTACAATTCACCTGCATTTCAACGGATAGCGGTTTCTTGGAAATCTGAAGAATTTTGAAAAAGTCTTCCTTTTCGGACGATGCAACGTTTTCTTCACTGCCATAGATTTCGATTTTCTTGACGAGATTCATCTGCATGGCGTCAAAGGGCGTCAAGTTGTAGAGCGGGTTGGGAGGATTTTTTCCCGGCGTCGCGGAGTATCCCACGCTGAAGAGCGGATGCAGGGAGCGCAGAGCGCGACGCGCCACTTCCGTCTGGTAGTTTTGCACTTCGTCGAGAATGAGGATGGGACGCGTTTCCTGCAAGAACTCGATGGGAAGCTTGCCGCCCATGATCTTGTCGGATTCCTTGAAGAGGACGTTGCTCGCCTTGTTGAAGGAGTCGATGGTCATGAGCAGGATCTGCACGCTGTTGGACAGGGCAAAATTTTTGCAGTCGTTGACATTGCCGTCGTATTGCGTGATTTCACGGGGAACGGTCCCCTGCGGAAACATCCTGTAGAAATGTTCGTATGTCGCGCGGAACGTGGCGACCGCCCCTTCGTAGATGGCGACCGAAGGGACCACGACGATGAATTTGCGAAAGCCGTACTTTTCACGCAGGGCATAGATGGTGCGCAGATACACGTATGTCTTGCCGGTGCCCGTTTCCATGTTGATGGTGAATTCCGGGTAAGAATGGAAATCAAAACGGTTGCCGTCGCACAAGAGCGTATCGCCGGAATTGGGCTCGCTCAGCGAAAACTGTGGCGCGAATCCGTTGCGTTTTTGGATTATGGAGAGGTTTTCCAAAAGCCAACCTTCTTCGAAGACTTCTTCGGTATTGGAAATCGTGTCGCTAGACGCGAGACTTTCTAGCGAGCAATCGTCTTCCGTTTGCGAAAGACCGTCAAAGAGATCGACCACGGCATGGACTGCCCGGACCTGATGTTCCTGGTTTTCGTCGAACTTGATTTTTACATGGCTCATAGCGTTTCGACCCTCCCCTTGTCGGAAAGCTGGGCGTAGAGTTCGTCACTGATGGCGGAATTGAGGCAGACGAACTTGTCGTTTTCACCGAATGCGATGCCTTGCACGGTTTCCTTTGCGATGGAGCCGTCGAGGCAAACGTTCAGCACCACGGGACGTTTTTCGTCGATAATGCGGTAGAGGGTGTTGCCTGCGACGCTCGTGGACTTTTCGATGCGCGAATCGAGGGCAAAGCCCTGGCGGAGCAGGATTTCGGTCAAGAGAGACTGGATGTCCGCGGGATTCTGAAAGTCGAAGCCGTCGCGCAGGGGCGTGATCTGGGATTCCATGCTGCCGAGCGCGAGCTCAAGCGCGGTTTCGTCGGAACCCGTGGTGGGCGTGTAGGGCTTGATGTTGGACTTGGCCAACCGATAGACTTTAAAGCCGACATCGAGCGTTCCCTGCCGTTCGGGATGTTCACCGAGGATTTTCTTGCCGGCGCGGCGGATGCGCTCCTTGCCGATTTCGCAGATGTTTTTGAAGCCCGCCTTGGCGGCGGCGGATGACGGTTCGCATTCCACGGGGAGCTGCACCAGGATGAACTGGCGACGCCCGCCATCTTCGGCGTTGAGCTGCATGCAGGCGTGGGCAGTGGTCGCGGAGCCGGAGAAGAAATCAAGGATGAGGGAATCTTTCATTTCTACAAATGACAATAGATACGCAATCAAAGATGTCGGTTTAGGAAAATCAAAAACATTATGTTCTAAAAGTTCACTGATTTCTTTTCCCGCTTTTTCGTTTGTATCTACATTTTGAGAGGCTTTATCTATTGTGGAATCTTTTTGATAAAATCTTTCCGCTAAATAGTTTTGAGGAGCAACTGTCCTATCGCCTACACGACAATATCGAATTGCGAATTTATCTGATTTTACAATCAGTAAGCATTTTTTTTCTATTTCTTCATCTAAAGATTTTTGTTGCCAACGAAATTTTCCTTTTAAGGAAAAAGAATTTTTAATAATTCCATTTTCTACAATCACATCGTTTAATAATTCAACTCGCTCTTTAGTTCCTTTTTTATAAATACCATCTTTCAAATTTGTTCTAACATAACTAGAAGGAAACGTTAACACATTTTCCTTATTTGTTTCATTCAATAGTGGAGCATCACCACCATCATTTACAAGTCCTACAAAATTTTCATTATTTATATTTTTTTGATAGCACAAAATATATTCATGCGTTTTTCGAGATTTATGTGATAATGCAGGAGGCGTAGATGTTTTATTCCAAAGGAAACATTCTACAAAATTTTCCTCCCCGAACACCTCATCGCACAGGAGCTTCAAGTTCGCCTGCTCGTTGTTGTCGATGGAAATGAAAATCACGCCGTCCTTGGCGAGCAATTCCCGGGCAAGCTGCAAGCGCGGCAGCATCATGCCGAGCCACCTGCGGTGATAGGCGCCGCCGCTCTTCGGGTTCGCCACCAGCGAAACGCCCTTCTCGTCCACCTCTCCCGTAAATTTCAAGTAGTCCTCCACCGGTTCCCGGTAATTGTCGGGATAGATAAAGTCCTTGCCCGTATTGTAGGGCGGGTCGATGTAAATCATCTTGACGCGTTCCGCGTAGCTCTTGCGCAAAATCCGCAGCACTTCCAGGTTGTCGCCTTCGATGTAAATGTTGCCCGTCCCGGCTTCGTCCACGCCGTCGCCTAGAACCGGTTCGAGCGTTCCTTCCGCCTCCTTGCGGGCGAGCTTCTTCGCCTCCCGCTTTCCCGGCCAATACAGGTTGTAGCCCATCTCGCCTTCGTCGACAGCCTCTTCGCCAAACAGTTCCTTCAGCGCGCCCACGTCTATCTTGCCGTCCCGCACGAGTTCCGGGTAAAGCCTCTTGAGCGATTCAAAGCGTTCGTCCCGGCAAGCGGTCGCGTCCATAAAAGAATTGCGTTCCATGGTCATCGTCTCCCTTTAGTTTTCATTTAAATTTTCCTCGATGAAATTCTCCGTTTCCTCGGCAGGACTTGCCATATACCGGAGCGCGTCGTTTTGGCTGACATTCCGTCTGCTTTTCACGTATTCCACAAAGCTCGGGCACGAGTAGCGCGCGTCGCAGTTGCGGCAGACATGGGTCGCGAAGTTGGACTTCATTCCCGGCATTTTCGTTTGCAATTTTTCTATCGGCGGCGATTCAAAATCCGATTTTTCGATGCGCTCCACCGTTTCGCCAAAACGCTCGATCATTTCCGCAACTTCGTCTTCGTCATAGCCAAAGGGGATCACCGGATTCCAGCGGTCAAGTTCTTTTTGAATCCGAGTTTCATCGCCCGTTTCAAGCGCGCGCTTCAATGAAATCGGAACGGGCGTCGCAATAATGGCCGTGCCGTCCAGTTCGTTTTTTTGCAATCCCTTCCAGATGTGGGCATACACATTCAGCTGTTCCCTGTATTTTTCCGGATCCGCCTTGATGCGTTCCGGAGCGAGCGTCTTTAAATCGTAGAGCCAGGTTTCCTCGTCTTCGCGCACGACATCGATAACGCCTTCAATCGTGTAGGGAATTTTATCGTTCGGCGTTTCCTGTTCGGGGAGCGAGAGTTTCACCTCGGTCTGCGTCACCCGTTCGATTGTTTTCCTGTTCTTGCGGTAATAGCACAGCACCTGGCCAAAAGCGAGTTCCTTCATATACGCATTGATGGAATGCCCCGATTCTTCGCACAGCGTCCGAAAATTGTCCTCGAACATTTCACGAATGAACGCTTCCGGCAATTCGCCGACCGATTTTTCCAAATCCAACGATTTCACCGAATCGCCTCCCGGACCGCATACTGCAAATCCTCTACCGTCCGGTGCACAAGAGATCCGAAAAACATCGTCTGGCTGCGGCTCGGCACAAAACCGTATTTGTGGAATACCATGTAATTGCGCGGGCAGTTGTTGTATGGCAGGTAATCCGCCGTGTAAGTGTACTCGCGCGCAACCCTCTCGGAAAGGCGTTCCGATTGCGGAATCGTCTCTAGATCAAGCTCTTTTGCCGATTCAAGACGGACCCTTTCGAGCAATGTCTTGAACGGCGCGTATGTCGTCTGCCCCTGACCCTTGAACTGCGAAAGGACCAGCAAATTCTTTGCACGCGACAAGGCGACATAGAACATCCGCATCGTGTCGTAATCGTCCATCCTGTCGAGAGGTTCGGAAGCAGCCGAGACGATTCCCAAGTTTTTCTGCATTTCCCTGACGGTTACGTCCAATTTTCGCGGGTCACGGCTCCGGTGCGAAAGGGATCCCAGGACAACGACCGGAAATTCCAGCCCCTTGGACTGGTGAACGGTCAAGAACGGGACGCAGCCTTTGGGGAACGGGTCGTCGGAATCTTCATATTCCGTTTCATTCAAGCGGAAGAGCGAATAGAGGAAAGAACCGAAAAAGTTTTTCCGAATGCTGTCGTTTTCAAAAGTCGAGCCCGAAATGATTGGACTGTTCGTTTCCTGGTATTTTGCGAGATACCGGGTTATCATGCCCAGCGTGTACAGCCCGGAATCCTCTCCGCCCTTTTCCGCCATCCGATACTTTGCGGCAAAATATTCGAAGCCGTTGATTTTATAGAACAAGTCGAGCAAGGTCCAGTCCATTGCCGTCACGCGGGAGAGCGCATAGGAAACGCGCAACGGCTTTCCTTCATTTGTGCGGCGAGCCACAAACGCAAGCATGCCGCGACCGCATAGAGCCCGGCGAACCGGGTCGTCGATTTTTGGCGTTTGGGAAAGCTTTTTCAAAAGGGAAATCGTCAATTCAAAGTCCAAAGGGACTCCATTCTTTTCGCAGTCGTCCAGAAGCAGCCGATAGTTTTTCTTGCTTAGAGCGATGGCATTTTGTGTCTCGGCGATAAATTGCGGAATAGACCTGTCCCCGGAAATTATTTCATCGGCCTTTTCGAGTGCGGATTTTACCCAGTCGGCAAAGTTCTTCATTCCGCCAAGAGAATTTGCGTTTGCCTCGTATTTGAATATCCGCGCAAACAGACCGAACGTGACGAGAGCCTCTTCGGTGTATAGAAAGTTCTTTGCCCGCGGAGCGTAATACTTGATCCCGACATCGTCTAGGGCATCCGCAAACGCCTTGACCTTGGGCGCCATCTCGCCGCTTGCATTTCCGCGAATCGTCGGGAACAAAAAAGCGCACTGGTTATAGTCCGCAATTTTTCCCGTTTCCCTGAGACGCTTTATCAGCAACGCAATGTTTTTCGCCACAGCGTTTTTATCGCCCGATTCCAGGACGACAGATGTCTGCGAATCCGCACTGTTCGCCGAGATGTTCTTGTTCGGGATTCGAAACGATGCGCCTTTTTCGAAAGGATTTTCCCACGATACGAGATCCATGAAGTCCGTGTAGGTATCGACAATCTGCCTGCGGGAGCGGTAGTTGATGTTCAAGTCGATGCGCCTGGGGCGAACGCCTATCGCCTTCTGGCAAATACTTTCAAAGCCGACAAGATTTTCAACCGTCGCTCCGCGGAACCGGTACAGCGCCTGATCGTCATCCCCCACGACACAGATATTCCTTGTCCCCTCGGCCAGTTTCAGATAGATTTTCTGCTGGATGGTATTGGTATCCTGGTATTCGTCAACGATGACATGTCTAAAAACGCTTTCCGCATCCTTCTTCTGGCAGATGTGCGCATAGGTCCTCTGCTGCAGCGTGGAGAAATCGACCCGTTCCACGCC
Source organism: Alistipes onderdonkii (assembly GCA_963656065.1). Classification (GTDB taxonomy): domain Bacteria; phylum Fibrobacterota; class Fibrobacteria; order Fibrobacterales; family Fibrobacteraceae; genus Hallerella. Next base: position 44,125 of record CAVKGV010000003.1, read on the forward strand.
GCCTTCTTCCAGGAGACCCCGATAGCAAAGCGTCATCTTGAACAGTTTTGCAAGGACACTGTCGCCCAATTGGACGGAGAATTCTTCTGCGCCAAAATTTTCTTCGCTCATCCGGTTGAAAAAGGAAATGCAGTTGGTAACCGCATCGGTTCGGGACGCCGAGTCTTTTCCGAAGAAGCCGTTGATTTTCTTGTAGGAGTCCCGCTTGTCGGCATCGTCAAACCCGGATTTCAAAAGAAGCCTGGCAAAGCGATTGCGTACGAAAAGGAACTGTCCCAAATCATCGAGCAGCAACGGGCGGCGGCAACGCAAACCGTGTTCCTTGAAGCGTCGATCCGTCAAGAGCTTTTGGCAGAGGGAATGGAGCGTTCCCACATACATGGCGGTAATATCATAGGGTTTGTGCGTTTCCGTGCTCGCTACGGACAAAAGTTCCCGCAAGCCCTGCTTCAGCTGCTGCGCGGCCTTTTCGGTGAAAGTCGCCAGGAAAATATTTTCCGGCGCGATATTTTGAAATACGATCAGATTGACGCAGCGCCACAGCAAAACGCGCGTTTTTCCCGATCCGGGGCCCGCCGTGAGGAGCAGCGGACCGTTCGTACTTTCAATGGCGATTCTCTGGTTGCCGTTGGGCGTAAATCCCTTTTTCGCAAAAAGGGATTCCAGCGAAACATCGCCATGCCGAACCGCATCTACTACCATTGACAGACCTCGCCGTGGGCATTTCCCCTAGGATTACGCTGCAAACGACGAAATCTTTTTTTGACAAAAAAAGGCGTGGAGTCGTCGCACCGTTTACTGTACTTCGAGGCTCGGCAAAGCCTTACTTACCAATAAACGCAAACGACCCACGCCCCGAACGGGACGTGAGCAGTTCACCCTATTCTCGTAAGTTGAAATTTTGCCGATTTCGAAGTAGAGACTAGAGCAAATACTCAAGTTAAAAACAGGCGCTCACCCGGCCATGCGACCGGACGGGCTATGTGCCTTGGAATATAGGAAAAATCGGGAGCGGAATTTCTCCCCTATTTCAGAAAGAGCCCGAGTTTTCCGAAGTCGAGGAACGTGATGAAAACGAAGAGGGCGATAAAAAGCGCCATGGCGATTTTCTGGATTACCGCCTGTTTTTCCTGCGAAATCGCCTTGCCGCGAATCGCTTCGATTAAGAGGAAGAGAAGAATTCCCCCGTCCGTAATCGCTAGCGGCAAGAGGTTCATGATTCCCAGGTTGATGCTGATGAGCGCGAGAATCATCAGGAAATCTTCGAATCCGGAAAGCCAGACATTTCCCATCACGGCGACAATCGTTACGGGCCCGGACATCGCATCGACCTTTACCTGCCCCTGGAACATTCGCTTCAGGTAACGGAAAACGCTCGTCGTCATTTTCCAGCTGGTGCCGCAGGCCTTGAGAACGGCATTCGGGAAGTTGCGGCTCACGAGATGCGTTTCCTTGAACATCACATAGGTCATCTGGATGCCTATCATGTAGCGTCCGTGTTCCGGATTGTAAACGGCGGAAAGTTCCTTTTCAAGCGTGTCCGCACCGCGATGGACCGTTACCGCGAGTGGCTTCCCTTCGGAACCGTTCACCAGATCGACGACATCCCGATACCTGAAAATTCGCTGGCTGTTGATTTCGACTATCGTATCGCCCGGAAGGAATCCGGCCTTTTCCGCGGCGCTTCCCGCAAGGGGCTTTCCGTTGATGACGACGCGGTGACGCGGATAGACGCCCGCTTCGCCGACGCCCATGTGGATATCGTCCGAGAGGGAATCCTTGCCGGGAATTATCATTTCTTGCGGGACGATGGTCAGGGAAAGCGTATCCGCTCCCCGAGTGAGCTTCAGAGGGACACTTGCCCCGAGGCGCACACCAATCTGTTCGCGAAAATCGTCCCAGCCGTTCGTCGGACGACCGTCGAGTTCAAAAATCGTATCGCCCGGAAGAATCCCGGCCTTTTCCGCGGCGCTTTCCGGAGCGACCAGCCCCACAATCAGACGGGACGATTCCGGCTCCTCCACGCCTTTCATGTAAAGCCCCACCAAAAGAAGAAACGCAAACGCGATGTTCACAAAAGGTCCCGCAAAAGCGATCGCCGCCCGCGCCCCGACGCTTTTCGACACAAACGAATCCGGGTCGCTCGAATCGGCGTCCTCGGGATTTTCCCCTTCCATGGCGACGTAGCCGCCAAAGGGAATCAGCGACAGGCAATACTCCGTCTCGCCTTTTTTAAAACGCAAGAGCTTTTTGCCAAATCCGATGGAAAATGTTTTGACTTTGACCTTGTTCCACTTGGCGACAAGAAAATGTCCCAGCTCGTGGATAAAGACAAGAAAACTCAGACTGAGAAGCCCCAGCGCAAATATCGCTACATTTGAAAGGAAATTTTCCATAAAGCGCAATTTAGAAAAAAGCGGCGGAGACGGTGCGAGCGTTAGACCAGTTCCTGCGCAAGCCTACGCGCTTCCCTGTCCGCGGCGAGAATCGTCGGCAGGTCAAGCGGTCCGAAAGCGGCCGGGGTTTTTGCCACGACCTTTTCCACGCCAGCCGGAATGTCCATGAACCCGATTTTCCGTTCGAGGAACGCGCCGACGAGAACTTCGTTTGCCGCATTCATCATCGCCGTATAAAGCCCACCCTTTTTGCCGCATTCCATCGCAAGGGCTAGGCAGCGGAACTTGTCAAAGTCCGGTTTGAAAAAGGTGAACTTGCCAATTTCCGCGAGATCCAGACGGTCCGTTTCGAGCGGAATGCGTTCCGGCCACGTGAGCGCAACCTGGATGGGAATTTTCATGTCGGGTGCGCCGAGCTGCGCCATCAGGCTTCCGTCGCGGAACTGCACCAGGGAATGCACACGGCTCTGCGGGTGGACGACGACTTTAATTTGTTCGTAAGGGATGTCGAAGAGAAAATGCGCTTCGATGACTTCCAAGCCTTTGTTCATCATGCTCGCGGAGTCTATCGTGATTTTCCGCCCCATGCTCCAGACCGGATGATTCAGGGCGTCTTTGACGGAAATGTCCTTGAACCTTTCGAGCGGCCATTCGCGGAAAGGTCCGCCCGAAGCCGTAATCTGCAGATTTTCCACTTCCGCGTTCGGACGATCCGCCAGGCACTGGAAAATCGCATTGTGCTCCGAATCGACCGGCGTTAAGTAGGCTTTGGGATTTTCGCGAAGCGCCTCCGTGATAACTTCTCCCGCCATGACGAGCGTTTCCTTGTTCGCCAGCGCGACATGTTTGGAAGCCCGGATTGCGGAAAGGGTCGGGAGGCATCCGACGGAACCCATCAGGGAATTCAGGACGATGTCCACATTCGGGTCGCTCGAAAGTTCGCAGAGGCCTTCCATTCCGGTGAGGACCGGCTTTCCCAGCTCTTTCGAGAGTTCCCGGGCGGCGGATTCGTTGAACATGCAGAAGCGTTCCACGTCCATTTCCCGCGCGATTTTCGCAACGCTTTTCCAGTTTTTGTTCGCGGCAACCGCATACAGCCGAAAACGTTCGGGATGCTGCTTTAAAACCCCGATGGTTGAAGTTCCTATCGAACCTGTTGCCCCCAGAAGACAGACACGTTTCATTTTAGACCGATCCGTTGATAAAAGTCATCACCAGCACGACAGCCGGCGCCGAAAGGAAAAAGGAATCCGCCCGATCGAGGACGCCACCGTGCCCCGGAAAGATTTGGCTTGCATCCTTTGTGCCGGACCAACGCTTGAGCGTCGATTCGAGCAAGTCACCCACTTGGCCGGCGATGGCGAGGACAAATCCCAAAATCGCCGACATGGCAAGGTCCAACCCGAAAACAGAAGGTGCGAAGAACATCACCCAGCCGACAGCGAAGAGCGTTCCGCTGACGGCGCCTTCCCAGGTTTTCTTCGGGCTGATTTCCGGCGCGATGTGATGCTTTCCAAAGAGCCGCCCGCCGAAATACGCCATCGTGTCGCAGACCCACATCGAGGTCATCACCAAGATGAACTTGTACGAATGTTCGAGCGAGCCGTTTCCGGAACCGAGCAGATAGACGTCGAGACCGCCCCAGAGCCCGAGGTAGAGCGGAGCGCCGAGCTGCATCAAGAGCCACGGGAACAGATGGTCGATCGAGACCTTGGAAAACGCGATGACGATGTAAAGCGCGAAAACGCCGACAAAGACGATTCCGACCAGATGCGGGAGCGCGGGCAGTCCAAAGAAATGCCCGGACTGGAAAATCCAGGCGAGGGTGAGGGCTACCGCGGCAATCGGAGTCACCGCCTGCATCGACGGTCCCTTGTACATTTTCGAAGCCATTCGCGCCCATTCCCAGGCGCCGGCTCCGCTCAAAAAGCACATCAGGGCCAAGCGGGAGATGTCGTTCAGCCAAAGCAACAAAAAGGTCACCGGAATGGCGATGACCGCAAACAGGATACGGATTGTCAAATTACTCATCGAGAACCTTTCCAAAACGGCGTTCGCGCGTGTTGTAAAAATCGACCGCCTTCTGGAATTCCTCGTTCGTAAAATCCGGCCAGAGCGTCGGGGTTACGTAGAATTCGCTGTAGGCGGCCTGCCAGAGCAAATAGTTCGAAAGGCGGAATTCTCCGCCGGTGCGGATGACTAGGTCCGGATCGGGAGCGCCTTTCAGATACAGATTTCGTGAAAAGACATTTTCATCGATTGATTCGATGGGAAGCGTTCCTTCCTTGACCTCGGTCGCAATCGCCTTGCAGGCATCGACGATTTCCTGGCGTCCGCCGTAGGAAATGGCGAGATTCAGCTGCATCCCGGAATTTTTCGCTGTCGTATCGATTGCGTGTTGCAATTGCATCCGCGGAGATTCCGGCAAGCGGTTGATATTTCCGATGACCACGAGCTTTACGTTTTTTTCCATCAGGTCCGGGAGTTCCTTGTGGACCATTTCCACCAGGAGCTTCATCAGGTAATCGACTTCTTTGGAAGGACGTTGCCAATTCTCGGAGCTAAAGACATAGAGGGTCAAATGTTCCAGCCGCATGTCGCACCCGAACTTGACCGCATCAATCGTCGCCTGGGTCCCCTTGCGGTGCCCCAGGAAACGTTCTAGGCCTCGACTTCTCGCCCAGCGACCGTTGCCATCCATGATGATGGCAATATGCTTCAGTCCGTTAGCCATGACGATTAGACCTCAAGAAGGTCGGCTTCTTTCAGCTTGAGGATTTCGTCTATTTTCGCGATGTAGCTGTCGGTCACCTTCTGGATCTGCTCCTGGCGCTTCTTCGCTTCGTCTTCGGCGATTTCCTTGTTCTTCTTGATGGCGTCGTTTGCGTCACGGCGGATGTTGCGGATTGCGACTTTTCCCTCTTCCGCATGTTTGCGGGCGAGCTTCGCGAGCTCTTCGCGGCGTTCCGACGTGAGAATCGGGATGGATACGCGGATACCGTTGCCTTCCATCAGCGGAGAGACACCGATGTTCGCCATGAGAATCGCCCGGTTAATCGGTTCAACCATCGCCTTTTCCCACGGGGTAACCAAGAGCATACGCGGTTCCGGAACGGAGACTTTCGCCACCTGCGGAATCGGGGTGGGCGTTCCATAATAATCGACACGGATGTTGTTCAAAATCGCAGGGGTCGCTACGCTTGTGCGAATTTTCGAAAATTCGCGTTCAGTCGCCTCGACGGCCTTTTGCATTTTCAATTCATATTCTTCGGCCATAGGTCCTCAATTATAAAAACTTTGCGAATGCGCCTTGCCAACCTAGCAATGCACGAGTGTTCCTAAACTACCTTCCGCGGCAGCCTTCGTCAAGTTCCCCGGAGTCATTTTGAACACGAGAATCGGCATTTTCTGTTCGAGACAGATGGCAACCGCCGCCGTATCCATCACTTTCAGCCCGCGACGGATGACTTCGGAATAGGTGATGTCGTCAAAACGCGTCGCAGAAGGATTCTTGACCGGATCGTCCGTATAGATTCCATCGACCTTCGTCGCCTTCATGATGACGTCGCATTCCGCTTCACTTGCCCGGAGCGCCGCGGCGCTATCGGTCGTAAAGTATGGATTGCCGGTTCCCGCGGAGAAAATCACGACCGTTCCGGAAGCCAAAAGGGAAACGGCCCGTCTGCGATCAAAAAACTCGCAAATGGGTTCCATCCGGACAGCGGACATCACGACACAGGGGACGCCCTGTTTTTCAAGAGCATCCTGCATCGCCAGTCCGTTCATCACCGTGCCGAGCATTCCCATCGCATCGCCCTGGGCGCGGTTCATCCCGCCAGCGGACGCGGAAATGCCGCGCACCAAGTTTCCGCCACCGATGACAAGCGCCACCTGGACGCCCGACTTCACGACGGAAGCGATTTCGGAAGCCATCGACGTCAGAATCTCCGAGTCAATGCCGTGGCCTTTTTCGCCGGCGAGAGCTTCACCGGAAAGTTTGAGAAGAATTCGTTTGAATTTGGACATAGTAGAAAATGGGGGTTAATTTGTGAAATGTTTTAAAATTCCGCCGATGTATTCCTTCACCGCGCTTTCTTCGGCAACGCTCGGGCGTGGGCATTTTCCAAATATCTCGGGATGATGGAATTTCGATACGGCGACGACAGATCGCTCGATTTCCGGGAATGTCTCCTTGTCGAAAGGCACGTTGAAATTGCCCATGTAGTAGGGAATGTCCGCAAACCTTTTGAAACAATCGAGGTAGCAGTAATAGGAGAGCTTTTCGGAATTGACATCCACGGCGCCCGCACAGCGTTCCTTGATAAATGTCCGGCTACGCTTCAATGCGTTGATGTCCCGGAGCGTGTAAAACAGGATTTCCGGTTCAAAGCGTTCCTTGTGGGGATATTTCTGGATGAAATCCGCCACATAGTCAAAGTCCGCCAGCGAAAAAGCCTTGCCCTCGACCGTCTTGAACGTCATCCGATAAACATCGTCATAGGAAAGCCCTGCCGAAGGCTCTCGCCGATATAAGGCGACGATTACGGGGAAACCGCTCGTCTTGGACGTGTTCGCAAATTCCTGGCTGTTGAAAACAGCATGTTCGAGCATTTTGTAATTCGCAAAAAAAGCCTTTGCCGCGGAAAAATTTTGTCGCTTTATCAAATACGAAAGCGGGTGCAAGACGGCGACATAATCCGCCGCAAGCTTGTTGTAAGAGAGAAGCGACGAAAGGCCCAAATCACGCGTCCTGATGTCCGCGTCAATCTCCATGCCGGAAGATTTGATACCCTGGTTAATCTGCGACGTGACATCGTTATAGGGAGGATTTCCGACGACAACCAGACAGTCGCGGTCCTTTATCCCATACAGCTCGCGCGAAACGGAAGCGAGCGCATTTTTGTTGAAAATTCGCACTTTCGGGAAAACTTCGGCAACCTTGTTTACGGCAAGGGAATCGATATCGTTTCCGATATACCTGTTCTTCGGCAGATGTTCCTGCAATTCAAAAAAGGCCCCGTAGCCGCAGGAGCTGTCGAGAACGGTCTTCCCGCTTGTCAATCCATATTTTTCAAGCCAGTCGCGAATGAGAAGCACATACTTGTACGGAGTGTAAAAACTCCCGAGGTTTACCCGCCCACAAGAACTCAAGTGGTTTTGTACGTGTATGTCCATATCCGTTCGCTTTTTTGAAAAACAGGTCGCCCCCGCAAGGGGGACGACCGATTTGAATCCAACGCTTTCGCGTTTAAATTAGTTGCCCCTTTCGAAGCGGATGAAATCGACGACGGCGAGGTTCTTCACACCGAGCTTTTCCCCTTCAGCGAGCAGATAATCCTTGACGGAAAGCTTCTTCGGGTTCTTGTCGGAAATGAAGAATTCCTGGTCTTCGAGAACGACTTCCTTGAGGACCTTCGCGACGCGGCCTTCGATCTGGCGCTGGGCGAATTCCGGCTTGGTCTTCTTGCCGGAATTTTCGATCTGAGCGAGCGCGATTTCCTTTTCCTTCGCGATGAACTCTTCGGGAACCGCCGCATTGTTCAAGGCGACCGGCGGGAAAGCGGCTGCCTGCATCGCGATTTCCTTCGCGGTGCGTTCGAGCGCTTCCTTGTCGTTCGGGGTGCCTTCAAACGTGAGACGCGTGAGAACGCCGATCTTTCCGCCCATGTGGGAGTAGAGACCGATCACGTCCGAGCCGGAACGCTTGATGACACCCAGCTTGCGGAAGTCGATGTTCTCCTGAATTTTCACGAGAACGTCTTGCAGTTTGTCGTTGATCTTCACGCCATCGACGACGGCGTTCTTCAGCTCTTCGACAGAGTTGATGTCCTGCGTTTCGCAAGCCTTGAGGGCGAGGTTCGCCAGGTCAACGTAGTCCGCATTCTGGGAAACGGGTTCCGTTTCGCAGCCGAGTTCAAAGGCGACAGCGCGGTCGGCGCGGCTCACGAGGAACACGCGGCCTTCCTTCGCGGCCTTGTCGGCACGCTTTGCGGCCACCGCGGCACCCTGCTTGCGGAGAAGTTCAAAAGCCTTTTCCTGATTGCCTTCGGCTTCGATCAGGGCTTTCTTGCATTGCATCATTCCAACGCCGCTCGCTTTGCGGAGCTGGTTCACCATCGCAGCGGTAATTTCAACAGCCATTGTTACTTTTCCTCGCTTTTTTCGGCCTTGTCTTCGGTCTTTTCGGGAGCAGCCTTGCGCGGCTTGAAGGCGCGCTTGCGCGGAGCCGGAGCGTCGTCGTACTTCTTCGCGGCGGATTCCGCGTCGGCGTTCTTCGCCACTTCGGAACGGGTCGTTACGTTGTCCGCCAGATAGTCCACGATAATCTTGATGGACTTCACCGCGTCATCGTTTGCCGGAATCGGGTAGTCCACGAGGGTCGGATCGACGTTCGTGTCGCAGATGCCGATGATAGGAATGTGCAGACGGCGAGCTTCCGCAACGGCGATGTGTTCGTGATGCAAATCGGTCACGACCACGAGGCCCGGAAGGGTAGCCATTTCGCGAATGCCGCCAAAGACGCCGAGCATCTTTTCGCGGAGACGGGTCTTGTCGAGAACTTCCTTCTTCGAAAGTTCCTTGAAGAGACCTTCGGATTCCATCTGGTCGATCTTGTCGATCTGCTTGATGGACTTGCGAACGGTCTGGAAATTGGTGAGCATGCCGCCGAGCCAGCGGTTCGATACGAAGAAGTGGTTCGTCTTCTGCGCGGCTTCTTCTACGATAGCGCGAGCGGTCGGCTTTGTACCGACGAAGAGGACGCTCTTTCCTTCGCTGGAGATGCGGGCGGCAACCTTGCCGGCTTCTTCGAGCTGCTTGATAGTCTTGTCGAGGTTGATGACATAGATGTCATTCTTCTTCGCCAGGATGTAGGGTTTCATTTTCGGGTTCCAGCGCTGAGCCTGGTGACCAAAGTGAGCGCCCGCTGCAAGCAGGTCTTCGACGGAAGGCAAATTAGCCATGATATTTTCCTTTTTTCGGTTAAACGTCCCGGTATGCAGAAGCCGCAAAGCCCAGAGGCCACCGAAGCGACTTTTCACATACCGGTGATTGATTTTCCCGGGCTTAAGTGTCCGGGCGTGCGCAAATGTAGAAAATTTTGTCAGTGCGCAGCGAGCCAGTTCGCGCCGAACCCTACCGAAGCGACCAGGGGGACTTTCAAAACCATCGCCTGTTCCATTTCGGACCGGACGATTTTCCCAAGGTTTTCCGCCTGCTCCCGGGGACATTCGAACACAAGTTCGTCATGCACCTGGAGCATCATCTTGAGCGGAAGCGAATCCTTCTCGATGCGGTTTGCCACGCGGATCATCGCCGTCTTGATTAAATCCGCGGCACTTCCCTGGACAGGCGTATTCACCGCCATGCGTTCCGCCATCTGGCACTCGGTCCTGTCCCCGGAATCGATTCCGGGAATTGCGCGGCGACGCCCCGTCAGCGTTTCGACATAGCCGTTTTCATGGGCAAAAGCCTTGATGCGTTCCACGTAAGCCTCGACGCCTTTGTACAAATTAAAGTATCCGTCGATGAACATTTTCGCATCGGCAATCGGAATGTGCAAATCGCGGGAGAGCCGGAACGGAGTCATTCCATAGAGAACGCCGAAATTCACCACTTTCGCCCGGCGACGTTCGTCCGCGGTCACCTCGGACGGGAGCTTTCCGAAAACCGCAGCCGCGGTCAGCGCATGAATATCCACCCCGTCGTTATACGCCTGTACAAGCTTTTCATCGCCGGAAAGATGCGCAAGCATCCGCAATTCTATCTGCGAATAGTCCGCGGAAAGAATCACGTTTTCCTTTTCGCCCGGAATGAACGCCGCCCGGATCTTTTTCCCTTCCTCGGAACGGATCGGGATGTTCTGCAGATTCGGTTCGCGGCTCGAGAGTCTCCCCGTCGCCGTCCCCCACTGCACAAAGTTCGTGTGGATCCGATGGGTTTCCTTGTTCACAAGCGTAGGAAGGACTTCGACATACGTATTCTGCAACTTTTTCAGTTCGCGGTAATTCAGTATCGATTCGATGAGTGCGGTTTCCTGTTCGGAAAGTTCGAATTCGTTTAACAGGCGGTCCAAAACCGCGCTGTCCGTACTGCGCCCGGTTGCCGTCTTCTTCAGGACTTTTAGCCCCAAGTCGTCATAGAGAACTTCGGCGAGCTGTTTGGGAGAGGCGATGTTGAAAGGGTTCCCGCCGGAAAGCCGGTAAACCTTTTCCTCGGTCTCTTCGATCCGCTTCGAAAAATCCGCGGAAAGATTTCGGAGCGCATCTTCGTCGATAGCCGCCCCGCATTCCTCCATCGCGAAAAGGACTTTGAGAATCGGCATTTCCGTTTCAAGGAAATGTTTTTCCAGGCCGCTTTTTTCGAGCTTCGAATGGACGATGTCCCAAAGTTCAAAAATCGCAGCGGCGGACTTTGCCGCATATTCCGCCATCTCTTCGACGGGCACGCGCGAGGACGGGATTTCGTTTTTCCCGTGCCCGACAAGCGCTTCGAGCGAACCGATTTCCCGCAGACCGTTCCGCCGGCAAAGCTCTTCTAGTTCGTACTTCGATTCTCCCGGCGAAAGCATCCACGCACCGATCTGCGCATCCCGAATTTCCTGCGGAAGAACTTTCTCGTCAAAGGCCCAGGAAAGGACGTGCAGCGTCGATTTTGCGGCAAACATTCGCCACGGCTTCTCGGCGACGGTAAACGCCGGAATGAACCAGTCCGCAAAATACTCCGAATCGATATTGTTCAGCGGAATTCCCATATCGTCCGTGTGCCCGAGCGGAACATAGAAGCCTTTGTCCGGTCTGGTGGAAAGCGCGACCCCAACAATCGCCGTTGCGAGCGGGCGCGAGCCATCATAGACGACAGAAATCGCCGGAGACGGAGAAGTCTCGACCTCTGCGGACATTTCCCGAAAAGCCTTTGTCGTCCGCACGACGACCGTTTCAAAAGGCTTCGCGTTTTTCTGTGGCAATTCCGGTGAAAATCCCGACTTAGACGGGACGCTGTCGAGAAGACGGACCAGGCTGTTGATTTCGTTTTCCCGGAAAATTTTTTCAAGGGCGTCGCTTTCGATTCCGCGGAATTCGAGTTCGCTCAGCGAACCTTTAAAACCCCGCGAAGACTGGATCGTAACGAGTTCCCGCGAGAGGAAAGCATTTTCCCTCCCTTTCTCGAGATTATCGTGCAAGCCTTTTTTCGTCACCTTGTCTAGGTTCGCATACAGATTATCGATATTCCCGAATTCTTCCAGGAGCGCGACCGCTGTCTTCGGCCCGACCTTCGCGACGCCGGGAACATTGTCCGAAGAATCCCCCATCAAGGCGAGGTAGTCGCGGATCTGCTCCGGCGGGACACCGTATTTTTCCTTGACCTCTTCCGGCCCGAAATCGATGCCGTCCGCTCCTTTTTCTAACTGGTACAGATGGATCCTATCGTTCACCACCTGGGAAAGGTCCTTGTCCTTTGTGACGAGAAAAATCTGTTCAAAGCCTTCCCGATATGCGGTATCCGCAACAGCGGCCATCACATCGTCCGCTTCAAAGCCTTTTTCTGAAAGCATCGGAATCCCGCTCGCCCGGATGACCTCGTTGAGCATCGGCATCTGCTTTGCCATCGCCTCCGGCATCGGTCCGCGGTTCGCCTTGTATTCCGGATAGAGTTCATGACGAAAAGTCGGGGCGCCGACATCGCACACAATCGCAAAGTGCGTCGGTTTATGTTTTGAAAGGATGCGGAGAACCGTTCCCCAGTAACCGTGCACCAGGGAAACGTCGTCTCCGTTTTCATTCACCAGCGGATTTTTCGCATAGGCATAAAACATCCGGAAGGCGAGAGCGAAAGAATCCAGAAGGAAAAGTTTGCGGGGTTTGGACACCGGTTGCCCTCAGAGATAGAGATTTTCTTTTACAGTTTGACTTGCAGCTTTTCGCGCATTTCCTTGACCGTTTCCACCGCCTTTTCCACCGAAGATGCCCGGGCAAGCAAAACGCCCATGCGACGATGTCCGCCGACAGTCGGCTTTCCAAAAAGCCGGATGCCCGTATCGGGAGTTTCCAGAACCTTCGACAGGTTTTCAAAGCGAACCTGATCGGATTCCCCTTCGACGACGATCGCCTTCGAAGCGGACGGTCCGCGGAAAGCGATGTTCGGAATCGGCAGCCCGAGGATTGCCCGGGCATGAAGAGCAAATTCCGAAAGGTCCTGGGAAATCAGCGTCACCATTCCCGTATCGTGCGGACGCGGGCTGACTTCGCTGAACAGAACGTCCTCGCCGCAGACGAAAAGTTCCACGCCAAAGATTCCGCGGCCTCCGAGCGCATCCGTGATTTTCTTCGCAATGTCGTGCGCCTTTTCGAGAACGGCAGCGCTCATCGGTTGCGGTTGCCAAGACTCCTGGTAATCGCCGTTCACCTGGTGATGCCCCACAGGTTCCAAAAAGCTTGTTCCGCCGACATGGCGCACCGTGAGCATCGTGATTTCGTAGTCAAAAGGCACAAAGCCCTCGACGATGACGCGGGAAGGCTTTCCCGTACGGCCTTCGCACTGGGAGATGTTCCACGCCCGATCGATATCCGCTTCGGACTTGACCGTGCTCTGTCCATGCCCGGACGAGCTCATCACGGGCTTCACGACGCAGGGAATCCCGACAGCCTTCACCGCCGCCTTGAAATCATCTTCCGTGTCCGCAAAGCGATACGGCGAAGTTTTCAGCCCGAGTTCCTCTGCCGCCAAGCGACGAATCCCTTCGCGGTTCATCGTCAGCCGCGTAGCCATCGCCGTCGGAATCACGTGGTAGCCTTCCTTTTCGAGTTCCACGAGCGTCGGCGTTGCAATCGCCTCGACTTCCGGAACGATGTAGTCCGGCTTTTCGAGTTCGACGATTCGGCGAAGTTCCGCTCCGTCCAGCATATTGACAACATGGAACCGATGAGCGACCTGCATTCCGGGCGCATTCGCATAGCGATCGACGGCAATCGTTTCGACACCGAGCCGCATCATTTCAATGATAACTTCCTTGCCAAGTTCTCCCGCACCGCAAAAAAGGACGCGCGTTGCGCTTTTCGAAAGCGGGGTTCCGATCGTACCGAGTTCTGCCATGATATCTCCTTATTTTTTTAGCTTGCCGGAAGTTCCCTTTTCGTATCCGCCGAGGCAGGAAACAGCCCGACTGTTGCACGGCGTCCCCTCGCGAAAAGAAAATTCACTGTCCGATTCAAAAACAGCCTGCACCATGCGCTTAAAATCAAACGATGCTCTCTTGCCGATAGTAACGCGGTAATACAAGTCTTCGTCCCGCGTATAGACAAGAACCGTTGCCGTCTCCTGCGAGCGTCCGATTCCCGTCACCGAGAATCCGTAGGGGACTTCCTTCACGGTAAACATTTTCACTTCGGGAAGTTCAAACCCGATATCCTTCCAAGTCGCGTAGTTTCCCGCGGCGCGAGCCGCAAACCAGGCTTCCGGACCGTTATCTCCCATTTCTTCCATGATTCCGTTGATCCGGCTGTCGTAAGAATCCTTGATCGATCGCAGATCTTCTTCCTCAGCGGTCAAGCGATCCTCGGAATCCATCGGTTCAAGTTCTTCTGCGGCAATCGGAAAAAACGCAAGGCCTATCGCCAAGATAAATGTTTGGAAAATCTTCATATTTAAACATCTAAAAAAATTTCTGTCTGCCGTCTGCAAGATTTGGAAAATTGAAGCGAGAATTATCCGAGTTTGGAAGCAGGAATAGGGATTAGGGAGTAGGGGCGTCTGAGCGAACTTTTACTTTTGACGTCATCCTGGAGGGAGCGCCGCGACCGATAGGATCCAGGACAGATCTTAGATCTGAGAGTGGAGAAACGTCGGACGGGATTCTATCGGATTCTTCGAATCCTCCAGAATGACAGGGTGGTTGCAAGCGTCAAACTTTTCAACACATCTTGTTTTTTCAATCGTCAATTGCTATAATTAGACTAAGCTAACAAAAGGATAAAAAGCGAATGCCCGAAGCCCCAAAACTATCACAAAGCCTTGAAGATTATCTTGAAATGGTGCACATTCTTTGCTTAGAGAACAAGGACGTCGCCCACGTCAAGGATATCTCGGAAAGACTCTCCGTCAAGATGCCGTCCGTCAACAAGGCGATGAACGAATTGAAAAAGCTCGGGCTGGTCAATCAGGAACCCTATACGGGCATTTCTCTTTCCCCGGCCGGAAAACAGGCGGCGGCAAAAGTTCTCGCCAGGCATTTTTTACTCCGGAAACTCCTTTTGAAATTGGGCGTCTCCGAAAAAATCGCGAACGAGGACGCCTGCAAGATGGAGCACATCCTCTCCCAGGAATCTCTCGACCGCATCAGCGATTTCATCGGCGAATAGGGAAAATTACCGAAGCGAAAGCATCTGGGAAGAGAGCACTTTTCCGCCAGCCGAAACGACCTTGGCAAGCCATTTTCCCGACGAAAGCTTTTCTAGCGAGATGTTCGTATTCATCCCTACGCTCCGCCGCATGCAAAGTTTACCGTTTGCATTGAACAAAAGAAGGCTGCTTTTTTCAGGCGCGTTTACATAGAGATTTTTTGCGTCCAGCCACATGGAAGCCGCCGAATTTTTAATCGGGAGAACCGATGAAATCGGCACAATGGAACCTTCCGGTCCGCCGACCACGAGCCCCCTTCCGATCGTGCTCATATAGACTACGCCAAAATGGTTCATATCGCCCTGAACAAAGTTGCCGTTGCCCGGACCGCCATATTGGTGAGCGGCATCGTTTACGCGAATCCAAGTTTTGCCCTTGTCCGTCGAACGGTAAATCCCCAGCGGATTGTCCGTGCCTCCTGCGATTCCCCAGATGAAAATCGTCTCGTAGTCGGATCCTTCCTTCGCCTTGCCCACTCCCACGGCAACCGCCGTCGAAACTCCGGCAACCCGATTCCAGGTCGCGCCACCGTCTTCCGTATAGGCGAGACCGTTTTCCGAATACCCCTTGGCGAGCCATACTTGCGACTGGTCCAGCGGAACCCAGAGATGGCCTTCCCTGCCGGGCACGGTGCGAATCAAGCCGCCCCCGTTATAATATTCTCCCGCCGCATCGTTTTGCAAGCGGCTTCCCGCATTGGCAAACGTCGCCCCGCCATCGGTGGAAAGCTTCAAATATCCCTGGGCATCCACCAGGTAAAACTTTTCAGGATTTACCGGATCGGGAGTGATGCGCGCATATTGGCTCTGCCCGTCAAGCCCTTTCACTTCCGCCCATGTCTTGCCGTTGTCCGTTGAACGGAAAACATTGTTGCTGTTGTCGGGCCGATGGAGAATCACCTTGCCGTCCGCGGACATGGCAAGCGTCCCCTGCGAACCTTTGAGGGTCGTTTCGAGCTTTGTCCATGTCAAAGCCCCGTCGTCCGAGCGATACATCACGTCCGAGCTGATGCCCGTTCCCGACGAATAGTCCGTCACATGCCCGGTGCGTACAAACGCATTCGCAAGCGGAGCGTAGCCTAAGCTGTTCGTCGTCCCGATATGCGGAGAATGCCGCGGAGTGCTCTGGTTTATATCCGTATAGGCAGCGCCGTCATAGTCTCCAATCGCCGTGACAAGAGGCCCGCCGGGAACGCTCACGATATCGAGCGGGACCGTTTCTTCAATCCCCACGGACTGGAATTTCCACAATGGGACGCTCACCGTAATGTCTTCCGTCCGAAACACGCCGTTTCCGCTCGTGATCCAGGCTTCCTTGGTATTAAACGGATTAAATTCAATGGAACCTGCCCAGTGGATCGCATTGCCCGGGATCCACGCGGTTCCGTTGGCGTCGATATTCACACCGGCATTATAGTCCTGCCCATGCGTCCAGGTTTTGCCGCCATCCGTCGTCACATAGATGCGGTCGCCCCAGCCGTCCGAGCTATCCGCAAAGAAATGCCTGCCCCCGTAAAAGCAGAGCGTCGAAACGATGATGTGGTTTGCGTCGTTCGGGTCAATGGAAATTCCGCCAAAGCCATGGCTTGCCGATTGGCTGCCGTCTCCCATCCGCGCCGTCGTACTGCCGTCCTGGTAAGGCGTGATGTTCGTCCAGGTTCCGCTTCCGATGGCGTATTTATAGACCGCGCCGCGGCTTACGGAATGAGGCCCTTCCGAACTTGAATAGGTCAAGAACAAGTTGCCATCGGCGATTTTTGCGCGGTGCGGCATCAGGTTTTCGGGACCGCCGGAAATTTCGGACCAGGTTTTGCCGCCATCGTGGCTAACGAAAAGATTTTCGCTCGTCGCGGAAATTCCCATGTAGAGCGTTTTCGTCGAACCGTCGTCAAGCGTCCCCTGCGAGGCATCAAATAGGACAAAACTGATTCCGTTTACATTGGTAAGTCCGTTTCCCTCGGCGCTCGAAAGGGCGATTTCGTAAGCGCGCGTCCAAGTCTTGCCGTAATCGGTACTTTTATAAAGACCCTTGGTGCGGCTTCCGCAAAAAAGAACATTCGGCTTGTTCGGATCGACGGCGAGCTTTTCGCCCGTCTGACGTCCCATGCCGTTTCCGTGGGCGAGCATTTCCACGTAGCTCGTGTCCCAGGTCGCCCCATAGTCTTCGCTCCGAAGGATTGCCGTGCGCCCTTGGCTAAAATATCCGGTTCCCGCGAGCACATAAATACGCTTCGGGTCCGTCGGGTCGAGCGCAATCGATTCCGTGCCATACAGGCCCTTGTCGTTTTCGGATATCCAGTCCATCAGCGGAATCCAGCGGGAACTTGAAAAATCAAACCGGTAAATCCCGCCGACATCGGTCCGGGCGTAGAGAACGTTTTCCGCCTTCGGATGGAAAATGACCGCGCTGACGAATCCGCCGCCGTCAAAGCGCACGTTTCCCCATGTATAATTTTCAGAAGCAATTACATTCATGCCAAACCCAAAAACGATCGGTGCGAAAATTTTTAAGAACCGCATAGGAATTTCCTTTCTTTCAAGGGAAAAATATATTTCCCATTCCTATTCCGCAAGGAAAACTTTCGGAAAATTTCATCCCGTCCGAAAAGCCCTTGCAAAAATTTTTGCATTACCGATTCATCCAGATTCCCGTGTCGCGTTCTATCTGCGTTCGACGCGCTTCGAGCAGCCGGGGTTTGGAAGCGACCAGCGTTAGGCTGCCGGGAATTTTCGCTCCCATCTTCACGCGGGTCACTCCCGTATAGAGAATTTGCCGGTTCAAGAGTGGATGCCCGCTTTGTAAGGGGAGAAACATCAGGATGTTGCCGTAGCCCGAACCTTGCGACTTGTGAATCGTAATCGCAAAGGCCGTTTCCAGGGAATCGCTCGGGAACAGCGAAAGCGGATAGCAGGAGAACTCGCCCCCTTTTTGGATCATCAGATAATCCAGGCCTTCGGCGCTCTTTACGACGATTCCAGAATCCCCGTTGAAAAGTTTAAAATCCGCCTGGTTCCTGGTGAACATCAACACCTGTCCGGGAAAATACCGGGAAGCGAAAACTTTCCCGTCGCCAGAGAATTTTTTCCGGATCTTGGAACAGATAATCCGATTGATTGTTTCCACACCTTGGACACCGCGACGTTCCGCAGAAAGAATGCGCGCCCTTTCGGCTGCATTCCAAAGCGTTTGCCTTTTTTCATGTTCGGAACAATCGATACGGGAAAGCTCTTTCGTGGGATCGATAACGCTTGCGAGACCGACCAAATCCGCACAAAAGGCATCCGACCATTTTTCGAGAATTTTTTCCACCGAGGATTCGGTGTCGCGCTTTTTCAATGCGGAGTCATCGTCGGAAAGAGAGACAAAGCGAACCGAATCTTCGGCAACCGGCCAAACAATCCCCGAGTCCTTCCAAGAAGGGATTCGTCCCCGTTCCTCGTTTTCCAAAAGCTGCGACGAATTTCCGCCACATTCCAAAAGGGAATTTTCCAGAGCCTCGTCCGATTCCGCCTGAATCGCCTTGGCAAAGCGTCCTATCGGAGAATCATCCGGAAAACGGTTCGACTCGGTGAGCTCCACGGTCGCATCCGGGCGAATTCCCAGAACTTCGCCGAGAACCGCCCCCGCTTCAACGGACGGCAACTGGTTCCTATCGCCCAACACGAACAGCCTGTAATTTCCCGTTTCTTCGGGCAACGCTTCAAGGAATGCGGCAAAGAGCGTCACATCGATCATGCTCGCTTCATCGACGACAAAGAGGGAACGGTTCGGCAAGCGATTGTTCCGGTTGTAGCTGAAAGCGTTTTTCGATGGGTTGAACTTGAGCAGGCGATGCAAGGTCTGCCCCTCGACATTTTTAAATTTATCCACAATCTCCGAATGGGAATTCTTTTCCGCATCGGATATATCGTCTAAGTTCTTGACGTCGCCCAAGCGATTTGCCGCCTTGCCGCTCGGAGCCACGAAGTAAAGCGACCAGTTTAATTTTTCGGGTTCCCGCTTAAAAAGGTTCCAGAGCAAAAACTGGACCACCGTTGTCTTGCCCGTTCCCGGGCCGCCCGTGATAATCAGATTATTTTTCTCTCCACAACGGACGGCGTTTTCTTGCGCAGGTTTTAAAGGGAAATTTCCAAAATCAAAAGGAAATTTTGGCGTTTCCGCAAAAGCGTTGGCATCTTTTTTAAAAACGGCTCGCTCCGAAGTATCTCCGAAAATGTGAAGGATCGATTCCTTGGCCTTCCAGTATTTATCCGCAAACAGGAACGGTTCGTTTTCGCGACATTCCACGCAGAGGGGAATGTTTTCAAAACATTTTCTCCCCAAACCATTTGCCGTCTTTTCTTCAACAGTCGCCAAGGCTTTCAAATCTCCGCAACCTTTTTCAAAAATCGGGGCAAACGCTTCCGCATCCAAAAAGCTCTCCGATTCCCCTTCGCCAAGAAGCGCCTTTTTCTGCGATTTTAAACCGTTCCACTTAACGGCCCACTTCAAAAGCAGATTCCGAGGATTTAACGAGACGCATGTATTGCCATCGTTTAGCAGCGAAAAATAAACGAGCAAGACCTTTTGCGCATCCAAGGAAAGTCCCGGTTGCAATTCAAGAAGAAGCTTCACCAGTTTCAGATCGAGCGGTTGCGTTCCGCGCATTTCTCGCAGCGAATCGAAAAATTCTTCCAAGGAGCCATCTATTTTGTTCAGCATATCACATTCCTTTCTTTTCTACAGAATTCCCTGCATTTTTCATCATCAGCGATTTTACATTTTCAAACGCCGCCGAAAGTTCCGCATAGTTTTTCCAAGTCTGTACGTAAAGCCCGCTCGATTCCCCGGCGCGGCATCCGCGGAAGAACACATAATAGACGCCGCCAAAATGCTTCCGGAAAATTTCCTCTTCGTCCGAGCCGAATTTTCCGAACGATTTGAGCCATTGGACTAGGCAGTAGGAATACAGCACGCGTTGCACGGCATATTCTTCATCCACCTTTTTCATCGTGCCGTCCACCGTTTCGCCGCCGATGCCATAATTTTCCAGAACATCCGATTTCCAGTCGAGAATCGAATAATATTCCCCGCGGACAAAAAGTAGGTCCATAAAACCTTTGCAGAAATTCCGCAAAGCGTTTCCGCCAAAGCCCAGAGAATTCATCTGGAATTCCATTTCTGCGCAACGGTTTTCTGCGGACAATTCTTTCAGGGAAAAACTTTTCCCCGTACAAACGCCACCGCAAATTTCCGGAAGATTTGCGTTCATCGTATTCCACACAAAATGCGCCGATTGATCGACCCAATCCGGATGTTTTTCGATTGCAAAAGCTTGCGACTTGAACTGTTCCCCGATCAGCTTTCTAAAATCCGCATCATGTATCGCAGATTCGGCATCTTCCATTTTCCCGATTTTTTCAAAATCCATCAGTTCGAAAGTCTGGTGCAGCGCATTGCCAAGTTTACTGCCGCGAGGAAAATCTACAACACCGGAAACGGCATTTTCCAGAACGATTTGGGAATCCTCGGAAAGAATCCGAACGGGATTTGGATCGATGATGACGGTTTTGACCGCGCCTCTCGATTCCGCTTCATCCGATGCTTGCTTGTCTAGCAACTTTCCGTTTTCCGTAGCCACGGTTTCTTCACCTTCTTTCAGCTTTCCCGCCAGAGAGGAATACGAATGCTGGAAGATACTTTTGGAAGCGAGGGCGTGCATAAACCGAAGAGCATCGGGGTAAACCGAGTTATCGGAATTTTGCCTGGACGCATTTAAAAATTCATTGATCTTTTTTTTCAATTCTAAAGGATGCCAGTTTTCACTCGCCGATTCAACCGTCCAATGGTTATCCTTTTCCATGTAATCTGCAGAAATCGCCCCCTGCGTTTCCGCCAAAAATTCCAATCCTTTTTTGTATTTTGCCGCAAACGGAAAAAGCAGAACCGATTCTGCACGCGTATAATCCACATAGAATAACCGACGCCATTCCTCCAATTCTTCCTCTTGGCGAGCAGTCTTCGCTTTTTTATCCAATCCGATTATTTTCCCGGATTCCGTTTTGTACACAAAAGGTCCCGGAGCTTTGTTATTAAGACCAGTAAACCCGGCAACGGAAATAACAACCGGAAACTGCAAGCCCTTGGACGCGTGAATCGTCATCACTTGCACTGCATCAAAATCGCTTCCTTTAGGAACCAAGTTGCCATCATCGTCATCCGTATCCTCCGTCGAAACGGAAAGACCTTCCAGATGTTTTATAAGCTCTTCTAGGGTTACCCGGTGATTGATCAGATAATCGAAAGCATAAGCACCGACCTGCTTGAACTTTGCTAGCGACTGCAATTTAGAACTGTCGCAAAGATACCGGTCGATTTGCGTTTCCGCATAAACGCTTTCTTGTAATTCGGCAAAACGCTTTCTTTCCACAAGAGAACGCCACTTCGCAAACAGCAAGGCTATTTTTGAATTCGGGTTTTCGAACACATCGTTCTCGACTTTTGTAAGCGAAATGCGAAAGAAATCCGATACCAACACCGCATTCAAGATGCCACGATTACGCCCCGTAAAATCGGGAACATTCAGTGCTTTAAACAACGTAATCCATTGTCCCGATTCGCGGCCTTTGAATAAATTCGGATCTTTGTAACGAACAAATGGAATGCCCACCCAGGTCATCATCGATTCGATATTTTCCATTTCCGAACGGCTCTTGGCCAAAACGGCGATATGGGATAATTTCAAATTGACATAATCGCCCTTTTCCTTGTCAAAGATTTGCAAAGCCGTTTTTCCGTTTTGCATCGAAACAAAATCGACAATTCGCGAAACCGCATATTTGGCAAATGTCTCCTCATTCACATTTTCCGCTACCTGAATCGGTTTTAAAATTTCGCCTTTCCAAAGCGAGGCCTTGATTTTTCCACAGGAATTTGAATTTTCAAACTTTAACCGATTTCCGTCAAAAAAAGAACCGGAGAACATTTCATTACAGGCGTTCACCATCGCATTCGTCGAGCGAAAGTTCGTATCCAAAACGCAGCGGTCGCCTTTTTGCGAAATTTCATCCCTCGCTGAAAAATAAACGCTTAAATCCGCACCCTGGAAAGAATAGATGGATTGTTTCGGATCGCCAACGACAATGATGTGATTTTTCGGGCTTTCCAAAAAAACCGTTTTAAAAATATCCCACTGGTCCTGATTCGTATCCTGAAATTCATCAATGATGGCATAACGATAAGCGCTTCGCAATTTGCGGCAGAGCGGAGATTCCGAACCATCTGGAGAAACGACCGCATCGCGAACCTGGTGAATCATGTCGTCAAACGATTGCAGCTTATTCTCGCATTTTTGTTGTTGAAATTTTTTAAAAACCTCCATTAAATGCAAATCAATAAAATTTTCAATCGCATCAAACGAAACAGCATTATTTTCCCGATGATCAAAAAAATACTGTAGCGCATTTTGTAATCCAGGGTTTTCTTCGTCTAAAGGTCCTAAAACCGTACCACAACATGTAAAGCAAGTACTTTCACAATTAATGAGCTTATCATATAAATCCTGAATTTTATATTCAGAAAAATCTCGACTAATTTTCTGTTTTTTAGCTTTATAATTTTTACTAATATTTTCTCGCAGAATTTCTAGATTTTTCCCATATTCTGGATTTTCCTTTTTCCACTCTTCAAATGTGGCACAAGGGGCTGGAGGAATTATCATTTTTCCGTCAAATTTTCCGACGCAGTTCACTAGTAGCGATTTAATTTTTTCCAAAGTACCGAAATCATATTGCCTCAATTCCCCGGCCCATTCATCGCGTAAAAGTCGGTTAATTAAATCGGAAACAGCATCATCTCCAACCATCCCCATCGCAAAAGGGACATCCGCTTCATACGCAAAATCGCGGAGCGTCTTTTGGCAAAAAGAGTGAATCGTCCCAATCGGCGCATTATCTACCTCGGAAAGCGCCAGTTCAAACGCAGAACATCTCTGCCGATTTTCGAGCATTTCTTGCCGGATGCGATCGCGCAACTCTCCCGCCGCCTTTTCCGTATAAGTCACCAATAAAATTTTCGAAAGCGGTATTCCCGATTCCACGAGTTTTGACACAATTTTTCGAATCGTGTATGTTTTCCCGGTTCCCGCCGATGCTTCGATGCAAAAATCGAGAGACATTTTGAATTCCCGAATGTCAAATTTTTTCGTCATTTTTCAGCCGCCTTCTTTTTAACCTTTGCCGTTTT
The DNA here is from genome assembly GCA_963656065.1 of Alistipes onderdonkii. Lineage (GTDB taxonomy): Bacteria > Fibrobacterota > Fibrobacteria > Fibrobacterales > Fibrobacteraceae > Hallerella. The sequence goes on from CAVKGV010000003.1 coordinate 67,140, forward strand.
TTCCGTTTCTTCTTGTCGCATGAAAGTGTCGATTTCCGGCATCAAGGAGAGCATTTCCTTTTTCGCCTCGTTCCACTCCTGTTCAAAATTTTTTTCCGAAAAATCGGATAGGATGCGCTGCACATCAAAGAGATTTTTTCCAACAAAATACTTCCACGCCTGTTTCAATTTTTTGCTTAAATGACGCGGAGATTTAATTTCCTTGTCCGCATACAAAGAGAGCGGAACGATTTTTTGGTATTTTTCCACATACATTTTTTCGTACAAAAGATTCAAGCGTTTTGCGGCTTCTTCCGCATTCACAGAAACTTCAAGCGTTTTCATATCGGGAGCGAAGAGGCAAACGGAAACTTGCGAACAACGCCTAGCGGCAAGCAGTCCCAAAGCCAAAACATATCCCGAAAGGAAAGATGCGGCACTGAAATTTTTCTCTTTCACTTCTACCAGAACAAGCCTATTTTGACTTCCCTTTTCTTCTGCCAATATCCTAGCCGAATCCGTGAGCGTCCATCCATTCAACAAGACTTCCAGTTTTTCCGACCGGAAAGTCCAATCGACTGGCGAAAATTTTTCACGAATCGAAGCACAAAATTTTTCGGCACATTCATTCAAATCATCCCAGTTCCGTTCACCGAAAATGCCAAGCGGCAACGTTCCCTGCAAGCGAAGCATTTCCTTATCCACGCACTCATTTTCATTTACCGGAATTCCCAATTTTTGTGCGATCAAATTTTTTAACAAAATGCTGCGTTCAAGATTTTCCAAGGAAATCGGTTCTAACGAAATTTTTTCCGGGTCTTCATCCGCACTATCAAGACACACAACGCGGGTTACTTGAAATTCAAAAGGATCTTCCAAAAATTTCCGCATGTAATAAGCCGAGACTCGTTCCGGCAACTTTTTGGAATTATCAGGAGACCAAATCAAATTTTCAACAAAAGAAATACACTTGTCATTTTCCTCTTTGCTAAAAGATTCCAGAGTTCGCTTATTGCGTCGTTCCCGTTCCGTATAAAGTTCCGAATTCGGTCGCGTTTCATCAAGCGTCAATCGTTGAATCCTAAGCGAATTTTTCGAAGCGGTCATCAAATCGTTCACCACCGAAGACGGATAAAGTTCTTCGTCCTTTGGCAAATACATGCCTTGGTAGCTAATGTGAATGCTCTCACTCGTACTCATCAGTTGGCAAAGGAACGCATAGCGATTTTTTTCTACGGAAGAATCGTCTCCCGGCCAACGCGAAACGGACTTGCGCAAATCTAGGGAATCATAAGATTTCGTTCCCGGAAAATCCTTGGCATTCGCACCCAAAAAGAAAAGATGTTTTACCGGAATCGTGCGGTTCGGGGCGAACTTCATAAACGGAATGCCGCCAACAAATAGGCTTCCGCAACTGTATTCCGAAGTTTTAGCCGCCTCGTTCAACGTCTGCGCTAGAATTTCCCAAGAAATCTGTTCCGCTCCGGCAGCAAACTGGCAGTTTAAATTTTCCAATGCAGAAAGCACCGATTCAAATACAATAGATTCACCGCCAAGACCGGCAGGCGCATCATTCAGCAAAAGCCAGCGATTGAAAAATTCTCGAATTTCAGAGATTTCCTCTTTATAAATGAAATCTTCCTTTTTGCGAAGCCATTCCAAATCATCAACTAAATTCACAAAACGATTTAATGAACGATCGCTAGAAGAAGCCATATCAGAATAAGGCATGTATTCGCATACGACAGAATTTGTCAAACGAGACAGAAGCAACCGCCGAACGCCACACAGCCAATCTTCCTTTTCGTTGGACGAGGCCGTATGATCGCGGTAGATGTTCATACCGCTGATCCATCCTTCCCAATCGGAAATTTCGGTGGGATCAATTTCCTGTGCCGCCTGTACAACAGGATTGCGGACAAGTGCAAAAAAATCGGAACGGGAAAGCGATTTACTTTTTTTGATAGCGAACAAATGTTCCAAAGCGTCTTCGACAAGAGATTCCCTGGAAACGGAATCCACCAGGACAAACGGCAAATGAACGCCGTTCCAACTTCCTTTTTCGTTTTGGTCGAAGACTTGTAAAATCGCCGTACGATAATCCGCAAGGACAGGGGACACCACAAGAATATCCCGAATGGACTCTCCCTTTTCGAGCAACTTACAAATTTCCGAATGCAAGTTTTCCACTTCGCGGATACGGTTCGGAGCAGATGAAATCGTTAAGCTTCCATCGTTCGATAGAGAAGAAAGCCTTTCCGATTTATTCGTGCGATTTGCAATCATCCATTGCAATTCATGCAAAAAAGTATCGTGGGAACCGGTTTCCCTTGCATACGGTTCCATCACGTCGTCCGAAAATCCTCCGATATAATCGTCCGC
>CAVKGV010000003.1:69863-205846 GCA_963656065.1 Alistipes onderdonkii
CTTATCCATCTTTTTAAAAACGTCGGTCAGCATGGAATCTTTATTTTCATGAGAATGAAAAATCGCCGAATACAAATTCCGTTCCCATTCTTCATTTTCCACTTCCCGACCATTTTTATCGACAAAGAACGGTTTTAGATTTCCCTGCTTCCAGCAATCCAAAATTCCGGGTTCCCATTTCCCATTCGATTTCTTGATGAATTCACTCGGACGGCTCGTTTCGTATTCCAAAAAAAGTCCGGAGAGCTTGTTCGCCAAATCAAAAAGGCGATGTTCATCGACAGAATTTCCACCGGCAAGCAGATATCTGCAAACCCGTTCGTCCAACTTTTCGAAATTCGCCTTGCCGGATTCATCTTTTTTTTGCAAATACGCGATAATCACGTTGCGCAGCATATCCGCAGAAAGCTTTTTCGTATTCGGATTGTCCCCAACCAAAATTTCCATCAGGAACTTGTCGATGGATTTTCTGTTCAGATTGGCAAGGACGCCCCGTTTTTCTAACCAGCGCAAGCGGAACCACTGCTCCAGCTTGTATTCCGAAAAAATAACCGTCGGAGCGTCGAACGGAGAAGTCCATTCCTCCGCCACCTTATCAATCATCTCGTCCGCAATCGTTTCCAAGCTCAGCGCAAATTTCAAGTGTAAAGCCATAAACTCTCCCGTAAATCAAAATCAATATAAATGGAAGCCTATCCGATTATTTCCCGTGGGATACGTTCAAGCGCGTCGAGACCTCTATGGAAAATATCCATCCTGGCTCGAATCTTGGAAATTTTTTCAAAGCAAGCTTCGTGATCCATAACGCTCCTAGGGTTATACTTTTAAAGATAGATTCTCAAATAGACAAAATTTGTCATTTTGCGGAATTTTTGATTTTTATCGTCCCGCCGCATTCCAACAAAAAAGCCCCGCGTTTAACGGAGCTTTTCGTGGACGATACTGGACTCGAACCAGTGACCCCTACCATGTCAAGGTAATACTCTAACCAGCTGAGCTAATCGTCCGTAGGGTTTCCCAATAGTAAAAACTTTTTCGGATTCTGTCAAGGGATTTTCCTCAATAATCGTCAGGATCGACCCAATAGCGCATCCTTCCGGTCACAAGAACCCGCGACGTATCGCATTCCTCGATTCCGCAATGGTTAAAAACCAGGTGCAGGTCCGCGCTCCACAGCGAAGAATCCTTCTGGTCGAAAACGACGACGCTCGAATCGGCATCGATAATGCGGGCCCGCGTGCTGCCTTCCACGGCGAGAAACGTATAGTCCGGATTTGTCTGTGGGGAGTTTTTCCCGAGCACGGGCTTGTTCACCAGAATCTGCAACTGCGTTCCCTTGCCGTCCTTTCCTAGGAACCTGACAAAATGCTTGTTAGCACGCAAGCGGACATCTCCGTCGTCTGATGCGATTTCCAGCCGATATTCGGTTCCGCCGATGGAAAGTTTCATGTAGCCGCCGCCGTCGGCAAGCCAACCGTTATTCACGCTTCCGCAGGAAGCAAGAAACAGGGCAGACAAAATCACCAGCAATCGCATGGTTACCAAACTAGAAAATTTATATTCTAGCAGAATGGCAAAGCATGAAGAATTGAAAACGCCGCTGGGATCCGTTTTCTGGTGTCTCGTGCCGCTCAAAGACCACCGCAAAGCGATTCTTTCCGAGCTTTCCGAGGCTTCGGGCATGGAACTTTCCGAATCGGACATTTCGACTGCTCCGAACGGAAGGCCCGAATTCCCGATCTGCGGTTTTGACGCGAACTGGACCCACAGCAAGGGCATCTGCGTCCTCGCCTACTCGTTTTCGCTCCGGGTCGGCGTAGATACGGAAAAGCTCCGACCGAGAACTCTCCGAATCGCGGAGCGTTTCTTTTCACGCGAAGAAAAGGAAGTTCTTTTTCAAAACGGGCTTTCCAAGGAAGATTCCCTCGCCGAATTTTACCGACTGTGGTGCCGCAAGGAAGCTCTCTTCAAGTGCGCCGGAGGCTCCTTCTTCGAAGACGTTCTTCCGCGAAGCGTGATTCCCGAAAAAATCGGTGATACGATTCTCTGCGACTTTTCGCTTCCGATTTCCGAACCTTTTGTCTGCGCCATTGCCGCCAAGCGACCGTGATTCAGCTCGCCAGCGGATTCGGTTCCTGCGGTGTCAGATCGCGGACGTAAATGGGGAGCGAGACTTCGGCTAGAATTTCGTCAATCCGCAAGCGGAGCTGGTACTTTCCACCGTCTATGATGCGCATCCGGTTCATGTTCAAAATCAGGTTGACCGCCGCCGAATCCATACCGTCCGGAATCGGGAGAAAATTCACCGAACTGCGAATCGGCGGAATCAGCTCCTTTTCATCGAGCGTATTCGTAATCGTCACTTCTATGTCGTGCGGAGAAACTTCCGACCGGGTATAGCGCACCCGGAAGACGGCAGAGCATCTCGGGATGACGATGGGAAGTTCCGCTTCGATGTAGTCGAACACGCCGAGCATGTTGAGCTTTCCGCTCTGGTCGGTCGCCGCATCGCAAATCGCCGCCACTTCGATTTTCATCACCAGTTGTCCCCCAGGAATTCCATGACCAGCGGTCCGTTCTTCGTTCCCGGAAGGCTTGACCCTGCGCTCGACGCGGTCTCCTGCGCACGCATCGAAAGGAAAATCTTTCCACTTGGCGACACGACCAGTTGCGGACGGAAGCCGCGGACATAGTAAGAGTTGACCTCCGCGAAGAGATTCTTGAAATAGGGCAATTCGTTTTCTCCCAATTCAACCCAGCTGTTCGTGTAGCGATAAACGTGGACGTGCGAATTTTTCGCAAAGTAGGCGTCATCAATAGCGAGAATGGGATTTCCGTTTCCATCGACCGTGAAGAACGTGTTGAAACAGCGATGTCCGAACGCATCGAATTCCGTTCCGCTTGTCGAGAATGCATTGTTCAAAGAGACGGATTTTTCCGAGCGAGCGAGCCGCGGAAGACCGTCGTCATCGCGACTGCGGAATCCCACGTAGTAGTAGCCGTTTGCATAGAACGCCTGGATGGATTCCGCATTGATGGCAATCTTGTAATTACCGCCGCTAGAAGTCTTTGTCTTTCCGCTCGGGATGTAGTAGTAATAGATTTGGTAATCTTCCGAAGCATAGCCCGTCGCGATAACCAGACGGTTTCCGGAATCGTCAAAAGCCATATCGATTTCGCGGTTCTGCCAGCCGGAAGAATAGAGCGGATTGAAAGCGCTCCCCCACGAAGAGGAATAGTCCTGGATGCGAGCGACATTCGATTGACCGCTGACCGTTCCGATCCACGCCACCGAAGGATTGTTCGTCTTGGGGTTGATCCGGAGTTTGAGCATCGAAAGGTCCGTTCCGAGTCCCGAACCGAGTTCTGTCCACGTTCCGGTCGAACCGGCAGACTTATAGACATGTCCCTTTGCATCCGAAGATCCGATGAAGGAAAGGTAGAGATTGTCGTTGCCGTCACATGCCATGTAAAGCGTCTGGGCCTTGACATTCGACATGTTCGGACTTCCAAATGCCGTCCAGGATGCTCCCGTTCCATTCCGATATTTCGTTGCGACCGAGCCGTCTTCCTTCACATAAGCGACAACAAGGCGATCCTTGCAGTAAGCGAGCGCGGGACCGTTCTCGTTCGTACTCTTTTCAAGAATTGAATCCTTTGCACTGGAAATGTTATTCCACGCCTTGCGGAAATAAACCGTCTTGGAAACCGTTTCCGCCCGATGCCTATCGACAAAATTCTGGTCCATGCCGACCTTGGAAGAATCGTAGTAGCTCAGCTGGACCGTCATCGAACCTTCCGCGGACTGCCGGAGGAACGCCGTGTTGAATTCTGCGATGTTCGTGTCAAGCGTTCCGTCTGAATTCCCTTCATACCAATAGTCGGCGCTCACGTTGCTGAAATTCCAGTAAAAGGCCTGCGCCTTTCTGTCACCTAAAGTGCCGAGCTTTGAATCGCTTCCGCCGAACTCGGGCATATACCAGTATTTGGAAACATCCGAAACGGAAGAATCCAAGCTCCAAATGTAAGCCGTATCGGGCATCGTGATAACGCCTACCGGGAGCGACGTCATCCGGCGAATCACCGTCGTATCGGCTGCGACAAAATTTGTCCCGACTTCTTCGGCAAAGACGATGCACAGAAATTCATCGTTCGCCTTGGAAAGTTTGATGACCGTACTGTCCGCCTTTCCTTTCGCATCGGTATCCCAGAAATAGAAATCCGACGAAGAATAGTCCGAATCGACACCCCACCAGACATGGTGATCGTTCTTAGAAGAAGTATCCGAAAGCGCAGACGCATTCTTCGCTCCGCAAGTCCACGTGTAACGCTTGATTCCCTGCCACGCATTGTTCACGTGCGCCGTCAGTTCGGTCGAAGTTCCCGCAAGGATATAGACCAGATCGTGATCGACCGTGATAACGGGGATTTCCGTCGTAAACGAGATGCGAACCGTATCTTCCGCCGTATTGCCGTCGTCATCGGTCGCCCGCGCCACGCAGTAGTACAAAGCCGAAGGATTCTTGGAAGTCGTCCATGTCGTATCGTAATCGGAAACCTTTTTCCAATTGTTCGCAATTTCGGACGGACCGCCACAACTCCACTCGCGCTTCACGATATAGCCGAGCCAGTCAGAGGCCGTAGCATCCAAGCGAACGGGATATCCCGGACGCGCCGTTATCGATTTTTGAGCGACCTTGACCGTCGGCGGATCCAGAAGGACCGAAATTTTCGTCGTATCGTTTGCCGTATTGCCATCATCGTCCGTCACCCGGATAATGCACTGGTAACCGTTCACCGGTGAAGACGGCATAATGGCCGTGTAGCGAGGTGTCGTCGTCGAAGAGACAAAACGGTTCCCCGCCACACCGGGATTTCCGCAGCTCCATTCATACAGGACAATCGAACCCAGCTTGTCGCTCGCAATCGCATCGAGCGTAACCGTATCCTTGATGCTCACCGTCAACGTATCCTCGCTGACCGTTACAGTCGGCGGATCCAGAAGGACGTTGTAAATCGCCGTATCCATCGCAGTCAGGTTATCGTCATCCGTCACGCGCATCACGCAATACCATTTACACGCCGAGGACGGAGCAATCAACGTCGTATCGGGCTTTGAAATTGAAATCCACGACGGATTTTTCGCACTTGTTCCGCAATACATTTCATAGCCCACAATCGTTCCTAGCGTATCGACCGCGGAACCGGCAAAGCGAATTTTGGAATTGATTTTCACATCGGCGCTCGACGTAAAGAGCGTAACGGAAGGTCTATCCAAAACAGCCCTGAAGTACAGCGTATCGAATCCCTGTTCGCCGTCATCATCCGTCGCCCGGACAATGCACTTGTAAGCGTTCGTTTCTTCTTTCGGAAGGGTGACATTTACCGTTGCGGAAACGCTCTTTCCCGGCGAGATGCTTGCCGAAGAATCAAACGAAATCTTCGCGGCATTCGTTCCGCAGCCCCAGTCCAAGGAGTTCACCGTTCCAAACTTATCGGAAGCCGACACAGAAAATCTCAGGTTCGCATTGATTTTCTGGCGAACCGTATCGACATCGGTCTTGACAGAAACGCTCGGCGGATCCGAAATGATTCGTACCGTCATAGAATCCTTCGCCGTTCTTCCCTCGGAATCGGTCAGCGTAACACGGACCGTCTTTTCACCGACCGTTTTCCAGGCAAGCGTAACGGAATCCGCCTTCGCAGTCGGACACGCAAAGCCATCCGAAAGCGTCCCGGCACAATTCCAGGCAATCGATTGAATCGTCGCGTCCGCTCCCGGGAACGATTCGATGCTGAAGGAAAGCGGGTCGTTCATGGAGACCGCGGTATCACGCTTTGGCGTCAAGAAATACACATTCGGATTTTCTCCCAGGAATCCAAACCGAACGCTATCCACGACGGTTCCATTCAAGACAGAAGCCTGCATCGTATAGAGGTTTCCTGGCACCGCTCCGCTATTTTTCACATCTGCGGCGGAAAGGGTTACCCGAGCGATGCTGTCGGATTCTACCGGGGACGGCAGAACCTTGAACTGAGATTTTCCAATCGTACAAATCCACGAAACGGAATCCGGCAAAGGCAGGACTTTTCCGACAAACGCTTCAAAGATGAAGCTCCCGTCTTCCGCAATCATCGAAGTCGCCTGGCCATTAACTTTCAAATTAATCGTCGAAGCCTTGACGCGGAACGAAATCTTTGCCGTATCCGAAACATTTTTTGCGCTGTCGAGAACCACAAAGCGGAACTCGTGTTTGCCGTCTATCAGGTCGTTAAAATTCATTCCCCATTCGTTCACCTTGAGCACGGAGAGCGAAACTTCCTTGCCGTCGAACCAGGCGACAGCCTTTGCGATTTGCGAGCCCGAGTCCGAAAGGCTTCCCGCAAAGCGGACATTCCGGGACGTGAGCAGCGTATCGTAACTGTTGATGCGAATTTTCGGAGCCATCGTATCCTGGAGAAGCATGGTCGCGACGAGCCTTTCATCGCCCATTTCCACATATTGGCTGTCGAGAATCATGCGCTTGTAACCAAGTCCCGTCGTATCGCGGGCGTAAATCCGGTACATTCCCGGATCGACTTTTACGCTGAAGTACCCCTTTTCGTTCGTATGCGAGAACGTGTAGTTCTGGTTTTCCAGATTTTCCATTACTATCTGGATTCCGTTGTGCGCCGTGCGACCCTGGAACTTCGCATAGCCGTAAAGAGTTCCCGTCGTCGCATTCAAGTCGCCGAAGAAAAAGTTCCACGTCGGCGACGTCACCGTATCCAGACCGTCCGTCACGGAAACTTGCCAATAGAGACGTCCTTTCAGGTTCTTGTCCATGTTCCAGACGGAATCGGTAATCGCTTCCCAGCTTTTTTCCTTGACATTCGACGCGACAAGGTTCGCATCGGTAAGGACAGGCGCCGTCCCCGAATTGTCCGGGCTTTTCCCCACGCGAATCGAATAGCGCAAATCTGTCGGATTGTCCCCGTCGGAACCGGCATAGTAGAACGCAAAACGGGAAACGTAGATGCTTTGGCGGCTAGCGGAATCCGGTTGCAAGAGCTTGATCGTCGGAATTTTGTTGAAATGCAAAATCGCAGTATCCGTCGAAATATTCCCGTCCTCATCCATTGCCCCATAAACATAGCGGATTTCATTGTTCGCATCCAGATGAGACTTTGCCGTTTTAAACTTGACCGTCGCCGTAAAAGTTCCCGAATCCCCGACGGGAGACGCCTTGACGGTTTCCAGAACGGCCTTCTTTTCAGAAAGCAGAACGATAAACGCGCTGTCGATTTTTCCAAACGAATCCGTTGCAAAGAACGAAACATTCGCGTCGCGTTCACCGCGAACCCAGAGCGTATCTTCCAAGACCGAAACATCCGGCGGCGTATCGATTACCCGGATAAACTGTCCACGACCCGCCGTGTCCCGAGCATTCGCCCCATCCACCGCGATAAAGAGCGGCGAATAGATTCCCGCGGAATCATACGCATACGAAAAGAGACCGCCGTTTGTCCCGCTCAGGAGCGTATCCTTATCGCCCGTCTTCCAAGCATAGCGCAAAACCTTGTCCGCATTGTACTTGAGAAATCCCATCAGATACACGGAATCGTGGACCGTCACCGTGAGCGTGTCAAACGTATAGACGGAATCCAATGCCGCGATGGAATCGACAAAGCTCTCGACGCTGTCGGGACGTTCGGTAAAGGCAAACACGACGGAGTGGTTATTCCGCAAGGAGCCGTTTACCCGAATATCGGACTCGCGGGAGCAGCCGGCGAGAACAAGCAAAAGCGAAGCGAGGAAGATCAAACATTTTTTCATACGGTTTCCTAAAAAGACATCTTATACGGTAAAATTAAATTCTAAATCCCGATTTTCAAAACTATCTTTAGAATATGCAAGAAATTCCTGTCTGGTATGCCGCAATCCTGTTTGCTATTCTCGGCGCATGCGTCGGAAGCTTCTACAACGTCATCGTCTATCGGATGCCCCGTGGAATTTCGCTGCTGACACCGCCGTCCTTTTGTCCGCATTGCGGAAAACATATTCCAATTTGGTACAATCTCCCAGTCATCGGGTGGCTGATCCTTCGCGGAAAAAGCGCCTGTTGCCACAAACCTATCAGTATCCGCTACCCCCTAGGCGAAGCCTTTTCGGGACTTGTCGGAGCCTTTGCCCTCCTGCTTGCGAACTTTCCCTTTTCGTGGACCGCTCCCGTCGAACACTGGGCGGAATCCTTCGCCCTGTTCTGGCTTCTTTTGGGCATCTATCCGGTCGTCGCCATCGATTGCAAGCACAAGCTCATCCCGGATTCGATAAGCATCGGCGGAATCGTCGTCGGATTTCTGCTGTCCCTTTTTCCGGGGGGAATTTCCCCTTTCCAGAGCCTTCTTGGCGCGCTCTTTGCCGGAGGCGGGCTTTACCTCATCGGCTTTGTCGCAGGGAAAATTCTCAAGCGTGACGCCATGGGTCTCGGAGACGTAAAGCTCATTGCGGGATTTGGCGCAATCATGGGATTCGGCAAGGCTTTTGCGGTTCTTGTCCTCGCCTCGTTCCTCGGAATTCTCGTGATGATTCCCTACCGGGCGTTAAAAAAGGAAAAGAGCCAGGAAATTCCGTTCGGACCGTTCCTGATGGCGGCAGCCCCCATCGTTTATCGTTTCGGGGATTTCTTTTTCGCCTATTACTTTGCGCTTTTCGGGATTGTCGAATAATTTTCCGCCATCCTGACCGCAAAAAGCGCACATTCCAGAGCGGGCATCATTCTTTCCAAGCGTTCCTGCGGAAGCAACCTTAAAAATTCCAAAAATTCGGTCTGTTCTTTTTCTATCGCATCCGCTTCCCCGGCTGCAAGCGGAGCGTCCATCCGTTCTCTATACAGAAATTCCGAGCCATCCTTCCGTTCAAATTTCGCACAAATGAAGCGTTCCTCGTGAACGGAATCCCGCGAAAAGTCAAAATTCACCGCAGCATCTTTCAAAGAAACGCCAGGAGCGAGCCGTTTCAGCTCACCGAACAGTTCAAAATCATGGACGCCGATGTCTAGAGCCGCCGAAACGTCCCTTCCGCGGAGGGAAAATTTATTATGTCGGACAAAATCAATTGACTTCAATGTCCCGTGCAAAATCTCGCGGCAAAATATTTTCCGGAAACGTTCGAACGCCGGGTTAAAACGCTCGCTGTGCCCGACAAACAAGAGTCTTTCCTTTTTTTTCGCCAGGGATACAAGGCATTCCGCCTCAGCGGAGGAAGCCGCAAGTGGCTTTTCGACAAAGACATCCTTGCCAAGTTCTAGAGCGCGCTTCGCATATTCAAAATGGGAACTCGCCGGCGTAGCGACCAGGACAAAATCAACTGCGGAAATTTTCGGGGCACGAAGCATTTCCAGACAACTTTCACGACCATCGACGCAGACACATTTCACGCCGCGGTTTTCCAAGTGGCGCACATGAATTTTTCCGATATGACCCGAACCGAGTACCAACCCAAATGTATCCATGCGATGAAATTATTATTTTTCGGGAAAGCAAGGAATCGCGCATGCCAGTTTTTATATCGATTTTGGTCATTCTTTTTTTGGTCTCCTGTTCCTCGCAGGAATCCGAAAGAAATTTTTCAAAAAGTTTTTCTTCCAGTTCTCCCGCACTTTCCCAAGCCGCAGATTCCAGCGTAAAAAATTCCGTCGCTCGGCAAACGCCCGTTTCGAGTTCCTCCGAGCAAAGCTCTTCGTCAGAAGAAAAATTTTTCCTTTCCGTCAAGGACGCAAACGGCTCGGGCGAATACAGCGCCGGCGAAACCGTTGGCCTCACGATCAAAAAATCCGGTGAGAATTTGTGTGCGTACCGTATCGAAGTGATTCCCAAACGCTACGAAAAATCTCTCGTCCATTTTTCGGAAGATTCCGCCACTTTTAAAATGCCAGCGGATTCCGTAAAAATTTTTGTCAAATACCGTCCGTGTTTTTCGGATGTTCCATCCACGGTTATCGGAAACTTGCGCTGGATGACGAAGAATGTCAATGTCCCGACACCAAGCGGTTCGCTCTGCTACGGCAAAAAAAATTCAAACTGCAAAAAATTCGGAAGGCTTTACGATTTCAAAACCGCCCAGGAAATCTGCTCGGACGGTTGGAGGCTCCCGACAGACGCCGAATGGACAGCCATGATAAAATCCCTGGGGCAAAATGCCGGAGAGAAACTAAAAACGAAAAGCGGCTGGACGAGCGACGATGAATCATCCGGCAACGGAACGGACAGCATCCAATTTCATGCGCTTCCTTCGGGAATCGTCTATGAAAGCAATTTTATGTATCTAGGGCATCACGCCTACTTTTGGACGGCGACGGAGCGGGACGAAAATACCGCCTACTATCACAGTCTCAGCTACGATTCCCCGGAAAGTTATCGCTATTACAACTTCAAGACGGCAGGGTACGCCGTGAGGTGCGTCCAAGATGCCAAGTAAAAATTCAAGCTTTGCGGTAATTCTCCCCGCCGGCGGTCTCGGCAAACGGATGGGAGCAAACGTTCCGAAGCAACTACTGCCGCTCAACGGCAAGCCCATTTACCGCTATGCGCTCGAAACCTTTGCGCAAATGGACAAAATTGCGGAAGTCGTTTTGGCGGTTCCCGCAGACTGGAAATACCACTTCGAAAAAGAGCTCCAGAACTTTCGGTTTGCGCACAAACTAAAGCTCGTCATCGGCGGAAAGGAACGCTGGGAATCCGTACGAAACGGAATCGAAGCGCTGTCAAAGGAAATAGAATTCGTCCTTGTGCACGATGTTGCGCGTCCACTCATTTCGCAAGAGCTGATTTTACAAGTTCTAGAAACTCTCGAAACAAAAGGCGCATGCATCGTTGCGCGCCCAGCAGTCGATACAGTCAAAATCGTAAAATCGGGAAAAGTCGAGCGGACCATCCCGCGCGAAAATGTCTATCTGGCCCAAACGCCCCAAGCGGCTCGTGTCGAAACGTTCAAGAAGCTCTATAAAAAAATCCAAGAAAATCCTCTTGATTTTTTACCGACCGACGAAGCGTCTATTTTGGAGCATTTCGGTGAACCGGTCTATGTCGTGCCGGGAAATTCACAAAACGACAAGCTTACGACGCCCGCCGACTTGGAGCGTTTTGAACTTTTCCTCGAAAACATCCCAAAAGAAAGCAGCGACCGATGAGACTTCCTTTTCGAGAAGAAGATTCCAACAAGGCGACTTTTGGCAATGTCCTGAATATCGCCGGTTCCCTGAATTACCGGGGAGCCGCCTACCTTTCCTCGGTGTCTGCGCTTCGGGTCGGAGCCGGATACGTAACGCTCGCCGCGATTCCTCCCGTCATTGAAGCGGTCGCAGCCCAGATGCCCGACGCTGTTTTTTTGCCGCTTCCGCAGACCGGGCCGATTCTTTCCAGGGAAGCCGTCTCCATCATCGGAAACATTTTGAAGCCTTCGACCGTTTGCGTCTTTGGCTGCGGAATCTCCGCCATCGGGATTTCTTTTGAAGACTTGACAAAAATCGTCAATCAAATTCTTTCGCTGTTCATCAAGCAAAAAATCTTTTGCGTTCTCGATGCCGACGCTCTCAATGCGCTTTCCCACTCTTCCGAAACGTTTCGGTTTGACGGTCGGGCCGTGATGACGCCGCATCCCAAGGAACTTTCCCGTCTGCTGCACACCGATATAGAAAACGTTCAAAAGAACCGCATCGACGCTGCCCGGGAAGCTTCCCAAAAATTTGGAGCAATCGTCCTTCTCAAGGGGCACCGAACCGTCATCGCAAACGGAAACGCCATTCACATCAACGAAACGGGAAATTCCGCGCTTGCCAAGGCCGGTTCTGGCGACTGCCTCACCGGAATCATCGCCGGACTTTTGGCCCAAAAGATGGAACCTTTTGATGCAGCGGTTCTCGGCGCAAAGCTCCACGGCATCGCCGGAGAAATCGCCTCTGCAGAACTTTCGGAATATGGAGTTCTCGCTTCGGATTTGCCGCGCTACATTCCACAAGCGATTAAGAAAATTCAGAGCGAAGAAATCAGCTGATCCATTGCCGCAAAGCAGGCGTCGGCGCGTTCTTCGTTCTGTTTAAAATTCATGGCCGGTTCTTCAATCCGGAACATCGGAAATTCCCCAAAGACATCTTCGCGATTTTTCGGATAGCAGCCTTTGCGCACAAAATAAATTCCATAAAGAACCGGAAGCACTTCGGCATTCAACTCAATGAAAAAGTCCATCGGAGAAATCCCAGCCTGGACTTTTGTCCATTCCCCGAGCAAATGCAATTTTCGATTTTTCAGTTCCCGTTTACATTCCAAACGCAAAGAAAGATCATCCGGGATAAAATCCGCCAGCGGAGCCGCTCCGAACAAAGGAGCGTTTTTCTGTGAAATGTGCAAAAATTCCAGCGGATAATCCGTCAGATTCGTTTGTATAAAACTTTCGGAAAAGAAAAATCCGAATTTTAGATTGTCCGCATTCATTTTTCGCTTCAAACGGTGCAGCAGAGAAAGATCGCTCGGGCGAACATCCTTGAAAATAAAGCTGACCTGCCACGATTCGTGAAGTGCGTCAAAGCCTTCATAGAGGCAATTCCCATGCAAGAATGCACTCTTTAAATTGTCCCCCAGAGCCTCGTGAAAATTTTCGCCCCAGGAAGAGCCGATGATTTCTTGCAAAGTCAAGCACTTTTTCATTTTAATCTCCAAATCCAGAATTAAACTTTTGGTGGGGAAAGCCGCCGAAGTCCCGAATTTTCCCACGTCTTTCCGCTTGGGAGCTCTGGCGTACAAAATAAGCGTATGCGATAACAACCGCGGCAAGCACGATGAATATCAAGATCCACGCCATGGTCGGAATCCCGTCTTCTGTCGGGCGCGGCATCGGCGAGAGCAAACGGACATCATTCAACCGGGCAACGTTTTTTGAAAGTTCCGCTCCGAACACAAGGATTCCGTGTCCATAATTTTCCTTGCGAAATTCGGGCAATAGATATTTTTGCGCCAAACGTTCCGCGGCATCCGGGGAGATCCACTTCACAGCCTCTGGCGACATTTTAAACGCGCGGTGATGCGCCGAACCGTCAAAGAAAATAACCGCAAGCAGGGAATTTTCTTTCGTCTTCTCCCTGCACAGCGAATCGGCAAATGCGGCGGCATCCCGAACTTCTCCGCTCGCCGTATAGAGATAGAGCGAAAAGCCTGTCTTCGCATGCAGCTCTTCAACGATTGCCAGATAAGAATTTCTTTCGTTTTCCGAAAGGAACTTTCCAAAATCTTCGATGAAGCTTTTCTGTTCATCCGCAAGCAGGGAAACCGTCAAAACCAAAAACAACGCTAGAAGTCTTTTCACTTTTTCTGTCCTTTACATAACGGAAGAAGGGCTGTTCGAATTTCTTCCGGTCTGATTTTTTGAATTGCGTTTTTTTGAGCACGCAATTCCGAAGCCCCCGTTCCTCTTATCCGCTTAGAAAACGTCGCCGAATTCCCAACAAATTCCACGAGGAATTCCTCCCGAACGACCTGCTGCGAATTTCCTTCAAATACATCCCGCTTTTCAGAATTCATCCGAAGGCGAATGTTCTCCGCATTCTTTTTTGATTGGAAGCCGGCTTTCAAAAGCAATTCTTTTCCGATTGCACAGATCTCGGCATTTTCTGAACAGACGAACGAAACAGCACATACCTGATTTTTTGAAAAATAATTTATACGCAATTCAAGATTTGAATTTTCCCGATTGAACTTCGGGCATCGGATTTGGAAAACAATTTCATGATTTCCCGGGATAAGTTTTTCGACATCCAAGAAAAAACTCGCGATTCCCATCGAATCCGTTTTTGCCGTCCAAACATTTTTGCCGTCAATCGAAGCCGTCACTGCCAAATTTTTCACAGCGCCCTGCGAGTTTTTTACAAGAACTGAAATCGAATCGTTCAAACGAGGAACGGATGATTCGCCCTGCCCGGCAAAGGATATTTTCAAGTCCTTGATCGCTTCCGCCAATCCATCCGTCAAGCGGGAAATGTCCACGCCAAAACGAAACGATTCATCGAGCGATTCAAAAATCGCAATTCGGTCATAGATTTTTTTGAACTTTCCCTGCAAGAGTTCCAAACTTTCAAGCGTTTGCAGAGCATCGTCGAACCGTTGCTGGGCAACGAAAGATTCCATTTTCCCTTTTAATTCCAGAGCGTCCTTTTGAATCTGGCGAAGTTCCCGCCGAGAATTTTCCGTCGCCTTTTCCGTATCAAAAACCGCTGTTGATTTCCATCGTCCATCCGAGAGTTTTTCCCGATGAAAATCTACTCCGTTCAACATAACATCGGATTGGACATTAATTTGTTCGGAATAATTTGTATGCAATTCCGATTGTCCTTTTCCAGAAACTTCGCTTTTTATCGTCTGATGCGAGGCATTCACACGAGCCTGGATTTGAAACGCAATCCCTGACAAAGCCTGCCTATCCGCATCCTCCGCGGAAACGCTCGACACGGCTTCAAACGAAACGACACGCGCTTCGCATAGCACAAATCCAACAAGAAAAATTCCCCAAAAAAAGCGAATCATCAATCCAGTTCCAAAATCAGGAGCTTTTGAACGAGATTGTCTTTTTTCACGGCAAACGAAGTTCCGAGAGTCTGGCGAATCGCTTCATAGACTTCATAGACATCCGCACATTCCTCGGGCTTGACATAGACCGTAAAATCGGCAGTCTTTTCCGTCATCGCATTGGTCAGGACTTTGGCAAAACGTTGTTTCAAAAGGCGCGTGACCCGATTGTACAAAGCCTCTTCATCACCCCGATTTAATTTTAGAATGACTTTATAGGGAACGCCGATTTTGGAATCTTCTTCAAAGTAAGCCAGAATTTTTCTTTCTAAACCGGGCATCGCCTTGTGCATGGCGCTTGCGACAAGTTCTTCCTTTCGCGTCCCATTGTCGTTGACCGTCGCCGTCTGCGTCCCGAGCATCCGTCCCGACGTAGATTCATAGGCGCTCAAATTTGCGAGAATCTGTCCACGATGGATATCGCTTGTGAACTTGATATAGACATCCGCACCAAAAGAAAGGCTCGCGATGTAGGATAAATCCTCGTCCTGTTCAGAAATATCGCTTTGAAGCGCAATCGCATCGTTGAGAAGAGAAGACGCTTCGATCGATTTCACCGAATAACGTTTTTCCGTCAAGTACCCGTTGATAGCGCTCGCTGCAGCACGCGCCAAGGCATCCCGATTCAAGACTTCCAGGCTCTGGTTTAAATTTTTTGTCCCTGCCGGAAGAACCATCACCGAAGGTTTCTGGATGGAATTCTTTTTCTCCGCCACGGGAGCGGAAATCGGGCCTGCGGACTCGGGATGGCGTTCCGAAAATTCACGGGAATTTTTTTTCAGTTCCGCTTCGACATCGACTTCTTGCAGCTTGGGATTAGCGGCACAAGCGATAAAAAGGGAAAGGGATAAAAAGACAGCAACCAGTCGAATCATAAAAGCCCTCGATAATATCAAAATATAAAAAAGAGTTAGAATAAATTCATTTGCAGTTGGTTTCCGTCACAATCGGAGTTTCCCAGCCGGATTCCCAGCCCGAGCAGACGAACTTTTCGCGAAAAATCGCAACGTTCCCGAAGGAGCGTGGAAAAACGAAGCAAGGATACATCCGTAAAAGCGCGTTCAATGGTCGTCGTCTTGAAATCCGCATACTTGATTTTTACAAAGCAATGATATTCGGGAAATGTTTTTTTAGACTCCCGCTCAATAAAACGCCTGGCGCGCCGTAAAAATTCAAAATAGAGAACCCGAAGTTCTTCGTCGCATTTTTCGATGCCAAAAATATCCTGCGGGAAAGTATTTTCCGTCGAAATGGATTTTCGCACCCGCGACGTGACAACAGACCGCTCATCGATTCCTCGAGAAAAATCGTAAAGCGTTTCGCCAAAGCTTCCAAAATCCCGCACAAGTTCGCTCCGCGAAAAAGGAAGAATGTCTTTGCACAGGACAAGCCCTTTTGCGGAAAGCTTTTTACCGCAAGCCTTGCCGACGCCAGGAATTTTTTCAAGCGGCAGTTCCCGCGTAAAGCTTTCCACATTTTCCGGGCTAATCGTAAACTGGCCATCCGGTTTATTCCAGTCGCTTGCGACCTTGGCGAGGAATTTGTTCGGCGCAATTCCCGCACTCGCCGTAAGCCCACCGCATTCCGAAAAAATCGCTTCGCGGATTTCCTTGGCGATGAGAGAAGCGGAACCGTTTTGCGTGTCGCTTCCGGTCACATCCAAAAAAGCTTCGTCTAGGCTCAAGCCTTCGACACGGCTCGTGTAGCGGTGGAAGATTTTAAAAATATTTTCGGATTCTGCCTTGTAGGACGGCATATCAACGGGAAGCAGAACAAGTTGCGGGCAACGGCGGAATGCCTGAAAAGTGGACATCGCCGAATGAAGCCCGAATTTCCGCGCCGGGTAATTGCACGTCGAAAGCACTCCTCGCTCCTCGACCGTTCCGCCCACAGCCATCGGAACATTTTTCAGCTCCGGACGTTTGCGCATTTCGATGGAAGCGTAGAAACAATCCATATCGATGTGGATTATCTTGCGTATCACAAAATCTCCGAGCCCGGATTATACTCCGCTATTTTTTCCCGGATGAAAAGTCCGCGCTTTTTTCCGAACAGTTGCTGGATATCTTCGACCGGAGCCTTCAAAAAATCTTCACGGCTTCTGTATCTGGAAAGAATCTTGATGCGCGTTTCATCGCCGATTCCCGGAATGTCAAGCCAGGCGACCCGCAGATCTTCCTTGCGCTTGCTCCGCTGGTAAGTAATCGCAAAGCGGTGCGCTTCGTCTCGGGCATTCTGCAAAAGTTTTAACGCGGCACTTGTCCGATGCAACACAATCGATGGTCTGTCATCGGGAAAAACGATTTCTTCAAGACGCTTGGCAAGTCCTATCAACGGAAGCTCAGCATGTCCCAGACTTTTTAGAATTTCCAATGTCGCATCGACCTGCCCCTTTCCGCCATCGCACACGAGCAGATCCGGCAAAGGCTTTCCCTCGCGTTCAAGCCGCGCAATGCGCCGCGAAAGGACCTCCTGCATACTCGCAAAGTCATCGACTCCGGATACCGTCTTGATGATAAACTTCCGATAGTTTCCCTTGTCCGGACGTCCGTTTTTAAAGGCGACGAGGCTTGCCACCGTATGCGTTCCCGCCAGATGGGAAATATCGACGCATTCAATGCGGAACGGCGTCCGCGAAAGACCAAGTTCACGCTGCAAGTCAAAAACGCCCTGTTCCACTTCGTCAAAATGTTTTACCGCCGATTGCGCTTCCACCAGGAGCATTTCCGCATTTGCCAAGGCGAGCTTCATAAACTGCACGCGTTCACCGCGTTGCGGCACACCGATCGTTACTTTGTGTGTAGTCCGCTCGGAAAGTTCCAGTTCGATTTGAATCCTGTCTTCATCGGGGATCGGATTGCTGACCGCGATTTCGTTCGGAACCGTTTCCCCGTTTTCATACCAGCCCGAAAGCATTTCGCAAAGGATTTCGGATTCATCCTGATCCTGGTCGCATTCGAGTTCATAATGCCTCCGGCCAAAAATTGCTCCCTTGCGATATTCAAAGATGACCGCAGTCGCAAGGTTTCCGTTTCGGCGAACCGCGACAACATCGAGTTTGAGCGTCGTGTCCGTCGTATCGGCCTTCTGGTTCGTATTTGTCGCCTGCAACGCTTCGATGGCATCCCGCTTTTTCGCCGCCGTTTCAAAATCCAGGTTCCTGCTCGCCTCTTCCATTTCGCGCGTCCATTTGGAAAGCAGGTCGCTCCGCCGCCCTTCGAGAATCCGCATCATTCCGTTCACGCCTTCCGCATACTCTTCCTGGGAGCAAAGCCCGGCGCACGGTGCGAGACACCTCCCGATATGGTAATTCAGGCAAGGACGCTGCGGCTTCGAAAGCGGAAACACAAGCTTGCATTCCCGCATCTTGAACAGCCGAGCCGAAAGATCGACCAATGTCCGGAAAGCTTTCGAACTGGGAAAAGGCCCGAAACATTTATAGCGGGAACTCGCATGACGCGAAAGAAAAATCCGCGGAAAGGGGTCGCGCATATCGACTGCAATGTAGGGATAATGCTTGTCATCCTTGAGACGCACATTGTAAACCGGATGATGTTTCCGAATCAGGTTCGCTTCAAGGATGAACGCTTCCGCTTCCGTATCGGTCACAATCCATTCGATGTCCCGGATATGCGGCAGCATGAGCATCGCCGCCCGATGTCCCGGCTTGGGCCTTCCATCGAAATAGCTGCGGACCCGACGGGAAAGCACCTTCGCCTTTCCCACGTAAATCACCTTTCCGCCGGCGTTCTTCATCAGGTAAACGCCCGGACGCATCGGAAGTTCCGAAAGTCTCTTTTGAATCGCTTCGGAGAATATCACGGCAAAACCGCTCAGCGTGACTTTTCTGTCGAAAGATCTTCTTCGGATTCCTGGATGACGTGATTTTCGACCGAATCTTTTTTCTCGGATTCCCCGATATGGAAAGACTGCTTGAAATACAGGATGTTCGCGTTGAGCGAGCTGTTCGCGCCCAGGTTGTATCCGACAACCGGGTGGAATGTCTCGCCAAAGGCGAACGAGACTTCAAGCCCCAGCCGGAATCCGCCGCGTCCGGAGAGGCTCACATCCGGTTTCACTTTTCCCTGGTAGGCGCCGTCCTTCGCATAAGCGTCCATCTCGCCGCTAGCGTCCATCGAAACCGTCTGGTAGCCGAGCGAAAGCATCAGTTCCACCATCCGAACGGGCTTGTATCCAAAGACGATCGCCGTATAAGTCGTCCCGAAATCCAAATCCATCCGACCGCTCCACTTGTCCGGAGCGTATCCGATGTAGGCGGAATTGTATCCGAAGAAAAGGCTCACGTCAAAATCCTTCAACGCAGAAGGAAGCTTGTCGATAAAGAAATGTCCAAAGCTGTGCTGGATTCCGAAAGAGAGCAGGTGATAGCCCTTCAGTTCGCTCACCGAAGGAAAGTACATGCCGCGGAAAGCAAGGCGCGTATAGTAAAAGCCCAAACCCAGCTGGAGATACGGCAAGGTGAACACGGAAAGCCCATGCAAATCTTCGTTTCCCCCGAGACCGTAATCCGCCTTTGAACCGAAAATCGTCGGCGTCTCGCCCCAAGCTGCATGATATGAACGGTCGCCCGATTCCACGAAGGCAATCTGGAAAGGAAGTCCCGCTTCAAAGGAAAGTCCGCGATCAAGCGTCGCGCTCGAGACCCAGCTGCCGTTGAGAACCGTTCCCATATAAGTGGCGACCGGCTTCACGTAGCCTGCCCGGTTCTGATCCTTCTGGAACGCGATCATCGAATTGTAATCGCTCGCCCACTCTGCAGAAAACGCCAAGGAAATTGCGCACAAAACAAAAAAGCAAGTCCATTTTTTCATAGCGGAAAATTTAGAATTTTGAGAAAGCGGGCGCGGAGAAAAACCCAAAGGAATGCACAAAAGATTCTTTCAAGTAAAAAAAATCTTAACGTTTTAATTATCACACAGATATCTAATTATATTAGTAATTTATATGGAGAATTACGGATGAAAAGAGTACTGACCTTAATTTCATTATTCATCGCTTTCGCATTTTCCTCGGAAATTTGCAACGCAAACAATTCGATGCCAGGTATTCCCGAAAAATCCTGTACACAGACGGGATATGTTTGCCATTTAGCTTTTGATGTGAACAATACGCAAAATGCCATATCTTTTTATTTGGGAACCGATTCGCTGTGCTCCTCAATTCAGACGACATCTTTAAGTACGGTTCGAGCTTCGGACAATGTCACGACAAATCAGCTGCATCTTTTTCTGATTGAAAGCGAACGATATCATACGGACGCTTTAACGATGACGCTCTCCGGCGCCATAGCCTTGTCTGCTTCCAACAACCGGAACTTGATCCGGGTGATTTATCACAAAGTAAATTCAACGGAATATGGCGGAATTCTCCTGCAGGCTATTTCCATCGTAGGAAATTGAGATGTTCCGTCCATTTCGACTTATGCTGTTGAACGCGCTTTTACTTGCGTGGCCTTGCGCGGCATCCTTGCCTGAAATTCAGCTTTTGTCAGAGCGTCATCGTACGGAATGGAACTGGGTTGAATACAGACTTTCCCTGATAAATCAGACCGATCGTTCAATTCTCAACCCGGAAATCCGTTACTTTGCGCAAAATTCGTGGCAGGACTATTGCGAAGGAAGAAACGATTCCGCCTGCAACCGAGTCCACTACGGACAGATTCCCGCGGATTCCGTCTTGACCGGCGCAATCGATTATGTGTCTTTTCCCTTTTCTGGTAAAATATCAACACTTTCCACAGACGATTTTACGGTCCTGAAAATTCGCATATCCGGTCTCTTTCCGCCAAACGATACGCTTCAAGTCAACTTTCGAATTTACCGAAAGGACTGGGCAAAATGGTCCGATTCAAAAAATTATTCGCACCAGAAAAGCCCAAATATCTTGGAACCGAATCATTTTGTGGCGGTTTACGATCTTTCGCACAACCTGCTGTGGGGAAGCGATCCGGTTTATGGAAGCCGGAAAACGGACAAAATTCTATGGAGCGAACGCGGGAAAAACTTCATCATCGAAAAATTTGTTCCAGGTTATGAAGATTCCCTGTCTGGAAGATTCTGGCTGTTAAAGGATACGCCGTTGACATCAAAGGAAAGGACGCTGCTGGAAATCGCGGGTGTCCGAAAACTTTCCGCTGGCGCTTACCAGGGAAAGAGCCTAATTCTTTGCAAAGCGATGTCTCCGATTTCAAAAAACTCTCTGAATTCTCTTGTCTCGGAATTTTTCAACGCGTTCGGTGTGGACGACTCTACCGAACTGACGTTACGCCTTTCCGAACAGGATTTTGGCAAAGACACGCTGGAACTGGAAATCGGCTGCTGGGCCGATGTTTCCATAACGGAATGCAGCAAGATCGTGAAAACTTGCGGAGGATCGAATGTGGAAATCGACAGGACCGTTGTTCTTTCCGATTTTCCGTTCAGTCGAGTTTCATGCCTGACCGGCCACACGGATCTGAACAGCGTTTCGGTCGTACGTTACGGGGCGCCAACAAACGACATCGGTCGCAAAGCGACGCACATCGCGGAACTTCAAAACGATTCCATTTGGAAAAAAGCCTTGCAGGAACCGTTCCCGACTCTGGAATGGCTAAACGATGCGGAATATACGGGAGAGGGAATTGTCGTCGGGGTCTATGATGCGGGCGTCGATTTTAGCCACCCCGATTTCAACGAAGATTCCGCAGGAGTCAAGATTAAACGGATTCTTCGCCCGGACGAAAATTTTTCGGATAAAAAAAACAGTTTAGGAAATTCCAAGCATGGAACGCATGTTGCCGGAATCATTGGCGGAAACGGAGCCGCCTCTAAGTATCAATATCGCGGAATAGCCCCCAAGGTTCACTTTTTTTCAAACGGCTTTTATGGAGCACAAGTCGGTCACGTTGTAAACCACTCTCACACCTATATGGAAAATGACCCTCCGTTTAACTACTATGGAGAACGCAATCAACGTGTTGACTCCTGGATCTTTACGAATTGGAAGGACACAACATCTAAAGGAGACACCTTGTCCAAACTGTATGTTGCCGCAGCGGGAAACAACGGAATAAGGTCTCAAGATATAAATCTGTATTTTAACTACAGCTTTCAAAGAGGCTACCATTCCATCCTATTCAATTCAAAGAACGCTCTTGTTGTCGGAAACTATTCAAGCCTTACCGGAATCCGAAACGGCAATTCATCGATGGGACCGACTTGGGACGGACGAATCAAGCCGGACGTTATGGCGCCTGGCTCCACAGCGGAATATTCTTTTGACACCAAAAAGCCTTTCGTTGCTTATTTTGATCAGCTGAAGCTTTTTAGAGAAAATTCCGATGAACCCTATTTCATTATCGATCTATCTTCGCTTCCGCCCCCATCTGAACAATTTGTTTCCTCGGTCGAAAAAGTCGCTGATTCGGAAGCTAACGGAGGATTCTCCCTCAAGTGGTCCGATTTCCGTCCGTCGGAAAGTTCAAGCTATGCGACATGGCGGTTATCAGAACTAGGAATCGATTCTTTACCGATAAGGAAAAACGATGTTTTCGAATTTCGCGTTAGATTTGGCGCGAATATATCGCAGTTATATTTAAATGGAAATCTCTATCTGTCATCCTCACATGGAGGGTTCTATGAGTTCAATTCTTATCAATCGGTTGGCATCAGATGGAACTTGTCTGAAAAATACCAAACGCTTCGGTTCAAATGGTCGAAAAATTCAATAAATACGCGTTATTTACGGTTTGATTTTAGCTATGAACGTGGCATTATGTCCAGCGTTCCGTGCGATGCTCCGAATGGAGAATGTTATGCCGAAGAAGCCGGAACTTCAATGTCCGCTCCGTTTGTTTCCGGAATAGCGGCACTGATGTATCAACGCTACTCCCAAAAGACCGGGCAGCCATTGAATGAAAACTCGATGCGAAACTCCACGGCCAAGGCCATCCTTATCCATACCGCGGAAGACATGGCGGACACAATCGGTTGCGCCAGAGGTCCTGCTCCGGATATTTTTTCGGCTGAAAACGATGGAACTTTGCACCTTGTAAAATATGGTAAAGGTCCCGATTTTGCCACAGGCTGGGGAAAGGTGAACGGAAAGAAGGCGCTTTCCGTTGTTGATGACTTCGACTTGCAGGCCAAAAGATTTAACCGTTTTCGTGAATTTGAACTGGAACACGGAAAGGAAATCCGCTGGAATTTTGATGTTCCCAGTGGCATGCCGGCATTGCGCACGACCGTCGTATGGGATGATGCTCCTGGTTTGGATTCCCTTGCTGCCATTGTAGCTCCTCAAGCTTTTCTAAATCCAAAATTGCAGAACGACCTGGATCTTTATTTGATTTCTCCTTCTGGCAAGTATTATTTTCCTTGGAGATTGGAACCGTTGCCGACAAAGAACATCAATTCGGACGGCAGCCTGTCCGACGACCCGAAAGTCCGTTCGGGGATCGAACAAATCCGGAAATCGGATGTTCGGGACGCCGAGCGGTATTGCGGAAAAAATGACGAGTTGCGGTACGAATGCTTTGACCATTTGAACAACGTGGAAGTGGTCGATGTCGAAAATCCCGAGAGCGGAACATGGCAGGTCGTCGTTCGGGGAACATCGATCCAGGATGGGAATGATTCCACCGGGAACGCCCAAGTGGCCTCGATCGTGAACGACTTTGCGCTATATGAATCATCTTGCCAAATCGTGCATCCCTACGCTCCGCAAAGCCGTCTGGAATGTGAATACGTCCTTGGAAGCAATCTGGAAAATTTTGTAACCTTTGGCGAGAAAACTTTTGTCGGTTCGGGAGACTCGATTGCCCTGTATAATGCGAATAATGAACTTTTGGGAATCTATACGGGAAGTGCGCTTGCCGGAAAGCGGATTCGTGTGAAGTCTTCAAAAATCAAGGTAATCCTTGACAGCGACAATGATGGCGTTCAGGGATATGGTTTTGAAATATCAAGAATAGAGCGTATTCCAAACCCTTTCCTTCCGCTACTTTTTCAGTCAACACAAAAGAAAAATAAGAGGTGAGAAATGAAACGGATTATTTTTATTGCCTTTGCGGGATTTCATTTATTCTTGTTTGCGGGCACTTGGAACCAGGTTCTTGGGGGATTTCCCTGTTCCTCTACCGAGTATTGTTCCAAGGATTCAAGCGAAGTCAATACAACCGGTCTTTGGAACTCATATTCTTGGGTAGCGGACTCCTTGGACTTTATCTTTAATGAAAACGGATTGTTTTGGGGAGCTTCAACGGGTTTAGATCTCTATGACGCGCCAACAGGAAAAAACATTTTCTTTTCTTTATGGTACGGATTTGTGCTGTGTCCAAGTTTAGACAGCGCCTATTGTGCAAATGAATTCGATGTGTTGATGGATACGACTTGCGCCCGGACAGATTCGATTTGGATTCAAAGGACAAATAAATTTATTTTTGATTCCACATTAAACTTGAATGATTCAACAATTTTTATCCATTTAAAAGGACAGAAAACTCGTCTTAAAGACTACGCAACCAACGAACATCGTTTTTTTTATCACGGCTCTTTTAAAATCGAGGAAAGCATAGATTCCATTTTCTTTGTATATAAAAAAGACTCTACGTATTACGCTTATTGTCGGCTTTTACAGGCTCCAGCCCTCCGTTGCGAATCGTTCCAAGTGCAGTGCCAATTTCAAGACGAAGGGACACCCAAATTTGATCCTTTTATTCCGGTACCCTATCCGTATCCGATGTATTATCGGCACACAGATACATGTTTTACAAAAGAGGCTTTTGAAAAAGAAATTACTTCAATAGGAAATGTTCAGAAGGGGCATTCAAGCAAAAAGCAATCGTCACTTTTAATTTATAAACTCAACGGCACGCCCGCTACGGGCGATGCAACAAACATCCGGATTGAAAACGGCAAACCAAAAGTTCATTTGAGAAATTGAACATGCAAGTTTAACGTCAAATTCCACCTTCATTGAAAGGCAGAAATCCGTCTTTTTTTTACATTTTCCGCCATGGATTTTTCCAAGATTTTAGAAAGGGCGAAAGCCTTTGCCGAAGAAGCCGGCGCAAAGGCTCTCCAGATGCAGCGGCATCTTGAAAGCATCCGCTTCAAGAACCCGAAAGATGTTGTCACGTCCGCGGATATCGAAAGCGAGCGCATCATCGTTTCGCACATCCGGGAGGAATTCCCGGAACATTCCATCCGCACCGAAGAAGCGGGACACGTCAAGGAAGGAACTCGATTCGAATGGATAATCGATCCGGTTGACGGCACGGTAAACTTCAGTCGCGGCATTCCCCTGTGGGGCGTTTCCGTCGCACTAGTCGAGCATTCGGAAAGCGGAGCGGAACCTGTTGTCGCCGCCATCAGCCTTCCCGGCCTCGGGAAAACATTTACCGCAATCAAAAACGGCGGAGCTTTTGCAAACGGCAAGCGCATCCACGTCAGCGAGACCAGCGACCTCTCCAAGGCAATCGTTTCGAACGGGGATTTCAACGTCGGAAACTGGGAAAGCGTCAATGAGCAAAACCTGAAGAACTTCCAGCGCGAAGCGGAAAACTGCACACGGGTCAAGTGCTACGGCAGCGCGGTCGTCGAAGGGACGCTTACGGCGCAAGGCTCGCTCGACGCGTTCGTGATGACGATGAGCTACCCGTGGGACATCGCCGGAATCGCTCTAATCGTCAGGGAAGCGGGCGGTTCCGTCTCGGAACTTTCCGGAAGCCCGGTACGCTTTGTCGATGGCGAACAGGTCCTGTTTTCCAACGGAATTTTACACGAAAAAATCATTCAAATGTTAAAGTGAGGAAATTATGGAACGCGAAAGTTTCAAGTCCCGCCTCGGATTTATTCTCGTCGCCGCGGGATGCGCAATCGGTATCGGAAACGTCTGGAAATTCCCGTTTCTCGTCGGGCAGAACGGCGGAGGAATCTTCGTTCTTTTCTACCTGCTAGCCCTCATCCTCATGGGAGCGCCTGTTCTCACGATGGAACTCGCCGTGGGCCGCGCCTCGCACCGAACAGCCGTTTCCGGCTACAAGGCGCTCGAACCCAAGGGCAGCAAATGGCACATCCACGGCTACTTCTGCTTCCTCGGCTGTCTAATGCTCATGATGTATTACACGACCGTTTCGGGATGGATGCTCAACTACTTCTTCAAGTTCTCGTCCGGAGCCTTTGCAGGCATCACCGCAGACGGAGTCGGGAATGTCTTCGGCACCATGCTCGGAAGCCCGGTGCAAATGCTTCTCGGCATGGCGATAACGGTTCTCTTCGGATTTATCATCAACAGTTTCGGCATCCAAAAGGGACTCGAAGCCGTATCCAAGGTTATGATGATAGGACTTCTCATTCTCATCGCCGTTCTCGCCGTCCACAGCCTCATCCTTCCAAACGCAATGGAAGGCGTCAAATTCTATCTGCTGCCGAGCCTTGAAAATGTCCAACGCCAAGGACTCGGACATGTCATCACCGCCGCGATGAACCAGGCTTTCTTTACGCTTTCGCTAGGCGTCGGAGCCATGGAAATCTTCGGTTCCTACACTTCCGACAAATACACACTCGGCGGTGAAGCGATGCGCATCTGCATTCTCGACACGATCGTCGCCCTGTCCGCAGGCCTCATCATTTTCCCCGCCTGTTTTTCCTATGGCATCGAACCGGACGCGGGTCCAAGCCTCATCTTCCTCACGCTTCCCCACGTATTCCTGGATATGCCCGGCGGACGCTTCTGGGGTGCGGCATTTTTCCTTTTCATGACATTTGCGAGCTTCTCTACCGTCCTCGCCGTCTTCGAAAATCTGCTGTCGGGATGCCTTGACGAATTCCGCTGGACTCGCAAAAAAGCGACCCTCGTCTGCCTCGCGATAGTCCTTGTCACATCGATTCCTTGCGCCCTCGGATACAACATCCTGAGCGACGTAAAATTCTTCGGGGGTAAGGACATCCTCGATTCCGAAGACTTCATCGTATCGAACTTTCTGCTCCCGCTGGGTTCCCTCGTCTATCTCCTCTTCTGCGTCACCAAGTGGGGCTGGGGATTTGACAACTACATCGCCGAAGCGAACAAGGGCGAAGGATTCAAGATTCCGCACTGGTTCAAGAACTATTTCCGTTTCGTGCTTCCCGTCCTCTTCCTCATCATTTTCATCGAAGGCCTATTCTAGAATTTTCAAAACGATTTATATTTGAATTATGCTATTCAAGACCCTGATTGTCGATGACGAACCTCTAGCCCGGATGCGGATGCGGAGACTTCTCGAACCTTATTCCGACCTGGTGACCATCGTCGGCGAAGCCAGCACGGGAAGCGAAGCCGTGACACAAATCCGCTCGCTCCACCCGGACCTTGTCTTTCTCGACATCCAGATGCCCGACAAGAACGGCTTCGACGTCCTCAAGGAAATCGACAGCGAAGAAGATCCCCTAGTCGTATTCACCACGGCTTACGACGAATATGCGCTCAAGGCTTTCGCCGAGGATACCGTCGATTATCTGCTAAAGCCCATCGAAGACGAACGGCTCGCCGTATGCATGGACAAGATTCGCCGTCTGGGAAAATTTCTCAGCGAAGACGCAGAGCCCGAAGTTTCCATGGAAAAGCTCCAGTCGAGAAATTCCGGGACGCACGAGCCATATCTTCGACGAATCCAGGCAAAAATTGGGGAAAGAACCATCCTCATTCCCCTTGAAAACGTTTTCCGTTTCCAGAGCGAAGAAAAATACACGACCGTCTATACTTCAAGCGGCAAGTTCATCATCAGCACGCCGCTGATCGATCTGGAAAAACGCCTCGACCCTGCGCAATTCGTCCGCGTCCACCGCGCCCATCTCATCGCGATCGACGCCATCGCGGAATACCAGCGCCTGGTAAATGGACACTTCTGCATCAAGCTGCACGACAAAGATCACACGGTCATTCCTGTAAGCCGAAACTTCGTCAGCAAGCTGCATTCGCTGTAATCAGAGCTTAGTTGATAGAACTTAGAACCGCGGACGTTTAAGCTTTGAGTGTGGAAGGTGGAATGTGGAGAGTGGAGTTGTCCGTGAAGCGAACCGTTTTCGTACACCGTCATTCTGGAACGACCGAAGGGAGTGATAGAATCAGCTCTAAGCTCTGACTCAGCGTGGCCTTGGGGGTGGTTGCAAGGAAGGGGGACCTTGGCCTTCGCAACTCGGAAAGGTCCCCCTACCTAGCCCCTCGCCGGGTAGGCGCACATCCGCCGTCAGGCGGAAAAGGGTCGCTCCGCATTGCTACACTCCAGGATGACAGAAAAGCGTTTATATCCGCTGTCATTCTGGAGAGGTCAAAGACCTCGATAGAATCCATCCCGAGACTTTCCAGAAAAAGATTACAGTTCTTTCAGCACGACCCGCCCTTCTTTGCGCGTCGCCTTCATGTCGAGAACCCGCTGGTTTTCGGATCCGCGGAACTTGAGCATCATGTTTTTCTGCCCAATGACAAACGGTCCATCGACCAGCACATCGATCGAATCCAGAATTTCATCCGTCACATCGAAATGCCTTTTCCCGCCAGGAAGTAAATCCCTGTCATAGACATATCCCGAATACATCCAGATATTTCTCGCCGGAAGTTCCGTGCGAACTCTCCGGATAAGCTTCACCAGTTCCCGCTGGTTGGATTCTTCAAAAGGCTCACCGCCCAAAATCGTGAGCCCCTCGTAAAAATCCTTGGCGAGTTCCGCAAGAATCCGGTTTTCGATTTCCTGGTCGTAGGGGACTCCGAAATCAAAGTTCCACGTCTGCGTGTTAAAGCAGCCGTTGCAATGAATCATGCAGCCGGAAACGAACAGAGAGACCCGAATGCCCGTTCCGTTCGCACAGTCCGCCTTGTAAATTTGCCCTATGTTCATAAGGTGCCTAGTGGTTTGCCGCGTTGGAATTCAAGCTTTCCGAATCGGCATTCCGAATTTCCCCGACGCCGATATGCAAGACCCGGTCGGCGATTTCGGCAGTCCGTCCCTGGTTCCAATACTGTGTCCCGATGTAGCCGCACGTTCTGCGCGCCACATGCATCTTCGACTGATCCCGGTTTCCGCATTTCGGGCATTCCCACACGAGCTTCCCCGTCGAATCCTTCACCACGCGAATTTCCCCCGTATAGCCGCACATGTCGCAAAGGTCGGACTTCGTATTCAGTTCCGCATAGAGAATCGTATTGTAAATGTGTCGGATAATGGAAAGCACCGCGGGCAAATTGTCCTGCATGTTCGGAACTTCCACGTAGCTGATTGCCCCGCCCGGAGAAAGCCTCTGGAATTCCGCTTCCTTCGACAGCTTGTCAAACGCGTCAATTTCTTCCGTCACATGAATGTGGTAGCTGTTCGTGATATAGTTCTTGTCGGTAACGTGCGGAATCTTGCCGAAACGTTTCTGGAGAGCCTTCGCAAACTTATACGTCGTGCTTTCCAGCGGCGTTCCATAGACGGAATAGTCGATGTTCTCCGCCTTTTTCCACGCCGAGCAGGAATCGTTCAAAAGCTGCATGACCTTGAGTCCAAAAGTCTCGCCCACCGCGCTCGTATGCGAAACGCCCTTCATGTAATAGACACACTCCGCAAGACCCGCATACCCAAGAGAAAGCGTCGAATAGCCGTCATAGAGCAGCCTGTCGATAACTTCGCCCGGCTTGAGGCGCGCCAGCGCACCGTCCTGCCAGAGAATCGGCGCGACATCCGAAGGCGTCCCGAGCAAACGCTTGTGGCGCAGACGCAAAGCCTTGTGGCAAAGGTTCAAGCGTTCCTCCATGATTTCCCAGAATTTCTGCTCGTCCCCGCCCGAAGAACACGCCGCATCGACCAGGTTAATCGTCACGACGCCCTGGTTGAAACGCCCATAATACTTGTGCACGCCTTCCACGTAATTTTTCGCATTTCCCAAATTTCCCTTGCCCGCATCGGTAAAGCGGTCCGGTGTGAGGAAGGAACGGCATCCCATGCACGGATAGCAGTCCCCCTTGAGCGAAAGCGCAATCTTTTCCGAAATGTAGTCGGGGACCATCCGCTTCGCCGTGCATTCCGCCGCAAGTTTCGTCAGGTAAAAATACTTGGAACCTTCTTCCAGATTATCGTCCTGCAGCACATAGATGAGCTTCGGGAATGCCGGAGTGATGTAAAAGCCGCGATTATCCTTGACCCCGAGGATTCTCTGGCGGAGCATCACCTCGATAATTAGTGCGAGGTCGTCCCGGATCTGTCCCTCGGGCACCTCATGCAGGTACAGGAACACAGTTACAAAAGGCGCCTGGCCGTTCGTCGATTGGAGCGTGATCAGCTGGTACTGAATCGTCTGGCAACCGGATTCCACTTCGCGGCGGACCTCGTCCTCGACGATTTTTTTCAGTTTGTCATCTTCCACATCGACACCGGCAACCGTAAATTCCGCCTTGAGACGCTTGGCAATCTTCTTCCGGCTGATATCGACATATTTCGCGAGATGGGACATCGTAATCGTCTGCCCGCCATACTGGCTCGAAGCGACCTGCGCGACGATCTGCGAAGCGACCGTGCACGCCGTGTTGAAGCTCTTCGGAGAATCGATATGGGTCCCGCTGATGCACGTTCCATTGTCAAGCATATCGCCTAGATTCACCAGACAGCAGTTATGCATGTGCTGCGCAAAATAATCCGCATCGTGAAAATGGATAATCCCGTTGCGGTGGGCGGTGACCACATCTTCCGGAAGCAGGTAGCGACCCGTATAGTAACGGCTCCATTCGCCCGCCATGTAGTCGCGCTGGACAGAAAGGACCGTCGGATTCTTGTTCGAGTTTTCCTGCTTGACTTCTTCGTTGTCGCGCTCCACGATGCCAGAAATCTTCTGGTCGATGTTGCTCATCTTGCGAAGCTCGTTGTGCTTGTAGCGATACGTAATGTAGAGGCGCGCCACGTTGAACTTGCCCGTCGCCATCAGGGAATTTTCAACCTTGTCCTGGATCTCTTCCACGGAAAGATCGCGGCTCGCGTTCCGAGCGTCCTTTTCAATGCCTGCAACGACTTCCGCAATCTGCTCCTCGGAGAGCCGTTCCGAAAGGATTCCCTCTTCCGCGTTCGCCTTCCGAACCGCGTTCGCGATTTTCTCGCCGTCAAAAGCCACGCGTTCCCCAGAACGCTTCATGATATAGATCTGAGGAGCTTCGTCCATGTTGCCGTCTAAAGATTCGTCATAAATTGTCATATATACAACACCTCGATTTTAACCGTCAGCATATCAATTTATCAAAATCCAAAGCCAGACTTCGACCTCGGGAGCCGGTCCCTTTCGTTTTCCCGAACACTTGGCGAAATTCTTTAAATTTCGCCGGTAAATGTGAAATTTTGCAAAATTTCGCCACTTTTTTTTAAATCGGCAAAACAACATTTTACTCGCACAATTGTGATTTTGGACACACATTTTTATTGTCGAATCATTTCAACATTTATTTTTTTGTTATCAAGAAGTCTTCCCCTAGACAAATTTCACTCTCAATTTACGAGAAAAACGAAAACATCCGTCCGAAATTTCGAACGGATGCCATTCCAAAAGAGGATTTTTCTCAGAACGGCTTCGTGTACATTCCGTTCAGAAGCTGGCTCATCATCACCTGGAGGATGTCTGAAAAGTAGCTGGAGGCGGTCGGTTGCATCGAATTGGCGTTGAAGAGACCCGTGCAGGCGTCAAGCCACGCACTCGCCCCCGCCATGCCCGTCAGGCACCACGCTCCGCTCCACTGGATGGGGACCTTCGACCCCGCAATGTCGGGGCCGGCGTCGAGATTGTAGGAATAGTTCACTGCCGGGATCTGCGACGGGTCGCCGTTCGACTTAGCCACGATAAAGGCGTTCAACGTGTTCAGCACTGATGCAGCGCGGGCGTCCTGGAACCAGTAGTAGTCCCACGCGATGCGCCACGGAATGCGGACAGACTCCTTGTTGAACGTCCAGTAGGTGCTGCCCGCCGAATTGTTGTCCGGGTCCACGGCGACGCCAGAACCGTTGCTCCAGTCCGGGAACACGCCGGTCCCCGCCGCCTGCACCTGCTGCATGTAGGCGTATTCCGCATCGAGGACACCGGTCCAGTTATGGCTCGGGTCCACCATTGCGAACAGGCGGAGAGCCACGGGGGAGAAGTAACTCAGGTTGTAGGCCGGGTCCGCCGTCTTCCACATCGGCGTGTCGCCCGAATAGATCAGGAGGTTCGACGGGTTGATTTCGTTGTCCCAGATGGCGGCCATCAGTTTCAGCGCGTCGTCCAGGTAGGCTGAATTGCCCGTCTTGTAGTAGGCGATCACCAGCGAAGCGGCGATGTCCAGGTCCGCGTCCGTCGCGCTCGCGTCGTCGCCGATGTCCCAACCGAAAGAGGACGTGAGCCACGGCATCAGCCCATTGCCGCTCGAATAGCTGGAGTTCCGATAAGCCATGCTATAGACCCAAAGGCGGTTGAATGCGTCCCAGTCCCCGGCAAAGAGGGTGATAAGCATCCCGTAACCGATGCCTTCCGAAACCGTGCAGCCGCGCTTGTACATGTTCGTTCCGCTCGCCTCCGCAATGATGCAGCCAGCGTACGTGTAGGTTGACCAGATGACCCGGGCAGCGGTAAGCCCCTGCGCGTTGTATGTCCCGAAGACTTCGCCGAAATCCGCAGCCAGAGTCGGATATTTCGCAGCCTCCTCTTCCTGGGTCGTGTAGTGGAAGCCCTTCCAAACCGAATAGAGGTTCGCGGGAACAGCCGAATTCGCTGTAGCGGGCAAGGTACCAATTGCCGATGGATTCGAAGAACTGGACAGATCCACGGGGTTAGGCGAAGGAGACGTAGAAGAACCACTATTGCAAGCGTTCAGGCAAAAGAACGCAGACAATGCCAATAGACCAAAAGAAAGTTTCCTATTCATAAAAGCTCCAAAAAAATGACACCCTTAACGAAACTCCAATATAAATATATACAAGAGATTGCCAAACCTTTTTATTGCAAGTGAAATTTTAGGTTATGAAAATATGGTTCCCATTCGCATTGCAAACGGAAACCACATAAAAAGCAAGACATCAATCGAACGGCTTCGTGTACATTCCGTTCAGAAGCTGGCTCATCATCACCTGGAGGATATCCGAATAGTAGCTGGAGGCGGTCGGCTGCATCGAATTGGCGTTGAAGAGACCCGTGCAGGCGTCAAGCCACGCACTCGCCCCCGCCATGCCCGTCAGGCACCACGCTCCGCTCCACTGGATGGGGACCTTCGACCCCGCAATGTCGGGGCCGGCGTCGAGATTGTAGGAATAGTTCACTGCCGGGATCTGCGACGGGTCGCCGTTCGACTTAGCCACGATAAAGGCGTTCAACGTGTTCAGCACTGATGCAGCGCGGGCGTCCTGGAACCAGTAGTAGTCCCACGCGATGCGCCACGGAATGCGGACAGACTCCTTGTTGAACGTCCAGTAGGTGCTGCCCGCCGAATTGTTGTCCGGGTCCACGGCGACGCCAGAACCGTTGCTCCAGTCCGGGAACACGCCGGTCCCCGCCGCCTGCACCTGCTGCATGTAGGCGTATTCCGCATCGAGGACACCGGTCCAGTTATGGCTCGGGTCCACCATTGCGAACAGGCGGAGAGCCACGGGGGAGAAGTAACTCAGGTTGTAGGCCGGGTCCGCCGTCTTCCACATCGGCGTGTCGCCCGAATAGATCAGGAGGTTCGACGGGTTGATTTCGTTGTCCCAGATGGCGGCCATCAGTTTCAGCGCGTCGTCCAGGTAGGCTGAATTGCCCGTCTTGTAGTAGGCGATCACCAGCGAAGCGGCGATGTCCAGGTCCGCGTCCGTCGCGCTCGCGTCGTCGCCGATGTCCCAACCGAAAGAGGACGTGAGCCACGGCATCAGCCCATTGCCGCTCGAATAGCTGGAGTTCCGATAAGCCATGCTATAGACCCAAAGGCGGTTGAATGCGTCCCAGTCCCCGGCAAAGAGGGTGATAAGCATCCCGTAACCGATGCCTTCCGAAACCGTGCAGCCGCGCTTGTACATGTTCGTTCCGCTCGCCTCCGCAATGATGCAGCCAGCGTACGTGTAGGTTGACCAGATGACCCGGGCAGCGGTAAGCCCCTGCGCGTTGTATGTCCCGAAGACTTCGCCGAAATCCGCAGCCAGAGTCGGATATTTCGCAGCCTCCTCTTCCTGGGTCGTGTAGTGGAAGCCCTTCCAAACCGAATAGAGGTTCGCGGGAATCGCTGTGTTAGCAGTCGCTGGCAACTCACCAACCGTCGTAGAAACAAAGGAAGAAGAAGACACGGCAGAGGAAGAAGATATCGCAATCGCCTCGCTACTAGAAGACAAAGGTGCCAAATCAGACGATGATTCCGGCAATATTTCTACCGCAGAGGAGGAAGAAAAAACAATTGGACTCGACCAGGCTCCATCATCGCTAGATGCAGGAATCGGTTCATCTGGGGAAGAAGACGAATCGCTACTACAGGCGCTCAGGCCGGCACATAAAAAAAAGGCAAGCGAACCAATAGGAAGTTTCCAATTCATAAAAGCTCCAAAAGCGACAATCCTGCAGTGGAAAGCCTCGCCAAATATACACAAAGGAATTCCGGCAAAACTTCATTGCAAGCGAAATTTGAGTTTACAAAAAAAGAATGGAATCTGCATCACAGATTCCATTCCAAACCATTCAGCTAAAAGTTCTGATTACTTGAGAACAATCTTCTGGCTGAAGTTAGCCGCACCGGCAACACGGACCATATAGACGCCTGCATCAAAAGAGGCTAGGTTCAAGGAAGCCGAAGAAGCATTGAGAACGCTCTTCAAAACAACCTGACCCTGGAGGTTGATGACTTCAACCGTCGCACCAGCCTTGACACCGGAAAGAGCGAGCGTACGGCCAGCCAAGGATGCTTTCATCGAAGACACAGCAGCAACATTCTTGATTGCGGTAGAACCAGAGCACTTGCCAAGCTCACCGATTTGCGCAATGTTGAACTCGGTGGTCTTGCCAGCAGTACCCGCAATTTTGAACTTGATAGCGGCAGCGCTAGCAAGGACCACGGACTGGTCAACCTTGGTTCCCCATCCGGCTTCCTGTTTGAAAGAAGACCACGGCAAGTCAACAACGGTCTCGGAAGCCATAATTTTCAAAGACGCCTTGTAGTTGTTATAACCCGTTACGGTGGACTCACTTTCCGGAGCAATTTCAAGCGCCGGAGCGATACCAGTGGACTTATAGCTGATGCAGATACCACCCCAGGAAGAAATATCGTTCCCCCCCTGATCTCCGCCGCTCAGGTTGAAACCAACACCGACAAACGGATACTTGTACGGACCGCCAAGCGTCACCGAACCGCAAACACCGCCACACGCATCAATAATCGGATCCATTGCTTCTGTAGAATAGGCATTTCCCTTATCAACAGGCCAAGTGATTGTCGAAGTTCCCGGACCATCGTCAGCTGTTTCTTTATTGTCGTTATAGTCGTACCAATAGCCATAAGTATCGGAACCATCATCGAAACCGGTTTCCACACGGTATTCGCTATTGGCGCCGATCCAGGTATCCATGCCGAAAGACATGCCGACAGCAGCGAGGACCGCCGAAGCCACTAAGATTTTCTTGTTCATATTCTTCTCTCTCTTGTTAATGTGACAACCCAAAAAGGGTCTTTTGCGAACTAATATATCTTTTTTTCCAGAAAAAAGGGATTTTTTTTTTGACCGCTGTGTTTTTTTTACAAAAGCGCCTTTTTTTAGAAGAATCCGCAACATTGTTTCTTTTTTTTTACAGAATTTTTCAAATTATCCGACCTTGGAGGGAAATATGTCTTATTTTTTTTATCCATAAAAATCGTTCTATTCCGGGAACATTAATTTATTTTTAGCCATTATGAAAAATCTATCCAAAACCCTTTTATTTCTAAGCTTTACGGCCATTTCTGCAACCTATGCGGGAAATCCCCAGTTCCCATTTCCACAAAATAAGGCGTATCCTTACGGGAACACGTTCCAATCGGCTAGCACCGATAAGATTTTAAGCCATTTCACCACATGGAAGCAAGCTTGGTACATCGAAGCCGGAACTTTTTACGAAAAATATGAAGGCGCTTCCGAAAACGCAAACAAGACCATGCCTAGTGGCACAGCGCGAATTATCAGCCCGAACGCCCATTCGGAATTGACCGTTTCGGAAGGCATCGCCTACGGAATGCTCCTAATGGTCTATATGTCCAATACATCTACCGACTACCAGTCAGAATTTGACAAACTTTGGAAATACTGGAAATGCTATGGCAAAGGGCTCAACGGCAGCGGTTGCTCCAGTTGGAGCGGTCAAGGCATGGACTGGCAAATCGACAACTACACAAATAATATTTCCAGCGGAAGCGCAAGCGATGCTGATTTTGACGCAGCTTTGGCGCTTATCATGGCATCCAAACAATGGAATAACGAAGCATATCTAAACGAAGCAAAACAGCTCATCGCGTGGATAAAATCAAACGACATGGAAAGCGATGGAAGCATTCGTCCGGGCAGCAACTGGAACGAAGCATTCAATCCGAGCTACTCATGTGTCGCAGCATTTGATCTTTTTTACCAAGTGACAAGCGACATCTTCTGGAAGACCGCTATTACAACCACCATGTCCCATTTGCGTCAATGCCAAAACGCGACAACGGGTCTCATGCCCGATTGGTGCGATTGGAATACACACAAGCCTGTTCAGACAAGCGCATCTGTTTCTGGAGGCTATCTCGGCTTTTATGACGATGCGGCGCGGACTCCATGGAGAACAGCTTGGGGTTACGCATGGTATGGAAATTCTCAGGCAAAGGACGCAAACGATGCGATTATCGAATGGTTGGATTCCACGACATACGGCTACGCGGGGCTGATTCTTCCCGGATACAGTATTGACGGAACATCAGATCAAAGCGTCTTCGTATCGTCAACCTATACCGGAGGGTTAGGACTTTCCATGCTCTCGGCGGACAATCCAAAATCCTACCTCGAAAACCTGTATTATACGCTGATCCATACCGACGGAAAAACGTCTTTGACGGCAAGCAACGGAGAAAACTATTTCGCAGCAACTCTGAACATTCTCTATCTGCTTACCCTGACCGGAAATCTGCCAAACTTTTACGACATGTCCGGCTATACGGACTTCACGCCGAATTCCGCAAACGTCCTTACACCAAAGGAACCGGAAGGCGTTCTGCAACCGAAAAACAACGGAGCCGCGATTTCGGGACTCACTCAATGGGGAGCCTATTCGGACAAATACACATCCCCCGTTTTGGGAACGACCGCAATGTTCCCCGATTCGGGTAGTTCGGCAATCTATCAACAGGCGGACGGATCCTACAACATCGCCATGGAAGCGTTCATCGCCTCGGAACCTCCTTATGAAGGCGGCGGAGAACAATACCCGTTTGCCGGTGTCGCCTGTTCCTTTGATTCCATGCAAAACTATTACGATTTGAGCGACCTTACCCGCATCCGCATTACCTACAAGAGCCAAGGCGTGATGCGATTCGCCCTGCTAGACCAGGAAACTCTAAATCAAGACAAGGAAGGAGCGGAACCAGGCATCTATCTGCACCCGACTGAAGACTGGCGGACCATCGACATTGACATCACCTATAATTCCAATAAAGATTTCAACACGCTCCGCTTTGCCGACTGGTCGAACCTCAACGGTGTTATCAGCGCAGAAGATGTTCTCAAAGCGGTCCGCGGAATTAAATTCGATGTAAAAATGCAGAAAGCCGGCTTCGCCTCGTTTGCCCTCAAAGACATTAATCTGTTTGACGCAAACGGAAATGTCATATCCGCATTAAACGGCATAAACTCGATTCATACGCAAAAATTTTCTACCCCAAAAGCGACCTTGACCCAAGAAAACAACATCATCTTCTATCAAGCATCAAGTAATGCGAAATTGAGCGTCTTCGATTTGAATGGAACTCTGCTTTCTACAAAATCCGTACAAGGTTCAGGACAGATTTTCATCGCAGAACTCGCCCCAAGAAAAGGCATTTATATTCTGCGCCTTACATCGGACAACCGTTCCCAATTCTTGAAATTTCACAGATAAGATTTTTCAAGATTGAGTAAATCAAGGAGTTTTATGAATAGATTCACCAAAATCCTTTTGGCAAGCGCGCTTGCCTACGCACAGTCCATCTCCGCCGACGCCTTGTCCGCCAAACCGCTCCGTGTCGGTCCCGTGCAAAACTACGGAGCCTTGGGCACAAGCGCTGGAAAAGTTGTAAGCCTTTCAAACGGCAAACAGGCGATGCTTCGCGGCATGAGCCTTTTCTGGTCCGATGCGACAGGTCTCCAATATTACACGGCAGATGCCATTTCTTGGGCTGTCCAGAACTTAAACATTGACATTTTCCGCTTTGCCATGGGCATCGAATATTACGATAGCGATGGAGGAACAAAAAACGCAATGAGCGAGGGCTATTCCTATAAGACCTCGCCGGAGACATACATTTCAAAAATAGACAAAATGGTTGAAACGGCAATCGAAAACGATGTCTATATCATCATCGACTGGCACAGCCACCGGGCAGAAAACGAACAGGCCTTAGCAAAGGAATTTTTTACCCAGATGGCACAAAAATACGCCAATGTTCCCAATGTCATCTTTGAAATCTACAATGAACCGGTCAAAACCTCCTGGTCAACCATCCAGAACTACGCAAACGACATTTCATCAAGCATCCGCCAATACACGCAAAACCTGATCCTCGTAGGAACGCCATCCTGGTCGCAAATGAGTTCTTATGGCGGTGTCAATGCGACAAACATCGCCTATGTTTTCCATTTTTACGCCGCAACACACACGAAAGATACGTTCAGTTCCAGATTGACAGCCGCCATGAACAGCGGCAACGCAGTTTTCATTTCGGAATGGGGAACGACAAGTGCCGATGGAAACGGTTCCCCGAACGAGAGCAATACGGAAGCATGGATTTCCTTTATGGAAGCAAACAAAATCAGCAACTGCAATTGGAGCTTCCGTCAATATACGAGTTCTGTGGACAACAAGTCCGAACAATCCGCCATGTTCGCCGGAAGCGACTTTTTGACCAGCCAAGAAGACCTAAACAACGCCTCGTACACGGCATCGGGCACAATCGTCAAAAACTACCTGACTTCGCACAAAAGCGCCTGGGAAGATTCCCTCATCGCGGGAAACACTAGCGGTTCTTGTCATATCGAAAACACGACTGTTACGGAAACAGCAGGGACTGTTGCGTTAATATCGGGCTGCACCTATACATCCAGCGATGAAGCCGTTGCAACCGTTAACGGTTCAACGCTCAACATTCTCTCGGCAGGTTTTACAATTCTCACAGCAAACGATGGTTCCAAGTCCATCGTCACGGTGAACAAGGAACCGAAGCAGACCGTTTCCGGGCTTTCGGATTTTATATGTAGATTCGGCGGTACTTGTTCGCAAAATCATTCGATGGTCAACTACACGGGAACAAACGATTTTGAATCCATACTGACCACATCGACAACAACGATTCAAGGAGGACAACTCTCGTTCCAATCTTTAAGTCCCGATATTTTCACGGTCAAACAAGGAACCTGCATCAATTCAAAATACTGCTATAGCGCCCTCAACTCAACAGTCACTTTTGTCGAATTTACAACGACCTTAGGCGAAGGGAAATTGCGGGTAACGGCTCCGGCAGTCACCGGCTATCGTGCATTAGACGACACGATAACAATCTCTTTCGCCAAAGGGCAACAACGACTTCATTCCAAGTTCAAATCCCAAACATTGGCCTTGGGAGCAACATCTGTCGCCAATACGCTTCCAGACACAACTATTGCTAGCGAACAAATTTTCGTTTCCTACACCTACAACGGAGCGGAAACAACCCCCTATCTTTCAAAAGTCGGCACAACAATCCAAGCCGGTACGGAAAACGCAATTATTTTTATCAAAGCGTCAGCCCCTGAAACCGATCGGTACGAAGCCTTCGAAAATTCCATTACGATTATAATCGGAGATAGCGCCTTGGCTGTCAATAAAGAAGAGTATAATATATCGCCGATAGCCGTTAAGACTCCGACGACGCCTTTCCGTGTACAAGCTCAAAGAAATGGCATTCTATTACAAGTTACCCAGAGCCACCCCATTGAATGGGGAATCTATTCAGCTAACGGGAAAAAGGTGTTCTCCCAGCAGAAAAATCTATCCCTAGGAACACATTGGATCTCCCTGGAACACATCCCCGCCGGTTCCTACATTCTCAATGTTCGTCAAGGTAAATTCAAGAATTCGTTCCTGTGGAACAAACAATAACTGATTGTTTCCCCGCCCCCGAAAGTTGACAAACTTTCGGGGGCTTTTATGTATAGAAACTCACCAAGAAAGAATGTGGGAGACGTTCTGGAGCACCCAAAGAACTGCTCGAAATTTTGAGGAAAAAAACATACCTAAAAAAAATTGAAGGTTCTAAACCGAGAAAGGATTCCCCA
This sequence comes from Alistipes onderdonkii, assembly GCA_963656065.1. Lineage (GTDB taxonomy): Bacteria > Fibrobacterota > Fibrobacteria > Fibrobacterales > Fibrobacteraceae > Hallerella. The sequence goes on from CAVKGV010000003.1 coordinate 109,951, forward strand.
AAGTATGAATTACAAAAAGGCAACTGTCTCAATGATAGGAATCAAGTTCTAACAACCCTATAACAACCGGATAAAACTGTGTTTAAAAGAAATGAGCCCGGTAACAATACCGGACTCGTAACTTATTTTACCTAGTGTTAAACTGACCCTCTTTTTGAGGCTCAGTTCATTTTCAAGCAAGCTTAAAAATGATCAAATAGACAAAGCGTTATTTCTTCTTCGCCTTGTAATCAACATCCGGGCGAAGTTCAAGCCCAATCGTGACCATCAGGGAAACAATCGGTTCCGTATGGTCCTGCGACAAGTCATAAGCGGCAACGCCGCCAAAACCCGCAGACTTGACAAGTTCGGACAAAGCCTTTACCGAAGGAATGCCCATGAAGACAATCGCATCCATCTCGCTTACGGCAATTTCTGACTTGGTCGTTTCGTCAAAAGAAACCTTGTAATCCGGAGTTTCGAACTTTTTCATCAGTTCCCGGTAGGAAAGAATTCCTTCGTTTCCGCTGCCAATGCCCGTCTGCGCTTCGCCCAAGGCTTTCGCACCCGTAAAGCTCTTTCCGTAGAAGAAAACAACCGGGACAATCTTATCCTTTTCAACGCCTTTTGACACGAGAGCGTTCATCGCCTCTTCGAATACGGAGACGCTCTGGTTCGGCTTCAATTCGGAATTTTCTTCCGTCATCTGGTCCGGCACAAAGACGGTAATGTAGTCCGCCGCATTCAAGGATGTTGCATCATACGCATCCGCCGAAGAAAGCGGATACGTTGCGACGGAAAGTTCATACTTTCCGGCAAAGGATTCCTTTATGGCATTTACAAGAGTTCCAAAGGCTTCCGTGTTCTCGGAGGAAAGGTTCTGCCAATCGAGTTCCACGCCTGCAGCGCCATTTTCTTCCAACCAAGAAGACAGGTTGCCGACAAACGCCGAGCGAGCTTCATCCGAAGCGGCAATTTCCGCCAAGGTTCCTTCCTGTTCCATGCCGCCGACCGTCACAATCAGTTTTACGTTGTTCTCGGCGGAAAGTTTTGAAAGAGCCTTGAAATTTTCCACATCGTTTTCGTCGGCAAACGCAAGAGAACCGTCCGACGAAGGCGAAAGCGACACATAGTGAATGTGCGTCACCATGTTGTAGCGGATATCTTTCGGAGCGAACTGGGAATATTGGCTCCAATAGGGAAAATACCCGACGACCTTATCCGCAGCGGCATTTGCGACCGCAGCCATTCCCAAGACAAAAGAAAGTGCGATTAGTTTTAGCTTCATAAAATCCTCACTCCGCGATTTCGCGAACAACGTCTCCGTCAGCACAATACAATTTCTTCATCGGATATTCCGTCTCGGACTGGATCGGATTGTTCTTTTCCGCATCCGTGCAAGCCCGATAGGCCCAACCATGAGACTTGCCGAACATCAGATATTGGCTGCTGATGGCAAAAGTATCGACAGGTACCGTCGCAAGTGCGGCCAAATCGTCCTTTGTATCGTTGAAGTTGAACTTCAATAGTTGCCGCCTTTTATCGCTCGGAATTCCGCCAGTTGCAGAATCGAGAACAACAACACAGGAATTTGAATCTGTAACAGTTTCAACACTACCGCGCTGTTTTACAACAGAATATTCAACTCCATCGATTTTATAGGAGACAGCAGACTCCGGAGATTTTAGGGAATCCGTAAATCCTTCAACCGCAGTAATTGCCCCATCTAAACCATAGGTAAGTTTTCCCAAATAGACTTTTACAGGAATGGAATCCGCCTGCTTAACCCGTACAGAAATAGTATCTTCCTTGCAAACCTTGTTCTCGTTAATTGAAAAGGCCCAATCCTCAGTCCACAATTCTTCCGAATAACCGGCATAGATAGGATTTGCATAAATCTGATGCAAAATGGAGGTATCCGAGAAAAATTCCGTCGTGTCAGCGGCGATCTCTTCTTTTTCAAGGACAAGCTCCTTGTTGTGCTGCGATACATAATCCTGAATCTGCAGACTGCGAAGCCCAGGATGAAGCGCCATATATTCCGCGGCGACAAAATCCTTCGGATAGTTGTCTTTCAGGGAGTCCGCTGAATTCACATCCAGCGAAGAGCAGGCCGTCAAAGCGACCGTTCCAAGAGCGAACAAAAAAAGTGTAGAAGTTTTCATACGTTTTACCTCTTAGAATGTCACCGTGACGTCGGCCATGATCACGTTTTTATCAATCGAGAATTCATCCGCTGCAAAGGTGGGATTCCCCATCTCATCGGTAGCAGAACGATTGAACGAAACTTTGTCTGTCAGCAAGCCATATTGCACCGAAAGATACGAAGCCGGAGCAATCTTGATACGCGGACCGACACGGAGAAGCATTTCTTCGACCTTGGTGATGCTTGCCGTAGTATTGATAGCCAGGGGAACGCCATATTCCAACGTGAGCTTTTCAACGCCCGCGAGGATGCCAATCGGGCCCCAGATTCCGGCAGAAATTCCGCCCATGATCCGGTCGGACTTGCGCTTGAAATAGGCGTTTTCTTCGGAATGCGTGAAGGAGGCCTGGAACAACGCCTTGTTTTCGTTCCCAAAAATATCTTCGATACCGAATGCGCCAAGAACCTGATCAACACGAACCCCGAGACCGGCGCCATATTGCGTGTACTTGTTGTCTATCACATCCTGATTGTACTGGGCAAAGCGAACATTCAGGTTGATCGCCGAATTCCAGTCTCCGTCAAAGGCCACGGAGAAACCCTTGCGGTCCGGAGTCGCGATTCCCATCGGAAGCGCCATATCCAGCGAACCATCCATCAGGAACATCGCATCGTTCAATTCAAGCTTTTTGATTGTATTGGCATTATAGCCGTTGCGATAGACGTGAACGTTTTTATAGTTATTATACAAGCGAGAATACAGGTAAGGCGATTCCACCGATCCAGCCGACAAAACATTCGCCAAATCCGAAGACTGGAGATTCGTCACATTATAAGGATTGGAATTATAGACCTGAAAATAAAGGTTTTCGAGGCTCGACATCCCAAACGAGGATACCAACCCGATATAGGTAGAATCCGCATACAAACCATTCGCATTCAGAATGACCGTATTGCCCCGGTAAGCGGGAGCGGAAGCCATTTCAGACCAGAACTTTTTGTCGTTTTGCAGGTAGCGGCCTTTTAAGTCAAAATGGAAATTGCCAAATTCGCCCTTCACATAGGGTTCCACGTAAAAGCTGTTTCCATTTTCGTCCCCGACTTCCTGAGATTCAGTTGTGTAGGATATTTTAGAAACTGTTCCAACATAGACCACAGAATCCATGCCGCCATCAGCATTGGGAATAACGCCCTTTTGAGAAGAATAACTTGACGTCGTATTCTTGCTCAAGTAATAAGCGTCCGCATTCCACCAGGACATGGCAAATTCGCCGTTCAACCCGAAGGACACCGGCAAATCGGGAAGCATTTTTTTCGAATCAAAGCCGAATTCTCCCGAAAAGACCTTGTTGTCATCCAAAGCGACCGTGTCACTCAAACCGAGATCATGCGACGAAAAGCTTTTTTTACGGTCAAAGACTTCAATATAGTTCACTCCAAGACGTGCGCCATAGGCTTCCACGCCCAATCGTCCGCCGAAGAGGTATCTGTCGGCCCAGTCAAAGTCAAAGAACGATTCGTCATTCTTCTTTGCGATGTTCCGAAGGCGTGCTCCGGTAGCCTGCGCATGAATGTCATCCAGGAAACCGACTTCACCGCTGTGATATTCCACATTGATGCCCTGGAGCAAACGGCGAGATGTCGTATCCAGATTGCGGAGAGCCATCGCGTCGGAGCGGGCTTCGGCAAAGATTTCCGGTTCCTGCAACAGGTTCGGCTGCGGCGTATAGAGCGTATAAGGCGTGTAGCCGACGCGCATATAGCCGAGGTTGAAAGACAAATGCTTGTCCAGGATCAAGCCGTCATAGGAGAACCAGTGCCCGATAACCGGATTGTTGTTCTCTTCATAAGCGTTTTGCCAATCCTTGTGCAGGCGAGCTTCCACCCGGACTTCCGTCTCGGAACTCGGACGCGCCGTAAACACCAGATTGACGGTCGTATAGGCCTGGCTTTCCTGCGTGGGAGAGTTGTCGGCAAACTGATCCGACTTCGCCATCGAAGTCAAAACACCCGCCTTGGCGGAACCGTTTACCCGCAGCCCCAGAACCGCATCGTTCAGGGAATCCAGTTTTTCGAGCAGAGATTTTTGCTGTCCGACCAGGGAATCTTCCGGAGAAGCAAAAGCCGTCGCCGCCGAAAGAAGCAGCATCGAAGAGAATCCAAGCAAATGCATTTTCATATTCGATTTCATTCCTTAGTCCCTCCCATTAAAATTCCACGTTAATGGAAGCTTCGATAATCGACTGGGAAAATTCATGCTTGTAGTTTCCTGTCGCATCGGTTGTTACATCGTAATAAGAAGGAAGATTATAAGCACCGTCCGAAGAAGCGTTCGCCACGAGCGTTGCCGTGTTGTATTCGTTCTTGACGGAAACCATTCCGAAATTCAGGGAGAGCCAGGCATTTTCCGCCAAGGAATAATCCAGACCGATCATCCACTGGAGCTGCTTGCTGTTCAGCATCGGAGCGGAAAGCCCGCTAATCGATCCTTGGAAAGCGTTGTAATCCGTCTTGATGTATTGCAGGCCCGCAGTAAATCCCAGACGCGGCAAATACTGGACATAGAGCCCGGCATTGATAAAGTCGCTCTTGATTTCCGCTGTACCATCGGCAATACCCGAAGCCGCCCAGTTGTCCGTATCGATGCTGCGTTCGGAATGCTTATAGGAGCCCGAAAGTTCCAGCGGTTTCTGGAAACCGAGCATCTTGAAAACATCCACCTTGGCACCGCCACCGAATTCCAGATAGGTCGCTTCCTTGAACGTGGCAATCGGGGAAACCTGCGTGAAGTAGCTGAAAAGTCCCTGCGCTTCGGCATAGTCCTTCCAGTTGACAATGACATTTCCTTTCGTTCCCTGGCGGTTTGAAGTCGCAAGACCGTTCGGCAAGACAAGCTGCAGGGCCGGATCCGTCAACGTTTCAATCAACGCCAACTGGGAACGGGAATAAACATTTCCCTTCCAAGAGCTCTTGTTAAACGGAGCGATGTTATAGCTTTCCGTCTGGCCATCACGAATGCCGCCATCATCGGTAGCAAGAGTCGTTGTAGCCGGAGAATATTTCGGGGAATAGTTATACAAAGCATCGAAGGAGGAATACAGCGGAGAATTCACGCCGTACTTGATTGTATTTCCATCCTTATCCGAATTCAAAATGCGACGGGCAAAGAATTTCGGGGACTGCGCCAAGTTGTTGAACCAGTTGCTGTCATTGCGTACAAAGTTCAGTCCAAGAGAAAGCCCCAGATCTTCCGAAAACTTATAACCTGCATTCAACGTTACGAGAAAGGCGGAACCATTGAGATTTTCCTTTGTAGAAACATCGGTATAGACCGCAGCGCCGTTTTCATCGACCACAACGGTTCCCGTTGTCGGATCAACCGACTGGATGGAAGAATGCTTGCGAATTTCGTCCGAAGAATAGGCGTATTCCGCAACGAGATCAAGGGTCAAGTCCTTGTTGCCGAGGAAGCCTGCGATGTCGCCTCCCACGCGGCCGCTCACAATCATCGTCTTTTGCGGATCCTTGTCAAAAGGATTGATATCGTCCAGAACATAGGATTCGTTCAGATCATTACCAGGATGACGATAGGTATAGGAATAAGAATCTTCGTTGTCGAAGATATACATCGGAGTGACGCCGACATAGAGATTTTTGTTCAGCGGGAGAAGTTCCAGGTTCGCGGCAATCGCCCACTTGTCCATGTTGGACGCGAGGGACGCCCCAGGAACAGAATCGTTCTGTAAAATATTGCCTTCGGCGCCCGAAAGGTCCAAGACCGATGTGCGGTTGATCCGGGCAGCGAGAGCCTCGGCACGGAATTCGCCTACCGTATTATTGAAGTAGTGGCGGAACTGGACATTTGCCCCCTGCAGGTTGCGCTGGTTGCCTTCCAGAAGCTCCTGCGACTCCGCCATGTGACGCTTTCTCGCAAAGATGGTCGGTTCGTAGAGGATTTCCACATCCGGCGAGAAGAGCGTCAGCGGTGAATACTGCTGCCGGAAGTCGCCGACGACCCAGTAGAACGAATTTCCGATGTTTCCTTCGACGTTCAGCCACCCGACGGAGAGCATCTTGGACGCCGAGGAGAAGTATTCCTGCATTCCCGCTTCCATCCGAAGCATCACGTTGGCACGGACAAATTCGTAAGGACGGAAATGGAATTCCAGGTCGGCCGTAGCAAACTCATTGCGTTCCGTTTCGGGCATCTTGTTGATTCCGGTCGGGTCGTTGTCCGTATCGAAATACGAGGCCTGTGCCACGGCGCGAATTTTTCCGCCAATCTGGACGCCGCGTTTCGCGTTGATGGAATCCACCTTCGCATCCAAGGCTTCCTGTGTTTGCCATTCCGTCGCAGCGGGAATCGAAACGGATGCGGCGAAAAGCGCAATCAAGATTTTTTTCATATTCATATTCATTGTTTACGCCCTCCTTAGAACCAGACCTTGGTTTCTGCCGCGATATAGTGGGAATGCCAATCGTTTACAGAAAGGTTCTCGTCGGAATGCGTCATCCATTTGTAGCGGACGTGCAAACCTGCGCGATCCGCAAAATCCCAGTCAAATCCTAAACCGATCGCCGTTTCCAGGTAATTGATCGGAGCGTAAGCATAATAAGAAGACCCAACCTCGTTATACAAATCGGATGTCTTGGGAACCCCATTTGAGATCGAATACGCTGTATAGGCATACTTGGAACGGAATGTTTCAAGCCCGAGAATGCCGACCATATGGAACTTGGGAGTTATCGCAACCGTCGGTTCGAACTGCCCGTAGAAGCTCCACAAAAGCATATCCTTTTGATCTTCGCTGTAAGCGATCGGGGCTATCGTGGTCGAAATACCGGAGAGAGCCGCATAGCCCGTCATCATAATGTTACGGTCCGTCCCAAACCAATGCCCGATATCGTAGCCGCCCATCATCGAAAGGTAAGAGGACCACTTGGCATGGCTCGGAACCTCACGATTCTGAATTTGCTCTACATTTTGGTAAGCGACAAAGGACTCCCACATTTCCCAGGTTCCACCGTAAAGCCCGCCCTTTTGACGGCGAAGCTTAATCCCCACGCCCGGTTCCAGGACACCGGTACGGGCAACGTAGCCACTTGCGCGCGGATCCGCGTTTCCGGAATCCGCCCAGAAAATCGGCTTGTGCTTGGTCCAGGAATTGGTGCTTTCCCACATGTTGCGACCGTTCAATCGGTAATTGAATACCAGAACGTCCGTTCCTTCCTCGACCTGGCGATGCTGGCCATACTGGAAGTCAAAATAACCGCGGTTGAAAGTCGGTTCCACTTTGATGTTCAGGCCCATCATATTCGGCGTGTAGCGGAGAGAGCCGCCGTTCAGGTACATTTCATCCTTGCGCCAGCTAGTAAAGCGAGACGGATTGCTCAGAGAATACGGAGAGTAGAAGTCTTTCGGCAGGTAGATACCTTCGACGGTTATCGGCCACCCTTCGATATGCTTGCTCTGCGCCTTGACATAGATACCAACCTGCGGCGTCGCGACGGCTGTTTTGTAAGCATCCTTTGCATAGCCATGAGTTTGAGCGGCATTGTCCGACTTATAAAAATTGACCGAATCCGTAATACTCAAGGCGACATCAGCCATCAAATAGAGTTTCGGGGTGATGTTTCCCTTGATATCAATCGAAGCGACATGAGTATTCAAAAGGGAAGGAGTCATTTCCGCAGTCAAATATTGGTTGCGGAATTCGTCTTCGTAGATAATGCCCTTGTCAAAGACAACGCCCATATAGTTAACGCCGAGCGTCATCGATTCAAAGAGCTTATCCTTGGCGATACGTCCGTGATAGACGGAACCGCGCATATCATGAAGGCCGTAGGTTTCGAGTTCACCCGGCTGGCCGGCATAGAGACGGAGACCATCGCGCGTGCCCATATCCATATCCATCGGCTGGGAAACCATGAACTGCGCTTTCATATTGAACGGCAGCTGATAGACATTCGCGAAGATACCGCCAAACGAACGGTTTGTCCAGAACGCGCGTCCGCCTTCCTTGACCGGTTTGAAGGACTTTTCCTTGTAATAGGTGCTGACCGTTTTTTCGTCCTCGAAAAGTTCGTATTGCCACGAAAAACGCGGAGCCGTTTCACGTTCCCACATAGTAAGGGGCGAAGCATTTGCCCAGATGACGCCGCCCGCCGTGATGTATGCGCCAAAGACGCCCGCGCGGATATCAGCCCCCACGTTAAATTCTTCGTCAATCGTCGAAGAATAGTAATCCGTGGAATGGTCGTAGAGAACGCGCTCGTCGTAAGTCGGGACGCCTGTCGGCTGCGTCGCATACTTGTTTCCGAACGTACCGGAAAGGTCGAACGGGAACGCGAGGTTCGTCCACAAGGTCATGTACGAATTCGGCATGGCGACGACATTCGCCTTGAAAATCGCCTCGACGGAAGTGCGTGCCTTGTCGCTCGCAAAAGCCGGAGCCGTTTCCGAATAGTGGAAATTCTTGACGCGGAAAGCCATAAAGCCGGAGACAGCCACCGGCAGATCGTCCTTGCCGAGCAGCGTGGATTCCATATTGCCGGAGAGCGTGTCGAGCGACGCATGAATCGAATCGAGCTTTACCTGGGTAGGAGTCGCCCAGACGGCTGTTGCGCAAGAAGCGATTAAAAAAGAAGAAACCAGTTTACGCATAAAACCCTCTTAAATCGCATTGCGGAAAGGATAGTTGGCGGGACCTTCGTAAGGCTTGCCATGTTTCTTGATGACCACATCGTCAATCCAGACCTTGAAGGATTCGTTTTCATCCTTGCGGACTTCGAGACGGAAACCCTTGAACTTGTCCCAGGCAAAGGGAAGCATCACGTCGCGCGTGTTTTTCGCGTCCCAATAGAGACCTGTCATGCCGAAAAGCTTGAGCGGGATGCTGAAATGCGTCCACTCCGTCGTAATTTCACCGAGACTCTTGGAGCGGAGCTTGACCTGGAGCGATTCACCACCGCTCTTTACGCCGTCATCGACAAGCACGAACAGGGCGTTTTCTCCGCCCTTTGCTCCCTTGATCCAAAATTCCAGGACGCCATCTTCGAGGTAGGGCGTGAGATCGACAGAACCCGCAATGCATATCGCGACGCCCGAATAGTCGCTCGCAATCAGTTCGATTTCCATCGAAAGGGCTCCTTCTTTCGCATACTTGTCCGTCATCACCGGTTCGGGGTTTTCACGCGGATATTGATAGGTATATCCGCCGCCACGGGGAATCGCTTCGCGCATGATGACCGTCACCACATCCTTGTCCGGCCGGAAAGGCTTCGCCGGCTTCATGACAAAGCGGGACTGGTCGCGGTCGCGATATTCACCGAAACCGACACTTGCGAAAGAAAAAGACACAAAAAGAAGCGAAAGGCAGAGGCACTTCCAAAGGTTTTTCTGTATTTTGGCGTTCATAGGTTTTCAATTTCTCCAAAATCCGATGAGCCATAATATAACTTGTTTTTTGACTTTTCCCATTTCACTTTTTGCAAAAAAACGCTTGCAAAGGGAACAAAAGCTTTCAATTATCCAGATTTTTCAAAATTTTGGCGTTTTCATCGGTAAACATCTTTTTTAAGATGCGTTAAGACATCCCCTGATTCAAAATGATTAGTTTTACGAAATATGAAACAAGCCTTTATCCCCGCCCTTTTTTCCGCTTTCCTGTTCGTCGCCTGTTCAAGCGATTCGGGAAAGCTCGCTGAAGCCGAAACATCAAGCTCCTCGGGAGAAAGTTTCGTTCCCGTTCCCATCGACTATTCCGCGGGTCGGGCGATGAACCAACGACTCGGACGCGGCATCAATCTGGGAAATTCCTGGGAGTCGAACTCCTATGCGGGCTACAAGGATCCGGGTGTAAATCATATTCCCGAAGAACCTTACAACTACGGCTACAACGATGACCTGGATGCGGGCTGGGGAAATCCGATTCAAGACGGAGATTTCCAGATTATCAAGGACGCCGGTTTCAATTCGATCCGTCTCCCGGTCCGCTGGCAACACAATTCCAACCCGGTGACCCACGAAATCAATCCCGATAGGCTCAACGGTGTCTGGGAAGACGTGACGCTCGCCGTGAATGCGGGACTGGTCGTCATTATCGATTTTCACTGGGACTACGAAATCATGGAAGCCGGAAACGCCTATTACAGGAACCCGACGAACGCCGACAGTCTTGCCGCCTACGAAGCGGAGAAACTCCATTTTCTGGCAATCTGGCAGCAGGTTGCAACCAAATTCAACGCCTTCCCGGATTCGATGCTCATGTTCGATATTCTGAACGAGCCGACTGTCCAGAGCGCGGACTTGTTAAACGACATCATGCTCAGTGCCCACAGCGTTATCCGGGCAGCGGCACCAGGCAAAACGATTATGTTCCAGTCCTATCACGCCTCCAAATTTGCGGACCTCACAGCCCTGAAGCTTCCCCAGGACGGAAACATCATCTATTCCGGACATTATTACGAGCCCTACACTTTCACGCATGAAGGACACGGCTACAGCTGCAAGGGTGACGAGACCTATACGAGTACGGTTTCTACCGACATGGCAAAGTACGTGGCAATGGCGCAAGCGCGGTATCCGGACGTAAACGGCGGGCATATTCCGATGAACATGGGGGAATTCGGAGTCGCCGCCGGGGACCGCAGCAATTGCGGAAGCGAAGGTCCGAGCGACAAATATTTCTCCCTGTGGACAAAAAAGGCGATAGCCGCCGCGGAAAAATACGACATAAGTTGGCATTACTGGGGATTTACGAAAGTCGGCGGTTTTGAAGCCTACGACAGGGACGAAAATAAATGGTATCCGGGGATCCTCGAAGCCATGGGACTTGCGAACTAGCGGATAATCCGAATATCTTCTTTTGAAAAGAATGCCCGGATGGCGGAATCTGAAGATTCCGCCATTTTTTTTGCGCTTTCGCTCACCGGAATGCCCGAACGATAAAATTCGCGATAGAGCCGTTCGATTTCGACGATGCGGCTTTCCGGAAAGCGGTCCGGGAATTTACGGAGAGCGTGCAAGTTTACTCCGGCAAAACGGAGAGGGTCTCCCAAAGCCTTTACATACGGAGGAATATCCTTATCGACCTTGAGGGACGCGCCGACAAAGCTGAACGCGCCGATGCGGCAGTTCTGCGCCACGCCGGAAGTTCCCCCGATATTGGCAAACTCGCCGACATGGACATGGCCGCCGAGCTGCACCCCGTTTGAAACGATGGCACCGTTTTCGATGAAGCAGTCGTGGGCGACGTGGACGTACGCCATCAGAAGTACATCATCCCCGATGAATGTCCTGCCCGAGACGGAAGTGCCGCGGTGAACGGTCACATATTCGCGGATTTTTACGTGCGATCCGATTTCAAGCATCGTCTCTTCCCCGCTAAACTTCAAGTCCTGCGGGACGTTGCCGAGACTTGCCCCGTCAAACACAAAAGTTCCCGCGCCGATTTTTACGTGCGAAAGGACATGGACGCGCGATTCCAGGACGACACCTTCCCCGATTTCGGCAAAGTCATCGACCAGGCACCACGGGCCGATACAGGCGCTTTCCGCGATTTTCGCTTTGGGACTTACATAGGCCGACGGATGAATCATACAGAAGAAATAATAAATATATTTGTCCCGTTATGCTGAGCATTTGTATCCTCGGAATCCTCACCGCGCTATATGTATCCCTGTTCCTGTTTTTTTCGATAGGGCTTTTACGGGCAAAGAAGCGTCCGGCGGATTCCGAAGAACGGTGGAGCGTTTCCGTTATCGTCCCGCTCAGAAATGAAGAGAAGCACGCTTTGCGGACCCTCGAAGCGCTCGACGCCCAGGATTACGAAGGGGATTGGGAAGTCATCTGCATCAATGACCGCTCTACGGACGACACACAAAAATTGCTCGAAGATTTTGCCGCAAGCCACCCGAGATTTTCGGTCGTAAACGTTCCGATGGACGCTCCCTATATCGAAAGTCCCAAGAAGCGTGCACTAGAAACGGGATTTCAAAAAGCCCGCTACGAAATTCTCATGACGATGGATGCCGACTGCATTCCTCCGAAGGGATGGATCCGTTCGATGGCGAGCCGTTTCCAGGGAAACATCGCGATTGTGCAAGGTCCCAAGAAAAATTCCGGTTCGCCGGGAATCGTTCACGCCTACCAGAAGCTCGAAACCCTCGGCTACACATCCATCGAGGCGGCAGGATTCAGCATGGGCGTTCCCATGGTCGCAAGCGCAGCGGCTCTGGCCTACAAGAAAGAACTTTTTTTCCGCGTCGGAGGATTTGGCGACTTGGTGCACCTTTCTTCCGGCGATGACGATATGCTCGTCCATAAGATGATTCACGAACCGGATGTCGGATTCTGCTACAATCTCGACAAGGATGCCGTCGTAGAAACCGCTCCGGTGGATTCCCTGAAAGAGCTGCTGAACCAGAGAGCGAGATGGGCGAGCAACGGGACGCACTATTCCAATCATTTCTACACGCTTTTCCTGACGCTTATCTACACCTTTTATGTCTGGCTTTTCCTTGCTCCGTGGCTTGCGGTTTTCTGTGATTTTCCGTGTAGCTGGTTCGTCATTCCCTTTGTCCTGAAAGTCGCGGTCGATACGCTTTTTCTGTCTATCGGAGCGGTTCGCCTGCACGAAACACAACTTCTCAAGGCTTTGCCGCTGACCGAGCTTTTGCAGATTCCGACGATCGCTGTCGCCGTCCCGCTAGGGATATTTAAACTGTTTCGTTGGAAATAGAGTTTCGCGCAAAGAGGAGAGCGTCTTCCCGGGAAAGGATTTTTCCCTGCAGTTGGCGTTCGAATTCTTCCCGGATGATTTCACCGATGCGCGGACCGGGCTTAAGCCCGAGCGAAAGCAAGTCAGCACCTTTCAACAGCGGTTCCGGCGAAACGTCGAAGACTCCGATTTTTTTTGCGGAGAGCTTCAGGCATTCCGCGGATTCGCTCCGGGCGTTTTCTTCCAAAAGTGGCGTGGACTTCAAGTAGGGATAGACGAGGGAAAGCCCGCCAAGCTGAACCGATGCGCGGCGCAGGAATTCCGCATCAAAATCCAAACGGCGAGCCTTTTCGACAAACAGGGGAAGCATCCGGTGAAGTTCGGGAATGCGCTTTAAAAGTTTCACCTCGTTCGTTATCCGGGAAAGGAATCCGTTCACATCGGAAACATTATCCGTCCCGGAAAGAAGTGCGGCAAAAGCGAGAACTTCCTTTGAAACGAAATCTTCGACGGCGGGAAGTTCGTGCGAGATGTTGTCTAACAGGATTCCCAGATTTTCGAACGATCCGCCCAGCGGACGGATTTCCGGGAAGAAGCGGGACAGGTCCATTTCGAGAAAAGCGCGAAGTCCAAAACTCGGGCAACCGGGCTTCAGGAGCCATTTTTTGAACTCTTCGAAAATCCGTTCCGACGAAAGATCGGCGAGCGAAAGCGAACGGCAAAGCTCGGCGGTTTCCGGAGCGAGCTTCAAGGAAAAGCGCGACGCGAACTGGACTCCGCGCAAAACGCGAAGCGAATCCTCGGCAAACGCCGACGAAACGTGGCGAAGCAAGTACCTGTCTAGATCGCCTTTGCCGTCATAGGGATCCGAAAGTTCGAGTTCCGGCAGCGACAGACCCATCGCGTTCACGGTGAAGTCGCGGCGAAGCGCCGCCTCGGCAAATGTTAAATGCAGGTGCGTTTCTACAAGAAAGCCCCGATGTCCTTCCCCGACTTTGTTTTCTGTCCGCGGAAAGGAAAAATCCAAGTCGAGACCTTTCGACGCCAAGTGCACGACGCCAAAAGCCTTGCCGACTAGATTCGGACGTCCGAAATCAGAAAGGATTTTGAGCAGAGCGTCCTGTCCGATATCGTAAACTTCCACGTCGAAATCCCGGGAATCCCGACCGAGCATCGCATCGCGGACAAAGCCTCCGACCAAATAGCATTTTCCGCCGGCGGCACGGATACGCTCCGCAATTTGCATCAGGCGTTTCGGGATTTCGCTTCGGACTTTTTCCAGGTTCATGGAGAGACCTGCAGCGAATCCGTCCGGGAAGAATCCTTTTTGGATTCCTCGTACATTTCGTAAATGCTTTTCTTGATTTTATTCGTCAATGTGTCCGACTTTTCATATTCCGCCTGTTCCGCGCGGCATTCCGAAAGTTCCCGGGATGTCCATTCCCGCTGATCGGGCGACATCGCCGTATGATTCAAGCGGTATTCGATTTCGGCGCAAACGGGCTTTTTTCTTTGCGAAGCGCATCCGACAAGCAGAACGACTGCACACAAAGTAATTCCGAAAAATTTTATCGGGGAAATCAAGTTTCGAGAACGCTTTTTCGATAAAGGCATAAAATTTCGCTTCTAATGGATGACCAGAATTTTTCCGCGCTTTTTCCGGGAACCTTTCTGGATGATGTAATGATAGACGCCCGGAGCGATTAAAACGCCTCGCCTGTCGCGACCATCCCAGACGATGCGCCCGCCGTCGAGTTCATCGCCGTGAAACGCCCGGACCAGATGCGCCCCGGAATTGTAAACGGAAACGGTCGCTGTTTCCGCAACATTTTCAAAAGTCAAGACCTGCCCCAGGTCAAAGCGGACAGGATTCGGAAAGACCTTTATTTCGGGTCCGTCCGATGTCATAAACGAAGATGCTTCGCGCAAATCGGTCCGCGCATAACGCGAAGCACCGTTCTTGTGGACAAACCAGACCTCTCCTTTTTTTCCATCGACAAGAACATCATAGACGATGTCGTTCAGGAGACCGTTTCGGCTCACAAATTTCGTCGCAGCCATCGTATCAGGACTGTTTCCGACTTTTTTTACCATGTAAGCGCCGCTGCCGATCGTCCCAATCCAGAGCCTGTCATTCGGATCGATGGATAACGACGAAAGATTCGCCTGTTCATACGAAGATGTTTTGTGCGGAGCCTGGACCGAATCCATGCCGGTTTCAAAATAGGCGAACGTGGAATTGGTGATGACCCAAAGCCGCCCGGACTTGTCGAAATCCATGTCCAAAATGACGTAGTTGCCCGGCGTGGGGACGGTTGCCTTGCTCTGGAGAACGAGTTCACCGCCGGTTTCTGCGACAGGACGGATGTGGAAAATATCCAAGGCTCCGACGCCTTCCGTTCCCTCAGTCTTTCCCGCACCGGAATAGAGGATCCATTCCGAACCGTCCTCCGACCAAGTGGCCCTGAGCGGTCCGGAAAACTTTCCGCTTCCTGCATGGTTGGCGCAGCTTATCTCTCCCGACTTGTCGATGTAGGCGATTCCGTAGCCTGAATTTCCCCAAAAGCTTACCAGCCAGCCGAGACTGTCCGGGGAGACGGCAACGCCTGTCGGCACGATGTAATTTGTGAGGTAACGCTCGGCACAGTTGGAATTTTCCAAACCGATGTTTTGCAAGAACTCGCCGCCGTTCTCCGAATAAATCCGCCACCCAAATCCCCAGATGCCGACGAGAGTTGTGCCGTCAGAAAGCGTTTCCAGATTTTTTAGCAAGCGGGTGTAAGGTTCTACGCCACCGTAATAGGGAAGATCGCCGAGCGAAGGTCCATAGGCAAAAGCTTCTCCGTCGCTCCAACCAAAATCGCCGTCCGCCGAATATACGGTCACGCCTCCGGAGCCTCCCACAAAAGGAACCACCGCATAGGGATTTTTCAGGGAAAATCCTGTCCAGGCCGAAACGTCCGTCAGCTCCCCGTCGTCATAATACCACGCCGAATTTTTCCCGACCAGATAGGAAAATCCGTCTCCGGAAAGGACTTTTCGCACGAGGGAACTGTCACCGTTCCACAAAGCGGGGAACTTTTTCCTAGAAAGCGTATCGCCGTTTGCAACGAGAACGGAAAGCGTTTCGTCGAAACTCGCCTGCAACGCTCCGTTCGAAAGCGATAACCGGGTGATAGCCACAGCCGACGAATCCTTGCCGTGGAAATTTCCCACAAATGTCCAGGATGCGGGATCGGCAAGCAGGACATCTTCAGACAAGGTTTTCCACGACATGCGCCGCAGATAGACGTCCGAGCCGAGAGCGACAAAAAGCGAATCGCCACGGATAAGCATCGCCGAAGGAGCGGTCGATTTCAGGGAGACGTTTCCCACTCGCGAAAGGCTTACCAGAGACTTTCCCCGGGCGACATCAAAAAACGCGATTTTATCCCGAAAGCCGAGAACGAGGATGGAATCCGCAATTTCCGCAAGGCCCGACTGCAACTCCGACGAGGTCGAAACGAAAGAACGGTTCAAGACCGAAAAGCGCCGGTTGCCGAGATATTTCGAAACAATCCCCTGGGAAGAAACGGTCAGCAATTCTCCGGAAGCGGTCTGCACAACGCCCCGAATATCCGAAGCTTCCAAGCCGTTTGCCGACGCCAATACATCCGTAGAACCGTCAGGTGAAATAAAGCGAACGCCTCCGTCCGTTCCTAGCACAAGCATCTTTCCCACAAGCGCCGATGCGTAAAAGGAATCGGACCGGGCAAAGTTTTTCCACGTATCCGCGGCAAAAGCGCACGACACGTACAAAATCAATAAAGAGCGGAGCCACCATTTCACTCCACAATATTACCAAAATTCAGGAAGCCTTCACATGTTCCAGAACTTTTTCCCGCATTTTTCCCACGGAGAGGAGCAGTTTCTTGGAGACCGTCGAACGGCAAATTCCCGAAATTTCGGAAAGCTCGTTTATCGAGAATCCTTTCAAGTAATGCAGTTCGACAAGCGTTCCAAGATTCGGGGACAGGATGTCAAGAAAAGAGTTCACCTGACGCTCGTTTTCTAGCTGGGTCCGGATCCGTTCATCGCGGCGGACATCATACCGGTAAAATCTTTCGCGGACATTTTGCGTGCGATACAGACGCCGGAACTCGTCATGGCAGATGTTTTCCGCGACCCGGATCAGCCAACCGACGGGATTTTCCAATGTGCGGACATCTTCAAAATTCGTATGGAGCCGGATGTAAACATTTTGCATCAAATCCTGGATTGAACAGGCTCCTTGCATTTTATGCAGGCACAATTTGTAAATTTGAACCCGATGCCGATTCCAAAAGCTCAATATATCTTGATTTCGAACAGGCCCTTGAATAGCGGCCATATAACTCCTGACCAAATTCGGGAGCAGACAAAAAGCGACATCCGTAAAAATAGGAATCAAAAAGGAGTTCCGATTTGAAAACCTGGGCAAAGGAAAATTTGGCAACCGTTCGATTGCAGAATTCGTTTATTTTTTTCATCTTGTTCTTTTGCGGTTTTACGTTCGCGGACGATTTCGGTTTCGTATCGCTCAACAATATGGCCCCGCCGCAGATAGAAATTTCCTATCCGGAAGAAAAAACGGTTCCGGGAACTCTGGTAAACGTCCGGGTCGCCATTCCAGACGGTTGGCATGTGAACGCAAACATCGCCGCCGATAAATTCCTAAAGCCTTCGACGCTAGACATCAGGGCCCGCGGAATCGAATTCGACGAACCTATCTGGCCCGCGCCAATCAAGGAATACAGCGAAGCGCTAGATCTCGAAAACCTGGTTTTCAAGGGAACGTTCCTGATCCGGGTCCCGGTGAAAAATATCGCCGCCGATTACGACACCAGCACGACCAACATCGACTTTTCTTACCAGGCCTGCAGCCAAATATGCCTCGCTCCGCAAACCGTCCACGCTTCCATGCAGATAAAAACGCTCGGGCAAAGCAAGGATGCGACGATTCAAGATGAACCTTTAAAAAAAAAATCCGGTAAATCGTTAATCCTTCTGCTCGGGTTTGCGTTTTTGGGCGGGCTGATACTCAACCTGATGCCATGCGTCTTGCCGGTCCTTTTCTTAAAACTTTTCAACCTGACGAAAAACGCCAGGGAAACGCGGGGACGCCTTTGGAAACTGACCGGGATGCTTGTTTTCGGAATCTTGGTTTCCTTTTGGAGCCTCGCCGCAATTGTCATCTTGATTCAAGCGGGGAACGGTCTTTCGGGCTGGGGATTCCAATTCCAGAATCCGGGATTTATCGTCTTTATGGTCGTCCTGCTCTCGGCTTTCGCCATGAATCTTTTCGGAGCGTTTGAATTGTTCCTGCCCGGTTCGACACTCACCAAGATGGACGCGGCGACGCGCAGGGAAGGTTTCGGGGGCGCCTTTGCGAGCGGAGTTCTGATGGTCCTGCTGAGTACGCCGTGTTCTGCACCGTTTCTCGGGACGGCGATGGGATTCGCCTTTACGCAACCGCCGATGACGCTTTTTCTCTTTTTTACGGTTGCCGCCCTGGGACTGGCCTTTCCCTATATTCTCGTAGCAACCTTTCCGTCCATTCTGAAAGTCTTTCCGAAACCGGGCGCCTGGATGGTCAAGGTCCAAAAGCTTCTCGGGATTTTCTTGCTCGGAACCGCCTTTTGGCTCGTCTGGATTTCCTTCCGCATGACAGGAACCTTTGGAGCGTTCATCGTCTGCGGATTCGGCATTTTTGCGGTTCTTGCCGCAGTCATCTTTGGTAAGTTCGCCCGGCCCGACAAGCCTTTCGTCCGGGAACCCGTTTCGCTCCTTGTCATCGCAACCATTTTCTTCGCCGCATGGTTCTTGGGCGGAAAACCGGCAATCCATTCCGCCATCGACGAAAAAGTCCGCAAGGCGGCAGAAAGGACGCTCGACGAAAACGGCTGGTATCTGTATTCGGAAGAGACATTTCAGATGCTCTCAAAAGAAGAGCGCCCGATTTTTATCGACGTGACCGCGGACTGGTGCCTCACCTGCAAGACCAACGAAGCGGTGGTTCTTTCCAAAGACGATGTCAAGGAAGTTCTTTCCCGCGCGAAAGCGATCCTCGTCAAAGCGGACTATACGCTCGAAAACCCGGAAGTCACCAGGCTTCTCCGAAAGCTCGGAAAAAGCGGCGTCCCGGCCTATGCGGTCTATCACCCCGAAACAAGGAAATGGGAATCCCTTCCCGAAATCTTGACCAGGGAATCCATCGCCAAGGCGCTTTCCGAAAACCGCTGAGCGGCAAAGAGCCTTAGCCGGACATTATTTTCACAATTTCTGCGGATTTTTCCTTTTTTGGAAAAGAATTAAGATAGATTTACCAACATGAAAGTCGCCCTTCTCACCAACGAATTTCCTCCCGACATCTATGGCGGTGCCGGAATCCACGTCCAGTTTCTTTCGCGCGAACTTAAGGCGCATTGCGAAATCGAAGCACGCGCCTTCGGCAACCAGAACGATTCCGAAAAGAATCTCCGCGCACTGGGCTTTTCGCCAAAGCTCGGGTCTGTTCCTTCTGACGCCCGAATGTCCAAAATTTTAAACCCGCTAGATATCAACCTGCAGTGGGTCAGCAGCCTCGAGAACATCGACATCGTCCATTGCCACACATGGTACAGCCATTTTGGCGGTGTTCTTACCAGCCGCCTTTTTGAATGTCCGCTAGTCCTGACGACCCATTCCCTTGAACCGCATCGCCCGTGGAAAGCGGAACAACTTGGAAATGGCGGCTATCGGATGAGTTCCTGGATTGAACGAACCGCTTACGAAGCAGCAGACGGCGTCATTGCCGTTTCAAACGAAATGAAACGCGATGTGATGGAACTCTACGGAGTCCCTGCAGATCGGGTCCAGGTGATTTACAACGGCATCGATCCCGATTTTTACAAGCCGACTTTCGAACCGGAAATTCTCGACAAATACGGCATCGATCGGGAAAAGCCTTTTATCCTCTTCGTCGGAAGAATCACCAAGCAGAAGGGAATTTCCCAACTAATCGGAGCGATTCCGCACATTCGAAAAGACGTGCAAATCGTTCTTTGCGCCGGTGCGCCGGACACCCCGGAACTCGCTGCGGAATGCGAATCCAAAATTCGAGCTCTACAAAAAAGCCGGGACGGAATTTTCTGGATCCAGGAAATGATGCCTCACAAGGAGCTTCGCGTTCTTTACACATACGCAACCGCTTTTGTCACGCCGTCCCTCTACGAACCGTTCGGCATCATCAACCTCGAAGCGATGAGCTGCGGAACGCCTGTCGTCGGAAGCGCAGTCGGCGGAATCCCGGAAATCATCGTTCAGGACCAGACGGGATTTCTCGTGCCGCTAGAACCCAAATCGTCTTCGAATTTCGAGCCCAAAGATCCGGAAGCATTCCAGCAGGCTCTCGCCGATAACCTGAACCAGCTCATCGACCATCCGGAGCTGTCAAAGAAATTCGGAGAGGCCAGCCGTAAGCGGGCAATCGACGTTTTCAGTTGGAAAAGCATTGCGAAACAGACGTTTAACTTCTACGAAACTACCATCGCAAGATACAAAGCGGAAGGCGCCAGGAAAAAGTAACAGATAAAAGGAGTCGCTTTTGCGGCTCCTTTTCGTTAAAGGGAATTCTCTTTTAGCGGAGCACCCCCTTGCAAGAAAACGTCTTTCCATTTTGGGAAACTTGGACAAAGTAACTTCCCGACCAAAGACTGTTCCCGTTCCAGGCGAGAAGATTTGTTCCGACAGAACCTTCTATCCGGATAGATTTTACCTTTTGACCGTGTGCGGAAAAAATTTCGAGCATTGCAGGGCCTGAATTTTCCAGTTCAAATTGGATGGAATTCCGGTCAAATGTCGAGAGCGAAAGGTTCCCGGCCTCTTTGCGGAAAGACGGGACCGGGTCCGAATTTTCGGAAATTTTCGCATACACGTTTGCACTCAGGTTCGGGAGCTCGACGGCATCCAAAAATTGCAGAGCCTCATCCGAAGCCGCTTTGAGCGCAACTTCAAGACCGCTATCACCTGCGGAATTCTTGACAAAAATCGCTTCGCGGCGAACCGAAATACGCAATGTATCCGAATTTCGCAAAACGGTCAATTCCACAGATTCTCCGGGATTTCCCCGGAGAACTTCCATGTCAAAATCCAAGGACTTTCCCGCCAGCGAGACATCATTTGCCGACAATAGAAAATCTCCCGTCTCGATTCCCGCCAGATGCGCCGATGCGCCCTGTACAACATGAGCCACTTCGGCACCACGCTCCGACGGATAAATGGCAAGTCCCAATCCGCCGAACGATTCGCTTGCCATGACAGCATTAACCGCGGCGAAAATTCCAAGCGTCCATAATTTTTTCATTTGGTCACCTCTGAAAGAATTATTTTTGAATGAATGATTGAATCCAGGAAGGCCGTTGAAAGTTTCATCACGCCTTTCTGGAAAGCGGCGACGTAAAGCGTATCCTTTACAATCGTTCCATCTAAAATTTCCGTTACCCCGGAAATCGGAGGCAGTTCTTCCCAACGGTTTTCCTTGGGAGCGTAAATGGAAGAACCTTCACCCAAGGCAACGTAATGCCCAGAAAACGGAACAAAACGATACACGGATGCCGGGGTTCGAGAAACCAGAGCGACATCGCTTTCCGTATAAAGCAGGGAGCAGTCCATTTTCTGTTGCCAGCCCCCTTGGGAAGAAAGCGAGAAGACGCCTTCTAGATTCGCATAGCCAACAAGCAATCCGTTTCCAGCGATTATCGCATCCCGGGCGAGCATCGAAGAATCGTTCCAGGCACCATTTTCACAGGCAACTGTCGGTGCGGGGACCGAATGCCACGCCGTGTCCGAAAGATCAAATCGGTAAATTCCGCTGCCATAGGTCATGGCGAACAGGGAACCGTTCCATTCCTCGGCACGCATAAAGGATTCCTCGGCGGGAAATCCGCGATTCCAGTTGTCCCACGTCCCGTCATCCGATTCAAAATAGATGGGATTTTTTTCTCCGAACATCCCGTGCGAAAACGAGAGTACTAGACGTCCGCGAAACTTTGCGATGCCATCAATCCCGTATGCGGTATCGGAAATGGGAAAGCGCTTATCGACAACGGGAAGTTTCCGATGCGTCCACGTTTCCTTTTCCGGGTTAAAAATCCAGAGCCTGGCTCCACCAGAACTGAAGAATGTCCCCACATAAAGGATTCCCGAATCGGCAAAAAGAACATTTGGCACATCGCCGCCCGGAAGTTCCAATTCCTTCCACAGGAGGCTGCCAACCTTTCCCTGGAAAAGCTGGTAACGACGTTTGCCATCGATTTGCCGATCGTTGCGCGCAAAAAGATACTCGCCGACGCCAGTAACCGATTCAATGCCCGTTCCGAGTTTTTCAGCATCGGCATAATCCACGGAAAGCCCTGCCGATTGCCAAGCCGAAGATTCATTCTTTTGGGAAAGTTCTCCGTTTGAAGAACAGGCAACAAGAAAGCCCAAGAATAAAAGTTCAATCCAATATTTCATCAGGCACCGCCAACAAGATGTTTCCAATCCGCCATGACGATTCCACCGATTGCCTTCATGGGAGCGGCCTCCTTATGCTTCACCTTTTTCAAGCCGACGGAACACTTGGATTCGTCTAGTGCGCAATAAAGATCCGAACCTTTCCGCGGAGCGCCTTCAAATTCGATGCTCTGCAGATGGATGTTGTAATCGGCATTGTCGATTCGCCCGTAAGTCAGAACGTCTCCATGCGGGACGACATTATACGGGTACTTGTCGGGAACCTGCGACAGATAGATGCTGTAAGTCTTCGGCGAAAGAAATTCCTTTTGATATTTCGGACCGAGCTTCTGCTTCTTATCCATGAACTGCTGGCTGTATGCCGTCACAAGCAAGTCGCTCGCTCCGAGCCATTCTTCCATCAGGTTGTTGTAAAAGTTCAGCCAGCTTTCGATTCCCTGGATATTTTTCAATTTGACGCCCTGGGATTTATACAGAAGGGCGTTGACAAAATTCGTTACGGACAGACAGGCGTTTTTCTCGATATCGTTTGAACTCTTGCAAAACTTGGAACTTCCGTTCGAAAGCTGGTTCATAAAGTAATTGCGAAGACCGCGCATATCCGAAGAATACATTGGACGCATCTGAACGTTTGTCCCGTCCGGACGTTTCGGGTAACCTTCTTTCGAAAGTTTCGACATGAACGAAGAATGCGTCGCCAAATGAGCGCCATCGACATGCCAAGCCCAAAGCGAATCGCGAAGCGGCTTTAAAAAGTCGATTTTTTTCGTCACCGTTTTTTCACGGAGCCCGAAAAGATAACCATAAGTCGTCTTCAACTTGAAATCGCCGACATAGCTGCCCGAAAGATTGACCTTTACATCGGTCGATGTGCCCAAAAGCCCGGAAAGAATCCGGTCGGAAGGGATGAACAGATTGGCCACAACCTTGCTCATCGTTTTTCCCATCCCGACTTCTCGCAAAAGATCCGCGGAAATGTCCTTTCCCGCTCCTTTCTTGAAAAATTCCACCAAATCCTTTTTTACGTTCGCCGAAAGCAGCGTCCGATTTCCATAACGGTCGCCTTTCTTTTCACGGTTTCTCTGGTCCTGGATTTCCTTGATGAATGCGGCAACGGCAGGCTTCGATTTTTTGATATTCGAATAATCATCGGCAAGTTCCGAGCCGAAATGCGGAGTGTTTACCGTGACAATGCGACGGATGTGGTTGGCAGGATTCGCTTTTCCCGACGGATAATGCTTGGAATTCGCCCTCAGTCCCCGGAGCATTTCCCGGATGACAAGTCCCCCTTGGCTGTGAGCGACCAGATCGACCTGTTTTGACACATCCGTTTTCCAGGAATTTCCATAGTGGGTGCTGAGAACCTTTTCGAGATATCTGTAAAGCGCAAAGGAAATCGACTGTTTCGCATTATCGTCTTTCCAATGAGGCAAAACCTGGACATAGCTTTTTCCCGACTTCTTATAAGGCGCAGTGAAGAAATACAGGCCATTGGAATTGATACCTCGCTTCGAAACGTCCAGTTTTTGATCCCGTGCGATAACATCAGGCAAGGAGCCCTGCTCGTAGCCGGAAACTTTTCCGTCCAAGAAGTTCGAATTGGTCGCTTCCGCCTTTCCAAGCGGCTTTGCGCCAAAAGAGATAAACGAGGAATTATGCCCCGGAACAAAGACGACAGGCCTTCCCAGTTTTTTGGAACCGGAAGAAATTTCCGGAAGCGCCACCTTGCGGACATTCCACTGTTCAAAAATTTCCTCTTTAGGGACACGATTTTGATCCTTGCAAAATCCCTTCTGGTAGAACTTGCCCGTCGAAGCGTTGTAATCGCTGAGCGGGACCGTTTTCCAGCCTTTATCGACACTGCAATTTTTTTTACAACGTTGCATTTCGGCGGTCCACTTCAATTTTCCCGAATAGGCCAGACCGTTACCACACGTGACGCGGTATTCCGCTTCATTTTCACACGTGATGTAATAGTTCGGGATAGAAGAACCCCGAGCAATTGAACGCATGATGGTTTTCCTGTCCGCATGGCGACGAATCTTCGTCACTTCAAAAGCGCCTGTCTTAAATTTCCCGTCCTTGCCAATATCCGTACAATAGGTGTTGAACGAATATGGCGACTTGGGATTTTGGATATTCTCCGCCGGAACGGGCGTCCCCGGATAAGTAATCGACGTGCCCATCCTGGAATCGCTATAGGTGATGTTCGAAGCAAAAAGACTTACGGAAGATAATACGACAAAAGGCAAAGCTTTTCTGAAAAGCTCCATAGATTTTCTCCTGAAAAAAAATGAATCGAGTGTTTTGAGAAATCTACGAAAGGACGCAATCCTTGAAGATGTTGCCGCGTCCGGGCAAATGCGGGACTTCAATATAAAAGAAAGAATCGCTCCCGTCAAGGGAACGATCCTTTTCAAAAAAAAGATTCTCATCGATTAATCATTTTGCAAACGACAAATTTTGACAATCAGATTCCGGCAATGACACCGGGTCCCGAAAGTTTGCTTCTCCCGTTACCCGAAGGAATCACTTCGATGTGATTGGCGATTTCCTCCTTTAAACGATTCACATGCGAAATGACTCCGACAAGTTTGTCGCCGTTTTCACCGAGACGGTGCAAAAGTTCTATCGCCCTTTGAAGCTTGCGTTCATCGAGCGAACCAAAACCTTCGTCAAGGAAAAGCGTATCAATTCGTACGCGCTGGCTAGCAAGGGAAGAGAGGCCAAGTGCGAGGGAAAGACTCACGAGGAAAGATTCCCCGCCGGAAAGATTCGCGGCAAGCCTAGATACTCCGCATTCCGAATCATACAGAGAGATGTTCAGTCCCGATCCGTCTGTTTCAATTTTATAGCGCGGGTCGAGACCGCGCAAATGACGGTTCGCCGCCAAAATGAGCTTCCGAAGAGTCAACTGTTGGACATATTCGACAAACTTTTTCCCATCGGCGCTGCCGATTAAATCGTTGAGCGTATTCCAGACGATGACAATTTTTTCCTGGGCGTCCTTTTCCAACTGCGCCTTCAGATAAGATTTCTTGGCGATTTCGTTTTCCAAGGAGCGCCTCTGCTTTTCCTGGAACGTTTCGTTCAAATTTTCCAATTCTTTGGAAAGCGTGTCTATCTTGGAACGAACCGTCTGCAAAGTTTCCCGACCGTTTTCCTTTTGGCGCAATTGTCCTAGCCGCTCTTCTTCCTGGATCAGCTGTCCTTTACGGGTGGCGAGACCTGTCTCGACATTCTCTATCTGGGACTTTAACAAGTCGCGTTCCGTCTTTGAAATCAAGGCCTGGCGCAGATCATTTTCCGATGCGAAACGACCCGCCCGAAGCTTTGCCATGAATTCGGATTCCAAAGATTCCCGGTTACGCTCATCCTCCATCAGTTGCGACGAAATCGTTTCCAGACGCGCTTTTTGCGCTTCCAAGGATTTTTCCAGCTGGCCGCAACTATCGGCGATATTGGAACGTTCTTTCGCCATAGCATCAATCTTGCGCTGCCAACTCCGCCGATCTTCTGCGACATCCGACGAGCCAAAAAGCTTCTGTCTCTCGGCAATCAAAACCTGGAGATTCTTCTTTTTTTCATCCAAGTCCTTGTTCAAAAGCGAGTGTTCATTTCGAGCGTTCTTCTCGTTTTCGTCAAGATTTTCTTCCTGCACCTTAATAACGGAAAGCTTATTGTGACACGCATCGATATTTTTAACACAAGCCGCCCACTGGACAGCCCAATTTTGAATTTTCGAAAGAACAAGGGACGGTTCATCCAAATCCTTTTCCGAAAATCCATAGGGTTTGAGTTTTCCGATTGTCGTCGAAACATATTCCGACACAACATTCGTCTTGTCGGAAAGTTCCTTATCGCAAGTTTTGACTTTTCCATCAGCGATTTTAAGCTGGTATTCCGCTTCTTCGGATTCCTTGCGCGCTTTTTCGTAACGACTTTGCAAATGATTCAAGCGTTCAGCGGTCGCCGTCACTTCACCCGATGAAAATTTCTGATCGGTGTGCATCGCATGAAAGGGGCTTCCGCAAACAGGGCAGCGAGAACCGTCCACAAGTGTCGATTGCAAAAACATCGCAATTTTATTCATGTCGCTAGAAAGGCCCCGATTCCGCTCTTCCTCTGCGATTTTCAACTCGCGATTCTTGGAACGGCAGCAGACTTCCACGTTGCCATATTGGTTCTTTGAAATGGCAAGAGCCTCTTTAGCCCGAACAACATCATTTTTCGCTTCACTCAAAAGATTCAAGCGGTCCGAGATAACCGACTTTTCGCTTTCGAGCATTTTATGCGTCGGATGCGCATTTGTGTAATTTTCACTTTCTTCGCAGCTTTTTTCTACGCCGAGACGCTCGTCATCCAGCTTTACACGCTCCAGGCGAAGCGCGTCCAGTTTAGACGCCAGTTTTTCGATCTGCTCCTTTTTTTCGTCGCAAATTTTCCTGTCCCGGCAGATATCCGAATCCAACGAAGAAACACGTTCCCGAAGTTCGTCCCGCTTCCTGTTTTCCTCGACTAGCCGTTCCTCTTCCTTTTTTTGGGTTTCCAAAGCGGAAGCCGTTTGCCGAAGGCGCAGTTCCATTTCGGGCTTTATTTTGACCAGCTCGTCCTTTTGCGCCTTTTGGTCCGCATATTTTTTGCGAAGTTGCTCTAGATTTTTAAGCGGTGCGATTAGTTTTTGCGCATCCTCATCTCGGGAAAGTCTCTTTCGCGAATCATCCAGGTTTCGGTTTGCAACCGAAAGTTCCTCCACGGCGGTTCTCAATTTTTGGCAGTTTTTTTCGACGAGATCGACATCCTTCAAGACGCGTTCGGCATCTTCATTTTTTCGCAGTTCCGCTTCCTTGGACTTTTTTGTCTTTTCCGCCGAGCTGAGCCATGCCGACAAATCCTTTTCTTCCGTTTCGGGAAGCAGCTGGATTTCCGCGATTCTTTGATTTATCTGCGCTAAACTTTCGTTTTCTTTCTTGTTCCGGGCATAGACCGCCTTGGAAATCGAGCGGTAAATTTCCTGACCGGAAAGTTTTTCAAGAATCGCCGCCTTTTCATCGCGCTTGCTCTTTAAAAAGCTGTCAAATCCGCCCTGGGGAAGCATGACTGCCCGCATGAATTGCGAAAAATTCAGCCCGACGATTTCTTCGATCTTCTTCTGCACATCGTTGTTTTTGGAAACTTCTTCGCGAGCGGAAAATGCGCCGCCTTCTTCGAAGAAAAGCTTCCGTTTCACCGGCTGGACATCTCCTTCGGCACTGTTACGGCTCCGATGCACTTCCCAACGAGCCTTGTAACGGTTTCCGGAAGATTCGAATTCCACTTCCGAGAAGGAACTTCCCGTCCCAGCCGTCATTACCAGTTCCGGCCCGATTTCCGTGCTGCGCTTGTCCGCGCTATTTTCCTGGCGAGGCGTCTTCCCATAAAGCGCAAGCGATATCGCATCGAGGACCGAAGTCTTTCCAGAACCTGTCGGACCGGAAATCGCAAAAAGATGGTTTCGTAAAAAAGCGGGATCGTCGAAGCGAACCGTCCATTCGCCCGATAGGGAATTGATGTTTGCAAAATGCAGCGACAAGATTTTCATTCTTCGATTTTTCCTTCCTGTACTTCTTTTAATACTTCTTGGAATGCCGTTTCGACGCGCGTTTTCAAATCTTTATCAAAACGTTTCTGGTTGCCTTCCGCTTCGGCAAGATATTTTTCAAAAACCTCCGTTGGCGAAAATTCCGAAAGTTCCTTCTCTTCGGTGACACTGTGAAATTTATCGACACGACCCGCATACTCCGCCTGCAACAGGACAAGAGATGTTCCTTCGAAATCGTTTGCCAGATTCTGTCGCAAATTTCCGACGCTTCCAGCCCCCGTATAGCGCACCCGAATCCAGGCTCCCGGGGAATTCTCGTTTTCCTTGGCGATTTGCCGTCTGATTTCGGTCAAGTCATCTCCCGTTATCGTCCGCAACTTTTGAAACTGCGGAACGCCGACTTGCCGGACTTCGGGAGATTTTCCCTCTTCAAAATCAACGACCAGGACAACGCTTTCCCGGTTCGCCTCGTCAAATCCCATCGGAAGCGGAGAACCCGAATAACGGATGCGGTTTTCCCCGCCGACTTTCTGCGGACGATGAATATGGCCCAGCGCGACATAGTCAAACGCCGACGGGAAAATATTCGAATTGACATTTTCCAGGTTTCCCACAATCGCGTATTCCGAATCTTCCGCATTTTCCGACGGAGACGCCCCGGCGGCAAAAAGGTGCGCCATCGCGACGATGGGTAGATTGCGGCCCGATTTTTCTCGAAATTCGCACGCCAAGGCTTTCAATTTTTCAAAATGCGCCTTCGTACCTTCCCGAACAAGCTCGTCCTCCGAACTGCATTTCACATCCGAAAGGCTCGCCTGCAATGCGGGATCGCGCAGATAGGGAGCCGCACACACGATAATCCGAGGATTTTCCGCCGACGGCAGCACGACAATCTCGTTGGAAAAATTACGTTCCGCATCGGGAGTCGCAACGACATGGACATTTAAAAGTTCGAGAACGGACCGCGCCGAATTAAGCGTCGCCGGCGAATCGTGATTTCCCGCCGTGATAATTACATTTTTACAGCACGTGCCGTTCAGGCTCGTCAAAAAAGAATAGTATAATTCCTCGGCGGCGTTACTCGGAGATCCCGTATCAAATATGTCGCCCGAAACCAAAAGGGCATCGACCTCATTTCCTTCAATCGTCTTTTTTAGCCAGGAAAGAAGCTTCCGGTATTCTTCCAAGCGGGAATGTTCATGCAGGGAATTTCCCAGGTGCAAATCCGACGTATGCAAAATGCGAAAACTAGAATGACTCATATTGGCAAATTTAACTCTGTTTTAATGTCAAAATTGACAAATTTCAAAGAATGAGAAATGTATCACACCAGGTCGATGCGAAGCACTTCGAGAATATTTTCCGCCACCGTAAACTTGATGTTCCAATTCGAAAAGCGAAATCCGTAGATTCTATCGGCATTCTTCTGGTAAGCCGGGCGCGGGTCTTCAGAAAGAATCTTTATTAGGGAATCCCGTTTTTCTTTCGGAATCTTTTCCAGTTCGCTCTGCGGGAACTGCACGGTCAAAGGCGTAAAATTTACTTTATCCGTAAAGCCTCCGGTCGCATCCGGGATCGAATCCGCAAGCGGCAAATACGGTTTGATATCGACAATCGGTGTTCCATCCATCATGTCCGCCCCCGATACGACGATAAGCGGTCCATCCGGCGACATCTCGATTTTTTCGATTTTCACGACAGAAAGCGCAAGAGGATTCGGACGAAAAGATGAACGCGTTGCAAAGACTCCCATTCTACGGTTGCCGCCAAGCCGCGGCGGACGAACGGTCGGACAAAAACCATCCCGGATATTTTCCGAAAAAATCCAGAGGATCCACAAATGGGAAAAATCTTCTAGGCCGCGCAGCGCATCCGCATTCCGAAATTCCGGTTCGAATACGATGGTCGATTTCAGACTTTTTAAAATCCCGCTCTGTCGAGGAATGCCGAACTTTTCGGGGAAATCCGACCGGACACGCGCAATCGTTCGAAATGTAAAAGCATCTTGCATCAAAACGTATATAGCAAAATTTTCTAGCTTTGCGCGCAATATGAAATTTTCTGAACTTCCCTTGGATGAAAGCCTCCAGCGGGCAATTGCCGACGCAGGTTATACGAGTCCCACGCCGATACAGGAAAAAGCGATTCCGCCCGTTCTCGAACGCAAGGACCTGATGGGAATCGCCCAGACAGGAACCGGCAAGACGGCCGCGTTCGCACTTCCCATTTTACAGAACATCCTCCAGGACGGTGTCTGGAAAGGGCAAAAGCCTATTCGCGTCCTGGTTCTGCTTCCGACAAGAGAGCTCGCCATCCAGGTTTCCGACTGCTTTGAAATGTACAAGAAATTCACGCCCATTACGAGCACTTGTATTTTCGGCGGAGTGAGCGACGTTCCGCAAAAAAGGGCTCTTTCCCAAGGCGTCGATATTCTCATCGCCACTCCGGGACGTCTGCTTGACCTGGTTCAGCAGCGCGTGATAAGCCTCAAAAAATTGCAGTACTTTGTCCTAGACGAAGCGGACCGGATGCTCGACATGGGATTCATCCATGACATCCGAAAAGTCGTCGCGCTCCTTCCGCAAAACCGGCAGAACCTTTTCTTCAGCGCGACAATGCCTCCCGAAATCACAAGGCTCGCCGCATCGATTCTCCGCACAAATCCCGTCCGGATCGAAGTTGCGCCGCAGAGCACGCCCATCGAACGCATTCGCCAGGAACTTTACCGCATCGACAAGAGGCGCAAGGGCGCACTCCTCAAGGAAATGCTCCTCGAACATCCAGAAATGAAAAAAGTCCTGGTCTTTACGCGGACAAAGCACGGTGCGGACAAAATTGTCCGGGTTCTCGAAAAGGCGAAAATCACGTGTGCGGCCATCCACGGCAACAAAAGCCAGAACCGCCGACAGGAAGCTCTAGGCAACTTCAAGACGGAACAAATCCGGGTCCTAGTCGCAACGGACATCGCCGCCCGCGGAATCGATGTCGATAATGTTTCGCACGTTTTCAATTACGACCTGCCCGATGTCCCCGAAACATTCGTGCACCGAATCGGTCGGACAGCCCGCGCCGGAAAAGACGGTGTCGCGATTTCATTCTGCGCTCCCGACGAGGAAAGCGACCTGCGGGCAATCGAAAAGCTGACGCGCATTCGAATTCCCGAAGGCGACCAGGCCATTCTCGAGAAATTGCCGCCTCCGCAAAAAGAAACGCCGGAAAGCGAAGTCCGAAATTCCAGGTTCCGGGGTTCCCGCCAAAAGGGACATTTTAAGTCGGAGAAAAAGTCCAGGGAAGAAAGTCGCCCGGCAAACGCCGCACAGAATTCGGAGAAACCGCTACCTCGCACGCATTCCGGCAAACGACTCGGAAGCCGCGCACGCAAAAGGCTGCGGGGAGAACAGCGAAAGCAGGATATGGGATAATTCTCGCCCGACTTTTCAAAAAAAAAAAGAGGAAACCGACACAATCGATTTCCTCTTTTTCCTTTTCAGGAAAAAACTATTTAGCGGACTTGGTAAAATCCACGTAAGCCTTGAGAACGTCCAGGAAAACTTCGTCCGGAGTATTATCGCCCGTGATGTGGCTGATAATCTTCGGGTCATACTTTTCGAGGACCTTCGCCGTAGATTCGCGATAGACTTTCAAGCGGTTCTTGATGACATTTTCATCGGCATCGTCCTTGCGGCCTTCGATCTTTGCACGATTCAAGAGGCGCGCCACGATGGTCGCTTCGTCCTTGATATCCAAGACGAAGATATGCTTGACATCGACAATCGGACGGATCAGGTCCACCTGGGATTCCGTACGGGGAATGCCGTCGAGAAGAAGCGTGTCCTTGTCGGGATTCAAACGGTTCGTATTCACCAATCCTTCCACATAACGCGCAAAAATCTTGACTGTCGCCTCGTCCGGGACAAGCAGACCCTTGCTCGAATAGGAAGCGAGCAACTTGCCCGACTCGCTCGACGGAGCGATGCCGCGGAAAATATCGCCGGTCGAAAGATGCTTGAGAGCAGTCGTCGCCGCGAGCTTTGCACCGACAGTTCCCTTGCCGGAACCCGGAGCGCCAAAAATCAGAACAGCAGAAATCGCCATATTGGAATCCTCTTGTGAAATTGATCCGCGTGAAATGTAGAAAAAATTCTATTTTCCGACCCATGGAAAAACTTTGGTCTAAAGCCTTCATTCTCGTCGGCGTAACAAACTTCCTCCTGTTTTTCGCCTTCTACGAACTTTTGCCGATTCTTCCGCTATATATTTTTGAAAAATTTCACGCAGGAGCGACCGTTTCCGGCATCATCATTTCGCTCTACACCATCGGAGCCCTATTCTGCCGTCCGTTTGCCGGATTCCTCGTCGATAGTTTTTCCCGAAAGCCGCTTTACTTTGTGATGTATTTTTTCTTCACGGCGATGTTCATCGGTTATGCGGCGGCAGGCGCACTCTTTGTCCTCGGAATCGTCCGGCTTTTGCACGGGATTAGTTTCGGAATCGCAAGCACCGCTGGCAGCACCATCGCCATCGACGTTCTGCCTTCGAGCAGGCGGGGAGAAGGAATCGGATATTTCGGGGTCACGACGAACCTGGCTTTTGCCACAGGTCCCATGACGGGGATGTTCCTTTACGAATCACACGGAGCAAATCCTGTCATCGCGCTTTCGCTTACTTTGTGCGTCATCGGATTACTTCTAATCCTTCCCATTCGAACAAAACTCAAGCCCATCAAAAAAGACGCCGCTCCGCTTTCCCTCGACCGATTTTTTCTCACCAAGGCAATTCCGCAGTTTCTGAACATGTTCTTCATCGGGTGCGCCTACGGACCGCTCACCAATTACGTTGCCCTGTATGCGAGGCAGAACAATCTCTCAGGTTCCGGATACTTCTATGCGCTCATCGCCGTCGGACTTATTTCGTCGAGGCTTCTCACGGGAAAGCTCATCGACCGCGGTTACCTGACGCGCCTCGTTTCCATCGGGCTTGTACTTGTTACCGCAGCATATTTCCTTTTCTCTCTACTTCCCAACCAAGCGATCTTTCTCCTGTCCGCATTTTTCATCGGTTCAGGCCTAGGGCTCGTATTTCCCGGTTACCAGACGATGTGCGTGAACCTCGCAAGGCACGACCAGCGCGGCACGGCGACTAGCACCTATCTCACCGGCTGGGATTTAGGAATCGGAATAGGCATTCTTGTCTGCGGCCCTCTTGCCGAAGCGTTTTCATACGCAACGATGTTTTTCTGTTGCGCAGCACTCCTGCTCGTATCCGCCGTCTTCTTTGTCAAAAAGACCGCGCCGCATTACATCGCAAATAAACTGGAAGGATAAAATCCGCACTTTCTGGAATCCAAGCATAAATTTTCTATTTTTGAAATGTTATGAACGAAAAACTTTCCCAAATGCGCGAGGCCTTTGAAACGGAACTCGCCGAAACAAAGCTCAATGTCAAGGAAGCCGTCGAAGCGCTCCGCGTCAAATGGCTCGGAAAAAAAGGCCAAATCACCGGTCTCATGAAGCAGATGGCGAACCTCTCCGCCGAAGAGCGTCCCTCTTTTGGAAAGCTCGTCAATGAACTGAAACAGAGCGTTTCCGAAAAAATCGACAAGGCGCTCGAAGAAGCGAAAAAGAAGGCTCTCGAAGCGGAACTCGAAAAAGGCTGGACGGATATCAGCCTTCCGGGAAACGGAATTCCTGCCGGTTCCACGCATCCGGTCTATGACGTTCGCGAAGAAATCATCGACTTCTTTTCGCAAATGGGATTCGCCGTCGATTCGGGAAAGGATATCGAAACGGATTGGTATAACTTCGAAGCGCTCAACACGCCGCCCGACCACCCGAGCCGCGACATGCAGGATACGTTCTACCTGGGCGACAAGGTGATGCTTCGCACGCAAACTTCCGACACGCAGATCCACTACATGGAAACGCACAAGCCGCCTTTCCGGATGATTGCGCCGGGACACGTTTTCCGCGTCGATAACGATGCGACGCACGCTCCGATGTTCCAGCAGTGCGAAGGCCTGGTCGTCGATGAAACGATTACCTTTGCGCAACTTAAGGGCGTTCTCCAGATTTTCATGAACAAGCTTTTCGGCGAAGGCGTGAAAACGCGTTTCCGCCCGAGCTTCTTCCCGTTCACGGAACCTTCCGCGGAAATGGACGTGAGCTGCGTCTTCTGCGGAGGCAAGGGCTGCAAACGCTGCAAGGGAACGGGCTGGATGGAAATCGGCGGTTGCGGGTCTGTCGATCCGAACGTTTTCAAGAACTGCGGCATCGATCCCGAAAAGTACACGGGTTTTGCGTTCGGTTTCGGACTAGACCGCATCGCGATGCTCCGCCACGAAATTCCGGAAATCGGGCTTCTGACGTCAAACGACCAGAGGTTCCTGAACCAGTTCTAAGAGCGGATTTTAAAATTCAAAGAAGTCCTCCCGAAGGGGAGGACTGTTTTGTCAAAGAGAGAAAACTTTTTACCGGGCCTAAAACTGCGTGATAAAGTCCCAAGTCGCTTGCGGGACCCAACTCTCGCTTGCCCCCTGATCCTTATGATTCCAAATATGCCCGCCATCCTGCGTACACCAGCGTACAGGGAAACGCTGGTCAACCGTTTTATAGTCATAGCACAGATGAATCCCTGACCCACGAACCGCCTCCTCGGCAGATTCCTGCAAGGCCGCGCCATTTTCCGAATTGTGCTCCAGAATGATATCGCGGGCATGCCGTCCCATTTCAGGGGTGCAAAGTCCATCGTCAAAGCCCAAGACTCCCATCCAGGCAATCGGTTCCCCTGTATGCTGCGGAAGCCAAATGTTTCGCTCGGCGGTTTCATAGACAGCAACTCCGCGGATCCACTTCTGGTGATTCCACGAAAGCCCGTTCGTAAACATGGAACCGTAGCTAAAGCCCGTTGAAAAGACGCGCGAAGAATCGATGCAAAGATTTTCTTCCAAATCCGCCAAGAGTTCATCGAACAGCGTATAATCGTCTTGAGCCCACGGGGCCTGGTTTCCGTTCCCTTCGGGTGCGACAAAAATCGTCGTTTTTTCGGTATCCAACGGTTTTAATCCATAATAGCCTTCCTGCTGGACGCCTCCCGCCCAACCGCCCATGCAATGCATTCCAAAGACCAAACGGTAAGGCTTGCCGTTATCGTAATCATCCGGGATGTCTATGCGAATCGTGCGCGTTCCCTTGCTCCACGTAAAGTCATAGCTTCCCGATTTCACCCGATTCCAACTCTTTCCGCA
This sequence comes from Alistipes onderdonkii, assembly GCA_963656065.1. Lineage (GTDB taxonomy): Bacteria > Fibrobacterota > Fibrobacteria > Fibrobacterales > Fibrobacteraceae > Hallerella. Next base: position 145,134 of record CAVKGV010000003.1, read on the forward strand.
TCCTCTCGTAGGAACCGGAGCGTTGCCTTTTGCCCAGCCAAAAGCATATTGCTGTTCCTTCTTGTACAAAGTCAAAGTCAGGTTCGTATCCAGGTTTGGCAAGGCGACCGTCAATGTTTCGTACGATTCCGCGGATATCCGCAGCGAATCCAGCAAAAAAAGTTCTTTTTTTAATGTGCGCGTTCCACCGATTTCGTCACCGCCAAAAGTTTTCCCGGAAAGGTTTTCCCCCGTTGAAATGGAGAACACTTCCCGATGATTTCCTGTCTGAAAGCTCCCCACGTATCTTCCCCGCGACGAAAATTTTTGAAAATCCAGACGATGTTCCCCGAAGCCACGCCGGATTTCCGAAAAGACTTCATTTCCCACCAAATCAAAGATTTTCACCTGAAAAGGCTGCGAAGTATTCATAAAGACGGCAAAGATCCCGTTTTGAAACGACCAGGATTGCACACCGGCCTTCTGTTTTTGAAGAGACGTCTCGTCTTCCCGGATTAAAAATTCACCATTCGCATCGGTCACAGTTTCCTTGTTTTTCGACATCAACAAGACATCTGCGCCCGTTATAGGATTTCCACTTTCATCTAGGACTTTTCCCTGCAACTGGTAGGAATAGGATAGCGAGCAGAGCGCCAATACGCAGAAACCGGCAACGGACAATATTTTCATATACTCCTCATGGATAATGCTAAAAATTAAAATATCTTCCCATATTCCAAAGGAAAAAATAATTTTCCCATTTACCGTGGACAATCTATCCACGGCAATGGCAGAGCCATCCGCATAAAAAACCGACCCGCCGATAAACGACGGGCCGTTTTCCTGAAGACTGGAGATTCTTCAAGCGCTCTTGACCGCGAACAGGCACTGTCCGGAGCGGACTTCCGTCGCGGGTTTCGCAAAGATTTGCGTCACCACAAAATCTTCGTCGGCGACAACAGGAATTTCCGTTTTCATGCTTTCGAGGACAGCCAACGTTTCGCCGGCCTTCACCTTACACCCGACCTTATCCACGGTCAACTTCCAGAGGCTTCCCGAAACCGGGGAATAAACGCCTTCCTCGCCCTCGGCAAGGGTTGCTTCGAGAACCGGAGCGGATGCCGTACTGTGGCTTTCAAACGTAAACTGCCCGGTCGCAATCCAGCGTTCCTTTTCCTCTTCAAACGCCTTTTTGCGCCTGGATTCAAAGGCTTCGATGGATTCCGCATTTTCGGCGAGGAACTTTTCATATTCCAGGATGTCAAACGAACTTTCCTCGATCTTTACGTGGAACTTTCCCGCGATGAAATCCTTGCGCATCTGCAGCAGTTCGTCTGCACCCACTTCGTAAAAGCGAATCCGGTCAAAGAAACGCAGCAGATACGGAAGCGAGAAATCGCTCGTCTGTTTAAAACGATTCCACATCTGCACGGTCCTTCCCACGAACTGGTATCCGCCGGGGCCTTCCATGCCATAGACGCACATATAGGCTCCGCCGATTCCGACGGCATTTTCAGGCGTCCAGGTTCTCGCCGGGTTGTACTTTGTCGTCACCAGGCGATGCCTCGGGTCAAGAGGCGTCGCTACAGGCGCTCCCAGATAGACGTCGCCAAGTCCCATCACCAGATAGTCCGCGTCAAAGACAATCCTTTTTACATCTTCCACGGAATCCAGGCCGTTTACGCGGCGGATGAATTCGATATTGTTTGGTGTGCACCACGGAGCGCCCGGGCGAACCGTCGTCACATACTTCTGGATAGCAATGCGCGTTTGCGGATCATCCCACGAAAGCGGCAGATAGACTGTCCGGGTAGCGACTTTCGTCATTTTATTTTTCTTCAAATGCTCCGAAAGATCGGCGAGCTTCCGCAACATTTCCCATTGCCGAATTTTCCGAATGTCGTAGTGAATTTGTATGGAACGGATTCCGGGCGTCACATCGATAACGAATTCTTTCAGCTGTTCCTTCACCGCGAGCATCCAGGCATGCGCCGTAAAGCGAAGCCGCAAGTCAATTCGGTTCGGTCCAAATTCCAAAAGGACATAATCATCACCATCAGCGCGGACAACGACATGTTCCATTTCATTTTCCGCATGGAACTCCGCGACAATTGGTGTCGTCAGCGGAGAAGCTTCCAATTCCGGAATTTCCAAAGAAGCCTCTACCGGATTTTGCAGGTTCGCTTCGCGCGCCAAACGGATTTCTTCGGCTTTTTGCGCGGAAATCGGGATGAACTTGACTTTGTCACCGCTGCGAAGCTCGCCCATTTTCCACAGTTCCGCAGAAACGATCGTCACCGGGCAAGCGAAACCGCCAAGGCTCGGCCCGTCAACGCCCAAGATAATCGGCATGTCTCCCGTAAAGTCAACCGTTCCGACAGCATACGCATTATCGTGAAGATTTGAAGGGTGAAGTCCCGCCTCGCCGCCATCGGGACGTGCCCATTTCGGTTGCGGTCCCACAAGACGTATTCCCGTCCGCGAAGAATTATAGTGGACTTCCCAGGTTGCGGCAAAGAACTCGTCGATGTCATTTTTTGTCAGATAATCTGGAGCGCCGTGCGGGCCGTACATTACACCGATCTTCCACTCGGAAGACATTTTTGGAAGAGCCTTTTCCGACGGAACAAGCGGTTCACCCAAAACCGAATTTCCGATATGCAGAATATCGCCCGCCGAAAGCGCACGTCCACCGTGGCCACCAAAGCCGCCGAGCGTAAAAGTCGATTTGCTTCCCAGGTAATCAGGGACATCGATTCCCCCGCGAACGGCGAGATAGGCGCGCTGTCCAAGCTTTGTGAGTCCGAACTTGAGAACATCGCCATCCTTCACATTGACCGGAACATTCTTCGGGCAAGGTTCCCCGTTCAGCTTCGCCGGAAAATCCCCTCCCGTCCATGCGACAACAGCATCCGTGTGGAAGCAGAGCGAACAGCCGGAAAGCGTCATTTCGATACCCGCCGCATCGTCCGCATTTCCGACAATTTTATTCGCCAAGCGGAAACTGTAATTATCCATCGGGCCGGAAGGAGGAATCCCGACATCCCAAAGATTCAAGCGTCCCGGATAGTCCTGGACAGTCGTCTGCAAACCGGGAGCGAGGATTTCAAATGTCCGATTTTTATAGCGGTAGTCATTTAAGATCCAAGTCGAAACGTTTCCCGAGACAAAGGCGGGCATTTCAAGCACATCCTGCAAGAGTTTGATGTTCGTTTCAAACCCGCAAAGGCGAACTTTTGCCAGAGCGACTTTCGCCTTTTCGATATTTTCCGTCCGATCGTTTCCGGCGACAATAACTTTCGCAAGCAGCGGATCGTAAAAGGCGCTGACTTCCGTTCCGCGCGAGACCCAGGTATCGACCCGGACATCCTTCGGGAACTCAGCTTCCGTCAAAAGGCCGCTCGACGGACGGTAATTTTTCCCCGGGTCTTCCGCATAGACGCGAAACTCCATCGCATGACCTTTCGGTGTAAACGTCGCTCCGATTTCAAACGGGCGAATCCCCGCGGCAAGTTCAATCATCCAACGCACAAGATCCACGCCGAAGACGGTTTCCGTTACGCCGTGCTCCACTTGCAAGCGCGTATTTACTTCCAAAAAGTAGAATTTGTCCTCTTTGGCATCGTAGATAAACTCCACTGTTCCCGCAGAGCGATATTTGACCCCCTGCACAAGGCGCAAGGCGGCGGCATGCAATTCTTGCCGAGTTTTTTCGGGAAGATTCGGAGCCGGAGTTTCTTCGACAACCTTTTGGTTGCGGCGTTGCACCGAGCAGTCTCGTTCACCAAGAACCACTGCGTTTCCTTCGCCGTCGCCAAAGATCTGCACTTCGACATGGCGACCACGTTCCACATACTTTTCGACAAAAAGTCCGGCATTTTTAAAGTTGTTTTCACTGAGCCGTTTGATGCGATCATAACTTTCAAGAAGTTCCTTTTCGCTGTGGCAAACGGTCATTCCGATTCCGCCGCCGCCAGCGGTACTTTTTAACATAACGGGATAGCCGATTTTTTCCGCAGAACCTACGGCTTCTTCGACATTTTGCAAAAGGCCCGTTCCGGGAACAAGCGGCACACCGAATTCCTTGGCGAGTTCCTTGCTGCGATGTTTTAGTCCAAATTCCGTCAGCTGCGTTGGCGTCGGACCGATAAAGGCTACTCCGTTCTGCTCCAACGTTTTCGCGAATTCGGCGTTTTCGCTCAAAAAACCATATCCCGGATGGACCGCTTCCGCACCGGTCTTCTTGATGGCAGCCAAGATCGCATCCACATTGAGATAGCTCTCCTTCGCAGCGGCAGGTCCAATCCGGACCGCTTCATCAGCCATCAGGACATGCGCAGCGCTTTCATCCGGATCCGAATAGACTGCAACCGACTTGACGCCCATTTCCTTTAGCGAACGAATCACCCGACAGGCAATTTCGCCGCGATTGGCAATCAGCACTTTCTGAAACATATTACTTTCTCCAGTTTTCAAGAATATGTGTTAAAGTTCCATTTTCATTTTCGAGTTCATGAAGAATCGTAAAATGGTTCTTATTTTCAAGAAGTTCGAAAGATCCCGGGATTTTTTCCTCTGCACGGAGCAAGGCAAATGACAGACTTTGTCGCTGAAGTTCGGGAAGTTCCTCTTCGCCGCACGCAATCGCCATCGGCTTTCGGACACACGGAATCCGCAACGGGCTCAAGCGCAGAACGTCTTCTTCGGAAAGATTCAGCGCCAGATTCAAGTAACATTTGGAAATCGGTTCCAAATCATAGATTCCGCTAATCGCAAGTGCTCCGACGACACAGGGTTCCGCAAGCATCATCGCGCACAAATGGCCTCCCGCGGACCATCCAGAAACAATCACTTTCCGAGAATTTGCCTGAAATTTTTCGGAATAGGCGCAGATACTTTTTAACGCCATCCGAACCTCGCTTACGATTTCATATAAATTAAATTCCGGTGCAAGCGTATAGCCTACAGATGCCACGTGAAAGCCCAAGGAAAGCGGTCCTCTTGACAAGAAGCGAAACGTATTCTTGTGACGCATCTGCCAATAACCGCCATGAATGAACACGAATATACCTTCCCCGGGATTTCCAGGAAAATAGTCAAACTTCTCGCGAGGCCTTATTCCATAGGGAATGTCCATCGTCTTTGAAAATTCACGTGCCATTTTTTGACTGCGAATTTCAAAGCCTTCGAGAATATCCGCGCTATCCTTTACCGCATGCGTGTTATCGTAAGCGGCGTCCAAGGCTTTTTTCGTAAAGCATCTGTAAACAGGATCATTCATTGAAAACGACCATTCGAATCGGAGTTGGATTATAATCATTGCAAGGATTGTTCAACTGCGCACAATCCGAGAGCAAAAAAAGCACATCCATTTCGGCACGCAATTCGATATACTTTCCCGGTCCGGAAATTCCGTCTGCAAATTCAAGCCGTCCCTTGTCATCGAGAATCACCTTGGTGAAAAAATTCAAGTTGCAGACCTGATCATGCTTTCCCATATCGAAATTTTGGAGCGTCCGAACGAAAGTGTCCCGGCAACTGTGCATATAGCGCGTCTTATCCGTATAGCGCACCACGTTTCCTTCCGCGGAACATCCGCTTCCGAGCGTATCGTGTTCGCCGCACGTATCCGCGATGACGGTGAGCATCGGATTTCCGTCGTTCGACATAATGACGGTTCCGAGTTCAATCATCGTATTCGCCTGGGCCGTAATCGTATTCTGCGCACTGTATCTTTCCGCGGTATTTCCCGCGTTATAAATTTGCACATCACCGGATTGATTCCCTTCGACATCGATAAGACGCAAGACCTGCCCCTTCTTCAAAGGGAGCATTTTCCCTTCGCCTGCATAGACGGTTATATCGGCAACGGCATCTTTTAGATTTCTAGCGCTTTCAAGTAATTTCGTATTCATTTTCGCCTCGCTTTAATCCCAAATCAGCATCCGAACCGGCGTGGGATTGTAGGCATTGCACGGATTATTCAGCTGCGGGCAGTTGCTCACGACCGCGTACACATCCATTTCCGCTTTCATTTCCACATACTTTCCCGGACTTGAAATGCCGTCGGCAAAATTCAGGTTTCCCTTTTCATCAAACGGGACATACATGAAAAAATTCAAGTTGTTTACCTGATCGCGCTTGTCCAAGTTCGGCATCGCCAGCAAGATTTTCAGGAACGATTCCCGGCAAGCGTGCATGTAACGTTTGTCAAGCGAATAACGGCATGTATTGCTTTCACACGAGCAGGCGCTTCCTAGCGTATCGTGATCGCCGCACGTATCCGCGACAACGGTGAGCATCGGATTGTCATCGTTTGAATAAAGCTTGGTACCGACGCCGACGAGACAGTTCGCTTGGTGTTGCACCGTCTGCTGGACACTGTAACGCTCGGACGGATCCTTCGCACTGATGAAAAGCGTGTCCACGGCCTGGTTTCCTTCCAAATCCAAGATTCGGAATGTCTGCCCCTTTTTAACCAGATGCAGCCAGCCTTCTCCGGCGGGAACATCTTCCCGGTAAACGGCATCTTCTTCCTTTAACGAACTTTCTAGATACTTTGTGTACATATTATTCCTCCGGCTAAAGGTTATAGTCAAAAGTATTGGCAAAGCCACGCATATTTTCCGGGCACCACGTAAAGCACGGATCGTCGGCAGTCGAAATTTCACAGGGCAGAAGCTCCACCTTTACCGGCTTTCTCAGATACTCCTTCGACGGATTCAGAGGATGCATTCCCGTATCGATGACGACAAGCGTATCCATTTCCGCGCGAAGTTCCACAAAATCTCCCGGCTTTGAATTGTTTTCCACGAAAGTCATCTTTCCATCCGAAGTGACGACTACCTTTGAAAAGAAATTCACCAGTTCCGTAAAATCGCGCTTTGTCATTCCATACTTGCCGATTTCCACCAGAAGCGAATCGTATCCGTTGCGATAGAAATCGTTGCGGAAATGCTGGTAGTCGTGAACGCCAAAACGTTCCTTGATAAGATTCGCATGCGTGCAACCGCACAGCGGATCGTGCCACCCGACCGTATCCTTGGTAACGCTCAAAAGGATGCGTCCCATGTCACCGTAAAGGCAGCAGTTTTCAGTAATCCGGCATATATGCTGGATTTTAAGCGTGTCGCCCAGATTAAAACGTTCCGTAAAATTTTTTGCATTGTAGCAGAGAAGCGAGGCGTTCGCACCGCCTTCCAAATCCGTCAGGCGAATTTTCTGGCCTCTTTTTACGATGCGCGAGTAATTCCATCCGCCAGCGATGACTTTGGAACTTAAGACTTTTTCGTTTTCCATAAGATTACCTCTATCTGTTTTCAGTCGGCGTCTTTCTGCCGACCATGTTTACGATGTTAAAAGTTTCATCCGGAGCCTTATTCTCCGACACAGGGTGAATCAAATTTTCCACATGCTTACGCAGCGAAACGAATTCCGGAAGGAAAAGGCTCTCTTCTGTCCGGGGGCGCGGAACATCAACGGAGACAAGCTCCCGGACCTTTCCAGGATTCGCCTGAAGGGTCAAAATTCTATCCGACAGAAATACGGCTTCATCCAGATCATGCGTTACAAAAAGGACCGTAATGTCAATATTCTTCCAGACTTCAAGCAGATATCGTTGCATCTGGGAACGCGTCTGCGCATCGAGCGCTCCAAAAGGTTCATCCATCAAAAGGACTCGCGGCTGTGGGGCGAGAGCACGGGCGATCGCTACACGTTGCTGCATACCGCCAGAAAGTTGCCGCGGATAGTAATTTGCGTATTTTTCAAGTCCGACAATTTGCAGCCATTGCAATGCCGTCACATCCGCCTCATCATTTCCATAGCCGGAAGCCTCCAGCCCGAATTTCACATTTTGCCTTACCGAAAGCCAGGGGAAAAGCGTGTATTTTTGAAATACCATTCCGCGTTCCGCACCGGTTCCTACAACCTTTTTCCCATCAAGGAAAAACGCTCCCGAGGTCGCCTGTTCAAGACCAGCGACAATACGGATCAGTGTTGATTTTCCACATCCCGAAGGTCCGATAATCGAAAGGAACTCCCGACGATGAACATCAAAGGAAATTCCATCCAAGACGCGGCGGACGCTGCCGTTGCTTTCGCGAAATTCCTTGACGACATTTTTTGCTTCAAGAATTATTTCAGAGTTTTCCATTGTTCTTTTCCTTCAAGGCTTTTTCTTCAGCAGTCAGGCGAAACGCAAACACATAGTTTTTCGGGCCCATCAGTTCCCGGCGAATACGACCGAGAAACGCCACGCGACCGTCTTCCCACGCAAACAGATCCTTTCCAAATTTTCCAAGAATCATATCGCAACCGAGCCCGATGATTCCTAAGATCATTATCGCCGCATAAACGTTGTCAAAGTTTCGGTATTTCGCCTGTTGATTAATAAACCAGGTTATACCCGAACTGGTCCCGACAACTTCCGCCACAATTAGATAGGTCCAAGCCCATCCCAAAAGGATCCGCATATCCTTATAAAGTTTCGGAGCGATTTCCGGGATAATGACTTTGAAAAGGACACGCAAAGGAGACGCTCCAAGCGTACGGGCCGCTTCCGTCAAAGCCGGGTCTGCACGCCTTGTCGTCGCACTGATCATGGGAACCTGTTGAAAGAAAGTCCCGATGATAATAATTGCGATTTTCGGCGCATCATTAATACCCAACACCGCAACGGCGAGAGCCCCAAAAACAGGAGCGGGAAAATAGCGGAAAAATTCCACAAACGGAGCCGTCAGCTTTTCAACGAACGGGACGGATCCGCTCAAGATTCCCAACGGAACTCCGACAAGGCTCGACAGGAAAAAGGCAAGGAAAACAATCCGCACCGAATGCAAAATGCTCTCGTAGAACCAAACATCCCCATCGCGTTTCGGAGGCGTCCGAAAAGCCGTCACAAGAGCCTTGGCGACTTGATGCGGAGCCGGCAAATAAGCGGGATTCACTCGAAAGCCGCTCATTTCCTTTTCACCGGCAGCACGGAGATTTTCGTTTTCCTCGGAAAAATTTCCGAGTTCAATTTCGTCACCCGGTTCGCAAAACATACTCCCACCGGCATCCGTAATGTGCATTAGCGGATGATAAACAAACGGAACATAGCTCACCGTGCACCAAAGCGCAAGCGGCAACAGAAAGGAAAGCACCGCAAGGATCATCGTTCCTTTCTTTCCTATTTCCTTTCGAATTCCAATGGGAGATTTCATGTCTTGATTCCGGGTTAAATTACTTTATATGAATTTTTGGTATAAACTATTTCGCTTTCAGAAAATTTTCCGTAAAAGACGAATTGATATAGCGGTTTACATCGACGTGCTTGTCATAGACTTTATTACGCACGAAGAAATCATCGACCCGCTTGGAAGACCCATAAATCGAGCCGTAACTTCCATCATCTTTCTTGAAAAACTTGGAAGATTCCGACAGCCGGAGAAAATGCGTTCCACCGATAAACTTCGCATATTGTGATTCCGGAACACCGACGCGAGCCGCCAGGATTTTGATCATCTCCGCCTTATTCTTCGGATCGTTGATGTAAGCCACGACATCATCCCATGCAGCGACGACTTTTGCCCATTCCTCCTTATTCTTCATCAGAGATTCTTGGGAAACGGCAAGAACATCGTAGATGATTCCCGGCTCGTTTGCGCTTGTGTACAGTTCCTTGGAACCGCTTACTTTTTCCAGAGCGTTTACGGAATGAGGAACCCAGGCGACAACCGCAGAGACTTCCCCGCTTTCCAACGTTTGCACCGCTTGGTGCGTTGGCATATTCACCAACGTCACATCGGATTCCTTCAGCCCGTTCTTTAGGAGCGCATTGATCAAGAGCGCATGGGACAGGCAACCGATTTCGACACCGACCTTTTTCCCTTTCAAATCCTTGACGCTGGAAATTCCGGGAGCGCCGACAATTTTATCGTTTCCGTTGCTGTAATCGTTGATTAGAATGGTTACATTTCTCGCTCCGGTCGCATTGAGGACCATCGCATCGCCGTTCGCCACACCGACCGCATCGACCTTCTTTGCGGCAAAAGCATCCATCGATGGTCCATAATCAAACCACTCCAATTTGACATCCACATCGTGCTTTTTAAAAAATCCTTTTTTGTCCGCAATTTCCCAGGCAGTCCAACCGGGCCAATCGCTATAAGCGATTTTCAGGACGGGTTTTTCCGCATAGAGAGACGCCGTGACGGCCAAAGCGCCGATAGTTATCAACTTGAACATTTTCATAAAGACCTCGCTTGAAAAGATGTTCGACAAAGACAAAGCAAAAACGATACCAACTTTCGGCATTTTGCCGTTTTCTTTCAAATTTCCCCATTTTTTCAGCTGTTTAATCTTTTTTCCCACGAGACGACCCGACAACTTTCTAAAATTATTTTATAAAGTGAAGACAAAATTGTATTTCATTTTTCTAAGTTTTGATACATGGCAAGCAATTCTACCGAAAAAATAAAGCGCATTTTGCTGCAAAGCGAATCCATCACCAAGCCCGAACTATCCAAAGCCACGGGGCTCACCACGGCAACCTGCGGATACATTTTAAACGAAATGCTGAAGAATGATGAAATCGTCGAAGAAGAATTCCGCATGTCAAGCGGGGGACGCCCGGCGAAATCCTACCGATACAACGCAACAAAACATCAATTTTTATGCCTATACGCTCTTTTCGAAAGCGGCATTCAAATGATACGCTTTCGCGTCTTCGACGCCCTGGGAAACCTCATCACGAAAGGCGAAAGCAAAGAAAAATGCATCAACCAAAACACCATTCTAAAGCGCATCCATCAAATTTTAGAGAGGCACGCCCAAGTAGATATCATCTCGGTAGGAATCCAAGGCGGCGTCTATCGCGGAACCGTTGAATTTTGCGATTTTCCGGAACTTAACGGGGTCAATCTCGGTTCGGAAATTTTCAACGCTTTTCGGATTCCCGTACACATCGAGAACGACATGAATTCCATTGCTTTGGGATATTCCCAAAAGCACAGCAACGAGAAGAATCTCTCCATTCTTTTTATGCCAAAGGGAAATCCTCCTGCCGGCGGATTTTTGGTTGACGGGAAGATCTTGCGAGGAAGCTCCAATCTCGCCGGCGAACTTTCCTACTTTCCCTTTTCATTTAAAAAACAGACGCAATCCAAAATTTTTAGCGAAATAGAATCCGCCATTCCCCATATTCTGCAAGTCATCCTCGCCACTATCGTCTTTCTAGATCCCGCCGAAATCGTCTTAACGGGAGGCCTAGCCGAATCGCTTTCATTTCAAGACCTCGACAAAAAATTGCGCGAGAACCTGCATCGGCAACAACTTCCCCGCCTGATATTCAAGACAAACCTGCAAGAAGAATACTTTAACGGATTATACAAAATGGCGGCAGAAGTGTTTCTAGGCGGACGGGACTGATCTTTTAAAACAGGCGGCCGACACGAACATTTTTGTCATTAAAATTTCTTTACAACGACATAGTTGTGCGTATTTTTCCGACAGTTTGCCCGTACATTTTTTTGAAAGGAAAATTTTTCGCCTGTTTTTGAAATTTAATGCTACTTTATAAAACGATTTTATAAAGTAGAGGCCAATATGGATCTTAGAATTTCATCCCTCCTGAACGCCTATCGCAACCACAGGCTTACCCCGCAAGAGGTTGTCGCCGAATCTTTGAAGAAAAGCGAAAGCGCCCCGACTTCTATCTGGATTTCCCGAACATCGCCCGAACAGCTGGAAAAATATTTCAAGAGATTGGATTCCCTCTCTCCGGAAAGTCTTCCGTTATACGGGATCCCGTTCGCCGTGAAGGACAATATCGATTTGGAAGGTTTGCCGACAACCGCTGCCTGCCCTGACTTTTCCTATGCGCCAAAACAATCCGCGTCTATCGTCAAACACCTAATCCAACTTGGAGCGATTCCTCTGGGCAAGACAAACATGGACCAGTTCGCAACGGGACTTGTCGGGGTCCGTTCACCATACGGAGCCATTCCAAACAAATTTGCGCCAGAATATATTTCCGGAGGTTCCAGCTCCGGGTCCGCAGCGGCTCTAGCCTACGGTCTATGCTCCTTTTCCCTTGGAACAGATACGGCCGGTTCCGGGCGAGTTCCTGCCGCATTCAACAACCTAGTCGGGGTGAAGCCGACACGTGGGATCATCAGCGCAAACGGGGTCGTTCCCGCCTGCAAGAGTCTGGATTGCGTTTCAATCTTTGCCTTGAACAACTCCGACGCCAGATACCTTTTAAATCTCGCCGCTTTCGAAGATGACGACGACTATTCTCGAATTGCCCCGTGGAACATGCCGAACGAAAAAGCGGCAAGGCTTCCGGAACATTGGACATTCGGCGTTCCGAAAGATTCCGAACTGGAATTTTTCGGAAACGAAAATTTTCGAAAAGCCTTTTACGATGCGGTATCGATTTTTGAAAAAGCAGGCGGGGAAAAAGTTTCCATTTCATTTTCACCGTTTCTAGAAGCGGCACGGCTTCTCTACGAAGGGCCCTGGGTTTTTGAACGCTACGAGGCTGTCGGAAAATTCATCGACGAGCATCCGGGTTCCATCCATCCGGTAACACGTTCCATCATCGCGCCAAAGCATATCCCGCATCCAGCCGAAGTTTTCACCGGTTTTCATCTGCTGCAAAAAAAGAAGAAAATCGCAGACAGTGAATTTTCCAAGGTCGATGTGTTGCTCACCCCGACAGCCGGGACAATTTACAAGACAAAAGATGTCATAGAAAATCCGATTCAGCTCAATTCCAACCTTGGCTATTATACAAACTACATGAATCTTCTCGATTATTCCGCCTTGGCGATTCCTGCGGGATTTGCAAAAAGTTCCGATCCGGATGTCGCCCGGTTTCCATTCGGGATAACCATCGTCGGAAAAGCTTTTGACGACTTCAAGCTTCTCGATGTTGCAGAAAAGGTCGCTTCATTTTTTGAAGCAAAAATTTCATTTGCCGTATGCGGAGCCCACCTAAAAGGCGAATCGCTTCACGATGAACTTTCATGCGCAGAATTTTTAGAAAGTGCAAGAACCGCACAAGAATATCGGATGTTCGCCCTCTCCAACGGAAAGGTGCAAAAGCCGGCGCTTGTCGCCGGCGGGAAAAGCAGCTTTTATGTAGAGCTCTACGCGATGGACGCAGCAGATTTCGGAGAATTTGTCGCCAAGATTCCGGCTCCTCTCGGCATCGGAAAAATCAAGCTTTCCGACGGACGGTTGGTTCCTGGATTTATCGGAGACACATCCATCCTGGAGAATGCGGAGAAATTTTCCGTCCAGGACATCTCGGAACTTGGGGACTGGAGAAAATTTTCCAGGTCCTAGACATAAACGGTTGCCAGTACGCTAATTTATTTTTTACATTTGCGCGCGTAAAAATCGAGGCAACGCTTGAATCATTCCAATTTGCGCATTCGCCTGACGATGTATTTCGTTGGGCTTTTCATTATGACAGCCGGTATCGCCTTTTCTGTAAAATCCGACTTGGGAGTTTCTCCCGTCAGCAGCATTCCCTACACGATGACATGCGTCTGGGGAATCGAAATGGGAAAGGCAACGATTCTTTTTCACATCGGCCTTGTCTTGCTGCAAATTTTCCTGCTGCGAAAAAATTTCAAGGCAATTAATTTGTTGCAAATAATCGTCGGAGTGATTTTCGGTTATTTCACCACGTTCTGCAACTGGGGAGCGGAATTTCTTCCCTCGCCAGAAAACTTCGGGATTCGCATCGCCTTTGCGCTCATCAGCGTGGTCTTAATCGCCGTCGGGATATTCTTCTATATGCCCGCAAACGTGATGCCTCTTGCCGGAGAAGGCGCTATGATGGCTGTGTCCAAAATATCCGGGATCAAGTTTCACAAGGTGAAAATCGGATTTGACATTTCCATGGTCCTGCTTTCGCTCGCCGTGTGCGCCCTGCTCCTGCATTCATTCGGAAGCGTCGGCATCGGAACTGTCATCGCGGCCTTCCTTGTCGGAATCGTACTGGGCTTTGTAAACAGGCATTTCGGGAACTGGCGCGATGACTTGCTGTCTCGCGACGATGAAGATGACGAGGACGCCATCCCCGCAAACGCTTAGCCGATTTGGATTTTACAAGCCTTCGGGGTCGTCGATGATTTTTCCGCCATTGGTGCAAGCATCACAAAGGCAATAGCGGACACCTTTTTCCTTGGCAGAAATTGCCGCAGCATGCATCTTCTCGCAACCTTCCTTGCCAAATATTTCGACAGCCTTTTCCGTTGCCGTCAAGGAAATCAAATCGTCTATAAGGCAAACGTCTTCCCGCAGTTCCTTTAGCAAGGCCTTTCCCAAAACAGCTCGCGCGGAATCACCGGCATTCAACCAAGCTTCACCGGCTTCTTTCAGTTCCTTGCAGCAGGAATTTGCCGTTATCGTCTTCTTGACGGTTTCAACGAGTTCTTCCCATTTCATCATTCACTCCAATTTTTGAATTTCATCTGCAGAAAGTTTGGAAGCCTTGGCTATTACTTCAATCGGAACACCTTGTTCCAGCAAGGATTTTGCCATTTCGCGGGCTTTTCGGCTTTCTCCTTCCAAAATTCCCATTTTGACCCCTTTAGCGACGCCTTTTTTCATACCTTTTTCGATACCTTTTTCAATTCCTCTTTCAATTCCTTTCGCGATACCTTTCTCGATACCTTCTTTTATGCCCTGTTCGAGTCCTTCTTTTCGCCCACTTTTAATGGCATAGTCCCGAATGGCCGCGGCATCCCATTTTGCTTTTTGCGCTTCATCGATCATTTTTTGTTCCTCTTTTGTCAATTTAGCTAGTTCCGCAACGGAAAACAAGAGTTCAAAAGGTGTCCCTGTATAGGATTCCGGCATTTTACGAAGGCTTTTGATATTCTTTAACGCATAAAGTCCCCAGTCAAGCGGAGTTCGGAGTTCCTCGAGTGTTTTCTTAAACTTTGGAAGTTCCACAAATGCAAAAGTAAGCGTCCCAATCAAGTCCGAACAATCTCTTTCCCGAAGCTTTGCCCGACGAATATATCGATCATCACCAAAAGCTTTAAAATCCATCAACACGACGGTGATCACCGGATCTAATCCATACAGATACCCTCTTCCCTTTTCGCCCTGGGCGACCACGGCCTGCGCCGCGTAGTAAATCGCCCGGTTCACAATGTTTTCCTGCCGCGCGAGCTGCACCTCGACAATAAAACGCCTGCCGACAGAATCAATACAATAAAGGTCGAAAATTGTCGCCCGGTTGTCGTTCGAACCTTCGCAAAATTCCTTGTCCCGGGACTGCACCTCGGTAATCGGGCGGTCTATTTCCCCTTCGAGAACGGCATTCAAAAGTTCGATGAGGCATATCTTGTTCGGAGAATCGGGGTCAAACGCCTTCTTGAAAGTCCGATCGAGAAGCAAGTCCGCATAGACGCCGGCACCGCGAAAATCATCATAAGTTTTCTCTTTTTCTTCAAATTCCACTTTATAATCCTTTTTTTTTGCGGAAACGCCTCCGCGAAAGCAAGTCCAAAATTTTTGACCCACCCTATATAACGTTCGAACTCCGAAAATATCCACAGGAATCGGCAAAAAATTTTAAAATCGTCCCCAAAAATCAAATCCAGACTAAGATGATGCTTTTATTTGACAGTAAGGGTCTAGCTAGGAATCTTCCCGCCATCAACTCCCATTCTTCCTCAAGTTTCCCATTCTTTCTTGAATTCCTTCAAAAAATCGCATTCCAAAAAATTATATTATTGTCAAAATGGCAAACAAAGATTCCACCCAGTACGATTCTCGCCCGGCAATTTTTGGAAGGGTCGTTACCAGCGTTTTCCCGAAATATTTTTCGTTCAGGCACCAGCCTCCCGGAAATCTGCGCACCTGCATGATTCCGCCAATCGTCTTCTGGGAAGTTTTCCGCAACCTGATACCCCTTATCCGCTTGCGATTTTTTCTGAAAAAAAAACGAAAGGAACATTCCGAAGACGACATCCGTGTCGCATTCTATTCGGATAATCTCGACGAGGTAAACGGAATTGCGAACAACCTTCGCCACGTCATCTCGTTTATGCGAAAGAACGGTTACAAGGCGGCCCTCGCCGGGAACGCATTCAACACGCGCCCGCGCGGTGTTGTCGAAAACGGCTACGTGATTCTCTTGCCGCGCATTTTCAGCATGGAACAGCTCGGCTACGCAAACAGCGAACTCGCTATCCCGCATATCGAACCGGCCCTCCGACTGATCAAGCGTTACCCGATCGATCTGATCGAACTTGAAACGCCAAGCCCCGGAGCGTGGGCTGTCGCCATCTGCGCAAAGGTCGCGGGCATCAAGGTTCTGAGCCATTACCGGACAGACGTTCCCACTTACACAAAAACGCTCGTAAAGTCCAAGTGGATGCATCGTTACGTTCTCGCACTCATGCGGATTTTTTATCACTTCACCCGACCAGTCATCAGCCCGTGCAAAGATTACAGGGACATTCTCATCCGCGATATCAAGGTTCCCGAAAAAGATGTTGAAATTCTCCGGCGCGGAATTCCCCTCGAAAACTTCGGTCCGGAACTTCGCGGACAAGGCACCTGGGAAAAATTTTCAGACCAGAAAGGCTGCATCCGATTTATCTATGTCGGGCGGATTTCCAAGGAAAAAAATTTGCCGCTTTTAAAGTCGCTGTGGATGGAATTCCGGAAGTCGCACCCGGACGCGGAGCTGATGTTCGTCGGCGACGGCTGGTATCTCGATGAACTGAAAAAAGATTTCGAAAATGCGCCGGAAGTCCGCTTTGCAGGCGTCCAAGGCGGAAAAACTTTGGCGGGTCTCTACGCAGACGCAGATTTTCTCCTGTTTCCAAGCACCACGGATACGTTCGGAAATGTCGTCGTCGAAGCGCTCGCCTCGGGAACCCCGGCAATCGTGAGCGACAAGGGCGGTCCGCAAGACATCATCTTCGAAAAGGAATGCGGTTACATTCTCCCGAGCGACAGTCCCGAAGCCTGGATGCGCCAACTCGAAAAATGCGTTGAATTGAAACGCGACGAAAGCGCCTACCGAAAATTCCGCGAAAACGCCTATGCGCGCAGCAAGGATTACACGCTTGAACAGGCTGTCAAGGCGCAGTGGGATTTCTACAAAAAGGTTTATCGCCATTCTTATCGCAATCAATAAAGCCCTCTGCGAATGGTTCGTCGAGAACCATGCCGAACTCCCCTGGCGGCCCAAGAATCTGTTCGCAAAGCGCGACCCTTATCTCGTCTGGATCAGCGAAACGATGTTGCAACAGACGCAGGTTTCCACGGTAAAGGACATTTTCGAAAAATGGATGCGCGACTTTCCAACGGTTGAATCTCTTGCCGATGCAAGCGAAGAATCCGTTTTCAGGCACTGGAAAGGGCTCGGCTATTATAGCCGAGCGGACAACCTTCTCCGAACGGCGCGGATTATCCGCAACCGCGGAAAATTTCCCGACTCCCGATACGATTTGGAAGCGATGCCGGGCATCGGCGCCTATACAGCCGGAGCGATTCTCAGTCTGGCATTTCACAGACCGGAAGCGATTCTCGACGGGAACCTCATCCGCATTTTTTCGAGGATTTACGGCTGGGACTTCTTACCGACCGACGGCGCCTCCGCAAAAAAGATTTACTGGGAAAAAGCAAAGTTCTGGGCAAAAGCCAAGGACGCATTTCTCACAAACGAAGCCCTGATGGAACTCGGGCGGACGGTCTGCAAAAAGGCGCATCCCGACTGCAAAAAATGCCCGATTCAAAAAATCTGCCAGGCGTTTTTGGAAAACAGACAGGAAGAACTTCCTCCAAAGAAAAAGATCCGGTATGAATCGTGGAGCGGTTTCGCCCTCGTACTTTTTGACGCGGAAGGAAACATCCTTCTCAAAATATCGCCCGATTCGCCTTTTCTCAAAAAGCACTTGACTTTTCCCCTGTTCGAATATGCGGACGTCTATCGGGACGTTTTTCCCGGCATCGCCGAAAAGGTAGTTCCCTTCGAAAACATCAAACGTTTCCGTTTTGTGGGAACGGTCAGCCATTCCATCACACGGTACAAAATTTCGTGCCGGGTTCTTTGCGCAGAAGTCAAAACGCGCGAAGGCGTCGACGGAGAATGGATTTCAAAGGACGAGGTCTCCCAGAAAATCGTTTCCAGCTTCGGTCATAAAATCCTAGTTTTATCACATGCTTTCTGATATCTCATTTAGGGAAATGTCCGCAGAGGAAGCCGCGGGACTCATCCAAAACGGAGAAATTCTAGGCGTTTCCGGTTTTACGCTCGCCGGCTACCCGAAAGCGGTCCCGACAGCCCTCGCAAAGCGCGCCAAGGCTTTTCACGAAGCGGGAAAGCCTTTTCAGGTTACGCTTTTTTCGGGAGCCTCGACCGGCGACGAATGCGACGGAGAACTCGCCCGGGCAAACGCCATCCGATGGAGAGCGCCCTACCAGTCGAGCAAGGATCTGCGAAACGCGATTAACCGCGGAGATGTTTTCTATACCGATGCGCATCTAGGCGTGATGGGAAGGCTCGTCCGAAGCGGATTTTTGCCAAGGCCGACAATAGCCATCGTCGAAGCGACGGACGTTTCAAACGATGGGAAAATCTACCTTTCCTCGTCCTGCGGGAATTCTATCGAGTTTCTCCAGGCCGCGGACCGGATCATTGTCGAATGGAATTCCGCCTATGGAGATTCCCTTTTCGGAATACACGACTGCTACTTGCCCGAACTTCCTCCACATACTCAACCGATTCCCGTTATGCGGATTCTCGACCGAGTCGGAAAGCATTTTGTCCAGGTTCCCCCGCAAAAAATCGCAGCGATCGTCCGTACAAACCGCCACGATTCCATCCGACCGTTCACGGAACCCGACGAAATTTCAAAAAATATCGCCGGGCAAATCCTTGAATTTTTAGACCACGAGCAAAAAAAAGGTCGCTTGCCCAAAGGACTCCCCTACCAGAGCGGCGTCGGCAATGTCGCAAATGCAGTGCTCACGGCAATGGCTCGCGACGAAAAGCAGGAACCGGTAAGCCTCTTCACCGAAGTCATCCAGGAAGCGGTCTTTGAACTAATCCGCACGGACAAGCTCATCGGAGCAAGCGGCACCGCCCTTACGTGTTCCGAAAGCGCCTGGAAATTTTTCCGGGAAAACCCCACCCTCAAAAAAAAATTCATCCTCCGTGCCCAAGATGTTTCCAACCATCCCGAAGTCATCCGCCGCCTAGGGGTCATCTCCATGAATACAGCCCTCGAATGCGACATTTTCGGCAATGTAAATTCTTCGCACGTGAGCGGTTCCTCCATCATGAACGGGATCGGCGGGTCCGCCGACTTTTCAAGGAACGCCCTTCTCGGATTTTTCATGACTCCTTCGACGGCAAAAAACGGCACCATCAGCGCGATAGTCCCCTACGTTTCGCACGTTGACCACACCGACCACGAAACGAACATTTTTGTCACGGAACAGGGCCTCGCCGACCTCCGCGGAAAAGATCCGGTCTCCCGCGCCCGGGAAATCATCGACAAATGCGCCCATCCCGATTATCGTCCACAACTGAACGATTTTTTAAATTACAGCATGGCCTCTTCGAAAGGAAAGCACATTCCCATCGCTCTTGACCGGGCGTTCAATATGCATTTGAATTTTCTTTCGACCGGGACGATGAAAAAATAACGCAACACTTTGGAATACTATTTTTCATTTATATAGATTAGAATCCCAAAGGAATCTTGAAATGGCTATTAGACAAGAATTATTAGATCAGCTAGAAGAACGTCGCAAGTTTGCCCTTTCCTCTGGCTCCAGTCCGGACAAGCTCGAAGCCCGCCATGCGAAAGGGCTTCTCTCCGCCCGCGAACGCATCGACGAGATTGTCGATGCAGGTTCGTTCCAGGAAGCGGGGATGCACGTTGATCACGATGTTCGCGGTTTTGGTTTTGAAAAGAAACGTCTCGCCGGCGATGGCGTCGTCACGGGCATCGGAAACGTCGAAGGACGTCCGGTGACAGTCATTTCCCAGGACTTTATGGTGAGCGGAGGATCTCTCGGCAGCCGTCACGCCCAGAAGATGTCCGAAGCGATGCAGCGCGCAATCGAACTCGGCACCCCGATTATCAGCGTGAACGATTCCGGCGGAGCGCGCATCCAGGAAGGCGTAAAGAGCCTCGCCGGCTACGGCAAAGTATTCCGGGCGAACGTTCTCGCATCGGGCGTCGTTCCCCAGATTGCGGTCATCGCAGGTCCCTGCGCCGGAGGAGCCTCCTACAGTCCGGCTCTGATGGACTTCTGCATCCAGCTCAAGGACAATTCGAACATGTTCATCTGCGGTCCGCAGGTGATCAAGGCTTCGACCGGAGAAGAAGCTCCTCTCGACAAGTTCGCCACGGCAAACGCCCACGCGACCGTCTCCGGCAACATCCACTTTGTCGCAAACGACGACAAGCACGCGGCGCAGATTATCAAGAAGCTCCTGAGCTTCCTCCCGTCGAACAACATGGAGCCGCCTCCGCATAAACTAACCGACATTTCCCTCGAAGACGATTTCGGGATGAACGAGATTATCCCCGAAGACGGCAACCATCCGCTCGATGTCTATCAGGTCATCGAACGCCTTGTCGATCCGGGAGAATGGCTCGAAGTCAAGCGGGACTTTGCCAAGAATCTGGTCGTAGGTTTCGCTCGAATCAACGGCATGGTCGTCGGCATCGTCGCGAACCAGCCCAAGTTTAAAGCGGGATGCCTCGATATCGATTCGTCGGACAAGGGCGCGGAATTCGTCATGTTCTGCGACGCGTTCAACATCCCAATCGTAACGCTGACCGACGTCCCGGGCTTCATGCCAGGTCTCGCCCAGGAGCGCGGGGGAATCATCCGCCATGGAGCAAAAATGCTCTTCGCTTACGCGAGCTGCACGGTTCCGCTCGTCACGGTCATCATGCGCAAGGCTTACGGCGGAGCCTATATCGCCATGGCGTCCAAGGATTTGGGAGGCGACGTCGTCTATGCATGGCCCACTGCGGAAATCGCCGTGATGGGAGCCGAAGGCGCCGCCAAGATTATCTACAAGAAAGAACTCGCCGCGGCAGAAGACAAGGACGCTCTCTACAAAAAGCTCGTCGCCGATTACCGCGAAAAGTTCTCCAAGCCTTACCAGGCAGCGGAATCCGGCATCATCACCGATGTCATCAATCCCGCCGAAACCCGTTCCAAAATTTCGCTCGCCCTGAGAACCCTTCTCTCGAAGCGTGTAAAACGTCCTAACAAAAAACATGGATTAAGCCCGCTATGACAACAACAACAGAACAACTCGACAGCGCACAGCCGATTGTTTCCGCAGGTCCGTACCCCGTTCCTGCGCGCTTCAAGGAACAGTTGGCAAACCTCCCCGATTCTATCAGCGCACCCATCGAGAAGCAGCTCCAGCTGATGCCCGATTCGACCGTGATGCAGATCTACGAATCCGGGCACAAGGTTTCCGTTCTCTACAAGACAAACGCGGAATCCCGCGAAGCGAACGCCCGACAGGACAGCCTGGCGAACGCAAGCGGAAAGCATGCGCTTCCCATCGCGAAAGCGAAGCTCGGGACCGAATACGTCACGGAACAGGGAACAACCGAAACTTTCACAATCGGAAAGCTCGTGGAATTCCAGGCGACGGGACTCATCATCGTGATGCTCGTTATCATTGGGCTTTGCCTTCTGACATACTTGGTGAACTATATCTTGAACAAGTTCATCCTTTCCCGGATGTCAAAGCCCAAAGCGGAAAGCGTCCCGGTCGAAGCCCCCAAGGCGCAACCGATCGCTCCGGCGAAATGCACGCTTGACCCGAATGCGCCGAGCGTTCATCCGGGCTTCACCAACAAGCAGCTCCAAGCCTTTTTGAGCGTTGCGGCGGTTTCCGCTCTCGATGTTCATCCGGGCCTTTCGAACGAGCAGCTCGCCGTCATCTTTGCAGTCGCAGCAGCCGAAGTTCTCGGCGGTCCGTGCCGCGTTATCAAATTCAAACCACAACAGGCGACAGAATGGGCATGGACAACCCAGGGTCGCGCAGAATTAATCACCAACGGGCTTTAAGCCAAGGCAGGAAATATGAAAAAGACAATCCGAATCAGTTTCGAAGGCAAGAGCTACGACGTCGAAGTCGAAGTTCTCGATGGAAATCAGGCTACAAAGGTTTCCGCACCCGTATCGGTCGCTCCGGCATCTGTCGCAGCCCCGGTTGCAGCAGCCCCCGCACCGGTCGCAGCTCCTGCAGCGGCTCCGGCAGGCGGCACCCCGGTTCCCAGCCCGATGATGGGAATCGTATTCAAGCTCAAAGTCAAAGTCGGCGATGCCGTGAAGATGAACCAGGAAATCGCCGTGCTCGAAGCGATGAAAATGGAAAATTCGATCGTCTGCCCCTGTGACGGAACAGTCGCCTCCATCGCTGTCAAGGAACAGGAATCCGTCTCGGAAGGCCAAGTCCTGATGACAATCGCATAAGGAACGCGCTATGAACGGAATCTTAAACTCCGTCGCAGAAATGTTCACCACGGGAACGGGATTCTCCGCAATCAACGGCCCGATGATCATTATGTGGCTAGTCAGCTTCGTGCTGATGTACCTCGCCATCGTCAAGAAGTATGAACCCTTGCTTCTCTTGCCGATAGCTCTCGGTGCGCTCGCCGTAAACATTCCTTCCCGCGGCTTCTACGAAGGCGGTTGGAGCATTGAAGGGATGTTCACCCCGACGGCCGGACTCTACTACTATATCAGCCAGGGCGTCCACCTGGAACTCTTCCCGCCGATTATCTTTCTCGGCGTCGGAGCGATGACGGACTTTGGACCGCTTATCGCAAACCCGCGGACACTGCTCCTCGGGGGCGGTGCCCAGTTCGGCGTCTTCGTCACGATGTTCTGCGCTGTCGCTTTCGGCGGATTCACGCTCGGTGAAGCGGCTTCCATCGGCATCATCGGAGGAGCCGACGGCCCCACGTCCATCTTTACGGCGAACAAGCTCGCCCCGCACCTGATAGGCCCCATCGCGGTCGCAGCCTACACCTACATGGCGCTCGTTCCGCTGATCCAGCCGCCCATCATGCGCCTGATGACAACTCCGAAAGAGCGCGTCATCCGTATGAAGAGCCTCCGCAAGGTCAGCAAGCTCGAACGGATCGTCTTCGCCATCATGGTGATGGTCGTCTGCGTCCTCGTCGTTCCCGATGCTTCCGCGCTGATCATCATGCTCATGCTCGGAAACATTTTCAAGGAGTCCGGCGTGGTCGAGCGTCTCGTCAAGACTTCGCAGAACGAGCTAATGAACATCATCACGATTTTCCTCGGAACTTCTGTCGGATTAACCATGTCCGCAGATATCTTCCTCCAGCCGAAGACCCTGATGATTATCGCAATGGGCGTTGTCGCATTCGGGTTTTCGACGTTTGGCGGACTTCTGCTTGCGAAAATCATGAACAAGTGCACCCCAAACAATCCGGTGAACCCGCTGATCGGCTCCGCAGGCGTTTCCGCAGTCCCGATGGCAGCGCGAGTTTCCCAGCTTGAAGGCGCCAAGTACGATCCGCAAAACTTCCTTCTCATGCACGCCATGGGACCGAATGTTGCAGGCGTTATCGGTACGGCGATTGCCGCCGGCTACATGATTTCCCGACTCGCCTAAAAATCCCACGGTTTCAAGTAGCCTAGATGTTCCAAGCGTCTAGGCTTTTTTGTGCGCATTCAAATTTTCTAGATTTGCAAAATGCTTTTTTCTAGCCGCCATATCCGAGCGACCATTTTCTTCGCCGCGTTCTTTCTTTCGATGCTCTACGCCGAAGCCCCGATTTTTTCTGCCGAGAGAAGCCGCAACCTGAGAACGCTCGAAACGACCCCGCTCCTTTTTGAATATCACCGGCAGACGACAAGTGGCACCGAACAGATGTTCTACTATCCGAGGCGCGATTCCAGCTTCCGGAAAAATTTTGCGCAAAGCGAAAAGCGCGCCCTGCTCGGCTACCGGGACGAAAAGCAGGCGATTGCGGCAAGCCTCGTCGGCGGCATCGACTACCGCGGAGGCGAACGTCTCGGCGACACGATCTGGCCCGGGATGGACGGGGGAATCTACCTGAGCGGCTACCGCGATTCCGTCGAATTTATGCTCGACGCGCGAATCTACGTGGAGAACCACAGCGCGGATTATCCGAAATCGTTTGACGGCGAATTTGTCGAATTTCAGAAAGAGGAAAACAACAGCGGCGTGGAATATGCGAGCTATGCGCGTTACCGCGGGATGTTCGCCATCAACATGGGATTTGGGCGCCTGATGCTCGCCCGCGACGTTTTCCATTTCGGTCCGGGCTACTTCAACAACCTGACGCTCAACCAGTTCGCCCTTCCCTACAACACACTTTCTTTTGAATTTCACGTCGGCCCGCTCTCGGTCATCAGCCTCTACGGCGACCTACGCATCTATAAGAACAGCATGAGCCGCAAAAACACCAACGACCGCAACCTGTATGCGCACCGCTACGAACTCAACCTCGGCAACCTGGTGCTCGGCATGAGCGAAACGCAAATTCTCTACAACGAAAACAAGCCGTGGCTCTTTGTCCCGATCGTTCCCCTGTTCATGGAAAAAGGAAACTTTTCGGAAGACAACAATAACGGAGCGCTCGCCTTTGACGCCAACTATCGCCTCTTCCAATTTGCGAGAATCTACTCGGAGTTTTATATCGACGATTTTGAAAGCCCCGTCAGCCTCATCAAGAACGACAACATCGAAGCGAAATGGGCTTGGATGGCCGGTATCCAAGTCGGCAAAAATTTTCACATTCAAAACAAATTAATCGAAGCCGGAGCGATTGCGGAATACGCTCGCGTCGAGCCATACGTGTATAGCCACTTCCACCCGAATACGGCCCAGGCGGCAAATCTCGGGGAACCTCTCGGCGCACCGAACGGTCCGAACAGCCAAGCGATAGACTTCGCCCTTTACGCAAGGATAGCGAAACGGCTGAACATCAACATCCGCAATTCCTGGATTTGGAAGGGAACCGATTACGGCAGCGCCATCAACGATTCGACCCCGACGAGCAACCACTTTAAGCTGCCCAAGAAATTCATCGACGGCGCCGAAATGAAGTATTCGCTTTCGCCGGCGATCAGCTACAGCGGCGATTACTTTTTCTATTCGCTCGAATTGACGCTTTTCCACGATGAAAAAATCTATACAAGGCTAGGGTTCAAATGGTAACGCCCTACACACCAGAACTGCTCGCTCCGGCAGGAGACCTGAAACGCCTTGAATATGCGCTCGCTTACGGAGCGGACGCCGTCTATGCAGGGCAGCCAGCATTCTCGCTTCGCGCTCGTGAAAACGGTTTTCGCACTTTGGATGATCTGGAAAAAGGCGTGAAGCTTTGCCACAAGGCCGGGAAAAAGTTTTACCTGACGAGCAATGTCATCGCCCGAAACGCCAAGGTGGAACCTTTTCAGAAAGCTCTCCTCGCAGCTCTCGAATTAAATCCCGATGCGCTAATCGTCGCAGACCCCGGAATCATTTCATTTGTACGAAAAGAATCCCCGGAGACGCCGATACATCTTTCCGTACAAGCGAACACGACGAATTATCTGACCGCGCAATTCTGGCAGTCCATCGGAGTTTCCCGCATCATCCTTTCCCGCGAGCTGCGCCTTAAGGAAGTTCTCGAAATCAAGGAAAAATGCCCGGGCCTGGAATTTGAAGTTTTTGTCCACGGCAATGTCTGCATGGCAATGTCGGGACGTTGTATGCTCAGCAACTGGACAACGCACCGCGATGCGAACCAGGGAATGTGCAACAATTCCTGCCGGATGCCCTACCGCCTCTACGCCAATCCCGAAGTCCAGTCCGATGATTACCGCGCACAGGAAGGTGAATTTTATCTGGAACGTTCCAACGCCGAACCAGAAAAGCCCGCGGAACCGATAGCGCTCGACGAAGACCGCTGGGGAACCTACTTCATGAGCAGCCGGGACCTCTGTGCACTCGACGCAATTCCCGACTTGGTAAACGGTCATATCGAAAGTTTCAAAATCGAAGGCCGCACCCGAAGCGTCTATTATCTGTCCTCGGTCGTCGCCGCATACCGCAAGGCTCTCGACGCCTGCCTCGCCGGAGAAGACATTCCCCAGATTTCCCGCGAACTGATTTCCGATACGGACAGCCGCGGACGCATGCCCGGATTCTTTGCCGGTCCGCTTCCCCAGAACTACGAATCGACGCAAGAGCCTTCCAAAACCGGAGCCGTCGCCGCCCAAGTCGAAAGCGTTGATCCCGACGGAACGCTCCACGTCCACGTCAAAAACAGATTCGATACCAAATCCCGGCTTAAATGGTTCGACCCGAAAATTTGCGAAGCCGTTTCCATCGCCGAGATGAAAAACCCAAAAGGCGTTCCCGTCGAGATGTTGCATCCGGGAACAGAAGGCCTTGTCCGCCTAAATTCCGACGTGACAAAGCGCACAGATTTCAAAAATTTCGCATTTTTGGTCTTAAAAAAAACATTAAACAAATAAACAGGATTATAGATTTCGTTTTATGGAAGATTCCAGTGAATACGAATACAAGCAAAGCAAGCTCTTTCACGACTTCGACAAGGCATACGCCGAAGGAAAGTATGACTATCTGCGAGAGCTCTTTCTTCCGTATATGCTGAACAACATCGCGGACTTCTACCGATTCAAAACAGAAAAGCTCAAACAGTTTGCCGAAGCGCTCGACATGCACCAATTGCTCAAGCTCTACCTGTATTACAAGCAGATGCCGCTTGATATGCGCCGCTATATGGAAGGGCAGAGCGCATCCATCCAGAAAGCGATACAAGGATCTAACAAGGAACGCCAGGTCGCCGTATCCGACTGGATCCGCGAACATGCCGCCCGCCATCGGGATGTCACCGTCAAGACGCAGTGCATCTTTTTTGAAAAAATCGCCGACCAGGTTATTCCGATAATCGAGAAGGCGCTCGCAGATTACCAAGCGGGAATCGGCAAATCATAAGGAATTCGCCGAGAGAAAAATCGGTGGTTGTCCGCTCCAAAGCTTAGAACCTATTCCCAATTTCCCGATAATTTCTAGCTTTAGCGCGTTATGAGCGAAGAAAAAATTCAAAATGCAAATTCCGAAGAAACCGTCGAAAAACCGGTCAACCCTTTTTTAACTCCCATCCACATCGTCGAACCGGCGAATAAGCTGCCGGATTATACGTTTAACGACTTGCCCGCAGATCTCAAGGCGACGCTCGAGCGGCACGGTTGGACGGACCTGATGCCCGTTCAGCGCAAGACGATTCCCTATATGCTCTCCGCCCGAGACATGCTGGTCCAATCCAAGACCGGATCCGGAAAAACCGGAGCGTTTGTCATTCCGCTCATCCAGGTGATTGTCCGCGAACACAAATTTCCCCAGGCTCTGATCCTCGTCCCGACACGCGAACTCGCCCAACAGGTCGAATCGGAAATCGAAAAAATCGCTGAAGGAACCGGCATCAAGTCGGTCGCCATTTTCGGAGGCGTCAATTACGAGCCGCAGCTCCGCGCACTTCGCGAAGGCGTCCACATCATCGTCGCCACCCCGGGCCGCCTGCTCGACCATGCCCAGCGCGGCAACGTGGACTTTCTCTCCGTCCGGGACCTCATCATGGACGAAGCGGACGAAATGCTCTCCATGGGATTCTACCCGGACATGCAGCGCATCCGCCGTTACCTGCCGCGAGAAATCGCCTGCACCATGTTCAGCGCGACCATTCCGCAAACGGTCAAAAGCCTCGCGAGGGAATTCCAACGCAAGAACGCAGGATTTCTCTCCCTCAGCTACGACAAGGTCATCGCAAACAATCTGGAACATCGCTACTACATGTGCGACGTCATGGACAAGGACAAGCTGACCATCAAAATCCTCGAGCTCGAAAATCCGGACAGCTGCATGATTTTCTGCAACATGAAACGCGACGTCAGCTATCTCGAACAGGTCCTTTCTAACTACGGATTCCGGGTCGGGGCGCTCTCCGGCGACATTTCGCAGAAGCTTCGCGAAGAAACGCTCGAAGCGTTCCGCAAAAAAAAGCTGAACATCTTAATTTGTACGGATGTCGCCGCCCGCGGAATCGACGTCACCCACGTGACGCATGTCATCATCTACGATCATCCCGATGACCACGAAGTCTATGTCCACCGCAGCGGACGCACCGCCCGAGCCGGACGAAGCGGAGTAGCCATTTCGCTCATCACTCCCGTCGAGGAAATCGAGCTGCAAAAGACGGCCGTCGATTTTGGCATCCAGTTCATCAAAATGCCGGCGATTACCGAAGAGGAACTCGCCAACCGTATCCGTCAACGCGCCGCAGCGGAACTCGACCGCGAAAAGCGTGTCCTCGGACAAATGAAAAAGGAACGCCTCCGGAGATTCTTGCCGCTAGTCGATGAACTCACCGAGAATCCCGAAGACAAGGAAGTCCTCGCCTATCTTCTAGACAAATTCTATTGGAAGGAATACGAGAAGAAAGAAGAACAGCGCGGCAACGAAAAGGCAAAATAATGTCAAAGATCAAAGTCAAGACCAAAAAGGAAATCGAACTCATCCGCTCAGCCGGGGCCCTCGCCGCCGAAACGCTTATCCGCGCAGGTGAAATGTGCAAGCCCGGGGTTTCCACGCTCGAAATCGATGATTTCATCGGGGATTACACGAACAAGCACGGGGGCATTTCCGCCTGCCTAGGCTATCACGGCTATCCGCGCTACGCATGCATCAGCATCAACGAAGTCATCTGCCACGGCATCCCGAGCAAGGACACGATTCTCAAAGACGGAGACATCGTAAACATCGACATCACGACGATTCTCTCCGGATATCACGGGGACTGCTCCGCCATGTTCTGCGTCGGAAACGTCAGCAAGGAAGCGCGTGAACTGGTCGATGTCACGAAGCTCTGCCTCGAAGAAGGAATCCGCGCAGCGGCCATGCCCAAGGCCCGCTTTTCCGACATCGGATGCGCCATCCAGCCGATTGCGGATGAACACGGATTCAGCGTCGTCGAAGACTACTGCGGACACGGCATCGGACGCGGATTTCACGAAGAGCCGAACGTTCTCCACTACGCAAACAACGAACGCACGCCGATGATTGAAATCGGAAATGTTTTCACCATCGAACCGATGATCAACGCCGGAAAGCCGGGGACAAAAACACTCGGAGACGGATGGACCGCGGTCACCGTTGACGGTCGCCTTTCTGCACAGTGGGAACACACGATGGTCAAGACAAAAGACGGAATCGACATTTTGACGCTTCCGCGATAAAAGCGTTCGTTCATGAAAGATTTCCTGGTTAAGAAAGCGCTGCAGGAGCATCCGGTCGTCAAACGGCTCGGAACAATCCACTCAATTTCTTTAAACACAAACGAACGAACCTGCTCGGGAGAAATCGGACTTGTCGGCGAATCCGCCCCAATCCGATTTTTCGTCAAATACGATATTTTAGAAACCGGGGAAGACGTCCGATTCCGCCTTTCAGAGATTCGCTCGGAAAAACAGTGGATCGACGAAATTCTGAAAATCTTTATCGAAGAAAAAGGCGGAAGCCTGGAATTTCCCGTCAAGGGCTTTGCCGCAAAGCTTGTACAATTGTTTTTGTAGGACATCTTTCCCGTTCACGCTTCAAAAACGCCCATCTTGCCTGTAAACTCTTTTCGAGCCTTGAGAACGACTTGAAAATTTTCTATCTTGCACCGCAGTTTATCAAACTTTCCACGGAAAAAATATGACAGACATCCACAAACATCGAAACATCGGTATCTCTGCCCACATCGACTCGGGCAAGACTACCCTCACAGAACGCATCCTGTACTTCACCAAGAAGATTCACGCCATCCACGAAGTTCGTGGAAAAGACGGCGTCGGTGCGACCATGGACTCCATGGAACTCGAAAAGGAACGCGGTATCACCATCCAGTCCGCAGCTACTTTCGTGAACTGGAAGGACACCACGATCAACATCATCGATACACCGGGGCACGTGGACTTCACTATCGAAGTGGAACGCGCTCTCCGCGTTCTCGATGGAGCGATTCTCGTTCTCACGGGTGTCGAAGGCGTCCAGTCCCAATCGATTACGGTTGACCGCCAGATGAAGCGCTACCACGTTCCCCGCGTGGCGTTCGTGAACAAGTGCGACCGTTCCGGAGCAAACCCGCTCCGCGTCGCCGTGATGCTCAAGGAAAAGCTGAACCACAATCCGTGCGTCATGCAGATTCCTATCGGCCTCGAAGACAAGCTCGAAGGCGTGGTCGATCTCATCAAGATGAAGGCTTACTATTTCAAGGGCGAAAACGGTGACGACATGATCGAAACCGAAATTCCCGACAATCTGAAAGATCAAGCCCAGGAATACCGCGAAAAGCTCGTCGATTGCTGCGCCGACTTCAACGATGAAGTCATGGAAAAGGCGATGGAAGGCAATTACAACGACATCCCGGAAGAACTTCTCAAGAGCACAATCCGCAAGGCGACCATCGATCTCGCGATGACTCCGGTCTTCATGGGTTCCGCCCACAAGAACATCGGCATCCAGAAGCTCCTCGACGGCGTTGCCGACTATCTCCCGGATCCGACCGAAGTCGAAAACATCGCACTCGACGTCGATAACGGTGAAAAGGAAGTTGTCCTCCAGACCGACGACACGAAGCCTCTCGTCTGCTATGCGTTCAAGCTCGAAAACGGCCAATACGGACAGCTCACATACATCCGTATCTACCAGGGAATGATCCGCAAGGGCGATTCCATTTACAACATGGCGACCGGCAAGAAGGTCTCCGTCGGGCGTCTCCGCCGCATGCACTCCAACACCCCGATCGACATCGAATCCGCAGGTTCCGGCGACATTGTCGCCCTGTTCGGTATCGACTGCGCTTCCGGTACGACTTTCACCGACGGAACGGTCCACTACAACATGACATCCATGCACGTGCCGAATCCGGTTATCGAAGTCGCCATCGAAGCGAAGAGCCGCGACGACCTCGCCAACATGTCCAAGGCGCTCAACCGCTTCACCAAGGAAGACCCGACATTCCAGGTCTATGTTGACAAGGAAAGTGGACAGACCATCATCAAGGGCATGGGCGAACTTCACCTCGACGTCTATATCGAACGTATGAAGCGCGAATACAACGTCGTCGTCGAAAAGGGTCAGCCGCAGGTTGCCTACCGCGAAACGATCACCCGCGCCGCCAAGTTCGACTACACGCACAAGAAGCAGACCGGCGGTTCGGGTCAGTTTGCAAAGGTCGTCGGCGAAATGCGTCCGATGGTCGTCGAAGGCGATGCGGAGAATACGTACAAATTCGTCAACAACGTCGTCGGTGGACGTATCCCGAAGGAATTCATCCCGTCTTGCGACAAGGGATTCCAGAGCTGCATGGAAGCGGGTTCCCTCATCGGCTTCCCGGTCGTCGGCATCGAAATGGATCTCCAGGACGGAGCCTACCACGAAGTTGACTCTTCCGACATGGCGTTCCAGATCTGCGCCCGTATGGCTTTCCGCCAGGCTTTCGAAAAGGCCGGAGCCCAGATTCTCGAACCGATCATGAAAGTCGAAATCAACACCCCGACCGAATTCCAGGGAAGCGTTGTCGGAAACATTTCCCAGCGCCGTGGAAACATCATGGGAACGACCGAAGAACGCGGTGAAACCATCATCGAAGCGGAAGTTCCGCTTTCCGAAATGTTCGGTTATATGACGGACCTCCGTTCCATGACCCAAGGAAAGGCTGAATTTACGATGGAATTCAAGAAGTACGCTCCAGTTCCGCGCAACATTCAGGATGATCTCATCAAGAAGTATGGCGACAAGGCGGCAAGCGCCCAGCGTTAATTCTTCTCGGTAAAAGAAAAATCTTGAACCACCCCTACTTAGGGGTGGTTTTTTGCTTTATTCAAAGTTGCTACCGGCGCGCCCAATGCGCAAAAGATGGACCGCATACTTTCCTATTGGCACAAATTTTTCATGATTTGACGAGCAGCAATCCGCAATCCCGCAACCGGCAATAGATTCATTTATATGGTTGAGCATTAAAAAAGGGCCGTCCTTTTCCGGGAACGGTCCCTACAAAAATTCCCCCGGAGCTTGCGCCCCGAGGGAATCGTCTATGGCAAATGTTATTTACAGTGCCGTCCTACGCCCGCGCCACAGCCCGGGCAGCCGATGCAGGCCGGTCCGCGTTTTTTCACAGCGTGCCTTGTCATCTTCAGCACATAGCGGAACGAGACAAGACCCCACGTAACGAGAACCGCGACAACCAGGATATTGGCAAGCATAGGCACCTCTTTTACTTCTTGCCCGCAATGGCATCGACCGAACGGATCGCGCCAAACGTCTTGCCCTTGTAAGGATCCGGGCGGAACAGCTGGAAGAGAATCGCGGCGACAAATACGCAGGCAATTACCGTCCACGCCGTAAACCCAGAACCTGTGACCACGCTACCTATCTGATAGACGATGAACGTCATGATCCAGGCCCAAACGTTCTGGAAGACAATGGCAAACCAGAACCACTTGCGATCGTTGAGTTCGCGAGCCATCGTCGCAATGGCGGCAAGGCACGGGGAATCGAGCAGGTTGAACAGCAGAAAGCAGAATGCGGCAAGCGCTGTCGGGAACCAAGTCTTCACAGCGGCGACAACCTTGTTTGTCGCTTCTTCCTCTTCAAGAGCCGCATCCGCATCATCGCCATCGACACCGCCCAAAACACCCATCGTCACGACAATGCCTTCCTTCGCGGAGAATCCGGAGAGAGACGAAGCTGCAGCCTGCCAACCGCCCTGTTCACCGCCAAAGCCCAGCGGAATGAAAATGTAGCGAAGCTTATCGCCGATGCGGGCAATGATGGAATTCGCCTGGTTTTCAACAATTCCAAATTCCAGGTTTTCGGAGTCATGCGTCAAAGCGGTGAAAGATTCCTCGTCTGCGGTTTCTTCAGCGGCAGCGGCTTTTTCCGTTCCGAGAATCTGGATTCCATCGACAGCCAACACCGGAGTTTCTACGACCGCGGCCGTTTCCTGTTCCACTTCCGGAGCCGGAGTTTCCCAACCGTAAGTCGAGATGAACCACATCACAAGACACGCGAGGAAAAGAATCGTTCCCGCCTTGATGAGGAATCCCTTCGTGCGTTCCCAGGCATGCAGCAAGACCGTCTTCGGTTGCGGCAAGTGGTATTGCGGAAGTTCCATCACGAACGGAGCGGCTTCCCCGTGGAAAGGCTTCGTCTTCTTGAGCATGATGGCGGCCATCAGGACGCTCGCAATGCCGATAAAGTACATCGACGGAGCGACCCACGAACCGGAGCCCATCTGGGCGGCAATGACACCAGCCATACAGGCGAGAACCGGGAGCTTTGCGCCACACGGAATCCACGTCGTCGTCATAATCGTCAAACGGCGGTCATTATCGTTTTCAATCGTCTTGGAAGCCATGATGCCTGGGATTCCGCAGCCCGACGACACGAGAAGAGGAATAAAGCTCTTTCCCGAAAGTCCGAAATGGCGGAAGATACGGTCCATGACAAACGCAATGCGAACCATGTATCCGCAATCCTCGATGAGCGAAAGGAGGATGAACAGGATGAACATCTGCGGGGTAAAGCCCACAACGGCTCCGATACCGCCGATGACACCGTTCACAAGCGCATCGGAAAGGATTTCGTTTGCGCCGCCCTTTTCCAAAAGCCCGCTGACAAAAGCCGTCAATCCCGGAATAAAGATTCCGTAATCAGACGGATCGGGTTCGCCTTTTTCGACGACAGCCTTCGCCGCAGCGATGTTCTCGGCGTTGAACGCAACGGAATCCACCGTCGGTTCCTCGCCTTCTTCCACTTCACGTTCGAAAGTGATATACGCCGGATTGAGTTCCTCATCCTTGTCGGAGAGAATCGCCTGGGCGCGTTCGTAAGTCATCACAATCGCTTCGGCGGGTTCGCCTTCCGCCATTTCAGCGGTTCCAGATTCCGGCAGGACGGAAAGTTCCGCACCTTCCGCAACAAAAGCCTTCGCCGTATTGACAACAGCGGAATCCGTCAGGGCAAAAGTCTTGTCGCCAATCGTTACAATCGAATCTCCCTTTGCCGCAGAAGCGCTGATCTGGCTTTGCACGGCATAGGTATCGACAATTTTCTGGGCTGCGGCCTTGTAAGCATCACGCTTGTCGGCGGCATCCGCGATTACGCTCGCATCTTCAAATTCGCCTGCGGCTTCTTCGTAAGCGGAGGAACCGATACCGAACAGATGCCAGCCATCTTCGCCCATCAACTGGTCGTTCGCCCAGTCCGTTCCCATCGAACCGACCGTCGAAACCGAGATGTAATAAACAGCATACATGACAAGAAGGAAAATCGGAAGGCCGAGAATCCGGTTGGTGACAATGCGGTCCACCTTATCAGAAAATGTCAAGCGACTGCCGGACTTTTTCAAAACGCCATCGAGAATATTTGCGATGTAATTGTAGCGTTCATCGGTGATAATCGATTCGCTGTCGTTGTCGCGCGCCTTTTCCAGGTTCGCCACGACTTCTTCAATTTTCGCCTTGTCCGCATCCGAAAGGGACAGACGGTTGTAAACGTTCTTGTCGCGTTCGATAAGCTTAATATCAAACCAGCGGCGAAGCTTTACATCGACGCTTGCCGGAAGGATCTTGTCAATTTCGGAAATCGCCGTTTCGACATCGTCAGCAAATTTCGCAGTCGCCTGTGTCGCGTTTGAATGGGAGATTTCAACGGCCTTCGCAGCCGCTTCCTGAACGCCCTTGCCGTAAAGCGCCTGCGTTTCGACAATTTCAACGCCAAGTTTTTCGGAAAGTTTCTTTACGTCGATGGTCGAGCCGGACTTTTTGAGCGCATCCATCATGTTGAGCGCAATTACCGTCGGCTTTCCGAGTTCGAGCAACTGGGTCGTCAGATAAAGGTTGCGTTCGATGTTTGTCGCATCGACAATGTCGAGAATCACGTTCGGCGCGGAACTCATCAAGTAGTCACGGCTGACGACTTCTTCTTGAGTATAAGGCGAAAGCGAATAAATACCCGGAAGGTCTGCAACGACAGTTTCCTTGGATTTTTTCAGTTTGCCTTCCTTGCGTTCCACGGTAACGCCAGGCCAGTTTCCGACATACTGGTTCGCTCCGGTAAGAGCGTTGAACATCGTAGTCTTTCCGCAGTTCGGATTTCCTGCGAGAGCAATTGTAGTTGCCATTTCAGTTCTCCCTATGCCAGTTCCACACGTTCAGCGTCATCCTTGCGAACGCTGAGTTCATAACCGCGGACCGTAATTTCAACCGGGTCTCCGAGCGGCGCAACTTTTCGAACATAGATTTCCGCACCGTTTGTCAATCCCATATCCATCAGACGACGTTTCAAAGCGCCTTCGCCACGAAGCTTCGAAACCTTGACAGTCTCTCCGACCTTTGCATCGCGTAAAGTTTTCATCAGTGTCTCCTTACCGCATTACACCATAATGCGGCTAGCCAATTTGTGGTCAAGAGCGATGCGGGATTCTTTCACTTTTACAATCACGTTTCCGCCAAGACTCGCAACGACCGTCACCGGTGAACCGATGCTGAATCCGAGTTCGTTCAGGTGCTGCCTGACGGCGGCATCGCCGCTCAGACGCTTGACCGTAAAAAGTTCTCCAATGGAGCAGAATGTTAAAGGCATCGCTCTAACCTCCTTAATTTGTTAGAAAGTAAAACCGACAGTTGCACCGGCTCCGAAATAGACTTCGTCCTGACCGGCATATTCGCTCTTGCTGTCGCTCTCGTAATCGTCGCCAACCGGGATGCAGGCGCGAACATAGCCTTCAATCGAAAGGTTTTCCATCGGGTTGAAATAGGCTTTCGGACCGACAAAAACCTGGGCAAGCTCATCGTCCTTGTTGATGGACATCGTGTGATATTCACCCTGGACACCGACAGTAAGCTGGTCGTTCAAAGCAAAGCTCGGTTCGACATAAGCGAACATATATTCAGGAACTTCGATTTCGGTCGGATTATCCTTTGCGTCCGCCATGTATGCGTAGAAGGCGGTTCCCTTGATATTCAGCTTGCCGAGGTTGAATTCCGGTTCCACCGCAAAAGCGTGGCTCATCTTCGGTTCGTCTTCCTTGAGAGCGTCCGAAAGGAGGCCGTAAGCAACTTGGACATTCACCGATTCGCCAAAGACGAGATTTGCGGTCACACCGGCACGGAGACGGTTTGCGCTTTCCTGCTGGTAGCTCTGGTAGTTCACAAACGGACGGATGGTGTGCGAACCGAGAGCGAGTTCGTAAGCGACATGCACGTCATAGGACTTGCAGTCAGACGATTCTTCCGAATAGACATCGAGACAGTCATCGTCATCGGTTCCCCAACCCGCACCGAGCACGAGGCCGTAAGCGTTCAGTTCGATACCGCGGATGTTACGTTCCGTCATGCCCACGGCGGCATCTCCCGGATCGTCGTAATCATAGTAGCGGAAGGCGCCTTCCGAATAGGTAAAGTCACCGGCCTTGATGGCGATGTTGTCGTTCATCTGGTACTGGATGAACGCGCCGTCGTATGCGAAAGAAGGGGCGGAATTATCGTCGTCCGCCGAGATGGCCGCTTCCGCAGACCACTTTTCGTTGAACTTCACCGAAAATACGAGATTGAACGTCGAAGAATAGTCGTGCAGCCACTTTTTGTCATTCCCGTTGTTCCCGACTTCATCACGCGGATCAACCTGCTTAAAATGGGTGTTCGCTTCGAATTCGACTTCGCCCGCTACGGAGAACTGGGGACCTCCCTGCTCCTTCGCCGGAGCCTCCTCTGCAAACAGCGGAGCCGCAGCCACCGCGGAAGCCAAAATCATGCCGAATGTCTTTTTCATGGTATTTCCTTTGTTTATCTCTGTTCTTTTTTAGCTTAGGCTATTTTTTTTAGCCAAAGCTAATTAGTCTGGGCTAAATGTAGTACAGCAGAAAAAATTAGTCAAGGCTAAGCATAAAGGAATATACTTGCATTTCGCTTGCGGTTAGAACAAACGGCTATTTTCGTTCCTTGCCTGGAGCGTTTTTCGAAACAAAGGATTCGATTCGGTCCAGCGTTTCGCTCGAAAGGACGTGTTCGATGGAACAGGCGTCGGCGTTTGCATTCTTCGGGGAAACCCCCAGCTGGAGCAAAAAACTTTTGAGGAGCGTATGGCGGCCAAAAACCGACTTTGCGACCGAGAGCCCGGTTTTCGTCAGATTGACCCCGCCGTAGGGTTCCTGCTCGACATAACCCAGCAATTTCAGTTCATGCATCGCCCGGACGGCGGACGGAGCCTTCACCCCTAGCTCGGACGCGATATCCTTGAGGCGTGCGATTCCCTTGGACAGATGCAGCATGTGCACCATTTCCAAATAATCTTCAAGGCTCTGGCTGAGTTTTTTTGTCGTACCCATAAGAAGCAATCTAAAAAATTAAGTTTCCGGAAAAAGACCGCCGACACAAACCCTACTTGATTTTCCATTCAACGCGTTTCACGTTTTCACCGTCCGAAGTCCTCACCCTGAATTTTTTCGACCCGATTACCGGACCGTCCTTGACAGCGGATTCGACCATCCAGACACCGTCGGAAAGATTCCGCTTTTTCGTGTAGATGCGAAAGCCTTCTTCCCGACTACCGCGAGTGCGCATCCGCACCGAAGAAATCCTATCGACCTCTTCGAAGTTTCCCGTCCCAGGATCTTTCCGGAACCAGCGATGTTCCAGCTGCACCGCGATGTGTGCCGGAGCGAAAACGGAACTCACAAAAGTCACCCCGTTACCGTCCGAGACGGTCACCGTCGGCAAACGGATTCCCGCTTTTTCCAAAATTCCCGGCTCATCCACCAAGCAGGAATAATCCTTCGAAAACCCGACACAGGCGTTCTGGTCCTTGAGGACAAGCGGCACGGGAGGTATCCAGTTCAAAAGATACGCCAAGAGCAGCGCGACCGAAATCCCGATCGGAGCAAACAAGGTTTTCAACGGACGACCGGAAATCTTGAATGCGGCAAAGCAGATGCCGAAAGAAACGATGACGGAAACAAAAAACCAGCCAAACCCGATTCCATCGACAAGATGCGGAATCAGGAAGTTCAAATACATCGTTCCCAACAAATTAAAAAGCGCCAGGGAAAATCCGAATGTCGCATATTTTTTCTGCAAAAATTCATTTGCGACCAAAAAGCCGGCAAGAATTACGACCAGGAAAAGTGCGCCGACGGAACCGCTGCTCTTGAAATAGCAAACCACCAGCGCACTGAAAAGGCTCCCGAAGCAGAACTGGACGATATACGTAAAACGGCCCTGCCACTTTTCCGACCAGGACCTGTCCAAAAATTTTCCGGGAGCCGCCGAGAGCAAAATCAACGCGGCAAGCGAAACGATATAATACAAGAGAAGAATCGCCAGATCCGATGTCTGGACCAGTTTTCCGAGCGTGATGGAGTCCCACGTAAAGCCTCCGAAAAAGGAAGCCGCCGGTAGGAACTTTCGGACTTTCTGGATGATTTCTGGCATAGGGACCTTGTTCTCGACTTTTCAAAAATAGGTTTTTCCCGCAAGAAATCCAACGACTTTATCTTTCCAATGGACCTTTTTTATTTTTAACACCATGAAACGGAAAACGAAACGACTTGAAAAACACAAGGCATGGACATTCCTTATCTACAGCCGATTTCTCTTGACATTTCTGCTGGTCCTCATCCAGATAGCCTATTACGTTTATCTCTGTCTGCGCCTCACCCCGTACAACAATTTTCTGGTAGGCCTTAACATCGTCATCAGCTTCGCGTTCATCACCTACCTCATCAACTCGTCCCAGAAAAACGATTTCAAGCTGGTATGGCTGATTCCAGTCCTGATTTTCCCGATATTCGGAATTTCCATGTACTTCTTCACTCGGCTCAACTACGGGAAACGGAAAGTCGGCAAGAAGCTTTCCCAGGCGAAGGAAATTACGAACAAATTCACAGCAAGCGCAGAGCTTGACGAAAAAACGCTGGAAAAATTTCCCGAAATCCGGGACATCGCCACTTACACGAAAAGCGCCGAACATTTTCCCTGCTTTTCCGACAACCGCACAACCTATTATCCTAGCGGCGAAGCGGCCCTTCCCGAGATGCTTTCCGCGCTAAAAAAAGCCGAACAATTCATCTTCCTCGATTACTTTGTGATTCAAATCGGAACTTTCTGGAATCAGGTTTTGGAAATCATCGCGGAACGCGCGAGGCACGGCGTACAGGTACGCCTTCTTTTTGACAGCATCGGTTCCGTCGGAATTGCCTCCCGCCGTTTTTGCCACGCGCTCAAAAACTTGGGAATCGAAGCCCGCGAATTCATGCCGATGGTTCCCGTTTTCGACATGGGACTGAACAACCGCGACCACCACAAGATTATGGACATCGACGGAAAAGTCTGCTTTACCGGCGGAATCAACCTGACCGATGAATACGTCAATCGGGATCACCACCGGTTCGCTTACTGGAAAGACAGCGTTATCCGGATAGAAGGAAGTTCCGTCCAATCCTTCACCAAGATGTTCCTCCAGATTTGGCATTCCCACGACAAGAAGACTTTTGAAATCGAATCGGACTGCAAAAAATTTCTCTCCGTCCAAAAGCAGCAAATCACGGCAGCGGGAGCCGTAATCCCCTACGCCGACGACGGTTACAATTCCCAGGATCTTGCCGAAAACGTTTACCACTACATTTTAGGGAAATCACAAAAATACGTGCACATCATGTCGCCCTATCTGGTTCTCGACGACAGCATCCTCAACGCATTGGTATTTGCCGCGGGCCGCGGAGTCGATGTGAAGGTTATACTTCCCGGAGACTATGACCATTACATCACCTACTGCATCGGTCTAAGATTCGCCAAGACGCTAGTCCAAAATGGCGTCCACGTCTATCTCTACAAGCCGGGATTCCTCCATTCCAAAATTTTTGTCGCAGACGATCTGGTGGCGACCGTCGGATCCGTCAACCTGGACTATCGCAGCTTCTACTACCATTTCGAATGCGGTGCGTTCCTCTTCAAGACCGATTCCATCCGGGACATCGAACAAGACTTCCAAGCGACCGTTCTCCAATGCGAAGAGCTGACTCTCGAAAACTACAAGAGCCAAGTTTCCCGCACACAAAGACTGCTCGGATGGCTTTGCAAAATTCTTTCCCCCCTGATGTGAAAAAACCTACGGAAAAGGCTCCCGGAACCGGGAGCCTTTTCTTTGAAAATTTCGCTTTCGGAAATTAACGCTTCGAGAACTGGAAGTTCTTGCGAGCCTTCTTGCGACCGAACTTCTTACGTTCGACAGCGCGAGAGTCACGCGTCATCAGTCCTTCCTTCTTGAGGGCGGACTTGTCTTCCGCATTGTTCGCAACGAGCGCGCGCGCAATGCCCAAGCGGACCGCACCCATCTGGCCGGCGATTCCGCCACCGTGGGCGTTGACTTCGACATCCCATTCGCTCGCGTTGTTGAGAACGGAGAACGGAAGGTTAGCGATCATGTCCTGGACATCGGAATGGAAATATTCCTTGAAATCGCGACCATTGATGGTACGCTTGCCGGTACCCGGCTTCAAGATAACTGCAGCGATGGCGTTCTTGCGACGACCCGTGCCACGGTAGATCTTTTTAGATTTTGCGGTAGTAATAGCTTTATCCTCCGTCCTAGAAATCGAGAGTTACGGTTTCGAGGTGTTGGGCCGCATGCGGCTGTTCCGCACCAGCGTAGATTTTAAGTTTCTTCATCATCTTCTTGCCCAGAGCGCTATGCGGGAGCATACCCCAAATCGCTTCGGTGAGCGGTTCGGTCGGGTGCTTCGCAAGCAGGGCGTCAAACGTGATCCAGCGTTCACCGCCGATGTGACCCGTATGATGGAAATACTGCTTCTGCTGGGCCTTCTTGCCGGTCGTTCCGACCTTGCCAGCATTGATGATGACCACGAAATCGCCGGTATCGACGTTCGGGGAATAGATAGCCTTGTGCTTGCCCATCAAAAGACGGGCAGCGGCGCTGGCAACGCGGCCGAGGGGCTTGCCTTCGGCATCGATGAGCTTCCACTGACGAGTGACCGTCTTGGGGTTCACCATAATGGTTTTCATATCGTTCCTCTAAAGTTGCTGCTCGGCACAAACGCGCTGCAGTTCGGATGCAAAGTTAGAAAACCTGCTTAAAAAAGCAAGGGAGAAATTTCCCTATTTTTCGGATTTTTGGCTAAGATCCGCCATTTTCCACTCTATCAATTATATTAGTTGAATTAATTATAACACACAAAAAGGCAATCAACATCTCTTTTCGGCAAGGCAACTTCCCAAAGTTCTTTCACAGAGGAAAACGTGAAAAGTTTCCCTTTTTGGGAAAAAACCGAAATTCCGGGAAAAATAAAGTTTTCTAGAAGCATTTTCTTACACGAGAACTTCCGCATCTTCGCATGTTTTTCACCTATTTTTCTTTTTTGTTTCAAAAAAGGATTATTTTAATTTTATTCGCAACGCGAAATTGCTTTTGAGAGGTATTGACGGCCTATCCTGTACCCACAGATTGGACAGTTTATGGAACACTCAACAAAAATGGTGTTCCGTTTTCTGCGGGTAAGGTTTATGCCGACAGGCTTTACAAGATTCGCAACAGCTTAAATATCCAGGGGGTAAAGCGGACCTTGGCGTTGTTCGCCCCGCCTATCGCCCCGGGAATGCTAGCGAAAGCCCGAGCGATGGGAATATCTATCGATTCCGTTTTAAATTCAACGAACGAGAAATTGCCGATATATCGTTTCCGGGTTATTGTCAAGCTCGCCGTCGATATGGCGAAAGATGCGAAACAGCTAGCCAAGTGCGACAAGGCGGTAGTTGCCGAAAGCAAAGCCGTAAACGAAATGGAAATCAAGTCTCTGGAAGCGGAAAAGGTCCGCCTTGAAGAAAAAAAGGCCGCAGCATGGCGTCTGCGACATTCAAGATTCCCGATTTTAAATACGGTGCCGTTACCAACGCATTTGGCGGCCCCCGTTTCGACATAGAATCTCTAGGCGGAACAAAGGATCGACGCTTATTCAAAATCACTGGGACGAATATGAGAACGTAACGGTCTGCGGTTGGGCGCCACAAAGGCAGATTCTTCAAGCGATTGCCGAAAAGAAAGAAAAGGACAGTTGCGCCATTATCCATGGCGGACTTGCCACAATTAAGGAATGTATCTATTACGAAGTTCCGTTTCTTGTACTGCCGCTAGGAAAAGACCAGATGGACAACGCCCTAAGACTGGAAGATTGCGGAATCAAGAACCGATTCCATATCGAGTACATAAAGCCCAAGTGCTTGCGATATTTCATCAACCAGATTTTGCAAGATTATACTTCTCTCCAAAACCTAAAAAAACTGAGCAGTATATTCCGAAATGAAGAGACAAAACATTCTACAGCCAAGAAAATCGCCCATTACGCGTAAAAAATAGGCAAGTTTGCAAACAAAGAATTTTCAGCAAGACGTTACCCGAATGTCGCCGTTTTTTTTCCTAAATTTGGCGCGCTATGCCATGCAACTTGACACAAGGCGGCATCCTGAAGAACATCGCCGTCTTTTCGATTCCTTTTTTCATTTCCTATTTTCTGCAAACGCTCTACGGACTCGCCGATCTTTTTATCATCGGGCAATTTGAAAGCGCCGAAGCGATCTCCGCAGTCGCCATCGGAAGCCAGGTGATGCATTTTTTAACGGTCATCATCGTCGGACTTGCGATGGGAACAACGGTTCTCATCGGGCGCGCGGTCGGAGCGAAAAATTTTCGGAGCGTTTCGCGCATCACCGGAAACACGATTACTTTGTTTGGAATCCTGTCCATTTTTCTGACCGGGCTTCTGCTCTTTTTCTGCAAGGATATTGTTGGTTTGTTAAAAACTCCGCCAGAAGCCATCGACGGAACGATTCGCTATTTGCGTGTGTGCTTTGCCGGGATACCTTTTATCATCGCCTACAATGTCATCGCTTCCGTCTTTCGCGGAATGGGAGATTCCAGGCATCCGATGTATTTCATTGCGCTCGCGTGCCTCTTCAATATTGCACTGGATTACGCATTCATCGGAGGATTTCGTCTGGGGACCGAAGGAGCGGCTCTCGCAACGGTCATCGCGCAGACGCTGAGCGTCGCCATTTCCTTAATCGCAGCAAAAAAATCCAAGTTTGGCGTACAGGTTTCCCTGCGGGACATGCGCACGAACAAGACCATTTTCCGCGGAATTCTCGGCATCGGAACCCCGGTCGCCGCACAAGACGGATTTATCCAGGTTTCTTTTCTTTTCATCACGATGGTTGCCAACAGTCGCGGACTTGAAATCGCCGCAGCGGTCGGCATCGTCGAAAAGATCATCGGATTTCTGTTCCTCGTTCCCTCGTCGATGCTTTCGACAGTTTCGGCAATCGCCGCTCAAAACATCGGAGCCGGCGAATCGCTCCGGGCAAAAAGGACGCTCTGCGCCGGAATCGGAATAGCCGCGGGATTCGGAGCCATTTTCGCATTGGGCTTCCAGTTCATTTCGGAG
The DNA here is from genome assembly GCA_963656065.1 of Alistipes onderdonkii. Lineage (GTDB taxonomy): Bacteria > Fibrobacterota > Fibrobacteria > Fibrobacterales > Fibrobacteraceae > Hallerella. Next base: position 188,690 of record CAVKGV010000003.1, read on the forward strand.
CCTGTCTTAAAAATTTTTACGAACGATGCCGCCGTCATTTTATACGGTACAGAATACCTGCGGACCTACGTTCTCGACTGCCTTGTCGCCGCGGTGCATTTCTGTTTCAGCGGATACTTCTGCGCCTGCGGGCTTTCCTTTATTTCATTTATCCACAATGCGCTTTCCATCATCATTTTTCGCATTCCGGGGACATGGCTCGCCGCCAGATATTTTCCCGAAACGCTCGCTCCGATGGGACTTGCCGCGCCTATCGGTTCGCTGTTTTCCGTTGTCGTGTGTCTTATCGTTTATCGGATGCTCGGAAAACGCAAACCGAGTTTCTTCCGGTTGAATTCGACACAATCCGCGTAGCGCGTTCCTGACCCTCCAAAAATATCGAGCGAGCTACCGATGGTCAAATCCACGCGGTCCTCCGAAATTTCGCTGCAACGGACGAGGTCCGAAATGCTTTTCGCGCCTCCGGCGTATGTGACGGGAATCGGGCTGTTCTCCGCGAGAAAACGGACTAGCGGTTCGTCCATTCCTTTTTCCAATCCTTCGACATCCGCCGCATGGACGAGAAATTCGTCGCAATAATCGGACAGCGTTTCCAAAAGTTTTGCGGAGACTTCGGAATCGGTAACCGTCTGCCAGCGGTTCGTCGCCACGTTCCATCCGCATCCAGTCCTTCGACAGCTCAGATCCAGAACGAGCCTTTTTTTCCCGACGGCCAAAGAAAGTTCCCTGACCCTTTCCATGTCGAGATGTTCACCGTCAAAAATCCAACTCGTAACGATTACATGGCTCGCCCCCGCAGAAAGAAATTCCTGCGCATTGTCGGGACGGATTCCCCCGCCAATCTGAAGTCCGCCCGGATAAGCGGCGAGAGCCTTCTTGGCCGCATCCGCATTGCCCTTTCCGAGCATGATCACATGGCCGCCTTTCAATCCGTCATGTTTGTAGAGGTTCGCATAATAGTCAGGCGATTTTTCGCTCGTAAAATGCGTCAGGGGCGTTTCGGCATCGGAAAGCGTTCCGCCGACGATTTGCTTGACTTTTCCTTGGTGGATGTCGATACATGGACGAAAAAGGGTCATGCCGATATTATAGAAATTATGGGAAAAATTGTCGGAATGGGATATGGGACACGGCATGCGGGATGAGAAATCAAAATCCCGTGATGCTCCAATCGAAAACCAGTCCGTCCGCGCTTTTGGAACGCCCGCGCCAAAAGAAAATTTCCCCGCCGAGCATAATCTTTGCCGCTTTTCTGGCAAACCATCCGTCAAAATTTTCAAGCATTGAAAATTTCTGGCGCGGCTTAGACATGTCTATCGAAAGCGTATCCGAAGAATCCCGCCAGACTATCTGAAGCGGAGCCTTGGGAAACGCCTTGCCGCTATAGGGCTTTCCGTTTTCGAGAATCGTACGCGGAAAAAGGACTTTAGCGCCTTCATCCGTCCGATGGATGACATAGCCGAAAGGTTCCCCGTCAGAAGAAATTCCGAGACGCCCAGCATAGGCTCCACGGGTCGCTTCGCTGATGTTGAAAGCGCGCCGCGCGATATCCGTCGCATTGCCATTTTGCCATGTATGTTCTAGATAGCCGTAGCCTTTCACTTCCACCGTATCGCTGTTGTAGGCGATTTTTCCCGAGACCCTGCCATAGGGAATCAGCACGACATCTCCGTAGCTTTTCCCGGAAATTTCCCATTTGCCGTCTCCCGGGACCTTTGCGGCAAATGCACTCTGGAACGTCACGTCAAGCAAGAATTTTCCATTTTTGTCCGCCGTAAAAAGCACGCGATGTCCTTTGCCCGGCATCCCTTCCATCAGATATTCTTCCTTGATGGAAACACGGACTTTCGACTTGTCCTCCGTGTAGCGCTCTAGCGGATACTGCCGTCCGACGCTGTAATTTTTTCCCTTGAAATTCTGGAACGAAATATCGCAGCCGATTTTTTTCCCGGATGTCGGAATGTCAAGCGATGCGTAATTGACATAGGCTCTCGTCCCGTTGTCGAACACAAACGAGTAGGTCCACGCTTCGGTCGATTTTTCGGCATCCATTACCTTGGCGAGGAAATCCGATTTCTTTGTGTTTCGAGCAGCTCCTTGTGGAAGCTTGACATTTTGGGACTCCGCCGACGCCATGCAGGCAAAGACCAGAACGGGAAAAATCAACTTAAAACTACGCATACAAGCCAAGATAGAAATTTAAACGAGCCAAACATTTTAAAAAATTTTTTCCTAAAATTCAGGGACCGATTCTACGCAAGCGATTTGAATTTTCCTTATTATATTTACACAGAACAAGTTCAATTCAACAGACTGGAGGTTTCATGAACTTGAAATTATGGGCCAGCGCAAGTGCCGTTGCCGTTGCGACCGTCTTCGCGCAAGATTATTATGGGGAAATGCCGACAGCGGAAACCGCGCCCGCAACCGAAGAAACCGCACCCGCTTCTGTGGAAACCGTAACTACGCCAGCACCGGCAGCACCCGTGGCAGAAGCTACGTCGGCACCTGCACCCGCAGAAACCGCCGCACAGCAAAGCTCGGGCGACCTGATGTCCAAACTGGACGTGCTCCGCGGAAATTCCTACAACTTCGTCGGAAACGAACTTGCCGCAACAACCATCGGCGACCAGCTCGCCTACCCCTACATGATGGCAATCGGACAATTCCTCTATGTGGAACCGACAAGCAATCTGGGCTACGTCGCCTTCAACAAGGGACTCACTTTCTACGGTGGACTTGACAATTCCCTGGGAACGGTAGGCCTTTTGACGGTCGGTGTCGCCTCGCCTTCTTTCGGTCTCGGTGTGGATATCGGACTGTCCAAGACATTCCTCACCGAAAAGCCGAAAAACGGTGATAAAGACAAAACCACGGTTGTAAACCTCGGCGACGATATCGGTGTAACGTTTGCTATGCCCATAGGCGCATACGCGTTCTCCGTCAAAGTGAACTGGCTCACGACAGCCGACGAAGAAACAACCGACGATCTCGAAACCGATAATTGGCAGCTCGCCCTTTCCGGAGCGTTCACCAATTCGCCGAGCGCAAGCACTTTCGGCTGGACCGCCGGTGCGCAGATTCTCCGCAACGAAGAAACCGCGAAAACAACCATAGGGGGCAATTCGCGCAAGGCAACCACTCCGAACAGCCGCATCGAAATCGACCCGTATTTCAACTTAGCCATGCAGGTTCTCGCAAACGACATGGCCCGCGTCATGATAGGTTCGAACAATATGCTCGCCGTACAGCTGTTCGACAAGGGCGACGCCGCAGATGCCGATACTTTCAAAGAACACATGGAATTCGGTCTCCAGGTGACGCCAAACATCTGGGCGGATGTCGCCATCACGGAAAACTGGCTCGCCTTCGGCGGTCTTTCTCACAACATTCTGCTTTTCGGTTATGAAAACGTAAAGCTTGGAGACGATTCCGAAACAACCATCATGCAATTGCATTCTTCCGAGACGAAAGCCCAGCTGGGTCTCCGCTTCCAGTGGAAGATGCTCGCGATGGAAGCAAGCCTCGAAGACGTCATCTACCGAAAGACTTTTGCCGCGGCATTCAACGGCGAAAACCTGCTCGCCAACCTGGGATTTTTCCTCAACTTCTAAGGAGATTTCAAAATGAAAAAGACAACGATTGCGATTTTGTTCCTGCTTTTTGTCTCCTTGTTTACCGCCTGCAGCGCAGACTCGGTAAGCGGCCAGTATGACGGTTCGGGCATCGTAAACAACAGTGGCTACGTAAGCAACAGCAGTTCGTCGGACGATTCCGACGACTAGTTCGGGCTTTTCCCGAATGCAAAGGTCCCCGGATTTCTTTCGGGGATTTTTTATATTAGAGGCGTTTCAAAAAAAGGATATTTATGATCAAGGTCGGAATTTTAGGCTATGGAAATCTCGGACGCGGCGTGGAATGCGCCGTCAAAAATTCAGAGGACATGGAACTCGTCGCCGTATTTACGCGAAGAGACCCGTCGTCGGTAAAGCTTTTGACAGAGGGCGTCCCGGTCATCGAAATCGGGAAAGCCTTGGACTGGAAAGAAAAAATCGACGTGATGATCCTCTGCGGAGGAAGCGCCACGGACCTGCCGCAGCAGACACCCGAATTCGCCAAGCATTTCAACGTCATCGACAGCTTTGATACCCACGCGAACATCCCGGAACATTTTGCCTCGGTCGATCTTTCCGCAAAGTCTGCCCAAAAAGTTGCGATGATTTCCGTTGGCTGGGATCCGGGGCTCTTTTCGCTTAACCGCGTCTATGCCGATGCGATTCTTCCGAAAGGCGACACATACACGTTCTGGGGAAAAGGAGTCTCGCAAGGACACTCGGATGCGGTCCGTCGAATCCGCGGCGTGAAAAACGCCAAGCAATATACGATTCCCGTCGAAAGCGCCCTCGAAGCGGTCCGCAGCGGAAAGGCTCCGAAACTCTCGACCCGCGAAAAACATCTCCGCGAAGTCTTTGTCGTTCTCGAAGCGGGAGCCGATGCAAGCGCAATCGAAAAAGAAATCAAGACAATGCCGAATTACTTTGCGGACTACGACACGACGGTCCATTTTATCGGCGAAGAGGAATTTCAGAAAAATCATTCCGGCATGGCGCACGGAGGATTCGTCATCCGTTCGGGAAAGACCGGACTCCGGGACGAATTCACAAATGTCATTGAATACAGTCTCAAGCTAGACTCGAATCCGGCATTTACGGCAAGCGTCCTCGTAACATACGCCCGAGCCCTCATGCGCTTTTACCGGGAAGGCTCGTTTGGCTGCAAGACGGTCCTCGACGTTCCTCCGTCCTACCTTTCCCCGAAAAGCAACGAAACGCTTCGCAAGGAGCTGCTCTAATGGCGGAAGAGACGATTCAAATCCAATACCTCGACGAGACCATTCCGCGTCTCGAATATATCGGCGGAAAATCCGACTGGATTGACTTGCGCGCCGCGGAAACGGTTCATCTCCAAAAGGGAGAATTCAGGCTTATCCATTTGGGCGTCGCCATGAAGCTTCCCAAAGGGTTCGAAGCCCACATTGCCCCGAGAAGTTCCACATTCAAGAACTGGAAAATTTTGCAGACAAATTCCGTCGGCGTCGTCGATTCGAGTTACTGCGGCAAAGATGACTGGTGGAAATATCCCATCTATGCGACAGAAGACGTGACAATCGAAAAGGGAAGCCGCATTGCGCAGTTCCGCATCGTGGAAAACCAGCCGAAAATCCATTTTGTCGAAGCGCCTCTCGAAAGCGAAAACCGCGGAGGCTTTGGAAGCACAGGCACGAAATAGAAAGCTACTCGTCCAGAAATTTCAAAAATTTATCGTAAATTCCCGATTGTTTCGCATCGGGAATTTTTTCTGCGTCACCGTCAATTAATTTGTCCGCAATAAATTCGCGAAGGCGCGTGTAACGGTGCTGCATCCGGTTGTTCCGAATCGCCTCGTCCAAGGCCCCGTTTCCCGAAAGAACCCAGACATGTCCCTTGGCGCGAGTAATCCCCGTGTAAATCAAGTTTCGCTGCAACATGCGATAGTGCGAAGAATCCAGCACGATGACAACCGCCGGATATTCGCTTCCCTGGCTTTTGTGAATGGTGCAGGCGTATGCAAGGGCGAGCTCTTCGAGGTCGTCGCCTTCATAACCAACCAGATGCCCATCAAAATCCACGGTGATTTTTTGCGGTTCCTTTTCGAGCGCAATGATTTTTCCGACGTCGCCGTTAAAAACATTTTTTTCGTAATTGTTCCGGACCTGCATCACGCGGTCTCCCCGTTTCCAGGAAATTCCCCGCGAATCGAAACCTTTGGGAGCATCGTTCAAAAGATTCTGCAGAAAGCCGTTCAGTTCGACGGTTCCCAGCGGTCCTCTGTGCATCGGGACCAGAACTTGCAAATCCCCGGAAGATTTTTTCAAGAGCCGCGGAATTTCTTGCGTGACAATTTCCGACAACCGATTTAATGCGTCATCCGGATCTTCGAACGGAACATAGTGAAAATTGTTCCCTTCCAGCGGAACGGGTTTCATTCCCTGGTTGATGAGCGTCGCCTTTTCGGCGATATCGTTTCCGCCCGCCTGCCGAAATATTTTTTCCAGGCGAATGCCCGGAATCTGCGGAACGGAAAGCAAATCGCAAAGGACGTTTCCCGGTCCGATGCTCGGCAGCTGGTCCTTGTCCCCGACGAGAATTAAGCGAGTGCGTTCCGGAATCGCTTTCATCAAGCCCGCGCAAAGCCACGAATCGACCATGCTGAATTCATCGACAACGAGAATTCCCGTTTCAATCGGAAAATTTTCGTTGCGCATAAACCGACGCGTTTCCGGGTTGATTTCAAGCAAGCGGTGTAAAGTCTTTGCCGTGTGACCGGTGACGTCCTGCATCCTCTTTGCCGCGCGACCCGTGGGAGCAGCAAGCGTCACATCGATTTCCTTTGAATCCGCAAGCGCAAGGATTCCCTTGAGAAGCGTCGTCTTTCCGGTCCCCGGACCGCCCGTGACGATAAAAATCTTGCTCTGAAACGCCCGGATGATTCCCGCTTTCTGTATCGGGTCATAAGAAAAACCCTGCGCCTTTTCGAAATCCGACAGGAAGTTTTCCAGTTCATCGGAATTTTCGCCTTTCGAATTTTCAGAGGAGGATATTCTATCGAGAACAAACTTCGCGATGACATTTTCCGCATGGACAAGGCTCGGGATGGCGACACAGTCTCCGTCGCGATTTAATTTGTTCTGCTTCAAAAGATTTTCAAGCGCAAAGGTGACATTGTTCGCCTCGTCTTCGGTTTCGATCGGAAGTCGAAGTTCCTTGATGGCATTTTGGAGCAGCACGCTTTGCGGCAGATAGGTATGACCGTCCCCAGAAGAAGCCTTGAGCATCGCATAGCAAATGCCCGCTTCGATGCGCGCCTCGTTCCACTCGGAAATTCCGACCTTGCGGGCGATTTCATCCGCCTTGACAAAGCCCACGCCCCAAACTTCTTCGCAGAGGATGTAGGGATTCTCGGAGAGGACCCGAATCGTATTCGTCGAATACTGCCGCCACAGTCGCAAGGCGACGCTTCCCGTGATCCCGTGCCCATAGAGGAACAGCATCGTTTCGCGGCTTTCGCGCATCTGTTTCCAGTCGTGCAAAAATTGCGCGACCTTTTTTCCGGAAAAGCCCTTGATCTTTTTCTTGCCAAGAGCGTCCCCGTCGCCGTCGAGGATGGAAACAAGGTCCGCCCCAAAAGCATCGACAAGCCTTTTTGCCGTTGCCGGGCCTATCCCCTTGAAGAGTCCCCCGGAAAGGTAGGCGACAAGGCCTTCCCCGCTCGTCGGAAAAACAGTCTCACTTTTGACACAGACAAACTGCCGCCCGTATTTCGGATGGGTTTTCCATTCGCCCTCCATCCGCAGCGTTTCGCCGGAGGAAAGTTCGGGAAAAGTTCCTGTCACGGTGACAGGCCGCGATTCCCCGGACACGACGAACCTTAACACCGAAAATCCGTTTACGCTGTTTCGGAAAGTGATGTTCTTGAGCGTTCCTTCGATCTGCATAGGCTTTAAAATTCAAAAGGAATGCTTGATCGGCATTCCTTTTCCGTTGTCTTAAAAAGAAACCGGCTAATTAGCGGATTTTCTTTTTCTGGCGATCGCGACGACGACGTTTTTTCCGCTTGTGAGTCGCAATCTTCTTACGCTTTCTTTTCTTTCCGCAAGGCATGAGATTATCTCCAAAAAAGGTTAAACTTCTGTTTGTTTAAAACAAAAAGAGAAAATTTTGTCCATTTTGTCAAGGGTGAAGTAGGGCAGACAGCCAAAGAGAAGGCTTCCGCAATCCCAAAGGTTCGCAGAAAGTCCATTAGAAGTCCAAAGCCGCCCTCAAAAAAAGAAGCCGGATAACGGAATATTCTAGATTTTCTCCGAAATGAAGGCTTACATTCTCCGCAGGCTCCTATTGATGATACCCACGCTGCTCGGGATTTCAATCGTCTGCTTTGCCCTGGTCCAGCTGATTCCGGGAGGACCTGTCGAGGAGATGGTCGCAAAAGTCCAGGCAGCATCCGCACACGGAGGCGCCTCGGCGTCCCGTTCGATTTCCCCGGAACAGATCGCGCAAATCCAGAGCTATTTCGGTTTTGACAAGCCGGCGTGGAAGCGTTACCTTATCTGGCTCTGGAACGTCCTCCACCTGGACCTGGGAACGTCCTATACCTATGGACTTCCGGTATGGAACGTGATTTCTTCGCGATTTCCCGTTTCGCTCGCCTTTGGCATCTCATCCTTTTTCCTGAGCTATCTGGTCTGCGTCCCGCTCGGGCTTGCGAAAGCGGTAAGGAACAATTCCCTGTTCGACAAGATCTCCTCCATGGCGATTTTTTCCGGCTACGTGATGCCCGGCTACGCGCTCGGGATTTTGCTCATCATCTTTTTGGCTGGCGGATCGTTTTTCAACATTTTCCCGCTCGGCGGAATCGTTTCCGAAAACTTTGAAGAGCTTTCCCTCGGCGGAAAAGTCTGGGACATCCTTTTGCACTGGACGCTCCCGATGATCTGCTATATGATTGGCGAATTTGCGTTTCTGACCTTTCTGATGAAGAACAGCGTTCTCGAAGAATTGGGCAGGGAATATATGCGGACGGCTCTCGCCAAAGGACTTTCCTTTCGAGAAGCCCTGGTGCGGCATGCGCTCCGAAACGCCCTGATTCCCATCGTGACGCGGCTCTCCGAAGTCTTTTCCCTTCTCTTCGCCGGTGCGCTGCTCATCGAAAAGGTTTTCGACATTGACGGGATGGGACTTCTCTACTACAATTCAATGGTTAACCGCGATTACAACGTGGTGATGGGAATTATCCTGCTTTCGAGCGTACTTGCGCTGTTCGGGCGGCTTTTCAGCGACATCCTCTATACGTGGGTAGATCCGCGGATTCGGTTCGGGTAAAAATGCCAGCGCTTTCACCCGAAATGAAAAAGAAATGGAATCGCTTCCGAGCAAACCGGTTGGCTTTCCGCTCGTTCTGCGTTCTGATCATCGCGTATGCGCTTTCGCTGCTCTCTCCGTGGCTCGTAAACGACGAACCGTTGATTTTACGCTTTGAAGGCAAGACCTATTTCCCGGCATTTGTCACCTATCCGGAAACGGAATTCGGCGGATCCTACCATACCGAGCCGGACTATCCGACACTTCTCCGCGAAGCGGAGGCGGAAGGGAAAAACGTCTGGGCGCTGATGCCGCCAATCGCCAAGGACCCGCTAAAAGCGGATCTTTCCCAGGAAGGGACTCCGCCGTTTGCACCGAGCCGTTCCCACCTGCTCGGAACCGACGCGAACGGGCGCGACGTGCTGGCAAGACTCATCCACGGATTTCGGATCTGCATGAGCTTCAGCCTGCTCCTGACCTTTCTCGGAACATTTTTGGGAATCGTCATCGGGGGAATCCAAGGATACCTGGGCGGAAAATGGGACATCTTTATGCAGCGTGGCATTGAAATCTGGTCGTCCCTGCCGTTTCTCTACGTGGTAATCCTCATCGGCTCGATCTACGGACGAAGCTTTTTCCTGCTCATCGTCATCATGGCGATTTTCAACTGGGTGTCGCTCAGCTACTACATGCGGGCGGAATATCTGAAACTGCGCTCGCAACAGTATGTCCGGGCGGCGAAAATGCTCGGGCTCGGTCATTTGCACATTTTCTTCCGGGAAATGCTCCCGAATGCGCTCACCCCGGTGATTTCCCTTTTTCCCTTTACGCTCATCGGCGGAATCGGCAGCCTGACATCCCTGGATTTTCTGGGATTCGGGCTAGAGCCTCCCACACCGTCGTGGGGAGAACTGATGAGCCAAGGCCTCAATAATCTGTATGCGCCGTGGATTTCCATCAGCACCGTCCTGGCCCTTTTCATTACGCTGCTTCTCACGACATTTGTCGGTGAAGGCGTCCGCGACGCGATGGATCCGAAATCGGGAGACCGCTATGAATGACGTGATCCTCTCCGTCCGAAATCTCTCGGTCGCCTTCGGAAAGGAACATCCCGTCCAGGTGACGGACAACGTTTCGTTTGACATTCAAAACGGGGAATTCTTTGCGCTCGTCGGAGAATCGGGCTGCGGAAAAAGCGTCACCGCGATGAGCCTTGTCGGACTGTTGCCGAAACCTTCCGCCAAAGTCGTTTCGGGAAGCGCCATTTTTGAAGGCATCGACTTGTTGAAGCTTTCCGTTTCCGAATTGCAGAAAGTCCGCGGGCATCGGATTTCCGTAATCTTTCAAGAGCCGATGCAAGCGTTAGATCCGGTCCGGACCATTCAAAGCCAGCTGCGCGAAGCCTTGCCGGAATGCAGCGAAAAAGACGCTCTGGAAAAAATCCGGGAAGGACTTGCCTCGGCAGGATTTTCGGATATCGACCGGATTCTGTCCGCCTACCCTTGCGAAATGAGCGGCGGAATGCTCCAGCGGATTTGCATCGTCATGGCGCTTCTCCCAAACCCGAAGCTGATCATCGCCGACGAACCGACAACCGCGCTAGACGTAACCGTGCAGGCAGCGGTACTCCAAATTCTAAAAAGCATGGCGCAAAAATCCGGGACCGCGGTTCTCCTGATTACGCACAACATGGGAATCGTCGCCCAATACGCCCGGCGGGTCGCGGTGATGTATGCGGGAAGGGTCATGGAAAGCGGACCGAGCAGGGATGTCATCCTGTCACCGATGCATCCCTATACGCAGGGACTCATCGCAGCGATTCCCAAAGGCCTCGCCGAACTATCCAGGATGGAGCCCATCCCGGGAAACGTCCCCGCTCCGTCAGAATTTGTCACAGGTTGCCGATTTGCCGAAAGATGCCGATTCGCCGAAATTGAGTGCAAAAAATATCCGCCGCGAATCGGAGACGATACACACTTCGCCTATTGCTTTAAAAATGAAACCCGATAGAAATATCCGCGGCAAATCCATTCCTGAAAATCGGGAGTCCATCATTTTTGCGGGTCGATGAAGTCGTATCCGAAGAATGTCCGGAATCGACATTCTGCCGATAGCCGTTTTCTGTTTTCGAAAGATTTTTGGCGACAAGGAACGGAATAAATTGGAAACAATTCGCCGCAAAGAAAAATTTCCGTTTTGGCGTTTTCATCACAAAAGACAGATTGGCGACCATGCCTGCTGCCTTGAAATATCCATCGTAATCGGTCGTCTGCGTTTTCCGCAAAAAGATTGATGTCGTCACCGATTCGAGAGTCATGTCGAAGTCGCCTTGCGCATAAACGAAATCCGTGGAGATTCCAGGTTGCACAAGGAAATTTCCCGGAAAAAACGAAAAATCTTTCTGGATTCCGACATGGGACAGGAACCCGTCTGCATCGCCAAAAAGCCGATAGTCACGCTTAAAATAGCGGAAGGAAAAAGCCTGCAACAGGGAATAGTCCAGAATCCGGTTGGGAGAAAGCGTCTCGTAAAAACGTTCTTTGTTGTGCGGGAAATTACTTTGTAAAAAAAATCCGCCCAGCCGGGTTTTCAAAAAAGAATTTTCGAAAAAGAATTCAAACCCCTCCACATTCACCTTGATAGGTACGAAAGCAAAGCGTTTGGATTTGCCGTCTTCGGTTCGAACACCGAAAAAACGGGAATCCAGATTCACCAAAAAAACATTTGCGGACAAAGTTCCAAATTCTGCGCGATACGCATATTCGGAGCGTAGGCGGATAAGGCGCGAAGAATCCCGAAGTGCATATACGTCGTCACCAAGAGGTTCGCGACGGGATTTCCAAAGGTTCCCTTCGACTTGGAACGCATGACGCCGCAGCCTGCTTCCAAAAAAAAATCCGCGCCCCAGAAAATTTCCACGATAAGACAGATTTACCGAATCGAGAACATCGTTCTGCTTTTCGCTTGTCCATTCCGCCCGAAAATTTTTGGCTGAAACGCGTTCCAGTTTTAACCCAAGAAAAAACAGAGAATCCCCGGTATGAATTTCCGAAACGATTCCCGACCGACGGAAATCGCGACTTCCCGAAAAACTCGCGCCGAGAAGAATGTTTTGAAAATTTCCCCGCACGCCGAAATGCGCATTTTCAAACCGAGAGTCCGCTTCAAGCCGCCAAAAGTTTTCCCAGGAGATATTTGCCCGGTATCGTTGAAGCCCGACATCAAAGAAAAGGATGTCCGTCTGCAAAGAATCGGAGATTTGACAGCCCGAGGCGTTTGCGCTTGCGTATTTTCCATTCCACAAAAAAAGTCCGCGACAGCGGACGCTCCCTGCTTCGCTCCAGCCGGCGAAAAGAGAAGACGCCGAGACCAGGGCAAAGAGGAAAAATTTTTTCATGAATTTTTGTACTAGAACAGTTTTTCCAGCATCGCGGAAAGCTTATGCTGGTCCATGTCCGGGAAAATTCCCTCGAACGTGGGATCCGGGAAGATGATCGTCTGTTCAATCAGCGAGACCTTTTCATCCTTATCCGCAGCGCGTTCCTTGAGATTCATCATTTCCTTGCCGAAATCGGCAAACGAAAGAGTCACTTTGCCGGATTTATCCGTAAAGTTGAACGGATTTGGCAAAATTTTCGTGTCGAAAGCCTTGAATTCTGCCGTACCGTTTTCCGCCTTGCAGACTGCGGTATCCAGGGAGAACCAGGAGCGTTCTTCGTTCACGTCAAAACCTTCCTGGACGGAGTATCGACATCCATCCCATTGGACGGAAGCATACCAAAAGTTTTCATCGTCAGAAGAGAAATACATTTCGTCCAGGCTTTCTCCGAACACTCCCGAAACGACGGAAGAATCCAACGTTTCCTTAACCTTTTCAAAAACCACGTTTTCCGCGTAGAGCATATAGGATCCCTCGGCATACTCTTCGGCAGAAATCCAAGAAACGTATTTTGGGTCCTTCCACGAATCGGTCCAGGAATCGACCGGATTCACCGTGTGGTAGGGAAGATATTTCTGGAAGCCGTCCGTCATTTCAAAGAACTTCCGAACATTGATTTGAACCTCTTCGCCGGCAATGGTAGCCGTCATCGTTCCGTGAAGCACCGATTGGATAGAATCCAGGACGAACAAAGTCATTTCAATTTCGTCGGTATAGAAATCGGATTCTTCGCTGTTTCCCACAAAAGGCGACAGGATGGAGGGCTTTCCCGATTCCGCCTGTTTGAGCAAATAATCATAGCTATCCTTCAAGTTTTCAATCGCGCTGTCGAGAAGATCCGGCACAGACTTGAATGCCGTTTTCCAAGAATCCTTGACGGAGAGGAACGGGGAACCTTTTTCGAAAAGCGAAACGGTATGTTCGAGCGCAGCCTTTTCCTCGGCTGTCATATCATTTCCCATCTGCCAACCCGACCAGTTGATACTTGTTTCCAGCCAAGCGTAGGAATCGTCCATCGAAGCGTCGAAATCATAGGACGCGACAACGATGAGAAATGCCTTGAGAGCATTCAAGGTTCCGACAGAAAGGGCGAGTTCTCCCTGCCCGAGGTTGATTTCAAAATCCTCCGTTTCATAGGAGAACATATAATCTTCGGTCTGGCGGATATTGTTCAAAAGATAGATGGCGGAATCGATCGAAGGAAGCACTTCACCGGCGATGACGTCCTGAGCGCGGGTAGTGACAACCTCGTCATCCACGTCTTTTGCTTCCACAGCCGCCTGGATGGTCGTTCCCGCAAAATCACTCTGAAGGTTGAAAAGGGAATCTATCTGTTCGTCGTCGCCAGTGGCAAACGCCTTGTAAATGGCGCTGACATCTTCGTTCCCAATCACGTTCACCATTTGCGCAACAGCGAGTCCCAGCTGGGCGTCGCAACTGTTCGGGTGATTGAGCAGAGCTTTTCTAAAAACGGTCTTCGCCGTCTCGGTGCGTTTCTGCAAGGTTTCAAGATCTTCGGGAGCGGTCGCGATTCCAAAAACAAAGAGGATTAGGGAATCCGTCGCTTCAACGACCTGGGCGTTCAAAGTCGAATCGTCAATGACCTCGCAAGCGCCGACGTCAATTTTATCGATTGGCTTTGGATCGGAACTTGAAGAAGAAGAGTTGCTGTCGGAACAGGCGGCAAGCAGCAAGACTATCGACGAAAGGCAAAGTGCGGATTGAAACAATTTCATAAGATCCTCCCGAATGAATTGTTCATTCGAAATTTAACAAAGAGCCTAGCATTCTGCAAGTGATTTGGCGCAAGCGCAATCTTCGCAAATCAAACACATTTTCCAAATTAAGCTATACTTAAGCAAGGATATTTTCATGACCGCCTTTGCCAAGTTCTACGAAAACCTGAAGGAATATGCGTAAGAAAGGATCGATGACCCGCTCGGAAATGATGAGCAAGGTCCATTCCAAGGACACGAAGCCGGAAATTCTCGTGCGAAAGGCGCTGTTTCAAAAAGGTCTGCGGTATCGCTTGCAGCGACGCGACCTGCCGGGAAGACCGGACATTTACGTGCTCCGATACAAGGTTGTCGTTTTCGTAAACGGCTGTTTCTGGCACCAACATGGATGCGCCTTTACAACGCGTCCCAAGTCCCACTCGAATTTTTGGAACGAGAAGTTCGATAGAAACGTGGCGCGGGACGTGAAAACGCTGCGGGAACTTTCCCTGCAAGGTTTCCGGGTGGCGGTCGTCTGGGAATGTTCTTTAAAGAAAAACCCGGAGCGCACCGTGGAACGGCTCTGGAGCTTTATCGTCGGCGACGAAGAATTTATCGAAATCTAACCGAATTTTCCGTCACAGAATTATATTAATGGGAAATCCGTTCCAAGAATTTTGGCGGATAAACGATGAGGATTTGGATGAAGCCGTTTTTTATCGCAGCTTTCGCCACGGCACTAGCCTTTGCCGAAAATGTCTTTATCACGGTCGATCAGTTTGGCTATCGCCCGTCCGACACGAAAGTCGCCGTTTTGCGCGATCCGCAGGTCGGCTTCGATTCCGCGCTTTCCTACACGCCGGGAAATTCCATCCAGGTCGTGGAATCCTCTTCGGGAAAAGTCGTCTTCACCGGAATGCCCGCGCTGCACAACGGCGGCGTCACGGATTCCTCTTCGGGAGATAAAATCTGGTGGTTCGATTTCAGCGCGATTACGCAAGACGGAACCTATTACATCCAGGACGCTTCCGACACATCCAAAAAATCCTTTCCGTTTCAAGTCCGGGAAGACGTTTATAACGACGTGCTGAAAGCCGCCGTGCGGATGCTCTATTACCAGCGTGTCGGAGTCGCCAAAGAAGCCCGGTATGCGGGAACGGATTGGGCAGACGAAATAAACCATGCGCAAGATGCAAAGGCGCGATCTTTCATGGATTCGACGAACGCAAGCCTTGAACGCGACGTGAGCGGAGGCTGGTTCGACGCGGGAGATTACAACAAATACACGGACTGGAACGGCAATTATGTCGAAGCGTTGCTGATGGCCTATTTCGATAGACCAAAGGCCTTTACGGACGACTATAACATTCCGGAATCCGGAAACGGTATTCCGGACATTCTCGACGAAGCGCTATGGGGACTTGAACATCTGCTCCGCATCCAAAACGACGACGGTTCCATGATTTCGGTCATCGGCGAGAGCAGCGTTTCTCCGCCTTCCGCGGCAACGGGAAGAACCTATTACGGCGAACCCAACGCAACCGCGGCCTATTCGGCAGCAAAGGCTTTTGCCTATGGCGCCAAGATGGCGAAAATTTTCAAGGGAGACGCCTACTACCAGAAGCTATACGACGCGGCGGTCAAGGCTTTCGCCTGGGCAGAGGCTCATCCCGACTCGATGTTCTTCAACAACGATTCCGCCCAAGGGACAATAGGTCTCGCCGCGGGGCAGCAGGAAGTAACCGAAGAAAACAGCCGTTTGGAAAACCGCCTGAATGCCGCGCTGCGGCTCTACGAACTCACCGGGGAGGCATCCTACAAAAAATTGTTCGAAGAAAACTATTCCAATTTTCCGCTCATCAACTGGTGGGGAGATTCCTACCGGTATGACCAGCACAATATGTTCATCCTGTATCTTTCCCTTCCCGATGCGGACCCGACGATCAAGGCGGATATCGAATCCAAGTTCGTTTCGCTGATGGACAAGCCCGGAGATTTTATGGGAGCCTTCGCGACAGACGGTTACCGGAGTTTTAGCCGGGATTACAACTGGGGTTCCAACGGGCACAAGTCCGCATACGGAGTCTTGTTCGACAGGCTTTCCAAGCTGAAAATTTCGGGCATCGATTCGGCAAAATATCACAGGGCTGCCGAAGAATATCTGCATTACATCCACGGGGTCAATCCGTTCGGGTTCGTGTATCTTTCCAACATGGGCTCTTACGGTGCAAGCAACAGCATCATGTCCATTTATCACAAATGGTTCGAAGACGGTTCCAAATGGGACCGGAATCCCGCACCGGGATACTTGGCGGGAGGTCCCTATTCGGATTACAAGTGGGACGCCTGCTGCGACAAACAGTCATGCGGAAGCACTCGAAACAACCAGCTGTGCTTTGCGGAAGAGCGTCCGGTCGGCGAGCCTCACGAAAAAATGTATCGCGACATCAACAACGGCTGGCCGATGAACTTCTGGCAGGTGACGGAACCGAGCATCGGTTACCAAGTCAAGTTCATCCATCTGGTTTCCAGGTTTGTCGAAGAGAAAGGCTTTGACCCGTCCGATCCGGCGGCAATCCAAAAGGCTTCGCAGCTCCAGAAAAGCGTATCGGTAAAAGTTTCCGGTCCCGAACTGCAAATCGATTCTCCGGAAAAAATCCGGGAGATCCGCCTGTTCGATTTGAAGGACCGCGAACTGCTCCGCCATTCCGTAAACGGCAACTCGGTGCGCATCGCGCTGCCGAACCTTCCCTCGGGAATCTATTTCGCCAAGGTCAAGACGGTCCGGGCGGAAGTCGTAAAAAGGTTCGCATTGAAGTGAGGGAAAACGCATCTTTTTGTGCATGAATTTATAGAAAAGGTCTTGCAGCATCAAATTAACGTTTCGCTGTTACCGGCAAGCGATAAAATTTTTAGAAGCCTTGGTGTAAAAAACATCCGGGCTTTTTATATACCGAAAAGGCTCCGTGTGATCGGTGTCTTTGACCTCTCCAAAAATGATACCGGACTATGAAAAAACGCTCCAAATGAAAATCCCGAGCGTTTGAAAAAAAAAGAAAGCGGAAGTTATACCAGTTTTTGGAGCTCTTCGATGGAAAGTCCGGTC
>CAVKGV010000004.1:0-205840 GCA_963656065.1 Alistipes onderdonkii
AACCGGAATGGCGCACTTGTCGCACCAGAGAATTGTCCCGAGAAAAGGACCGTTTTATTGGAACATTTTTATATATATTTGTAAAAAAGCAATACGTGAAAATGCCATCAAAAACGCAGAATTATCATCAGGAAAAGCAATCGACCGTGGACAGTTTAAACGGTCGTTTTTTTGAAACATGGCCTGGACGACAAAAAGCGGTGAACTGAATTCTTGCCGGCTCTCGGATGCCGAATACTGGAGGCTCTTTAACCGCTTCTTTTCTAGTTCGAGCAACAAGACGACGACATACAAGTTTGCGCTTTTAAAAGCGATTCTCGATAATCTTTTCAATAACGAAAGCGTGGCGGGAGGAGAGCGGATTCTCTATTCGGATATTTTCTCTAAGTTCGCGGAAAGCTTCTGGAATCTGGTAATCAAGTATCGCCTCCGGCAGAAAGCGCTAAGTTCCGATGGCAAGACTTCCAAAATCGAACAGATATTTCACGAAGCAGTTCGCAAGGAACCGGTTCTTGGGTGTATCGAGTTTGCCGCAATCGAAGAACGGACGCGTTTTGCCCTGGTCCAAAAGGTGCAGCAGGAATGTTGCCGCTACGTACTCGGTGCGCTGTATGGCGACTTCTCGGGAAACCTTTACGCGTTCAATCTTTCTGGCGATTTCTTGGTCCTCGCTCCCGGAGCCTACGAATTTTTGCTCAAGTACAAGATTGAAGTGGAAAAACTCAACTACTACCATTGGGCGCAGTTTCTCGAACGCATTAACGACGAATCCGTCCTTTTCGGGATTCTCGGAAAACTCGAACTGTCGCTTCCGCAGCGCGAACCGCTTTCCGTCTTTCGAAAGGTCCTTTCCGTCGAATTTGAAGAAAACAATTGCTTTTACTGCGGACGCAAGCTTACTGGAATCGTGCATGTGGACCATTTTATTCCGTGGAGCTTTGTCAAGGAGGACAAGCTCTGGAATTTTGTGCTGTCATGCCCGAATTGCAACATCAAGAAAAGCAATATCCTGCCCGAGAAACGGTTGATTGAAAAAATCAACATCCGAAACAGGACGATTCTTACGCGTCCGGATGAATTTATCAACGCCCAGTTCAAGGGCTATACCGAAGATCTTGTCGAGAATCTTTGGCACTATGCCCTTTTTGCCGGGTTCCGCGTGATGGGCGAAGACCCGCGCTAACCTTCTACGTGGTGCGACTTTTCGAGGTCGCGGGCGTTGATGATTAGCATCTGCAGACGGTTTTCGATGTTCGCGAAGCTCGTGTCCGGGTCGTAGTCGAGCGAGAGGACCTGGATATGCGGGTATCGCGCTTTGACCGCCTTGGTGAGGCCGCGGCCCGAGATGTGGTTCGCGAGGCAGGCAAACGGTTGCACGATGATGAAACTGTTGATACCGTGGGGCGCGTTGTAGAGGATTTCTCCGGGAATCAGCCAGCCTTCGCCCGTGTTGTATGTCGGGTCGATGATGTCGCCCACGAGCTTGACCAGTTCATAGCAGTCGGCGTGATGCTCGTAAAGCTTGTAGCGCTTCGCGTGCTTCTGGACGGTCTTTACCGCATGGGTGTAAATCTTTGCGGTGACGCCTCCGACGAGCCAGTTCTCGAAAGGCTTTTCGATAAGTCCGCGCTTGATCTTTTCGCGCCGGACGACTTCATCGACACGGAAGAAGTCCGTCATGCCCGGCAGGTAAACTTCCATGCCGTTGTCCATCAGGTAGTCTTCGATGTGGCCGTTTGCGCCCGGGTGGTAGTTCATCAGGATTTCGCCGAGGAGCGCGACGCGCGGCTTGCGGTAGCTCGAATCGACTTCTATCCGGTTGAACGCGTCGATTGCCTGGTCGAAAGTTTTCAGCGCTTCCTTCGGGTAGGGGATTCCCTTGGTCGAGATGACTGCGACCTTTTCCATGACGCGGGGGAGCCATTCGTCATAGACTTTCTGCGTGTCGCCCGCGTGAAGCTCGTAGGGGCGGCTTCTGCGGTAAACCGTCTCGATGGCGTCCATCATGGTGAGGCCCCAGAGCATGTGCAGACGGAAGTCCAGCGTAAGCTTGAATCCCGGGTGCATGTTCTTTGTGTCGAGACCGGTCGTGATGATGGGAACGTCCGAAAATCCCGCTTCGTCGAGAGCCTTTCGCGCAAGGACGGCATACTGGACCGCGCGGCAGTTTTCGCAGTTCTTCGAAAGCGTGACGGCGATTTTGTCGTGCGGGCATTCGGGGTGGTTCTTTAGCCACAGGAGGTTTTCGCCGATGTTCACCTGGGCGGGGAAGCAGATGTCGTTGTGGACGAACTTCTTGCCGAGCGCGAACGCTTCCGGGCCGCCCATCGGGAGCAGCTCGACCTTGTAGCCGAGATGCTTGAAGTAGGCTGTGGCGAGAACGCTGAATCCGCGGGAGAGGTTCGGGACGAGGATTGTTCGCATCTCCTTGTCCTTTTCCTCGAACTTGACGGGGAAAAGCGGGCCTTCCGTCTTGGGCGGGAACGAAATCTTTCTCCGTGCGCGGACGGTTTCGATGAAGCTTTTGACGCGGATGCCGACCGGGCCTTGGGCGTCGCCTTCGTCGAGCTTCAGCATCAGAAGTTCCTTCATGGAGACTTCGTGCAGCATCCGGTTCATTTCGTCGGTGAGAACCGAGTCGTGTCCGCAGCCAAAGCTGACGATTTGCACGAGTTCGAGCGCGGGATCCTTGGCGGCGAGCATTGTCGCCCCGAGCATCCGCATGTGGAACGTGTTCTTGACTTCCATCCGGGTATGCTTATCGACGTCCTGGTCGAAGACTCCGGGGAGCGATTCCGTCGTGAGGACGGGAATTCCCATCCGCGTGAAATGCTGCGCGATGTTGTGGTTGATGAGCGTGTCCGCGTGGTAGGGACGCCCGGCGAGGCATATCGCGAAGTCGCCTTTTTTCCGGACGTCTTCGAGAATCTTTCCGCCCTCTTCGGCGAGTGTCGCGCGGAATGTCGAAAGCGCCTTTTCGCCCTCGGTCACCGCCTTGTCGAGAATCTTTTTGGAAATTCCCCAGAGGTCGTGGAAATAGTTTATCGTCTGCTTGCGGCGCAGATCCGTGTCCGTCCAGTGGAACGTGGGCTGGATCATCGGAATCCCGTAGCGGCTTTCGGGATCGTCCGTGTTGCGGCAGACGTTGGGATAGCCCTGTACGACGGGGCATACGGCTGTCGATTTGAACTTCGAATGATCGCTCGGCAGGGCGACCATCACCGGGAAGAAAATGCTGTTCACTTTCTTGTCGATAAGGTCGAGGACGTGGCCGTGGACGAGCTTTGCCGGGAAACAAATCGTGTCGCTTGCGACGCTCTGGAGCCCGCGTTCAAAGAGCTTGTAGTCGCTCTGGCGGCTGACGACGACCGTGTAGCCGAGCGAGGTGAAGAACGCTTTCCAGTAGGGAAGGCTTGACCAGAATTCAAGCGCCCGCGGAATGCCGATGGTCTTTCCCGTCTGCGGGAGGAGCTGTTTCGGGGCGTAGTCCTTGACAAGCAGCTGGTTCGTGCGCTTGACCATGTCGGGCACGGCGAGCATCTTCTTGTTGATTTCCGCGATGAGCGCTTTCGTCTTCGGGTCGTTCGGGTCGGCGGTGACCTCTCCGCGTTCGCAGCGGTTCCCGGTGACGTAGCTCGAACCGTCGCTGAACGTGACGATTGTGCGGGAGCAGTGGTTTGTGCAGTAGCCGCAGATCATGCCGGGCTTGTTGTCCCAGCTCAGGTTGCGGGCCGCTTCGAGACCGATGAATGTCGATCGGTAGTTCGGGTCTTCCTTCTTCTTGTTCTCCATGAACTTCTTCGTGAGAAGGGCAACGCCGATCGCTCCCATTTCGCCCGGGCGTTCCGGTCGGATGGGGACGATTCCCGTGAGCTGTTCGAAGGCGCGGAGGACCGCGTCGTTCTTGAACGTTCCGCCCTGGACCACGACGACTTTTCCGAGCGTTTCGAGGTTGCGGATGCGGATGACTTTCGTGAACACGTTCAGGATGATGGATCGGCAGATGCCCGCGATGATGTCTTCGGGCTGCTTGCCGTCGCGCTGCTCGGTGATTATCGAGCTGTTCATGAAGACCGTGCAGCGGCTCCCGAGTTCGGAGGGATTTTTCGCGTTGAAGGCGAGTTCCGCGATTTTTTCCATGGGGACGCCGAGCGACTTCGCATACGTTTCGATGAAAGAGCCGCATCCCGAGGAGCATGCCTCGTTGAGGATGATGCCCGTGACGACGCCGTCGTGGACGGAGATGGCCTTCATGTCCTGGCCGCCGATGTCGAGGATGAAGGAAACGTCCGGTCGGAGCTTTTGCGCCGCGTTCGCGTGGGCGACCGTTTCAACGGTGTGGTAGTCGGCGTGGACGGCCCGGGCGAAGAGCTGTTCGCCGTAACCGGTCGTTCCGACGCCTAGAATGTTGAGCTTGCAGCCATATTCCTCGTAGCGGTCCGCCAGATCGTTGAGCGCCTTTTTCAGGACGGCGAGAGGTTCGCCTTCGTTTCCGGAATAGAAACCGTCGATAATCTTTTCGTTTTCGTCGAGCAGGACGAACTTGGTCGTCGTCGAACCCGCATCGATACCGAGATACGCGTTGATGGTAGAGCCTGAAGGAGGCTGGGGATAGTTCGGGCTTGCGAGCGGATGCGCCTTCTTGAAGAGCTCGTATTCCGCTTCGCTCTTGAAGAACGGTTCGGAATGGTCCTTGCGCTCGGCGAGGCGGATCTCGTTGAAGTGCTTGAGCATTTCGAGCGAACCTTCCCGCCTGTAGCCGCATTCCTTGTCCGCGAACATGCTGCCGACGGAAAGCGCTGCCCCGTAGGCGACGAGGACTTCGGAATGTTCCGGGCGGATGGCCTGTTCGTCGGAGATGCCGAGGCGTTCCTTGAAAGCGCGGACGAGTGTCGCGTTGAACGTGAGCGGTCCGCCTTCAAAGATGACGGGCGGCTTGATTTCCATGCCCTGGGCGAGGCCGCCGATTGTCTGCTTTGCAATCGCGTGGAAACTCGAAAGGGCGATGTCCTCCTTGGCGACGCCGCTGTTGAGCATCGGCTGGATGTCCGTCTTGGCGAAGACGCCGCAGCGTCCCGAAATCTCGTAAACCTTCGTGCCGCGGGCGGCGAACGATTCGAACTGTTCCGTCTTGATGCGGAGAAGTCCCGCTACCTGGTCGATGAACGCTCCGGTTCCGCCGGCGCACACGCCGTTCATGCGCATGTCGCTTGCGATGAGCTTCCCTGTGCCCTTGTCTTTTTCGAAAAAGACGACTTTAGCATCCTGACCGCCAAGTTCAATGGCGACCCGGGCTTCGGGGTGGGTCGCTCTCACGGCTAGGGCGTTGGCGACGACTTCCTGGACGAAGAACGCGTGTGTCGCATCGGCGAAGGGCTGCGCCCCGGAACCGCAAAATGCCACCCGGAAATTTTTGTCGGGGAACATTCCGTGGGCGGTCGAAAGGACTTCATAGACTTTCTTCGCCTGCATCGCATTGTGGCGCTCGTAGGTAAAATGGAGAAGCTTTTCGGTTGCCGGATCGACGACGGCGATTTTCACGGTAGTCGAACCGACATCGACACCAATCCACAGGTCATTATTCTGAATGCTCATAGTGCCCCAAATTTAGAAAAATCGGATATTTTCAAGGTAGCCTGCTGCTATATTTGAATCATGCACCACTTGATAATCCCGGGCCTCAACAATTCGGGCCCGAAACATTGGCAGAGTTTTTGGGAAAAAAGCCTCCCGGATACGGACCGCGTCGTCCAGGAAAACTGGGAACATCCGGAAAAGAATGACTGGGTGGAAAGGCTTTCCGGGTATATCGCCGGATTGAAGGCGGACACGGTTCTCGTCGCGCACAGCCTGGGTTCGGTGACCGCGGTCGAATGGCTTCTCCGAGAAAAAAATCCTTTCGTCCGCGGGGCTTTCCTGGTCGCTCCGGCGGATGCGGATTCGGTGAAAATCATCCGCGACTTCGCCCCGGTTCCGCTGAAACCGCTTCCCGTCCCGTCGGTGGTCGTCGCTAGCGAAAACGATCCTTACGTTTCGATGGAACGCGCACGCCTGTTTGCAGCGTCATGGGGCTCGAGCCTTGAAAATGTCGGCGCTCTCGGACATATCAACGCGCAGACGGATCTGGGCGAATGGCCCGCGGGTCGGAAGCTTCTCGAAAAGTTCGAACGGTCGCTGGGATAAAAACCTGAATTATCCGCCTCGGGAGCAGCCAAAGGCCGGATGATATGCCAAGGCTTGACAACTTTATTTAGTTAATCTAATATAACTATATTGGCTTAACTAAAGGAGATGTGTGCCATGGAACTGCGAAAAGCGCTGGATTCGTTCTATTATAGTACGGCTTTGTGCGATTTGCGCTTGATGAACAAGCGGTTTGTCGATGAAACGATTACCTACAACAGCCTGTTGTATTTGGAACTGATTTTTACGATGGGGGGGAAGGCTACGGTATCTCGGCTCGCGGAAATGCTTCATGTTTCAAAACCGGGAGTGACGTTGAAAATCAACGAATTGATTCGCCAGGGGCTTGTCGCCAAGACGCCCGATCCGGCGGACAAAAGGAAGAATTACCTTTCGGTCAATGAAAATGCGATTCCGAGTTATAAGGTTTATCGTCGCCAGGATAATGAAGCCATCCGCAGAATTACGGACCGCTATACCCCGGAAGAAATCCATAAATTCTGTGAAATGCTAGATATCATTTCGGAAATAAACTATGAGGAAATTCAAGGCGGGGCGTAAGAGAAATGGACAATGCGTTTCTTGATGGCCCTATTCTGCCATCCCTGTTGAAATTTTCGCTTCCTGTTTTGCTTGCGCTTGTTTTACAGGCGTTATACGGAGCGGTTGATTTATGGGCGGTCGGAAAATTTGCTACGACGGCGGATATATCCGCTGTCGCAACGGGCAGCCAGACGATGCAGATCATTACGGGTTTCGTGACGGGACTCTCGATGGGAACTACGATTCTGCTCGGACAGAGAATCGGGCAGAAAGACGCCGAAGGAGCGGCGGATACGGTCGGTACAAGCGTTAAAGTGTTTGGAATCCTAGGCTTCGTGTTGAACATCGTAATGGTGCTTGCCGCAAAACCTATCGCTTTGGTGATGAATGCGCCTGCCGAAGCGTTTATGCCGACTGTCCGCTACATCCAGATTTGCGGAGGCGGCATCCTTTGCGTTGTTGCTTATAATTTGCTCAGCGCCGTTTTCCGGGGAATGGGCGATTCTCGTTCCCCGTTGATTTTCGTCTCTATCGCTTGTATGGTAAATGTCGTGGGGGATATAACGCTGATAGATGTTTTTGAAATGGGGGCGGAGGGAGCGGCGATTGCGACTGTGGTGGCGCAGGCAATCAGCGTTGCGCTTTCCCTCGTTCTGATAAGAAAAAAGGGCCTGCCTTTTCCGTTTTCCAAAAAGCACCTTTCCGCCGACAGGCGGACAGCCGTCCGCGTCGTCAAAATGGGAATGCCTATTGCGCTGCAGGATATGTGCAACGAGGTATCGTATCTTATCATAATCGGACTTGTCAATGCGCTTGGTGTCAACGCATCTGCGGGCGTTGGAGTCGCGGAAAAGCTTGTCATCTTTATTTTGCTGATTCCTATGGCCTATATGCAGTCTATTTCCGCTTTTGTGGCGCAGAATGAAGGCGCCGGACAGTATGGCGTGCCAGAAAGGCGATGCTAACAGGAATGGGAACGGCGATACTTCTTGGCTGCATTATGTCGTATGTGTCTTATTTTCATGGTGACATGCTGTCCATGATTTTTATAAAGGATTCCGCTGCGGCGGAGGCGTCGGCGGTAATTGCGGATTCGGCGGAATTCTTGCGCGCGACATCGATTGAATGTTTTGTCCTGTCGATTGCATATTGCCTGACCGGATATTTTAATGGCAGGGGACAGACGACTTTTGTCATGTTCCAGGGACTTTGCGCGATATTTCTGGTGAAAATTCCCTATGCGTGGATGGCGAGTATGCAGGAAAATCCCCGGCTTTTCCAGATAGGGCTTTCAACGGCTTTTGCCGCATTGTTTACATTGGTCGTATGTCTGGCGTATTTCTTTTATCAAGGCGGAAAATCATCCCGGCAATAAAAGCGTTGCCAAATTCGACGAGGCTATTATCGAAAGGCAAATTGATCTACCTTTGAAATCCAAAAGGAGAAAAAAAATGACAGAAAAAGAAAAAATGCTGAAGCAAATGCTGTACGACGCCAATTACGACGAAGATTTGATGCAGGAAAGAATCCGGGCAAAAGATCTTTGCTATGAATTCAACCAGCTGCGTCCTTCCGACTCGGACGGTCAGAAGAAAATCCTCAAGCGGCTTCTGGGGAAAACCGGCGAACGTTTCTGCGTCACCGCTCCGTTCTGGTGCGACTACGGCTACAACATCGAGCTGGGCGAAAATTTCTATTCAAACCACAACCTCGTTATCCTGGATTGCGGAAAGGTGAAATTCGGCGACAACGTGTTTGTCGCTCCGAACTGCGGATTTCACACGGCAGGTCATCCGATTGATTTTGAACGGCGGAACCGGGGACTTGAATACGCCTACCCGATTACCGTGGGCGACAATGTTTGGATTGGCGCCGGAGTCCAGGTCATGCCGGGGGTTACAATCGGAAGTAATGTCGTTATCGGCGGCGGAAGCGTTGTCGTCAAGGATATTCCGAGCAATTCCGTTGCCGTCGGAAATCCGTGCAAAGTCATCCGGGCCATCACGGAAGAAGACAAAAAGAAATGCTGGGACAGATAAATTTTGCGATTGCGTTGGGAGCAAATTCCAGACAAACTTCTGCTTTTTTTTTCAAAGCCACTTTCTTGACAAAAGGGCGATAAAGAAAAATTCCCGCATCAAGTGCGGGAATGACGTCGTAGCTTATGGGGATGACTTTTACCGGAACTTGCCGAAGAAGCGTTTCGTTTCGCGCATCACGATGCCGCTCAACAGGAACAGCGCGACAAGGTTCGGGAATGCCATCAGGCCGTTGAAAATGTCGGCGCAGGTCCAGACCGCGCTCACGGTGAGGTACGGTCCGATAAAGACCGCCGCCACATAGAGCCAGCGGAAGATGAGTTTCGGGGTGCGTCCCCTGCCCACGAGATACTGCAGGCATTTTTCGGAATAGTATGCCCAGCCGAGAATCGTCGTGAACGCAAAGAAGATGAGCGAAATGGTGAGAATGTAGGGGGCGATGGCGTATCCGAAGGGAAGGAACGCGAAACCGCGGCGGAACGCTTCCATTGTGATGTTTACGCCTTCGAGGCCGAGATTCGGGTCCCACGCTCCGGTGATGACAATTGAAAGCCCGGTCATCGTGCAGATGATGATGGTGTCGAAGAAAGTTCCCGTCATGCAGACAAGTCCCTGACGGACCGGTTCCTTGGTCTTTGCGGCAGCGGCGGCAATCGGAGCGGAACCGAGGCCCGCTTCGTTCGAGAAAATTCCGCGTGCGATACCCTTTTGCATCGCGATGAAGATGGATCCTACGGCGCCGCCTGTGACGGCGGACGGGTTGAATGCCGCGCGGACAATCGTTTCGATGGCTTCGGAAATGTGCGAGAAGTTGAGGAGCAGGAAAAATCCGCAGACGAGGACATAGAAAACTGCCATGAAGGGAACGATGATCGTTGCGACTTTTGCAATCCGCTTGAGACCGCCGATGATGACGAAGGCGACGCACAGCGTGATGCAGAGCCCGGTGATGGCCGTGGCGTAAGAGATGGACGAATTTCCGAAGTGGAAAAGTTCCGCGGACGGAATGACCGTGTTCACCGCAGACGTGATGCCGTTTACCTGCGTGATGGTTCCGATGCCGAGAAGTCCGGCGAGCGTTCCGAAGATAGCGAAGAGGACCGCCAACCACTTGAAATTCAGGCCAAAACGTTCCTTGATGCCGTGCTCGATGTAGTAGAAAGGTCCGCCGAGGATTTTTCCTTCCGGGCTTACCGTCCGGTATTTGACCGCGAGAACGCCTTCTGCGTATTTGGTCGCCATGCCGAGAAATGCGGCGACTTCCATCCAGAAGAGAGCGCCCGGTCCGCCGGTTCCGATGGCCGTTGCGACGCCTACGATGTTGCCCGTTCCGATGGTCGCCGCCAGCGCCGTGCAGAGCGCGCCGAAACTCGAAACTTCGCCTTCGCCCTCCTTTTCGCTGTGGATGACGTAGCGGAGCGCGTTGTGCAGGTTCATCACCTGGAGGCACCCGAGGCGAATCGTCAGGATGAATCCGACTAGTAGGATGAAAACGATGAGCGGAATTCCCCAGACGAGGCTGTCTGCGGAATCGAGGAACTGGTTGATTATTTCCACGGTGTTACCTGTGAACGGTTAAGGATTGGGCGCGTCAAATTTAGATTTTTTTTCCTTCGAATCCCGGATTTCCCGGCGACGTTCCCAGATGAACAGCGCCGCTCCGAGAAGGATCATGAGAATGCAGAGCGATTGTCCGCGGCTCATGCCGAAGAGATCGTTGCGCCCGAGGAAACTGTCCGGGTGGCGGAAAAACTCGATGAAGAAGCGGAACGTGCCGTAGCCCATGAGGTAGAGCGGGAGCATCTGCTTTTTGAAAATCCTGTAATGGCTCAGGGTGAAGAGCAGCGCGAAGAGGACGACGCCTTCGAAAACCATTTCGTAGAGCTGCGACGGATGGCGGAGCTGCAAATCGTGGGCGAGCGGAAAGAGCATCCCGATGGGGCTTGTGGTCACTTCACCGTAGAGTTCGCCGTTTACGAAGTTTCCCCAGCGGCCCCAGCTGTAGCCGAGCGGAACCGCGAGGAATCCGAGGTTGAGCGTTTCCCAGACCGGGAGCCTGTTGCGCTTCATCCCGATGATTCCGAAGAGAATCGCCCCGATGAGTCCGCCGTGATACGACATCCCGGAAATGCCGACAAAGTAAAGTCCCTGTTCCGCGCTGTAACGGAATGGCGCAACGATTTCGAGCGGGTTCGCGAGATAGTGCGACGGGTTGTAGAAGAGGACGTAGCCGAGTCTCGCGCCGATGAGGATGCCCGCGATGACCCAGGTGACGAAACTGTCCATCTGGGGTTTCGTGATGCCGATTTTCTGCTTGACGTTCATCTTCCAGATGAGGGCGTAGCAGGTGACGAACGCGAAGAGGTACATGAGACCGTACCAGTGCACGGGAAAACTTCCGAGGTGTATGGCTATTCCGTCGAAATATGTCGGGATGAGATTCCACCAGCTGTAATTCGGCATTATTTCTCCTTTGCCCAATAGTTGATGAGAAGTGCGGCTATTTGTGTCGATGTCTGCGTGCGCATTTGTCCATGCGCCTGCATCACGACGATGATAATCGCCTTGTCGGGTTTTGCCTTATTTTGTGCGAAACCCATAAACCAGTCGTAGCGTCCTTTCGGACTTTCTCCGTCGAGCGAACCCGTTTTTCCGCCGATGTCTAGGTCCGCAAAGAATTTTCGCGAAATGTTCCGCGTGCTCATCTGCTTTCTCGCGGTTCCGACGGTCGCAGTCGAAATCATCGAAAGGCGAAGTCCCCGGTAGGCGTTCTCCGAAAATTTCCCCACGTCCAGCTTGACGGGACTTTTGGGCGCGTGCCCTGCGGCGCCGTTCCTTTCCCACGGGATTTCAAACGGTTCTTTCCGGAGGATGGCGCGGACGATTCCTGCGGCCTGGAGCGGGGAAAGCGTCACGTCCTGCGTAAATCCGCTGGCGACTTCCGCGAGCGCATAGCCTGAATCGGGCGGAGCGTATCGGCTCCTCTCCGGAATGTTTCCGGGAAAGTTCCGGTTGAACCCGAGTTTTTTTGCCGCATCCTTCAGCCGTTTGGCCCCGACGTCTATGCCGATGAGCGCTATCGGCGGATTGTAGGATTTGGCATACGCTTCGTGAACCGGCACGACCGGTCCGCGGTAGTTTTCGGGAACTTTCAGCTGCTTTCGGTAGAGCGTGTGTGCTCGGCCGATCATCGGAATTTCCGAGTGTGTCGCATACCGCTTCGAATCGAAGGCCGCGGCGATGGTGACCGTTTTCGAAAGGCTTGCCGCGGGGAATGTCGCACGGGAAAGATAGTCCGGTTCTATCTGCACGGTGTTTTCCTTGCGTTCTCCCCAGGCGACGATTTCGTTTGTCGCGGGATCGACGGCGAGGTAGAGCGCATCCTGGGGGCGGTAGCGGCGGAGGAACGTATCCATCAGGTGCGCAAGCCCCGTGTCCTTTTGGGCATAGACATGTTCGAGGTTGATTTCCCGAATAGCGCCTCCGAGAAATGGCGCGCTTGCGGAATCGGAAAGTTCCCGTTCGGGAAGGATTTCTTCCTGCGTTTTTCCCGGGCGACCGTCGGAATCTTCAACGTCGGAATCCCGAAAGGCGCAACGTCCGCATTGGAGAAGTCCGGCTAGCGCAAGGACGGTTAGCACTGCCCGGTTGAAAAGGCGCCACTTGCGCGGTAGAGGTTTTGGAAAAGTCATCCTTTCGGCGCGAGATGGAAAATTGTCTTGCGGTAGTATTCAAGCTCCGCGATGCTTTCCCGGATGTCGTCTAGCGCCTGGTGACGCTCTTCCTTCTTGAATTCGGAAAGGTTTGGAAACCAGCGAAACGCAAGTTCCTTGATGGACGAAACGTCGATGTTCCGGTAGTTGAGCCACGCCGAAATTTTTGGCATATACTTGTAGAGGAATCGCCGGTCCTGCGTGATGGAGTTTCCGCAGAGGAGGTTCCCGCTGTGCTCCTTGTCGTGCTTCACGGTGAACTGTTTGATGAAGTTGAGCGTGACGTTTTCCGCATCGGCGAGGCTGTAGGGGGAGTGCCTGACCCGGGAAATCAGACCGCTCTGCGTGTGGTGCCGCGTATTCCAGTCGTCCATGCTGTTCAGAATGTTTTCCGGTTGGCGGATGGCGATGACCGGACCTTCGCCGAGGACTTTCAGGTTCGGGTCCGTTACGATTGTCGCAATCTCCAGGATGACGTCGCTCTCCGGGTCAAGTCCGGACATTTCCAGGTCCATCCAGACGAGATTGGGCGCGGTTCTGTTTTGAATACTCATTTAATTCTAAATTTATAAATTTACAGCGTTGAATTGAAAATCCGGTCGTCTTTCGAGACGGCTCGTCACCCAAAACAAAAGGAATGAAAATGGAAGAAGTTGTGATTACTGGCATGGGTTGCGTTTCCTCCCTCGGAAATACTCCGGATGCGCTGTGGGCGAATCTTCTGGCCGGAAAGTCCGGCGTTTCGAGCATCGAGAAGATGGACACTTCCGCCTACGAAGTGCATTTTGCGTCGGAAGTCAAGGAATTTGACGATTCCGCCTATTTCAACGCCCGCGACCAGAAGCGCTATTCCCGGAACATCCGCTATGCGGTCTATGCGGCTCTCCATGCGGTCGAAAATTCGGGACTGGATCTTGAAAAGGTCGATAAGTCCCGCGCCGGCGTCATTGTCGCTTCGGGCATGGGCGGCATGGACATTTATTATGAAAACAGTGCGGCACTTGCCACCAAGGGACCGCGCCGCGTCTCCCCGTTCTTCATCCCGATGTCCATCACGAATATGGCGACGGGCGAAATCTCGATCCGTCTGGGATTCATGGGACCGAACTTTGTGACGACTTCCGCCTGCGCTTCGTCGAACCATGCGATTATCGCCGCCGCGGACCAGATCCGCCTGGGGCGTGCCGACGTGATGATCGCCGGCGGTGCCGAGGAAGCGGTCACCCCGGTTGCTCTCGCCGGCTTTGCGAACATGCACGCCCTTTCCCGCAGAAACGACGACCCGGTCAGGGCTTCCCGCCCGTTTGACAAGAACCGCGACGGATTCGTCATCGGGGAAGGTTCCGCGGTGATGGTCCTCGAAAGCCGGAAACATGCGGAAGCCCGCGGGGCGAAAATCTACGCGACCATTGCGGGCGTCGGGCTTTCCGCCGATGCGCACCACATCACCGCTCCGCGCGAAGACGGTGCCGGGGTGAAGCTCGCCATCGCCAACGCTCTCCGCGATGCGAAACTTGAACCGGAACAGGTCGGATACATCAACACGCACGGCACATCGACGCCGCTCGGGGATGTCGCCGAATGCAAGGCCATTTGCGAAATCTACAAGGGCAACACGCAGAACCTGAAAATCAACTCTTCAAAGTCGATGATCGGGCACATGCTCGGTGCCGCTTCCGCTATCGAAGGCATCATCTCGATCAAGTCCCTCATCGACCAGAAAGTGCACGGAACGCTGAACGTCGATGAACAGGATCCGGCGATTACGCTCGACGTGTGCAAGGACGGGGCCGTAGAGCACAAGTTCGACTATGCGATGTCGAACAGTTTCGGCTTCGGCGGTCACAACAGCGTCGTCATTTTCGGACGAGAAAAGTAATTCCCCCGAAATTCTTGTAACGAGGCGTCTCTTGCGGGGCGCCTTTTTTCCGATTTCCTAAATTTCCAGCGTGCGTCCCTTTTTTCGAAATATCGCATTTGCCATTTTTCTGAGTTCGTTTGCATTTGCCGGCGACGGGGGAGGCTCGTTTTTCCATCCCCAAAAAGTCGTAGATGGCGGTTTTCCTCTCCCACGCGAGACCAGTTTCCAGCAGAAGGGAATCGGCGTGGGACTCGGGCTAGGCGCTCTATTTCCTAGCGGCAAGCATTGCAATACGCTCGCCCAGTGGCAGGGAACCCTGGAATATTATTATGCGAAGTTCCTGAGCGCGGGATTTTCCGTGCGGATGTATGGCGGAAACATCGACGACCGTTATGCGATGATCTACCAAAGATATCATACGCATTTGAGGCTTCATTTTGTGATGGATTCTACGTGGGTGTTTTACGCTTCGCCGACTTTCGGATTCGAAACGACGAGCCTTTCGGAAATCCGCAACACGGAGTCCTCGCCGTCGAACAGTTTCGGCGTGACCGAGGAGGAAAAGAAAAAAGCGGTCGGGTGCGACAACGAATATGGACTAGACGGCTTTTCCGGCGGGATGGAATTCGGGACAGGCTTCCGCTTTGCCGCGGACTGGGCGCTTTCCGGCGCGTTCGGCCTTGAATACAATGTGTCGGATGTCGGGCAGCTGTCCCTTTCGCTCGGGCTGGGATTCAATCTGCGAAACCACTGGGACTACCTGAAAAAACATTTTCTCGGCGGCTGGATCGTGCTTGAATTTCTCGCGCACAACTATTTTTCGGAAAGTTCGAATTCCTGGGGCGAAGCCGTACTGCTCGCCTTTATCTTGAACATTTGACGGATTTTTTCTTTTTTGCTAAATTTGGGTTCCCCATGCAAGTGGGGCCCTCCTGCGTCCATGGTGGGCGCGGGCTGAAGTCCAAAGGGATGTTATGAAACAATACGAGACGATGGTGGTCCTCGATGCCATGCTCTCCGACGACGTGATCGCGTCCGAAGTGCAGAGCTTTGCCGACAAGATTACCGCTGCGGGCGAAATCGTTCGCCGCGACGACTGGGGCAAGCGCAAGCTCGCTTACGAAATCAACCACAAGAGCCACGGCTACTATGTGATTTTCTACTACAAGGCGGAATCCTCCGTGGTCGCCGAGCTGGAACACATTTTCAAGCTCGATGAAAACGTTCTCCGCTGGTTGACCCTCGCGGATTATCCGATGACGGAAGTTATCTACGACAAGAACCTGAGCCAGACCGAAGACGTGACTCCGATCGACGCTGAAGAAGGAGATGCTGAATAATGGCTTTCGAAGACAAGAAGAACAATTCTCGCGTTCGCCGCAAGAAGACCTGCTGGTTCACCGAGAACAAGATCGAATTTATTGATTATAAGGACGAAAAGGTCCTTCGCCGTTTCATTTCCGAACGCGGCAAGATCATTCCGCGCCGTATTTCCGGTACGAGCGCCAAGTATCAGCGTATGCTGGTCGAAGCTATCAAGCGTGCCCGTCACATGGCAATTTTGCCGTTCGTCGCAGATACGTTGCGCTAAGGAGTAAAAATGGAAATTATTCTTAAAGCCAATGTGCCGAACTTGGGCAACATGATGGACGTGGTCAAGGTGAAGAACGGCTATGCCCTCAACTACCTTTTCCCGAACAAGCTCGCTATCCGCGCAACGGAAGAAGCGAAGAAGAAAATCGCCGAAAACCGCGAAGCGATGGAAGCTCTCTTCAACAAGGAACTGGGCAAGGCTCGCGAAGTCGCCGCAAAGCTCGCTGAAATCACCGTGAACCTTTCCCGTCGCGTCGTCGAAGGCGAACGTCTTTACGGTTCCGTGACCGCTGCGGACATCGCGGACGAAATCACGCAGCAGGGCGTGAAGGTTACCCGTGCGCAGATTGCGCTTGCGGAGCCTATCAAGCAGCTCGGCGTCTATCCGGTTTCCGTGAAGGTCTTCGGGGACGTTTCCGCAGAAGTGAAGGTTTGGGTCGTCAAGGCCGACTAATTCAATTCTGAGATTCTGAAAGGCAAGCCGCCCGCCGGGCGGCTTGCGCTGTTTTAAATGTTTGAAGATAAAAGCAAAATCTGCATTTTTATGTAAATTTATAATATTGTTGCTTTCGGGTATCGATATGAAGCGGTTGGGACTTGATGGAATCCATTCCTTATTCCATATTGAAAATGCCTTTTGAATTTGCCAATACGGAAAAACATACCGAGAAAAAGGAGGAACCATGAAAAAGACTTTGCTTGCCTTAAGTGCCTTTCTGTTTGTTGCCTGTAATACGGGTTCGCCCTATTCCGCGGAACCGTTGTCGTCAGCCGCTGAAGTCGTTTCGTCCGACATGTCTTCGGTGTCTTTGCCCAGTTCTTCTTCGGAATGCGCATACTCTGCCGAGATAGAGTCTTCGTCGAGCTCGGAAATTTTTTCGAGTTCGTCTTTGGCGGCAATATGGGGTTGGGATGCTCTTAGTTCTTTTTTATGGAAAGATAGAGGGGTTGAAATTGCCGTTGAAAAATATGCGGGCGACTCTTTGGAATCTGTTCAGGGTAGGTTCTGGATACTCAAGGGGACGACGACGACGCTTTCGTCTAAGGAAGAGTCTCTACTAGAAAAGCGCGGAATCTCGATTTATGACCGTAAAGCGTTGGATTATAACGGCATATTGAAGGCCATTCTGCTCAAGTCTGATTCAAGTATTTTAAAAAGGGATTTAAACGAGGATGTGGATTTATTTTACAATGCGATTCCCGCAATCGATACGGGTTTTCTTCCGATAATCTGGTCGAATTATTTTGTAGATGATTCGACTAACTTGGAGATGGAAATCTACTGCTGGCCCGATATAAACAGTTCGACTTGCGCGGATATTGTGGAAAAATGTGGGGTTTCCGAGCATCATTCGCTGCACGGTGGTACATATTGGTATGTATACTCTTTCGATTACACGGCTTCTGCTTCTGTCTGTGATTGTCTATCAAGAAATCGAAATATCCAATATATTAAGCTTTCTCCGATGAATAAGCCTGCATGAGGAATACAAAAAAGGAGGAACCATGAAAAAGACTTTGCTTGCCTTAAGTGCCTTTTTGTTTGTTATTGGGGCGCACCGCAAAATGATTCAACTGTTACATGCGCCAAGTTTATGGATTTATATGTTAGCTTTGAACCCTATCGGAAATCGGAAGAGAATTGAAACCGGATCCGTTGCGTACAAGATTATTCGGATGCCAAATAAGGAGGTCTTTGATGTCTAAGGTTTTATCCGTTATCGCTTTGCTTGTTTCCAGGAGGGCTACGTGTGCGGCTTGGGCTTTGACGTAAGCCACGAATCCAACGTGATGTTTTTCTTTTTAGGTGCGGATGCTTCCTGTTCCAAGTTTTTAACCAGCCGCCTGAAGACTTTTTTGTATGCGGGAAGCGATGTCTATAGCGCAGCGGCAAAGATCTTTTTGATTGAAAATGAATAGGGTGCCCGAGAACCGGTTTCCGTTATCTACCACCAGGTTTCACCGGTTGAATATGGCGGGATTCGGCTGCAAAGCATATCGAAAGTGAAATAGGTTTTGGCGCACCTTTTGTCCTTTCGAATTTTGTAAATTTTGCCCATGCGGTTTCGTGTTTTCTGTCTGTGCTTTTTTTTGATGTCGGCGGCTGCGTCCTCGCAGGTGCGCGACCTGTTCGCCGAATTTGATGAAGAAACGAAAGCGGCGGATTCGTCGGTCGTTTCGAGTTCGTCGGAAGCTCTTCCGGCTAGTTCGAGCGTCCTTGCGGTTTCCTCTTCGTCGCTTGCGGAAAATGTTTCCAGTTCGGCGGTCTCCAGCAGTTCGCTTGCATCGAGTTCGAGCGTTTTGGAAAGCAGTTCTTCAAGCCAGTCTAGTTCGTCCGTCGAAATTTTATCCAGCTCGTCGAGTTTCGCAGATGTCGCTCTCTCCAGTTCGCAGGAAATTCCCGCAGCGGATTCCCTGAATCCTTCCGCTGTTGCCGCGGATTCGCTCGCTCCGTCCGATTCTTCGGTGACACTCTCGGCGGATTCTTCGCAGAACGCGGTGGATAGCCTTGCCTTGTCGAGTTCCTCTTCCAGTTCTGCGGAATCTTCCAGTTCGGCGGTTCCCTCGTCTTCTGCCGCTACGGTTGCCGCCTCTTCGTCTTCGATTTCTCGCCGGGACATCCTCGGACCGGTCAAGGTTTCGAAAGTCTATGGCATCGACGAAATGAAAGGACGCTACAAGAGTCCGCGCAAGGCTCTTTTCTTCTCGCTGGTCGTTCCGGGTTCGGGGCAGCTCTATGTCGGCGGGTCGAAGTTCAACTATGTCCGCGGCGCGGCCTATCTCGCCTTGGAAGCGGGCCTCTGGGGCAGCTGGTATTATTATTCCGTCTATAAATACGACCGGCAAGTGAACCGCTACAAGAAATTCGCGAAGAACCATTTCAAGGCGTCCCAATACGAAGAGAAGATGCACGACCTGCGCAATTCGCTAGACGATTCGGACGAAGAGACGAAGTTTGTCGAGCGTTATCTCGCAAGCCGCGAATCCTACTGCAAGTCCATCTACGGAACGGCTTCGACCAACCGCTGCTATATCGAGGGCGAAGAGCTGACGAACGATATCAACCATGTAAACCATGTGAACGGAAATTTCTCGCTCTACAATTCCGGCTCGTATTATTCGAATGTGGCGTCTTCCGCCTACGTTCTAGGCTGGGACGACGTCGCGGACGAAACTCCGGTCTCGGCGTTGAACCTTTCCAAGAGTTCGGAAACGGTGCCGCTCGGGACTTCGGCAAACCTGAATATTTATCGCGGAATGCGGAACAAGGCGAACGATTACGCCGACATGCAGGCGTGGTTCTTTGGCGGTCTCATCCTCAACCATCTGGTGTCGGCGGTCGATGCGGCGTGGGCGGCCCATGCGCACAACAAGGTCCTTTACGAAGAGGAACTCTCGTGGTTTGACCGTTTGCGCTTTGAAGGCGGCTTCGTCCCGATGAATTCGCAGTCCGTCCTGAACGTCTATTTCAATTTCTAATGCCATGAAAAAGTTTGCCCTGGTCCTCTTGACGGTGATGCTCCTCGTTTCGGGAGGCTTTTCGCAGGTCGTGATATCTGTCGATGAATCGGTGAGCAAGAACTCGAAGAAGAGCCTGCCGCTTGCGATCGGCGCATCGCTTCTCCTTCCCGGGATGGGACAGCACTATCTGGGCGAAAATTCGCTCGTGAAGGCTTATGTCTGGACGGATGTCGCGCTCTGGATGGCGACTTTCGGCAGTTACTTTTTTGGCGAACGGCAGATTGCAAGTGCGCGGTCGTATGCGGTTCGGTATGCGGGCATTTCGAACCCGCCGTCGAGCGAAACTTTTTTGAATCTGATGGCGGATTACCGCAGCCGCGGCGGTGTCTCGGGCGAAAACGCGAACCCGGATTCCGACGAGGACTATAACCAGGCAATGCTCCGGAGCGGCCAGGCTATCGATGCGGACTATCCCTTTGACGCGTCGCATTCGTGGGACTGGGGCTCTAGCGACAATCCCGAAACGACCCGCCGGATGTCGCATTACCGGGACATCTTGAAAAATTACCGCATTTCGAGAATCGCTTTCCAGGTTTCGATCGGCGCCTTGATTTTGAACCGGGTGATTTCCGTCTTGGACGTGATGCGAATCTACCGTTCGACGTCGAGCGACCTGGCTTCGACGGAACGCCGCTTGCACGTGTTCCCGGATTTCAGGCCGGAAGGTCCCGGTGCGACGCTCCTTTTGACGTTTTGATTTGATGAAATTCGGAGCGTCCGTTTTGAAAGTTTCGGATTTTGAACAGTCGTCCTTTAAAATTTCTATCGTTTGCGCGTGACTTTTCGTTTCTTGAAAATCGTTCTCTGTTTCGCCGTCGGGCTAGCCTTTGCCGATGACGTTCCGCTCCGTTCTGATTCCTCGGCTCTTGCCAAAGCTCCCGTACATTTTCGTGATGCGAATTTCGACTACCGCTCGGAAGATCCCGGGACGGATTCCCTGCAACGTTTTTCACCGCTCCGGTTCGGAGGAATGGTCGCGCTGACGGCGAGCGCCTACGGGGCGGCTTACGGGCTTGTTTTTGCGAAGGGCTGGTGGGGCGACGAACATTCGCATTTCCATTTTGAAAATGATTTCGAGTATGCGAAAAACCTTGACAAGGCGGGGCATTTCATGGCGGGCTATCTGCTCGGCGAAGGCTTCTATCTTGGCTATTACTGGTCGGGACTTTCGGAATTCCAGTCCTATCTCGCGGCGGGGCTTTCGACGATGGCGACGCATATCGCGATAGATGTGAAGGACGGATACTCGCCGGAATGGGGATTCAGTATTTTCGACGTGCTCTCCGGGACGCTCGGCGGTTTCTATCCGATGGCGCGACGCTACATTCCCGCTTTCAATTATTTCGATATCAAGTGGAGCTACTGGATTAACAGTCGGGCGTATTACCGGCAGAGCGATACGGGAGTCTTTACCGATGATTATTGCAACGAGACGTTTTGGCTTTCGTTAAAAGTTTACCGGCTGCTGCCGGCTTCTGCGCGGAAGTTCTATCCTTCCTGGCTTGCGATTGCCGCGGGCTGGAGCATCGACGAAGGCGTTTTTGAAGGGAAAAAGGGACGGCATGAATTTTACATTGCGCTTGATTACGACATGGAAGCGATTTTCAAGCCGCACAAACGTTGGGCGCGGAACCTGGTCCGCTTTGCGAACGGCTTTAAGCTGCCCGCTCCGACGCTCCAGGTGTATCCCGATGTAAAGTTCTTCCTGCTCTATCCGATTAAGTTCTAAAATTTTTGGGAGGCCGAAGGGTATGAAAACAGCACTGATAACGGGCATCACGGGCCAGGACGGCTCGTATCTCGCGGAGCTCCTGCTATCGAAAGGCTACGCGGTGTACGGCCTTGTCCGTCGCAAGAGCAAGCTCGACTTCAACAACGCGGAGCACCTGAAGGGTCGCGTGACGTTCCTCTTCGGCGACATGACGGACATGGCGTCTCTCCTGCGCGCCCTGGAGATGTCGAAGCCGGACGAGATATACAACCTGGCGGCGCAGTCGTTCGTGACGACATCGTGGGAGACGCCGTTATCGACGGCGGACATCAACGCTACCGGCGTGACGAAGCTTTTAGAGGCGGTACGTCTTGCGAAACCCGACACGCGCGTTTACCAGGCGAGCACGAGCGAGATGTTCGGCCGCGTGCAGGCCGTGCCGCAGAACGAGGAAACGCCTTTCTACCCGCGGAGCCCCTACGGCGTGTCGAAGCTCTACGGGCACTGGATAGTGAAGAACTACCGCGAGAGCTACGGAATGTTCGCATGTTCGGGCATCCTCTTCAACCACGAGTCGGAGCGCCGGGGTGCGGAATTCGTGACGCGGAAGATAACGATTTCGGTGGCGAGGATCCGAGCCGGGAAGCAGGACGTCCTGGAACTCGGGAACCTTGACGCGAGCCGCGACTGGGGCCACTCGGAGGACTACGTTCGCGCGATGTGGCTGATGCTTCAGCGCCCGGAGGCGGACGACTACGTGGTGGCGACGGGCCGGACGCACACGGTCCGCGACTTCGTGACGCTTGCGTTCCGTGCCGCCGGGATGGAACTCGAGTTTCGCGGGACCGGCACGGGGGAACGCGCGTTCCTCGCGGGGACGGAGCGGGAGCTTGTCCGTGTGAACCCGAAGTTTTTCCGCCCGGCGGAAGTGGATCTCCTGGTGGGCGACGCGTCGAAGGCGAAGCGGGTGCTCGGGTGGGAGCCGAAAGTCTCCTACGAGGAACTGGTGCGCCGCATGGTCAAGAGCGACATGAAACTTCTCGCCGAAGGGAAAATCTGATGCCGAAAACGTTAGTCGTCGGAGCGTCTGGATTTGTCGGAGGTTATCTTGTCCGCGAACTGGAAGCTGCGGGCCATCGGGTTTTTCAGGCGAACTTTCCCGAATTCAATTTGCTCGACTGTCCGTCTGTCGAAAACGCCGTGCGAAACGCCGCTCCCGATTTTGTCGTCAATCTCGCCGCGGTTAGTTCGGTCGGGGAAAGCTGGAAAGATCCGCTGCTGACGGTCGATGTAAACATAAAAGGCGTGCTGCACCTGTTAGACGCCATCCAGAAATTTTCGCCGGAAGCCAAGACTTTGCTTATCGGCAGCGCCGAAGAATACGCTCCCAAAAATTCTCCGCTAAAAGAGACGGATCCGCTCGAAGCGAGTAATCCGTACGGCATTACGAAAATCGCCCAGGAAAACTTCGCCGCGCTTTACTGCAAGAAATACGGGATGAAAATCGTTTGCACCCGTTCGTTCAACCATACGGGCGTGGGGCAGTCTCCGCGCTTTGCCTTGTCGAGTTTTGCTAAGCAGACTGCGGAAATTGATTCGGGTAAAGCTCCCGGGAAAATTTTCGTGGGAAACCTGGAAGCGGTCCGCGATTTTTCGGATGTGGAAGACGTCGTCCATGTCTATCGGATGCTGCTCGAAACGGAAAACGAGTTCCCGGTGTACAATGTAGGCTCGGGCGTTTCCCATTCCATGGAAGAACTTTTGCGAATGATTATCGGGCTTTCGAAAGTCCCGATTGAAATCGTTCGGGAGCCCGCCAAGATGCGTCCCGTCGATATCCCGTATCTGTGTGCGGACAATTCCCGCATCCGGAAATTTTGGCGCGGAACGGACATCCGGACGACCGTGCAAAAAATGTTCGAGTCCTATCGGAAGTCTTTCGTCGGCGGAGAACTTAAATTTCCTCGATGACGTGTCGCATCTTTTCCGCCATCGCATCCCAGCTCATGCCGAGAGCGCGTTTTTTTGCGTTTTCTTCGAGAATCCCGAGGCGCTTTTTGTCGTGTAAAATGCTGGCGGCCTTTTCACAGAAGCCTTCCGGGTCGGAGTTTTTGTATAGGATTCCCGTTACCCCGTCGATGACGGAATCTTTCAATCCGGCGACATTGTTTGACATTGAAATGGTGCCGCAAAGGTTCGCTTCGATGTTGTTGATGCCCCAGCCTTCCTTGAAGGACGGGTTGATGAAGAGCGACGAACGGCTGAGAAGGTCGCGCTTTTTCTCTTCGGAAATTCGCCCGAGAAACTTGACGGAATTGCCAACGCCTTTTTCGCATACAAGTTTTTCGAGTTCGGCGCGATAGTCGCCGCTTCCCGCAATTTCAAGGACGATTCCGGGGACGAGTTCCCTCAGACGTGGCATCGCCTCGATGATGAACTGGGCGTTCTTGTATTTCATCAGGCGTCCGATATAGGAAATGACGGGCGGATTTGCCTTGGGTTCCGTCGGGTGGAAAAATTCCGTGTCGATGCCGGGTTCCACGATGGAAATTTTCTTTGCGCGGATTCCCATGTCGATGATTTCGTCTTTGGTGCTTTCGGAAATTGCGAGAAAGTTCTCGCCGCGGTAAAAGAGGGCGACCGCTCGTTCCATCAGATAGACGTAGATGGCGAACGGGAACGCCGTTTCGCGGAAGATGGACTTGCGGAAAAAGTGCATCACCATGTGGAGACGCTTCGTCTTTGTTCCGAGCGGCGTGAAAAAGGGAATCTTGTTCAGATCTTCGACAACCAGGTCGTATTCTTTCCCGTGTTTCTTTGCATAGAAAAATGCGGAGTAGTTGAAGAGAAACTTGTTGCCGATGCGGACCGTGCGCATTCCGTCGATGGTTTCTTCGTCCGGGAGGCCTTTGACGCGGTGGGCGAGAACCGTGACATCGAAGCCGTTGCCGTTTAGCCTTTTAAATATCTCGTGGAAGTAAAGTTCCGCGCCGCCGGCTTC
Source organism: Alistipes onderdonkii (assembly GCA_963656065.1). GTDB lineage: Bacteria > Fibrobacterota > Fibrobacteria > Fibrobacterales > Fibrobacteraceae > Hallerella. Next base: position 24,167 of record CAVKGV010000004.1, read on the forward strand.
GGGATTCCTGATGTCTCGCCAGTTGATGAGAAGAATTTTTTTGTTCACGGTGCGTCCTTGTTTTTCTCGGTAAAATAGAAAAGCGGAACGGCTGGGATGAATATGGCGGGAATTTTCTTCGCTAAATTTTTTTCTGTTCCTTGAAAACGATCAGGTGCTCCCGGGCGCGGGTCGCGGCGACGAGCAGAAGGTGGGAATCGCTATAGGGAAATCCCGGGTCGTTTTGGGAGGCAGTCATGTCGCAAAGGATGACGACGCGGCTGTCGAGGCCCTTGTAGCGTCTCGCGGAAACGATGTTTATCTTCTGTCCGTCGAGGGATTCGTTCACGTTGCTCCACTTGAAAGTTTCGCTGTCGATATCTTTCAGGCCGGAATGCTTTCTGCTGTGGAGGGAAACGACTAGGATGTCCTTCGGTTCGACCTTCTTTTTTTGGAGCCTTTCGACTTCTTTTCGGAGCATTTCCGTTTGCTTTTGCGCGTCCGTGTAGAAGCGCACTTCGACATCCTTTCCGAGCGGCGTGTTGTCGTAGCAGGGAATCCGGATGTCGGTTTCGGAACAGATCCAGTCGAGAATTTTCCGGGTCGAGCGGTATCCGCAGGGAAGTACCATGACGGGCATTGCGTTGATGGTCGCGTTGCCGAGGACGTCCCGCGCGTAGAGCGTCTGCGCCGGATCGTAGAAGAAGCGTACGGTGCCGCCTTCCCGGTCCTTCAAAAGCTTGAGTGCCGTGTCGAGCCAGCCGTTTTCAAAATCCTGCCCTTCGTCGATGAGCAGCGCGTCGAAGAAACGGTTCGATTGGCTGGATTTTTTGGATTTCTCGTTTCGGAGAATATCCAGGGCGCGGTCGAAATTGGCGGGAAGGTTTTCGAAATAGCTGTTCTTGGTGTCGGGGTCGCTGGGCTCTTTTTTCGGTGCGCCGGGGACTTTGGCGAGCCTCACGTATTTTTGGGCGAAGCGGTGGAATGAGTGGACTTCGACCGAAACGTCTTGGCGTTTTCCGGGGTTCAGGCTCTGCTCGAGCTGTTCGGCGAGAAGATCGTTGTAGCAGAGGACCGCGACGCGTTTCCCTTCCTTTACAAGGCGTTCCGCTTCCCACTTGACGAGCATCGATTTTCCGGAACCGGCGACGCCTTCGATTCGCATCCGGCTGTTTCGCGTAATCGTCTTCATCAGCATTTTTTGCAGGTCGGTCGGCTGGACCCGCATCGATTCGTTCATCGCCCAGAGTTCCGGCCAGGAAGGTTCTTCATACGAGGCGAAAAAGTCCATCAGCTTTTGCAGGTTTTCCCCGGAAAGGCTTTCGTTCGGGTAGGGTTTCCCGCCGAAGGAACTTTCCTTTGTCGTGAGCGCCCGGCGGACTTTTTGTTCGAAAATCCTGGGCGATGCGGTGTCGCCTTTGAGGAAAAGGTGGGATAGGGGTATCGATCCGACGATGTGTTTCGCGGATTCCATCTCCGGGAAAAATGTCGCCCACTGGATGCGGATATGGTAGTATCCGCGATCTTCCTTGGGAAATATCTTGCTGAAATGGTCGTGCAACAGGTGGATGAGGCTCTTTACCTGGTCCGCGGGCGAGCGGGAAAGAATTTTCCCGGACTGTTTCCAGACGAGTTCGTCGAGATCCTTCTGCTTTTCGGCGGTAATCGTTCCGTCCTTGCATTCGACAAGCAGCATTCCCCAGTTCGGGTGGTAGAGAATCCCGTCGATTTCGCGGTTTAATTCACCCTGGATGTTGTTTATCAGGAAGCAGACCTGCGTGTTCATCCAGAGATACCAGTCGTCCGAAAGTTGGCTCGCCAGTTCGAAAAAACGCTTTTCGGAGCGGGACTTAATGGATGCGTCTGGAAATTTGCGGATGATAGCCATTGCTTGCCTCCCTAGCCTAGCTGTTCTTTGACCATTTCTAAAATTTTCGGGATGACCGCTTCGGGCTTTTCGTGGACGGTGGCGCCTGCCGCCCGTACGTGCCCGCCGCCTGCGAATGTTTTCGCTATCCGGTTGACATCGACGACGTAATTGGACCGCAGGCTCATCTTGTAATCGTCGCCTGTCGGGTAGAGAAAAATCGCCACTTCGGTCCCGGAGACTTCGCGAATCGCATCGATGACCGAGCCGAGGTCGAGCGGTGTCGCCTTGAAGCGTTCGAGATCTTCGGGGGTGAGGAATGTATAGACAACTTTTCCGTCGAGGGCCGTCTTGCAGCGTTCCATCGCAAATCCCGTGATGCGTGTCGTCGTGTAGGAGCGGGTGTAGAAAGTCTCGTTGATGATTTTCGAAAAGTCGCAGCCTTTGCCGATGAGGCTTCCGACCGCATCCATCGTCCGCTTGCCCGTGTTGCTGAACTTGAAAACGCCCGTGTCGTGGACGATTCCGAGGTAGAGCGCGTTTGCGGCATCTTTCGAAATTTTTTCCGGGGAAAGCTGCATGTAGAGCGTTTCGCTGGCCGAACTCGAACCGGGTTCGACGATGTTTACGTCGCACAGGTTCCGCGGGTTGCTGACGTGGTGGTCAATGTTGCACGTCCGCGCGGCACTTGCAAGGCAGTCCGCGCCTTTCGCCCCGATGCGGTCGATGGAAGGCGTGTCGAGCAGAAAGGCGAGGTCGAAGGATTCCCCGCGGTATTCGCTTTCGATGCTTTCCGCGTCGCGAAGGATTCGGAACTTGTCGGGAAACGCTTCGAGAAAGACCGCTGCGCGAATTTCCGGGTAGTTGTCCCGGATGTAGCGGTAAAGCCCGAGGCTTGAACCGATGGCGTCTCCGTCGGGGTGGACATGGGCGAATATCGCGATGGATTTCGCCTGCCCGATCATTTCGTCAATCATCATGGCGCACCTCTACCCGAACAGGTCCGGGGAATCCGGGTCTTTTTCGTCTTCGGGAAGTTCACCCCCGTTTTTTACCGTTTCTATCCGGGTAAAGCGTTTGACTTTCTTCGCGGTGAACTTGCTGCCGAGAGCCTTGTATGTCTTGATGTCCGTAAGCTCCGTGAGATCGAGTTCCTCCTTTTCGACCTTGTGCCCGGACTGGAATTCCATGGAGACGCGGGCTTCTTCGGTTGCGAAAAATTCGACCATCCGGGTTCCCGGACTATCCGACAGAATGTTGAACTCGGTTGTCGTCGGGCAGTTTTCGAGCGTGAACCGCTTGACCATATAAGTGTAATTTTCGCCTTCGAAATAGAGGACGGTGAAAACCTGTTCCGGGTCGTACTTGCCGATGTAGAGAATGTCCGTTCCTACGAGGACCGGATCCTTCATTTCGTGCAGGCGGGCCATGCCGTTCTTGCGGACGGTGATAAGCTTTTCGTTCTCCCCGAATTCGCCGAGTTCGTCTCCCTTGCGCTGTGTGCCGACGACACCGGAGATGGCGTCGAAGTAGAAGACTTTTTCCCCGAGCGTGCTCACTCCGGCGCTCACTTTTTTAATCGCCTTGACCGCGTATTTTGTCACGACGTTTCCGAGCGTGTTCCTTCCCTTGACTTCGGTCTTCGAAAAATCGACTTCAAAGTTGAGCTTGATTCGCGGGCGCGGCTTGAGGATGACCTTGACCGTTTCCGCTTCGCCGTTCGGGTTCGAGGAAATGTAGAGAATTTTCGTCCCCGGCTTTCCCTTGCCCATCGGGTAGTCCTTGTTGCGGGTGACGCCGCCGACATTGAACCGCTTGATGAGGGCCGGACCGTCCTTGCCGTCCTGGTAGATGACGTTGTAGATTCGCCGTTCATCGTCCTTGTTGAACTTTTCGACCAGAATGATGTCCTTGCCGACGAAATCCTTGTCGGAAACCTTGACTATCTTGTATGTGCCGTTCGCCTTGAAAGCGATGATGTCGTCGTATTCCGAAACATCGAAGAGGTATTCTTCTTTTTTCAGGCTCGTCCCGATGAAACCTTCCGGGCGGTTGACGTAGAATTTCTGGTTCGCCATGGCGACATGCACCGCATCGACCTTGCCGAATTCCGCGATTTGCGTCTTGCGTTCGCGGCCCTGTCCGTATTTCTTTTCGATATTCTTGAAATGGTTGATGGTGTATTCGGTCAGGTGATTCAGGTTTTCGTTTACTTCTTCGATGTGCCTGTCGAGTTCTTCGAGAAGTTCGTCCGCCTTCTTGCGGTTGAACCTTGCGATTTTTGACATGGGGAGCGCAGCGAGCTTCTCGATATCTTCGTCCGAAACTTCTTTTCGGAGCTTCCCGACAAAAGGCTTGAGCCCTTCGCCGATGAGCGCTATCATGTCGTCGCGGTCTTTCGCCTTCTTGATTGTCTCGTAGATTTCCTTTTCGATGAAAATCTTTTCGAGGCTCGTCGCATGCCACTTGTCCTGCGTGTGCCGTAGTTCATTCTCGAGTTCCCACTTGAGCAGGTGTTTCGTGTGGTCCGTGCTGAGTTTTAAAAGTTCCGTCGTGGTCGTGAAGCAGGGCTTCTTGTCGATGATGACGCATGTGCACGGGGAAAGCGACTTTTCGCAGTCCGTAAACGCGTAGAGGGCCTCGATCATCTTTTGCGGGTCGGAACCGGGTTGAAGGTGGACGACAATCTCGACATCTTGCGCCGTATCGTCGTCAACGCGCTTGATCTTGATTTTTCCCTTGTCGTTTGCGGCGATAATCGTTTCAATCAGGGAAACCGTCGTCGTTCCGTAGGGAATTTCGCGGATGACGAGCGTCTTGGAATCCTGGACTTCGATTTTCGCACGGATCTTTACGCGTCCGCCGCGCGCTCCGTCGTCGTAGTGGGAAACGTCGATGGTCCCGCCGGTGAAAAAGTCCGGATAGAGCGTGAACTTTTTTCCCTTGAGGTAGGCGATGCTCGCTTCGCAGAGTTCGTTGAAGTTGTGCGGAAGGATATACGTGGAAAGCCCGACGGCGATGCCGTCAACGCCCTGGGCGAGTAAAAGCGGAAACTTGGCGGGAAGCGTGAGCGGTTCCTTGCGCGTTCCGTCATAGTTCGGAATCCACTCGGTCGTCTCTTCGTTGAAGAGAATTTCCTGGGCGAACTGGGAGAGCCTGCCTTCGATGTAACGGCCCGCTGCGGCGGAGTCCCCGGTGAGAGGGTTTCCCCAGTTTCCCTGGGTGTCGATGAGCAGGTCTTTTTGACCGAGTCCGACAAGAGCCGTGTAGATGGAAGAGTCTCCGTGCGGATGATACCGCATCGTTGCGCCGACGACGTTGGCGACCTTGTTCAGTTTCCCGTTGTTCATTTCGGAAAGCGTATGCAGAATGCGCCGCTGCACGGGCTTCAGTCCGTCTTCAAAATAGGGAACCGCGCGGTCGAGAATCACATAGCTCGCATAGTCTAAGAACCAGCCGTCGTAAAGCTTTTCGAGATGGTTCGCGTTGGAAAGTCCGAGAATCGCCGTGTCGCTCTTGGCTTCGGGTTCGGGGGCGTTTGCGAATCTGTCCTGTACGTCTTTCTTGATTTCGTCGCTCATTTAAAGTTCCTCCACCGCTTCGGTACGCAAGTTCTGCACGATCCGGTTCTGGCGTTCGGGCGTGTTCTTTCCCATGTAGTAGCCGAGCATCTTGTTTAAAGACGCGTCCGGCGGGGAAACGACACTTTCGAGCCGCATCGTTTCACCGATAAACTGGCGAAATTCGTCCGGGTTGATTTCCCCGAGACCTTTAAAACGGCTGATTTCCAAGTCCTTGCCGGCAAGAGCCTTTGCCGCTTCGTCGCGTTCCGCTTCGTCGTAGCAGTAACGGACCGCCTTGTCCTTTTTGGAATTTCTGACCCGGAAAAGGGGCGTCTGCAAAATATAGAGATGTCTTTGCTCGACTAGTTCCGGGAAAAACTGGAGAAAGAAAGTCATCAGGAGAAGCCGGATGTGCATCCCGTCAACATCGGCATCAGTCGCGATGATCACTTTGTCGTAGCGGAGCGAATCGAGGCCGTTTTCGATGTCGAGCGCGTGCTGGAGCAGGTTGAACTCCTCGTTTTCATAGACGACTTTCTTTGTCAGCCCGAAACAGTTGAGCGGCTTGCCCCGGAGGCTGAAAACCGCCTGGTTCTGCACGTTTCGCGCCTTGGTAAGCGTACCCGAGGCGGAGTCGCCCTCGGTCAGGAAAATCATCGTTTCCTTGTGGATGGGATTCTTGGTGTCGGGCAGGTGGACTTTGCAGTCCCGGAGCTTCTTGTTGTTCAGGTTTGCCTTTCTCGCGCGTTCGTTGGCGAGCTTCCGGATACCGGCGATATCCTTCCGTTCGCGTTCGCTTTGTAAAATGCGGTCCTGCAGCGCCTTTTCCGCTTCGGGGTTCTTGTGCAGGTAGTTATCGACTTCTGTCGCGACGTAATCGACGATCCATGTCCGGAGCGAAGGTCCTCCCGGAGCCGTCGTCGTGCTGCCGAGCTTTGTCTTCGTCTGGGATTCGAAAACGGGTTCCTGGATGCGGATGGAAATTGCCGCGATGATGCAGTTCCGGATATCCGACGGGTCCAGATCTTTTTTGTAGTGGTCGCGGACTCCCTTGACGAATCCTTCGCGGAACGCCTGCTGGTGCGTCCCTCCCTGCGTCGTATGCTGACCGTTCACGAAGCTGAAGTAATGTTCGCCGTATTGGTTCCCGTGGGTAAAAGCGATTTCGATATCCTTCGACTTCATGTGGGCTATCGGGTAGCGGAGCGTATCGTCAACGCGACCGGAAAGAAGGTCGAGAAGCCCATTCTTGCTCACGTATTCCTTCCCGTTCATCACGAGCGTAAGCCCGGTGTTCAGGTAGGCGTAATTCCAGATTTTCTCTTCCATGTAGGCGGGAAGAAAACGGTAGTTCTTGTCGAATATCGTCGGGTCCGGCGAGAAGATGATTTCCGTTCCCGTCTTTTCGTCCGTCTTGCATTCGCCGTATTCCTTGACCAGGACGCCCCGGCTGAATTCCGCCTTTTTGCATTTGCCGTCGCGGAAGCTCTGCACGATAAACTTTTCGGATAGCGCGTTCACCGCCTTCGTTCCGACGCCGTTCAGCCCGACCGACTTCTGGAACGCTTCGGAATCGTATTTTCCGCCCGTATTCATCTTGGAAACGCAGTCGATGACCTTTCCGAGCGGAATGCCGCGTCCGTAGTCCCGCACATGGACTTCCCGGTCCTGGATTTCGATTTCGATGCGCTTGCCCGCGCCCATGACAAATTCGTCGATCGAGTTGTCGATGATTTCCTTGGCTAAAACGTAAATGCCGTCGTCCGGGCTTTGCCCGTTGCCGAGCTTTCCGATATACATGCCCGGGCGCATCCGGATGTGCTCGTGCCATTCGAGCGACTTGATGTTGTCTTCCGTGTATTTGACTGCCATAGAATAGACCTAAAAACCGTTTTCGTTAAAAATCGTGCCAAATATGAATAAAATTTGAAACCGCTTTCGCCTTGACCCGGCGTCCCGGTCCAATTTTTCGGAAAAGATAGTAAAACTTTTTGTTTGCGTAGTGCTTATTTGTGCATTTTGCGGAAGCGGTTTTTTGAACGGGAAACGGATGCGGCTAGCGTTATGGGGTCTCTAGAAAGTGTAAAGATAGAAAGGCAGCGTCGAACAATTTCCACGCTTATCATCCCAAAACAAGCTGCGCGGATCTTCGAGCATTTCTGGTGTACAATTCTTGTTCGAGTAAACCTGTTTTTCGCCGTTATCCCTGTAAAAAGCCATCACCAGGCAGTAATCGGGTTGTAACGCCATGTGGAGCGAATCCCCTTCGAAAAAGTATTCCAGGTAGTTGGAATGCATCTTGGGACTTGCCTTGATCAGGATGCTTGAATCCGTGTAGAATACATAGTGCTTGAATGACGGTGTTGGATTGTGGCATCTGAAACGATAAATAGTTTCTTTCTTGAATTCGTTGATTTTGGGGCGGATTTTTCCCGTTTCGGTGGAGTAGATGTCCAGATTGAATCCGTGTTGGAAGTATAGTTCTGTCGCGCTTTTCTTGAAAACATAGATCTTTGTGTTAAGTTCATTGCTTTCATAGAAAGGGGGAATGTTGTAGTAAGGAATGTCGATGTTGTCTGTTTCCTTCCCGAATCTAGACATGGAGAGGCTTGAAAAATCAAATTGAGTCGTTTCAATTTTGAAAGAAAAAAGACTGTCCGTCTTGCGGGTCTTCGGTGATGTTACCGTCGCAAATTCGATAAGGTTATGGCGGAATGCATAGGAGTAGGATTGGATGTCGGAATGCAGATCCGGCTCATACGGCAGATACGGTGCCGGTTTAGGATCCCGGAAAAGGACCAGGTGAACCGAATCCATGCAGATTTCCTTGGTCTGGAAAGTTTTGACGAACGGACTCCGGATATGCGCCACGTATTTTTCGCAAAGCGTCTTCGCTTTTTCAGCCGGGGCTTCGGCGGTTTCGACCGGTTCCTCTTTTTGGCAGGCGATAAGGGAGAGGACAAGCAGTAGGGAAAAAAGATGTTTCATGGGAGAAGATCCTTGATGTTGCCTGCGGTATCATACTCGTTTAGGGAAAGCGGCAGATTGTTTGGGTGGGAATGTAGAAAGACGGAGTAGCCCATCGGGTATTCGGGATCGCATGTTCGGATGCCGTTTTCTCGCTTTTCCCCTTCTTTGCTTTTTTCCGCCCAAGGAAAGTCGGCATCGACTTTTCCCACGTTGCAGTATTCTAAATTGCCCTTATTGTTTTGTGTCTGCATCCGCAGTGCGTCTAGCCGGCGAAGCAGCGCCTTGTTGTTGAGGAGCGCCCGTCCCTTTTTCAAGGCGTATAGCGCTCTTTCTTTATAAACTTTCAGCGCTTGCGGGGAAATCTTTCCCGGGAAAACATCGTCGTACAGGGTGTCGGCGGGAGTCTCGATGTTGTCGAAGAACGAGGTATAGTCCTTGATGGCTTCGCTCGAGCCCTTGTCAAGCTTGTCGGATAGCGGTTCGGGTTGGAATCTCTGCCCGTAGCGGGACAATCTGTCGTCTAAGTTCCTATACCAGGAAAATCTGGTAGAGTCTTTTGCACAGTGCCGGGAAAGGGCTTGGAGGCCTTTCGACAGCTGCTGAAGTTTTTCCTTGGAATCGGGAAGAATGCCTTGTTTTGCCCGCTTTATTTGCTCTTGCAGGCCCTGCATGGCTTCGGTCGTCTTAAAGTCTCTGTGATGAAAAGCTTCTGCGAATAAATCGTCGGCGTCCCGATAGAGTCCCGCGAGTTCTGTTTCGGATAAAAATTCATCGCTTGCCGTATCCAGGTAGTCCTTTGTGATGTCGGCAAGGATCGTATCGCGTAGTTCCTTGAGCTGTCCCATTCTGGTTTCCTTTTTTTTTGCTTTTCTATCAAGATAATAAAAATTCTCCCCATAAACAACAGGCGGAAAAAATTCTGCAGATTCCTCTCTGGTTGGCTTGGAGCGGAATTATCGCAGACAAAAATGGTATTTTTGGAATCCTATGAGTGAATGGAAAGAAGTAAAGCTGGGTGAAATTTCTTCCTATGGGAAGGAGCGTATAAGTGTAGCCTCTTTGAACAGTGCTACATACATATCTACGGAAAACATGCAGCCAAATCGCGGAGGCGTTGTTTTGGCTTCCTCGATTCCAGATGTGGGTGGTGTGATTGCGTATAAAAAGGATGATATCCTGGTTTCAAACATCCGCCCGTATTTCAAGAAAATTTGGCAGGCTTCTCATGATGGAGGTTGCTCGGCCGATGTTCTTGTTTTTAGAAATCGGGAAAATGTCGATGCGAAGTTTCTCTACTATTTGTTAAGTGCGGATTCTTTTTTTGATTATAGCATGGCTACAGCCAAAGGCACAAAAATGCCACGGGGAGATAAAAATTCTTTGATGGAATATGAAGTCAAGCTTCCCCCTCTCGCAGAGCAGTGTCGCATCGCGGAAATCCTCAGTAGCCTCGATGACAAGATAGAACTCAACAACGCGATAAACAGGAACCTGGAAGAACAGGCGCAGGCAATCTTCAAAAACTGGTTCATCGACTTCGCGCCTTTCGGCGGCGTGATGCCCGGGGATTGGAAAGAAACGACATTGGGTAACGTGTGCTTAAAAGTTACCGATGGCTCGCATTTTAGCCCGCAAGACGATCCAACTGCACCATATCCAATGTATTCCGTAAAAGATATGGAGACCTATGGGTTCAATTCTAACAACTGCAAGCATATTTCTGCAGAAGATTTTGAAAAAATGAAAGCCGGGGACTGCGTTCCAAGAGCCGATGACATTCTCGTCGCCAAAGACGGCAGCTATCTAAAAGAAATCTTCATCTGCTCCGAAGAACGAGAAGAAGCCATTCTTTCTTCAATTGCAATTTTCAGACCCGATAAGAAAAAGATTCTTCCAGAAATTCTATTGTTCTTGTTAAAACAGCCTTCTGTCCGAAAAGACGTTGCTGACAACTTCGTATCGGGATCCGCTTTACCAAGAATCGTGTTGAAGGATTTTAAGAAATACCAATTCATTTTGCCGTCAATAAATGCACAGCAAGATTTAGCAAAAATACTGAATTCTATTCGAAAGCAAATACAAAATAATGTTGACGAAAATCAACGGCTAACAACGCTTCGCGACACCCTTCTCCCCAAGCTGATGTCCGACAAAAGCGCAAAAGCCGCCGCTGTTTAAGCCGATAAATTTCCGTTTGAAATGAACAAAAAAGGAAGCGTTGCCGCTTCCTCGTTAAAAGCTTTTACAAGGATTGTTTTTGAATTGTCTTTTGGGATTGTCCTTTGGCGAACTTTCCCGCGAGCGCAAGGACCGCGGAAACCGCCATGGCGGTTATCGTCGGGCCTATCGGGGACTCGCCTGCAAACTGGTAAATTCCGAAACCAAAAGCCCAGGCGACGATATTCCACACCGGGAGCGGGCGTTTCACGACGTAGTGGGAAACGGCGAAGACGGCTGCCATCGGCGCAAAGACGGAAGCGATGAGGTAGAGGAAAGTCGCGTAGCGGTCGATGATTCCCGAGGCGGAAAGGATTACACCGAGAGCGCAGACGACGACTCCCACGATTTTCGGGTTCAGCTTGCCGCAAAGAGTTTTCGCGGATTCTCCGGCGGAATAGGCGTCGAGAAATGTCGTGGTGACGGTCGAGAAGACCACGATGAGAATGCCGGGAATTCCGAGTCCGACGGAAAGGATTGCCGCGGGGAGGTTTTCTGCACCGGAAGAGGCGATGAGGATACCGATGGCGTACATCCAGATGCTGACCAGTGTATAGACTATTGCCGATGTCGCGGTCGCGGCGAAAGGGCGTTCGGCGTTTTTCGTGTAATCCGAAACGAGCGGAAGCCAGGAGAGCGGCATGGCGACGGAAAGCTCGAAGGCGGCCCAGAAGGAAAGCGTCTCCGTGGCGGTGCTCGAAGCGGCGCTTGCTTGGCCGACGAGCCTAAAGGTGAGAATCCCGACGAGGACGGCGAGAAGTGCCATGGCGACTGTCGCGATGTGCGCCGAATCCTTTAGCCCGATGAAAATCCAGACGGCGACGAGAATCGCAAGCCCGACGGAAAGAAGCGTGGCGTTCAGCGGCAGTTCAAGTCCACAGAGTGCGGAAGTTCCCTGGGCAATCATCACGGAAGTCCACCCGATGAGCTGCAAGAGATTTAACAGGGCGAAAAACTTGGCCCCGTTTTTTCCGAAAGCGGAAGCGGTCGAGTCCATCGCGTTGAGTCGCGCCTTTGCGCCGATAAGCCCGACGGCAAAGAGGAGCGCTCCGCCTAGAAGATGTCCGAGAATTAAAGCTTTCCAGTTGTTGCCGGACTGGATGCCCGCTTCGATTTCCGCGACGGAGACCGCCGCGCCGAACCAGATGAGACCATTGGCAAAAATGCCTGTACCTTGACGATTCATTATACCTCCGCAGGAATTACCCTGATCAGGTTTTCGGGTTTGTTCTCAGCATCCGCACACCGTGTGCGGTAGCACCCCGAATGAGTGCGCCAAATATAGTAATTATTTAAAAGAAGTACTCTCCCTGTAAAGAAGAGTATTTCTTTTTTGGTCCTTTTCTTTTCGCCGTCACTCAAAGTTGATTTCAAGCTTCTTGCCGACGGCCTTGGCGAACTTTTCGAGCGTTGTTACAGTGAGCGACGCTTTCGGGTCTTCCAACCGTCCGTAGGCCTGCCTGGTTATGCTCGTCTTGCGGGCGATTTCCACCGCGGTTCCGGGAGCGGCATCCGTTCGGAGAGCATGGCGGAAAGCATCGCATTTAGAAAGTCTTGGGCGTTATCGCGGATGGCTTCGGGCGTGTCCGCGCAGGTGAACGCATTCGGAATGTCCGGGAATTCCGCATCGTAGAATGTCTTTCCGTCGGATTCCGTTTTCGTTATCTGGCATGTGTATTGCATTGTATCTCCTTTTTGGGGAGGCGAAAGGGTTTTCTTTTGCCCGGGGAAATTTTAGAAATATAAAGAAAATATCTTGACTTGTGAAATGAAAATTGCTATATTCGAAATATGAAGGTAGTCACGAAGAAGAAAATCCTGAAAGTGGCGAGGTCCATGCCGAAAAGGGAACAGACGCTGTTCGTCAGGCTGGTAAAGGACCTTGAAGATCGCGGTCCGGTCCTTCCCGAATGGCCGAACTACGGAATGCTCGAAGGGACAAACACTTACCACTGCCACCTGTCCTACCACTGGGCGGCGTGCTGGATCGAGACTGTCAAAGGAATAGAACTGGAGGTCACATATGTTGGAAGCCGTGAAAATGCGCCTTACTAGCAGGATTGCCGGAGGGACGGTGTTCACTTTCGAGGGTGAGCACATCCCCGACCACCTGGTGCTCTACCTGAAGTCCGCCTTCCCGGATGTCGAGGAGGTGAAGGACGACGACGAGGAGACCGTGGAAATCTCGAAGACCGGGCTGTTTCGGCAGATGGAGGCCGAGACGACCCCGGCGGAAAGCCTGAAGCTTCTCCGCACCACGTTCGGCTACACGCAGCAGCAGCTCGCCGACAAGGCCGGGATTACGAAGCAGCAGGTCTCCGCCATGGAACGCGGGAGGGAACCCATCGGGCGCAAGATGGCGCACCGCCTCGCCGACGCCCTCGGGACCACCTACCGCAACCTGTTCTGGTGATGTTCGCCGGTAAATTCTATTTTTTAACCAACAGAGCCCTCCACCGCCGAGTTTCGGATTTCCGAGGCAAGGCACCGCGAGGGACTTTTTATTTGGAGCGTTCCGTGAATCAAAAAATGTCCCAAAGAAAAAATTGCGACATCGTGAAGCGAGAATTCTTCCTTCGGATAGTCTCGGAGACCGTCCGCGACGACGGCTTTGCGGAATCCTATGCGGTGACGGGCGACCGGATTGCCAAGACTTCCCGGCTGTTGGGAATGTCCGTCAAGGAATACCAGGCGTTCACCTCGGCGGCGTCCCATGCGGGAATGGCTACGACCGAAATGGACGCAGCGTTGCGGAAGCTCTCCGTGAATGTAGGCAAGGCGCGGTTCAGCGGTCGCAGGGCGCGTTCGCGCTTCTCGTTTTCGGAAAGGACGGGACTTTCCTTTGGCGGTTGCCCGATTCCAAGCCTCGAAAATACGAAGTGCACACCCCTGCATACGGCGTAGAAGAAAATGCCGAAGAGAACGGCGGGAATTATCCCGAGTCCGAAAAACACGCCGAGGAAAAGGAGTACGAAAATTCCAACAGCGATGGCTATCAGAACGGCGTCCACGACGGAGCCGAACAGGCCCAGAGCTGCGAAAATTGCGGGAAACTTCATGCTGCCTCCTTCGCTTTTTTTCTTAAAATACACTAAAAACGGTGCATGCGGTCACCCTTTTCGCAATCTTGTTACGCCTTCCTCAATACGGTTTCGTTTAACAACATCACGGCGAATCCGAAAGAGTTTTTCAAGGAATCTGTCAAACGGTTCGCGAAAAGGAACGGACTCCGGGAGTTCGCGATCGATTCGCCAGGACAGGTCAACTCGCACTTGGTGAACCATGAAATCGGGCATTTCATCTTCGGGAAGTACCGAAGCCGTGGAAATACCCCGGACGAATTGGCCCTGATAAAAAAAGAAATGGTGAAGACTGGGGAAATAGATCGAATTAGCTACTATGCGAAAGAGGATAAAGATCCCGAGGAGCTTTTCGCCGAATGCTTCGCCATGTTTATCAGGAAAGATCCGGCATTACCCCAAAAAATGTTAGATTATATAATCAAAGTACAAAAGGCTTTATATGATTCCAAAATTTAAGTATCCAAATTCAATGGCTGCATTGCCTAAAGTCGAAGAGGACGGAACCGTACGAAAAAGCAAGTTTTCAAAAGAAGAGCTGGAAGATTTTGAAAACTGGGACAAAGCCTATTTTTTAATTAAAGGAAAACACAAGTTTATTTTTGAAGATTAACTGATGAACGGGCGGTCTCGTGTCGCCTGCTTTTTTGTTTAGGGGAAAGTCGTGCTCTTTAGATTCGTCAGTAGCAATAGTCCACGCACATAGGAACCTTTAGCGACAGCTTGCCGTAGTAGGAAGCTCTCTCGGAATCCCGGCGGATATGGTAAAGGGAGCTTATGTCAGAACATCCGGCATATTCGCTGCAATCGGAATTTAGGCGGTCCAGGTATTCAAGGCGTTTTTCCCATTTGAAACCGGTGACCTCTTCGAATTCCTCCGGGGTCACTTCGTGATCGAATACCGTTTCGAAGTGCCAATAAAATTTTTTATCCGTTTTTTTCATTTTTACCTCCGAAGAAGTCGGCCCAGTAGGGGTTTTCCTTGTCGAAAAGGGCCTTTTGTTCCGGCGTGAAGTTTTGCGGGTAGTCATAGAACAGGTTCAGGATTTTTTTTCTGTCGAAAGAAACTTCGATACGTCCGACCGAATCCGGATGGTCTATCCACCAGATTTTATCCTTCTTCCTTTTCTTGTAAAAGATTTTTTCCGTCTTTTTTGCACTTTCAAATTCAGGGTTTGGACAGACGGGACTGAATGGAAAACGTTCCAACTTCCCATCAAACGTGACCAAGTTGATACAATCGTCTTCGCGAATGTCGCTTGTTTCCAGCCAAAACCCAAAATTTTCGACTTTCTTTATTTTTAAAATGTCGGATTTCGGATATTTCTTTCGATAAATTTCTATGGCTTCTTCTGCGGTGATCATTTTTGCCTCCGGTTTCCTGATAAAATAGCCTTTTTTTTCAAACGGACGCGGAAAGCGGAAAAATCGCATCCGATTTCATTTCCCCGCTGGAAGCCTTGGATATATTGAAACCGCGGCTTTCGACATCAAAGATTTCCGCCGAGCGGGAACAGCAAAAGTTCTAGTTGGTAAACCTTGTCCGCGTTGGCGTCTTCGTCGGCGATTTGGGCGATTTCCTTGCGGAACGCGTTAATACGTTCCACGATTTTTTCATAGCCTGCTTGGGATATGCCGAGCGTGAGCCCCGAGATGTTCCGAATTTGCGGAGCGTCCCTTTCGATGGATTCGGCTCCGAGCGCAATGCTTTTTTGGTGGAAACCGCGCAAGGCGATTTTCGACGTGCTGTCTCCGGTGGTGATGTCCTTGTTCACCAAAACGTAGGAACCGTCTCC
This sequence comes from Alistipes onderdonkii, assembly GCA_963656065.1. Taxonomy (GTDB): domain Bacteria; phylum Fibrobacterota; class Fibrobacteria; order Fibrobacterales; family Fibrobacteraceae; genus Hallerella. Next base: position 39,639 of record CAVKGV010000004.1, read on the forward strand.
CCTTTTTTCGATGAGATGGCAATTCTCAAGAAGCTCGACGGATTCCTTGGCTTCTTCGACGGAAATCTGCGGGTGGACGGATTGGGCGAGAAGGGAAAAATCTCCCCGGAAACCGTTCATTCCGATGAGGGAGCGCACCGCGAGATGTCGCAAATGGGAATAGACCTGGTATTGGTAAAAGGCCAGCAGGTGCTGCCCCTTGGCGAACCGGACGATTTTCAGCTCGTTCTGCATTTTCTCGAACCAGCCGTTTTTCTCTTCGGTCGTTTCCGCTTGGTTGAACCAGACGAGTTTCTCGAAATAGGAGGCTTCGCGCTTGCCGAGTTTTAACCCGGAGATGATTTTTTGGATGCTTTGGGTCGAAAGGTTTTTGGAACCTTGCATGACGCGGCTGATGAAATCCTTGGCCTTAAATCCAATCTTGTCAGAAAATGCGCGTAGGGAAAAGGCGGGATTTTCCGTTTTTCGGGACTTGTAGTAGTCGCTTAGAAATTCCCGGTAATCCAGGTATTCGAAGACTTTGCGTGCGCTTTTGGCCATATCCAGAATGTAGATAAATAGGGAATGCCTGGTGCGTTTGGAAAATTTTAGCGTTGTCCAGGAACAACGAAGACGAGCTGCTCTCCGTGGCTTGGCGGATAGAGCGCGGCGACATCTTTGGGAAAGTATTGGATTTCGCCTGAAATTTCCGGGACATGGAAAAGTTTGCCGACTTCGAGCGTGTATGTGCCCGAGTTCTCGGGGAACAGAACGTCGTTGACGGAAAATGTCGCCCGGATTTCGGGATGAGTCGCTGCGAATCGCGTTAAATGGGCGCGCATGTTCAGAATGCGGAAAATGCCAAAGTCCGTTTCCGGGTTTTCGCCGAATGTAAAGCCGTCTTCGGTTTCGAAAGAGAGCGGCTCGCTTTGCGGTTCGCTGAAATCGAATTTTTTCCAACCGCCAAAGGTCCTGTTTTCCGGGATGGTCCAAACGAGAATCGTACCGTTGAGTTTTGCCTTTTGGAGCGCCTCGGCGATAAGCCTTGAAGCAAAGCCTTTTTGCTGAAACGCCTCGCCTGTCGCAAGTCCGTAGATGTAGCCGGCATTTCCCCAGGAACTTTCCATTTGGAACAAATGAAGCATCGAGGCGAGAATCCCGTTTTCGTACAAAGTAATTCTCGTCTTCTCGTTTGAATAGCGGTAGAGAAATGCCTGCAAAAATTCATCGCCGTCCGCCGGGAAGCTCTTTTGCCAAAGCTTCCAGATGTCCGCTTCGACGGTGCCTGTTTCATAGGCGAAGACTTCTTCGGTGATTCTTTCCGGATGATAGGAAAGTTTCGCTTTGCGGAGCCCGGGTATTCCCATGTCCTCTTCCCGGTTGATGTACTGGATTGTTTCCGGCAGGGATTTTGCGAGCAGCTGGTTGATCATTGCGTATGCGCCTTCGTAGGATGCATCCGCTTTTTCGACATGGACGCAAAAGGTGTCGCGCGTCACCTGGGAACCGAACGAAAAGGCTACCGGATTTTCCTTGACAAAGAGAATGATCCCGAAAAGCTCGAGTTCTCTGTAATTCGCCAGGGATTTTTCTATCATCGCCTTTTCTTCCAGGATGGTTCTCGTTTGCTTTTCCTGGGAGCGGAGCCATTTGTCGAGAAGCCGGTTCAACGACTGGAAATCTTCTTTCGTGGATATTTCCTTGAAACGAAAATCGGGATAGAGCTTCTGGAATCTTTCGATGTGGTTCCGCTTGGAATGAAATTTTTTCCCGGCGAGTTCCGCCAACTGTTCCTTCGGATAAATGTAATTTCCGAAATCGCGGTTTTTGTAGATGCGCAAGGATTTGGATTCCGGCATCGTTTGGAGGCTTTCGGCAAATTCCGGGGAAAGGGAGAAAAAACACAGAGGCTCTCCGATGCTTTTGGCGTCCTGTCGGATGAATTCCAAAATCTTCCGCCGGTCTCCCGTTCCGAGAGGTTCTAAGTAGGCCCACTTTTCGGAGCCGTCGATTCGGAAACGGATGACAAGAAAGCCTTCTTGTTCGCGCCAGAGCGTGCCGTAGAATCCGGACCAGGCAAACAGGTTCGCGAATGCATAATCTGCAGATTGCCTGTTTGCTCGGGAAAGATATTTTTCAAAGATCGGTTCGTCGCCGATCCGAATTTCTCGATATGGAAAATCCGTTAAGGACAAAAGATTTTTCCCGCAGAAAGGGGATTATTTCTTTTTGGATTTTTTCTTCTTGGATGATTTGGCCTTGGCTTTGGACTTGGCCTTTTTCGCTTTGCTAACCGTGGGCTGCCCTTCGGGTTCCTGGACTTCCGGTTGGGGAGTTTCGACGATACCGGATGCACGCTGGATTTCCTGCAAGGCGTGACGCGCTTCGCTTTCAAAGCGTCCGTTCGGGAAACGTTTCAGATAAATCTGGTAGTCCTTGACGCGGTTGCTCTCCTGCACCAGCCGGAAAATGCATTCTTCGGCTTCGTCCCGGAATTGGCCGTTCGGAAAGTCGGACAGGTAGTCGAGGTACGCTTTGAACGAATTGGCATCCTGGGCCTTTTTAAAGACCTGGTAGTCACCGACGATTTGGAGTTTCGCTTCGATTTCTGCGCGGTGCGGGGAATCGGGATAGTATTGCAGATACATTTCGAGCATTTCCGGGTCGTTCGACGCCATGACCTGCTTGAAGCGGGAATCTTCCTGCGAGACTTGGTATTCCTTCAACTGGACCTTGTTCGAGTCGAGCGTGCTGTAGAGCTGTTCCTTGGTGGCGAGGTCTTCCGGGTGGCAGAAGGCGAGGTAGCTTTCGAGAACGTCGTTGAACTGCGCCTTGGTATATTTTTCGCTCATGTCGGGGAGTGTCCCGTCTTCGAGGAAAAAGCGGTAGTCGCGTTCGATGGCCATGCAGTCCCAGTCGGAAAGCGTGTCCTTGACTTCGGAGTTGTTGCGGAGCTGGGAGTCGCGGTCGTGGAGCGCAAAGCGCATCTTTCTGTCTCGACGGCTCTCGCGTCCGAATTCGAGAGAAATTTCAAGTCCGATGCGGACGGGAAGTTTCGTTTCGATTTTCTTGAACTTCGTGCCGGCGTAGGCTCCGGGCGTGGAAAGCGCGGCGTCTTCGCCCTTGTCACTTGAAAAGAGAGGGACCGCTTCGACGTTTTCGAACTTGCTGAAATCCTTTTTGACATGCAAACCGATTTTAAGGTCTCCGTCCTTGAAAAGCTCCAGAAGCCGGTATTCGAGACCGCCGGAGACGAAATAGCTCATCGACGTTTCCGAGTGCGTCTTGGTTGTCCTGGTTTCCTTGTTCTCGAAGCGGTAGTAGCGCATTCCCACTCCTCCGAGAACGCGCAGGTCCAGGTTACCGACCAGGTTCACGGAAAATCCGAAAAGCCCCGCGGGATTGAACGACATAAAGGAAAGCGTGTTGCCGCCTCCTGTGACTTCCTGTCCGTTAAAACGGTAATCCTTTCCCGACGAGATTTCGCCAAACTGGAACTCGCCGAATTCTGCGCCAAGCCAGATGGTGAACGGCAAATCCGCCTTGTATATGGGCGTGAAGAGTGGGCTGAAGAGAAAGCCCAGCGACATGGGAACGGTCAGCACGTCCTCGTCGATCTTTTCGTTCAGGTATTGGCCTTCGCCTTCGAACGAAATGGGCGTGTAGGGTTCCACCTGGAAAAATGTCTGGGTATGCCAATTGGAACGCTCAAAGTCGGCTGCGAACGCAGATGTTGCTGCAAGGAAGAAAATCAAGATTTTACGCATCGGCTATAATTTAGTTTCTTGCTACCCAAAGCGTTTCGGCGATAACGCTAAAATAAGCGCAAAAGCGTCCCTAGAACGACAGGATGATGCCTGTAGCCAGAAGTCCGCCGGCGAGAAGCAGAAATCCCGTTCCCACGTAGCGTTCCGTTTTGGCCCGGTCCGCATAGCGGTGGTTCCTGTCGAGCAGGCTTTGAAAGTTCTTCCCTCCACCGGAACTCGGCATGGACAGCTCTTTCTTGATTGCCTTGGCCTTGTCGCGGTCCTTTTCGGAAATGTAGAGGAATATTCCGCCGGCGACAGCCGGGGCGATGGCGGTGCCTATGGCGAGGTGTCCCCAGAAAATACGCTTTTGGATGGTTTTAAAAATTTCCTGGGCCTTGATCTCTTCGGCGGTCGTCAGCGGGGAAAGCTGGATTTCGAGCTGTGTCCGGGTTGTCGCATTGATATAAAATTCGACGACGGAATCCCGGAAGCCTTCTTTCCAGAGATGAATGCTGGCCGGTCCAGGCTCTTCGGAAAAAAGAGTTTTCGGCGTCTTTCCGATGGGGCGCGAACTCGGGACTATCTCCGTTTCGGAAAAGATTTTTGCTCCGGATGGGACTGTCCGGATTTCCACTTCCGGCTTGACGCGCTTCAGGTGCATGCTTATCTTGGCCGTGTCCCCGGGAATCGGGCGGATAGTCGCCTTGTTGGCCCACAGCGTCTTTTCGACGTTCCAATACGCTTCGAGTTCCACCTTGCCCGTATCCGCAACGGCAAAAGCGCATGGCGTCTGGCAGATGATGTCTTCGCCTTTGCGCGAAAGGTTCGCTCCTTCTGGATAGGTTTCTACGAATATGAAACTTCTGCTGTCCTTTTTGGCGGTAGGTTCCCGGTAGGTCCCCTTGACTTTCTGTACCAGGGAAAGAAAACGGTCTTTGGCGAGAAGTTCGCCGGTCGCATACTTTGACGAAACGGTCAGGCGTTTAGAAGTTTGGGACTTACCTTCCACGAGGAATCGGTGCAAGTGGATATCTAGACTGTCCTGATGCTTTGCCGGTTTGATTTCGGCGGTCCAGACAGCGGTCGCTCCGCGTTTCTCCGCTTCGCTTGCGATACAGGGGGAATCCTTGCATTTGGGAAAATCCTTTGTCGAAACTTTTAGAACGCGGTCTCCCGATTCCTTGAGAAGCTGGAATTCCAAATCGTAGATTCTCTCGGCGAGCGCGGAATCGATGGAACGGCTGAAGACCGGAAAGAGCAGGGCTTTCCCGGAAATGTCCAGGTCGTTTTTGGGTTCGCTTGCGGCTAGGGAGTCGGCGGTGCGAAATTGCCGGAAAAGCGAATCTGCCGTGGCAAAAGTCAGAATGCTTCCCGCGGAATCCCGGATCGATTGGATCCGTTCCTTTAAAAGCTTGACGACGGTGAACGTGTCGGCGACAAAACCGCCGAGGAAAAGCGTATCGCCAGAGCTTCCCAGGTACTCCGCCTGTTGGGAAGTTCCGGAGACGAGCGTGACCGAGAGAGGAATTCCGCGCTGGATTTCTCCGACGGCTATCCCTAAGAAACAGAACGACAGGATGACAAAGATTTTTTTCATGGCAACTAAAAGTAAAAGATGACTGCGGAAACGAGAAAGAGGGCGCTGAACCCGAGCGAGACGGCGGCGGCTGTCCGGTAATTCTTGCCGCTTTTTTTCGCATCGGAAAAATCCTTTTCGAACGAACGGTACTTTTCGCCTTCGCGGATGACGCTGTTCTCTATTTTTTCCCTTGCCCTGTCGGCGTCCTGAAAGCGGAACTTGGAAATGGCCGCGAATGTTCCGGTAAGGGAAAGCGGTAATAGGCTTGATGCAAAAAGAAACTTTCCGATTTGGCGGTGCTTTCGCCGGTCGAGAATCTTTTCTTGTTCTTCTATCTGGGTCAGGTCGGCTTCTTCAAGTTCTATCCAGGTAAAGTTTTGCTTCGAAGCGGTGATGCGGATATCGAGCGTCGTGTCGGAATATCCGGGTTTGAATAGGGTGACGCGGACGATTGAATCGGAGCTTCCGAGCGGAACATCGTGGGGACTTTTGATGGGGGACTTTCGTACAAATGAACCGGGCCGTTCTCCGAGATAGAGTTCCGCGCCGAGAGGCCATGAGGAAATCCGGAGCGTTTTTGCCGAATCGGAAAAATCGCCAGCCGAAAGCATCGCAACGAAAAAGCAGAGAAACCCGAAAAATTTTTTCATCGCGTCTCCGGGTTGAACGGTCCCAAGACATCGATACTGTCGCCTCGGCGGACGAGATTCCAGAAAACGGGGGATGCCTGGTTCCCCGCATAATCCCGAAGTTCGAATTCTAGCGGACAGGAATCCTCGCAGACGGGAAGAAAACGGATGGCGTTTCCGCGGATGCTTCGTGAAAGCGTATCGTTTCCGACCGAGATAAGGATGGAATTCTGGGAAACGCCTGAACCGCCGTCATAGACGAAAAAGCAAAGAGAATCGCCATTCGCAATCTTGGAGTCTTTTGGCATGCGGAGCGGAGGAACCGTATCGCTCAGGATGACGGTATCGAGAACGGTGTAGGAAAATTTCGGAAGGATGCAGTCCGTCTCGTATCGTCCGTATTCGCTTCTGAGCGAATCATAAATGGCAATATGCAACGAATCGTCTGTTGAAATTTCCAGGTGGACTCTTTCGGGATTTTTGGTGATGGATGCCCGGGCGATTGTCTTTTGATTTGAATTTTGGACGAGAACCGTTCCTGTCGGCGAAACGTTCGGGGATAGGGTCTTGTATCGGATGGGAATGATCAGGTGGGATTTTTCACTTTCGATAAGTGCTGTGCGGAAATGCCGGATTTCGGAAGAGTCCGTTTCGAATGCGTTTTCGGAATCGGGAATTTTTGCGGAGACGCCCCAGTAAAAGGAAAATGACGAATCTTTGAACCGTGCGGAATCCCCGGCCATCAGGGGACCGCGAATCCGGTAGGAACCGTTGCAGGGAATCGAATTGATGGGAAAATCCCAGACGCTTGCCCGGTCCGAAGACACGTAGAGCGTGCATTCGGCATTTTGCCAGGAATTGACGCCGACTGTCTGGATGTTGAAAACGACGCCTTGCGTGTCTAGCGGGTTTACGGAAGAACCGTTTTCCGGGGAAACGGGAAGAATCGCTATCGGTGAATGGACAAAAAGCGTCAGGGTGTCTCGGAGCGTATCGTTAAAGAAATCTACGGTCCTGAGCACGATATCGTAGATTCCGGTATCGGGAAAGGTGTGGAAAACCGCGGAGGAAACATAGCCCTTGCCGTCGATTGTCCACAGGAAATTCTGGATATAGTCGGAGATAAAATTTTCGGAAATCGTATTCCCGTCTAGCCGGATTTCGGCGACAAACTGCCCGGCGTCTCCTGCGGAGACGGCTTTCGTTCGGACGCTGGGAAACTTTTGGTAGGAAATCCCGTAATACTTGGACGGGACAAAGTGTATGTAGGCGGAAAGTCGCGGAATTTCGTCCGAATCCACACGGGAACTATCGCTGCAGTTCCAGAACGCGAAGAGGCAAAGGATGGGGAAAATCAGCTTTTTCATTTTGAAAGCTCCCCGGTGGTGACGGTAAAATTCTGGTTGAATTCTTCGCCGCTTGCGTATAGAATCTTCACGTGGACGCAAGAGCTTGGTTGTTTGAATAGCGAATAGGAAAATGTTTTCGATTCGGATTGTTTTTCTTCGAAAGCGGCTTCTCCGTCCCATTGCCCGTCGCTGTCGATGTCCCAGAAAAAGCGTTTCGGCAAGAGGTGCGGACAGGCGTTTTCTATTGGAATGGAAAGGGCGCTTCCCGTAGAAAGAACCGTATCGGACAATGTCCGGATGCAGGATTTTCCCGGAGCGACTACAAAGTTTCTTGTCGCGGAATTCTTGGCGCGATCGGTGACTGTAATCGTGAGCGGGTGAACCGTGAACGAGGCCCGGAGATTTTCCGTGGGAATTTTAAGCGAGCCGCTGTCAAAAATCCAGCCTGAAATTTTATTTCCGTCGAAGACGATGCGGATGTCGCTGGCAGAAAGGGGAAAACCTTTTTCTTCGATGTTAAAGCGGAGCGTATCTTCCCAGGCGATGGAATCTTTTTGCGAAAGGCTCCGAATCTTTGGCGCGACCGTATCCCGCAGCGGGACGCTTTTTACGTAGGAAATCTTTCCGCTTTGGAGGGAAAGGTTTGCCGTATCGCTTAGGTAATCCGGATGGTTCTTGCTCCGGACAACATATCGGTACGTTCCGGGCTTCACGTTGCGGATGGAAAAAATGGAATCGTTTCCCTCGTCTTCGAGAATGCCGCTTAGCGTATCCTCGTCCGCGGAAATCAAACGATATCCCAGAGAATCCTGGACGGGGCCCTGGATTTTGAAAAAGACATTTCCAGTTTCCTTGTCGGAATTTTTCCCCGTGAAGAAAATCGAGTGAATTTTTTGTGGAGAATTTTTCCCGAAATCATCGTGCGCCGAAACGTCGAACAGGCAGAGTTCCCGCTCGGGAAGATTTCCTTTGTATGTAACGCGGGCTTCCGGAAGGACCGTATCGAGTAGGATTTTCCCTTTGCACCGGAGCGAAAATGTGTAGAGCGTCGTGGCGAGAAAGTTTTCGGCGGTAGCGTTCCAGGCGAAGGATAGGGCGGAATCGGGCGGAATATCTTGCGTTTCGTTTTGCGGAATCCAGGTCTTGGTATCGATTAACGGCGGCGGAGCGACCCACAGGGAAACGCTGTCCTGGAGCGTATCGGAAAATCGGTCGAGAAGGATGAATCGCGCGAGATGTTTCCCGGGGGAAGATAGGGTTGCCCGATGTGAAAATTCCGAAAATGTTTCGCCCGAATCGATTTGCCAAAAAAATTCTGTCATGCGGATGGAACGGGACGGTTCGATGACGGCGAGGAGAACGATGCTGTCTGTCGGGAGAATCGTATCGATCTTGCGCCTTTCCCGGGTGGAATCGTTTTCCCGGACGACATACGCCTTTACCGATACGACGTCGGAGTTTTCGGGATTGAACGAGACGCTTTCTTCGGAACAGCCGAAGAGGAACGCGGCGAGGGCGAAGAGAAAAAATTTCACGGTTATTCCTCCTCGACAAAGAAACGGATTTGCGGCGTGGAATCGGAAAGTCCGTACCGATCCGCTGCGATCACTCGGAAGGAATGTTCGCCCGGGGAAAATCCCGACTGGAAAAATTCGGTTATCGTGCCAACCGCATAGCGGTTTGAATCGAGGAGCACCGTGTAGAAGAGCGTGTCTCCCGGGTCGTCGTCTGTTGCTGAGTAGGCGAACCGGAATGCGGTCAGGCTGTCTCCCCGGAGCGTATCGTTTTCGGCGGGAACCGTCTGGGCGGAAAATTTCGGCGCGGTGTCGAAAATAAAATGCAAAGGTTTCGAAAGGCGGTTTTCGTAACGGTCGAGCACTACCAGGGAGTCGGGGACGTGGCTCGTATCCGTTGAAAATTCGGGACCCTCGTGGAGAATCCGGTCCGGAGCCTTTTTCCACATAAAGCGTAATTTGTCTTGAAACGAATCGGGTGTCGCTTGAACCTTCACCGTAAAAGAATCCGACGGGGAAAGCTGCAGGGGATTTTGACAGGAAATGTTTTTTTGTTCCGCGCAGACGGCAAGGGAAGGCGTATTTGCGGAAATCCGCGGAGCGCTCGGCGTTTCAAGGCACGCTTCGAAGAGTAAGCAAAAAAAGGGAGCTGTCCACCGGAGAAATCGCATAAGTCTAAAATAGACTATTGTGATTTTTCGCGACAGCCGGTGATGCGGCAAATCGGGCATTTTTTGGGGTCGTGCCTGCGTGCCGGGCAGAATTCCCGTCCGAAATAGATGATTTGCAAGTGCAGACGGTTCCACTCGGATTCCGGATAGAGCTTTTTTAAATCGCGTTCCGTTTTTTCGACGGACGTGCCGTCCGAAAGTCCCCATCGCATCGCGAGCCTGTGGATGTGCGTATCGACGGGAAAAGCAGGAAATCCGTAAGCCTGTCCCATGATGACGCTTGCTGTCTTGTGCCCTACGCCAGGAAGGCTTTCCAGTTCCTCGAATGTTTTGGGAACTTCTCCGCCAAAGCGTTCCAGGAGAATTTTGGAAAGTTCCGAAATGTGCCTGCTTTTTGCGGGGGCGAGTCCGCAAGGCCGGATGATCTCTTCGATTTTTTCCCGGGAAAGTTTCGACATTTTTTGTGGCGTATCCGCCAGGGCGAAGAGTTTCGGGGTTACCGCATTGACTTTCTTGTCGGTGCACTGCGCGCTCAGGAGAACCGCGACAAGGAATGTGAACGTGTTCTTGAACTGCAAGGGAATCGCCGGGTTCGGATAAAGCTGGTTCAGCTTTTCGGAGACGAACTGTGCGCGTTCCTTCTTGTCCATCGGGAACTACTTGGTGGCGGGCTTGGAACTTTCGACGTCCCGCGTAAAGTCTTGCTGCATTTCGAGGCTCGGAAGCGCCGTGTCGGGATGTCCCACTTTGATTGCCGGAACTCCGGCGACGGTCACATGGGGCGGAACGTCGCTCAAGACGACCGCTCCCGCACCGACTTTCGCGCCTTTTCCGATGTGGATGTTTCCGAGGAGTTGCGCATGGGCGCCGAGCATCACGCCGTCACCGATTTTGGGATGCCTGTCTCCTATTTCGTTTCCCGTTCCGCCGAGCGTTACCCCGTGCAGAATCGAAACATTGTTTCCGATTTTTGCCGTTTCGCCGACGACAAGTCCTGTCGCATGGTCGAGCAAAATGCCGTACCCGATTTTTGCCGCCGGGTGGATATCGACCGCAAATTTTTGGCTGATAAGGCTCTGGAGCATCTTGGCGAGAAAGAATCGTCCGCTTTTCCAGAGCGCATGGGCGATGCGGTAGGCCTGAATCGCCTGGAAGCCTTTGAAAAAAAGGAGCGGTTCGAGTACGGAACGGCAGGCGGGATCGCGTTCTATTGTCGCCCAGAGATCTTTTGTGGAATTTTCGATGATTGTCGGGTTTTCCCTGTATATGGAAAGAAACAGGGTTTCGAGCTGGGTGCGGCTGAGAAGCGCACTTTCGAGCTTTCGGGAGAGCATCTTCGCCTGGACTTCGGCAAACGAATGGCGAAAAACGATTTGTTCATCTAGAACGGACTTGAGAAGCGGCTCTTCGCTTGCTAGGGCGAGAGCTTCCTTGACCAGAGCGGAAAAGAGATCCTTTGAGTCCTTGTTCGCCATTGAAAACTCCATTTTTTGTATCTACGCCTGCAATTTAGAAAATGCGGCAATAAATCCGTGGGAACCCAGTGCCTTGAAAAGCGCTAATGCGCCTTGGGCGTCGAGCCGCGGGATGTTTTCCGTAACGCAATCGGGAAGTCTTTTCTTGAGACGGAACTGCTTGGGAATGGATCTGGATCTAGAAAGCGTCCAGAGAACCGAAACCTTTTGCAAGAATTGGTCCCAGGGAAAAGAATCTTTTTCCGTGAATCGGATTATCGCGGGGAGTTTTGCATCGCGGGCTTCGGCGATTACCGCGTTTTGAAAATCGGTGCCGCAGACGGTCATCTGCCGCGGGACATTTTGCGTGGCGGCTTGCGCCGGAATTTGCAGGATGATTTCCATGGGCTGTTTTTTCTCAATTTAGAAATTTTAAACGGGAATGGGATGTTCTTCCGTCATCCTGGAGCGTAGCAGCGCGAAGCGATAGGATCCGTAGTCAGAGCTTAGAACTGAGAGTGAAGTGTGGAGAGTGGAATGACATCGGACAGGGATTCTATCGGGTTCTTCGAACCCTCCAGAATGACGTCGTGCATGAACGCTCTTCTGTCATCCTGGAGCGTAGCAGCGCGGAGTGATAGGATCTATTTTCAAAAGAAACGCTGAAAATGGATTCTATCACTTCCTTCGGTCGTTCCAGAATGACGGTGTACGAAAACTGTTCGCTCCGCAGACAACTCCACTCTCCACATTCAACTCTCCACACTCGAAGCTTAAACGTCCACGCTTCTAAGCACAAGACTCAGCGTGGCTGATTCTATCGCTCCGCTCCAGAATGACAGGGTGGTTGCAAGGAAGGGGGACCTTGGCCTTCGCAACTCGGAAAGGCCGCCGACAGGTCGCTTGGCGACAAAAGCCTAGACGTCCGTGGACTACTCCCTCATCCCTAATCCCTAGGAGCTTAAATGTCCGCGACTCTAAGATCTATCAACTAAGCTCTGAACTCCGGTCGTTCCAGAATGACAGAGAACTGAGAATCCTCCAGAACGACGCCTTCAGTGAAGCGGAACAGGGAAGTCTCGGCGCGCGGTCAAAACGTCTTCTATATCCAGCGAAATTCGGAAAACGCCTTCTTCGGCGGATGCTTTCAAAATTTCCTCGCCGTTTGGGCCAAAGGCGCAGCTGTTCGCAAAGCCTTTTCCCGCCCGGGTCGCGGCGAGAACGTAACACTGGTTTTCGATTGCCCGTGCGCGGAGAAGCGTTTCAAAGTGCATCACGCGCGCTCTGGGCCATTCCGCCTGGACGCAGAAAATGTTTGCGCCTTGTCGTCGCGCTTCGCGAAAGTCTTCGGGAAATCGCAGGTCGAAGCAGATGGACGGAGAAACGGTAAAATCTTTCCATGTGAAAAGAATCGCGGAAGTTCCCGGAGCGAATCGCTTTTTTTCATCGGCAAACGGGTGGCGCTTCCTGTAAATTTTTTGGGGAAGCGAATGCCCGGGTTCAAAAATTCCGGTCCAGTTCCGAAACGCAAAATCGCCGTGTGAAAATTTTTCGATGCCTCCGCCGAGAACAAGGCAGTCTGTTTCGTCGGCGAGAACCTGTAAAAATCGGACGATAGGGGATTCCGGTTCGATTGTTTCGGCAAGCGATTCTTCCGGTCGCGTGAGAAATCCCGTAGCGAACATCTCCGGAAAAACGATGAGGCTTCCGGGGGCGGGACTTTTTTGCAGGACCATTTCACGCGTATGGGCAAAGGATAATGCTTTGTCGCTTTGCGGTTCTGACTGGATGAGATAAGCGTTTGCCATTTTCGTCAAAGTAGAAAATATATATTTTATGACCTGATATGCTAAAACGAATTTTTGCCCTCTTCGGCGTGTTTTTTTCGGCGTTTGCGAGTGCTGCTCCGACGCCTATCATCGGAACGGTCGTCGAGTCCGAGGACCACCCGCTTTCTTCGGTGGCGATTCTCTATGAATCGGGCAGGACGCTCGGCGAAACGGATGGGAATGGGCGCTTTGAACTCACTGCGGATTCCCGGAGCGCGAAGCTTGTCTTTGCGAAAGACGGTTTCGATACGCTGCATGTATCGCTTGACGATTTTGCGGATTTGCTCGATATCGTCGTCGTGTTGCATCCGAATGTACGGAATCTCGGCGAAAGTACGATTATCGGCGGCGGAACGCGGGTCGAGTGGCCCGAGCCTTCGCATATCACGGTCGAAAAGCTGGAAGACGTCGTCGGGATGCGCTTTGACCTCGCGGAACTGATGTCCTCGTTTGAAGGGGTTTCGGGGCAGAAGGATTTTTCGAGCGCGCTTTTTTATGACGGTTCGCGGGCGGATGAAGTCGGCTACCACCTGGGGCGGCTTCGCATCCCGAACATGCGGCACCTCGATATCGGCTTTCCGGGAAACCTTTCCGTCATCAACCCGCACCTCCTAAAGTCCGTCGAAATTTACGACAATTACGGTGAGGGTCCCGTGGGGCAAGGCCTTGCCACTTCTGTCGATTACATTCCGGAAACGCTTTCGGGCGAAGAGTTTGAAATCGGGCTTTCGGCGGGAACGACCATGCGCGAAGTGACGGTCGGCGGACCGTTCCTGTTCTGGGATTCCTTCCGGTTCAGCTTCCGCTTCCTAGATGCCGAAATGCTCAAGAACATGGGCGAAAAGTTTTTTACCGAGTTCCGCAAGCGGGATTCGAGCTGTGAAGACTGCTCCACGGAAAACTCGGATTCGTTCAGCCTTACGTCATACGATCTCTTTGCGCAGCTCGCCGGGCACGATTCCTTGGACAACCGTTGGATGGTAAACGGGGTTTACAGCAGCGACGAATATGTGGTCAGGCAGGATACGACGACATCGCTCGAAACGTCGAACAGTGTCGATATCATCCGCGGTCATCGGGCTTACGGGGTTCTCGGGTTCGAATACGCCTCCGCTCTCGGAACGAGCTTCCACGCCGGGGTTGTCCGCGAAGAAGCTTCCGACACGCTTCGCGATACGACGGGCTACCGCCAGGATGCGCTTCCCGAAAATGCGACATTCATCGACGGCTACGAGCAGGACAAGACGACTTTTTCCGTGGGAATGGACAAGAAGTTTCCGGGGCGGATCTTCGGGTCGGAACTTTCCGGGGCTATCCTTTACGAACATCACCTCGTGACGCGGAAATGGCCCGACTTCTCGAAGACGCAAAAGACCGAGCTGAATACGGGCGTCCTTTCGGGGTCGAGCCGCTTGACGTGGACTAGCGATGCGCAGAAGACAATCTTTGCATTCGGGGCGTTGGCGGATTTTTGCGGACACGGTTCGCCGATGGTTTCGCTCGACTTTGACCGGAACCTTTCGGCAGGCGTTCCCGGAACGCTTCCGGGGGAAGGTTTTCGGCTGTTCGGAAATGCGGCGTGGCGTGGCGACTTTCGGGAAGTCTGGTCGGACGGAAAGCTCGAAAGCGATATCGTGACAGGTTCTTCGGCGAAGCTCGGCGCGGGATTTTCGAAAAAGCGTTTCAGCGTAAGCGCTCACGGTTTCGGACGGTTTTATCTGAATCCGGAATTGCCCGTTCCGCTCGCCTATGCGCATTACCGCGAACTGTCAAATGCGGACAACGCCTGGGTCCTCGGGGCCGCGGCAAAGGTCGAGGCGCGAACTTTGCACCACTTCGCCCTCGGCTTGAATCTTTCGTCGGTCTATGGCGAATATTCGTTGGATGATGGGCGCTCTCTTCCGTGGGAGGCAAATTCCCGGCTGGACATGGCGACATCGCTTCGCTACTATCCGCGAAAGGATTCCCTGGTTTCGGTAATTCTCACGCACCACGCCGGGTGGCATCGCCCGCTCTACTATTACCGGATCAAACCTTCGAATTCTTCGACTGGCGTTCTCGGAACACGGGAAATTCGCGATTACAACGAGTTTACGGATCTGTTCCGCACGGATGTCCGGGTGAACCTCGACTTGCCCGGACGACTGTTCTTCTTCCGAAAGGTGCGTTTCTATGTCGAAGCGGACAACGTATTTTCTGCGTTAGACATCGATGCCTTGAAATTCCTCGGAACGGACAATGCGCGGGAACGCTCGCAGGTTTCCAGGGATAACGATGGGCGTTCATCGAACGGCTTTGACCTGGTGCCTTTCATGGCGAAGGGCATGGGAATTTACTTGCAGTTCGGCGTTGAGGCGAATTTTGCGATTTAAAATCTGGGCGATTCTCGGAATTTCGCTCTGTGTTTCCGCTTTTTCCGAAGAGATTTTCCAGCCAAAACATCCGGCGAAGCCTCTGCGCTTTTGTCGCGCGTATGCCGAGTGGGAAAATTTTGTCCGCAACGACTCCTCGTATGTCGATATAACGCATTTCCCGTTTGTATCCCTGGATTTGCGCTATGCGACTTTTGAAAACATCACCGGGCACGATCTGTATTGCGGTGCAAAACGCGCTTACTTGCAGCTGGACGCTGCCAAGAAATTTCGCAGGGCCATTCGGCTGTTGCAACGGGAAAGGCCCGGATTTCGCTTCGTCATTTTCGATGCGTCGCGACCTGTCTATGCCCAGGCGAAACTTCGCGAAACGGTCGTCGGAACACCGTTTGCCGATTATGTTTCTAGTCCGCGGCGCGGCAGTGTGCACAATTTCGGATTTGCGTTAGACCTGACCATCGCGGATTCTTCCGGGGCGCTTCTTGACATGGGAACGGATTTCGATTCCTTTGAAAACCGTGCCGGGAAAAGGGGCGAACCCGAGGCCTTGGAAAACGGAACGCTCACCGCATTGCAGGTTGAAAATCGCGAACTTCTCCGCCGGGTGATGCTCGGCGCGGGCTTTCTTCCGCTCGTTTCGGAGTGGTGGCATTTCAACGCGATAGCGTCTAAAAAAATTCGGGCAACTGGCGAACTCCCGCCCTTTTGAGCCTATCGTTGCAGGCGATGCCTAGACCTACATTTGGAATCGGATCGACGAGAATCAGCTTGTTTTTCGGATTGTCCATCTGGCGCATCATCGCGTAGAGATTCGCGGTCGCTTCTTTCATGTCGCCGGACGTTGAAAGGTTGACCGTCGGCGGGATGACGGATTCCTGGTCGCCGAATGCGATTCGCACGGTTTCCTTGGGAATCCTGGCGTCTGCGGGAAGCGGTCCGTAAAACAGCGGGACTTGCGGACGGTAATGCCTGTCGATCATTCCCGGAGCGGGCATCGGGCCTTTGGGATTGGACTTTGACGCGTGAATGGTGACGTTTCCCGCGATCTCTTTCACCATTTCTGGCGTGATGCCACCCGGGCGCAAGATGACGGGCTCCCCGTTTGGAAATGAAATAATCGTACTTTCGACGCCGACCTGGCAGGAGCCTCCATCGACAATCCCGTCGATTACATTTCCGAGCTGTTCCGCAACATGCATTGCAGTCGTCGGACTGACATGCTGGAAGAGGTTCGCGCTGGGGGCCGCCAAAGGAACACCGGAAAGCCGGATGATTTCTTGTGCCACGGGATGGTTGGGAAAACGCACCGCAACCGTTGGAAGTCCGCTTGTCGCCAAGTCCGGAATTTTTTCCGTTTTCGGAAGGACGAGCGTCATCGGCCCGGGCCAATAGGCTTTGGCAAGAACTTGTGCCTTTTCGGGAATTTCCGCGGCGACTTCCTGGATTTCGTCGAACGCTGAAATGTGGACGATCAGCGGGTCGAAATGCGGACGCTTTTTCGCTTCGAAAATCTTGGCCAGTGCATTCGGGTCAAAGGCGTTCCCGGCGAGACCGTAAACCGTCTCGGTGGGAATGGCGACGATGCCTCCGTCTTTTAAAATTTGGGCGGCGGCTTCAGGAGATGTCCATGGAGGAAACATTTTACGCTTCGGGTTGTCTGTCTTCTGGCTTGTTTCCGAAAATCGCGTCGCAAGCCGAATTGAAACGCTTCCAGATTTTGTCGGAATCCTTGCGGGGGACCGCTCCGATTTCCTTCCAGTGGCGACGGAGCTGCTTGACGACGTTCATCGCTTCCCGGCGGGTTTCCTCGGTGAGGTTTTCGAGCAGGCGTTCCGCTTCTTCACAGAGGCGGAGCTTGTTCTGCAGGTTGTTCTCACGGGCCTGTTCCTGGATATCGAGCTGGTCGCGGCGGCGGTTGAAAAAGTCGTCGCAGGCGTTGCGGAATTTCTTGTACAGCTCCTGTTCTTCGACGCCTGTACGAGGCAGATCTCTCCAGTCGGCTTGCAGTTTTTTGACCGTGTCCGCACTTTCGCCGGAACCGGCTGTCTCGACAAGGGCCGTGACCGTCGAAATCATGGAAATTTTCTTGGCCTTCGCTTCGTTTGCGATTTTCTGGAATTCGGGATCGACCGCGGCGCGCTTTTCGGCGAACTTGTCGAGGATGGCGCTGTAGCGGTCCCAGATGGCATCCACTTTTTCTTTCGGGACCATCCCGATGGTTTTCCATTCCGCGATGACGGCTTTTACCGCTTTAATGGAATCCTGGTTTTGCGGGTCGAAATCCATCTCTTCGAGCTTTTGGCACAGGGCTTCTTTCGCTTCGAGATTTTTGATCTTGGCCTGGTCCATTTCTTCAAAGTGGGCGCGCTTGCGGGTAAAGAACGCATCGCAGGCATTGCGAAAACGGGTCCAGATTTCTTCGGATTTGGAACGCGGGACAGGCCCGGATTCTTTCCACTCCTCCTGCAACTTGCGGAATTCGTTGGATGTAGCGTTCCAGTCTGCGGATTCGGACAGCGCTTCCGCCTTTTCGCAAAGCTCGATTTTCTTTTGGTAGTTCGCTTCGCGGAGAATGTCTTCTTGCTTGACGAATTCCCGGTGCTTGCCGTAAAAGGCCGTTTCGGCGGCGCGGAACCTGTCCCAGAGCGGCTGGACATTTTCCTTTGGAACCATGCCGATGGTTTTCCACTTTTCCTGGAGTTCCTGCATGGTCTTGTACTTGTCGCGCCAATTGGTTTCGCTTTCGTTCGAAAGCTCTTCCACCTGTTTGCAAATGTTTTCCTTTTCCGCGAGGTTTTTACGGCGTTCCTCTTCCTGTTCCTTGATGAACGGTTCGCACTTGGCGGTGATTTCTTCAAAGAGTGCGCGGAACTTGTCGCGGAATTCGTTGAAGCGCGCTGCGGAAACTGGACCGATAGCCTTCCATTGATTTGTCAGGCTGCGCAGTTTTGGCAAGGTGTCTTTCGTCGCTTCTTCCTTGGCGAGTGCGGACATTTCTTCGAGTAGTGCTTCCCTGTCGTGTTCGTTGTGCCAGGATTCCCATTCCTGCATTTCCTTGAAACGTTCCGTCGCATCCTGGTATTCTTTCCAGATTTCCTTGTAGCGGAACTTGTCTTCGCCGACGATTTCTTTCCAGGACTTGTAGGCTTCGCGAAGCTTTTGGGAAATATCCTTGAAATTTCCGTTTTCGTCGATTTTCTTTACATCGTCGATAATCGCGCGAAGCTTCTCCGCGTTGGCGTTGAAAATTTTTTCTTCGTCTTCGCGTTTTTTTGCAAAGCGTTCGGTAATCTTGTTTCTGAGCGCGTTGTATGTCTGGAGTTCCGGATCGTCGCCTTCCATGAGAGGCATCGATTCCCATTTGCGGACAAGAGCCTTGACTTTGTGGTCAGCGGTCTTGGAATAGTCGTCGGATTCGGCGAGGAGCGAAAGCTGGGCGAGAATCTCTGCGCGGGATGCCTTGCTTTCGGAGGCGTTTTCCACTTCGTTCTGGGCGAGACGGTTGAAGCGTTCCACGGACATCTTGAAGAGACCCGTAATGGCGGATTCCGGGTTGTCGTTTTCCGCTTCGAACTTGGCGATAAGTCCTTCGATGGCTTCCTTGTTTTCGGAGACGCCCGTTTCGAGCAACTTGTCGATTTGGGATAGCAGGCTTTCGAGTTCTTTTTGCTTGTTTGCCTTTGCGCTCGTCTCGGCGTTTTCCTTGTCGATGCGGGACTGTTCTTCGGCGCGGCGGTTCTCGTAGCTGGCGATAATCCGGTCGAGATCCGCCTGTGCCGGTCCCATTCCGAGCTCGGCTGCCATCTGGAGAACCTTGTCGAAAGCCGCCTTGTTTGTCATGAAATCCTTGGCGTCCGAAAGTCGCTGCGCCTGTTGGATGATGGCGTCCCGCTTGTGGAACAGAAGAAGCATCTCGTTTTTTTCTTCTTCCTGCTTGGTGGGCTTCTGCAGGGCTTTGCGCTTTTCCGCAGCTTTTTGGCGGACTTCCGTGTGGCGGGAATTCTGGGCTATATTTTGCAGGATGTTTTCGCGGTCGATTCGTTCTACGGCTGCCAGGGCGATTTCCGCCTTTGCGTCCTTGAGGGCGACCAGTTCGAGAACGCTTTGCTTTGTCGTTTTCTGGACCAGTGCGAGTTTCAGTTCGGAATTCGGCATGGACTTGAGCAAGTCATCGGCAAACCGCGTCCCGGCGATAGCCTGGATGGCGTCAAGTTCCTTTTTTCCGGGAACTTCGCGGAAGTTCTTGAGATGTTCTGAAAGGGTTTCCTGCAAGCGAACTTCGGCATCGCGCTTGTTGGAAAGGTCTGTTTCGGAGGCGAGGATCTTTTGGAGCGTCTCCGCGTCGGTGATCTTGCGGATGGCGATATTTCGGATTTTTGGGTCGGCATCGTTCATGGCGACGTTCGAGAGCGTGCTCTGGTTCGAAGCGTCTAGTTTTGCGACAGCGGTCGCCCGAACTTCGGGGTTGGAATTCTGCCAATCGGGTCTAAATAAATTAAAAAATCCCATAGAGTGTTCTCCAAAACAAGGTGCACCGGATGGCGCACGGATAAACTCAATCTAAATAAAATTCCAAAGACAAATTTGGCTCTTCCTAGAAAAAGTTTCAAAAAACGCAAAAGAGCTATCTTTGATGCATGGTGAAGAGAATTCCGAAAACATTGCCGCCGGAAGGTATTTCCGAGGCGAAGGACGTAAATACTTTTTCCGCGTTTTGCGAGGTTTTCGTTCCGCTTTCTCCGAAAGTGTTTACTTACGGGATTTTGCCGGGAGAGTCGCTTTTGCGGGGAAGTGTCGTGTGGGTGCAGCTTGCGGGGCGAAAGCCTACGCTCGGCGTCGTGTCACGCCTACTTTCAGAACGTCCTTCGTTTCCAAGGGCGAAACCCGCGATTCCGCATGCGTCGGGATATGTTTTCGGGGAACGGTTCATGGAAAAGCTCGAATGGGTTTCCGCCTACTACATGGCGACGCCGATGCAGTCCCTGAATGTTTTTTTGCCCAGGGATTTCGGAGCGTATCTGGATGCGATGACCGCTTTTGCTGCAAAAGGACCTGATGAAATTACGCGACAAAAAATGTCAAACGAAAATCTTCCGCTGACAGACGAGCAGGCGAAAGCTTTCGAACGTCTTCGAAGTCTTCTGCTTGAACGCTCGGGATTTCGCGGCGCGCTTCTCCATGGAGTGACAGGAAGCGGAAAGACCCGGATTTATATGGAACTGGCAAAGCTTGCGCTTTCCGCCGGAAAAAAAACTCTGGTCCTTGTGCCGGAAATTGGTCTTGCCCCGCAGACGGCTTCGCGCTTTTCGGAATTTTTGGGGTTTGAAGTTCCCGTCATCCACTCCGCGCTTTCCGCTCCGAAGAAACGGGCTGCCTGGGTTTCCATCCTTTCGGGAAAGGCTAGAATCGTCGTCGGAACGCGCAGCGCGATTCTCGCACCGTTTGACTATGACCTGGTTATCTTGGACGAAGAACACGATGCCTCATACAAGCAGGAGGATTCCGCTCCGCGCTACCATGCGAGAAGTATCGCTTTGCACGAAGCGTATAAGTTCGGGGCGCTGGTCGTTTTGGGAAGTGCGACGCCATCGCTTGAAACTTTTTTCGCCGCGAAAAATGGAAACTTGGAATATCTCGTCCTCTCGAAGCGTGCGACGGAGATGAAACTGCCGGAAGTCCGCATTGTCGATATGAAGAAAAAGGCCCGCTTGCAGGATTCTTCGCTTCTTCTTTCGAGCGAATTGCGGGAAGCCCTTTCGGAAACCGTGGAACGCGGCGACCAGGCGATTGTCCTGATGAACCGCCGCGGATATTCCAAGGTGCGGCTTTGCGCGGAATGCGGCGAACCGCTCTCCTGCCCGGATTGCAAGGTTCCGTTGGTCTATCACAAGCAATATGGCGGGCTTCTGTGCCATTACTGCGGAAAACTCCTTCCGCTTGGCGTGAAATGTCCTTCTTGCGGATCTTCGGAATTTGAATTTGCCGGAGGCGCAATCGAAAAGCTCGAAGAGGAAATTGCGGAATGGGTTCCCACGGCGAAAGTTGTCAGGATGGACAGGGATACGACGGCAAACGTGGGCGCTGCGGAGCGAATCCTTTCCGATTTTCGGGAAAAAAAGTTTTCCGTTCTCCTCGGCACGCAAATCGTGGCGAAGGGCCACGATTTTCCGAACGTCCAGCTGGTGGGCGTCGTGGGCGCCGATTCCGGCGCCGGCGTGCCTGATTTTCGTTCGGGCGAGAAACTCTTTGAACTTCTGAGCCAGACTTCGGGTCGCGCCGGGCGTGCGCGGGTCGGTGGGAGGGTCATCTTGCAGACGAACAATCCCGACGACCCGATTATCCGGTTTGCCGTTTCGCACGACTACCTGGGTTTTGCGCGGGATGAATTGGCAGCCCGGTTCGAAGCGCACTATCCGCCGTATTCAAAAATTGCGACGATTGAACTCGGACACAAAAATCCCGAGCTTTTGGAAAAGCGTTCCCAAATTTTTGCCGACGAACTGTCGAAAAATTCCCGGCTGGAAATTCTCGGACCCGTTGACGCCTACATTTCGCCGTTGCGCGAGACTTATTGGAAACACATCCTTGTCAAGGCGAATCGTTCATCCGATATCCGCCGCGCCATTTCGGATTTGCCGTCGGACATTGAAATTCGCGTGAATATCGATCCGATGTGATCTTTCGTTTTGCGGACGTCTATGTTTCGCCTGCCTGGGTAATGACATTTAAAACAAAAAGGTCGGCTTCTTGGCCGACCTCTTGGAACATTTTAAAAAAACTTAAAAGTTGTAGGAAAAGTTGACTTCGATGCCTACAGCGTCGCCGTCGAGATGGTTGCTGGAATCGCCGGAGCGGACTTTGAGCTTTCCGTCAACGGACATTTCTCCATTGATGGCGTAGGCGGCTCCGAGCCAGAGGCGGATGCTGTTGTCGCCCGCGTTGCCTTCCCAGTTCCCGCTTTCATCGTCGGTGAGCTTGTATTTGAGTTCCAGCCCGACGAGCGGGGTGAGACCGTAATCGGGAATTGTGTAGCCGAGTTCCGCGGCGAGGTTTACGACAAGGCCCGGTTCAAAATCGTGGCGCTTAAATCCCCAGTAAACACCGGCTTCGGTGCCGAGGGCGAGGTTCGGGACTATTTCCTGCGAAAACTGCCCGCCGAGGGTGATGCCCAGACGGTCGCTCACGTCGTTGCTTCCGATGGGGAGGTTCAGATCTAGGAACAGATTCACGATTGGCATGATGGCGTAGCGCGCGCCCAAAGTCAGATCGGTGAATCCCGCACCGTCGGAACCGCTGGTTTCCCAGGACTGGTAGCCAAAGGACTGGAGCGAAAGTTCCAGGTTCGGCATGAGAATGTAGCGGGCGCTGACGTTCAGTCCCCATTGGGACCACGGATCGTCGGAATCGTAAAAGAACTGCCCCGTGACGGTTCCCTTGCCGGCTTCGGGAAGCTGGTAATAATCCCAAGTGGCGAAGCTCGAAGTGGCAACGAGCAAGGCCGCAATCGCAATTTTCTTGAACATGAAACATCTCCTGCTGTTTTGTTTTTGCAAAGATAGTTTTTAGTCGGCTTTCTGTTTAGACGTTGGGGCTTGCCTTGTGTGGGTTTTCCGCTGTGCTGCCGTCTTGTTCTTTGCCGTGTCAAACGGAAAAAGAAAACGTCCTTCGAGTACGCAGCCCGAGGAACCCGGATCGCATTTTTTGTGGCGCTTCCGGCAAAAGTTTTCCGACAAGAATCGACATTCCCAACTCATGCGTTAAAGATAGAATCAGGAAGGGAAAATTCAAGTCCGCGGCAGTCATTCCCCGCTGATTCCTAATTCCTAAATTCTAAATTGCAGAAAGATGAATGAACTAGATGGTGAACAGGAAGAACGTTCTGCGCGGCAGTTCCGGCGCGATGCCCGGGCGAGGCGCGTAAACACGATGGAAATGTGGAAGCGCGGAACATTGGATGACCGCCCTGTCAGGGAACGCTGGAGCCGGGAATTCAAAAAGCCGAAAGTCAAGAAAATCAAGGACCCGTCCGAAAAGTTCGCCGCGGAAGATTCCGTGGAAGGGCTAGTGCTCGGCGTTCACCGCAGAACGTGCGTTGTACAAATTTCTCCGGGAAAAATTGTCGATGCGACTTACCGGGCGGCGGTTGTCTGCGAACTCAAGGAATTTCCCGTCGTCGGGGATTCTGTACTTGTCGCTCGGGCGAAGGATGCGGAAGAGACCGCGCCTTACTCGCTTTTGAAAGTTCTTCCGCGAAAGTCGGCGCTTGTGCGTCCGGGGCCGAAGGACAAATCGAGGCGTGAACTGGTGCTCGCTGCAAACATCGACCAGGTCGTCGTCGTGTCGAGCGTGGCGGAGCCTCCCTTCAATTACGGCTTTGCGGATCGCTTTCTGCTTGCCGCGAATCTTTGCCATTTGCCGCTTGTCATGGTCTTGAACAAGACGGATCTCGCTTCGTCGATTCCGGAACGAGTCATGGATTTCGCTTCGATTGTAGATAAATTAATCTGTATCAGCTGCAAGTCCGGCGATGGTCTCGATGCGCTTCGCGAAGTTCTCAAGGACAAGACTTCGGTGCTTTCGGGAAAAAGTGGAGTCGGAAAGTCGAGCCTTGTCAATGCGCTTGTCCCCGGTGCTGAATTAATTGTCGGAAACGTCCGCGAGATCGACGGAAAGGGAAGACATACGACGACGTCTTCGAGCCTTTTTGCGCTTCCGTTCGGCGGACGGATTATCGACACGCCGGGTATCCGTGAATTGGGAATTTTGGACGTTGAACCGCATGAACTGGCGAGAAATTTTCCGGGCTTTTTTGCGGACGATCTTTTTACATGTAGGTACAACGACTGCATGCACATAAACGAACCGGGCTGCGACGTGATTTCCCGGGTCGATTCCGGCGAGATTCCGCGGGCGAGATACGAAAGCTACCTCCGAATTTTAAATTCCGGCAAGTAGTCAGAACGAAAAATTTCCCCATTGGCGGGAAATTTTTTGGCGAAAAAAGTATCCTGACGAAATGGCGTCTTTCCTGATGTTTTCCGTAAACAAAAAAACTATCAAAATATCCCTTGAAAATCGGAAAACTTTTTTCCTAAATTGACGTGTCGAGTGACGCGCAGTGTAACATCGTAAGACCAGTTGCAGTGCGCGTTTTTGTTTTTTTAAAGAGGTAAAAATGAACAAACATATTTTTTTTCTGCTTCTCATCGGATTCCTGTCGGCGTTTCCGCCGTGCGTGACGGACCTTTATTTGCCGGCGTTGCCGTCGCTTGCGGATTTCTTTAAAACGACTCCGTCGCTTGTGCAGATGAGCCTTACGATGAGTATGCTCGGGCTTGCGCTCGGGCAGCTCTTTGTCGGACCGCTGAGCGACAAGTACGGGCGGAAGAGGCTTCTTCTTCTTTCTCTTGTCGCGTTTGTCGTTTCGACCGTCCTGTGCGTCATTTCTCCGAATGTTTTCCTCTTTGACGCATTCCGCCTGTTGCAGGGAATGGCCGCTTCGGGCGGAATCGTTATCGCCCGTGCGATGGCGACGGACAAGTGCCGCGGAAAGGTCCTGACGAAATTCCTCGCGGTCGTGAGCGCTATCAACGGAATCGCCCCGGTGACGGCTCCTGTTCTCGGCGGAATCATCTTGAGCTTTGTGGATTGGCGGGGGACTTTTGCTGTGCTCCTCGTCTATGGGTTTGCCTTGCTCTTCGGTTCGGCACGGGTCGCGGAGACGCTTCCCGAAAGCCGTCGCAGCCACGCTTCGCTGTTTTTCACGTTTAAGGCATATGGGAATATATTGAAAAATCCTTCGTATCGGCTGTATCTTTTGCTGTATGCGGTTTCCTCATGGGTCCTTTTTGCCTATATATCGGCGTCGCCTTTTATCTTTCAGCAGGGCTACGGGCTTTCCCCGATGGCGTTCAGCTTTTGTTTCGCCGTAAACGCCGTGTCCATCGGGATTGGATGCGCTGTCGCCGGAAGGGGAGAAGATCGGAAGATGATTCTTGTCGGTGGAATTTCTCTGTGCGCTTTTGGCGTTTTAACGGCTTCTGCTCTCCATTTCCATGCACCGGTTTTTGCCGTTGAAGCGAGCTTTGTCTGCCTTCTTTTCTCGTTCGGGCTTTTGCAACCGCCATCGACATCGCTTGCGCTAAATTCCGAGCGGAAAAATGCGGGGGCTGCCTCCGCGCTTCTCGGGGCGTCTGGATTTTTGATGGGCGGAATCGTTACGCCGCTCGTCGGTCTCGGCGACATTTTCCGTTCGCTCGGGATTGCCCTTTCGGTCGGGGCTGTCCTTTCTATCCTAGTAAGCCTGCTTGTGTATCGGCATCTCGCGCGCAAATAAAAAAACGCCCGCTTGGTGGCGGGCGCTTTTTAGAATAGAATTTCAAATTAGCGGTTGTCTATCGGGAGCCACGGACGCGCTCCGTAGCCCGTATAGATTTGCCGCGGACGGTTGATCTTCGACTGCGGATCGTCGTGCATTTCTTTCCAATGGGCAATCCATCCGGGGAGACGTCCGATGGCGAACATAACGGTGAGCATGTTCGTGGGAATCCCCATCGCATGATAGAGAATGCCCGAGTAGAAATCGACGTTCGGGTAAAGCTTCCGCTCAATGAAGTATTCGTCCTTGAGCGCGGCTTCTTCGAGTTCGGACGCGATATCGAGAAGCGGGTCCGCGATGTGCTCCCTGTCGAAAATCGTATGGACAAGCCCTTTCAGAACCTTGGCCCGCGGGTCGTAATTCTTATAGACGCGGTGTCCGAATCCGTAGAGCTTGAACGGATCCTGCTTGTCCTTTGCCCGTTCAATGACCTGCTTGACGGTTAGTCCGCTCTGGTGAATTTTCATGAGCGTTTCGAGAGCCGCCTGGTTCGCTCCGCCGTGGAGCGGTCCCCACAGGGCGCAGATGCCGGCGCAGACGCTTGCGTACAAACTCGCCTGGGAGCTTCCGACCATCCGGACGGTCGAGGTGGAACAGTTCTGTTCGTGGTCCGCATGGACTATCAGGAGAACATTAAGCGCGTGGACGAACAGCGGATCGACGTTGTATGGTTTCGCCTTGCTCGAAAACATCATGTTGAGGAAGTTTGAACAATAGCTCTTTTCCGCATCGGGATAGACGAACGGTTCGCCGATACTCGCCTTGTAGGAGAATGCGGCGATGGTGCGCACCTTGGAGATGAGGCTCGCAACGGTCAGGTTGAATGCGTCCTGCTTGCTTTCGTCGTCGTAGAAACGCGGCGTGAAAAGCCCGAGTGCATTGACAACCGCGCCGAGGATCCCCATCGGGTGAGCGGACGGCGGCATCTCCCGGAAAAAATTGAGCAGGTTTTCGTGGATGAGCGCATTTTCGGTCAGGAGCCTGCGGAACGTGCCAAGCTGCTCGCGGGTTGGAAGCTCTCCGTAGATAAGAAGCCAGGCCGTTTCCGGGAAAGTCGTGTAGGCCGCCAGGTCCTCGATGTCGTATCCGCGATACCGGAGAATTCCCTTTTCCCCGTTGACGAAGGTAATCTGGCTTTTCGTGCTGCCCGTATTGGTATAGCCATAGTCAAGCGTCACGAGTCCTGATTCCTTGCGGAGTTTGGAAATATCTACCGCTTTTTCGTTTTCCGTTCCGGTCACAACAGAAAGCGGGTAGGACTTTCCTTCGTAATTCAAGGTAGCGAGGTCGGCCATTGATATCTCCTATGGTTGTTGGTGGGTGAGGGCGAGAATCGCCCGGTAAACGTTTTCAAAAAGTTTCGGAAGCTTGTCGGTCGGAACAGCGGAAAACGCAAGCCGCAAGAGCCCTTTCAGCATGATGGTCCCGGTGCTGTAATTCTTGAGAAGCTCGATGCGGACCGCTTCCGCATCGACGCCTTTCGGCTTTACGCACATAAAGTAGCCGCTGTTAAACGGCATCGGTTCGAAGGTGTCCTTGTATTCGGGATGTTCGGCGAGAGTCTTCTTGATCGTATCGTAGCGCTTCTTGAGCACCGCATATTTCTGCTCTTTTTCCGAAACGTATTCCGGGCTCTTGTAGGCTTCGAGAAGGATCTTCTGGGAAATGCTCGGTGCGTTCGAAATGTTCCCACGGATTGCGCCGGCCGCTTTGTTTTCGAGCGCCTTGAGCTGCTCTGGCGTCGCATCTTTGAAGCCGAACGTAATGAATCCCACGCGGAAGCCCCAAACGTAATCTTCCTTTGTCGGCCCGTCGAGCTTGACCGCGAGGATGTCCCTGTGCGCATCGACCAGTTTCGTAAAGAGCGATTCCCTTGTCACACCGTCTTCATATACCAGTCCGAAGTAAGCGTCGTCAAGCAGGACCACGATTTTGTTGCCCTTGTTTGCGGAACGCACCAGCACATCGGCAATCTGTTCCGCTTCCTTTTCTGTGGCGGTATATCCCGTCGGGTTGTTCGGGAAGTTGAGAAGGACTACTTTCTTTCCAACGCCGTCCTTCTCGAGAGCCTTTTCGAGAGCCTTGACGTTAAAGCCGCCGTTTTCGAAAGTCTCGAAAGTGTCGATCTTTGCCCCGTAGGCGTTTTCGAGGGCGAGTTCGTAATTGTCCCAGTAGAGGTCGGGGACCAGGACTTTTTCGCCTTCGTCGAGGAAAAGGTAGCCCGCGATGGAAATGGCGTGAGTGAGAGCCGCGGTGACAACCGGGCGGGAGAAAGACTTGCCTTCGAGGCTCGGATTTTTGCGGAGAATCTGGGCTTTCCAGGCGTCGCGAAGTTCGGGATTTCCAAAACTCGGCGCATAGAGAAACGCTGCTTTGGGAAGGTTCAATGATTTATGGACACTGGGGAGGACTAACGGCGAACCGTCGTCTTCGAGAGCCGTTCCAATGGTTGCGTTGATTTCCTTTCCTTTCGCTTCGCCGCCTTGGCCAAGGATTCCCTTGCTCGGAAAGAAAATAGCTTTGCCCTTCTGGGAAAGCATCTGGAAAATGGAAGCGCCGTTAGCGGAAAGTTCGCTGTTGAGTGATTCGGCGAGAGGATTCAAAGTCATATTTGTGTCCTTGTGGAAATATTCCAACCTAGAATATAGTTAATTGCTGACGGCATGTTGTTGAGAAGGGAAGCGATATGCGGAATACAGAACTTGGAACCGATAGCCCGGAGCGTTGCCGGGGTTTCGATTGGCAAACGATGTTCTGAAAATTCTTTCTAAAAAAATCTTCCCTTACCGCTTGACAAAATTTAAAACCTTTTACTATCTTTGGAGCGCATCCTTTGGAGGGATGGCCGAGTGGTTGAAGGCGCACGCTTGGAAAGCGTGTTTACTTAACTGTAACGAGGGTTCGAATCCCTCTCCCTCTTCTAAACTTTACAAGGTGGCTTATGTCCAATCATCGCGTTTACCTTGACGATATTTATGCAAGCGAAGCCTGCAAGGGTTCTACATTTCGCGCTGTCGTAATGATGGCGCAAGAAGCTCGCTTTATCAATGAACAGGCTCGCGAAGGTTATCTCCAGCTCACGATGAAACCCACGACGATTGCCATGGACAAGTTCAAGGCCAATCGACTCACCGTGCTCACCCATAAAGAGGCAGAAGAGCGTGAAAGGGCAAAGGAAGCCGAAAAACAAGAATCCAAAAAGCGCTCCGGGCTGGCGGACTCCGCGGCATCGGTGGATGAGGCGAACAGCGCTTTCGGGTTTTAAATTGGATTATCCGTTCTCCTAAAGGTGACCGTCAAGGTCGCCTTTTCTATTTTCTAGAAAAATTTGGCAGGTAAAAAATGAGCCGAGACATTCTTGCAGAAATCGTCACAAAACGCAAAGCGGATTTAGAACGCCTGGGAATCTCTTTCGGAATGAGCCGTCCTACGCGTCGTCGTGCCATGCATCCTTTTATCGAAGGTCCCGGAACCATTCTCGAAATTAAAAGGTCTTCCCCGTCTAAGGGAAATATTGCCATGGACCTCGATCCCCAGGCGACCGCCCAAAAATATGCTGCGGCCGGAACGTCCGCTATTTCCGTCTTGACGGAATCGAATTATTTCCACGGCTCGCTTGCCGATTTGGAAAAGGTCGCTTGCGGCGCACCGGATGTTTCCATTCTCCGCAAGGACTTTCTGCTCTTTCCCGAAGAGATCGATGTCGCTTATGATTTTGGCGCGGATGCGGTTCTTCTCATCGCCCGGATTCTCTCGGATGAAAATCTCCGGAAAATGGCGGGTCGCGCACGGGAACTCGGAATGACTCCCTTTGTCGAAGTCCGCACCGAGGATGACCTGCGCAAGCTCAAGCTCGTGCAAAAGGACGGGCTTGCCGTTGCCGGAGTAAACTCCCGGGACTTGAAAACCTTTACGATGGATCCGTTGGTTCCCGCCGCATTCCGCAAGCATCTGGGGAAAAGGGCTGTTTTTGAAAGCGGAATCCTTTCTTCCGAAGACGCGGCTTTTGCAAGAAAACTCGGCTTCGAGGGAATCCTTGTCGGGGAGGCTGCCGCCAAAAATCCCGACAGCGCGCGGAACCTGGTGAAGGCGTTCCTGGGTGCAAAACCGGACCGCTACGGGACATTCTGGAAACGCATCGCGGAAATGCGGGAATCTGTCGGCAAAAACTTTCCCGGAAAGCCTCTCGCAAAGATCTGCGGCATCACGAATACCGAGGACGCGAATCTTGCCGTGGAACTCGGCGCGAACATGTTGGGGTTCGTTTTCTACGGCAAAAGCGCAAGAAAAACCGACGAGCGATCTGTTCGGGAAATATCGCAGGAGCTCGCCGGAAAATTTGGCGAAGCGAAACCGCTTCTCGTCGGAGTCGTCGCGGAAAACGGTTCCCCGGAAGAAGCCGTCGCCCTTTCGCTTGCAAACGAAGGAATTCTTGACGGCGTCCAGTTTCACGGTTGCCGGGTATCCAATCCGGAAAATTTCGAATTCGGCTACTACGAAGCGAAGCGCATCCAGACCGAATCCCA
Organism: Alistipes onderdonkii; assembly: GCA_963656065.1. Classification (GTDB taxonomy): domain Bacteria; phylum Fibrobacterota; class Fibrobacteria; order Fibrobacterales; family Fibrobacteraceae; genus Hallerella. Next base: position 69,668 of record CAVKGV010000004.1, read on the forward strand.
GGCGGAAGACATCCGCAAGGGTTACCGGCTGTCCTGCCCCCGAACGCTCATCGATGCGTTCCATCCCGAAATCGTCGGCGGAACGGGGCTGCGGATTGCCGACGCTCTTGTCGATACTGTCCGGGAAAAGAACGCTCTCTGGATGGCGGGGGGAATTTCGCCGGAGAATGTCGGAGAAATTATCGGACGCTTCCAGCCCGAATTGGTCGATCTGTCGTCTTCGCTTGAAAAGTGTCCCGGAAAAAAAGATTCCCTAAAGCTTCGAAAATTTTTCAAGGCGATTCGTTAAAGGCCCCAACCGCATAAAAACAGCCGCCTCGAAGGCGGCCGTCAGTTGAAGTGGAGGTGAGGAGAGTCGAACTCCTGTCCAAAACCGCGTCCCTGTTCATTCCTACGTGCGTTCCCTTCGTATTTAAGTTCTCGCCGGTTTTCACGCCCGAGAAGGTCGGCGCAAATTCCAGCCAGTTCCGAGAATTTCGGACCGCGCCCCGGAACATGACGCATTCCTATCCCACATTGCGACCGGAGATCCTTTTCCCGTGGGAGGGGGAGAGGTTCCGGCGTTGCTATAAATTAAGCAGCGAGTGCGTATTCTTCGTTAGCACTTATTGTTTTCCGGTTTTTTTACGAGGCCAACCAGACCCTCGGCACGCAACTCACACTTCAGCAGCCCTGTCGAAACCAGAGCACCCCCAAGTGAGAAGACGTTTCAAATATAACAAACTTTCCCCGGGAAAGCAATCCGGAGACTTGTTGCCAAAGCCTAAGGGTCTATCCCAGCTTGTTTACGACAAGCGTCTTGGCGGCAAAGGTTTCCCGGTTTATCCATTTCACCAGGAGGGAAACCTTGTTCGATGCGTCTAGAGCGTTCCAGTAGGCGTCGAGCGTCTTTTCCGCGGATTCGAAAATCGGCATCCACTGGGGAACGCCTTCAAACGACGGAATCGGACTGCCGTTCGTCACGTAGGTCGAGATGAAATGTCCGAGTCCCGGAAGCGCCTTCTCGTAGCTGAACGTTTCGCGGATGCAGCCCGCTTCTTCCGAGTTGTCCGCGGACTTGAGAATGGAAAGCTGGTAGAGGGTGGAATTCGGTTCGCGGTAGGTGATGCCCGAAATGCGCGGTGTAAAGTTCGGCGCGTCGTCCTCGTATTCCCTAGTCGAAAGGGCACTTTCAAACGTTCCGCCCAGGCGGAGTGCGTCAAAAATCGTGTCGGTCTGGTCTCCGTTCGTCACGATGTGCTCGTTCGGCAGGCTGCGTACCGGGTAATAGATTATCAGGTGCGGATCGGAAAGCTTGCTTTCGTCAAAGGCCCGAGTCCTGACAAACCCCGAATTTTCCAGTTCAAAGACGCGGTTCCGGCTGTTTTCGCTCCGGCCCATGATCCAATAGACTTGGACAAGAGACTTCCCGTCTGGTGACGTTCCCAGTACGATTCCCCGACCGGGATAGGGGTTTGCTGCTAGATTTTGAAAATTTTTTTCGGCTTTGGACTGATAGCTCATCGGGAACCTCGCGTTTTAGTTTGCCCCGACAATATAGAAAAGCGTACGGAAACATTGAATCCTTCTACCCCGTGGACAACTTCTAAAAGATTTGTTTCAGATTGTTTCAAATTGAAACATCCGTTGAAACAGGTTGTCGTTTTTGAGCAAAATTTTGCCGATAATTTCCGGTTTTCCGCAAAAATGCATATTGGCACGATTCTTGCGTAGGGAAAGGCGAACAAAGAAGCCGTGTATGCGGCGGAATTTTCAACAAACGAGGTAAATATCACTATGATCAAGCCACTTGCAGACAGAGTTTTAATTGAACCCGCTCCGGCAGAAGCGAAAACCGAAAGCGGTCTCTACATTCCCGATAATGCGAAGGAAAAGCCGATGCAGGGGACTGTTGTCGCTGTCGGTCCCGGTAAAAAGGACGAATGCGGCAAGACTGTCGCGATGGACGTTAAGGTCGGCGACAAGGTTCTTTACGGCAAGTATAGCGGAACTGAAGTCGCGGTCGAAGGCAAGGACTATCTGATCGTCCGTGAAAGCGATATTTTCGCTATCCTCTAATAGGCAACAGAATTTATTGATTAGGAGAATTCAAAATGGCAAAACAACTGAAGTTCGATGTAGCCGCCCGTGAAGCGTTGATGAAGGGCGTCGATAAGCTCGCCAACGCGGTCAAGGTTACCTTGGGTCCCAAGGGCCGCAACGTGATGATCGGCAAGTCCTATGGCGCTCCGAACGTCACAAAGGACGGTGTGACTGTCGCGAAGGAAGTTGAACTCGAAGACACCTACGAAAATCTCGGTGCCCAGATGGCGAAGGAAGTCGCAAGCAAGACCAGCGATACCGCCGGTGACGGAACGACTACGGCAACTGTTCTTGCCCAGGCGATTACCCGCGAAGGACTCAAGAATGTCGCTGCGGGCGCAAACCCGATGGACATCAAGCGCGGCATGGACCGTGCGGTGGACGCTGTCATCGAAAAACTTTCGAAGATGGCCGTCAAGGTCAACGGCAAGGAACACATTGCGCAGGTTGCGACGATTTCCGCAAATAATGATGCCGAAATCGGTGAACTTCTCGCCGGTGCGATGGAAAAGGTCGGAAAGGACGGCGTCATTACGCTCGAAGAATCGAAGACCGCCGAAACGACTCTCGATGTCGTCGAAGGAATGCAGTTTGACCGCGGTTACCTTTCCCCGTATTTCGCTACCAACACGGAAACGATGGAAGTCAGCCTCGAAGACCCGTTCATCCTGCTCTATGACAAGAAGATCAGCTCCATGAAGGATCTGCTCCCGATTCTTGAACAGGTCGCTAAGCAGGGCAAGGCGCTCCTCATCGTCGCTGAAGATGTCGATGGCGAAGCACTCGCCACTCTCGTTGTAAACAAGATTCGCGGAACGCTGAAAGTCGCCGCCGTCAAGGCTCCGGGCTTCGGTGACCGTCGCAAGGCGATGCTCCAGGATATCGCAATTTTGACCGGAGGCCAGCTCGTTTCGGAAGAAACCGGCGCTAAGCTCGAAGACGCTCCGATCACGGTCCTCGGACGCGCGAAGTCCGTCACCATTACGAAGGACAACACGACGATCGTCGAAGGCGCAGGCGATGCCGCCGCAATCAAGGCGCGCGTAGGCCAGATCAAGAAGCAGATCGAGACGACGACCAGCGATTACGACCGTGAAAAGCTCCAGGAACGTTTGGCGAAGCTCGCCGGCGGTGTTGCCGTGATCAAGGTCGGTGCTGCAACCGAAGTCGAAATGAAGGAAAAGAAGGATCGCGTTGACGATGCGATGCATGCAACCCGTGCCGCTGTCGAAGAAGGCATCGTTCCGGGTGGTGGCGTGGCTCTCATCCGTGCTGCGAGTGCGATTGACGAACTCAAGTTCGACAACGCCGACGAACAGACCGGTGCAAAGATTATCCGCCGCGCAATCGAGGAACCGCTTCGCCAGATTGTGAAGAATGCGGGTCTTGAAGATTCCGTCATCGTGAACAAGGTCAAGGAAGGCACGGACGGCTTCGGCTACAACGCCAAGACGGACACCTACGAAGATCTTATCGCTGCTGGCGTTATCGATCCGGCGAAGGTCACCAAGACCGCTCTGAAGAACGCATCTTCTATCGCATCGATGCTTCTTTCGACGGACTGCGTTATCGCTGAAAAGAAGGAAGACAAGCCTGCTCCGATGCCGCAGGGCATGGGCGGCGGAATGGGCGGAATGATGTAATCGTTCCAAATTCCGTTGGATAGGCACAGCGCCGCGAACGCGGCGCTGTGCTGTTTTTAAACCGAGCTGTTTCAAAATTAAACGGAACTTCCCGTTTCACAACGGCTTTTCCGGCTAAACGCAAATGGCACGTATTTTGCTGTAAAATTTTCAAAGTTTAAATGGTTAAAGGTAAATCATGTCCGAAGAAAACAAGAATATTCCCGAAAACGACGATATCGTCAAGAAAGCGGAAGACGCGATGAATTCCGCAAGCGAAAACCAGGCAGGGCAAAACGCCGAAAAGGCCGAAGCGAAAGAAGAAGTCCCCAAGTCCGATGGTGCTTCCGAACTCGACAAGGCCAAAGCGGAAATCGAAACGCTCAAGGCGCAAGTCGCGGAAAGCAAGGACCGCTATGTTCGCCTGATGGCCGAGTTCGACAATTTCCGCCGTCGCACCGCCAAGGAACAGCTGGACTTGATCGATACGGCCAACGCCAAGCTTCTCGAAAAGCTTTCGGAAGTTCTCGACAACTTTGAGCGCGCTGCCCATCCGGACAACAACAAGCAAAAGGATTACGATGCGTTTGCCAAGGGCATCCAGATGATCCACGACCAGTTCGCGAAAATTTTGAAGGATGCGGGCCTAGAACAGCTCGATCCGGTCGGGGAGCCTTTTGATCCGAACTATCATGAAGCGCTCATGCGGCAAGCCTCGGACAAAATTCCTGAATCCCACGTGATCCAGGTTTTCCAGAAAGGTTACAAGCTCAAGAACAAGCTTTTGAAAACGGCGAAAGTGATCGTTTCTTCCGGAACCGCTTCAAAATGAAACGCTTCCCGGAAGGAACCCCAAAAACAACAAATTTAGGGCATTTTGAATTTTGGCACGCATTTTGCTAATTCAAGTGCGAAAAAAGAAGGAGATTCATCTATGAGTAAGATTATCGGTATTGACTTGGGTACGACAAACAGCTGCGTCGCCGTCATGGAAGGTGGCAAACCTGTCGTCATCGCCAACGCGGAAGGTTTCCGCACGACTCCGTCCATTGTCGCTTTCGGCAAGAACGGCGAACGTCTGGTCGGGCATGTTGCGAAGCGCCAGGCGATAACCAATCCGGAAAATACGATTTATTCCATCAAGCGGTTTATGGGCCGTCGCGCCGGAGAATGCAGCGATGCGGAAAAGCATATGCCGTACAAGATTGTCGGTTCGGGCAATGACCTGCTCCGTGTAAAGATCGGGGACAAGGAATTTGCACCTCCCGAGATTTCGGCAATGGTTCTGCAGGCGATGAAGAAGACCGCAGAAGATTATCTGGGCCAGCCGGTCACGCAGGCCGTGATTACGGTTCCCGCCTATTTTAGCGATTCCCAGCGCCAGGCGACAAAGGATGCGGGAAAAATCGCGGGACTTGATGTCCTCCGCATCGTGAACGAACCGACCGCCGCGGCGCTTGCTTACGGTCTCGATTCGAAAAAGAGCGAAAAGGTCGCTGTCTATGACCTCGGCGGCGGAACATTCGATATTTCCATTCTCGAAATCGACGACGGCATGTTCACCGTCAAGGCGACAAACGGTGATACGATGCTCGGCGGGGACAACTTCGACGAAGTCATCATCGACTGGATCAACGACGAATTCAAGAAGACGAATCCGGGCATTGACCTGAAGAGCGACAAGATGGCCTTGCAGCGCTTGAAGGATGCGGCGGAAAAGGCGAAAATCGACCTGTCCGCGACAACTTCGACGAATATCAACCTGCCGTTTATCACTGCTGACGCAACAGGTCCGAAACATCTGGACTTGACGCTTACCCGTGCGAAATTCGACCAGATCACCGCTCACTTGGTGGAGCGTACCGTCGGACCGTGCAAGAAGTGCCTGCAGGATTCGGGACTGAGCCTTTCCGACATCGACGAAGTGATTCTCGTCGGCGGATCGACCCGTATTCCGGCTGTCCAGGCGAAAGTCAAGGAATTTTTCGGCAAGGAACCGAACAAGGGCGTGAACCCGGATGAAGTGGTGGCGATTGGCGCCGCTGTCCAGGGGGCGGTTCTTTCCGGCGATTCTTCCGTGAAGGATGTCCTTCTGCTCGATGTGACCCCGCTTTCTCTCGGTATCGAAACTCTCGGCGGCGTGATGACGAAGCTCATCGACCGCAACACGACGATTCCGACCAAGAAGAGCCAAGTGTTCAGCACTGCCGAAGACAACCAGTCCGCCGTGACGATTCACGTCTTGCAGGGCGAACGCACATACGCCCGCGACAACCGCACGCTTGGACATTTCGACCTCACCGGCATCAGCCCGAAGCCGCGCGGAGTGCCCCAGATCGAAGTCACATTCGACATCGACGCAAACGGCATTGTCCACGTCAGCGCAAAGGACAAGGAAACCGGCAAGGAACAGTCCATCAAGATCACGACTTCGAGCGGCCTTTCCGAAGCGGACATTGAACGCATGAAGAAGGATGCCGAGGCGAACGCTGAAAAGGACAAGGCGGACCGCGAACGCGAAGATGCGAAGAACCGCGCCGAACAGACTGTCTATCAGGCAGAAAAGCAGCTGAAGGAAGTCGGCGACAAGATCCCGGCGGACACCAAGAGCCAGCTCGAAGCCGCTATCCAGGAAATCAAGGACAAGAAGGAAAACGGTTCGAAGGACGAAATCGATGCCGCGGTAAACAAGCTGCAAAACATGATTTCTTCGATGGCCGGAGCCGCCCAGGGCGGACCTTCCGCGGAAGCTTCTTCTGCGCCGCACGCTAGCGAAGCCCCGAAGGGAAACGCTAAGGACGACGGTCCGATTGACGCCGACTACACGGTTGTTGACGACGACAAGAAGAAATGATGCTTTTTGCGGATTAAGAAATAACGAGGATTTTCCTTTCGCGAGGAAGGGAAATCCTTTTATGTATTTGAATCATTCATTTTTACACGGAACGGATTATGGCAGAGAAAAGAGATTACTACGAAGTATTGGGCGTTGCGAAGGACGCTAGCGCGGACGATATCAAACACGCCTACAAGAAGCTCGCCATCAAGTATCACCCGGACAAGAATCCCGGAAACAAGGAAGCGGAGGAAAAGTTCAAGGAAGCCGCCGAAGCTTATGAAGTTCTTTCCGACCCGAAAAAACGCGCCCAGTATGATCAGTTCGGCCATGCGATGCCTGGCGGCGGTGCCGGAGGCGCTGGCGGTTTTAGTGGCGGATTCAGCAATTTCGAGGATATCTTTAGCCAGTTCGGCGATATTTTTGGCGGCGGTTTTAGCGGATTCGGCCGGTCGTCGCGATCTTCCCGCCAAGGTCCTCCGCGCGGTCAGGATCTCCAGATTCGGATTGCCCTTTCCTACAAGGAAATTCTCACGGGAACGACCAAGAAAGTTCGCCTGAAACGCTATGCGCCCTGTACGGAATGCGCCGGCAAGGGCGGCTCGGATGTCAAGACATGCCCGACGTGTCACGGTACGGGACGCATTCAGCGCGTGACGCGTTCGTTTTTCCAGATGGTCAGCGAGACGACTTGTCCGGACTGCGGCGGGCTCGGTGAAGTCATCGGAAAACCGTGCTCGGTATGCCATGGCGAAGGCCGTAATCTCGAAGAGGAAACCATATCTATCAAGATTCCTGTCGGCATTTCGGAAGGCCAGTATCTGACGCTTCGCGGCGAAGGACATTCGGGCCCGCGTGGCGGAGCTTCGGGCGACCTCCTCGTCGTCATCACCGAGAAGAAGGACGACTTCTATACGCGTGAAGGCGACGACCTGCACTGTTCAATCGATATTCCTGTCTATAAGCTTGTCCTGGGCGGGACGCAGCGCATCCCGACGCTTGAAGGCGGGGAGCTTTCCATCAAGATCCAGGCCGGTACGAAACCCGGTGCCGTGTTCCGCTTAAAGGAACAGGGACTTCCTCCGCTCAACGGCAGAACTCGTGGAAGTCTCTTTGTCGAGGTGAACGCATACATTCCGACCGATCTCTCGTCCAAGGAAAAGGATCTTTACAAGCAGCTTGCCGAACTTCGCAAGGACAAGGATACCGCGAAGGACGACAGCCTTTTGGAAAAAGTCAAGGGCTTCTTTTCGTAGGCAAAATCCATGAATGTCAAGATACTTCCTCAACCGGATGATGTGACGTGCGGACCGACCAGCCTGCACGCCATCTACCATCATTATGGTTACAAGATTTCCCTTTCCAAGCTTATCGGTGAAATCGAAATGCTTGAAGGGGGCGGAACATTGGGGGTATTTTTGGGCCTAGACGCGCTGAAGCGCGGTTTTGACGCAACGATTCATTCCGTAAACCTGCAGATTTTCGACCCGACATGGGTCGATCTTTCCATGGAGGCGCTTGCCGAAAAGCTGAAACAGGAATACGTTGCCAAGAAACGGGCGAAACTCCGGCTTGCCATCAAGGCCTATGTCCGCTTTCTCGAAGCGGGCGGCATCATCAACCTCAAGGATTTTAGGCCCGGGCTTTTCGACCGCTACTTCAAAAAGGACGTTCCGCTAATCGCTGGCGTTTCTACTACATTTTTATACCAGAGCAAGCGCGAATATACGAATTCGGAAAACATGTCCGTCTTCGACGATATTCACGGCGACCCGATGGGGCATTTCATCGTCGTCTATGGCGAAAATGACGAAAAGAAGTTTCTCATCGCGGATCCGGACAGCACCAACCCGATTGCCCACAACAACTACTATGCCGTGGAGCGCAACCGCCTGGTGCACAGCATCTTGCTTGGCATTCTCACTTACGACAGTCTGATTCTCGCCATCCAGCCGAAGAAAAAATGAAAAAGATCATCGTTGTAAACAATCCGAAGAATTGGAAGTTTCACGTTCCTGAAGTTGATATCGTCTCGGCAAAGGATTACCTGACGAAAACCGATTACACCATGATGCGTAACGTGCGCGTCTTCAATCTCTGCAAGGATTACAGCTACCAGAGCAAAGGCTATTACGTATCGCTTCTTGCAGAGGCGCGCGGTCACAAGGTGATTCCGAACGTCAAGAGCATCCGGGACTTTAAGGCTCCGGCGGTCGTCAAGAACATTTCGGACGAGATTGACGATCTCATCCAGAAAAGCCTCAAGAAGCTCACCGGCACCGAGTTTACGCTGTCAATTTACTTCGGGCAGAACGTCAGCCCGCAATATCTCGAACTTTCCGAGGAACTTTACCGCCTTTTCCAGGCACCCTTGCTCCGGGCGCATTTTGTCTTCAAGAAAAAATGGCTCATCCAGAGCATCGGGCCTATCTGCGTGAACGAAATTCCGGAATCCCACCTGGAAATGGTCGATCAGTTTGCGAAGGAGTATTTCGACAAGAGCCGCTTCACGTCGGCGCACCCGGACGAATATCTCTACGACCTCGCCATCCTGGTCAATCCCGACGAAAAGGAACCGCCGTCCAACGCCAAGGCCATCCAGAAGTTTATCGCGGCTGCGGAAAAGACGGGCTTCCGCGTCGAACTGATTACGAAAAAGGATTATCACCGCGTCGGGGAATTTGATGCGCTTTTCATTCGGGAAACGACAAACGTGAACCATCACACGTATGCGTTTGCGCGACGCGCCCAGTCCGAAGGCATCGCGGTCATCGACGATCCGGACAGCATTCTCCGCTGCTCGAATAAGGTCTATCTGCAGGAGCTGATGACCGTCGGAAAAATTCCTGCACCGCATACGATTATCGCTCATTCCGAAAACCGTCACGAGCTTTCCAAGGCTATCGGATTCCCGATGATTCTCAAGGCTCCGGATTCGAGCTTTTCCATGGGAGTGGTGAAAGTCAAGAACGAAGAGGAATTGCAGACCCAGCTAGACAAGATGTTCGAAGGGAGCGATCTCATCATCGCACAGGAATTCACGCCGACGAAGTTCGACTGGAGAATCGGCATCCTGGACGGGCGTCCGTTCTATGCGTGCCGCTACTACATGGCAAAGGACCATTGGCAAATCTACAACTGGAATTCCAAGAACCAGGACGATGTCTGCGGGCTTTACGACTGTGTTCCCCTCGATGACGTTCCCCACGGAATCATCAAGGCGGCTCTTCGCGTTGCAGCTCTCATCGGCAACGGGCTTTACGGTGTCGATCTCAAAGAGGTGAACGGCAAACCGATGGTCATCGAAGTGAACGACAATCCGAGCATCGACGATGGCGTCGAAGACCAGCTCGGCGGCGAAAGAATCTATCTGAATGTCATGCATTCCCTGCGCCGCAGAATCGAGGAACGCATGAACTCGGCGCAGCAACGCTTGCTGCAACATCACGGAATTGATTCGTTTGTATGAAATCTTCCTGGCACATTTTTGAACGGTTCGGGCTTGAACTCGAATACATGATAGTCTCCAAGGATTCGGAAAAGGTCCTCCCCAAAGTCGATGCGGTTCTCGGCAAGGACGAAAACGGCGAGAACCTTTCGGATGTGGAACACGGGCCGGTCGGGCTTTCGAACGAACTCGTTTCGCATGTTCTGGAATTTAAATGCGCAGAGCCTACGGCGACGCTTGCCGGCTGGGATGAAAAATTCCACCGGGAAATCCTTTCCGCAAACGAAAAACTTTCGTCTGTCGGCGGGGAACTTCTCCCGTCCGCCGCACATCCTTTCATGGATCCGATGACGGAAACCGTCCTCTGGCCCTACGACTGCAACGAAATCTACGAAGCGTATAACCGCATTTTCGACTGCCGCGGTCACGGCTGGGCGAATCTCCAATCGACGCACCTGAACATTTCCTTTTCCGGGGATGAAGAATTCGGAGTGCTCCATGCGGGAATCCGTCTCTTGCTCCCGCTGATTCCGGCGGTCGCCGCGTCGAGCCCCTATCTAGATTCGCGGTTTACCGGCTTTAAGGATGCGCGGATCGAAACCTACCGCCACAACCAGGAAAAGATTCCGAGCATTACGGGCAAGGTCATTCCCGAAGCGGTTTTCACCGAGGCGGACTACAACAAGTTCATCTTTGAAAAAATCGAAAAGGACATTGCTCCGTTCGACAAGGAAAAGCTCCTGAACCATTTTTTCCTGAACAGCCGAGGCGCCATTGCGCGTTTTGACCGCGGCGCGATTGAAATCCGGCTGGTTGATATCCAGGAATGTCCCAAGGCGGACGTCGCCATCGCGGAGTTTGAAGTTGCGATTCTCAAAGCTCTTGCCGGCGGGGCATTTGCTTCCCAGGCAGCGCAGCGCGCGTTCGACACGGACCGTTTGGTGAGGATTCTCTTTGCGACGGTGAAGAATGCCGAAGACGCCATCATCGACGACGCGGATTACCTTCGGCTGTTTGGAATCGAGGCTGCTTCCATGCGGGCTTCGGATTTGCTGAAGGAAATTTTTGCAAAGGTTCGCAGCAACATTTCCGAAAAGTCTGGGGAAGTCCTCGAACGGATTCTCGAACGCGGAACGCTCGCGAGTGCCCTTTTCAAAAGGCTCGGTGAGACGCCTTCCCGAGAAGATTTTGTCCGCGAATACGCTAGGCTTGCCCGGTCGCTTGCGGAGAACACGCTCTATGGCTGAGCGGAATTTTTCCGTTTTCCTCAGTTGCGAACACGCTTCAAACGCGGTGCCGGAATTTCTGTCCCGATATTTCAAGGGGCGTGATGCCCTGAAAGTTCTCGGGACGCATCGCGCGTATGATATCGGGGCGGTGGATGTTTTTTGGGAACTTGCCAAAATTTTACGGCCCGCCTACGCTATCCAGGGAGCCTATACGCGGCTCGCTATCGATTTAAACCGCAACAGCGACCGGAACCATCGCTATTCCGAATTCACGGAAAACATTTCCGAAAACGAAAAAAAATTCTTGGAAGGCTATTTTGACAGCTACCGCGACGCTTTTCTCGAGGCTGCCAAGCGTGAATTTGCGCGAAAGAATCCGTCGCAGATTTTGCACCTTTCGATTCACAGTTTCACGCCGGAGCTAAACGGCGAAGTCCGCAACGCCGACATCGGCATTCTTTACGATCCGGCGAGGAAAAGGGAAGCGGCATTCGCGAAAAGGTTCCGTGAAAACTTGAAAAACTACGCACCGGAACTTCGCGTCCGGTTCAACTATCCTTACCTCGGAAAGACGGACGGCCACACGACCGCGCTCCGCAAAATTTTCCCGGAAAGCCGCTATCTCGGTTTTGAAATCGAAATGAACCAGGCGCTGCTCCGAAATTCTATTCCGGAGGATGTCGCGCGGATGCTTGCGGCTCTTGTATCGGGATAAAATTCTACGACTTGGTAAAAGAAACGTCTTCCGTTTTTTTCTTTGGCCCGATGACAACTGTCCCGGCAATTTTATCGTGCCAACCTTGCTTTTTCGAATCAAAAGCGACCCACAGAAAGCCAAGACAGAGGGGCAATACAGACACAAAATACGATAGGTAGCGAACGATATATTGTCCGAGGGAAGGCTCTTTCCCGGTTTTCGCATCGACAATTTTTGCCGACATGGCCATTTTCCCTGGCGTGGCCTGTTTCCAAACCCAAAACAGGATTATCGCCACGGCGGGCAGCACATAGGACACAAGAAAATCGATTGGACCATCAATGAAATTATCGCTCGATAGGTATGCCATTCCGTAAAAAGCCAACAGCAAAGGAAGGGTGATCATTCCAATCAAGAGGGAGTCAATAATCGAGGCTAAAACCCTTCTCCAGAATCCGACATATTCCAATTGTTCTTCCATTTTCGTCTCCTGTTTTTTTGTTAGAGGGTTTCCCGTTTTGCCGGCTTTCGGCAATTTTCCATAAAGAAAATCCTACTTATAAAGATATACAAATATTTTCGGTTTTATTTCAAAAATCCGTATCGAGAAATGCCAGAATCTTCCGTTCCCACGGGATCGCCCGGTTTTACATCCGCTTGGGTTGCGTCCCATTCTTCATCATCCTGTAAATCGAGCCGTTCTGAACTTTTTCATCGCTACCTCTTTGCTATGAGCCTTGTGTATCCCTGGGTGTTCCATTCGGGGGAAGCCTTGGCGAATGGCGGCTTGGCTTCGTTTCTGAATTCAAATTCGTTGCCGGCTTCGTCTTTCCATTTTGCTCCCGAGGAAAAATCAATGCCGTCCGAGACGATTGTGTCCGCCGCGGAAATCAGGACTGCCCGCAGATCGAGATTGTCGTTTTTTGTCGCGATGCAAAGGTCCGGGGCGCCAAAAGGTTCCATTCCCAGGGTGAACATCGAGTCGGATGTTTCGACAAAGTTGATGAACGCTTCGAGCGGAACATCGCCGTTTGCCAGTTCTTCAAAAGATTTTCTGCTCCAGGCGCATCCCGAATTTTCGACATAGACGCCCAAGGCACCCGCTTCCAGAATCTTTTTCGCTACGTCCAGAAACGATTCGAATTCCGCATCCGTCTTGATGAAAAATTGCAAAAAGAGCAGAGATCCGTGCGCCGCGATTGCCGTTTTTTCCTCGGCGGTGAGTTCGGAATGTTCCGCAAAAATTTCTTCGAGACCTGCAGCGGCTCCCTGCAAAATCGGTTCATAAAAGATCGATGAACCGGGAATCATCACTTGCTTTTTGCCCGAATCGATGCTCAAATTTTCCAGGAGAAACTTTGGCGCTTCTTCCTTGGAAACGGGCAGGGGAAATGCGATGGTAAAAGGTTTCATGTTTTGATAGCCTCACAAAGTTTTTTGGCTGAGATTTCGTTTTGATGGAGAAGTTTTGCAATGCCGGATTTTTGCAAGAGTTCACCCAGGTAAACCTGTTCCGTTTGGCCGGGCGTCGGCACAAAGATACAGTTCGCTCCGAGATTTTCCATGTCCATCACGGTGCTGTATCCCGGACGCGAAACGATTACTTTGGCGCTTTTTACGGCACTTGCAAAGTCCGCCGTTTGCAGATGGTTGAAAAAAGTTACGTTCGGCGGTGCCGTCGGGATGTCGCTTTCTCCCGGAAGTCCGCGGATGATTGCCTGTTCGCCGGGAATTTCCGCAAAGGCTTTCCGCACGGCGTTTTCAAACGAAGTCCGCATCGGTTCAGGTCCCGAGAGAATTGCCAGAAAGTCAAAGCTTTTCTTGGGCGATGTCTCGGTCGGTTCGTGCGAATCCTCTTTCGGGAAGCGCGATTGCGGTCCGATGAATTTCAACTTTTCCGAAAAGCTTTTGTCGTATCGGACGTGGGAAAGCTTTCCCGCAAGGCCCGGAAAATCTGCATAATCGGGCACCCAGATTTCGTCGAAATTCTGCATTTGATGCCTGTGCCACGCGACGCCCAGATTTTCAAACGCGGAAAAGGGTCTCGGAAAAGCGATGCGCAACTGGTGCGTCATGTAGATGTTTTTTACTCCGTTCGCGAAAAAGCCAAAGCGGTTGTCCGAAAATATCGTATCGTATCCGCGTTCCTTGACGAGGCTTTCGGCGATTTCATGTTCGTTCCGGATCACCTGCATGATGCGGCGGTAATTGGCGAGAAGCCAGAATGGCATTTCGAATCCGCGACGTGGATAGCGGATCCCGTAACCCGGAATGTTAATTTGTGTTAAACCGGGAAATTCTCCGCGATAGAGGGCTGACATTTTTCCCGAAACAGCCAAATCGACTGCGGCGCCCTGCGCAAGAAACTTGCGGATAATCGGAATCGTCCGCGTCGCGTGTCCCAGTCCCCAGTCTAGAGGCGCAAGCAGGATTTTCATTTGACGTCCGAAATCCAGGCGTTTGCCCAGTCGCCGTGGTCGCAGTCCTTGTTCTCGCCTTTTTCTATGCGGAGGTCAAGGGTCCGCACGGAAGGAATCCGAACCGAGACTTGCGACGTGTCTCCGGAATAAAGGCGCTTTGACCGCCACAGTTCCTTGCCTTCTGCCAAAATAGCGAACGAGGCTCCGTCACCACAGGTGCTTTCATCGTCTAGACCGACTACCGCGTGGAAATTTCCTTCCAGTTTGCCGGTTGGGCATTTTCCGTCGGCGCAAAGATCCAGGACTATCGAAGAATTCGCATGGGAACCGATTCCGAATCGGTAAGGTTCGCCGCCGAGACGCAGCGTGTGATGTTCCACGCTTTCGTTCCGTTCCGGATTTCCCCAGTCCTGCGACGCGCTCGCAAACGACAGCGCAGACGCAAGCCGGACGGATTCTCCGGCAACAAAGGTGTCTCGCAAAATGCGGACCGTATCGTCGGGCACGTAGAAGTCGAAGCGGAAACGGGAAAGTCCTTCCGGGATTTCCTTGACGGGGACGGAATCCGTCGGATTTTCGATGACGCCGTGCAATGCCAAGGAATCGCCGTTGAACAGATCATACGCGACGGATTCGCTGAAATTTTTTGTCACGACAAAGCGTCCGTCTTTCAGTTCGCCGACCGAAATTCCCTGCGCGTAGAGAGAAAGTCCGTGCTTCGAAGCGATGCGGTGAATCGTCAGCGGGTATCCGAAAAGACGGTTCTCCGAGAGGACTTTTTCCACGCGATAGCCGTCTAGAATCGAATTGACCTGGTCCGTCGTCTTGAAACCGACCACGCGGGATTCCCGGTTCACTTTTCCATAGCCATCCTGGCCGCGGACCAGATAGATGTGTCCTTCGCTCAGGTTCTGGTATTTTGCGAAGTCGTCCGTTGTCCAGTTCATAAAAGTCCGCTCGCTGAAACTCGAATGGCCCGAGGCGAGCATTTGCCAAGGCCGCGCATAGATGAAAATGGAATTTTCGGGAAAACCCTTGAGCTTTGTATTCAAGAAGTTTTCTTCGCCCAAAAGCTTGTTCTTGTAGTAGAGCATGTTTGCGTCAAAGCTCGACGTGTGCCAAATAGCAAGCCCGACCGAGAGAATGGCGGCGGCAACGGCGGAAATGACGGAGGCTCGCTTCGCATCGACAAAGCACGTTTCCAGGAAATCTTCCAGCCCGAGCGCCATGATGAGCGCAAACAGCGGAAGCGCCACCAGGACATATCTCTGGTTGATGTCGATTTCAAATGTTCCCGAGACATTCAGCAAAATGACGAAAATCTGGAAGCAGAAAAGGAAACCCAGGATGAAGCCGCGACGGTAACGTTTTTTGAAAATCATCCGGTATAGGAGCCAGACGGTCGAAAGCAGGAGAATGACGGTAAACGTCGTATAAAACGGATTTTCGAGAATTCCGCCGTGCGATGCATCCTTTCCCAGATTGAGCATCGCGAGAAGATCTGTCCGGAAGTTGAATGCAAAGTTTCCGAGGGAATGCGCCGCATGGTTCCCTCCCTGGAAATCGTAGCCGCGATAAGCGGCCATCGTGTTTACCGCGGGCCAGCTCACCGCAATGACCGACAGGACGAACAGCGGAAGCCGATAGAACTCGCCGCGAAAATAGCGGAAGTAATACAGCGCAAACGGGATGAAGGCGAAGACGGTCTCCTGGCGCGTCCCCGAGAAAAGCCCAAGCAGCGGAACGATCAAGAGGAAATGCTTCCACTTTACTTCCTTTGGCGGCACAAGCGCATACCAGGCGATGAGCACGGAGAAAAGCGCAATGTAGAGAACTTCCGTCGAAGCGGATCTCGACTGCATCAGGTAGATGGGCATCCCGCCCAAAAAAGCGGTCGCGGCAAGAGCCTTCCAGTCGCTTTTAAACCAGATGGACAGGGCGAGGAAAAAGGCGACGAGGCTTATCAGGTAAATGGGAAAATTGACCCGGAGAGCCGTATCGCGGTTCGGTTCTCCCAGACGGTAGGCGAGGGAATGTACGAAGCCCAGAGTCTTTCCCTTGAAATTGTTCACTTCGACCTTGCAGTCCAAGCTGCCGTCCGCCCAGATGCCCTCGTTGCAGATTCCGCCCGAACGGTCAAAGTACATCTGGAGCCCCATCGATTCCCAGCTGGTCTCGTCGGAAAGCACCCGGTGCGAATTTTCGATATGGTGAAACGAAAATATCGAAAAAAATCCGAGCAGACACGCAAGAGCGACAAGGCTTTTTCCTGAAGGCAGATTTGTCCGAATCCGCAGAACGATTTCCTTGAAATTAACGGCAATGCCGGCAAGCAGGACAAGAAATGTCAGGAGAACGGCGTAATACCCGAAGCGGATGTCCCAGGAACGCGCTCCGGCAATGGAAAGATTGTCAAACAGGAAAAAAGCTCCGCCAAGTACCAGCAATGTCAAGAAAATACTCCAGCCTTCCTTGCGGGAAATTGGAAAAGCAATTTTATCTTGTTTCATGGGGAGCCTCAAAAATCAATGGATTAAAAAGATAAAAAACCTGCAAGCAATGCCCACAGGTTTTTTAACATTCCGTGTCAAGTGAGAAAACTATTTCACTTCGACGTAATAGGACTGGAGCGTTTTGCCGTCTTTCGAAATAACGACAAACTGCTTACCCTTCGGAAGCGTTCCCTTGATCGAGAACAGACCCTCGGCCTTGTATTCCACGGCGAGTGCGGTCTTTTTCGAAATGTCCGGGAAGACGCCGTTCTTGTCGCTTTCAAAACCCTGGCAGTCGGCGTGTGCGGAAACCGCTCCGGTCGAAGCCGGGTAGGCGGCCGCTTCGACTGCGGTCGTCACGGAACCCGGGTTGCAGTAGAGAACGTCGAGACTGGAATCGACGACTTTCGCATCCGGCAACTTGTTCACCTTGATGTCCTTCTTGGACTTCTTTTCCTTTTTCTGGCTCGGGGCGGAAGCCTTCAGGTCCTGCTCGAAGCTCAGGCGAAGCCCGGCGACGGATTCCTTGCATGTCGTTGAGAAAATTGCCCAGCTGTTCGTAATTTTCACCACGCTGTCCGCGCCCGGGATATACATGCCCGGAGAGATCGTGTCGCTGTATTCGTAAAGCGTGATTTCCGCATTCGGGGATTCGTTTGTCGTAGTAAACGTCTGCTGGCCCAGAATGTATTTATTGCGGCGCGCCTTGATAAGGTATGTTCCGGTGGGGACGCCTTCAAATTTGAATTTTCCCTGCGCCAGTTCGGATTTAAACGCATACTTGGAAGACTGCGTTCCGTAAATCGTCGAATCCATCCAGACGGTCGGCATTTCGACGGGTTTGCCGGTAAAGGCGTCGAGAACCTGGCCGGAAACCGTACCGGATTTGTCGCAACTTGTCAGGGAGAGCATCATCGCTATGGAAGCGAGGGGAAACAAAATTTTTTTCATACGGAATAGTACCTCTTCAAAATAATGTCCAAAAATAAAAAATAAAGCGGGATTTTTCAACATGCTCCGGGAGGATCGTAGCTTGGTTCTGGGAGCTTGGATTTTAGGGCTGCGGAAATTTAAGTTTTTGGGAAAAGCTAAGCGGGACATGAAAATTTGACGTTCGCACGTCTAAGCTTTTGTCGCAAAGCAACCTTTTTCCGCCTGTCGGCGGAAGGGGGCGCCTTCCCGGCGAGGGGCAAGGTAGGGGGACCTTTCCGAGTTGCGAAGGCCAAGATCCCCCTTCCTTGCAACCACCCCCATGGCCACGCTGTTTCTTTGGGTTAGAACTGCCGACGTTTAAGCTTTCGGGACGAGTTTAGCGGGACACGGGATGATTCCTGATATCTCTCGACGCCGCTGCTTAAATCGTCTGGGAAAAAACGCCTTCGCGCTTCGTCTTTTGCATCAGCGGATCGAGCTGCATCGCCAGATACCGGATGACAAGCGTTCCCAGTTCCGTCGCCTCGACTTCCGAATCGGATTTTTTCACCAGGAGTCCGTCTTTTTCTAAGGCCAGGAGCCGTTCCCAGCCCGGACCGACAACGCTTTTTTCTTCGTCTGTCAGCCGAAGCCGGCGGTTACACATCAGGCGTTCGATTACGTCCCGGATGATGCGCTCCTCGGACGAAAGCTCTTCGCAGCGAATTTCCGAAAGCCGGCCCGATTCCTGCAGTTCCACGTATTTTACGCTTTCGTGGATGTTTTGCGTGTAGGCGTTGTCAAGCTGCGTGATGGCGCTCGAACCGAACGCATAGACCTCTCCGGTCGTTTCCCGGGTGCAGTATCCCTGGAAATTCCGGTGCAGCTTTCCTTCCGCAAGCGCAAGGGACAGAGAATCATCGGGCAAGACAAAATGGTCCATCCCGACATCCCGGAATCCCGCGTTTTTGAACATCTTGCGCGCTTTCAGGAAAAATTCCAACTTTTGGTGGGGAGAGGGAAGTTCAAAGCGTTCCAGCGTTTTCTGCGCCTTCTTGACCCAAGGCACGTGGGCGTAACTGTAAAGCGCGATCCTATCCGGGCGGGATTCGATGGCGGATTCTACGCTTCTGTAAAAGCCAGATTCCGTTTGGGACGGCAAACCGTAGATCAGGTCCAGGTTGATGCCTTTGAAATCCAGTTCCCGGGAAATCCGCAGGAGTTCCTTTACCGGCAAGAGCGAAGGTTCCCGACCGACATTTCGAAGTACCTGGGGATCGAAATCCTGGATGCCGTAGCTCACGCGATTAAATCCTATCCGGGCGAGTTCCTTTAGGCGGGCTTCGTCGATGCTTGCCGGATTGCATTCGATGGCGATTTCCGCATGGGGCGAAAACGTGAAGCGTTCCTTCAGTTTCCCCAGAATTTCTTCTAGGCGGGCATAGGGGACGCTCGTCGGAGTGCCTCCGCCAAAATGAACCTGCGTAACGGGCCGCTTTGCATCAATCCAGGGAAGTTTCTCGTCCATCTCGCGGAAAAGCGCTTGAAAATAGCGCTCCCGGAATTCGACCGTCGGCAAAAGCTCCGAAGTGCATCCGCAGAAAAGGCAACGTTTCGCGCAGAACGGAATGTGGAAATAGAAGCTCACGTTTTGCGGCTTGAGTTCGTTGGATTTTCGCCACACGCGTTCGATTTGCGCCTTGTCCTTTGCCGCATGGAAAAGGTTTGCCGGTGGATAGCTCGTATAACGGGGAGCGTTCGTGTTGTACTTCAAGAGAAAATCGATCATTCCGCTGTCCATGCCCCTTAATATAACAATCGTGCGCACATTTTTTTAGATTTAGCGCGATGAATGTTTTCCGTTCCATCCTGTGTTTCGCATCGGTTCTTTTGATAGTCTCGTGCACGATGCCGCCGCGCCCGAGCTATGACCGGGATTCCGCCTCCTACAAGTTTTCGGCGTCGGAAAAGACCGCGGAAAAAATGCTCCAGAATGCGACGGGAGAAGTTTCCGATTGGATGGCCGTCGTCAAGCCATGGCTCGGAACACCCTATAAATATGGCAAAGCTTCCAAAAGCGGAACGGACTGTTCCGGCTATGTCATGAACATCTACAGGGAAAAGACGGGAATTTCCCTTCCGCACAGTTCCACGCAGATGTTCCAGATGGGAAAGAAAATCGGAAAGGACGAATTGAAAACGGGCGACCTTGTATTCTTCGGCGGAGGAAGCGGGGTCGATCATGTTGGGCTGTATCTCGGCGACGGAAACTTTACCCATGCGAGTACGTCGCGCGGAGTGATGATAAGCCCGCTCACCGATTCCTATTGGCAAGTGCGTTACAAGGGCGCTCGGAGAATCCAATGAAAAAGAAAATCGCATTCCAGGGACGTCGTGGCGCATACAGCGAATGTGCCGCCCACTATCTTTTCGGAGAAGACATCGAAGTCCTTCCGATGGATACGTTTGAAGAAATTTACCGGGCGATTGAAACCGGTTCTGCCGACGGCGGCGCTATTCCGATAGAAAATTCGACAGCGGGATCCATTTACGAAAATTATGATCTGTTAGCGAAGTGGCGGCATCCGATTGTAGGCGAAGTCAAGCTCCAGATCGAACATTGTCTTTGCGCGAACAAGGGCGCAAGTCTCCAGACGCTCCGACGCGTGATGAGCCATCCGCAGGCGCTTGCCCAGTGCAGCCGTTTCTTTAACGAACATCCGGCGATAGAAAAAGTCGTATTCTTTGATACGGCGGGATCCGCGGAAGAAGTGGCTAAAAGGAAAAATCTCACCGACGGCGGAATCGCGAGTTCCTATGCGGCAAAACTATATGGACTTGATATTCTCCAGTCGAATCTCGAAAACATCCAGGGTGTGAACTTCACCCGGTTTTACGCAATACAGAAAGAACCCGAACCGGTTTTTCCGGGAACCGACCTCAAGACGGTCATCCTCTTTGAACTTTCGAACGACGACAAGCCTGGCGCACTTTACGGAGCTCTCGGCGCATTTGCCAAACGGGGAATCAACATGACGCGCATCGAAAGCCGTCCGAATCCGGATAAGCCTTGGGGATACATCTTTTATGCGTCCCTTCTCGGAAACCCGAAAGCTCCCACGGTCATCGAAGCCTTTGAAGAGTTGAACCGGTTTACGACGTTCACTTACCGTCTAGGCTCCTTTGCTCCCGGCAAGACGGAACGGCTGAAATACGAATGAAAAAAGTCTGCCCCGAAAGAGGCAGACTTTAATGAAACCGGGAACTTCGGAAGGAAACATCTACGAGTTCCGAAGGCGGATGCCTTGCGTGAACCTTTCGCCGAAGCTCTTTTCCAGTCACATTTTTAAAGTATATCCGTTTCGTTTTTAAGGCAAGGAATTTCTTGTTCGCCATTAGATCAGACTGGGATATTCCGATTTGGAAGAATTAGGGCTGAGAGTGGAATGACGGCGGACATGAACGTTCTGCTGTCATCCTGGAGCGGAGTAACGCGGAGCGATAGGATCTAGGTCAGAGCTTGGTGCTTAGAGTGGAGATGTTTTTGTTGCGAAGCGACCCTTTTCCGCCTGTCGGCGGGAGTGCGCCTTCCCGGCGAGGGGCAAGGTAGGGGGACCTTTCCGAGTTGCGAAAGGCCAAGGTCCCCCTTCCTTGCAACCACCCCCGTGGCCACGCCGAGTCTGATCTGAGAGTGGAGTGTTGAGAGTGGAATGACGGCGGACATGAACGTTCTGCTGTCATCCTGGAGGGAGTTCGCGACCGATAGGATCTAGGTCGGAGCTTAGAGCTTGGAGCCGAAATTTCAGACGGCTACTGGCGAATCGTTCTTACGTGGAAAGGATTCGTCTCAACTTGTCCGCGGCAATTTCGAGATTGTCGTTCACGATCGTGTATTCGTATTTGCCGTGTTCCTTGGCGAACCGGATTTCCTTCTTCGCGTTTTCGAGCCGGAGGCGGATGACTTCTTCGGAATCCGTAGCGCGCCTCCGCAGACGTTCTTCGAGAATCTCGAGCGATGGCGGGAGAATCAGGATGCCGACGGCTTCCGGGTAAACTTTGTCGAAATTGACCTTCCCGAAAACATCCAGATCGAACAGTATTCGCTTCCCTTCGGAAAGCGTTTTTTCCACGAAGCTTTTGGGCGTGCCGTAAAAGTTTCCGTGTACCTCGTTCCATTCCACCATTTCACCGTTCGAAATCATCCGCTGAAATTCTTCCCGGGTTTTGAAAAAGTAGTGGACTCCGTCGATTTCGCCTTCGCGTGGGGAACGCGTCGTGGCGGAGATGGAATAGACCATGTCGGGAAATTCCCGAATGACCAGATCCTTGAGGGTTGTCTTGCCTGCGCCCGAAGGAGCGCTCATCACAAAAAGACTGTGCTTCATTTCTTATCCTCGATGTAAAGCGGACGCTGCTTGACTTCTTCGTAAATTCGTCCGATGTATTCGCCCAGGATTCCGATGCTCATCAGCTGGATGCCTCCGAAGAAGACGATTGCCGTCATGAGGGATGCCCAGCCGGGAACCGTCGTCACCGGGTTCAGGAATTTTTCGAGAACGCTCCAGACGAAAAGCCCGAAGGCGATAATCGTTGCGAGCATTCCGGTGAGAAAGCTTATCTTGAGCGGTGTGGTGCTGAAGCTCGTGATGCCGTCCATCGCGAGCCGGAGCATTTTCCGCAAGGGATACTTGGATTTTCCCGCGGTGCGTTCCTTGCGGTCGTAAAGGATTCCGATTCTCTTGAATCCCACCCAGCAGACAAGTCCGCGGAGAAAACGGTTCCGCTCGGGGAGTGCGTTTAGCTGGTCAACGACGACGCGGTCCATCAGGCGAAAGTCGCCCGTGTCCATCGGGATGTCGATGCTCGTGAGCGAATGGAGAATCTTGTAGAATGCATGCGCTGATGCCTTCTTGAAAAATGTTTCCCCCTTGCGCTTTTTCCGTTGCGCATAGACGACCTGGTAGCCTTCCTTCCACTTTTCTAGCATGTCGCGGATGAGCGCTGGCGGGTCTTGCAAGTCTCCGTCGATGATGACGACGGCTCTTCCCCGGGCGTGCCTTAGGCCCGCGCTGAACGCCGCCTGGTGCCCGAAGTTCCGGCTGAAATTGATGAGCGTGTTCTGCGGTGTTTTGGGGAGAATGCTCTCTAAGATTTCGCGCGTTCTGTCCGTGGAACCGTCGTTTACGAAAATCAGCTCGTGCTCGATTCCGGCAAGTTCCTGTTCGAGAACGGAAAATGTCTTTGCGACGATTTCTTCTTCATTATAGAGGGGAATGATAACGGATAGGAGCATTAGTTGGTTTTCGGGTTGAGTTTGGTTTCGGGATAGAGAACCGGATGGACTAAATCGACGTGGTCACAGTCCTTGCTTGAAAGAGAATCGGTGACGATGGCGAGGAAATGGACGCCTCGGACGGGAATGTCGAGCGTGTCGATTTTCCCCGGCGAAAGGGCGCCGTTCTGGCTGAGAATTTTCCCGTCGCCGAGAACTTTGTAGGAAATTCCGTCGCTGCAGAGACTTTCTTCGTCAAGACCGACCATTGCCGTGAAACGTTTGAATTCCCCCCGAATATCGAATTTCGTCCTGCTCGGAGCGTGCGTGCCGAAGCCTTCGGAAAATTTCCTGCCGGAAAGCGTAAATGCGTTGCCATCGACCGTCGAATTGACGTGAAGTTCTCCCCAGCCTTGGACATTTTCTGTCGGTTGCATCAGGGACATCTGGAGTGCGCCTTCGAATCGGAAAAAACGGTAATCTTCGACATGTGCGATTTCTTTGCCGGATGTCGAATCGAGGATGTCCGCTTCGAGCCTGTTGTATCCGGGGAGAAGTTTCGGTCCGCCCAGCGTGTCGCTGAAATCTCCCTTGCGGTAAGGTTTTTCGAAAACAGAATCGCCGTTGAGCGTTAGGCGGATTTTCCACGGTTCCGCGGTTTCCAGATATGCCGCCGAGTTGAATATTAAAGTCTTTGTTTCGGGGTTTCCCTGCCAGAAGCCAAAGGCGAAAAGTTTTGCCGGGTCGTAATTTCTCCGGGCGTGGATTTTTGCGATGCGGACCCAGTAGTTGTTTGTGACCAGCACCCGATAGATGTCTTCGAGTTGCGCTTCGCGTTCAAAGACGTCGCATGTCGTCGGAATGCGACGTTCCACGGCCTTTGCGTGATATGTTTTGGAATCCCAGCAGTCGAGCCCGCGGATGTAGTAAACCTCGCCGTCGTATTTTCTGATTAAACGCTCCAGGGAATCCGGCGAAATTTTTCGTGCGCGGTCGTAGTGTATTGACGATTCTCCGTAGGCGATAAAGTGCCACGGCCTCCCATAGACGAACAGTCGCGGCTTCTTGGGTTGGGCGTTTAGCCATTTCCAGATTTCCGCTTCTTCCGTTGTCAGGTGGTTCCGGTTGTACATGATATTCCGGTTGAAGCTTTCCTTGTAGTGAAAAGTGTTCCCGAAAGCGGCGGAGGCGATGAGAAGCGTGGCGAGGAAATTCGCCCGGAAGCTTGTCTTGAAACGGGTCGCTCCGAAAAGGAAGCAGGCGATAGACAGTAAGTGTTTTATGGCGTATGCGGCAAGAAAGGCCATCGTGGGCATCATCACGAGGGCGTAACGCTGGTTGATTTCTATCGTGAAGTCGCCCGAGACGTTTTCGAGAATCATGTATGTCTGGATGTGGTAGAGAAGAAGGAATCCGGCGATTTTCGCATTGATGCCGAAGCTTTTCGCGAGAATTTCTCGGAGCGTCTGGATGCACAGAAAGACAAGTCCGAGGAGAAAGAGGTAGTTGAAGCTTGAAAGGAAGGGGTTGGCGAGAAGACCGTTTTCCAAAAGAGGCTTTGTCATCACGGACCAGTTCCCGACTAGGTTTTCGATGAAGTGCCCGTGGGCGGAATAGGCGCCTCCCTGGAATTTGTATCCCTGGAAGTAGCTGATCGTGAGGAGGACCGGGACGGAAAAAATCGAAAGCGTCACAAAAAATGCCGGAGCCTTGGAATCTTTTCTGTCGAGAATTTTCGGAAGGGCGATGGCGAGGAACGCGGCGAGGCAGAAGACCGTTTCCTGGCGGGTCTGGGCGAAGAAGGCGAGAACGATTGCCGCTAGCATCCAGTGGCGGCACGTGTTGCGGTCGAAAGCCCATTTGAAAACCCACAGGGAAAGCGCGGAAAGGAAAATGTAGAGAGGCTCAACGGACATGGATCGGAACTGGAAAAGCACCGTCGGCTGGGCAAACAGGATGATACTCGAAAGCGCGGAAAGCAGATCGTCCTCCGTCCATGCCCGGATGGCGAAGAAGAGGAGCAGCGCGGCGAAGAAAAGCATCGCAAGCTCCACGTGGAAAACCCAGTGCAGGTCCGGGCCGAAGAACGGCATTCCCAGGAGGTAGAGAAAGGAAAGGCCCTTTGTCTTGAAGCTGTCGGAGTTTCGATGGCAGTCGAGCGTACCGTTCTGGAATTCGCCTTCGTCGCACGTTCCGGTCGTGTGGTTGAAGTACATGTTCTGGGCTATCGCCATGAAGACGCTTTCGTCGCTCTGGACGCGGTGACGGGCTTCTATCTGCGTCCCGGCGAAGATTGTCGCGAAAAGGGCGAAGACGGAAACGAGAACGAGGTAGGGAAGCGGCGGAAAATGCTCTTTCAGGTAAGTCCGGAAATCCTTGAAAAGAAGATAGAAGAGGATGAGTCCCGCTGCGAGCTGGGCTAGAAACAGCGTAAAGGGAAGCCTTTGGTCAAGAACGCGGATGACATCCTTCGCCCCGACATTCGGACCTAAATAGATAAGGAACGGAATTGCTAGGGCGATGAGCGTCCCGATGATTCCCACTGGATGGCACAGGTTCTGAAAAATGCGCTTGAATCTTTTCATCGGGGGTGAATATAGTTCTTTTGCTTTTTTGCCGTTGAGAATTTGCCGAATGTAATCTAAATTTGGCTTGAAAATTTTTCACAGAGGCTTTCCCGTGGACGATTCAATAATTCAAAGAGCTGCTGACAATGTTCGAATCCTTTCCGCCGCCATGGTCGAAAAGGCGAAGTCCGGGCATCCGGGCGGAGCGATGGGCGCGGCTACCGCAGTAACGCTCCTCTTTGCGGAATTTCTCAGGTTCGATCCGAAGAATCCGCAGTGGGAAGCGCGTGACCGCTTCCTGATGGATCCGGGGCATATGTCTCCGCTGCTCTATTCGGAGCTTCTCCTCACGGGACGTCTCTCGATGGAAGACCTCAAGAACTTCCGCCAGTTCGGAAGCATCACGTCCGGGCATCCGGAACTTTCCGTCGAGCATGGAATCGAAAACTCGTCGGGACCTTTGGGGTTAGGGCAGGGAATGGCCACGGGCGTCGCCATTGCGGAACGCTACAAGGTCGCCCAGTTCGGCGACATCCTCGAACACAAGACCGTCCTGCTCGTTTCGGACGGCGGCATCCAGGAAGAAATCGCTTACGGTGTCGGACGCGTTGCCGGGCATCTCAAGCTTTCGAACCTTATATTCTTCTACGACGCAAACGGTGTGCAGCTCTCCTGCAAGACGGAAGACGTCATGGACCAGGACTTCAGGAAACAGTACGAGTCCTGGGGCTGGAACGTTCTCGAAGCCGACGGGGAAAATATCCCGGAACTCCGCGCCGCGTTCAAGAAGGCCTTTGCCGAAAAGGAACGTCCGACGATTGTCATCGGGCATACGACGATGGCGAAAGGCGCAGTCGGCGCTTCGGGCGAATCTTTCGAGGGCAAGGTTTCCACGCATGGACAGCCTCTTTCCGGTGCGGGTGCTTCAACCGAGGAAACGGTCCGCCGTCTCGGAGGCGATGCCGAAAATCCTTTCCGGGTTTTCCCGGAAGTGGAAAAAGCCTTTGCCGCGCGCCTCGGGGAACTTCAAACTATCGCCGATGCCTGGAAGGAGAAAAAAGCTGCCTGGGACAAGGAAAATCCCGACAAGGCGGAAACGCTCCGCAAGTGGCTTTCGGGAAAAAGCGTTCGGCTCGATCTCAAGAACTTAGAACAGAAGGAAGGTGTCGCCACCCGAAACAGTTCGGGAACGGTTCTCGCCTATCTTGGAAAAAATTACCGGAACATCATCTGCTCTTCGGCGGACCTTTCGAACAGCGACCAGACACAGAAATTCCTGAACGAAACGCGCATCATGAAGCCGGGCGATTTCGGCGGAGCCTTTGTCCAGGTCGGTGTCGCGGAACTTACGATGGGCGCTATCGCTTGCGGCCTTGCGCTTCACGGCGGTCTTTACCCGATTTGCGCGACATTCTTTGTCTTCAGCGATTTTATGAAGCCTGTCATCCGCATGGCAGCCTTGCAGGGGCTTCCCGTCAAGTATGTCTTTACCCACGACAGCTTCCGCGTAGGCGAGGACGGTCCGACGCACCAGCCGATTGAACACGAAACGCAGATCCGCTTGCTGGAAGATTTGAACAAGGCGGACGGACGCCCGCAGATGCTCGTTCTCCGTCCCGCGGATCCCGCCGAAACGACTGTCGCCTGGGAAATGGCTTTTGAAAACGAAGACAGTCCGACGGCGCTGATCCTTTCGCGGCAGAAAGTCGGGACGCTTCCATGCCCGAGCGGGAGTTCCCGGTATGCGGAAGCTTCCAAATGCCGGAAGGGTGCTTATATTATTAGCGACAATACGCCGGCTGGCGAAAAGCCGGACCTCACCTTTGTGGCAAACGGCTCCGATGTTTTGCTCGAACACGATGCCGCGGAAATTCTCCGCAAGGAAGGACGCTCTGTCCGGGTCGTCTCGATGATAAGCCCGAAACTCTTTATGATTCAGGACAAGAAGTTCCGAGATTCCGTCATCGTTCCGTGGACGCCTGTCTTCGCCCTTTCGAGCGGGCTTCCGGTCCTCTTTAAAGATGTCGTCGGAGGTTTCGGCAAGGTTGTCGGACTAGAACGCTTCGGCGCATCGGCTCCGGCATCCGTCCTCGAAAAGAAGTTTGGCTACGAACCGGAAACGGTCGCAAGCGATGCGCGGGAATATCTCGCGGAATTTGCGAAAAACGTGACCGATTTCAAGGCGGTGAACGGCTAGTCCTTTGGAAACCAAAAGTTCTCTTGGAGAATCGATGAAACGCTTGGCTTTTGTGATCGCTTGCTGTGCGGCTTTTTCCGCGGCGAAGGATTTGACCCCGAACAAGACGCATGCAGTTTTGAACATTTCCTACACGAACTTTGACGATGTTCCGCAGAAGAACAAAACGCTCACTTTTGTCGGCGAGAAAAATCCGAAGAACAAGATTGTCGTCAGGACGAACGGCTATGGCGAAGCTTCTTTCCTCATTCCGCGCGAAGATACCTATCGGATTCTTTGCGAAAGCCTGACCGGACCTTTTGAATGCGGCGAGACGCCATATGTTTCTCCTCGGGCGAGCTACGGCTCGGTAAACGTCGCGTTCGACGATACGCGGGCGGAACTTTCGGGAATCTCGTTCCGGGCCGGAAGCGCGGAGCTTGTGCCGTCATCCCTTTCGACGCTTGACCGAACGATTGCCGGGCTCAAGAAAAATGCGAAGGCGAAAGTGGAAATCGAAGGGCATACGAGTTCCGAAGGCGGCGAAGAATTCAACCAGAAGCTTTCCGAGGACCGGGCGAACAGCGTCCGGGACTATATGATTCGCAAGGGAATTTCGAAAGATCGCGTCACGGCGGTGGGCTACGGATATTCCCGTCCGAAGGCGTCGAACGATACGGAAGAGGGACGAAAGCAGAATCGCAGAATCGAAGTCCGCGTCACAAATCCCGACGAAGTGGAAGTGGAAAATTAAGAACGGCCAGGTTCAGCGTAAAGCTTCGATTTGCGCTTTCCAGACAGCGAGCGGATCGTCGGAGGCAAGCCAGGAAAGATAGGCATTCCCCTTGAACGACCAGGCAAAGATGTTTTCGATGCCTGCGGCCCGTGCCGCTTTTGTCGCTAGGTGGATGTCGTTTTCCCTGCCGCGTTCTATCCGGTAATTCTTGATCCACATCTGCGGTTCTTTCCCGAACTTTTTGGAGAGCTGGAAAATTTTTGCGGAAACTTCGGCGTATGTCTTTTGGACGGATTCTTCGGATGCTCCGCATTCCCAGTAAGGATCGCAGGCGATTTCATCGACGGCGGGGAGGCTTGCAACGCATTCCCAGTTGTCGAGACCTGCCGGAAACCACGGCGGGAGCAGACAGACACAGTTCCTTTTGCCGTGAGCGTGGACATCGGATGTCATTTCGTCGAGAAATTCGACCAGGGAATTTTCCCGGAAAGCTTTTACGTCATCGGTGAGCGAGCGGGGCATCTCGTATCCGAATGCGGACCGGAACTTTTTTTGGCATTCCGGGCAGAGGCACGCCCAGTTTTCGAGTCTTCCCTTTTCAAAGTAAAAGTGCGGCTCGTCCCAAAAAATCGTTTCTGCCTGGGTATCGCACACGGTGTTTATCCAGCGGTGCATGTAGGCGCGGAAACCGGGATTATTCGGGCAGGCGGCGACAGAGGGCTTCCCGTCTAAGGAGACCTGGCAGAGCGAATGATCGCGGGCGGTGATTTCCGAATAGGCTTCTCCGCCGAAGACGCGCCCGACGCCCCAGGGATTTACATAGACGTTCAGTCCCAGTCCCGTGGAAGAGGCGATGATTTCCTTCATCGTTTTCGGATAGTATTGGAGGTCTTCTTCCGACCAGGTATGTAGCACGTGGGTAAATCCCGCCGACTTGATTTCTTTGAGGTCTTCGATGGTGCGCTCGGGATTTCGCACGCCGAAATAGGCGATTCCTTTTTTCATTTTAAGGCTGGAATGGGGTGACGTTAGACCATTGCGGGGAACAGGCTTCTACGAATACGTGTTCCAGGACATCTTCCCAATCGCTTTTTTTGATGGGCTTTGGCATGAAGAACGCTTCGTCGCTCCGTTCGGGCAGCGGATAATCCTTTTCGACCAGCTCGATGATCCAGGATTCGGGAATTGCGTCGCGGAGCTTTTTTCCGAAGGCTACGGATTCGCTTGTCGGGAAGGCCCCGTGATCGAGGACGATTAGAGCGGGGGATTCTCCCTGGGAAAGCGGAGTTTCGAGAGCCTTTTCGCCTTGCTTAATTCCCTGGCAACTGTAGATGGCCGTGTCTGCGGGCATATTGCGGGAAAGCATCCAATCGAGAGTCCAGTTGGAAAGTTCCGAAAGATCGGTCGCGGCGGAGTCCGCAATGAAAAATATATGGCCCACGGCATAAAGATAACTAAAAAAGTTAGATTTCTTCCAAAATGGAAAATTCTTCTCTGCATTTCCCCCCTCTCGGGGAATTCAACTTTATTAAAAAGGTCCTTTCTCGCGACGTCCCGATGGATGGCGTCTCTCCGCGGGAACGCTTCTGGTTCGGTGCGGGGGACGACTGCGCCGCCTTTGACGGTTGGCTTGTCACGAAGGACATGTCCGCCGAGAATTCGCATTTTCGCCTGGACTGGTCCTCTCCGGAAGAAGCCGTGGAAAAGTGCATCGTCTCGAATGTTTCGGACATTTCTTCGATGGGCGGCATACCGAAAATCGCGCTTCTTGGCATCTGCGTGAACCGGAGTTGGGAGAGCTCGGTCCGCGAACGCGTGGCGAAAGCCTTTGCCGAAGGGTTTCGGAAACGGGGCATTTCGCTTATCGGCGGAGACATCGTTTCCTCGGACGAGGGACTTTTTTCGATTACGATGCTCGGGCGTGTGGACGGGACGCCTCTCCGCCGTTCAGGGGCGCGTCCTGGGGATACGGTCTATGTTTCGGGTCCTCTCGGGGCGAGCGGTGCCGGCCTTTGGGCGTTTTTGCATGGAAAGAATGCCGACCCGGAGCTTTCGGAAGTTGTTGCGGAACATCTTTCCCCGAAAATCGACGAGCGGTTCGGGTCGAAACTCCTGCGCGCCGGAGTCCGCGGCGGTTGCATCGACCTTTCCGACGGTCTGAGCTCGGAACTGAACCATCTCGCGCTTTCTTCCGGTGTCAAGATCCGGATCGATGAATCAAAGGTTCCTGTGCACCCGGTCGCGTCCCTGCTCGCCCAAAAGTACGGGGTCGATCCGCGGGAATTTTGGCTCAAAGGCGGCGAGGATTACAGGTTGCTTTTCACGTCAAACCTCCCAAAAGTTATATTCTCAGAAAATAAAATTCCGGTTTATCCCGTAGGCGAAGTGCTCGAAGGTTCGGGCGTGGAAATGCGGAATCTCTCCGGAAAAACAGAAATCATTCAAGCGAGCTGCTGGTCCCATTTATGAGTCAAGGAAAATCAAAAATCGGCGAACTTCTGCTGCGTCAAGGCATTATCGATGAAGACCAGTTGAAGCATGCGCAGAGCGAGCACGAGCGCACGGGCATCGCCCTTTCCAAAATTCTAGTGCGCCTCGGGATGGTGAGCGAGGAAGTCCTTACGAATGTCCTCGGCGTCCAGATGCGAAATTCGACCCGGATGCGGATCGGCGAGCTTTTGCTCAAGCACGGTTACATCACGGAATCCCAGTTGAACCGCGCACTCGAAGAGCAGAAAAAGACGGGCCAGCGGCTTGGACGGATCCTGGTTACGCTCGGGTTCATGCCGGAAGAACGTCTGGTGGAAATCCTGTCCGCCCAGTTCGAAGTCCCCTATGTAAAGCTTTCGAATTTCAACATCGACCCGGATGTGCACAATTACATTTCGGAAGATGTTTGCCGCATCTACAAGATAGTTCCGCTGTTCGTAACGGACAAGACGCTCACGATTGCGATGACGGATCCGACGAACATGCGCGTTCTCGATATCGTGAAGTTCAAGGTCCAGATGGACGTGGACATCGTGATGGCGAGCGAGAAAGACGTGATGGCGGCGATCGACAGGACTTATGCGTCTTCCACACAGGGAGATTCTCTCGAAGCCCTTTTGAACAAGGCGAAAGAGGAAGGCGGAGATGAACTCGAAACCGTCGATAGGGAAGCGGAACAGGTCCAGGAATCGGACTTGACCGACGAGGAAGGCCAGCAGGTCGTAAAGATTGTGACGTCGCTTATCCAGGAGGCGATTGCCCGCAAGGCTTCCGATATTCACCTCGAGCCGCAGGAAACCTATCTCAAGCTCCGTTACCGCATCGATGGCGATTTGCAGGTCCAGGCCCCGATTCCGGCGCGTCTCATGTCCCAGATCATTTCGCGCATCAAGCTTCTCTCGAAGATGGACATCGCCGAAAAGAGAAAACCGCTCGACGGACGATTCACCGTCCGCTACCGCGGAAGCGAGGTGGACTTGCGTGTGAGCTCCTTCCCGGTCTCGCTCAGAAAGCGCGGCGTCTGCGAAAAGATAGTCATGCGTATCCTCGATCCGAATTCGGGACAGTTCCCGCTCAAGGATATGGGCTTTGCCCCGGTGATGTTCAAGCAGTTCCAGGATGCCATCAATTCGCCGAACGGAATCGTCCTCGTGACAGGTCCGACCGGTTCCGGTAAATCGACGACGCTCTACGCCTCGATCCGCGAAATTCTCGATCCGACGATAAACATCTCGACGATGGAAGACCCGGTGGAACTGAATATCGAAGGCGTAAACCAGGGGCAGATCAATCCGGCTGCGGGGTTCACATTTGCCGCGGGAATCCGCGCCCTCTTGCGCCAGGACCCGGACGTTATCATGATAGGCGAAATGCGCGACAAGGAAACGTCTTCGATGGCCATCGAAGCGGCTCTGACGGGACACCTTGTCTTTAGCACGCTCCACACGAACGACTCGGCGGGTTCCTATCCGCGTCTTCTCGAAATGGGGCTCGAACCGTTCCTCGTGGCGACCGTCATCAAGGGAATTCTCGCGCAGCGCCTCGTGCGCCGGATCTGCAAGCATTGCAAGGAACCGGTCGAAATTTCCCCGGAACTCCGCGATGAACTGCACCTGTCGCCCGACATGCAATTCTACCATGGAAGAGGCTGCGAGCATTGCGATGGTTCAGGTTACAAGGGCCGTTGCGGCATCTACGAGTTCTTAGTTCCTAACGAAGCGGTCCGGAATGCGGTTGTCAAAAGGGCCTCGGGCGAGGTCATCAAGCAGCTCGCGATGAAGGAATGCGGCATGATCACGCTCCGCATGGACGGAATGCAGAAGGCTCTCGACGGCTTAACGACGATTGAACAGGTTCTCGCGGCTTCATCGAAGGATGAAGACTGATGGGAACAGTCGATCTGGAACGTCTGAAAAAGGAGCTTAACGCAGAACAGGTCGCCGCGGCGGCAAAGACGGAAGGTCCCGCTCTGATTCTTGCGGGGGCAGGCTCGGGGAAGACCCGGACGATTACATACAAAATAGCCTACCTGATTTCGGACAAGGGCGTTGATCCGAGACGGATTCTCGCTGTGACCTTTACGAACAAGGCCGCCCGGGAAATGAAAACCCGCATCCAGCAAATTCTTTCGGGACGGGTGAATCTCGAATGGATGGGAACGTTCCACTCGATTTGCGTCCGGATTTTAAGGCTCTGCCTGGCGAACGAACGGATTGTCCAGACGCTTGGCTGGAAGGTGAACCGGAATTTTTCGATTTACGACGATGACGACCAGAAAAGAATTCTGAAGGAAATTTTAAAGCCCATCTTTGCGGACGAGATGGACGCGCAGAAGCTCAAGCAGGTACGCTCCGCCATTTCGCGTTACAAGAACAGCGTCTATAAGGAACCGAAACCCGACGGAACTTATCGGATGGTCTTGCAGACGCCGACGATTGCGATGGAGAAGGCCGCTTTTCCGGACCAGAAGCAGATGGCGGGAATCTATTCCGATTACCAGGCGAAGCTCGCCGAGGCGAACGCGCTGGATTTTGACGACCTTCTGCTGAATACCGTGGATCTTCTTCAGAGGCTTCCGCAGGTCGCGCTGCAGTTTGCGAACCGTTTCCGGTATGTCGTTGTCGATGAATACCAGGACACGAACGATGTCCAGTATGAACTTCTGAAGCTTCTCATCGACCGGACGCACCAGAACGTAACCGTCGTCGGCGATGACGACCAGAGCATTTACGGCTGGCGCGGCGCGAACATCGAAATCATCCGAAATTTCCCGCACGATTTCGACGGCGTGACATTCTTTAAGCTCGAACGCAACTACCGCTCTTCGGCAAATATCGTGAAAGGCGCAGGCTCCGTCATTGCGCATAACGACCGTCCTCTGGAGATGACAAAAAACGTCTATTCCAGGGAGCCCGCCGGCGAGCCGATTCACGTGGTGAACGTGCTTGCGGATATTTTCGAAGCGGAACAGATAGCGAAACGGATTCTCGATGCCGGAAAAGATTCGTATGCGGAAACGGCGATTTTTTATCGCACGAACGCCCAATCCCGCGCGATAGAAAAGGCGCTGAACGACCGCCGGATTCCCTGTGTCATCTACGGCGGGACGCGGTTCTGGGACAGAAAGGAAGTCCGAGACATTCTCGCCTACATGCGTCTCCTTTCGAACCCGAAGGACGATGCGGCGTTTCTCCGAATTATCAATACGCCTCCCCGCGGCATCGGAAACGGAACGCTCGACGCACTCCGGGCCGTCGCTTCGGAAAAGGAAATTTCCCTCTGGGAAGCGCTGCCCGTGGAAATGGCGAAGGGCGGGCGCACGGCGAAAGGTCTCGAAGGCTTTCGAAATGTCGTCTCTTCCTGGCTTTCGCTTTTAAGTTCTGGCGAGGCTCTCCCGATAATTGCGGAACGCGTCATCAGGGATTCGTTCTACAAGGAATATCTCAAAAAAGACGACGACACGACCGCGGACGAACGCGGGCGGAACCTGGATGAAATGGTGAACGCATTCCGGGAATTCGAAGAGGAAAATCCCGACAAGGGCCTCGATGAATTCCTGCAGGAAATTTCCCTCTTGACGGATGCGGACAAGAAGGTGGAACAGGCGGAAACCCGCGTGACGCTGATGACGATTCACATGGCGAAAGGTCTCGAATTCGATACGGTCCACATCGCCGGCTGCGACGAGGGCGTTTTCCCGCTTGTCCGCGAATCGAACCTGCTTGACTCTCCCGAAGACAGAAAGAAACAGTCCGAAGAAGAACGTCGCCTGTTTTACGTGGGCTGCACGCGCGCACGGTTCAAGCTCTATCTGTATCATGCCGGAAGGCGCTTCTGGCAAGGATCGCTCCGACCGTTTCCCCCGTCGAGGTTTCTCGAAGAAATCGACCCCGTGACGGTTTCTGTCGAAGGGCGTTGTGAAGAGGAAAACGATCGTTTTTCCGAGGGACCCTGGAACCGGGGATTCCGCGGCTACGCCTCCGAGCGTCCCTCTTTCGGCGCACGGAAATTTTCGCCTCGTCCGTATTCCGCTTCAAGTTCTTCCCGTTCGGACTTCCGCAAAACGGAACGCATCGTGTACAAGAACCCGCCGGTCGTCGAAAAGGCGGAAAAAGGCCCGCGCATCGTCTATGACAAGGATTGCGAGAACCCGCTCCATCGCGGTGTCCACGTGGAACATCTGAAGTTCGGGCGCGGCACCGTGACCAATATATCGGGTTCGGGCGAAAATGCGCGTGTAGAAGTGCGCTTTTTTGACGGAAATGTCAGAAAGCTCATCCTGAAATATGCGGGCTTGAAAATTTTGGACTAGCGAAACCCGAAGAATTTTTTTATTTTCATCGGGTGAACTTTTTGGAAAAAGGTCTGACATGCTGAGTAAAGAAGAAATCCTGAAAATCGCGAAGCTTTCCCGTCTCAAGCTTTCGGATGCGGACATTGATTCGTTTTCCGGTCGCTTAGACGAGCTCCTGCACCACATGGAAGATCTGAAGTCGCTAGACCTTTCGGACGTTTCCCCGATGACGGGCGTAGAAGATGCGCCGACGGTTCTCCGGGAGGACATTCCGCAAGCCTCGCTTTCCCACGAACAGGCCTTTGCGAACGCGCCAGATGTCGAAAACGATCATTTCGTCATTCCCAAGGTGATCGGGTAAGCGTCCATGCCCGACGTACACTGCATTGTTCCCGCACGGTTTACATCTTCCCGGTTTCCGGGAAAGCCTCTTGTCCCCATCTGCGGGCGTCCGATGATTCTTCGGACTTTGGAGAGAGCCACTGCCGCCGGGTGTTTTAAGAGTGTCGTCTGTGCTACGGACGACTTTCGTATTTTAAAGGCGGTAGAAAGCGCCGGGTTCCGGGGCGTTCTCACGGGAGAGGCGGTGACCGGTTCCGACCGCGTAAGCGAAGCCGCGAAAATGCTCGGACTCGATCTCGTCGTGAATCTACAGGGTGACGAACCCTTGGCGGATCTGCAGATGCTCCGGGACGTAGCGAAGGTGCTTTCCGAAGAGCCCGCTTCCTGGATCACGGTGGCGGCGCCTCTCGCCGCATCGGACAGGAACGTCCTTTCCGTCGTGAAAGTCTCCGTGGATGCTTCGGGATACGCAACCGAGTTTACGCGCGAGATCCCGGATGGTCCAAAGGAATGGTTTCGCCATGTCGGAGTCTATGCGTATTCGGCTGAATCCCGGGAGGAATTTTCGAGCCTTCCGCAGTCGAAAACGGAAAAGGAACGTTCCCTAGAGCAGCTCCGCATCTTGGGAAAGCGTCCTGTTCGCGTTGTTTTTTGTACATCCCTTTCGGCGTCGGTCGACTTACCGTCCGACGTGCAAAAGGTCGAATCTCTCTTGAAAAGAATGGATACACATGAATCAAACGGAAAATACCTATAACGGAAAGACGAAATTCATCATTGTCACTGGCGGCGTGATTTCCGGTCTCGGCAAGGGCGTTGCCGCGGCGAGCATCGGAGCGCTTCTTTCCGGGCGGATGAAAGTTGTCCCCGTCAAGTGCGACGGCTACCTGAATACGGATCCCGGCACGATGAACCCGACGGAACACGGCGAGGTCTATGTTCTCGACGACGGCGGGGAAGTCGATATGGACTTCGGGCATTACGAGCGTTTCTTGAATGTTGTCGCCCGCTCCGAATGGAGCCTCACCATGGGAAAGGTCTTCAAGCTCATCCTCGAAAAGGAACGTCGCGGAGACTATCTGGGGCATACGGTCCAGTTCATTCCGCACGTGACGAACGCCATCAAGGAACACTTTTACGAAGTGGCGAACGGTGAAAACGCGGATGTCGTTCTGATAGAAATCGGCGGAACGGTCGGCGACCTCGAAAACCAGTTCTTTATCGAAGCGGCCCGCCAACTTTCGCACGAAGTCGGAAACGAAAACTGCATGTTCGTGCATCTGACATACGTGCCGATTCCGTCCGGCGTCAAGGAGCAGAAATCCAAGCCGACGCAGATGTCCGTCCGCGACCTGAACGAACGCGGCATCTACCCGGACATCATCATTGCGCGCTGCGAAGAATTCCTGAAACCCCATATCAAGGAAAAAATCGGGCTTTTCTGCAACCTGCCCGCTTCCCACGTGATTTCCGGCGTCGATGTCAAGCATGTCTATGAATGTCCGCTCGTCTATGACAAGGAAGGCATTCCCGAAATCCTCTTGAAGAAGCTCCGGATTTACGCTCCGCCAAAACTCGATGACTGGAGCCGCCTGGTCGATACGCTGAACCGGAACGAGGTGAACCCGCGCAAGGTCCTGACGGTCGCCATCGGTGGAAAATATACGCGCCTTGAAGATTCCTACGCAAGTATCGTCGAAGCGTTGAACCATGTTTCGGCGCACTTGGACGTCCATGTTGTCATCCGCTGGATCGATACGGAAAAGCTCGAAACGCATCCCGAAGAAGTTGCCGGCGATATGCAGGGAGTCGATGCCGTCATCGTTCCCGGAGGCTTCGGTATCCGCGGAATCGAGGGCAAGATTGTCCTCATCCAGTATGTCCGCGAACACAAGATTCCCTTCCTCGGAATCTGCTACGGGATGCAGCTCGCCGTCGTGGAATTCGCACGCCATGTCTGCGGCATGAAGGATGCCGGGACGATGGAAACGGAAACGCCGACGCACCACGTGAAGGAACCTGTCATCGCCTACCTGCCCGGCCAGGACAAGATCAAGGAAATGGGCGCGACAATGCGTCTCGGCGGTCATGACGTTCTCATCCGCAAGGGGACGCTTGCCGAGAAAATCTATGGGGCTTCCGAAATCCGCGAACGCTTCCGCCACCGCTACGAAGTCAATCCGAAGTATGTCGAACGGCTTGAAAAGGGCGGTCTCGTGTTTTCGGGAAAGGCGAAAGATGAAGACATCATGCAGATCATGGAGCTTCCGGATCACCCGTATTTCATGGCTTGCCAGTTCCACCCGGAACTCAAAAGTTCGCTTCTCAAACCCGCTCCGCTGTTCCTCGGCCTTCTGAAGGCGGCAGATGAACGGGCCTGAGAAGAAGGTCTTTATATTAGCACTCTGCCTTTTCGCTCTCGGTCTTATCGTCAGGTTCTCTCCGTGGGATCCGGTGCCGCAAATCGAGGAATTTTCCTATGCGGAAGAATCCCGCGAAGCGACCGGCGACGGCTTACCCGAACAGTCTCTCCGCAAAGCGGAACAGGCGGCGAAACCGAAAAAGGAACGCTCCCAAAAGGTGAAACCAGCGGTCCGTTTCCCGATAGCGATCAACCGGGCGACGGTGGAAGAACTTTGTGCGATTAGCGGCGTAGGACCCAAGCTCGCCGAGAAAATCGTCGCCTTCCGTTCGCTCCACGGGCGTTTTGCGGGTCCGGGGGACTTGAAAAAAGTCTCGGGAATCGGCAAAAAAAAAGCGGAAAAGATTCTCACCTTTATCGTTTTTGACTAGTTTTAAAAGAAAACAGAACGATTATACTATGGCCGATACCAAATTGCACCTAGGCATTGAAGCGGGCGAAGTCCTGCTCAAGGTCGCCCTTTATGACCCTCAGAAACAGAAGGTCGTGAAAACGGCGATACTCGATACGGAAACGAACCCGCTAGACGACGTTTCTTCCTTTGAAGCCGCGCTCCAAGCCTGGCTTTCTGCAAACGAAGATATCCAGGTCGGCTCGGTTGGTCTCACCGTACCGTCGTTTCGGGCGGTTGTCCGCGAACTGTTTGTTCCGCCGGAGGCTAAAAATGTCCGGGAATACGTGGAATGGTATTTGGGAACGCTTGTCAATACGAACGTGAACGAATACGTACTGGATTTCGTGGAACTGGGCGGGTCGGCGGATTTGGGACGGACCGTCCTCATGATTGCGCTCCGCAAGGCCTGGGTGAATTCCGTCCGCAAAGGTTTCCGTAACCAGCAGATAGCCCCGAAGATCCTCGAAGTCGATGCGCTTTCAATCATGAATCTTTTGGATGTGGGGACCGGTCTCGATTCCCAGACGAAGTGCGTTATCAAGGCGGACGTTACCGGGGTGATGCTCCTGTGGGTTTCAAAGGACGATTTGCGCGCGCTCCGCTGTGTTTCGACATTTGATTTGGCGGGAAAGGCGCGGGAAGAGGCTTATTCGGAACTTGCCGGAAATATCGAAAAGCAAATCCAGAGCGTGGCGGATTTGTGCGGCGTTACGGTTCCGCAATACCTGCTCTGCGGGGAACTGGCGACAGACATCCTTTTCGTCGAACATTTGAAAAAGGTCTTAGGCGATTCCCCCGTCCTTCCGATGGATTCCTTTGCGAACATTCGTCTTCCGATCGAGGAAGAAAGCGCTCGGCATGTACTTTCCTGTGCCGGAGCTATCGGAGTAGCTTTGAGGAGTGCGAAATCATGATTGAACTGAATTTAATCGAAGCGGCTTCTCGTCCTGCTTCCGTTGCGGCGGCCCCGGTTGTCGTCGCCTCGTCGGAATCGCGAAAATTCGGGTCGAAGAAAATCGGGATTGCCGTGGTTTCGCTTGTCGTCTTGGTTGCTTGCGGGATTCTTTTCTTGAAAGTAGCCGGGCTTCCGCGGGTGCTCGAAGGCGTATTCCCGATGCCGATTCTCGAAGCCTTTGGAATTGACGATCCGAGCCGTGTGGGACCGGAACTGAATCTCAGACAGTCCGGGCGGACGACTTCCGCCGGTGGTTCCATCGAGAGCCGTCGTGCCGCTGCCGAGGAAGCGGCGGTTCGCGAAGCCCTGGCGAGTTCGGCGGAACGCGTGGTAAAGGATGTGCAGCCTTCGATGTTCGGGATGGAAAAACGATCGGACTTCGCTTCCTTCCTGCCGATGGAAAAAGTCGCCTATGAAAAATCGATGGCGGCGCAGATCCTTGCCTTTATCAATGCCGTGACTCCGGATGGCGTCAGCTTTGCCGAATTGACATACGCCGCACCGAATTTCTACTACATCCGCGGTGTTGCAGAATCGCCGAACGTGCAGCGGAATTATCTCGAACGCCTGAAAATGGGAAGCGCCGAGTTCAAGACTCCGGAACTTCCGGAAAACGCTCCGGCAACGTCGCTTACCGCTTACGGCATCATTTCTGCGAAGGTTGAAGGATCCGCAAAGCCCGGTCCGATTCCCTTTGTCAAGGAAAGCGAAATCGCCGGGGAACTTGACGCGCTTCGCGGTCTCGATGCGAATGGAAAAATGCGCTTCTCGGGATTAAAGAATCCGAAGGTCGAGGACTTTGGCGTTTACAAGTCGTTTACGTACAAAGTAACCTCCACGGTGGATTTCCAAACCGTCCTGCACTTTATCGAGGCTCTTGCCAAGAGTCCTGTCCGCGTGGGAGTGGAACGCGTCAAGATGACCGCTTCCGGCAAGAACGGCATTTTGACCGCGATGACGCTTGTCATCTATTCGTCGAACTGATGCCTATCCGAATTACCGGCGGAACGCTCCGCGGTCGCCTCGTCGCTTCTCCGCTAACGTCCAAAACGCGTCCGACCGGAGCGAAGGCCCGGGAAGCCCTGTTCAATATTTTGCAGGACGTCTCGGATTTTCGGGTGCTCGATCTCTTTGCGGGTTCGGGAATCGTGGGCATGGAGTTTCTCAGCCGCGGAGCGAAGTCGGTTGCCGCCGTCGAAAAGAATTTTCCCCAGGCGCGTTCCCTCGAAGCGTCTTACAGGTCGCTCGGAATTTCGGAATCGCTTCACCTGTGCGTGACCGATGTGTCGAAATTTTTGGAAAAGGCGCGAAATTCAAACGAACGTTTTGACTTTATCTATGCCGACCCCCCTTTTACGGAAGCCTATCCCGACCTGCGACCGTTTCTCGAACTGCTCCAGCCTTCGGGAATCGCGGTCTTTGAAGTTCCCTCCCGAAGCGTACCGGAATGGGCGAAGCTCGGGCGAATCCGTCCTTACGGGGAAAGCTCTCTCGTCTTTTTCCATGCAACTTTGTAAATTTGGAACATGAATCGTAAAGCCGTTTTTGCCGGTTCGTTTGACCCTTTCACGTTGGCGCATCTCGACATTGTGCAAAAGGCTTCTGCGCTTTTTGATTCGGTTGTCGTATTGGTCGGGGTAAACAGGCGGAAAAGTCCGTTTCTTTCCGTTGAAAGGCGTGTCCG
The DNA here is from genome assembly GCA_963656065.1 of Alistipes onderdonkii. GTDB lineage: Bacteria > Fibrobacterota > Fibrobacteria > Fibrobacterales > Fibrobacteraceae > Hallerella. The sequence continues at coordinate 110,738 of CAVKGV010000004.1, forward strand.
CCTCATCGAAAAAGCTCTTGGCGCGGTGCCAAATGTCTCCGTGGATTCCTTTGACGGCTTGACGGTGGATTACCTGAAAAAAGTCGGCGGAAACTTTCTGGTTCGCGGAATCCGGTCCGCTTCCGAATTCGATGCAGAGTTACATCTCGCGTGGAACAACCGCCGGTTGAATCCTCTCGCCGAGACCGTTTTTTTTCCGGTTGAACCGGAATATGCGGCGATTTCGAGTTCGGCGGTACGGGAAATCCTCTCCTTTGGCGGCGATGTCTCGAAAATGCTTCCCCCTTCCATCTTCAACGACTTATGCAACGGAGATATGCCCGATGTTCGGACTGAAACCCTTTAGAGAACTCTCGTCACCGATCCGCATCTTGCTTTCGATCAATGCGGTTCTCTTTGCTATCTGCTTCCTCTCGAACCTGTTTGGATTGTCGGGCATCGAGTCGTTTGTTCTGGGTTATGGGGCGCTTGTTCCCGTAGCCTACACGGATATCTGGCGCTTTTTGACTTACGCTTTTTTGCATGTGAATATTTGGCATTTCCTTTTTAACATGCTCGCCCTCTGGATGTTCGGCGACGATGTCGCGTTAGAAATCGGATTTCGACGCTTCTGGATTCTGTATCTTTTCTGCGCCGTGTTTGCGGGTATTTTCAGCATTCCGTTCTACCTGTTCGGTGCGATGAACCCGATGGCTTTCATCATCGGGGCGTCCGGGGCGCTGATGGGCGTCTTTGTCGCTTATGCGAAGCTTTTTCCGAATCGGATGATCCTTCTTTTCTTTATCGTGCCGATGCGGATCAAGCATGCCATCTGGGTGTTTATCGCGTTGGACGTCCTCTTTGCGAACTCCGGCGATACGATTGCCCATTTCACGCACTTGGGAGGAATCCTTTCCGGGTTCGTGTGCATGTATTTTTTCGAAAATCGCGTCTGGGACAGGCTCCGGGGAAACCTTTCGGACCGCCGTCGGGAAAACCCGAAAAGCGCCGCGGAACCGCTCGAAGGGGAAGTGCGCTATCTGGATAACGAAAAGGAGCTGAACGCGATCCTTAAAAAAGTGAGCGAAAACGGAATCGCTTCGCTTACGGAATCGGAAAAGTCGTTTTTAATCAGGGAAAGCGCCCGTCGGAACGGTCGGCGCTTTTGATTCTAGCAGAGGTCCTCTATGAAAAAAGTCTTGGGTTTTGGTGCCGCGTTGGTCGATCTGCTTGCAAAAGTCGATGACGGTTGGATTCGCGAAGCGAACGTTTCGAAGGGCGGGATGAATCTCGTTGATGATGTGGCTCTCCGAAAGCTGCTTGCCCGAACCAAAAATCCGCAAATCGTGCCGGGAGGTTCCGCCTGCAATACGATTGTCGGGGTGGCGAAGCTCGGCGGCAAGGCTTCCTTTTTATCGAAAGTCGGAAACGATGAATTAGGCGAACGGTTTGCGCAGTATCTCGAAATGTGCGGCGTGGAAAACCGGATGACGAAATCTTCCGTGGCGACGGGAACGGTTCTTTCCGCGGTGACGCCGGATGCGGAACGGACGATGTTTACATTTCTTGGCGCTTCGAACGATTTCTATGCATCGGAAATTTCCCCGGATCTTTTTGACGATGTCGGCATCCTTTACCTGGAAGGTTACCGGGCTTACAGCGAGGACTGCTTTGTGAAAATCGCGCAGATGGCGCATCGGTTCGGGGCGAAGACCGTACTCGATTTCGGTTCGTTCGGCGTGGTGAACGATTGCCGTGCGCTTTTTGACAGGCTCTTTGCCGCGCGGGATATTGACATCCTCATTGCGAACGAGGACGAGGCGAAGGCCTTTACGGGCGTTTCGGAGGAAGCCGCTCTTGAAAAGCTTGGCGGACTTTGCGATGTGGCCGTGGTGAAGCTCGGGGCGCGCGGTGCGCTTGTCGCGTCGAATGGAGAGGTTTTCCGGGTGAAGTCGGGAACGGCGAAGGCTGTCGATACGACGGGGGCCGGGGATCTGTGGGCATCGGGATTTCTCTATGGGATGCTGTCCGGATATTCGCTAGATCGTGCCGGAGCGTTGGGAAGCCTTGTCGCAAACGAAGTCGTCCAGGTCGTTGGGGCGCAAATTCCCGAAAGCGGTTGGAAGCGGATTTTCGAGGAGATGAAGCATGTCTGAACAAGGCGAAATGTTGGAATGGATGACGCTCGAATCGTTCGGCTCGCTCGACGAGGCAAAAGCCCTGGTCGCTCTGCTGGAAGAAAACGCTATCGAGGCGAACCTGATAAACGATGCGAATATGGGAGGCGATCCGCTGGGACTTGATTTCCAGAATCGCGGCGCGGATTCGTGCATCGTGCGGGTCCACGCAAAGGACATCGACCGGGCGCGCAGAATCCTCGAGGCGGGAGTTCGTGCCGGTGTTTCGAGTGCGGACGAGGTGAGCATGGAAATGCTCGGCAATTTTTCCGATGAGGAACTTATCGAAATTCTGCAGAAGCAGGACGAGTGGAATCCGGAAAATGTCATCCTCGCCCAGAAAATTCTCGAGTCGCACGGCAAGGTCTATTCGGAAGAAGACCTGAAACGTTTTTTCGATGAACGCGTGGAAGTCCTTCGCCAATCGGTCGCTGTCAAGGCATCCAGTGTCACCCTTGCCTTTTTGGGAGTGGTTCTTTCGCTTGCGCTCGATGCGGGACATTTTCTGTTCCTAGACTGCAAGGATTATCTCTATGCGCTTTTGGCTTCCGGTTTTTGCGCATGCCTTTCCTTTATCGCGGGCCTGAATTGGACTTACCGCCGAAAGCGTTTGCCGAACGGCGAAAAGGTTTTTGCCTTTTCCGCGGGAATTCGAAAGGTTGCATTCGTTGAACTTGTTCTTTCCGCGCTTGCGCTAGGCCTTGTCGTCCTCGGAATCGCGATGCGGACTATCTAGTGCACACCGTCGGCGTTTCCCTGCGGGAGCGTCGCATACCACTTCTGGATTTTTTCCTGGACTTCTTGTGAGAAGTTCGGCTTGTTGTCGAGAATATCTTCTGCGACTTCAAGCATTTTTTGTATGAGATCCTTGTCGTGAATCCAGTCGAACCAGCGGAATATCCAGGCTCCGCTCTGTTCGGAGCCTTCGAGGTTTCCCGCTCCGCGTTCCTGCATGTCCATTTCCGCGATTTCGAATCCGTCATCGGTGGAAGCGAAGCGCGAAAGGCGTTCGTGGGCGGGGCTGCTTGCCGAAACGAGCAGAAAGCACCAGGCTTCTTTTTCTCCGCGGCCAACGCGTCCGCGCAGCTGGTGCAATTGGGCAAGACCGAACCGGTCCGGATTTTCGATGACCATCAGGTTCGCTTCGGGAACGTTTACGCCGACTTCGATGACGGTCGTTGCGACTAGCACCTGGATATTTCCCCGGGCGAATTCCCCAAGGATTTCGTCGCGCTCCGTTTCGTCCATCTGCCCGTGGATCATTCCGACTTTCCACTTTGACGAAAAACCCGAAAGCTCTTCGGCGACTTCGGCGGCGCTTTTCGCCATTCCTTCTTCGTCGAGTTCCACGCGGCTCACGACCCAATAGCAGCGGTTCCCGTTTTGAATCTCGCGGAAGAGAAATTTTTTCATGTCTTCGCGTTTTTCCGGGGAAACCAGCCGAGTCTTTACGGGTTTTCTGCCGGCGGGCTTTTCGCTCAGCACGATAGGGGTGAGGTCTCCGTAGAGCGTCATGGCGAGGCTTCGCGGAATGGGCGTCGCGCTCATCACGAGCAGGTCGGGAAAATATCCCTTGGCGAGAAGCGCCTCGCGCTGGTTTACGCCGAAGCGGTGCTGTTCGTCGATGACAATAAATGTCAAGTCGTGGAAGAGGATGTCTCTAGAAAAAAGCGCATGGGTCCCGACGACTACCTGCGTCATTCCCATTTGCAGTTCTCCGGAAATCGTTTTCTTTTCTGCAGAACTGCATGCGCCGAGGAGAAGCGCGGTGCGAATCCCCGCCGCATCGAAAAAAGGTTTAATACTTTTGTAATGCTGCCTGGCGAGAATGTCCGTCGGAGCCATGAGCGCGCATTGCTCTCCGCTTTTTGCAACGGCAAGCATGGAAAGCATGGCGATGACGGTTTTTCCGCTGCCGACATCTCCCTGGAGCAGTGCATGGAACTGTTTTTTCCCGCGAAGCCCTTCGCAGATTTGCCGGATGGCGTCTTCCTGTCCCCGTGTCAGCGAAAAGGGCAGTGCGTGTTTTGCATCTTCGATTGTCTGCGGATTGATTTGCCTGGATTTTCCTTTTACGACGAGGCTTCGACGGCGCACGTTCATCCGTAGGCAGAAGGGAAGAAGTTCCAACTTTTTCAGCTGCATCTTGGCCTGCATCGCTTCGGCGAATGTTTTTGGCATGTGCAGGCGTTTCAGGTTTTCGAGGACGGGCAAAAGTCCCATGAATTCCGAGAGTTCCGCCGGCGGAGCGTTTGGAATGGAAAGGTTCGGGAGCGCAAAAATCTTTGCGTATAAGTTCCGAAAGAATCGCTGTTCGATTTTTGCCGCGTGTTCCGCTTCCGTGATGGAGTAAACCGGTTCGATTCCCCCGGAAAATCCTTCGCCTTCTCCCATTCTTTGCATTTCGGGATGCACGAGCTGGAGCCCGCGGAAGTCTCCGAGTTTCCCGATGACGCACCAGCGCGTTCCGACTGTGATGGCGCTTGACCAGTGTCGTGCTGCGCGGAAAAAGACAAGGCTTACTTCTCCCGAACCATCGTTAAGGACTGCGATAAAGCGGGATGTCCTTCCGCGTACAAGTCCCGCTCGGACGATCTTCCCGATGAAAATGACGTTTTCCCCGGCGTGACTTTCGGCGATTTTATTTAGACGTGTCCTGTCTAGCCATGTGCGCGGAACGTTATACAGCAAATCGGAGACGGAACGAAGCCCGGAATCGGAAAGAGCCTTGATCCTTTTTGGGCCGAGCCCCGGAAGCGAAGAAAGATCCATAGGGTTAATATAGGAATTTTAGTTGAGAGATCTTAGAGCTTGGAACAGCGGACGTTTAAGTTCGCAGGAAGCGGGAATTAAACGTTCGCACGTCTAGGCTTTTGTTGGCAAGCGACCTGTCGTTGGCCTACCCGGCCCGGGGCAAGGTAGGGGGATCTTTCCGAGTTGCGAAGGCCAAGGTCCCCCTTCCTTGCAACCACCCCCAAGGCCACGCTGTTTCATAGGTTAGATCTGCGGACATTTAAGTTTCGAGTGTGGAGGGTTGAATGTGGAGAGTTGAGTTGTCTGCGGAGCGAACCGTTTTCGTGTACCGTCATTCTGGAGAGGTTGAAAACCTCGATAGAATCCATCTTTAAGCTCTGACATGGCTCCTATCGCTTCGCTCCAGGATGACAGAAAAGCGTTCATGCCCGCCGTCATTCTGGAGAGGTCAAAGACCTCGATAGAATCCCGTCCGATGTCACTCCACTCTCCACCCTCCACCCTCCACACTCAACTAAATTCCAATTTTCTATCTTTTCCATCGAGGTTTGTATGAAAAAAACGATTGTCGCTTTGCTGCTTTCCGCGCTGTTCGCTTTTGCGGAAAATTTGACTGTTGAAGGGAAACTTTCCGAAATCGCCGGGAAAATGCCTCCCAACGATCTCTATAATTATGTGTATGTGCTGAAATACAAAGTGACGAAAGTTGTCGAAGGAAAGTTTGACGGCAAGGAAATTCTGGTGGGAGTCTATAATCCGCTCACTCCGCGCGGCCAGGTGACGGACAAGATGGCTTCAAAGGCGAAAGGAAATGTCCGGGCTTTTCGCGCGGGCGACAGGCATCTTTTGAAGCTGGTTCCTCTGGAAGGGAATTATGACGGTGCCGTGGAGGATGAATACTTCGATGACGATTCGGAACGTTTTCTCGCGGTAGAAGTACTCGACGCGAAATAGTCCGATGGTCTTTTCTTCCCAGATTTTCCTCTTCTATTTTTTGCCGGTATTTTTTGCCGGGTATTATCTGCTTTTGTGGCGGCGGGCGAAACATTCCACGCTGAATTTTTTCATCACCGTTTTCAGCTACATCTTTTACGGCTGGATGGAACCGTGGCTCGTCCTTTTGATGTTCGGATCGACATGGGTGAACTACCTTGCCGGAAAACAGATTTCCTCTTCGGGCGCCTCGAATTTTCGGAGAAAGTTTTCGCTCGTTTTGTCTGTAATCGTCAACTTGGGAACTCTCGGCTTTTTCAAGTATTACATGTTCGCGATGGGCGGCGTGAACTGTCTCGTGCAGATGTTCGGGCTAGAACCGTTTTCCGTATTGCGCATCCTCCTGCCGGTGGGAATCTCTTTCTATACGTTCCAGGCGATGAGCTATACGATTGACGTCTATCGCGGCGATGCTCCGCCTGTCAAGAATTTTGCCACGTTCGCTTGTTATGTTTCCCTTTTCCCGCAGCTGGTCGCAGGGCCCATCGTCCGTTATAATACGGTCGCCGAAGAGTTGGAAAGCCGGACGCATACATGGGAAAACTGGATGCGCGGCATGATGTATTTCTGCGTGGGATTTGCAAAGAAAATTCTGATAGCGAACCAGGTCGGGATTATCGCGGACCGCGTCTTCGGTGCGGATAGCCCCGGAGTCGTGAATGCCTGGTGGGGATCTGCCGCCTACATGATGCAGATCTATTTTGATTTTTCCGCCTATTCGGATATGGCGGTGGGGCTCGGTCTGATGCTCGGGTTCCATTTTCCGCGAAATTTCAACGGTCCTTATCGTTCGAGGAGCATCTCCGAATTTTGGAGCCGCTGGCATATTTCCCTGACGACATGGCTGAAGGATTACCTCTACATCCCGCTGGGCGGAAACCGCGTGTCCCGTCGCCGGACGTATGTGAATCTGTTTCTTGTGATGCTTGCTTCGGGCATTTGGCACGGTGCGGCGATGACTTTTATTTGTTGGGGACTTTACCATGCGTTCTTTATGATTATCGAACGCGTAAACGGCAAGCGGGCGCTGTATGCGAAGCTGCCGATGGTCGCTCAGATTGTTCTGACGCAAATCATCGTACTTTTCGGTTGGATACTTTTTCGTTCGCCCGACCTCTCTTCGGCGGGGAAAATGTGGGGCGCGATGCTTGGCCTTTCGCCGGTGAATCCCGCAAACCCGATTCTTTCGGCGGAAATTTTCACGCCGACGTCCATCGTGTTCATGCTGCTCGCCTTTGTCTATGCCTTTTCGCCGGTCCGCGCCTATGACTGGTGCCAGAAGATAAGCGTTCCGCGCCTTGTGACCGCTTTCGGTCTTTTCGCCTTTGCCGTCCTGGCCCTTTTCACGCAAAGCTACAACCCTTTCCTGTATTTCCAGTTCTAGCCGGGAGTAATCTCGCCATCCAACCGCCGTAAAATTTTCTATATTGGAGCCCGCTGTGCAGATACGCGCGGCAAATGCCCTCATAGCTCAAATGGATAGAGCACGCCCCTCCTAAGGGTGAGATCTACGTTCGATTCGCAGTGGGGGTACTTCTTTTTTTTTGCCCATGAAGCGACATTACGCCTTGTTCACAATCGTTTTTTTTGTGATGCTGCTTTTGCCCGCATCATGGGATTTTGCGCATTCCGTGTGGAAAGGGGAGCCTTTTATTCCGCTCGATATCTTTCGGGACGCGGTATCCCCGGTGCGGCGCGAGGCCCTTCTTGTGCGCGAAGCGGATTCCCTGGTGCGCGGGCTTTCCGCGTTGGATTCGGCTAGCGACTTGGAAAATGTCGCTTCGAACTTGAAGCGAAACTTGGTGGAAGTCAACGCCTACCTTTCGATGGATTCGACGGATTCCCTGGTGCAGCGGGTTTCGCACTTCCAGAAACTTCTCTCGGAGCTTGAATCGGACTTGTCCCTTGCCGACAGCGCAAAAGTCGAAGGGGAAAAAATCCGGGAAGCGTTCTCGGGAATTTCCTGCCGGAGAATTGCCCAGTCGTGGCTCGATTACGGATTTCTGAGCGGCAGGTATCTGCGGGCTTACGAAAGTCGGTTGGAAAAGGAAAATGCGTTCGTCAAGAAAACGCGTCCGATCTACCAGTCGCTTGCGTGGAATGTCCTGCGGGATCCGGGTGAAAAGGCGCTCGTCGCGGATTCCGGTTTTCTGTTCTATCGGCAGGATGTGGAATTTCTGGTTCGCCCTCATCCATGGACCGTGGACAGTCTGGACAATCCCGTCGAAGCGGTCCTTGCGTTTCGCGCGGAACTCGAAAAGCGCGGCGTGGAACTTCTGGTCGTGGTCGTCCCCGGAAAGCCTTCCATCTACCCGGAATTTCTGAATCCGACGCTGTATGGGGCGTTGGGGAACGGAATTTCTCCGACAATCGCATTCCTGGATTCCCTGGAAGCGCACGGTGTGCAGTCGGTGAACCTCTATCCGGTGCTTCGCAAGGAAAAGCTTCGCGACAGGGAAAACGATTTCCTCTATCTGAATACCGATACGCATTGGACGCCCCGCGGTGCGGAAATTGTGGCCAAGGCGGTTGCTGGCAGGGTGAAAAAATATCCGTTCTACGCGACGCTTCCCAAGGAATCCTTGACCGATTCGCTTGTTTTAGTGGAACGCCAAGGCGATATTGCGACGATGGCCGACCTAGAGGATGCGTTCCCGATGCAGACGGTCGAGGCGAGTGTTGTGAAAAACGCAAAAGGTCCGCTGCGGAGCGATTTCCGGAAAGCGCAGATCTTGATTCTGGGCGACAGTTTCTCCCGAATCTATGAAACGGACGCTCCGATGTCCGCGGGCTGGATTTCCCGGCTGGCGAAAAACCTGCAGGTCCCCGTGAGCGCGATTGTTTCGGACGGGGGAGCGAGTACGCTTGTGCGGGAAAAGCTCGCGCGCCGTTCCGGCGTCTTGAAAAACAAGAAGCTTCTCATTTGGGAATTTGTGGAGCGGGATTTGCGTTTTGGCGCGGAAGGTTGGAAAAAAGTGAGGTTGGAATGACGAACGAAAATTCCTGGTGGAAAAGGGCGCTCAAGGTTTTGCCCGGCGGTGTCGATTCTCCGGTGCGGGCCTTTGGCGGTGTCGGCGGGGAACCCGTCTTTGTCAAGCGGTCGAACGGTCCCTTTCTCTATTCGGACGACGGACGCGAACTGGTCGATTTTATCGGTTCGTGGGGACCGATGATCCTCGGACACAATCCGCCGGAAGTCATCGAAGCGCTTCGTGAGGAACTTTCGCGCGGGCTGAGCTTTGGGATGGGGACGGATATCGAGGTGGAACTCGCTGAATTCATCCTTTCGAAAATTCCCGGGATGGAAAAGATTCGCCTGGTAAACTCGGGAACGGAAGCGACGATGAGCGCTATCCGCGTGGCGCGCGGAGCGACCGGCCGGAACAAAATTATCAAGTTCCGCGGATGCTACCACGGACATGGAGATTCCTTCCTGATCCAGGCGGGTTCCGGTGCGCTGACGCATGGGACTCCCAGCTCGCTTGGCGTCACCCCGGGAGTTGCCGAAGATACGCTCGTCGCGGATTACAACCACAAGGAACAGGTCGAGGCTCTCTTTCTCGCCCATCCGAAAGAAATCGCCGCGGTTATCGTGGAACCGGTCGCCGGCAACATGGGATGCGTCCCGCCGAAGGAAGGCTTCCTTTCCGGGCTTCGGGAACTGTGCGACAAGTTCGGTTCGGTCCTTATCTTTGACGAAGTGATGACGGGTTTCCGCGTTTCGGACGGCGGAGCCGCAAAGCGTTTTGGCGTTACTCCGGATATGATTACGCTCGGAAAAATCGTCGGCGGGGGAATGCCGCTCGCCGCTTACAGCGGAAAGGAATCCCTGATGCGGAATGTCAGTCCGGAGGGAAAGGTCTATCAGGCGGGGACGCTTTCCGGAAACCCGATGGCGGTGACCGCGGGGCTTGCCCAGCTCCGGCTTTTGTACAAATTAAATCCCTGGGATGCGCTCGAACGGAAGGGCGAATTTCTCGCCGCGGGAATTCGGAAAGCCGCGAAAAATGCGGGCGTTTCGCTCCAGGTGAACCGGGTCGCTTCGATGTTTACCGTTTTCTTTTCCGACAAATCGGTCGTCGATACGGAAACGGCTCTTGCCGCGGACACAAAACGCTTCGCTTCCTTTTTTCATGCGATGCTCGAACAGAACATCCTCTTTCCACCGTCCCAGTTCGAAACGACGTTTATCGGCAATTCCCATTCGGATGAAATTCTCGAAAGGACGCTTGTCGCGGCGAAACTTGCATTCGAAAGGATGAATTCATGAAGATTACGGAAGCGGTCCAGTTCCTGTCCGAGGAAGCGAAAAAATCGGCGACATCCTTTGACATCGTCGCGGGGCATTCGAAATCCGAAGGCGTTTCGGTTTTCAAGGGAAAAGTCCAGAATACGGAAATTTCCGAATCGGTCGGTGTGGGCATCCGGGCATTCAAAGGGGAATATCCCGGCTATGCCTATACGGAACGCTTGACCGAAAGCGCTTTGCGCCAGACCCTGAAGGATGCGCTGTTGCACACGGCCTTTACGAAGCCTCTTCCCGTCCGGCTTCCCTTTCCGGAAAACCGTCCGCAGCGGAAGCTGCCCTATAACCCGGGCCTAAAAGATGTGACGCTTGCGCAGATGGCGGAACTTTCCATGGAAATCGAAAAACGCTGCTTTGAACTTTCGAAAGAGGTGACGAACGTGCCTTATCTCGGAGCCCAGAAGGACGAGAGCTTCACGGTCTTTGCCAATTCGAACGGCGTCTATTTCGAAAGGCGGGAAAACGGGATAGGAGCCGGGGCTGGTGTCGTCGCCGAACGCGGAAGCTCCAAGAAACTCGGCGGATACGACCAGAACGCGCTTTCCTTTTCGGAACTTTCGGCGGAAAAAATCGCGCAAAAATCCGTGGAACATGCGCGGGAACTCCTGGAACCGTCGAAAATCGCAGGCGGAAAGATGCCGGTAGTCCTGTCGGAGCGTGTCGCCGGGCAAATCATCGGGATGTATGCGTCGTCATTTTTTGCGGAACAGGTCCAGAAAGGACAGTCCCGCTTGCAGGGACGGCTCGGGACGAAAATCGCCGGGGCGAAATTTTCCCTCTACTCCGACCCGACCCGCGAGGATCTTCCGGCGGTAAAGACATTTGACAGCGAAGGAACTTTTGCGGACCGCGTAACGGTCGTAAAGGACGGGGTTCTCGAGGATTTCCTCTATAACCTGGAAACGGCGGCTGTTGCCGGGCGGACGAGCAACGGCTGCGCGGCACGTTCCTATTCGGGAAAGGTCGGCACTTCCTTTTCGAATCTGGTCGTGCTACCCGGCGAGCGGACAACCGCGGAGCTTCTCGGGCTCTTTCCCCGGTGCCTTTTGGTCCTTCGTCTCGAAGGAAATTCCGGCTGCAGCGCGGTCAGCGGCGAAATGAGTATCGGTGTGCAGGGAATGTATGCGGAAAACGGGAAAATTCTGCATCCGGTGGAAGGGGCGACTCTCAGCGCGAACTTCATCGACTTGCTCGAAACGCTTGTCGCCATCGGATCCGAATACCCGGACGCCTATACGTCGCTCCAGGTTCCGGCTCTCGCCTTCCCCGAAATTTCCGTTTCGAACTGAATTGTCAAATTTTTGTAAAAAATGTTTCCGGCTTCTTTTTTTTGAAACCGGAATTTTAGACAATGCATCTTAAAAGCAAAGAATTTTGAAATTGAACATGATAAGGTTTGCGATGAATAAATTTCCCATTTTGGCTGTGTCCCTTCTGGTGTCCCTCTTGTTCGCGTGTTCCTCTTCGGAAACGGCGGAGCCTGCAAAATCGAAAGATCCTTCTGCGCGGTCCGTGCGCGCGCTTCGGGTTTCGGGATACATCGCAAGGCCGGATTCGGCGACGGGGACGTATTCCGCAAGCGGCGAACTGGTCGCGAAAAAACGAGTGGAACTCAAGACGGAAACTTCGGGACGGCTTGTAAAACTTTATGTCTCCGATGGACAGCGCGTCTCTAAGGGAACCTTGCTTTTGAAACTGGACGATTCCGAACTGCGGGCCAATTTGAAAAGCGCCATCGCATCGCTTGAACTCGCAAAGAAAAAGGAAGCCCGCACCCGCGCCCTCTTTGAAAAGGACGGGGCGACCGCCGAGGAGCTGGAATCCGCGGAAAATGCGGTCAAACTGTCGGAAGCATCGAAGGAGCTTCTCGAAGCGCAAATTTCGAAGACGGAACTTCGTGCCCCGTTCTCGGGGAAACTCGGCGTAATCAGTGTTTCGGAAGGTGCCTACATGACATCGGGAACGGAATTTTCGACCCTTGTCGATGCAAAGGAACTCTGGACGGAGTTTGAACTTCCGCAGCGTTATTCCCGCTCCCTTTCGGACGGAGACCGGGTCGAGCTTGTCGATAGCGAACAGGGGACAAGCGTCGAGGCGAAAGTCCGCTTCATGGATTCCGAGCTTTCGAATACGAGCCGCACGCGAAAGGTCCGGGCGATTTTGAAAAATCCCGACGGGAACTTTCTTGCCGGTTCCTTTGTCCGGGTGAATCTCGTGTTCGGGAACGGTTCGGAAACCGGGATGCCGATCCCATCCGAAGCGATAACGCTCGATGCGACCGGCGCATACGTCTATGTTGCGAAAGGCGGCAAGGCGGAGCAGGTCTATGTGGAAACCGGGCTTCGGACGCCGATTACGGTCAATATCCTTCGGGGCCTTTCGGCAGGGGACACGGTGATAGTTTCCGGTTTGATGAACGTGCGTAACGGGATGAATGTCGAAGTGAAGGAAATCAACAACAACATGAGTTACGAGGCGCACGAATGAGCTTTTCGACTCTTTCCATTCGCCGCCCGGTGCTGATGACGGTTCTTGCCCTAGGCATCGTTCTCATCGGGGCTTTCGGCGCGATGAACTTGGGAATCCGCGAATATCCCAACGTCGATTCTCCGATTATCACGGTGCGGACGAGCTATTCGGGGGCGAACGCCGCCGTCGTCGAAACGGAAGTCACCGAAATTCTCGAAGCGTCCATCAACAGCGCATCGGGCATCAAGTCCCTCACATCGACAAGCTCCGACGGCAGCTCCACGATTCGCGCCGAGTTCGAAGTGGGAACCGATTTGGAAGCCGCCGCAAACGATATCCGCGACCGCGTTTCCCGCGTCGAGCGGAAGCTTCCCGACGCCGCAGACGCACCGGTCGTTTACAAGTCCGATTCCGATTCGGACCCGATTCTCATCGCGAGCCTTCTCTCGGATGTGCGCGATGCAATGGAACTTTCGGAAATAGCATCGAACCAGGTGAAGGAACGCTTGCAGACGATTCCCGGCGTTTCGGAAGTGAATCTCTGGGGCGAAAAGACTCCGGTCGTGAGGCTTTGGCTCGATCCGCTCCGCATGAAGGCTCTGGGGGTGACCGCTTCGGAAATTTCCTCCGCACTTTCAAAGGAAAACGAGGAACTTCCCGCCGGAAAAATCGAAGGGCAGACGATGGATCTTTCTATTCGCACGCTCGGACGCTTAGAAACTCCGTCGGATTTCAATTCGGTCCCTGTCAAGGTGGCGTCGGACGGTTCCATCATCCGGATTGCGGACGTGGCGACGGTCCACTACGAGCCGAAGGATACGCGCACCGGGTTCAAGCGGAACGGGAAAAACGTGATAGCGGTAGCACTCATTGCGCAGCCCGGGACGAACCATGTGGCAATCGCGGATGAATTTTACAAGCGCCTCGAGGACATCCGCCGGGACTTGCCGTCGGATATCCAGATTCTGAGCGGCATGGATTCTTCGGTGAACATCCGTTCTTCCATCCGGGAAGTCATCGAGACGATTTTCGTTTCCTTTCTGCTTGTTATCGCCGTCATCTTTCTCTTTTTGCGGGAAGTCCGTTCGACCCTTATCCCGATGGTCGTCATCCCGGTCTCTATCATCGGAAGCTTCTTTGTTCTCTACCTCTTCGATTTTTCCATCAATGTGCTGACGCTCCTCGCCATGGTTCTTGCGATTGGGCTTGTCGTCGATGACGCGATTGTAATCGTGGAAAATATCTACCAGAAAATTGAACGCAAAATGTCTCCGAAGGCGGCTGCCGTCGCCGGGACGAATGAAATTTTCTTCGCGGTCATCGCTACGTCCGTCGTGCTGATGGCGGTATTCGTTCCGATGCTTGCGCTCGGCGGGACAACGGGACTTCTCTTTCGGGAATTCGTGGCGGTCATGATTGGGACTGTCGTGATTTCGACGTTTTGCGCGCTGACGCTTTCGCCGATGCTCTGCTCGAAAATCTTGCGGGCGCAGAAAAAAGGCTGGCTCTACCGGAAGACGGAACCTTTTTTCAAATGGCTCAACCGGGTCTATGATAAACTTTTGAACGCCTTTTTGCGGATTCGCGGAACGGTCTTTTTGATCATCGCGGTCTTGCTTTTTGCCGCCTACTATTGCTTCACGCACCTTTCGAGCGAAATGGCTCCTCTCGAAGACAGCAACATGTTCATGGTGAACATCTCCGCACCGGAAGGGACGGGACTTGCGCAGACGAAAAAGATGACGGAAGCGTTTGTGGAAGAAATGACCGCATTGATGGATTCTTCTGAATATGAGGAAATCCAGGCAGGAGCGCGTTCCGGCGGAAGTTCCATGATACGGGTGACGCTTACGAGCGACAAGACGAAACGCCGCTCCCAGAGCGAGATTGCGCGGTCCGTGCAAATCCTCGGGGCGAGTTATCCCGATTTGCGCGTGATGGTCTTTGAACCGCAAAGCATCAGCACGAGCCGCGGCGGGCTCCCGATTCAGTTCGTGTTGCAGGCGAGCGACCTGGAAACGCTCCGAGGTCTGCTGCCGAAGTTTACCGCCGAAGCGGAAAATAGCCCGGTTTTCAGCGTCGTCAATTCGAACCTGAAATTCACGAAGCCCGAGCTCCATGTGGAAATCTTGCGGGAAAAGGCTCACGACCAGGGCGTCTCCGTTGACGATATCGCGCAAGCGGTTGCGCTTTCGATGGGCGACCAGACTTACGGGGAGTATTATAAGGATGGTCGCCAATATGACATCATCGGAGCGGTCCCGTATGAATACCGCGCGTCGCCTTCGAAATTAGAAGAACTCAGCGTGCGAAACTCTTCCGGGGAAATGCGTTCGGTTTCGAATTTCATCACCTATTCCGAAAAGTCCGCTTCGCCATCCCTTCCGCGGTATAACCGTTTTAGCGCGGCGACCGTTTCCGCGGGCCTCATGCCCGGAATGACGGTGGGCGACGGCGTCGCCGAGATGCGGCGGATTGCGCACAAGGTAATTCCCGATTCGCTGAACATCCAGACGGAACTTTCCGGTTCTTCGAAGGAATACGAGGAAAGTTCGTCGGGGCTTTACATCGTGTTTCTTTTGGCGCTCGCCTGTATCTTCCTCGTTCTCGCCGGGCAGTTCGAAAGTTTCCGCTCCCCGTTCGTCACGTTCTTTACGGTTCCGCTTTCGATTGCCGGGGCGATCGTTTCTCTCTATCTCTTCGGGCAGACTCTCAACATCTTTAGCGAAATCGCGTTGATTCTCCTGATAGGTCTTGTGACGAAGAACGGAATCTTGATTGTGGAATTTGCGAACCAGGTCGCTGAACGAACCGGCTGTTCGCGTCTCGCTGCGGCGAAGAAAGCGGCCCGCTTGCGTTTCCGTCCGATACTCATGACCAGTTTTTCGACGGTTCTCGGCGCGGTCCCGCTGATTCTCACCGGAACGCCGAGCCGTGTCGCGATGGGCATCACCATCGTGTGCGGACTTTCGTTCGCCACGTTCCTCTCGCTCTTTGTCGTTCCCGCGGCCTATTCGTTCTTTGCCGGAAAGCCGGCGAAGCGGATATCCCTTGATTCTGAAGAGAAAATTTTTTCGGGCGTGAAACGGCCCGTTTCCGCAGGAGTCCTGCTGTTCGCTTTGGGGACGATGCTTTTTCCGCAGACGGCAAATGCGCTTTCTCCCGACGAGGCTGTCCGCATTGCGCTCGAGAAGAATCCTTCGGCACTTCTTTCCGAGGAAAGCATCAAAAGCGCCGAGGCTGGCGTGAAAAGTTCGCGGAAGGGAATCCTTCCCACGGTGGACCTTTCGCTTTCGCGCTATTATACTTATGGCGACGAATATTCCCGAACGCAGTCCGGCGTGAAAACGGATATCGATGACGATCTGGGGCATAGCGACGCATTCCAGCTGGCGGTCAATTACACGGTCTTTAACGGGTTCGGAGACGTTTCGGCGCTTCGGGCGAGCAGGGCCCTTGTCGAAAGTTCCAAGGCGGAGCTCCGGTCTGTGCGGGAGACTGTCGCGGCGAACGTGCTAGAATCCTATCTGGATGCCGTGATGGCGAAGGCTTCGCTCGAACTTTCCGATTCGAACCTTTCCGTTTCCCACGCGCGGCGGGAACTTTACCGGAACCGTTTCGAAACGGGAAATGCGACCAGGCTTGACTATATTTCCGCGCAGATGGATTTTGCCGCCGACAGCGCAAAGAATCTTTCGCTCCGATCGGAACTTTCCGCATCTATCCGGACATTGGACGAGCTTTTGGGCGGCGGAATCGTCGGGAAAAGTTCGGACATCCAGGATTCTTTTGAAATAGACCGAGAGCCGTATTGGAAAACAGCGGAAGGTATGGAAACGGCGAGGCAGCGCGCTTTCGAAAGCAATGCGGAACTTTTTTCGGCAAAGGCTTCCCTGAACTATGCCCAGGTGAACCGGAAAACGGCAAATTCGTCGCTCTACCCGAAACTCGATTTGCACGGATCCCTGAATGCGACAGCGAGCGCGTCCGAAAAGGGAAATCCCGAAAAGTCAAATCGGGAATATTTCAAGGTCGGCGCCGCGCTTTCGTGGAACCTTTTCAACGGGCTTGCGGATGACGCGAAAATGGAAACGGCGAAGATTGCGGAACGGACCGCTCAGCTTCAGGCGGGAAAGGTTCGCTTGAATGTGGAAATCCGCGTGGCAAATGCAGTGGATACGCATCTTCGTGCGTTAGAAGCCTTAGACGTCGCCGAGGGAAACGATTCGCTCGCACTCGAAATGCTCGAACTCGGACGGGAACGGCTCAAGGAAGGCCGCATCACGAACTTTGAATTCCGCGAAACGCAGAACCAGTGGCGGAACGCCCGGGAATCGCTTCTTTCGGCAAAAGTCGCAGCTGCCAAGGCGGAAATCCAGGTCCGGCTTTTGACCGGCGAAATTTTGGGCGTAAAAAATTAGGCGGCAGGAAAATTACTCTCTCAATTATCCACCAACGACAACGAAGCGACTCGAAACAAAAATTTCGTCATCTTTTTTCAACCGCTTAGAATAATAAAGTAATAGAATACTAAATTTGTCGTTATGATGAAAGTAATTCTTCCTGTTGCTGGAACCGGTTCGCGATTGAGACCTTTTACTCTTTCTATGCCGAAGTGCCTACTTCCTGTTGCAGGAAAGGCGCTGATAGAGCATATCATTGAATCGTATTCATCACTGCCCGTTTCCGATCAGATTTTTATCACCGGCTACAAGGGTGAACTGGTCGAAGATTTTATCAGACGTCGCGGCTTTCGGAATGCGCATGTCGTACGGCAGGAAAATCCCCAGGGACTAGGCGAGGCGATTTCTCTCTGCTTGCCTTTTTTGGCGGACGATGAACCGGTCTTGATCATCTTGGGGGATACGCTTTTTGATGCGGACCTTTCGTTTTTGAAAACGGAAAAGGAAAATGTCCTGATGACCCGCGAGGTCGAGGACCCGAAACGGTTCGGGGTCGCCGTGACCGATTCTTCGGGATATGTGACGCGCCTTGTGGAAAAACCGGAAACGTTCGTGTCGAACGAAGCCTTGGTCGGCATCTATTACATCGTGGACGTTTCCTCTCTGAGGCGGTCTCTCGAAAAATTGATTCGCGAAGATATCCGGACGCGCGGAGAGTTCCAGCTGACGGACGCCTTGCAGATGATGATCGAATCCGGTTCGCGTTTTCGGACTGCCCCGATCCGATCCTGGCTAGATTGCGGTACCGCGGAAACCTTTCTCAGGACAAACGCAAAAATCCTTGAAGAAAAAAAGTCGGAGAACGCCGAGTTCCCGGGTTGCCGCATCATTCCTCCGTGCCATATCGACAGGACAGCCCGTCTTCGGAATTCGGTTGTCGGACCGAATGTGTCGGTCGGGCCGGAAGTCGTGATTGAAAATTCACGGATTGCGGATTCCGTCATTTCGGAGCGGACGCTTCTTTCCGATTCGGAAATTTCGCATTCCATTTTTGGCGGGGATTCCGAAGTCAAGGGCTTCAAGGGATCGCTTCTTTTGGGAGACCATTCCAAGGTCGTTTCGGGAGTCGAATGAAAACCTTTATCTTGGCGAGCGCATCTCCGCGCCGCTCCGCAATCCTTTCGCAGCTTCGCATCCCGTTTCGGACCGTACCGTCTTCGTTTTCGGAAGACGGCTCCGGGATTTTGCCCGAGGAGCGCCCGCTTCGCTTTGCCGAAGGAAAAGCCCTGGACGTTTCCCGGAAGTTTCCGGATTCGACCGTGCTTGGGTTCGATACGCTGGTCTTTTTGGATGGGTGCCCGCTCGGAAAGCCGAAAGATCGCGCAGAAGCCCTTTCGATGCTTGGAGCTCTGAACGGCCGCTCGCACAAGGTGGTCTCGGGAGTGGCGATTGCCCGGGGCGGAAAAATTGTCGCTTCGGACGCGGATGTTACCACGGTGAAATTCCGCCTTGTTTCGGAGCGTGAACTGGAACGCTATGCGGATTCCGGCGAACCGATGGACAAGGCTGGAGCCTATGCCATCCAGGGGCTCGGGGCGGGACTTGTCGAATCCATCGACGGTTGCTTTTACAATGTTGTCGGTCTTCCCGTGGCGAAGACCCTAAAGCTGATTGAAAATTTAGGAGAATGATCATGACCAATTCTGTTGAACCCAAGACTTCGGACGAATCGCTTGGCGCATACCTGAAAAAGATTCGGGAATCCAAGGGACTTTCGCTCGAAGATCTTTCCCGGAAAACGCATATCGCGTTGAATCTCTTGCAGCAAATCGAGGCTGGCGAATGGGAAAAATTTCCGGTCGAAGCTTATGTGCGCGGCTACCTGAATTCGATTTCCGAGGCGCTCGGACTTGCGATGCCGGAAGTTCTCGCCGCTTATTCCAAGGAAGCGGGTTCTTCTTACTCGCAGGAATTTCTCGCTGCGGAAACGCTTTCGTCGGGAGAGGAATCTTTTGCCGGGAAAAAGCTGAAGCAGGGAAGTGGCGGATCGAAAGTGGCTATCCTTGTCGTCGTGATTTTGGCTGTCGCTTTTTTGGCGGGGGTCTATTTCCTGAAATTTTCTTCGAATGACGCACTGCCGCATCCGGAAAAGCTTGTGGCGACGCCCGTGGAAGAAACGCCTTCTTTCGAAGCGGAAGTCCCGGACGGTGCGGAAAACATTCCGCCCGAGTCGTTGTCCGTTGCGCTGGATACCCTTTCTTCTGCGGAGCCCGATACCGCTAAAAAGGTTTCCGCCAAGGGAAATTCGGCGACGACTTTCATCGTTTCTTCGGACTCGCGGGAAAAGGTTTCCGAAGATTCCACGGAAAATGCGGGCAAGTTGTCCGTTTCGCTCTCCGGCAACGATTCCGCGAGTTCCTGGGTGGGAATCTACCGCAGCCTGAACGACAACAAGGTCCTGCGCGAAGGGAACATCTCGACGTCGCGTTCCCGGATTTCCTATTCCTACGGGGATACGCTCTGCCTTGTCATCGGCAATCCCGATGCCGTGGGCCAGATGCTCATCAACGGCAAGCGTATAAATGTCCCGGTCCGCAAGGGCCATGCGAGCCGTTTCTGCGTTGCCCCGAACGGCAAATTCACGAGGAGATGACCGATGCGCGAAGCGAAAATTGTCCGCAACACGAACGAAACGCAAATCGAGCTTTCGCTGAATCTGGACGAGCCGTCCCGCGGCGAGATTTCGACTGGTTCGGGCTTTCTCGATCACATGCTGGATCTTTTCCAGGTGCACGGCGGCTTTTCGCTCGGGGTCAAATGCCACGGCGATACGCGGGTTGACATGCACCATTCCGTCGAGGATATTGCGATTTGCCTGGGAGACGCTCTCGCCGAATGCCTCGGGGACAAAAAGGGAATCGAACGCTACGGCTTTTACTTTGTTCCGATGGATGAAGCCTTGGCGCGCGTCTGCGTGGATTTTTCGAACCGGATCGGAATCGTCTGGCGCGTGCATCTGCCGGATGCGACTGTCGGCGCGGAAAACATGCCGGCAAGCCTGTTCGAACATTTTTTCAAGACGCTCGGCGAAAATGCCCGGATGAATCTGCATGTGGAGCTTTTCTACGGAGCGGACAACCACCACTGTCTCGAAGCTATTTTCAAGGCGTTTGCGCGGGCTGTCGCAATGGCCGTTTCCCCGTCGAGAAATGTAAAAGGCGTCCCCAGCTCGAAAGGCATCCTCTGAAATTGAAACTAGCGGCCTAGGACCGGAATGCGGACATTGTCGCCTTCTTCGAGGTGTTCTAATCTGACATTCGGATTGACGGACTGCAAGGCGGACAGCGTGTAGAACTTGGGGAGTTTCGCCGCATCGCTTTTGTAGGCGCGCGAAAGCAGCGCAAAGAGATCTTCCCCGGATTTTGCGGAAACGGTCCGGTACTTCGCCGTGTTGGAAGGGTCGGACTGCAGTTCCGAAAGGGATTTCATGAAACGGTCGGCAAAGTGTTCCGCCTTTTGCGTCGCGGAAACTTTTTCCTGACCGGTCCTCGCGGTCTGCTGTCCGACAGGCTTCGACGACGTTTTCTTTTTCTCTTCCGGAAGCTTTATTGTGGGCATCGCTCCCGAATAGATGGTGAGGGCAGTCTTTTCCTTTTCCGCGTCCGGCTTGAGCGGCTCCGCTTTTAAAATGGAATCCAGTTCGGCGATGTAATTTTCGTCGGGCCACGATCCCAGCGTGTATTTCTTGTTTATTTCTAGCAGGTTTTCGTCTGTGGGGGCTTCGGAACAGCCGTAAAAAAGGCTTCCCGCGGTCAAGGCGAAAAATAAAAAGGCTATTTCGGATTTCATGCCTAAAAAATACTATTTGCGAATTGCCAAAACGGAAAAAATCATCTAAATTTGGCGTAACCAACGCTTAATCAGCAGGATTCAAAAATGAAAAATGGTATTCATCCCGATTACAAACCGGTCGTGTTCGTTGATGCGAATACGGGTAAAGAATTCATCACCCGCTCCACGAAGTCCTCTGCCGAAAAGAAAGTGATCGATGGTGTCGAATATGGTGTAGTTTCCCTGGAAATTACGAGCGACACGCATCCTTTCTGGACAGGCAAGCAGCACCGCGTGGATACCGCTGGCCGTATTGACCAGTTCAACAAGCGTTTCGCCGGCAACGGCACGCTGAATATCGCCGCGGCGAAGCGCAAGACCCGTCGCGCGGTCAAGAAGGATGAATCCGAAGAATAGTATTCTCGGAAATTTTCCGGTCGGCTTCCTTGGAAGAGGAAGCCTTTTTTATATCCTTGAAACGATGCGTCCCTTTTGTTCCCTGATGGTTTTCTGCGTTTTCGCCTTTGCGGCGGGAGCGTTTTCGTCCGAACCTACCTCGGCGGGTTGCGTCGATGGCATGCGCATTGCGCGCGTCCGCTTTACGGGATTAGGCGATACCGATCCTCGGGTCGTGGAACGGGAGCTTTTCCACGCTCCGGGCGTGAATTTTTCCGGGCGCGGGTTTCTCGCCGAAAAGTCCCGGCTCGAAAGCCTCGACATTTTTTCGGACGTTTCCCTTGTCTGCTCGGAATCTGCCGGAGGCCTGGACCTGGAATACCGCTTCACGGAACTCTTGCACTGGATTCCTTCCCCCGCAGGCAAGAAGACCGATCAGGACGGCTGGATGCTTGGCGTGGCGCTTGCCCACCTGAATGTCCTGGGGGAGGATATTCGCGTCGAGGCGCAATACCGCACATCGGTAGATCCGCTTTTCGATTCCAAGGAATTTGCTATCTATGCGAGCTCGCCGTGGCTTTGGAATTTGCCGCTTTCGTGGAACTTCGAACTTTTGCGGACGGATTCGTGGGACGACTTGCGCGGATTCGATGACCGCTCCTGGTTCGTCCACCTGGAACTTGACGCGAAGCTTTGGCGGGACATCTACCTCGTCTGGGCGCCTTCCTACCGCTATGTCCAGGGCTTCGGTTCCGTACCGGATTTGGGAGTGGGGGCGCTCCTTGAAAACCGCGATTCGAAGACGGACCCGCGGCGCGGCGCTTTCGAGGAATTCCGTGTGACGTGTTACGGCGTGTTCGATTCGAGCGTCGAAAATTTCGTGGAGTATCTCTGGGACAATCGGCTCTATTTCTCCCTGGGACGCTGGATTACGGGCGCTTCTTCGCTCGTGAGGTTTCGGCCCGGAACGCAGATGTTCTTTGACCGTCTGCACCAGGGAGGTGCAAATACGCTGCGCGGTTTTTCTCCCGATTCGAGCGTTCACGGTCGGCACGAAGCCGTCTGGAATATCGAAGAGCGTTTTGTGCTTTTGGAAAGGCGTCCGTTTTCGGTCCTCGGTGCGAACCTTTTTTGGGGCGTGCAGCTTGTGGCCGGTGTCGAAGGCTCGTTCCTCTGGGACAGCCAGCTGCCGGGATGGGATGATTACCGGCAAAGCGTCTATGGGGGAATCCATATCCTGATTCCCGCCCTGGATCGTCTGAGAATCGAAGCGGGCTACAGCCCGGACGGGGGAGGCGTGAAGATTTCCGTAGGACTGTATGACAAAAATGTGTCCTTGCGATGGCGTTCCCGCTGACTTGAATTTATATTTAGGTTTATGCCAATCAATTATCTAGAACTGCCGATAGGACCGAAATATCCCTACGAAGTGGATTGCGTGGTCGAAATTCCCAAGGATACGAATGTCAAATACGAATATGACGAACGCTACCATGTTTTCCGATTAGACCGCTGCCTCCTGTCCTCGATGAGCTACCCGTGCAGCTACGGGCTGATTCCGAGCACCCGGGCCGATGACGGCGATGCCCTGGACATGCTGGTCTATTGTTCTGCGCCTCTCGCTACGGGAACGGTCGTTTCGTGCCGCGCCGTGGGCGTCCTCGACATGACGGACGGCGGAAAGAAGGACTACAAGGTTCTCGGCGTCCCGCTCTACATTCCGCATCCGATCCGGGATTTGCAGGATGTCGATCCGATGTTCCTCAAGATTACGCGCAACTTCTTCCAGTATTACAAGGAGCTGGAAGGCAAGTCCGTTGAAATCGGGGAATGGATGTCCGCCGATTTTGCCCGTGAAAAAATCATCGAGGCTCACAAGAATTTCTTTGCGACCCAGGTTCAGGCGCCGGAAGTCCGCTACCAGGAACCGGAAACCCACTCGGAATACAGCCCCAATTCCGATTTGATGATGATTTAGATTGGAACTCCAACGGTGGATATGAAAAAAACCTCGCTTTCGCGAGGTTTTTCGCTTGTTGCGGAAAAAGGATTAGCCTTCTGCGGCTTCCATGTCTTCTTCGCTGATTTCCGCATTGTGATAGACGTCCTGGACGTCGTCGTCGTCTTCAAACTTGTCGAGGAGCTTCAGGAGCTTCTGCGCATCGGCGTGTTCGAGTTTTACCGGGTCGTTCGGAACGTAAGAAATTTCCGCACTGAGCATTTCGATGCCAGCCGCTTCGAGCGCCTTGGTCACGGCGTCAAAGGATTCCGGCGACGTGGAAATTTCGTGGACGCCGTCTTCTGTCGCCATGTCGTCCGCTCCGGCTTCGAGCGCAACGTCCATCACCTGGTCTTCGGTATATTTGGACGCGTCAACGTCGATAACACCCTTGTGGGTAAACGCCCAGGCGACGGATCCCGCTTCGCCGAGGCTTCCGCCGTTCTTGTTGAAGATGTTGCGGATGTTGGAAACGGTGCGCGTCTTGTTGTCCGTCATGCACTTTACGAAAATCGCGACTCCGCCCGGACCGCGTCCTTCGTAAATCGGTTCTTCCATGATGACGTCCTTGCCTTCGCCGGTTCCCTTGGCGATTGCGGATTCGATGTTCTTTGCCGGAAGGCTCTGGCTCTTGGCCTTGAGAATGGCTGCGCGGAGACGCGGGTTCGCATCCGGGTTGCCGCCGCCGAGTTTCGCTGCGATGGAGATTTCCTTGATGAATTTATTCCAGGCCTTTGCGCGGGCGACGTCGGTTTTCGCTTTCTTGCGTTTGGTGGTTGCCCATTTGGAATGTCCGGACATATATACCTCGGGGGTTCAAATTTTAATGTCACAAAGATAGAATTCTATCGCGCGGTCGGGTTAAATTTTTTTCAAAATGCGCGTCGAAATGCGTCTGGCAGGTGACAATTTTGTCGGATGGAAAATCAGTGCGAAAGCGTTTCCAGATATTCGTCGATAGCCTTTTTGTATTCCTCGACGCCGATGGCGATTCGCCTTGCCATGTCCTTTTGGCCTTTTTCGGAATTCATGTAGCGCTCCTCTTCCGGGTTGCTGATAAATCCGAGTTCGATAAGCGTTGCCGGCATGAACGCTCCGACGAGAACCATGAATCCCGCACCGCCCGCACCGGAGCCTTGCCGGGGAATTTTCCCACCTTCGTATGACTGGATGACTTTTTCGGTGAACGTATAGCTCGCCTGCTTGTACTGTTCGAGGCGCGCCTGGATCTTGAGCCAGTCGAGCGGGGAAAGTTCATCCTTGGAATTCTTGTCCCCGTAGAGCGATGCGACCTTGTTTTCGCGCCGGGCTATCGCGCGGTCCTCTTCGCTTTCCGGATCCCGCAAAACGTAGATGCGGAATCCCTTGGCCTTGGTCCTGCGCGCTCCGTCGATGGAATTACAGTGCAGGCTGATGAACAGGTCTCCGTTCCAGCGGTTGGCTATCTGGGGACGCTCGGAAAGCTGGATGAACTTGTCCGTGCTGCGGGTGAGCTTTACGCGGAATCCCCGCTTGGTGAGTTCCTTTTCGAGAAGTTTCCCTACCGAGAGGACGATATCCTTTTCGTTGGAAAATTTCCCGATGGCTCCCGGGTCCTTTCCGCCGTGGCCCGGATCGATGACGATGTTTTTGACTTCGCGCGAACCGGCGGGAGCATTTTTGTTTTGCGGGACTGCCGGTTTCTTGGGAGCATTCGTTTGCCTGGAAACGTTAGTTTGTACGGTTTCCTGCTTCGTTTGTACGGAATCCGGAACGGGAACGGCTTTCTTTTCTGGAACTTTCTCCGCTTTCAGGATGCCGGCGGTCGAATCAATCGAATACTTCTTTGAAAATGCCTTGGCGAAAATCGCCATCGTCTCGTTTGCGGGAACCCAGATGATGTCGTCCTCGAAGGACGTCGGGGCGGAAAGCTTTACCGCCTTGCCGTTTGCGAAGATATAGGGAAAGCCGACGACGAACGAGCATGTAAAATCCTTTCCCTTCGCCGTAAAGTGCTTCTCGATGGGCTTGAACGAGGTGGCGAGATCTTCCGATTTGGCGAGCGAATCGATTTCTACCATCCAGGTGCCGTCTTTTTGCTGGGCACGAACATTTGCAGGCGCTTCGGTGAAAAGGCCCGCGAATAAAAGGATGAGCGCAAAAATCAGCGCCTTGCCGCTTTGACGATGCGGGAGATGGCGAGTTTCGTGTCCCGTGCGATGATGTCTGCGCGTTTGTCCCTGTTGTCCTTGCCTCGGCATATACCTACTTCGATTTTGACATATCGATTTTTAAAATACAGTTTGAGCGGAATGAGCGTCAGTCCCTTGAGTTCCGTCGCCTTGCGCATCTTCTGGATTTCGGAAACGTGGGCGAGCAGCTTTCGCTTGCGCTGGGGATCGTGGCCAAAACGCTTGGCGAAGGAATAATCATCGATGTGCGCCCCGATGAGCCAGAGTTCGTTTTTGTCCTTGGATACATCGACCCACGCATCGTTGATGTTGCATCTTCCGTCGCGGATGGACTTTATTTCCGAACCGACCAGCATGATTCCCGTTTCAAAGCGTTCATCGACAAAGTACTGGTGTTGCGCTTTGCGGTTCACGATTGTCGGCGTCTTGGGTGAATCCTTTTGGCTCATGGTTCTTCGCCCCGGGTTTCGAAAATTCGGTTGAGTTCGCGGCTCGCTTCGAAGACGGGCCGGACCTGCGCCTCGACGTTTACCTGTTCGCCGGTGCGCGGGTTTCTCGCGGTGTGGGCTTCGCGGGTCTTGAGCTTGAATCTGCCAAATCCGCGGATTTCGATGTTCTTGCCTTCGGCAAGCGCCTTGGAAATCGCATCCAGAAAACTTTCCACGATGACTTTCGTATCGACCTGCGTGAAGCCTATCCGCGAAGCGATTTCTTCGACCAGGTCTTTTTTCGTGATGTTGTTCTTGGATGCCGCCACGCTACTTGCTCCAACCGCTGTATTTCTTGTGCTTGTCGGGAACCAGGTCGGAAAGGGCCTTTACCAGATCCCGGATGCCTTCGCCGGACATGGCCGATGTGACGATGAAATTTTCTTTTTTTGACTTGAACTTCTTGACGGCCGCTTCGATGCCCAGGTCGGACTTGTTGAGGGCGATGACGTAGGGCTTTTCGACGAGTTTCGGGTGGAAGTTTTTGAGCTCCTTGCGAAGCGTCTGGAATTTCTGCCAGGCGTCTTTTTCGAAAGCGTCGATGACGAACAGAAGCGCATAAGTGCGTTCGATGTGCTTGAGAAATTCGTGCCCGAGACCTTTGCCGGAACTCGCTCCGTCGATGAGGCCCGGGATGTCCGCGACGACAAAGGAGTGTGCCGCATAGGAGACGATTCCGAGGACCGGTTCGAGAGTCGTGAACGGGTAGTCGCCGACTTTGGGCTTTGCCGAGGAAATTTTATTGACGAGCGAAGACTTGCCCGCATTCGGAAAGCCGACAAGCCCGATATCCGCGACGAGTTTCAGTTCGAGAAAGAGTTCCCGGCGTTCGCCGCTTTGTCCGCGTGTCGCCTTTTCGGGGCCTTGCATCGTGGGGGTGACGAAATGGACGTTTCCAAGCCCTCCGCGCCCGCCCCTCGCGGCTATCCAGCGCTGGTTCGGTTCGGTGAGGTCGGCGAGGATGTGCCCCACGGAATCCTTGACAATTGTGCCGCAGGGAACGTCGATGATCAAGTCTTTTGCCGATTTTCCCGTGCAGCGGGCTGCTCCGCCGTCTTCGCCGTTGTCCGCCTTGTAGATGCGCCGGTTTCCCATGTCGAGCAGGGTCGTGTACTGTTCGTTCGCACGAAGGATGACGCTTCCGCCACGTCCGCCGTCACCGCCGTCCGGACCTCCCAGGGGAACAAATTTTTCCCTGCGGAAGCTGCTGAGTCCGTTTCCGCCCTTTCCCGAGCGAACATCGATTGTCTTTTCGTCTAGAAACATGAGAGTCCGGTTCCTTCGTCGATTCCGAGCGCAATGTTCATGTTCTGGATGGCAGCTCCGGAGGCGCCTTTGCCCAAGTTGTCGATGACGACCGTGACCTGGAGAGCCTTGCCTTTTCCGAAAACGTAGATGTGCGCTTCATTTGTGCCGTTGCATTCCGTCGGGTCGAGCGATCCCGCATCGAGAGTCGGCTCTTCTTCGTAGGGGAGGACTTTGACGAAACGGGCGGAGGCGTAATGTTCCGCGAGAACTTCTCGAATGTCGCTTGCCGAGACGCTTTTCTTGAATGCGCCCGGAACTATCGCCGTGGAAACCGCCATGCCCTTGTAGTAGGGACCGACGATCGGGTTGAAAATCGGGGGATTTTCGAGCCCGCAGATTTTTTGCATTTCGGGGAGATGCTTGTGGTGATGCCCGAGCGCGTAAGGTCTCGGGGCGAAAAGTCGCGGCGACATTCCCGGATGGGAAACCTGGGCGCCTTCCGCTTCGTAGCTCGCAATCATCTTCTTTCCGCCGCCCGAATAACCGGTGAGGCTGTAAGTCGAAAGCTCCGCATCCTTTCCGATAATCCCTTTCGATAGGAGCGGGTAGATGCCGAGGATGAATCCCGAGGCGTGGCAGCCCGGGTTCGCAATCCGCGGATTCTTTTCTACCGCTTTCCGGAATTCGGGGGAAAGTTCGGGAAGCCCGTATGCCCAATCGGGATTTGTTCGGTGCGCGGTCGAGGCGTCGATGATTTTTGTCTTCGGGTTCGTGCAAAGCGAAGCGCTTTCGGTTGCCGCGGCATCGGGAAGGCAGAGAAATGTTACATCGGATTCGTTTATCAGGCGCTTCCGTTCCCCGGCGTCTTTCCGAAGTTCCGGGGCGATGCGCAAGATTTCCACATCGTCCCGCTTAGACAGGCGTTCATAGATCTGGAGACCGGTTGTTCCGGCCTCGCCATCGACGAATACGCGGAATTTCATTTTCGCACCTCGTGTTGTTGCAGGCGAAAGATTACTGGTTCTTGCCGCAGCACTTCTTGTATTTGAGTCCCGAACCGCACGGACACGGATCGTTGCGACCGACGTCCGGGGTCGTCTTGTGGATGGTCGAAGGCTTCACGGCGCGTCCGTCGTAGAAAAGCCATGCGCCCTTGACCTTGTGGAATTCGGAGAGTTCGTGATGTTCGCGGGCGACAGAGCCCTGCTTGTACTTGCAGATGAATTCGACCCAGCCGATGTTCTTTTCTTCTTCCGTCTTTGTCTGGAGAATCTGGATGCCGAGCCACTGGGAACGCTTGCTCCATTCCTCGACGCTTTTCTCGTCGTAGTCCGTCTGCTGGGAAGGATCGAGCGAATCCTTGAGCCATTTGACTTCGTGCTTGGCGTAAGCCGTGTAGCGGGAGCGCATCAGGGCTTCCGGCGTGGGGGCGAGGGTCTGTCCCTTGATAATCGGTTCGCAGCATTCGGAATAGGGCTTTCCGGATCCGCACGGGCAAAGATTTTCGTCTGCCATAGTAATTCCTCGGTTTTCCTTAACCAGAATAGGTTTTGTCAAAGATAAATTATATCAAGCCTCGGCCTTTTTCAAGAGCCAGAATTCTTCCTTGCCTTTTCGTTCGGGGACGCTTTCCTTGGCGGGAATCCTTTCGACGACATCGAAGATTCCTCCGAGACGCGCCATCAGTTCCCCTTCGGACGTCGGGTGCGGAGGTCCCTGGAGCGTGTTGCCGTTCAGGAACGGGTAGAAAAAGGCGATGACTACGCCGTCGTCCTTGAGCATCTTCTGCCACACTTCGAAGCATTCGTCGCGACGGCCCGGGTGGATGCCAGTGAACGTGCAGTAGTCGTAGATGATGTCGAACTGCTGTCCGCCCTTTTTCGCGTCCTTGGGGCTGAGTTCGAACAGGTCGAGGTTCAGCGACTTGAAATTTTCGTGCTTCCGGGAAAGCCTGTCGAGTTCATCGACCGCTGTCGGCGCAAAATCCACGGCGAGAACGTCGTGTCCGCGCTTTGCCCACGCTTCCGCGTCGTAGCCGTAGCCCGCTCCCGGGACGAGCACGTTTCCTTCCTTGGGACAGCGCGGGTCCTTGAAAAATTCGAGCAGGGCCGGCGTGGCCTTTTTTAGGTTCCAGTAATCCTTGTGTTCCGTGTAGAGATTTTCCCAGAACTCAGGCAGATTCTGTGTCAGCATGGGTTACCTTCTGTTGTTTTTTGTAAGCGAGCTGTCCGCAGGCGGCAAGAATGTCGCGTCCGCGCGGATTTCGGATGGTGATCTGGATTTCCGCCGCCCGGACCTTTTCAAGGAATCTTTCCACTTCCTCTTCCGTCGGGGCTTCGATGTTCGGATCGTCCATCTCGTTCAAAACGATGGCGTTTACCTTGCAGCGGCGCGGTGCGCAAATTTTAATCAGTTCCTTGGCAGCCGTGTCCGTGCACGTGACGCCTTTCATGAGGACGAATTCGAACGTCACGTAATTGTCGGTTCGCCGCGTATATTCGTCGGTCGCTTCGAGAAGCTTTTCGATGGGCCAGACCCGGTTTACGGGCATGACGGAACTTCTCGCCGCGTTGTTTGTGCTGTTGAGGCTTACCGCGAGGCAGCAGGGCGTATTCCTGTCAACCAGTTCCTTGATCTTCGGGACGACTCCGCTCGTGCTCACGGTCATCTTTTTGCGTCCGAGGTTGAAGAGCTTCTGGTTGTGCAGCGTGCAGCATGTCCGGTGGACATTTTCGAGGTTGTTGAGCGGTTCGCCCATGCCCATGAAGATGATGTTCGTCACCTGGGCGGGTTTCCCGTCGGCGTCGATTTCGCCGGTCGCTTTCAAGTATTCGTTTACGCGGATGATTTCTTCGAGAATTTCGCCCGCTTCGAGGTTCCGGATGAGCCCCATCTTGGCTGTCCGGCAAAAGGCGCAGTTCTGTGCGCAGCCGATTTGCGTGGAAACGCACACGGAGAAGCGTCCGTTGGTCGGGATGAGGACCGTTTCGATGTGTTGACCGTCTGCGGTCCGGAAAAGCCATTTGACGGCGCCATCAACGGAGACGAGATGCTCGACTTCGGAGAGGGAGCGGATGGCGAATGCCCGGGCGAGCTTTTCGCGCGTCTGCAGCGGAATGTTCGCCATCTGGTCGTAACTCGAAACCTGGCGGCAGAAAAGCCAGTTCTCGATTTGATCCGCCCGATAGGACTTTTCGCAGTTGGCGGAAAGCCACTCCTTGAGCTCATCTACCGTAAGGGATTTGATATCTTTGTAATTGTTCGTCACCGAAAAGCAAAGATAGCAATTTTCGCCCAAAATGTAAGGAATAAAATGAGTGGCTTTTTATGCGCTGATTTCTTTCTGTCGCTTGCAACCTAGAACATCTGCCGCGTCTTCTTTTTCGGCGGCGGAGCGTCCTTTTCCTTTTTCGTCTTCGCTTTCATCGAACCTTCGGATGACGATTTGCTCGAGAAAAGCGTCGCGTTGTCTGCGGATTTTTTTGTCGAGAAGTGGTTGCCGTCGCAGGTCTCGTCGGGAACGTGTCCCGCGGAATAGAGACAGTATGTAGTCGCCCCGCAGAACTCTCCGGCGAGTTTTCCCGTGTTGTTGCATGTCTTTTTCCCGATGACGCCAGCCGGCATGGTAAACCCGCGGACAGGAAGGTCCTTGTGCAGCTCCTTCATAATCTCTATCCAGGCGGGGAGCGGGTCTTCGGATCCTGTGTGCCCCGGTCCCATCGGCGCGGGGGAATCCGTCCCGACCCAGATGCCGAGCGTGTAGTAGCGCGTAAACCCGATGTACCAGGCGTCCGCGTAGTTGTTCGTCGTTCCGGTCTTTCCGCCGCTCGGGTGCCTGAAACCGCTCGCTCCGACGCGTGCGCCTGTCCCGTGGATGTTCACGTCTTTCAGCATATCGACCATGATGTAGGCGCTTGCCGGCTTGAGAACCGTGTGCTCTACGCTTTTGTGCCGTTCGATGATGTTGCCGTTTTTGTCCGCGATGGAATCTATCATGTAAGGTTCGATGCGGATGCCTCCGTTCGGGAATACGGTGTAGGCGGAAGTCATTTCCCAGAGCGTGCTGCCGATGGATCCCAGAGCGAGACTCGGGACTGGCTGCAGGGGCGCTTTCCGGATGCCGAATTTTCGCGCGTAGCTTACGACGTTCGGAAGTCCGTACTTGATGCCGGTGAGAACCGCGGGCAGGTTCATCGATCGGTAGAGGGCGCGCCGCACGGTCATCATCCCTTCGAATTCCTTGTCGAAGTTCGCCGGACGCCACGTCTTAGATGGATCCGCTTCGTCTTCGATGGTGACGGGCTGGTCGTTTATCGAATCGCACGGAGAGGCTCCCGCTTCGACGGCCGTCGCATAGACGATTGGCTTGAAAGAAGAACCCGGTTGCCGGAGCGACTGGACTGCCCGGTTCCAGCGGGACTCGTTGAAGTCGTTGCCGCCGACCATGGCGCGGATGGCACCCGTTCCGTTTTCGATGAGAATCATCGCCATCTGGGGCGCGTGGTAGCGCGAGCTGTCCGGGAAGCGCCACTTGGACGGATCCTGGGCGGTATCCTTTGCGAGATAGTCTTTTTTGAACAGGGCGTAGATGCTGTCGAAATGGGCGACGACCGAATCCGCCGGGAGCTTGTACTTGGCGGAAAGTCCGAGCTTCCAGACCGCGCGCTGCTGGATGCGCTTCCTGATCCGTTCGATGTGACGCTTTTCCACGTCTTCGGCGAATGCCTGGATTTGCGGATCGATGGTGCTGTAGATGTTCACCCCGTCCGCATACAGCGATTTTTGCCCATACTTGTTTTCCATGAACTTCCGGATTTCTTCGTAGTAGTAAAGCCCGGAGCCGTTTCCCACCTGGTGCTTCACCGTTTCGAGCGGATAGTCCAGATACTTTTTATAGTCCTCCTTGGAAATGTAGCCTGCGTCCTGCATCGCAAAGAGGACCGTGTTGCGGCGTTCGAGCGCGGCTTTCGGATGCCTGTCCGGACGGTATCCTTCCGGGCGTTGGAGCATTCCGGCGAGAACCGCGTATTCGGGAACGGCGAGCTTGTCGAGCGACTTTCCAAAGTAGAATTCGCTTGCAGCTTCGAACCCGTAGTTTCCGCCTCCCAGATAGACTTCGTTCATGTAAAATTCGAGGATTTCCCGCTTGGTATATGTCTGCTCGATGCGGACCGCCGTCATCGCCTCCTTGATCTTCCGCGAAATCTTGCGCTCCGGGGTGAGGAAGAGAAGCTTGGAAAGCTGCTGCGTCAGGGTCGAGGCTCCGCGGATCTTGTCACCGCGCGTCACGGACTGGATAACCGCCTTGGGTATCGCGAGGATGTTCAAGCCCCAGTGGCTGTAGAAGTCCCGGTCTTCGGTCGCCATTACGGCATTTGTCGCCATTGCCGGGATGGAATCGATGGGCATCCACACGCGCCTTTCCACGAAGAACTCGTGCACGGGGACGCTGTCCTTGTCATAGACGGTCGTCACCAGTTTCGGGTCGATGTTTTCAAGTTGGGAAAGGGGAGGAAGTTCCGGGACAAGGCTCGAAAAGTAGAAGACTATCGCAAGGATGATGGCGATGCACGGAACGAGAAAGATTCCGAACCAGAGCAAGACTTTTTTCCCCGGTTTTGGAAAGACACGGGCGACGGACTGGAAAATTCTATGTACAAAAGCGTTCATTTGGTCACACTCGAAAAGATGGTGCTGGCGAAACGGGATGATAAAATGTAACTTTATGCAGAATTAAAATTCAGACGGAGTTTTTTTTATGGGCTTTTTCAAGGTATTGTTTCCCTCGGCGGCGATTTTCTCGGTCTTAAGCCTTGCCGCCTGCGGCTCGGTCGATCATGATCCGCCAAAACTCAAGAGCGTTTTCGGAACGGTTTCTTCGACGGATACGCTTGTCGCCGTGTTCGACAAGTCGCTTGACGATTTCAGCGATTCCTTGGTGACCTCGAACGTGCCGATTACTGTCGTCAAACAGGTGAAATCGAAAATCTATGTCGTCGGGGCGACGGATACGGTCGCGGGCATTCCCCGTTTCGAACCGTCGAGCGAAGACGATACGCTCGTCTTTACGGGAATCCGTGACGATGACGGTAACCGGGCGAAAGTCCAGACGGTGACGTTCTCCACCTATCCTTTCCTCGACAGCGACGAATACGAGATGGACAAGGAAGGCAACTGCCGTTCGAACAAGACGCCGAAAAACGCGGAGCTTCTCGCGGATTCGTTGCGCTTCTTCAACGGGGTGAAGTTTTCCAAGGGCGTGACGGTGACGGGAATCCTCGCCGGGCGATACAGCAAACAGTGCGAAGACGATGCAGATACGTATCGGATCGTGCTGCAGAAATATGACACCGTTTCCGTCGTGCTCGACGGCTTTTCGTCCGAAAGTCCGCTCCTCCTAGCCGTTCTCGGACCTTCGAAGCGGAAGGGAAGCCCTGCGTTCTGCACGGAGGACAACCAGGAATTTCTCACGGTCGATGCCGGCGAAATGAAAAAGGTCGCTGCGATCGATACGACTTTCGGAGTCGGCGACATCCACGAATGCGGAACGGCGACCATCACGGACAACCAGTTCTATTACATCCAGGTCCGCTTTTCGGAAAACCTGAAGACGAAGGAACAGAAGCCCGTGCCTTACAAGCTCACCGTTTTCATCAAGCAGCACCGTTGATTTCAAAAAATTCAAAAAAATGTGGAAAATCCCTTGACAAAAATCGGGGGATTTTTATATTTGGGCTGTCAATGCGAATGTGGCGTAACTGGATAGCGCAACTGGCTACGAACCAGTAGGTTGCAGGTTCGAGTCCTGCCACTCGCACGAAAGCTTCGAGAAGAACTCTCGGAGCTTTTTTGTTTTCAGTCTTCGTTTTTCGGCGGTTGCGCTTGCATTCTTCGGCGGGCGTCCCGGATGCTTCGGGAACCGTCGTTCCAGGCGAGATGGTTTGCGTCTGAGAAGCAAGCGGTTTTATATAACCAAGACGGTTTCAAGGGAGAATCTTGTAGAAGTCTTTTTTTTTTGTAAATTAAATTTTACGAAAGAACGGGCGCTTTGTCGGGTAGTTTAAAAAGAAACGGTGTAAACTTGGGCAAATGCGCTATAGGCGCGGAGGTGACGAAATGAAAACGGATTCTTTGAATTTGCCCGGCTACCCCGAAGTTTTACAGGATGCAACGTTCATGACATCAGGGATGGGACAGGCTACCCGAGTTTTTAACGCGCTTGGCGATGAGCTGCGGCGGAGAAAATGGGAGGCGGACCATCCCGAAGAAGTCAGCCGATGCGAGGAGAATGCGTTTCTCCGGAGGTTTGTTATGGGACAGCCGCTTCCGACAGCGGAAGAGTGGGAACGCCAGGAACTCTACCGGAAAGCTTGTGTGACTTTATTGACTGGCGTTACCTTTTTGAAATGCCAAGCGTCCGCTCTAGGACAAAACAGTTTCTCGAAATGGCGGCGCGGTTCAACGCGAAGGATGTCGGCTTCGGCGGGGAGAATGACACGCTGCTCGTGCTTTCCCCGGAGGAGACGGACGGGATGTGTCGGGAAATACTATCAAAAAATGATTCGTCAGCATTGTCAAAACATTATGCCGGTTGTACGGAAATGCCTCGGGTCAAGCTCGGCGGGGATTATGTCCGCCCGGGGACGATGATGATTCTCTCCGACCGGTGGGAGGGCGCCGAACGGGAAAACGTGATGCGTCACGAGCTCGCTCACCAGTTCGCCATAACGCTTCGTCAAATGATCGAGAATGAAAACGAGCGTCGCCGGGCTCAGGGCTTGCCGCATCTTTCCGATGATTCTTTGACGTCTTTAAAGGCAAAGCTTGCTAAAATTAATAAGAAGCTGGACAGCCTCGAAACATTCGTTAGCACACCGAATGGAAACTTGAAACTTTGGGGAAGAAACGATATTATCGAGGAACTTCAAAGAGTGGAACGGGATTTTGGGAAGGAAATCAAAAACCAGGAGGAAAACCGATGAAGTTTTTAATTGTTTGTCTGCTTGCCGTTTGTCCGGCAGCATTCGCCATCCTAATGTATCAGTATCAACCTAGCGAAGTCTGGGTGGATTCCCGGACGGGGCAGATGTATGTCTTGGAGCAGAAGCTTTCGACAAACTGCTGGGATATCAAGCCGGAGTTCTATCCCGACAGCTCGCTTCCGGGACTGGGTTTTCGAGCGTCCATCAAGTATTCCTTGAAAACGATTCAATCCGTGGGCAGCTGCCCCGAAGGCTGGACGAGGGAAGAAGGCTTCAAACGGGAAAATTCCGAAAAAATATCGGAGTGCAGCAAGGTGTTGCCTCTTCCAAACCTTACGTTCTACCTGGATACCGGCGTGAACCGGACAATCAAGTATTCACCGTTCGAAAAAAAGATGGTTTTGCGGAATTGCTATAATTCGGCACTTGAACGGCTGCTTGCCGGTGGCGGCGGTTGTTCGAGGTCTTATCCCGACTATTTCGATGTCTTTGTTGTTCGTGACGATTTCGGAGCCTATCACAAGGTGATTCATAGACGAATCTTTGACGATAAAAAAGGATTCTATCGTTCGTATCTCTACTACAATTCGGATTCGTGGCTTTGCTCCACGGGTTGGTACGCCGATGTGAACGACTGGAAATTTAACTACGACCGCATGCCGTGCTATTACGACTTGCCCGATCCGGAGCCTTTTGGCGAAAAACTCTCTCCGCTGAAGTGGACGGAGTAGATTTGTCTGCAAACAAAAAAGC
The DNA here is from genome assembly GCA_963656065.1 of Alistipes onderdonkii. Taxonomy (GTDB): domain Bacteria; phylum Fibrobacterota; class Fibrobacteria; order Fibrobacterales; family Fibrobacteraceae; genus Hallerella. Next base: position 146,687 of record CAVKGV010000004.1, read on the forward strand.
CCGGAATGGTTCCGGGCTTTTAAAATCGATGAAGATAAAGATTATTTCTTGGTGAGCATCTTCACGAGCTTCGTGAACACGCGGTCGGCGAGCGGGTTCGTTTCGAGGCCTTCAAAGAGGTTCAGCTGGTTGAAGACGATTTTCCCCTTGCCGAACGGGATGATCTGCAGATCGACTCCGGTCTTGATTTCTCCGCCGGAGATTGTCACGGAACGCGCGAGCACCGTTGCATCGGGAAGTTCGTTCAGCGAAATGCTCGGGATGACGGAAGAGGAAAGGTCGTCGAGAATCTGGTGGCCGGCAAATTCCGAGAGGAGTTCGGAACCGTTTACGAGGTAATGCACGGACAGCCCGTTTGCGCCTGTCGAAAAATGCGCACCAATCGTCTGCGTGAAGTAATGGCTCGAATTGAAAGCTTCGATGTCTTCGCGGTTCAGGTCCGAAAGGAAGAGCATCTTGCCTCCGTCGCGCGTCAGTTCGACAATTTTTGACAGAACGTCGTTGTTCCACGAACTGAGGTTTGCGGTGAAGATGATCCTTTCTTCACCGGCGAGAGCAGCCATCGCGTCTGCGGTGGTTTCCGCATTGTTGTCGAGGAAGCAGACTTCGGACATCGCGGATTTGACGTCCGCATCTTCGAGGACGAGCATGTTTTCCGATGTCGTGCTGACGACGGAACCGAGCGCGGAGAGCGAAAGGACGAGTCTGTAATCGCCCGGTGCCTTGGGCGTTACGACCGTATAGGTTCCGAGCGGCGTGAGGCTGGTCTGTCCCGTGGCCTTGTGCGTGTCGCTCGAAACGGTCTTGTCGTTCTTATCGACGATGGAAATCCCGATTTCGATGTCTTCGAGTCGCGCCTGGTTCAGGAGCGCAAGCTGGAAGGAAATTTCGGACTGCGGCGCACAGACCGGTTCGAATCCCGTCACGAGCAGCCGCGTCGGAGCGGTCGCATTTTTGAAAAACGCTTCGAGTCCCTTGGACTTTCTGTTTTCATCGACGAGTCCGCAGAAATCCGTTCCGAAATCCGCCCACTGGTCGAGCATAAAACCGGAGACAAGCGGATTGCTCTGGACCGCATTTATCTGGGTGAGCTTGCTCTGGAGGGCTATCCGCCTAGCGTCCGCATTGAACGCGGCAAAGTTTTTCCATATGGAAAGTTCCTTGTTCGCCGCAAAGGCTTCCACCTGCTTGAAGAGCTGCTTCACCGCCTTGTTGTTCTTTTGGCTGCGCTGCCCCTTGATATCGGTTGCGGAGTTCGGGAAAAGCGTATGGTTTTTCAGCGTGACGAGGATCTTTCCGTCGGTGTCGTTTACGAAATTTTCGTATTCGTCCTGGAAGCTCGAATCGCCGAGCGTCGTATCGGGAACGACCACTTCGTCGGACATGTCCTTGTCGCAGTAGTGGGCGAGGAAGTCCGTGAGAGCGGCGTTCGGGCTCATGCGCAAGTGCATCCGGTGCGAAGAATAGAGGAGAATCTTTTCGTTCGTCACGCCCATCAGCTTGCCGGTGTCCTTGTGGAACTCTTCTTCGTTCGAAAGATAGACGCAGTTCAGGTTGCTTATGATTGGGCGGCACTTATCGTAAGTATCGACCGCGTTCAGGAGCTTGTTCCCGTTTTCGAGGACGAGCGGACCGTTTTCCGAGCCGAGGATCCAGGCGGCAATGCTCGGGTGGTGCTTCTGCTCCATCACGATTTCCTCGATGAGCTTATAGACTTCGTCGAGGCCGCGGGGAGTGGAACGCATCGTGTGGATGGGAAATTCCTGGAAGACGAGCAGTCCCAGTTCGTCGCAGGTGTCGAGAGCCGCGGTCGTGAGAGGCGCACCGTTTGATCGAATCGTGTTGAATCCGGCCTTCTTGACCGCTTCGAGATCCTTTCTGAGCTTCGCCGTGTCGGATGTCCAGAGTCCGCCTTCGCTCGAATGCTGGCAGTATGTCACGCCCTGGATCTTGATGATGGAATCGTTCAGGTAGAAGTCGCCCTTGATGCAGTCAAACTTGCGGAAGCCGAAAGTCTTCACCACGGAGAAGGAATGTTCGACGGCGTTCTTGCCCTTTGACTTTCCTTCGAGCTGGACTTCTATCGTGTAGAGGTTCGGCGCATTCGGGGACCAGGTCTCCTTGACCTTCTTGCCGTCCTTGAGCTTGAGGATGAAGCGGCTCGAAGCGTTTTCCTTTTCGAGCTTCAGCTCTTTCACCATCTCGCTCACGAGGCCCTGGGGATTTTTCATCAGGATGCGGAGCTTGGTCGAGAAGCCGCGCGGATTGTTGAACGAAACATCGACGGCGACGCGGTCCTCGTCCATGTCCGGTTCGAGCTGGACGCCCGTGATGAAAGCCGCCCCGCCGAGAATCAGATCGACGTTTCCGTAGATTCCGCCGAACGGGTATTCCGACCACGGCAGCCCGACCGGCATTTCGGACGGACGCACGAAACGGTCGTCGGCGCCTTCCTTGCTTTCGCGCCCGAGGTCTATCCGGCTGTTCGCCGATCCCATGTTCGCGACGCGCACGCAGAGAACGTTGTCTTCGCCCGGCTTGATGGCCTTCGACAGGTCGAGAATGCACGGCGTATAGGCGCCGAAGTGCGAACCGAGATACTTGCCGTTCAGCCAGAAGATGGCGTGCATGGAAATGCGTTCGAAGCGGAGAAAGATGCGCTTCGTAATCTGCTTTTCATCGACGGTGAAATGCTTGAAATAGTAGGCGGCATCCTGCGAGATGGTCATCTTTTCGAAAAACTTTTCCCAGACGCTCGGCACCTGGATTTTTTGCGTACCGCCCGGATACGTCGCATACCAGCGGTTGATGATGCCCGTGTCTTCTGTGTCGAACAGAATATCCCAGTCGCCGTTCAGGCTCACGATAGAGTTCATTCGCGTTCCTTTGATTCCAAACATGAAATTTTTACCCAAAGATAGAAATTTTCGGGAAAATTTTTGGAGAGGGCGCGTTACGGGTGGGAAATTTTAGGGAAAAAGAAATCTATTGACAAAGCTTTTTTTTTTCTTATTGTTTCTTGTGGAAACGATAGAAAATTCTGTGACAACTAAAGGCGAATATGTCTTGAATTTCTTGCGCTTCCATAACTAAAAAAAAAGGACAATGCCAAATGTTGAAACAAATCTTCTGCAATTTTTTTGCCAAGTTAAAAAAACTGCTCTCCAAACCGACAAAAACATTGGAAAACATCGAAGAAGGGTTCCAGTTTCCCTTTTCGCATATTCTCTTTCAGATTGTTTCGTTTGTAGGCGTCTTGGCGATTCTTGTCGGCGTCTGCGTGTTCCTGTATTCCGTGTCGCCCGTGTTTGAACGGTCGGTGAGCGAACCGGAATTGCTCTCTCAGCGGGAGATTACGGCCGATGAAGTGCTTGAATGTGCGAAGCCTGTGGCCATGATGGCGAAAACGAAAAGAGTTTCAAGTTCTCAAAAAGTTTCAAGTTCTCAAAATGATGAATCCGCTTCGGAGACGAACACCGAGCCCCAGGCCTGCGATATGCCTAAGATTTCGTTTGAAAAGTTGGCTGCCGCGCTCCCGAATGTGAAGTTTTCAAACAAAGGGCGGCAAAATATTTGTGAACACAGCGAAGGTCACTACGAATATGGAGATTGGGGTGAATGGGTGTATCCTTCCCGGTGCTATGAATATGGAGATATTGATTCCTGGTTTGCCGAGAATTTGCGGAAAGTGTTGCAGCAGTGGTTCCCTTGCAACAGTGCCATCCAGCAGGGATTTGTGGAACAGATGGCGGCGCATCTTTTCTTCTATGCGGAAAATTCCCGTGGCAGGATTTTCGATCTCTCGATGACTTGGATTGGAAACTCGCGTTCGATGGAGGAAATAAACGAAACCTGGGAGCTTTTTGGAAAAATCGATTCTACAATCGGTAACGCATCCAATGCGCAGATTACGAAAGATGTCGAAAACCTGTTCGAGCAGGTTGCCGATTTTATGCAAAAAAATCCAAAGAACGGAAAGTCGATGCTTGTGAAGTCGCTGGAGATAATAAAGTTGGCGGACGGTTCCAAACGGTTGGATGTCTTCAAGACGGCTCGGATGTTTTACAAGAAATTCGACATCTCCGACGGGCGTTCGGGGGAATGGGAAAAGGCGACAAATCGTTTTCTTTCCTTGACGGCTTTGCATACGGGTTCAAACATTGTGAAAAACCTGGAGTGCTTTTATGAAGCCTACGAGAAAGAATCGGAAGAACGCCTGGCCGAGAATAGTAGCCTGATGCAGCAATACGAGGAAGAGCGGATGCTGGCGCAAGAAGAAGCAAATTTAACCCGTGCAGCGAAAACAGCAATGATGCCTGCTTCCGGGGTTATCATTTTGGTTGGTTTGGGTGGCTTCTTGTTGGTGGTAATCATTCTAGTCCTGTTCTCCCTGCAACGTTCCGTCAGCAGGCTTGAAAAGCTTATCGCGATGAAAGACGGCAAATTTTAAGAGGTCGATATGAAAAGATTCTTTCCCGTTGTCGTTTTCTTGTGCTGGGCAACTGTATTTGGACAAAATGACTGTCAAAAAGACTTTGCCAAGATGGTCAAAAACCGTTATCAATGTATCCATTTGTTCCAGGAAGCCGCCGACCCATCAAAACAGCCGCGGGAAGGAGTTTTGGATTTAACGGAAAATAGTTCGCTCGATTCGTGCCTTGGGCTGGAAACGAGGACGTTTTCCGGTTTCAATATGGATGAGGAATGCCAGGACAATTACTTTCCGGATATCTGGAAACCTTTCAAGCCAATTTTAAAAGCCTGCGTCAATCGCTATAACATGGCATCTTGTTCCACAACTATCGATTCCTTGTTGGGTGAGAAAAAGATGGATTCTGTTAGGGATTCGATGGGTGCGACTCTCTTGCTGCGAGCCGCCGAGGCTCTGGATACGAATTCGTTCAATCTTTTTTTGCAAAAGGGCGCAAACGTTCATGCGGTGGATTTGAACGGGCAAAATGTGCTGATGTATGCCTTGAAGCAAAAAATCGAGGAAGACGACAGCAGTGAAAGCTTGAAGTCTTACAACGATGAACTTCGCAAAAAACAGTTGGTGTTGGTGAAAAAAATCCTAGCGTTGGGCGTTTCTCCCAATGCGCTGGATCTCTATGGAAGGAATGCGCTTTTCTATGCGCTTTTTGTTCCGGGAATCGAAAGCGTAGTCGATGGACTTCTCTTGGCTAAGGCGAATACGGCTGTTTCTGTCGTTTTTCCCCTGTTTGCCGAAGAACGCAATCATCCCGGGTTTAATAAAGTCCGTTCCAATTTTTTTGAATCGCTTCATCTGGTGCGTTTGAGCCAAGACTCCCTGGAAATCAAGATGTCGCCTTATTTTAAGAAGGTATGGATGGCGACGGAAAATTGGGGAAAGCAGGTTGAGCTGTATTCGGAAACGGGCGATACGTCCGCCGGCCAGCCTGTCTCGTTTTTTGAAATGCTTGTCACCTTGTCGAAGAAATTGAATGCGACGGCCTTTGACGAGTTGATTGTTACGGCATTGCAAAAAGGCGGTTCCCCGAATCTGGTTGATGATAGCGGGTATAACCAGATGCGGTTTGCTATCGAGCGGTCAAATCAAAAATTGGTGCAGAAGTTGATTTCTCAAAAATACGACTTGAAGAGCAAAGTGTATCAACTTGAACAGATTTCCTTGAACGCCCTGGAATACGCCGTATATTGCGATGAAAAAGAAATCGTCAAGATGCTGGTCAAGGCAAAGGCGAACGTTCGGGAAAGCATTGCGCTAAATATTGCCGTTGCCATGAACAATGTGGAAATGGCGAAACTCTTGATCGGTTTCAAGGCGAATGTAAATGATGATTTTCTCAGTCTTCTCGATGGGATGATATATGAAAAGGTGGGAGTGGGGAGCGCCGGGGTGACGCTATTGGAATATGCAGGACTTGCGGGTTTCGTTGATATGAAAAGCCTTCTCAAAAAATCGGGCGCCGTAAAGCCGTTCCGTTCGAATTTTGTCTATTTCTGTCTTGACAGCAACTTGACGACTGCCGATGTCTTGGGCGCGATTCAGAAAGGGGCTGACGTGAATGAAGTGGACGAAAACGGATGGACGCCATTGCATTCCATCGCTCAGGTTGGCAAGGATGCGAAATTGGTGGATATCTTGGTAAAAAAAGGTGCTTTTGTCAATGCGACAACCTCAAAGGGAGTATCCCCGTTTTTCATTGCGGCTAACAACAATACGCATCCTGCTATCTTAAAAGCCTTGGTGAAATACGGGGCGGACATTTCAATTACTCTGGATGGCGGGAATGCCTTGTGCTATGCGGTAGCGCATAATTCAAACCCGGCTGTTGTTGCCACTTTGTTGGAGATGGGATTGGATGAATACTATAGCGATAGGGATAAAAACAATTTGGTTCTTATCGCGGTTAGAAACAATCCTAACGAGAAAATCCTGATCCAGCTTTTCAAATCGGGCTATAAGGTGAATCCGGAATATTCGGAGGGGGATGCTCCGCTGAATGTCGCTCTTGAAAACCAAAAGGATGTAAAAATCATCAAGACGCTTCTCCAGGCCCATGCGGAAGTGACGGACCGCGCCATGTCCATCGCGAAAAATTGGCCGGTTGGCAAATACAGGAATCAGGTGATGGATATGCTGATCAAGAGCAGTAGAAAAAAATGAAATTTCGTGTCTTGAAAGGCGTGCTTCTCGTCGGGATGGGGGTGGTTCTTGGGAGCTTTGCTTTCAGCAAAGGATGGGCGATTCCAGATGGCCGCAATGTTCCATCTTTGACATATACTCCAATAATAAAAGTGACGGATGCCCGCGACGGCCAACGTTACAGGACGGTCGAGATAGGCACGCAGACCTGGATGGCGGAAAACCTGAACTACAATTACAACGAGGGGACCGCCCGGAGCTATTGTTACGATGACGATCCGGCAAACTGCGAAAAGTACGGTCGCCTTTACACGTGGTCCGCGGCGATGGATTCCGCCGCCGTGTTCAGCGAAAGTGGAAAGGACTGTGGCTACGGTCCAACATGTTCCGTTAGCGGAAATGTCCGCGGTGTGTGCCCGGAAGGCTGGCACTTGCCGAGCAACGAGGAATGGGAAACGCTAGAAAAGTTTGTGGCAGATTCCCGTTTCGGCGGCGAGACGGATTCCGTGGGCTATGCACTGAAATCGGTAAGCGGATGGGAGAATGACGGCAACGGATCGGACTCTTTCGGTTTCGGTGCTCTCCTGGTGGATACGATGTCTACGCCCAATGGCTGACTTACAACAAAACGAGACTGGGCTCGGACACGTTCTCCAAGGCGCACGCGCTTTCGGTCCGTTGCGTCAAGGACTGATCAGAGCTGAGAGTGGAATGACGTCGGACGGGATTCTATCGGCTTTCAGCCTCCAGAATGACATCGGGCGTGAACCGTTTCACGGACAACAAAAGCTTTAACCTCGAAAAATTTGCAAAACTTTTTCACCCGGATACCTAAAAAAGAAAAATTTCCCTCCAAAAATCCGCAATCTTTTCTATATTTGGAGTCCCACAGCAAACCTAAAAAAAGGAATATTATGTATTCTATTGTTGAAACAGGTGGTTTCCAGTACAAAGTCGAAGTCGGCAAGACTTACAAAGTCCCGAGCGTCGATGCTGCTGTCGGATCTTCTCTGGAGCTCAAGTCCGTCCTTCTTTTCTCCAACGGAAAGGAAGTCAAGGTCGGCACCCCTGTCCTGAACGATGCTTCTGTCAAGGTCGAAGTTCTCGCCCACGACAAGGAAGACACGATTATCGTCTTCAAGAAGAAGCGTCGCACCCGTTACGTCCGTCGTAACGGCCATCGTCAGGGCTATACGGAAGTGCTCGTCACGGAACTTCATGCCGGTGCAGAATCCGAAGTCGTCGATCCGAAGATTGTCGAACGCAACCGCGCCCGCATCAAGGCCCTTGCCGCCCAGAAGGTCCAGAACGTTCCTCTGACCCGCAAGGAAAAGATTGCCCAAGGTCTTCCGAAGCCTGCCAAGGTCAAGAAGAATTCCATCCGCAAGTCGAAGGAGGCTTAAACAATGGCTCACAAGAAAGGTCAAGGCTCCGTTCGTAACGGACGCGATTCCAACCCGAAATATCTCGGCGTCAAGAAATATGGCGGCGAAACCATCAAGGCCGGCGGAATCATCGTCCGCCAGCGCGGTTCCCACTTCCACCCGGGCGCAAACGTCGGCATGGGCAAGGATTTTACCTTGTTCGCCCTCGTTGACGGCAAGGTGAAGTTCGAACAGAACGCGGGTGCGCAGAAGGTTTCGGTCTATCCGGAATCGTAAGCGTTCTTTTTCGCGGAATTTTAACAGTCGGAGTTTTTCCGGCTGTTATTTTTTTTGCCATCTTTACGCGGCGCAGATTTTTGGTTAATATTTTTAATCATGAAGGAATACAAGGAAACAAAGGCGCAGCGAAGGCTGCGAATCGAAGAAACCGAAAACGGGCGGAAGTTTCGGGAACGAATCGTCAAGTCCAAGAAAATCTACAATCGAAAGGCTGAGAAAATTTCTCGGCCTTATTTGTTTCCTTGCTGGGACGGAGAAGCCAGGTCCGCAAAAGCCCTAGATTTCGATCTTGTGGTCCTTGAGCTTTCGCCAGAGCGTCGCACGGCTGATTCCGAGGCGTTCCGCGACTTCGGTCTTGTTGCCCTTGCAAATGTCTAACGCGCGCAAGATGTGCCGCTTTTCCATTTCGTCGAGCGGGAGAATGTCGTCGGGGGAGTCGGAGCCGATTCGTAAGGGAACGCTTTCTTCGGGAACGGGACGGATTTCGGACGTTCCGCCCGGAGCGGGCAAGAGTTCCTTGGTCGTTGCGGAATAGTTCAGATCGTCCGGCAGGTCCTCGAGCCGGATTGTTCCGTTCTCGGAAAGCACGATCGCATGCTCGATGATGTTTTCGAGTTCGCGGACGTTTCCCGGGTAGTTGTATGTGGCGAGTGCCATCTGCGCCGCCGGTTCGATTTTCTGGATGACCTTGTGCTCTTCCTTTTCGAATTTCAGCACAAAGTATTTGACGAGGTTCGGGATGGTCGAACGGCGTTCCCGGAGCGGGGGAACGTGGATGTGGAACGTGTTCAACCGGTAGTAGAGGTCTTCCCGGAAAGTTTTCTTCGACATTTCGAGTGCGAGGTCCGCATTGGTCGCCGCGATGATGCGGACGTCGAGATAGCGGGTTTCCGTTTCGCCGACACGCCGTGTCTCGTGGCTTTGCAGGAACCGCAAAAGCTTGACCTGCGTCGCCTGGGAAAGTTCGCCGATTTCGTCGAGGAAGAGCGTGCCTCCGTTCGCTTCTTCGAAAAGCCCTTTCTTGTCGGATGTCGATCCGGTAAAGGCTCCCTTCTTGCTGCCGAAAAGTTCGCTTTCGACTAAGTTTTCCGGAATCGCGCTGCAGTTCACGGCGATGAACGGCTCGTTTGCGCGCTTGGAAAGCCGGTGCACGATTCTTGCGAGAAACTCCTTGCCCGAGCCGGATTCCCCCGTAATCAGCACGGAACTTGTGGTGGGGGCGACCTTGTAGAGGAGCCGCAGAATCTTTTGCATCCCGGGCGTGTCCCCGAGGAGGTTTTCGAGCAGGTGCCCCTGGAGTTCGCGGTAGCTGTTCGACGTTTCAAGCCCTTGCAGATGCTTCTTGGCGACATCTTCGAGCGTGCGGACGGCGACCGGTTTCACCAGGTAGGATTCCGCTCCGTGGGAAAGCGCGCTTTCCGCATCCTTGGACGTCTGCGGCGTGCAAAGCAAGACGACCGCGGCTTCCGGGTTGTGCGACTTGAAAAAGCTGATGACATCGACGTCCCTGTGCAGGAGAAGCGATATGTCGATAAAGGCGAAGTCTATCGCATTCTTTTCGATAGCGCTGAGCAGGGCCGTGGAGTCGGATACCGTGTAGAGCTTGACATCGGAAAGGGACCAGGACTTTGCTACCTGGTCGATTGCCTTCCTGTCCGCATCTGCCAACAGGACGTTCATCGTTTCGGGTTAGCCTTTCTTGTGGGCGGCAACGATTTCATCGACCTTGGCAATCAGGTCCTTGTAGTTGGGCGGCTTCGAGAAGATGGACGAGACGCCGAAATGGTTTGCGATGTTCAGGTAGTCTTCCGACGAGGTACGTCCGCCGCCGCTGATCGCGATGATGCGGTCAAGCTGGTTCTTGTTGCGGTAGTCGAGGATGACTTCGAAGCCGTCCTGTTCCGGCATGATGATGTCCGTGACGACGACATCGTATTCGGTCTTGTCGTAAAGTTCTTTCGCTTTCTTTCCGTTTTCGGCGGTATCCACTTCGTAGCCGGACATGTCGAGCATATCCTTGAGAACGGAACGGATATCTTCTTCGTCATCGATGATGAGTACTTTAGGCATTGGTTTTGTTCTCCGTTTGTTTTGCTAAAGGCCAATATAGTTCAAAATTAGTTCCTTTTCCGATTGTCGTGTCGATGGAAATGTATGCTCCGGCGGATTTTATGAGCTTCATCGCGACAGCGAGTCCGATACCGGATCCCTGTCCCGGTGCGCGGGTCGTAAAATAGGGCGTGAAGACGTGTTTCAGAACATCGGGCGTCATGCCTGTTCCCGTGTCTTTTACGGAAATGTACAGGTAGGTGCCTTTCGGAACGGTCGAAAATTGCGAGGGAATCGGTTCCGCAACGTCTTTCTGGACGCAGGAGTATGTCAGGGAACCGCCGGTTTGGGTCATGGCCAGGATGGCGTTTTTTCCCATGTTCATCATGATGCGGTGGAAGTCTGTCGGGTTGCCGTAGGCGAACATGTCGTCACCGGATTCCTTGAATATCTGGACATTTGGCGGGAGCATCGGGAGCAGCGCGTTCTTTACTTCGTCGAAGACCAGTCCCACGTTGAAATTTTCCGTTTTCTTCTCCTGCTTTCCCTCTCGCTGCTTGAGCTGTTCGTATGTTCGCTTCACGAGGCTTGTCGCGTTGTTCATGGAACGGCGCATGTTTTCCAGGTATTTCTTCGGCCTTTCGCACTCCGCGGTTCGCGGAATAGTCGCCTGGGCAAGTTCGCAATAGCCGATGATTCCCGAAAGGATGTTGTTGAAGTCATGGGCCAGACCGCCTGCCACATTGCTCATGTCTTCGAAGTTCGATGCCTTGAGCAGGTTCTCGCGCAGCTGGTTTCGCTCCTCTTCAATCGTGTGTAATTCCGTCGTGTCCTCGATTAATCCCAGGATTCCCTTGAGCTGCTGCGCTTCGTTGTAAATCGGGACGACGGTTTGCTTTTCCCAGAGCTTCTTGCCGCTTGCGTCGATGGAAGTTTCGTTCCTCACGATGATATTTCCGGACAGCCGTGCCTGCATTTCGATGTCGCTGAATTCCGGGCTTTCGACGATGCTAATTCTGTTTCCGCGGACGGCAATGTCCTTTTTGTTCTGCTGCGTATAGGCGCCTGTAAGGTTTTTTGCCCAGAGGCGCGCCGGAATGTTGTCGAGGAGGGAATTCAGAAATACCTGTTGCTGCTGGTAGAGCTGCTGGAGCTTGAGTGTCTTAAAGCGGATGGCGTCCCGTTCGTCGTTGAATTCGTCCTGAAGCTTGGAAAGCTTTTTCTGAAAATCCTCTTTCTGGCAAGTATCCCGGAGGATAAGCTTGTAGCCGAAGAGAATCCGGTTGGAATAGAGCGGCGAAACGGAAATCGTCGTGGCGAGCGAATTGTTGTTCAGATAGACGGGAACGTTGTTTTGCGGAAGCGAGCGAAAGTCGGGGATGAATCGGGAAATGGGCTGTTGCAGGAGAATCTTGTTGCCGAAGCCCAACATCTTGCACGCGGACGGGTTGGCCATTTCGATTTTCCCTTCGGAATTTAAGAGCAGAACGCCGTCTTCGAGTTCTTCGACGATGAGCTTCAGGGAGTTGGACGTGTCGATTCCCGTCTGCGAAATAGCGGAAGTGGCGCGATAGAGGATGATGGTAATGATGAACATGAAAATCGCCGCGCTTTCGCCGTAGATGAAAATCCCCATGGCGGGAAGCAGCGCGTCCATGGTGATGCCGCTGACGATTGCCGTAACGAATGTCGCAAAGAGGATTCGGTGGATGTGGTGCGCTCGCGTATGCAAGGCCTCGAACGAGATGACCGCCGCACAGATGACCGGGAAAACCAGGAACGCGGCAATGGCGAAAACGGCAAATGGGGAATTGATGGCGGTATAGCCGTACCAGTTTTCTACGATGTCGGGATAAAACTTTCCAAAAAGGCCGGTTGTGAAGACAAACGCGAGGCCGATTACGTTCCAGATGCGAAATGCGGGCAGCACCCGTTTCCAGAAAGGCCTGAGCGATTCTCCGGCGATTCCCGCTGTCGTGCGGATGATGGCGTAGCCGTATTGGACCCAGCAGAGCGCGCCCATCAGATAGACGATTTCCCGGGCTTGTTTCGATATGTAGCTTTCCGGAAGCTGTTCCGCAAAGGCTAGGAGATTCCAGATGATATCCAGGAAAAGCAGGTAGAGAATGTTTTTCTGGAGATTTTTGGCGAGGATGTTGGAGAGGACTGTCGAGAGTATCAGCGGAAGCAGGACAATACAGAAAAGCAGGGCGATCGTCCCGTGCAAAAAATGAATATTGAATTCAAACGCTTCCATCTCTTAAAAAATCCTTGCTTTTAATATAATCAATTTTTACAAGTCTTAAGAGAAAAATTACGCCAGGCTTGGCGTAATTTTTGCAAGTTCGGGGAAAATCTTAGCGGATGCGGCGTACCCCGAAGGACTGGGTTTTCTTGTAGCTGTCCTTCGTGGAGAAGCGTCGGACGGTTTCTTCGTCGCCGTCCGGGTTCGGTACGAAACGCGCCTTGATTTTCGCCTTGACGATATAGGCGCCGGTTCCTAGGGCCTTGCCGTCGCTTGAAACGAGACCCTTTGTGCAGCGGGAAAGCCATTCGATGCGCATCACGACCTGGTTATCGCTCGACAGGTATTTCGGGGCGATTTCGATGTTTCCGTGGAAGCGGTTTACGAAGTTCCCCAGGTTGGTGTAGAACGGCAGGTCCATGTCGAGAAGGAGCGCTTTCCATGCCGGGGCTTCGCCGAGGCTCGTTCCGCGCGGGACTCCCATTTCGACAAGGAAGAGCATTCCGTCGAAGGGATGGCCCGAAGAGTCCTTGCTCGCAAGAAGTTCGCCGTTTTCGTAGATGTCCCATTTGCGGGTGTCTTGATCGAGGACGAACAGGCGGAAATCGGCATGTTCTTCTCCGCAGGTTTCGGATTTAGACGGGGAAACGTCCGAAACCGGATGCTCGGGATAGAACTTGAACGCTATCTGCGGATTTCCCGCACCGGTGACATCCGCCCAGGGATTTTCGCGTGCGGGCTTGTTGCCGCTCAGGTCGAGGAAGAGCGTTTCGTCTAGCGGTGTAAAGCGGATTCGGTCGCCTTCCTGGACGGAGATTTCCGCATCTTGCGCGTAGAGCATGTTGAAAGTCTTGCTTCCGAGGGTGTAGCGGTTCGGGAAGACGCTCACCGGGCCTTTGCGTTCCCTCTGTATCGGTGCATGGCTCGAATCGCCGACGGCGAGAGGCTCGCTGGCTTCGACGAGGAGCGAGACGAAGGAGCCCGCCGCGCTGACCTTTCCGCCGAGGATGACGGGACCCGCCAGGTCTTCGGCGAGCGTTGAATCGCTTTCGTAATTGGCCCCGCTTCCCTTGTGCTGCACGAGAAGTCCCGCTCCGACGAGGTCGCCGCCCTTGGGGGAAAGCCCCGAATAGTTTCCGCTTGTGTTGCCTAGCTTGAACGGCGAAGGCATGTCGAGAACGGCTTCCGTCCTTTCGGCGTTCCAGGTGAATGTCTTGGCGAAGAGCGTTTCGGGAACCGCGCTGCCGAAAATCGCCGCGATGCTGTCTGGGGCGTGCTTCTCATCGACGCTTGAAACGAAACTCGCGACGACATGTTCGGCGAGACCGTCTCCGTCCGCATCCGAAATGCTCGCGTATTTGAGCGGGACCGGCAAAATCTTGAGCACGAAAGGAAGAATCGGAGCGGCGCACGTCGTGGAAACGCCGTTGCCCGAAATGTCCGTTATCGTGGAATTTGCGAGAAGCTGCCCTTTCATGCCCTCGGTGACGAGCGAACTTTTGTCCGTGTCGAAGGAGAGTGTAAATTCCCAGACGTTGAGCGCTTCGTTGTAGAGCTTGGCGGAAGTGACGCTCGGAATTTTGTCGATCGACTGTCCGTTCTTGTCGAAGAGCGCAAGCGGGAAGGAGAGTCCCGGGGCGGAAATCGGTTCCGAGAACTGGATGTAGATTCGGTCGGCGCTTGCCGTGTCGAGGCGTTCGAGGACCGATAGCGAAAGAACGGTCGGGGAGACGGCGTCGCGGTAGAAGTCCGAGCTGGATTTTATCTCGCCGGAGATGTCGCTTTGGAGCGTGACCGCGCCTTGCGGGTTCGTGTATGCGGTCGAGTCTTTGGGCCTGAACGAAACCGTGACGAGCGAATCGGAAATGTCCGCGTCCGAAACCTCGATTGTGTCACCGCGGTATTCAAAGGAAACCGACCGGAATTTCTGGGATTCGGAATAGGAGGCGGTGAGGATTATCTTCATCTGGTCCGGAACGTTGTCACAATCCGTGTCGAGCATCTCGGCGGAGGAGATGATTGGCCACGGGGGAAGTTCTTCAATGAAAAGTTGCGCCTTGGCGGACGTGTAGCTGTATTTGGAACTAGACGATGCCACGGTCGCGTAGAGGAGCGTTTCGAGCGGCGTCTCGCCCGAGACAAAGAATGTCGCGCTCCCGTTTACGAGCGTAAGCGTGGTCGTCGCGATGTCGGCTGTCGCGGACGTGTAGAAGAAGACGGAACCTTCGGCAACGGAAAGCTTGACCGTGAGGTTTTCCCCGTCGAGGAGCGCTCCCGTGGAATCGTAGAGGGAAACCGTCACCTGGGCGCGCTTTCCGACATACGCCCGGACCGTATCGATGTGGAAGAGCAGGTAGCGCTTTTCGAGCGGCGTCGTGATGGAATCCCATTCGACGTTCGAGCGGACGACTTTGCAGGCGCAGTCGTAGCTTCCTTTTGCGTTTGCGCCGTGGTTGTGCCACGTCACCCATTCCACCATGTTGTTTCCGTAGTCAAGATCCTTGGGAACGGAGAAAATGTAGCTGTCATATTTTTTGACATATTCCGTGTTCGAACCGAAATAGGAAACTCCGTTGCCTTCGAAATCGTCGAGGAATCCGGACGGGGAAACCTTGCTTTCGCCGGTGTAAATCACGGATCGTAGCGTATCCTCGATGGACGTGGCGGGGGACTTGAAAGGCGTGGCGAAGTCGAGCGAAAGCGTCCGCGCAATGGAAAGGTCGCTTGAAGAGGCATCGTAATCGGGCGGGTAACCGTAGATGTGCGTCCCGTGGTAGAAAATCGTGACGTAGGGGACTTTCCTGTAGGCGACTTCCTTCGTCCCGTTTACGTCTTCGAGGTAAGTGGTTTCGGAACCCGTGTAGTAGGGGCCTTTGGTCAGGTTGATTCCCTCGAACGGAACCGGATCGGAGGCTGCCTTGTGCTCGCGGAGCGACCAGGAACCTTCTAAATCCTTGAATGTCGCGGCGGTGAACTTGAGCTGGAAAAGATATTGGCCCGAAACGGCGAATGTCCCGACGAGCGTTATCGGCAGGTAGTAACCGCCGAGTCCGTCGCTCTGGGGAGTTCCAAAGGAAACGTCGCCCATGCCGGCAGATGTCCCGGTGCCGTCCCAGACGGATTTGATGTAGCTGACCGGGCTTAAGTTCGACGTCTTGAGGTAGAGCCTGAGTTCCGCGTTCTCGTAGGCCACCGTATCGTTGTTTGTCACGGAGACGAAGAGCGTGTTGCACGATTCCCAGCTGCTGCAGGCGGACTGGTAGGACGAAGGCTTGATATAGACGTTGAAATCCGCGTAAGTCGCTTCGCTCGAAGTCGTGAAGCTGTAATGCTTGCCCGAATTGTCGTCGGTGGAAGCTCCCGAGGAAACGTCAAAGTAGTAGGTTGTCCCGGCGCTCAGATCCGAAAGGAACGCTTCGTGGAACCGGACCGCCTTGCCGGAATCGGCGACCGCCGAAGTGGAAAGGCTGCCTGCGCTTTCCCCGAACTTGACAATGCCGTTTGTCGCCTGTTCGCCTGTCCACCAGTAGATGTGCGCGCTGTTGTTCGTCACCTGGCAAATCGTTACGCCGCTGATGTCCGCGCTTTTGAGCGTCTGTGTCCAGGAATACCATTTGCCGTGGTTGTCGTCGGTGGTGAAGTTCATCTTGACGTCATGCCCGACCAGGTAGAAGTAGTAGGTTTCGCCCGGAGTGAGCCCGCCGACGGTGATAGCTCCGCCGACCCCTCCCGGAGCCGTTACGGAATCGACCTTCGCTCCGTCGGGAGAAGTCGCATAGTAAACGGTGACGATGGCACGTTCGTTCGTATTCCAGCTGATGACCGCCGACGTGTCGGTGACAGGCGTTCCCTGGATATTCGAAAACAGCGGGCCTTCGACGTCTTCGGGAACTTTTTTGGAAAGGCTCAGTCCCGGGATGATGAACTGCGCCGAGAAGTCGATGCAGGTTTCGGTCGCCGTGTAGTCGTTCCAGTCGTCCTTGAGCGTCTTGTGCGGAGCGGAGCCTCCCATCAGCGCGCCCTTGGGACATCTGTATTCGTAGGGCATTCCGCCGGCGTTGTAGCCGTCCGGGTTCGAAGCGCGGTTGTGCGGATGGTTTTCGGTTCTTGAACCTGCGCCCATGATGAACGAAAGGCCCCACGGGTTTGCTCCCATGTTGTAGTAGAAGTTGTCGAGTGCGACGTTCAGGTATTGTTCGTCGCCCGTCATGTCGTAGAGCATAAATACCGCGTTCGCCGCTCCCATGTTGTAGCGGTTGAATCCCCAGTCGCTAGAGGTCCACACCAGGTTGTATGGCGGGACGACCGTGAAGCTGCCGTAAGGGTTCGTGCTGATGACGGAATCTCCCTGGGTGCCGTCGTCGGTGAGCCTTGTCATCGTGGCGATTAGACGCGTGAGAAGCGTATCGCGCTCGTCCGACTGGATGCCGTAGCTCTGCGCCTTGGCGACCGTTGGAAGGATCAGTTTCGCAAATCCGAAGAGGACATAGGCGTGGATGTTTTCGTAATCGGTCATCCAGCCGCCCGGGTAGAAGCCGCTTTGGTGCCCGAGGTAGCCTCCGCGGAAGTAGGGGAGGTTGTACTTGTAATTCGAAGCGTTGTCGTTTATCGCCGTGTTCTTGTAGAGATCAAAGGCGTAGCTCGAATCGCGCGTCGCATACCAGAGGGCGAGTGCCGCTGCCGCCGCATCGTCGTAGAGTGGACCGCCTCCCGTGTAGAAGCCTTGCAGTTCGTCGGTCGTTTTTCCGTCGGGAGCGTATTTCGCGATGATGTTTTGATAAATATCCTTGGCCGCCGCAATCAGGGAATCCGAATAATGGTCCGTCTGGTACATTTCCCATCCGACGGCGAAGAGGGAAAGTGCCGCCGCATACATTCCGGCAGCGTTCGTGCCGATTCCTTTTTGGACTGGGCGCGGTGCGCCTCCCTTGGCGGGACTCTGGGCGTCCTGGTGCTCGGGAACATCCCAGAACTGGTGGTCCGCGGAACCGACGCCTATCGAATGATACATGTCGCCTTTTTCGATTAAGCCGTCCGCCTTGGAAGCCTTGTATAGCTTGTAGATATAATCCACCCCGACTTTCGCTTCCCAGAGAATGTCCGGGATGCCGTCTGTCGTCACCGTATCGTTGTAGGATGCTCCGTAATTGTCCTCGGCGCGTTCCGAATAGACATTGTAGGCGAGCGAGAGGACGAATGCCGCATACCCGAGTGTTTGGCTGACTTTAAAATGGTCGCCGCAATCGTGCCATCCGCCGGAAAGGTCGTGCCCAAGTGACAGCCCGTCCTTGACGTGGCACGCCCCGTGAAGTTGCGAATTGGTCTTTCCGCAGCGCTGGATGCCGAAAAACCGGAGCGTCGTCTCGAAGACCGCGTTGAAGAGATATTCGTCGATGATAAACGGAAACGAAGTGTCCTTCCCGACGACCATGAAGTATGTCCCCGGGCTTGTGAGCTTGGAAAAGTCGGCTGTGTAGAGATTTTCCGTGGAACTCGAAAGCGAATCCGCGGAGCCGAATTCATAGACGGAGCTGATGGAATTGAAAGCCCCGTTCACCCAGATGTTCGGCTTTGTCCAGCTTCCGACGGGCGAAAGCGTCCCTTCCCAGGCGGAGACCCCGCTCGAAGCGTCGATGACCTTGAACGTGGTCGCGCTCGGGTCGGCGACGAAGGCGAACTTGTGGTTGTCCGCCGGACGGAATCCCACCTGGTTTACGCGGATGACCGGCCTGTCATAGACGTTCAGACTGTCGAGGTAGCGCCTGCTGCACGTATCGCAGGTAAAGTCGATGTTCGGGATGCGGTCGTCGGCAAAGAGAATCGCGGCGAGGACGAGGAATGCCCGGAAAAATCGGAACATGGAAACTCCTTTAAACACTTACACTTCCGACCTAAAAATATCTTTTTCCGAACGAGGCTGTTTTTAAACGACGGCTTTTTACGGAGAAACTTTCCAAAGTGTTCCCAAAATGTTCCGATACGAAAAAGGGAACCGGTTTGCCGGTTCCCTGGAAAGTTTAATGACCTCTTATTTCTTGACCGTGCGGCGGAATCCAAAGGATTTCGTCTTGCTCGAGGACTGCTTCTTCGTCTGGCCCTTGCGATATTTGCCGTTTTCCGTATTGCTTACAGCGGTTTCGTGGGCTTTGAACGAGAACTGCGAAATGAACGAACCCGTTCCGATGTGGCGGTTGTTGTCCGCGAGCGGAGCGATTCCGTTGTGGGTGAGCCATTCGAGGCGAAGCTTTATCTTGCCGTCGGACGTGAGAGCATCTTCGCTCAGGTCGGAAAGCGAGATGGTTCCCGAAGTCTTGGTGACGGCATCTCCGAGGTTGCTGTAGATGTTCGCGGAAATCTTCAGCGTCGCGTTCCAGGCTGAATTTCCGAGGGAATCGAGCTGCAGGAGAAGCGGAATTTCCACGTCGATGTCGAATGTCGGGCCCGCGTGGACATAGCTTGCCGTGTCGTAAGAGACGGGTGTAACCTGTTCCAGGTTCTTCTTGCCGCTGGCGATGAGGGTTTCCTTGCCGTTTGCGAGGTAGGAGAGTCTGAATGTTTCATCCTTCGTCGGAACGTTGCCCGCGTAGAGATCTCCGTCTGCCGGGACGGACGTTACGCCCGAGAGCATCGTCACCTTGAACGAAACGGTTTCGATATCGCCCTGGACAGGGACCCACGGATTCTTTTCGCCCGCAAAGTTCTTCGAACCGTCGCTCGCAATCGAGTTCTCCGCGCCGATGGGCAGCCGGATGTAGTCGCCGACATGGATTTCGTTTTCGGACCCGGCGTCGGAATAGGAGAACGTCCACGTGGACTGCGCATTCGTAAAGCGCCCCGTGTTGGAGAAGTAGAACATGTCGGAATCGCGCCGCTTTTGCAGGTAGTAGCGTCCGGCAGCGTCCGCCGAATCGACAAGCGTGAGCGGCTCGGAAAGGTTCACGCGCAGGATAAATAGCGATTCCACGGGCTTGGTGATGGTCGCGCTCAGGATAATCGGTGGGCACTTGTCGAAGAGCGTCGCCGTGTTATCGTCGAAGAATCCGCCGATAGGACCTTGGCGCGGAAGCACCATACCGTTTCCGCCGCGGCTGCCGTAAGTCTTCTTGTCGAATGTTCCCTGGGGAACCGGAATGCGGATGACCGTAGCCTGGCTCTGGACGGAATCCCATCCGACCGTATCGATTTGAGGCACGAACGTGGAATCCTGCGTCTGGGTGTATTGGGCGCAGACCTGCTCCTTTGACGTGGAAACGGTATCGATTCGCGCGATAGTCGAATCATACGGTGTGACTGTCGAGTCGATTGTCCATGTCGTATCGGTGACTATTTTAATCTTGTCCTCGTAGCGGACGCATTCTTTCTTGACCGAGCCTAAGACCCATTTGCCGTTTGCGGAATCGAGCTTGGTAATCGGCTGGGCCGTCTTTTCGCCGAGCAGTGTATCGAGCGTCCAGCCGGAAGCGGGCTTTGCGAAAGCCTTGTAGATTTCGGGATTTCCCCAATAGACGTCGATCGTATCGAGCATATCCTTTTCGCGGAGAACCTTGGTGAATTCGATGGTGATTTCATCGGGCTGTCCGTCGCCTTCCTTGTCCTCGATCTTTGCGTATTTGACGGGAACCGGTCTGACGGATTCGATGATGGTGACCGGGCCGTTACAGTCGGAGAGTGCGTTCGCCGCATAATCGACAACGCTGAATCCCGCCGCGATTTCCGCCTGGAATCCCTGCTTGACGAAGTTTCCGTCCGTGTTGCCTTCAATCACATATTCCCACGTCTTGCCGTTGTCGGAGGATTTTGCGCTGATGACCCGGATAGAGCTCTGGTCGATAGCCTTCCCTTCGCTGTAGATGGCGAGCGGCCATGCAGAATTCATGATGACCGGTTCGGAGAAGAGGATGCGGAGCGTGTCCTGCGCGTTTGCATGGTTTTCGTTTTCGAGAATGGCGACGCTCGAAAGGATCGGGGCGATGCCGTCGGTAATCGCCTTGTCCGCCGTCTTGACAACGCCGTCTTCGGTCATGAAAACGGTCACCTTTCCGGTCGGAGCCGCATTCTTCGGGATGAGATTCTCGTCGATGTCTAAGGAGGCTTCCGCTCCGACGACAGGCGTTTTCGGGTAGAGGGTGAGAGTTGTCGCTTCGGCGTTCTTTGCCGAATCCAGGAAAACGGTCACGCTGTCGAGCTTCATCGAGGAACCGTCGAACTGGCTCCCGCTGAAACTCAAAGAGAGAACATCTGCCGTGGAGTTGCAGTTATTGTCGGCGAGGAGTGCCTTTTGCGGAATCGGGGTCGTCGGGTCCGCAAAGAAAGACTGCGCCGTCGAATCTTCCGGATCTTCCTCGTCAATGTAGATGACCGTCACCGTATCGCCGCCGAGGAGCGGAACGCTTGGCAGGCTCGCATCGGCACGGTTCACCGCCGAAAGAAGTTCGCTTTCGAAGTAGCCGAGCGTTGCGTTCGTGCGGCTGAGCTTCAGTTCGGAAGCTTCCCCGGTGCGGGAATTTTTAAGCGTCACGCTGATGGTTTCGCGGCCCGCATTGTCCTTGTCGCTGACAAAGACCTTGAATTTCATCGGGTCTTCGGTGACGGGGCTTGAAACGGAATTGCCGTCTTCGCGGATGAGCTGGAGCCTTCCCGCGGTGCGGTCGCCCTTGCTGAACTGGACGTAGTAGGTGCGGTTGACAAAGGCGCAGCCGCCGTTTTCGAGGCATTCAGAGCATTCCGGGTTCGGGCCTGCGAAGATGGTGACATCGACCTTGTTCGTTCCGATGGACATCTTGGCCGGAATATCCAGGTCGAACTTGCCGGAGAGCGAATTGTAAACCGCTGCGGTTTTCAGCTGTTCCTTGGACAGGGGAACTCCGTTCACCCAGATTCCCGTCACATAGCCGTTCTCGGAAATCAGAGCCGTTCCCTTGAGATGCATCGTGCTGATGGTGGAATCCAGCTGGATGTAGGAACCGTTCGAAACGTTGAAAGGCGCATCGAAGGAAACCGTCATTTCGTAGTTCGCCTTCTTGTGGATCATTTCCGAATAGGACGGGCTGAATCCGACGACAAATTCATCCTTGCGATAGACGACGACGTATGGGTTCACCGGAGCTTCGTCCTGGTCGCCTTCGTCCTTGCCCCAGACGGGCATTCCCGCATAGTCGGCGCCATCGATATCGCGCTTGTGCGGCGCCCAGGTCCAGTCGCCCGAGGTGGCGGACATTCTCTTGTCGGGAGCGCTGCGGAGAGGATCGCACTTGCCGTTCTGGTAAATGCCTCTCGAGAATCCCAGGTCCATGCGCATTCTAGACGACGACTTGATCGTGGTGGAACCGAGCGGAACGGGAATGTACCAGTCGTATGTGCCGGTCGCCGCGTTGTAAGTATCTTCGAGCTTGACAGGAACGGCTCCGCGGAGCAGGTCCCGGATTTCACGGTCGGTTTCGCAGGGCTTGTTGAATCCCGCTTCGTCATACGCCTGGCAAATGTCGAGGTCGAGGAGGAGTGGACAGGAGCCCGGCTGGTTGTTCACGCCCGCTTGCGCTTCGATCTGTTCCGGCTTCGCGGTGACGTAAAGGCGGAGCGTGAGGCTGTCGAACTGCCGGTCTTCGTTGTTGTAAATGTTGATGTTCAGGAAGTCGAGTCCGCCGAATTCATATTGGTATGTCTTGACTTCGAAGTCGTAGGACGTTACCGGGGTGGTGAACTTGAGCGGCATTCCCTGGTCGTCGGTGCAGCGTCTAGAACCGTTGCTTTCGACGCAATAGTAATATGTCGTCTTTTCTTTCAGCTTTCCGATTTTCACATAATGGAAGCTCGTCGGAATTCCCGAAACGTCGGCGTTCCCCTGGGTCTCGCACGAACCGTTTTTCGCGACCGGGCATGTCATCTGGTCGTAGGACGTGAGGACCGTATCCCAATACACCTTGGATTCGTATTGGCCGTTCGGCGTGTACCACATGACTTCCGCGCTGTCGGAAGAAAGGTTGCAGATTTTGACGTTCTGGATATCGGCGTCTGCCGGCGGGCTCACGAGCGTCGTAAAGGAGAACGGCGTGCTTGTGCTATCGACCAGCCATTTTGTCGAATAGTTTTCGCTCCGACCGTTGATGGCGACGACTTTGAAGTAGTAAGAGGTTCCGTTGGTAAGACCCGTCATGTGGATTTCGTGGCTTACGCTGTAGAGGGAATCTTTAAAGATGTTGTTGAACGGTCCGGTTTCGCTTGTGCTGTAAAGGATCATTGCGGGACCGCGCATATCCTGGGAAATTTTCACGATGGCGGAATCGTAGCCCACATAGCGGATTTCGACATTCACCTGGGACGGAGCCTTTGTCCGGTCCTCTTCCTTGACCGCCACGGCGCAAGAGGCGACAAACATCGCGGTTGCGTCGATACAGGTTTCGGAGAGATGGTAATCTTCCCAGCTCATGGTGGAAGGCGCCCAGGCGTTTCCGCTCTTGTCGTTTGGTGTCACGCCGCCAAAGAGCGCTCCGGTTGGCGGATTGTACTTGTAGTTCGCGCCCGGCATGTTCTTGCCTTCGGGGTTGGAGGCTCTGTGGTGCGGGTGCGCATCGTTTTTGTCGCCGACGCCGAGCAGGAAGGAAATGTCCCACGGGTTTACGCCGAGCATGTAGTTCAGCTGGTTGATGCCGAGCTTCTGCATCGCCTGGGAGTTCCAGTTCTGCACGCCTTTTTGCGGAAGCTGCACGCCTTCTAGGTCCTTGGTCACGTCGGAGTAGGCGAGGACTTCAAAGATGTTGCCCGCCTGGTAGCGGTTGTAAATCCAGGTCTGGTCGGTCGCCATGTTGTACCAGAGGTCGCCCCACTTTACGGTTCCCGTTCCGCTGAGCGTCGGAATGGTGATGCCGTCCGAACCGCTTCCGCTGAGATTGCTGATGTTTGTACCGAGAATCAGGGCAACGTTTTCCGCGTATTTCAGGCGCGTCTTGTTGTCGATGCCGTATTTGATTCCGGTCGCTTCGTCTTTCAGGAGCATCTTGTAGAAGCCGTAGAGCGTGTAGGTGTAGGCGTTCGCCCAGCTCGTGTTTTTCGACGATTTGCGCATCCCGTCGCGGTTCCACGCCATCCATCCGCCGTTGAAAAATCCCACGGAAGCTTCCTGGTCCACCCCGATAGTCTTGTCTTCGACCGCATCGTTCAGGTAGTCCATCTTGTGCGTCTTTTCGTAAGTCGCATAGTGGAGCGCAATTGCCGCGATGGCGAGGTCGTCGTGGGATTCGTTGTTGCCGTTATAGGCTGCGCTCGCCCAGCCGTCCGCTTCCTTGTTATAGACGTAGGGCTTTCCGCCGTCGTATGTTCCCGGTCCGAGATCTTTTTCCATCAGCTTCAGGTTCTTTGCAAAGTCATACATTTTCTCGGCGACGACCAGGCAGGAATCCGCAAAAGCTTTGTCGTATTCCGCATAATTCTTGCTCAAAATGGCAAGTCCCGCCGCGATTTGCCCCGAGATGTTCGAACCCAGCTCCCCGAGCCGCAGGTCGCGTTCATGCGGTCCGCCGCGTCCGGTAAGCGTCGCCGGGAGAGCGTCCTGGTTTTCGGGCCGTCCCCACCAGCCGTGGTCCGCGCCGAAGTTTCCCACGGAAACGACCATGTTGTCGATGACGCCGTCGGCAAAACGGTAGGAGTTTAAAAAGAAATCCGCACCGTGCTTCGCTTCGCGGAGAATGTCCGGGATGCCGTCGGTGTTAATCGTCTCGCCCATATTGTAAGCGTAGTTGTCTTCGTCTCTGTCCGGGTTGGAAGCGGCCATCACCGCGAGTACCATAAAGGCGTAGGCTTGGGTCTGCGATTCCTTCAGATGGTCTCCACAATCGTACCAGCCGCCTTGGAGCGCGCCTTCGAGCGGCGTGAATCCGCTGACGGCCGAAGTTCCGCTCACAAAATTTCCACCGCCGTCCTTGGTATGGCTCGGCTTGTGGAACCAGGATTCGGAGTTTCCGCTGCGGTTGATGCCGTAGAACTTGAGTGTCGCGTCGCGGACCATCGAATAGACTTTGTCGCTGATGATAAATGTCGCGGAATACTGCTTCTGGACCTTGATGCGGTAGCGCGTGTTTTCGGCAAGTCCGCCGAGTTCGGAAATGTTTCCGATACAGACGGTTCCCGACGGGCCGTCCTTGGAAACCGTGTAACGCTTCTGGTTGTTCGTCGCGGCGTTTGTCCCGGCGACAATCGTGTATGAAGATTCTGTCGTTTTGCCCGAGCTGACGAACGTTCCGCCGTCCGCCACCACGTTCCCTTCGAGATCGACGACCGAAAATGTCTCCTTGCAGTTGTTGTCGGAGACATAGTAGAACTGCTTTTCCGTATCGTCCGGGAGATATCCCGCCTGGTTGATGCGGATGCGTCCGATGCGCACGTTCTGGGCGTCGCGGTATGCCTGGTTCAGGGAGTCGGGGATGATGCCGTTCGGGACAAAGTCTAGCGGCATGGAGCCTACGGGCGGGACCGTATTGTGCTTCGTCTTGTTGGGAACGTAAGAGCTGAAACTTTCGACCGTACCGCCTTCGTCGGTCGCGGAAGTGTCCCAGCTCATCGGCCACACGGGGCGAATCAGGTCGTACGGGGTAGGCTGTTCTTGTTCTACAGCGAAAAGCGATGCCGCAAAGAGCAGCACAAGAGGCAAAACAGGCACAAAGGCTCCTTTTTTATCCAGACAGAATTCACACAATCCCGCCATAAAATAATTCTTTTGAAAGACGTGTGAAAATTCGTATTCAAAATATTACAAACAAAAACGGGTCCGGGATATATATATTTAGAAGTATGAAATTTTCGGACGTTTTCAAGTTCTATCGCGGAATGGGCGCTTTGGCGCTATCTTTTGGACTTTTTGCCTGCGGCGGCGATTCGGGATCGGGTTCCGACCCGGAAATTCCGGTCTCTTCGTCGGATGTGGAGCTTTCCTCGGGAACGGTCGTCGAAAATTCGAGTTCGAGCGCATCGGGCGAAAAGCCTTCTTCGAGCGCTAGCGAGGCAAAGTCTTCGTCTTCGAAAGCTCAGGAAACGACGAGCAGCGAAGAAGTCTTGAACGACCCGAAGAACCTGGTAAACGGGACATGCGCCCCGACAACTTCCGAAATTAAGAAGGGCGAACTTGCGACATGGAAGTTCTACCGCAGCGCGGGAGCCGGTGAAGTCTGGGACCAGATTCTTGCGCCTTTTGTCTGGGCGTTCGAAGGCTCATCGACTACGAGCTTGCAAGGGAATGGCCTGCAAGAGGTGAATGTCCGGTATGCGGATGCGGGGCAGTTTAAGGCTTATCTGAATGTTGACGGCAATGAAATCGCCTGTTCTCCGATTCAGGTCCAGGGAATTCCCATCGTTGTTAATTCCTGCACGCCGGACAAGGCGACAGCCAAGGCGGGCGAGACGATTACGTGGACGGTCAGCGCGGAATCGGAGTCCCCGGTTACGGGATATTCCTGGACTTCTGCGTATGGAGAAATGTCCGGTTCTGGCGAAATCGGAACGCTTGCGGCGACTTCGGCGATGCACAAAAAATCCGTGTCCGCGACGGTGACGGTTTCGAATGCGGACAATTCCGCGGTGAACTATTCCTGCGACCCGGTGACGGTTGTCGATCCGGAGTCTGTTGATCTGGTGCTTGCGCTCGGTGATGTAAATGATTCAAAATACGAAGAGAAAAAGCTACTTGAATTACCGGATTCCCTCTTTATTCCGGCGCAGACCGCGACGACGGTGCAGATTCCTGCCGGAGCGAAGTCGGGCTGTGCAATTGCTTGTAAGGCAAGAGTGGGGGCTGATTATCCAACTCTTAGTAATTCGGGACTTGATTGGGATGGAATAATAATTGGAAATATTGGATATTTCAATCCTAATGGCTGCGCTCCGGGCAAGAAGTACACGGTGACTGCTTCCGTAACGGCGATTTGCGTGGTGAATGCGCAGTAGCGAGAAAAGGTTCCCCGATTGCGGGAGCCTTTTTCTTAGCCTATAAATTAGGGGCGTACATTCGGTATGGTTTCCGCTTCGGCTGAAAATTGGGTTGGAAACATCGTCTGTTTGAAAAATTTGAATTTTTTGAAAGAAAATTTCTTTGTGAAAGGCTCGTGTTTTTTGTGGATCAAAGCAACCATTCAATACTTTGGGATGTTGTAGGAAAAGTAAAAATGGGGAAGGGTAAAAACGTCTCCGTAAAAAATTTGATGTACTTATATAGAGGAAATTTTGACGAAGGGTTGAAAAGACTTTTTTAAAATCGGATAAAAAGCCCTTTCCCGGTTAGCAAGACTTTCGGAATATGGCGAAACCGGAGAGTCCTGAAAACGGAAAAGGGCTTTTGTAGGGAGATTTAATTCTCGGCAGCGGCTTCTGCTGCGTCGGAACCCAAGTCGGAATCGTCAGCGGTGAGAGCTTCGTCTTCGCTGATGTCGAACATTTTCACGTCCTTCATCTTTTCGCGAATCTTCGCTTCGATTTCGGCGCAGATGGTCGGGTTGCTCTTGAGGAAAAGGCGCGTGCTTTCACGGCCCTGCCCGATGCGTTCGCCGTTGTAGGAGAACCAGGAACCGCTCTTTTCGATGACGTCGAGTTCCACGCCGAGGTCGAGAATGCTCGCTTCGCGGGAAATTCCCTGCCCGTAGAGAATGTCGAATTCGCATTGCGTGAACGGTGCCGCGACCTTGTTCTTGACGACCTTGACCCGTGTACGGTTTCCGATGACTTCTTCGCCGTTCTTGATCTGGGCGATGCGACGGATGTCGATACGCTGCGACGCGTAGAACTTGAGGGCGTTTCCGCCGGTTGTCGTTTCCGGGTTTCCGAACATGACGCCGATTTTCATGCGGAGCTGGTTGATGAAAATCATGCACGTGTTGGACTTGGAAAGGATGCCGGTGAGCTTGCGGAGAGCCTGGGACATCAGGCGCGCCTGGAGGCCGACATGGTTGTCGCCCATTTCGCCGTTGATTTCCGCCTGGGGGACGAGAGCCGCGACCGAGTCGATGACGACGATGTCGATGGCGCCGGAGCGGACAAGGGTCTCGGCGATGTCGAGCGCCTGTTCGCCGGTATCCGGCTGGGAAACGAGCAACTGGTCGATGTTGATGCCGAGATGGCGCGCATAGACGGGATCGAAGGCGTGTTCCGCGTCGATGAAGGCGGCGACGCCGCCCTGCTTCTGGGCTTCGGCGATGGCGTGGAGCGTGAGAGTCGTCTTGCCGGAGGATTCGGGTCCGTAGATTTCGATGATGCGTCCGCGGGGGAAGCCTCCCACCCCGAGCGCCATGTCCAGCTGGATGCAGCCCGACGGGATGACCGGGATGTTCTGTTCGGGCTGGCCGCCCAAGGTCATGATGGAACCTTTGCCAAAATTCTTTTCGATTTGCGCGATTGCGGCTTCGACGGCTTTTGCCTTTTCGGAAGAAAGAGGCTTGTTGAGTGTCGGCGCAGCGGTTTTCTTTGCCATGTTTTTCTCCAATTTGGATTTGTTTCGTGTTAAATATACAAATTACTGAACTTTTGTGCAAGTGCTTTTGTGTTCAAGAATCGCCCTGCGCAAGAGGTCCAGCGCTTTAAAGACGCTTTTTTCCCGGATTTGTCCACGGTTTCCCGAAAAATTTTCACAAAACGCGAAAGTTTTTTCCGGAGTGGCCAGTCCAATCCAGACAAGTCCGACCGGTTTTTCGGGCGTTCCTCCGTCCGGTCCGGCGATTCCCGTCGTGGAAAGAGCCCAGTCCGAGCGGTAAATCCTTTTTGCCCCTTCGGCCATGGCGAGTGCCGTTTCGCGGCTGACCGCGGTGTAGGCGTCGAGGGTCGCTTGCGGAACGTTGAGGATGTCCCGCTTGGCTTCGTCCCGGTAGGTGCAGGCTCCGCCCGTGAAAAAGCGGCTCGCTCCGGGGAGGTTCACGATTTCGCTCGCGATCATTCCGCCTGTGCAGGATTCCGCCGTGGCGAGCGTTTCCCCATTCCCTACGAGAAGCTCTGCGACGGTTTCTGTCAAGTTTTTTCCGTCGGTGGAGATGACGCTCAGCGGTTCGTCCAGGGCGCAAAGAAGCTCTTTTTCGAGAGTCTCCAAAATCTCGGGCGATTCCTTGGTGTAGGTGCGGAAGACGATGCCGTCCTTTTCGGGCAGGCTCGACCAGGAAACGCCTTTCGGAAAGTGGACGCAATCAAAGCGCTTTGCCATGTCGGATTCGAAAATTCCCGAAATCCGGAGTTCGCGAAAAAAGGTCGGCGAGACGTTTTTCGCTTTCAGGAACGGCTCGATGTGACGCGTAAACATCGTCATCGCTTCGGACGGGACGCCGGGAACGGCGAACAGCGTGACCGAGTTTTTTGTCAGGCGGAAGCCCGGTGCGCTTCCCACGGGATTGTCGAGGACTTCGGACGTCCGCGGAAAGAACGCCTGGATGTTGTTTGTATCGGAGTATTGCAGTCCGCGTCGTTCGATGAAAGCCTTGATTTGCGGAATCCATTCTGCTCGAAATTCGAGCGGTTCCCCGAGCGTGTCCGCGACGAGCTCTCGCGTCTTGTCGTCTGCAGTCGGGCCAAGGCCTCCGCCGAGAATCACGGTGTGCACGCCCGCCTTTAAAATCATTTCCCAGGTTTCTTTCCAGACTCCCGCATCGTCGGGGAGGGTGATTTCGTAGGCGACTTCAAAGCCCATGTCGCGCAGGCGTCCCGCCATCTGGTGGGCGTTGGTGTTGAGCGTGAAGCCTTGGGTGAGTTCCGTGCCGAGGTTCACGATGGCGACTTTGTTTTCGTTTTCCGTTTTCATTTCGTTTCCTTGACCGCTAAGATAGCAATGTGGTTTGACATTTTTTGTCAAGTCCTGTCAATTTCCGTTTTTTGCAAAATTTGCCGTCAAAAATAGATTTTCTCCGGTAGCATTTTGTTATAATTTGTGCCGATGCGTTTTCCGTTTTCGCTTTTTCCCGTCATTTTGGCGCTCGCCTTCGCCTTTTCGCGAGCCGATGCGGAACAGATTGCGGAAAAGGGGAAGACGGGAGTTCCCGGAATCGATTCGCTCCCGACATACGAATGGGACGTCGAAACGTCGCATCATTCGCTTCCGCTGACGCTGCTTTTCGGGGTCTTTCCCGGCGGGGGACAATATTACACGGGGCACTATATCCGCGGCGGATTCATCACGGCGATTGAACTCGGGCTCGCCTACGAAGTGTTCGTCAACAAGCGTTCCCAGAAGAATCGGCGCTTTCGCCAGGCCCGGGAATACCAGGATTCCGTGCTGGTCTATTCCCGCAAGATGCTCCGGAACCACGACAGTCTTTCGTATTACCAGTCGAAGCGTAACCAGTTTGCGGAGCGTATCCGTTCGTTCAGCGACCATAAAATCGAGGAAGAGGACCTTCGGAAGTCGGAACTCGCCTGGATGCTCGGCATCCACCTTTACAGCCTTTTCGACGCCTTTGGAATATGGAAGAACAACCAGGGGCACAGCGTGGAAAACCGCCCGGTGAAAGGCGCCCTCTTGCGCGCGCTTGTTCCGGGCTGGGGGCAAATTTACAACGACGAATACGGAAAGGCCGGGCTTGTCTATATGGGAATGTTCGGCGCCTCGGTCAGTATCTATTCCAGGCAGAATGTCATCAACTATTATCTGGGACGCAAGCACGCCTTGGAAAAGGAAGATCCGAAAAGCGACGATCTCGACGGCATCAATGAGCAGATTCTCTATTTTCGGAAAAACCGCAACCAGTATATCTGGGGAATTGTGTTAATTTATCTGTATTCCATCGGCGACGCCGTTGTCGATGCGATGATGAGCGATTTTGACAGCCCGCTCCATTTTGTGTTCGGGCCGGATTTCCGCGGGGGACTGGAAGCGGCGCTTACGCTTGATTTTTGAGGAGGATGGCCTACCCGGCCGGGGGGCAAGGTAGGGGGACCTTTCCGAGTTGCGAAGGCCAAGGTCCCCCTTCCTTGCAACCACCCCCTGGGCCACGCTGTCCGATGTCATTCCCGTGCCCGTCCGCCGCGGCGGACACAGACCGGGGAATCGCATTTCATACGGAGATTGCCGGGTCGAACCCGGCAATGACAGGTTAGCGAGCTTGCCGAGCTAAGCCCGACAATGACACGTTACATTTCGCTGTCATTCCCTTGTTTGACAAGGGAATCCCTTTTCAGTAGGACGCCCCACTTCCCGCGTCCCTTGTCCCATTCCTCAAAAATCTTGGGCTCGGATAAAATTAAAAAAAATTCGACTGATGTGTGCTTTCTTTGTAAAAAATGATGTATATTTGAGACGATGATTCGTGTAATAGATATTTTGAATCGAACCGACCGCAACAAATGCGGTAAAAGTAAGGACTTTGTGATTCAAAATGGTCTGCTTGGCGTAAATATTGCTGGGGGGGGGGCTGCTTATCTGTGCAGTGCTCCATGCCCGGCTTGGACATTTTTAACAACATTTCCCTGTAAAATTCTCGATTTTTTCCGTCAAGACGACGACCGCTGGTACGGTTGCCGGTGTTTGAGCGTGAATGGAGCATGATGATGCTGTTTGATATTCACGTTCACATGGGTCAATACTTTGACGATTACTATACGCCACCCAGGGTTTTGCGCGCGTTAAAGTGTGCGGGAATAACCCATTTTGCTTACTCCAGTACTTCCAATGTGGTGACGGATGATCCGGCGTTTATGCGGGAGGAACGCGAAACCATGCATGAACTTTCTGATGGGCGTGCCGTTGCGCTTCTTTGGGTGACCCATTCCATGTTGCGAAAATCTCGGGATTTGTCCTTGTATCTCGATGACGGAATCCGTGGGTTGAAAGTTCACGGCGGTTCCGAGAAATGGTTGCCGAACGGGAAGTCGCTTGCCCGAGTTTTTGATATAGCCAAGGAGAGAAATTTGGCGGTGATGCTCCATACGGGCGAGAAAGACGAATGTTTTGCGGGAATGTATGAGTCGATTATCAAAAAGTATCCGCAAGTCAAGGTGATTTTGGCTCACGGACGTCCACTTGTCTCGACGATGGATGTTTTGCGGAGTTGTCCGAACGCTTTTGTCGATACGGCTTTTATGCCGCATGAACATTTGCGGGTTCTTCTTCAAGAAGGATTTGCCGATCGGGTTTTGTTTGGGACGGATGCGCCTATTCCGGGACGAACGCTTCGCAGTTCTTTGCCTAGATATTTGCGAATGCTAATCGAAAGGAGCGAGAAAATTGCTCAAAATCACTGGAATAAAATTTCATGGAAAAGTTCACGGCGAGTGTTAAACATAAACAATTAAGGAAAATTCAATGAGCTGGAAGAGATGTTTAGAAGCTTCTTTTGGAATGGAAGACCATATGTTTGCCTGGCATCCGTCCGACAAGGCGAAGGCTAGAGAGGCTTTTTGCGAGGCTGTAGATGAGAAAGTGGATTTTGATGAATTTGTCGAGGCCGCAAAAGCTTTCTTGACGGAAAAAGGCTGTTCGCAAGAACACATCCAAAAAGAAATAAAGAAGGTCAAGGAACTGAAATCTTACTTTGATTAACCCGCATATCCGATTGCTGCAGCGGATATGTGGAAAACAAAACGCAGCAAGAACATTTAACCGAATGAGGTTATTATGAAAAAGTACAAGAAGCCGCAGCTCGTGGCGAAGAACAAACCGACCGGCAGCTTTGCCGCTGGTTGCCCGGCAAAGACTAGAGCTACACCAGGGGCGACTTGCGTGAGCTGTGAAATAGCAAGGTAAATAAAAATGGAAGTTTGTGGGAAACACCATGAATTTCCATTTTATCACAATTTTTAATTAACAAAGGATAGAAAATGAACGATAAACTTTTTTCTCTTGAATGGTATTTTTCCACATTCGTGATGGAAGTCTATAAAAAAATGAATTTGAAAACACAGGAACCATGGCTTACTCCAAATGAAATGTACCAGCAAATAGAATGCGAAGATTCTGTTTTGTATGAAAAAATTCAAAAATTTTTTGACCTGTATAAAATATGGTATTATGATTTTATTGATACTCAAAAAAGAAATGACGCTGTGAGTCAACGGAAAACAATTGTGAAATATTTGAAAAAATACGAGGTGAAAGAATAATGGAAATGTTGTCTATTTTGCTGTCAATTGCTGCAATTGTTATAACTATTTATATGGCAAGGAAAACAATAAAAATACAATTTCTTTTGACCTGTTTCCTTGAATGTATGGAAATTGGAAGGTTAAAAAATGGCAATTTAGCGGAATACGAACAACGAAGGGATGCTTTATTGGATAAAGTTAATGCTTTGGGAAAAGAGTTCTCAAAAATTGTTGAAGAATATAAGCAAAAACAAAATGGACCTGATTGTTTAAATACGGATTCTATTTTGAAAAAGTTGGATAATCAATTGACGGAAGAAATTAAAAAGTATTCAAAATACATCAAGGTCTAATCATGCCCTTCTACCGCCTATCCCGTGATTCCTTTGTCCGTTCCATCGGTGAATTTGGCTATATCTATAGCCAGCTTACCAAGCACGACCGCACCTATACCGATTCCGGGCGCGTTTTCTTGAATACACTTTCTCGGGAGCCGCAGAGCCTTGAAGCGCTAGTCGCAAAAGCTTGCGCCGAGTTCGACGGGGCGACTTCACAGGATATCCAGGAAGATTTCAAGGAAATGATGGATTCCTTGGTTGCTGACAGCTACTTGGTTTCTGGCGAAACGGCGGAAGAATGTGCTTCTAAGGATACGCATTTCAGTTATGCGGAAAATCCCAAGACTTCGTTCACGTACAATGCCATGCAGAATCCCGATGACGACAAGAAGTACAAGGATTCGCAGGAGTACCTGTTTGATGAGTATGTGAAAAAGCCTGCCATTCACGCTTGCCAGATTGAAGTGAATAACAACTGCAATGAACGTTGTATCCACTGCTATATTCCGCATGAGCTGAAAAACGACCGGATGCCGTACGAATTATTGGCTAATGTCATGGAGCAACTTCACGAGGCGGGAACACTGGATTTGTCGCTTTCCGGTGGTGAATTTTTCTGCCATCCCGATGCGGAAAAGATTTTGCGCAAGGCCCGCGAACTGGATTTTTCCATCAGTATTCTCTCCAACATCACGTTGCTCACACCGCACATGATTGATGTGTTGAAAGAGGTGAATCCCGGACTGGTTCAGACTTCGCTATATAGCGTTTATCCCGAAGAGCACGACCATATCACGCAACTCAAAGGAAGCTGTGAAAAGACCAAGGCGTCTATCGAGGCTTTGATTGCGGCAAACATTCCGGTGCAAATCAGCTGTCCTGTCATGCATTCGAATTACAAGTCCTATAAAAAGGTGCTTGAATACGCCCATGAACGGAATTGCAAGGCGCAAACGGACTTCATCATGATGGCTCGTTTTGACTTCACGACGGACAACCTGGCGGAACGCTTGACGATGGCGGAAACGGAAGAATTGCTAAGGGATATTGTCAAGTTTGACCAGGATTACATCGGTTATGTGGATGAAACCCCTGTACCACAACCTTCTCGCGAAGAATGGGGCAAACAGGCTTTCTGCGGCGTGGGACTGGACAATATGTGCATTGCTGCCAACGGAATCGTTTATCCGTGTAGCGGTTGGCAGGGAATGCCTTGCGGTAATGTGCGGGAACAGCCCATCAAGGATATTTGGGAAAAATCTCCACAGCTGAACAAATTGCGCAAGCTGACCAAGTCGGTGATTCCGCAATGCTACGACTGCGAAGATCGCCAGTACTGTGCGCCTTGCCTGGTTCGCAACTTCAACGAAAGCGGTGGCGACTATACCAAGGTGGCAAAGCATTTCTGCGCTGCCTCGCACTTGAACCGAGTGATTGTCGAGGGCGCGAGAAAGAAGCCGTAATTAACCGAAACATCAACTAATGGGAAAAACAAACCTGAAAACATAGGGAATAACGATGAGCAACAAAACAGTAATAGCCAAAGACAATAAACATTTAGAAAAGCTCATTCGCGAGACTATCGAAAAGGAAGGTTGCGAATGTGACCTGAACTTTATTGATGTTTCGAATGTGACGGATATGAGTGGCATGTTTTCCTACTCCGAATTTAACGGAGACATATCCAAATGGAACGTTTCGAACGTGACGGATATGAGTGGCATGTTTGACAACTCCGATTTCAACGGAGATATTTCCAAATGGAACGTGTCTAACGTGACCAGTATGATTAGCATGTTTAACAATTCCGAATTCAAAGGCGACATATCCGATTGGGATGTATCGAAAGTGACGATTATGTGCACGATGTTTAAAAACTCTCGTTTCAACGGAGATATTTCCAAATGGAATGTATCGAACGTGTGCGACATGACCGAGATGTTTTACAACTCTCGTTTCAATGGAGACATTTCCAAATGGAACGTGTCAAACGTGGCGGAGATGGGCGGGATGTTTTCCAATTCCCGATTCAACGGAGATATTTCCAAATGGAACGTATCGAATGTGACGATTATGAGCGAGATGTTTAAAGATTCTCGTTTCAATGGTGACATTTCCAAGTGGAATGTATCAAGCGTATCGGTTATGTGGGGCATGTTTAGCGGCTCCCAATTCAACGGTGACATTTCCGAATGGAACGTGTCGAATGTGATGGATATGCAAGATATGTTTGCCGAATCCAAATTCAAAGGAGACATTTCCAAATGGAATTTGCACGGGATTAATGTCAAGGACTTGGGATTAGATAAATAACGCAGATTCTTGTCCGAAAGAAAAACGATTAACGAAAAATTATTAGAAAAGGAGCTATTATGGCGCTGACTCGTTGCCCTAGATGTCATCAGACTATAGATACTTTAACGGCACCTATGTATCGCGGAACTTTTTATTGTCACAATTGTTCGGCTTTAGTGTGGAATGAAACCGAAGCCGCTGAAAGAGAACGCGAAATAGCCAAACGAGAACGTGAAGACTCCCAGAGGAAAGAAGAGTGGCACCGGCGAAAATTAGAAGCAGAAGCAGAATACGCTAGAGAAGCGCAGGAAAAAGCCGCGAAGCTTGCCGCACAACGCTTGGAAGAACAGCAAAAAGACTCTTCCATGAAGCATTATACTTGTTGTCGTTGTCAAGGGGTGTTTAGGGAAGACCAGGGTTATTCTGCCCTCCAAACACCCATCAAGAAACCGCTATGCAATGACTGCTATTCCAGTTTGATTGAGTGCACTAGTTGTGGAAAATATATTTGGAAAGAGGAATTGCCGAAAGTTTCAGTGTTTTATAAAGATATGGGGAATGGCGTTGTAGAAAAGCAAATGCTGAAGGAACCGAGTTATGCATGTGTATGTGACGAATGCAAAGAGGACTTTTTTGAACGCCAAAAGACATTGGAAAAGATTTATGTAGGAATCAAATGCGCCTGTTGCGGGAAATACATTTGGAAAGAGGAATCGACGGAAGTATCAGTACTTTATGAAGATACGGAAAAGGGCGTTGTAGAAAAGCAGTTGTCGGAACCGAGTTATGTCTGCGATGAATGCAAGGAGGACTTCCTTAATCGACAGGAAGCATTGGCAAAGACCTATCGGACGATTGTTGCTAGCGATGGTTCTGGCGATTTTGAAAAAATTAGCGATGCTTTAAAGCAAACAACATGTAAAAAGATAATTGTAAAATCTGGAATCTACAGGGAACATTTTGCTGTTGATAGAGAGGTTCTTATCGTAGGAGAGGATGGTGCCGTTATCTGGGACGATACGACAAAGGAAAATGCCGTTGTTGTGATCGATGCGGAAAATGTTACTTTGGAAAATTTGGAAATTCGGGGCGCAGAACATGAATTTGATAAAGAGTATTCTTACTCGGATTGTCCCGAAAATATCGATGTCTGTGATTGGTGGCCCAAGTGCATTTACATCAAAAAGAATTGCAATCTGACGCATTTGGAAGTCGCCTATTCTGCGGGACACGGAATCGTTTGGGGAGGAAAAGAACTAAATCCGAGAATAAAAAATTGTACGATTAAAGAAAATTCTAGGACGGGAGTTTTGGTTGCAAATGCGACTGGTGGAGAAATTATAGGAACTAAAATTTTTGGGAATCATAATTCAGGGATGAGCATTTGTTGTTCGAAAATAGTCATCAAAGATTGTGAAATTTATCAGAATTATCAAGCTGGAATTTATTTATCCCAACGAGCGTGGCCTACAATCAAGAAATGTGATATTTACGGTAATGATGCAGCTGGCATAGACATTAGTAATGAATCTAATCCGAACATCTGGAAGTGTAAAATTCATGATGGGAAGAATGAGGGGGTGTTGGTTCACGCAAAAAGTGAGGGTGTAATAGAAGATTGCGATATTTACGGCAATACATTTGACGGTATTAGGATTGAAGACGAATCCAATCCGAGTGTCAGGAATAGCAATGTTCACGATGGAAAGCGAAGCGGAGTATTTGTTTGCACAAACAGCAAATGCGTAATCGAAGGCTGTGACGTTTACGGAAATGCTTGTTGTGGCATTGTGATTAAAGATGAATCCAATCCGAATATCAAGAACTGCAAGATTCACGATGGAAAACAAGCAGGCGTGCTTGTTTGTGCGAACGGCAAAGGCATAATCGAAGACTGTGACATTTATGGCAATGCTATTGTAGGCATAGAAATTAGGGACGGCTCCAATCTGAGCATTAAAAACAGCAAGATTCACGATGAGACGCAAATCGGCGTGCTTGTTTGTGCAAAAGGCAATGGCATAATCGAAGACTGTGACGTTTATGGGAATGCTTGGAGTGGTATTGTGATTAATGAAGAATCCAATCCAAGCGTTAGGGGCTGCAAGATTCACGATGGAAAACAAGCAGGCGTGCTTGTTTGTGCGAAAGGCAATGGCATAATCGAAGGCTGTGACGTTTATGGGAATGCTTGTAGTGGCATTGTAATTGATGAAGAATCCAATCCGAACATCAAGAACTGCAAAATTCACGATGGGATGCAAGCAGGAGTGTTTGTTTATGCGAAAGGTAATGGCATAGTCGAAGCTTGTGACATTTACGGCAATGCTAGTGCAGGCATAGAAATTAAGGAATGTTCCAATCCGAGCATCAAGAA
Organism: Alistipes onderdonkii; assembly: GCA_963656065.1. GTDB lineage: Bacteria > Fibrobacterota > Fibrobacteria > Fibrobacterales > Fibrobacteraceae > Hallerella. Next base: position 184,317 of record CAVKGV010000004.1, read on the forward strand.
CTGCAAAATTCACAATGGGGAACAAATCGGCGTGCTTGTTTGTGAGAAAGGTAAAGGCGTGATCGAAGGCTGTGACGTTTATGGAAATGCTATGGCAGGCATAGAGATTAAAGATGAATCCGATCCGCGCATCAGGAACTGTAAAATTTATATTGGAAAGAAAAGCGGAGTGCGGGTTCATACAAACGGCAAAGGCTTCATAGAAAGTTGTGATATTTTTGGTAATTTACTCGCTGGTATTGTCATAGAAAAAATGGCAGAGCCAATTGTTGAAAAGTGCAAAATTCATGACCAGGATTGCGGTATTCAAGTTTGTACGAATGGAATATTAAATATGCAAGATTGCGAAATCAGTAAATGTCAGGAGAGCGGCATAAGTGTTTTGTCGGCAACGGGAAAAATTGCTCGCTGTAATTTTTTTGAAAATGGAACAGGAATTTCTATTATCTGTGGTTTAGGAGAACCGTTGTCTGTTGAAGATAGTAAGGTTTATAATAATGCGGTTCACGGAATCTATGTGGAGGAAAATAGTTTCCTCAAAACAAAAAATTGTGAAATCTATGGAAATGCGAAATATGGAATAAACAAGCAAAAAGGAGCCAACGTTTCGATGGAAGCGACCAATATCCATGACAATGGAAATAACCGGGTGGGTGGCTTTTTCTCCAGTTTGTTTAACTAAAGGAGGTTCTTATGCAATACGTTATATCCATCATCTGGTTTCTTCTTTCCGGCCTTTTGATTTACAATGTATTTTATCCCGATGACAGTGTAAGCTCCGTTTTATACATCATTCTCTGCTGGATTTGTTCCGCACCTCTTGCCGGCTGTATCGTTCGCGATAGTTTGAAAAATGATAAAGACTTTAAAGATGAAAAGGAAAAGAATGGGGGAATTGTTGTAATTGGTTTGATTGTCGGTGTTGTTGTATCTATCGTAGATTTTTTCTTTATTTCGAAAGGCTTTCTCGATTTTTTTTGCGATCTCATCGAAATAGGCTTTGGGTATTTTGCCCTGGCTTCCTATTATGTGAGTTTTCTGCTTGTTCGTTTTTTGAAATTGCAGGAAGAGGGAAGACGGATAATGGCAAAAAAGATGGATAGCGTTAAAGCGATGAAATGGAAGCAAGAACAGGAAGAGCTTAGAAGGCAACAACAAAATCGAAATGCAAAGATTAAAGAAATCAATCAAATTCTCAAAGGAATTATTGATGATGGTTTAGAGTCGGAACAGCCATTCATTAATTTCGGTCCAAAAGGAAGCGAAGAACGCTATTATGTCGCCGAATATCCCGTCAAAAAACTAAAGCCCAAGACGGAGCAACTTATTGATAATCTAGCGCAATGATGAAAATTCATCGCTAAGCAACCACCGGAATCATTTTGGAAATCAAAAAGGAGACCCACCCATGAAACGCATCGTCTTGCTAATCCTTGCCTTGACGCTCGACCTGTTTGCGCAAGGCGGCCATTGTGAAAGTATGTTCCAAAATCTGACCAAGATTATCCCGGCGCAGAAAGTAAAAATCTGCGGGGTGACCGGAATCGACGAAGAAAGAAACGACATCTCGGGCATGTTCTTTTACATGGAAATCAAGGGCAGGCGCTATCCGGCGGTTTTTGTCTATGGAACAGATTTTGTCGAGATGCTGTATGCGGCGCCAACCGATACGTATGCGACTACGGCAAAGTGCATTGAAAGCAAGTATTTCCGGGCGATCTATACCCACATGACGTCGGAGCAGATCGTTGCGAAGATGCTGAGCTACAAGTCTTGCGAAAAAGGCTTTGACCATCCTCCGCAAGGCTTTGGCAAAATGCTCACGGAATAAGGGTTCCCATTTCATGAAGGAGCGGCTATGTATAAGTGGATTTGGAATTTTTTAAGAATCACGGGAAATCCCGAGCGCATCCAGGAACTTAAAGAGCGGGCGAATCTGGACGGTAGCGTCTTCAATTTCGAAGCGTTTGTACCTGTCGATAGAGAAGATCGTAGATACTTTTCAACGGAAGAGGGCATTAACGACGAATATCGCTTAAAATGTTGGCGGAATGACCACTGGGGTATGATATTGAACGCAGTGGATGGGGTGATTCAAGATGAAGCTCCCGGCTCGCTATTTTATATGTTTAAGACGACAATGGAATACTATGGAGGAATATGTCCTGCAAAGGTTGCGCGTGCGCTAAGGACGCTCTACCCCGATCTAGAGATTGTCTGGGAGTGCTGTGGCGAAAGGAAATTGTCAAATGCCGCCATCCAGTTTGATTATTATGACGAGAACGGAGGCTTGTTAAAGACATTGAAAGACCCGAGTAAGGTGATTTATAACCGCCTTTTGATGGACGAAGAAAATCTCGAAAAGTTCAAGAAACTTTACCCCCATAAACGCAAATACGATGTGTTTCGTTTGTCAAGGATCATTCCCGAACCCGACAACGAGTCGGAGGAATGGCGTGATTACAATTACTACTTTGACGTTGATTTGCGAGATTTTGATCCGGAATTGGACGGACAATGGAATCTGTTTTTTAAAAAAGACGATATTGGCCCGGCCCTTGCCGCATGGCGGTATGAAAATTGGGGAACGCCTAGCGAAGTCATATACGAGAACGATTGTGGTGTTTTTGACTGTTTCCTAGATTATGCACCAGACGAATCTGAAGAATGGAGGAAAAAGGCTTTCAATGAGCTGGTAGAAAAAGGAATTTGTTTTTATACGCTGGCTCTTCCGCCTTTCAAAATCTACCAGAAGATGGCGGCGGACGGTCTCGTGTTTAAAGTCAAGTGGACGTTTGGCTACGGCGGTCGAGCGGACGATAGCAAATGGAGCCATGGCGAAGGGTAAGTTGTCGATGGCCGTTTTCGGAATGAAACGATGATGACCCCTTTTGAAAGAAAGTTGATAGAGAAAGAGGATGTGTTCCGATTGAGTGAGAAGGATTCGTACCAAGGAGAACAAATTATCGTCCGAAACAGAAAACATCTGGATCAGCTGTTGGAATGCGTACGGGATAAAATCGTACGAATTTTGGGATCGCTAAAGAACAAGGAGCGTATTTGTGGCTTAATCCCTGATGACCTTTCCCTTGTAGGAGAAAACCTGTTCCGATTGGACAAGCCTTTTGACCTGAGCTTTTTGGACGTGTTCCGGGTGACGGACATGAGCGGGCTTTTCGAAGGTTTTGAAGTTTCTTTCTTTCACTATAAACCCGATTAAAAAAAGAGGCGTTTCAAGTGTCGTTGCCAAATCAAGCTCGACATCAGCCGCTGGGACGTTTCAAATGTGACGAAGATGGCGCACATGTTCGACGGCTGCGACCATGTGGATTTCGGTGACCTGAGCGGGTGGAACCGCTCGAAAGTGACGGAGGACTGAGTATGGATTTCTGGAATTTAGATGATTTCTCTATAGACAAAGAAAGAGTCCGTGCGATAAAAAATCAGGCTATGGCCCGTTTGGTCAAGATGTATGGATGGATTTGGAACTTTTTAAGAGTTTCGGGAAATCCCGAACGCATCAAGGAACTTAAAGAGCGTGCGAACCTGAATGGGCGCGTCTTCAATTTCGAAGCGTTCATTCCCATGGATGGCAAAGATTTTCGGGAATATCCGGGTGGCCGATTCGGCTGGATGCTGAAACACTGGGGGACGGAACGGAATGCGATAGACGGAATCATCAAGGAAGAGGAGCCCGACTCGATATTCTATGCATTTAAGACGATGGGCATGTCCCGAAAGGTTTTTGGGGCGCTGAAAGATTTCTGTCCCGATTTAAAAATCGAAGAGCGGTATGGCTTTTACCCGGTAAAGGTTGCCCAAAGGTTAAAAGAGCTTTATCCCGATTTGGATATCGACTGGAGCTGCCAACCGACCATCAAGGATGGCGAGCCTTGTCCGTGCGTTAATGAAGACGATATTGCGTTGGAAGAATACGATGAGCATGGAGGCTTGAAAGGGTGTGATTTTCAAAATTACATTACCATGGACGATGAAAATATCAGGAAGTTCAAGAATCTTTACGGAGAAAGAGGCTTTTCTTTTTCGATGATAATCCCCGATTCCCCGAATAAAAACACATCGGAGTACTGGATTGACAGGACAAGGCAAAACTATTGTGGAGAAATTTACCGTGGAGAACTCGGAAAATATCTCGCCGAATGGCGCTATAAAAATTGGGGAACGCCCAGCGATGCGTTATTTTCTGGTGGCCCAGTCAACGAATTAATTGGCTGCGAGATTGGACCGGAAGATGTGCTGGGTGGAACATACAGCTTTTGGACGCGCTCTCTTCCCCCTTTCAAAATATACAGGAAAATGGCGGAAGATGGTCTTGTATTTAAAATTACGTGGGAATCCGAATCCTGTAGCCGGTGGGCTCACGGCAGCGGGCAAGTTGTCGATGGGCGCTTTCGATATAAAAAAGCCATGATGATAGGTAAAGAAGAAAAGGCTGTAAACGAAAAAGTCGAGGAGCTGTTTAGTTGGATTCCACCAGAAAAGCCGTCGCTTATCGTCCGGAACCGAGAACACTTGGACGAATTAATCGCCTATTTACAGCGACGAATCAAGAAAAAAGTAGTGGCTTTTCTTGAGACCTGCGAGGCGTTTTCAAAAAAAGAACTCACAGTTGAAAGAGCTGAAGTTGATTTTTCCTATGTAGAGAAAAATGTGGTTAAATTGAATAAGACGCTCGATCTGAACTTTTTGGATGTTTCCCGGGTGACGGATATGAGTTATCTTTTCAAGGGCTTTGAATTCTTGGGCAATTACCATAGCTACAAGAATCGTTGCCAAATCAAGATCGACATCAGCCGGTGGGACGTATCGAACGTGACGAAAATGGCGCACATGTTCGATGGCTGCGAAAATGTGGACTTCGGCGACTTGAGCGGTTGGGACCGTTCAAAAGTGACGGACTGCTAGGGTTGCAGGCTTAGGGATAAACTTTTTCAGGAGATGAATATGGGTAAAGTAAAACTGCTTTTGTCGGAACGGCGGATCATCGAAAGTGCCGTTTCTGATGAAAACTGGGAATTTGGTGAAAAAAGGATATGGAAAAAAATTGCTGTTCGAAATCGAAAACATCTGGACGCATTGCTAGAATATGTGCAGGAAGAAGCCGGCGGAGTAATCGGCAAGATGACTCTTTGGGATATTCCCGAAATAAAGGATAATGTCATCGATTTTGGGGTGACGATTGACCTGAACTTTTTGGACGTGTCGAAAGTGACGGACATGAGCGGTCTTTTCAAGGGCTTTGACATGTCGCCGTATCCCGAAGAAGGCTGGTTCTGCCAAATCAAGCTCGACATCAGCGGGTGGAATGTTTCGAACGTGACGAAGATGGCGCACATGTTCGATGGCTGCGAGCATGTGGACTTCGGCGACTTGAGCAAGTGGGACCGTTCGAAGGTGACGGACTGCTAGCCAGTGGTAAACTTTTTGAGGTGAACTTGTATGGGCAAATTGGAAACCACAGTAGAACTAACGACCAAGTTGGAACGACGGATCATCCAATACTCCTTGGATGATTTCGGCAGGGGGCGTATCCGGCATTTTGTTGAAAAGCTTGGCTTAAAAATCGCCGTGCGGGACAGAGAACATCTGGACGCCTTGTTGGATCATGTGCAGAATTTTGTCGCGGGCGATACAGAATTGATGCAGCTCCGTAATATTGCAGGAATAAAGGGCAATGTCGTCGATTTGGGAATAACGCTCGACCTGAACTTTCTAGACGTGTCGAAAGTGACGGACATGAGCGGTCTTTTCAAAGACTTTGATGTTTCATCGACTCCCGAAAAAAATTGGCATTACAAAATACATCTCGATATCAGCCAGTGGAATGTTTCGAGCGTGACGAAGATGGCGCACATGTTCGACGGCTGCAAGAATGTGGACTTCGGCGACCTGAGCAAGTGGGACCGCTCGAAGGTGACGGATTGCTAGGCGATTGGATAATTTTTAAGGAAACGGGAATATGAATAATTTGAAAACAAGATTAAAGCCTGTGACATTGTCGGAACGGCACATCATCGAGTACGCTGTTTCTAGCGATTTGAGCGAGAGTCGCTCCGAGAGATTCCGTCGGATGGATTCGTTGACTAGGGAACTCTTCGAAGACATTTTTTCAGCGGTTCTGGATTCTGTTTTTAAAAAAAGACCGCGCGAAGAGGAAAAAAAGATTGCCGTGCGGGACAGGGAACATCTGGACGCGTTGCTCGGCTATGTGCAAGAGTTTCTCAGGGTCGAGATCGGGGGAATGCCTTACCGTAGAATCAAGGGAATTGATGGCAATGTCGTGGATCTCGGTATCGAAATAAATTTGAACTTTTTGGACGTGTCGAATGTGACGGACATGAGCGACATTTTCAAAAATTTTGACGTATCGCCTTGTCCCGAAAAAGGATGGCATTGTAAAGTACGCCTCGACATCAGCGGGTGGGACGTTTCGAACGTGACGAAGATTGCGCATATGCCGGACGGTAACTATGTGAAAATTGTTAGCTTGGACAAGTGAAAACGTTTTGAGGCTTCATGTTTGAAATCATCGGAATGCTGGTTGTGGGCGTGATTGTTGTCGCAATCGCCATCGCCCTCCTTGTGCTGGTCGTCAAGATTGCGCTGGTCCTTTTGCCCATCGCCCTTGTCATCGGGGCTATCTGCCTTGTCATTTTCTTCTGCGACGGCGGGCATGATATCGGAAGCTATATCAACAGCTATATCGACAGCTATCAAAAACCGAAAACCGAAAAAATCGAGAGGCGCACCGTAAAGCATCGCAACCCGGTCCAGCGGGATTTTCACGAAGAGGCGGTTTCGCTGATCCGGCAAAAGGCGGGAGTGAACCTTTCCACGGTTCGCCCGGAAATCGATTCCGCCATTTCGGTGGTGGTGTGGGTTTACCGCCTATTCGCCGAAGACGACGACTTTATGCCGCTCATCACGAGCGCAGACGATTACGAAGGCCATGCGACGAGATCGGCGCACTACGCGGGGGCGGCCATCGACTTCCGCATCAAGGACATGGGAAATTTGGACGACCGCAAGGAGCTGGCGCAGAAGGTTCGCGACGAGCTGGGAGAACGTTTTTTCGTCCTGCACGAAGATATCGGGCGGAGCAACGAACACTTGCACGTCCAGCTGAAAAACGGTTCGTATGACCGCAATGTCGTCTGGAAATAATTGATAGAGGAAAAACGATGAAAAAGATTCTCGCATTTCTGTTTATTTTAGTCGTTACGCCTTTTGCCGATGACATGTGCACGGGGATTCGCAACCAGCTCCGGTTCACGATTCCGTTCCAGGAAACCACATCGTGCCATGTGCTGGGAGCCGTGCCGGATCGCCGCGATATCATGGGATTCTTCTTTGAAATGATTGACGGATCCAAAATGGCAACCATCTATGAAGAAGGATACGAAGACGAGGGCGCGATAGTCGATGACGAATACTCGCTAAAATTTATCAAGTGCATCGAGGACGACGGCAAGTTTTCCCGGCAGTATATGACTTCCCGGGAGATTGTCGCTAAACTGCTGCGTTCTACGGTTTGCAGCGATTTCTATCGGTTCTCTGTCGTTCCGGACGAGGGAATGTAGATGCGCGGACGTCTAGGCTTTTTCCGCCAAGCGACCTGTCGTCGGCCTACCCGGCGAGGGGCAAGGTAGGGGGACCTTTCCGAGTTGCGAAGGCCAAGGTCCCCCTTCCTTGCAACCACCCTGTCATTCTGGAGCGGAGCGATAGAATCAGCCACGCTGTTTCAGAGGTTTCGATTTGCCGTCATTCTGGAGGATTCGAAGAATCCGATAGAATCCACGTTCACAGTCATCCAACTCTACTCTAAGCTCTGACTTGGATCCTATCGCTCCGCATTGCTCCGCTCCAGGATGACAGCAGAGCGTTAATGTCCGCCGTCATTCCACACTTCACTCTAAGCACCAAGTTCTGACTGGATCCTATCGCTCCGCGTTGCTCCGCTCCAGGATGACCGCTAGAAGGAAAAGTTCGCTCAAAAGTCACTCCACTCTCAACTCTTCACACTCCACTCTCCGTTCCAGGATGACGTCAAATGCAAAAGCCCGTTCAAACGCCCCTAATCCCTAATTACAGCTTCCGAATCGCTTCGGCGAGCGACGCCTGCTGGATTCCGCCATAGAGTTTTTCGAACGAGCCTTTGAGCGAACCGTCTGCCGCTTCGTGGATTTCAAAGCGTGTAACCATTGCGTAGGGGAATTCGCCCTCGATAAAATCTTCGTCGGGGATGCCGCAGATGGAATGTTCAATCGCTCCGATGACACCGGCGTGGGTGACGAAGAGAACTTCGGGCTTGTCGAGGATTTTCCGGATAAAGTTTCCGATGCGGACATCGACATCGTGGAAGGATTCTCCGCCGGGGAACCTGTAGCCGCGCAGGTCGTTCTTCCAGGCGGCCATTTCGTCCTTGGGGGCGGCGGACAGCTTGACGTTTTCCCAGGAACCGTAATGGATTTCGCGCAGGGCGTCTTCGGCTTCGATCGGAAGTCCCAACGCCTCGGAGGCTTTTTCGGCGAGCTTGTAGCAGCGTTTGAGCGGGCTTGCGTAAAGGTTTTTCGCCCGGCATTTTTCCTTGAGGACGGCAATCGCCGGGGGAAATTCCCTTTCGAAGGATGGCGAAACGTCAAAGTCCGATTGTCCGTAGCAGACGTCGTTCGGGTTGTAAGGCTTGGTATGGCGGAGCGTCCAGAGAATCATAAAGTTTGCAAAACTCACAAAATAAAAAATCCCTAGACTACCCAGTCACATAAAAATTCGCAAGTCCGTTGCTGCTTTCGCTCTGGCGGGGTGCCCGCAAACAGTCATTGATTGGGGTCTAGGGGATCTCAAACATAGAAAAAATCGGGAAAAAAAGGAAACTTTCCCGGAAAAACGGAGCTTTTCACCATAAAAAACACAAAAATCGTGTAAACAAATTGAAATAATGTATAATTTTTTTTATCTTTGTGAATGTGTGTATCAAAAAGAAAATTTTGATGCGCGAGGATCAGAGGATGAGTGTATGGTTAAAATCAAGAAACTCGGATGGGCGTTTTTTGCCCTGAGCCTTTTTGCAGTTTCCGGTTGGAGCGAAACGACTTTCGGAAAAACGGTTTTTCCGCTGCGTTTCTATTCGGTGGCGAATCCCGCCGATTCCGCGGTACAGCTGGAAACCTGGAACCTGCTTGTCAAGTACAAGCTTTTTGCGACTGGGCTTCCGAATTCGACCGGGGACACGATTACCGGCCTTGTCTTCAAGGGACAGAATATTTTCATCACGGATACGGTCGGCTACTCGGGAAGTGCAACGGGCAACTTCTCGATGGGCGGCAACTCGAACCATGCGCTCGGCGGTCCGGTGCTCTTCGGCGGGAATTTCCAGAACAATACGGGCGGCGATACGCTGATGACGGGACCGGTGCGCTTCAAGGGCTCGTTTGCGCCGTCCTTTGAGGGAAAAGGATCGAGCGTTTTCCGGGGAGACTATTGCCTCGACGGAGGGTTTAACGAAAACGCCGAGGCGGGACTTGCGAAAGGGAACGGGAAAGTCCTTTCGGATGTGGAATGCGCCAACGGAGATATTGTTCCGCTGGTAGAGACGACGCTCGACGTTCCCGAAATCGACCGGGACTTCTTGACAACGGTCAAGTATCATCCGGGAATTTCCGCGAACGGCAAAAAAGCCTACATCTTCGTTCCTCCCTATTCGGCAACGGATTCCGCCTCCTTCAATTATTTCGTGAAATCCATTGATTTCGGAAACAATGGGAGTCTTGTCGTGGTGATGCCGCCAGCGGGCCGCTTGACAAAAGTCTTTGTGGAAAATTCCATTTCGGGGCTGGGTTCCACAGTCGGGACGGACATCACGGTTGCTGTCGCGGAATCGCTCAACGATTGGAACGCCCAGGATTCCACGTGGAACACGGCGAATATTTCGTCTGTCGAAAACGCGAATTACCAGGGAAACCTGCTCTTCTATACGCCGAACGACATTAACATGGGTGCCGGGCAGAAGCACGTCCAGGGAACGTTCATTTCAGGCGGAACGATTCAGGTTGCCCAGCATACGGATTTTGCGGGTCAGTTTCTCGCCAAGGCGATTTACATCGATGCGGATTTTTCTGCGAAGGATTTCCGCTATGTTCCCTTTGACCCGCCGCTGCTCGACATCGACCCGACCGCTCTCGCCAGCGGAAAGTTCCTCGAAAACAACAAGGCGCAGGAAGTGCCGATTCGCCTTTCGGTAAGCCCCATCACGGATGTTTCGTTCAACTACTGCTTTGTCTTAAGCTCGGAAGCGAACGCCAATGCGAAGAAGCTCGCAAACTCGGCGGACTTTGACCTTTCGGGAATGCCGGTCTGCACGGTCTCCGGCGGTGTCGTATCCGGGGATTCGGGAGTAGTCTCGTTCAAGAAAGGGAAAACGGTCCCGACAAATGCTGTCACGGTGACGCCCGTGACGGATGGAACCGTCGAAGGGGACGAAAGCTTCCAGATGTATGTTTTCAACATGAGCGGAGCCGTCCTTTCCGGAAACAGGCGCGAAGGCTACTTTACTTTGTACATAAAGGACGCCGACAACAATGTCGCCCCGATATTTGACAAGACGGGCTATGTATTCGATGTCTCGGAAAACAGCCCGGTCGGAACCCTTGCCGGAGCGGTCCATGCGACGGACAAGAACGTGGGCGATGTCGTCCGCTACCGTATTGCTTCCGGCGATAGCGACATTTTCGCTCTCGATTCCGCGACGGGAAAGATTACGGTGAAAAAGGCGGTCCTCGATTACGAATCCGGCGATACGCTCTACACGCTAAAAGTCTATGCGACGGACGGATCCTTGAATTCCGATACGGTCACGGTGAAAATCCGAGTCCTCGATGTGAACGAAGCCCCGACGATTTCCGATACGACATTTTTTGTCAGGGAAGACGCTTTGACCGGAACGGAAATCGGTACGCTCCTGGGTTTTGATCCGGATACGCTGAACCCGAATTTTTCGACTCTTTCCTATAAAATCGTTTCGGCTTCCGTTTCCGGGATCTTCCTTTTGGATTCAATGACGGGAACTCTTTCCTTGGCGGGATCCCTGGATTATGAAACGCTCGCATTCTATACGCTTCGCGTGGAAGTTTCCGACGGAGTCTTTGCGGAAACGGCGACGGTGACTGTCAAGGTTCTCGACGTGAACGAGGCTCCGACGGTTTCTGACGCGGTTCTAACGATTCCCGAGGACTGCGAATCCTGCGCGGCGACGGGAAAGATTTCGGCGACAGACCCGGAAGGCGACAAGCTTCTCTTCCACATCGTTTCGGATTCGAGCGGACTTTTCCAGATCGACGCCTCTACGGGAACGGTCGCGTTGAAGAAGGGAAAAGTCCTGGATTACGAAAAGGATTCCGTCTATCTTCTCCGCGTGAAAGTCGAGGACCCGGAAGGCCTTGCAGATACGGCGACGGTGACTGTCAAGGTGCTGAACCTTGTTGAAACGGTGAAGATTACGTATGCGGAATCGGGGGATTCTTCCTGGAAAAATCCCGATACGGTCTATACGAATAGTACGAAGATTTATATCAAATGGACGACTCCCGCGGGCGAAAAGGACAGCACGGTTTCGCTAGACGAAGGGAAGAACGTCATCCGTGTCCGCTACCAGGACGGTTCTGCCGAACTGGTCGTTTTCCTCAGCACGAAAATTCCCGACGTGGTGATTTCCGCTTCGAATGATTCTGTCGGCCGTCCGAGCGGCGTTACGATTGTCGAACCGAAGGACTCTGACGATACGGCGAGCTATGTCCGTTCAAATTCCGTTCGGATTACGGTCGCTGCGACGGATTCTTCGGGCGAAAAGCCGAAGACGGTTTCTAACGAGTTTAAAATCCAACTCGACACGGCTGCGGTGACTCCCGGCAACATCCGTCAGGTGGAATCGACAATCGGGAAGGTGACGCTTTCGGACGTTGAGGATCTTTCTCCGAGCGTCGAAGTCAAGCGCGCTGTCGTGGGAAAGGACCGGGTGAAAGTCAGCTACGAAGAAAAGACCGCTTCGGGAACCGTGACGGTTTCCTACTTCACGGATGCTTCGGGAAAACGCCTTACGAACGAAAACGGCGATTTGTACTATGAAGTTTCCTACACATACACGGACACGAACGGGAAGCTGGTGACGCTTACATATACGGTCGATGCGTCGGGAACGGTCGTCTGCGATTCAAACGGCAAGACGATTTATACGGTGAGCTATGTCGATAAAAACGTTTCGGGCGCTAGCGGTAAGAATATCGGCGAGGTGACGGTTTCGTACAAGATAAATTCGGCGGGGAAAAAGCTCCTCGATGCGGACGGGAACATGCCCTATACGGTGAGCTACGCCTATACGGATTCCTATGGAAATTCGGCGACGGCTTCGACGACGGTGATTGTCGATACGGTTCCGCCAAAGGTGAAAATCCTTTCGCCGGAAAATTCGGCGACGCTTAGCAACGTCTCGGTGAAAGTCCGCTGGACGGTGGATGACATCGAACAGGACACGCTGAATTACCAGGGACTGAACGAGGGCAAGAACCTGATTATCCGCACTTATCGTGACAAGGCCGGGAACGAGGCTTCCGATACGGTGGTGGTGATTCTCAAGGCGGGAAAGCTCATCACGGTGAAGGTCGAAAATCCGCTGGTCGCTCCGGACAGAAAGACGGTTGACAAGTTTGTGTCGGCATCGAACAGCGAAGAGGGGACGAGCTACGCCTTGAGCGTCTATAATGCAAAGACGGGACTTGAAGAAGAAACCCAGGCCGGTTCGAAAGACGGCTCCAAGGACGGTTCGCACAAGGAGCCGTATGAAGGCATGTCGGGGAAGCATCTGGGCGTGACGCTCGGTATTTCGGCGCAGGCTCCGGCTATCGACGAGACGGGAACGCTTTCGACGCTTGAAAGCATCCTGGAAAACGGCTATGTCGCTCTCGACAGCGGTGGAGGCTGGGACCGTACGACGACGACGGTCGAGGACTTTGTCGATAACTACTGCTCGCTGGACTTCCGGACGGAATACTTGACAAAGGGAAGTTCGGTCAGCCTGTATTCGACGGTCATCAAGCTCCGGATTTGGCTGTTTACGACGCTCGGGGATTTTGTCGATGAGTATTCGTTTGAACAGGAAATCACTCCGGATTATGTCGATAAGACGGGCGGTATCCAGATGTACTTTGAACTCAAGCCTGATGGCGACGGTTTCTTGAAAAATTCCGATGGACGCTTGCTCGGCAGCGGAGCGTATATCTACAAGACCGAAGTCAAGATCCGCTCCGAACTCCGGTGCGACCTGCCCGATGCGAAGCGCGGCTTTGTCCGTAAGGACGATGACCGGATCCTTTCGAAGTGGGGCTATCGCCGTCCGAAGAATTAGGGCTTAGAGTCGCGGACATTTAAGCTCCTAGGGAGTAGGGATGAGGGAGTAGTCCGCAGACGTCTAAGTTTTCGGGATGAGTTAAGCGGGACACGGGAATTTGAAACGAACCGTTTTCGTTCACCGTCATTCTGGAACGACCGAAGGGAGTGATAGAATCCATTTTCAGCGTTTCTTTTGAAATGGATCCTATCGCTCCGCGCAGCTACGCTCCAGGATGACAGCAGAGCGTTCCCGTTCATCGTCATTCTGGAGGTTCCAAAGGAACCGATAGAATCCCTTCCGACGACATGCCACGCTCCACCCTCAATCACATCGAGCGGCAGATTTCCCGGATAAAGATTTCCCCGTATTTTTTCAGCTTGAAATTTCCGACGCCCGAAATTTCCGCAAATTCGTCGAGGCTGGTCGGTTTCTGTTCGGCGATTTCCGAAAGGACTTTGTCGCTGAAGACGAGGTAGGCTGGGACGTTTTCCTTTTGGGCGATTTCCTTGCGGAGTTCCCGCAGCGTTTCGAACAGTTCGTCCTTGGAATCGAAATCAGAAAGCTTAAAGCGCGACTTCGCGGGAGAATCGTCGCGTTCCTTGACGAGCGCTAGTTCCAGCTTCTTTTCGCCGCGGAGAACGCTCCAACCGTATGGCGTTACCGAAAGATGTTCGCCCGGAGCGTAGCTCTTGAAAATCGCGCCTAAGTGGATGAGCTGCATCAGGTAGGCTTTCCATTTTGCCGGCGGCGTCGATTTGCCGACTCCGTAAGTTTTGAGCTCGTCGTAATGCTTTTCGAGAAGCGCGGCAGAACGGTTTCCCCGGAGAATGTCGATAATCATCTGGGAATTTTCCGATTCGTGCGTGCGGACGATGGCGGAAAGCGCCTTCTGGGCGAGAATCGATCCGTCGAAACGTTGCGGGGGATTTTTGCAGATGTCGCAGTTGCCGCAGTCATGGTCGAAAGTCTCGCCGAAATAGCTGAGAAGGATGCGTCTGCGGCAAATCGGGCTTGTCGCGTAGTGTTCGATGCGTCGGAGCTTTTCGAGCTGCAATTCCTTTTCGCCGCTTTCTTCGGCGAATTTCGCAAGCTGCACCATGTCGGAATCGGAATAGAAAAATAGCGTGTCCGATGGCATCCCGTCCCGCCCGGCGCGTCCGATTTCCTGGTAGTAGCCTTCCATGTTCTTGGGCGTATTGTAATGGATGACGAACCGGACGTTCGACTTGTCGATCCCCATGCCGAAAGCGGTCGTGGCGCAGATGACCTTGACCTTGTCGTTCAGAAAATCTTCCTGGATGCGGATGCGCTCTTCGGCTTCAAGGCCCGCGTGATAGGCTTCGGCGTGGATTCCGCACAAATTAAGTTCCCTGGCGAGCGATTCCGTCCCTTTGCGCGAAAGGCAGTAGATGATTCCGCTTTCCTTTTTCCGCTTTTCGATGAACCGCTCGATTTCGAAAAGCTTTTCCCGTTTGCGGTAGTTGAGCTTTACCGAAAGGCTTAAGTTCGGACGGTCGAAACTCGAAAGCACGATGTTCTCGTTTGGAATCCCGAGCTGGCGCAAAATGTCTTCGCGCGTGACGGCGTCTGCCGTGGCAGTCAGGGCGACAAGCGGAACCGCGGGGAATCGTTCCCGGAGCGCGTGAAGCTCGGCGTATTCAGGCCTAAAGTCGTGTCCCCATTCGGAAATGCAATGCGCTTCATCGACAGCGAACAGGGAAATCCTGATTTTTGAAAGCAGAAAATCGAGCTCGAACCGGATGCGTTCCGGGGAAAGGTAGAGAAGCTTCAGTTCTCCGCAGAGGGCAAGGCTCCGAATCGTTGCGGCTTCTTCCTTGGGCGTGTGGCTGTTGAGCGCCGCGGCGGTAATCCCGCATTCGGAAAGCGCATCGACCTGGTCCTTCATCAGCGAAAGCAGCGGGGAAACGACGACGCACGTTCCCGGAAACAGCAGCGCGGGAATCTGGTAGCAGATGGACTTTCCGCCTCCTGTCGGCAGAAGCGCGAGCGTATCCTTTCCGAGAAAAAGGTTCCGGAGAACGGCTTCCTGCGCCGGTCGAAAGCCCGAGTAGCCGAAAACTTCCTTGAGAAGTTTCCGTGCTCGGTCAAAAAGGATGTCGGGATTTTCCATCGTGCGTGAAAATAGAAAAAGCCGCCTTGAAAAATCCAAGACGGTTTTTTTTGCGAGATGATTCGACTAGTGAATCTGCGCGGAAAGCAGCTTGTTTATCGCCTGGACGTATGCCGCCGGGTTTTCGAGCGGGGAACCTTCGGCGAGTAGCGCCTGCCCGTAAAGGGCGCGCGGCCAGTCTTCGAGCGATTCCTTCTTCGAAGCCTTTTCCTTCAGCATCTTGCAAATCGGATGCTCGGGATTGATTTCGAGGATGCGCTTGGACTTGGTGACTCCCTGACCCATCGCGGCCATCATGCGTTCCATGTGATGGCTCATCGCGGATTCGTCGGTGACGAGGCAGCACGGGCTGTCCTTCAGGCGGCTCGATACGCGGACTTCCTTGATGTTCGCGTCCAGGTCTTTCTGGAGTTCGGCGCAGAGGTCCTTGTATTCTGCCTTGGAAGCTTCTTCCGATTTCTTTTCCTCTTCGGTCTTTTCGAAATCGACATCGCCGCGGCTCACGTCGTGGAACTTCTTCCCGTCGAATTCCGAGAGGGAGTTCATCATGAATTCGTCGATCGGGTCGGAAAGGAGAAGCACTTCGAAATTCTTGTTCTTGTAGGCTTCGAGAATTGGGCTTGTCGCCACCGCGTCCTTGTTCTCTCCGATGAGGAAGTAGATTTCCTTCTGTTCCTTCGGCATGTTCTTGACGTATTCTTCGAGGCTCGTGAACTTGTCGCCGGATTTGCTCGACTTGAAGAGCGTGAGTTTCTTCAGCTCGTCGAGATGTTCCCAGTTCATGTAGAAGCCTTCCTTCAGGACCATGCCGAGCTCGCGCCACCAGGCTTCGTATTTTTCGCGGTCCTTTTCCTTGATTTCGGAAAGCATGTCGAGAACGTTCTTGATGACGTTCTTACGAATCGTCGTGATGATCTTGTTCGACTGGAGAATTTCGCGGGAAACGTTCAGCGGCAGATCCTCGGAATCGACGACTCCGCGGACAAAGCGCAGCCACGGCGGAAGCAGATCCTTGCAGTCGTCCATGATGAAGACTTTTTTGACGTAGAGCTTGAGGCCCGTGATGCGGTCGTTCTGCCAGATGTTGAACGGGGCTTTCGCCGGCACATAGACGAGCGTCCAGAATTCCTGGGAGCCTTCGACGTGGGAATGTTTCCAGGCGAGAGGTTCGCCGCCGTCGTGCGAAACGGTCGGGTAGAAATCCTTGTACTGCTCGTCCGTGATTTCCTTCGCGCTCTGGCGCCAGAGCGCCGGCTTGTCGTTCAGGCGGGTCGGTTCCTTGGTCTCCATTTCGCCTTTATCGTTCTTTGTCGGCTCGTGGTGCAGGTAGATGCCGTAGGAGACGAATTCCGAATACTTGCGGACGATGCTTTCGATGCTCCATTCGGTCGTGAAGTCCTGGAAATCTTCTCCGTCCTTCAGGTAGAGCGTGATTTTCGTTCCCACGCTTTCTTTCGGCATGTCGGAAACTTCGTAGGAGCCGCTGCCGTCCGAGCTCCACAGGTAGCCGGATTCCTCGCCGGCCTTGCGCGAGAGAACCTCGACCTTGCTTGCGACCATGAAGACGGAATAGAATCCGACGCCGAACTGGCCGATCAGATCGACGCTTGACTTGTCGGAATCCTTCAGGTCCTGGACGAAATGCTTTGTCCCCGAGCGGGCGATTGTGCCGAGACAGCTTTCGAGATCTTCCTTGTTCATGCCGATGCCGTTGTCTTCGACGGTCAGCGTCCGGTTCTTGGAATTGACGGACAGGTCGATTCTCAGCTGGGTGCCTTCGGGGAGGAGCGCCGCGTTCGAGAGGGAAAGGAAGCGGCGCTTGTCGAGCGCGTCCGCGGCGTTAGAAATCAGCTCGCGGAGGAAAATTTCCTTGTTGCTGTAGAGGGAATGGATCATCAAGTGGAGAAGATCCTGCACTTCGGTCTGGAATTCTTTTTTTTCTGTAGCCATTTTTATCTCCGATTTTGAATAATGTTTCAAAATGAAACAGTCTCCTGTTTCAAAAAGAGGAACCCGACCCGTTGCGCAAACCCTGGACCTTGCCAAAAGCCCGCATAGCGGAAAGGTTCCGAAATTCACCCAACTTAAAAGCAAGAATTGTGCCAAAAAACGGGGGAATCCCGGAGATTTTCAAAATCTATTGACAACGTTTTTTTTTCTTATATTGCGGGGGTAAGGCGATGAAAATCTTCGCATCGTGAAGAGGAATGACTAAAATGGAAAATATTATTGAGATTGCAACAGCTATCAAGACGCGCCTTGTTGACGAAAATCATCGGAATTTAACAAATCGAGCGATTGCAAGAATTCGTTGCGAAAAGAGCAACGAATCCGTTTGCTATTTTTTGACCAATAATCCTAATAAATCCATTTCCTTTGGGCGTGATTTTGTCGGGAACGTTACGATTTATCAAAGGCAAACGACTTCTGATGTTGGCCAAGCCGTTTATAAAAATACCAAACTAGGTCGTGCTTTAATCGGAAAATTAGGGGTCGAAGCGCAATATTCTGCTCCTAAGGGAATTGTAAAGGTTACGCCAATAACGCGTGCTGTTTATGCGCCTTACGGGGAGAACGCTCAGGATGTTCAAATCAGTCTTGCCGGGGATCCTAATAGGTATATATACGCATCTTTAAAGGATTTACTGGATTTTAAGTCTGCAGAAGAAGATGAACTCAAGAAAAAACAGGAACTTCTTGAAAAAGAACGAGACAAGCTAGAAAAAAGTAAGCGAAAAAAGGAAATTGCTCAAATTGAACAACGTATTGCCAATGCTAAAGGGAACATCAAACAATTAAGAGCGATTCTTCATAAGGGTGTAATGTTGCGTTCTCAGCACATCCTTGACACCTATCAGGAAGATGCTAAACGTTCGCATATTTATGATGGAGTTCCTGTTGTAATTGAAGGTGGACCTGGTACTGGTAAAACGACTACGGTTATTCAGCGATTAAAATTCTTGCTTTCTAAGCCATCTCTAGAAGAGTATGGCGCACCATTGACTTTGGATCAATTGGAACGATTCGCCGATCCAACACGCTGGAACCAGCAATGGTTGTTCTTTTCACCGACAGACCTATTGCTTCAGTATTTACGTAACAACATGCACGCAGAAGAACTGAATGCTAATGAAAAAAATACTCGTACAATTGAACGATTCCGTAAGGTAATGCTTCGTGAATATGGAATTCTTGATCCTTCGAGTCCTAAGTTTAGTGAGTGGAAGGACAAGTCTGGTGAACCGCTTATTCTTGATTCGAAGGGAGTTATATCTCGTTTTGAATCTTTTTGCGTGGAACAAATTAATCAAATTCGTAATCGACTGTTGTCCTTTGAAACGGATGATTATGTATGGTCGGTAGAAGCTGAAACCATAAAGAAAATTTGTAAGCAGAACGAGGCAAGTGATATAGTGTCGCTTATGCGCTTACTCGAATTGCTTTATAGTCGTCGTGAAGATTATGTAAAGCCTGTAGAAGATGAATTGCGTAATGAATTAAACGATAACGCCATGAAAGTAAAGCGAGCTGTTGTTAAAGATGATAA
The DNA here is from genome assembly GCA_963656065.1 of Alistipes onderdonkii. Lineage (GTDB taxonomy): Bacteria > Fibrobacterota > Fibrobacteria > Fibrobacterales > Fibrobacteraceae > Hallerella. The sequence goes on from CAVKGV010000004.1 coordinate 203,397, forward strand.
CGTTGCTATGGCATTAAAGGATTTGTTTGTTCAATGGCAGAAAGAGAAAGAATCGAAGCCAATTTCCAGTCAACTAGATGTTTCGGAAGTGGAAGCGGATGATGGCTTTCTTGATGGACATGAAGATGTTTCCGAAATGGAGACGACTGATTTCGATGCGGAATTGTACAAAAAGATTCGCACTCTGATTCGCACACTAGGTTTGAAAATGGTTGATGCTGGGGTAAGAGGACCTCAGCAAGAACTTCTGAAAATTGTGGAGCCATTTATTACTCAATGCGTTGACAAAGACGAGTTGAAAAGTATTGGTGAGTATGTTCTGTTCTCTAGAAATTTTGCATCGTTCTGTCGAGGAACGGAAAGCGTTTTTGTCAATAAAATTCCGAAAATGTATAAGTTGTTTCGGAAAGGGATGCTTGCTCATACAGAATCTATATATAACATAAATTTGCTCTCCAACATTATTAAAAAGGACAATAATAGATGTTTGCATGTTGATGAACAGAATTTGATTCTTGGGTTTATTAACAATACGCTAATTGATTTTAGCAAGATGTATCGGGGTCGTTTTGCCGAACTTTCTAGTCGGTTGAGCAAATCCTATAAAGAAAATTGTCGTCCGATTATCGGTATTGATGAAGCGACCGACTATACTATGATGGATTTTTATTGTATGATTTCGTTCCGCTATAACGAGTTTTCTTCGATTACGTTAAGTGGAGACCTTATGCAGGGAATGCGAAAAAATGGAATTAGTAACTGGGAAACCCTAAAGGAACTTTTCCCAAAAATGGAAAAGTTTTCATTGAATATTAGTTACCGTCAGTCTCCGACTCTTGTAGAAATGGCAAGAGAACTCTACAAGGATAGTCTCGGTGAATATCCTACTTACAGTAGTAAGGATCCTAAGAGAGAGGACGAAGCTAAGCCGATTTTGTTGATTAGCGACGATTTGTCAAAAAAGGCCGCTTGGATATGCAATTGCATTGTGGATATTTATAAGAAATATGACCTTCTTCCTTCGATAGCCATCTTTGTCGGTAATGAAGTTAATGTCGAAGAATTTATAGAGGCTCTCGAGGATACCAATATTCTTAATGGCATAGATGTGGTTAACTGTTCTAGTGGGCGAACTCTCGATTCGAAAGAAGTTGTCCGAGTATTTCGATTATCGGAAATTAAAGGTATGGAGTTTGAAGCGGTGTTTTTCTATGATATTGACACGGCCATTCAAGATCGGTCAAAGGATTTAATGCGCCGTAATTTGTATGTCGGTGTGTCGCGTGCAGCAAGTCATCTTGCTGCGACAATGACTACGAAGGAAGGAAATGAGTCTGTTATTAAATATTTTGAAACAGAAAGCGCGAGATGGTGACGTTTTACCGATATTTCGGGCAAAATAGAAAATAATTGTAAAATCAGGAGTAAATAACCTTGGATATTTTGAAAATGAAAAAGATTGTCTTTTTGTTATTGTTGTCTGTCTCGTTTGGCTTTTCCCAGATTCATTATGAACCATATGCTCCAAAAGTAAAAAGAACATCGGGTGTAATCACTGCTGAACTTTATTCTGCAGATCTTGATAAATTAGGATATTCCATCAAAAATGGTCGGTTTGTGCGGCAACATATTAAAGTTAAATACAACCCAGAACATGGATTGCTATCTGTTGATGGTAGTGGAGGGGAAAATTTGACTTTCGGATTGATGGCGTTTAATTCCGATGATATGTGGTTAGGTTCTAGCGAGAAAAAATACGAGATCAATTATTTTTACAAGAATGTTGATTTTGTCGATTACGATCTTAAAAATCAAATTTCCAAAATTAAAATAGACGTTCCTATTGAAGATTTTCAAACAGATATTGTTTGTGAGAACAATAAGTATCTGTTGCCGTTCAGAATGATTTTTTTAATTCTCGTAAAAAATTGTTTTGCTCGGATCAAGTACCAGAAGGATTTTTTGTACGGCAAAGAATTGATGACTTTTCCTATTCAAGCAATCTTTTTTTATTGGAAAAGAAAAAACGTTGTAAAAAAGGCGATTTGTATCGAGAAGAGGATAATTCGTGTATTGAATTGCCCAAAAATTCCCATTGGATAGATACTCTAGAGTATGTTTATGATTGTGATGCAGGCTATGTCGTATGGCAAGATGGTTGTGCAAAGCAGGCAGAGTGTACTTCAGAAACGGAGATAGTTTCTGAAGATAAAGTTAATTGTGAAAATATCCCGGCTAATGCACATAAGGTTTCAGATTATTCTTGGATATGTGATTCTGGATATGTCAATATTGAGAATGTGTATATTTCTTTCTGTAAAATCAACAATTGATGGGCAAGACCCGTCCAGGGCCCCGTAAACAAAAAGTGGAGTCCCCACATCCTGTTTTTGGTCTTAACACAAACAAAAAACAAAGGACAAACATGGAAAACTCCGAGAACA
>CAVKGV010000005.1:0-123611 GCA_963656065.1 Alistipes onderdonkii
ACTCTTCACCCTCCACTCTTCACCCTCCACTCTTCACCCTCCACTCTCAGCTCTCAGCTCTGACATCCCGCTTCCTATTCAATAATTCATAAAATTTTTTCAAGAAATCCCTTGCCTTAGAGTAAACTCTAGGTCGTAAATTATAGAAAGCAAAAACTTTTGGCAAGGAATTTGGTGAATGTTGGATCCAGAGAAGCTGACACGGTTGAAAAAATATCTCGCTGACTTGAAAAGTGTCGCGGTCGCCTTTTCGGGTGGCGTCGATTCCTCGTTTCTGCTGAAAACAGCGCATGATGTCTTGGGAGAAAAGGCGCTTGCTGTAACGGTTTCGTCTTGCTTCGTTCCCGAAAGAGAGCGGCTTTCGGCAAAGCGTTTTTGCGAGGAAGAAAAAATCCGGCAGGAAGTTCTCTCGGTAGATCCGCTTGAAATTGGCGGAGTTCGGGAAAATCCTAAAAATCGCTGTTACCTTTGCAAGAAGGGCATTTTTGAAAATATTTGCCAAATCGCTAAAAGAGAGAATTTGCAGGCGGTTATCGATGGAACGAATGCCGACGATGCGGGAGATTTCCGTCCGGGACTTATGGCGCTTTCGGAGCTTCACATCAAAAGTCCGCTCAAGGATTTGGAATTTACCAAGACGGATGTTCGGGATGCGTCCAAACTTGTCGGGCTGAAAACCTGGGATAATCCGTCTTTTGCCTGCCTCGCGAGCCGCTTTGCCTATGGGGAAACGCTTACCCGGGAAAATCTCGAAAGGGTTGAAAAAGCCGAGGACTTTTTTCTTTCAAAAGGCTTTCGGCAGATTCGTGTCCGGGTTCACCAAAATCTCGCACGGATAGAAGTCTTGCCACAGGACTTGGAGAAAGTTTTGCTGTTGCGTTCCGAGATTACAGATAAATTAAAAGCGTTGCACTTCGATTATGTGACCGTGGATTTGTGCGGTTTTAAAAGCGGTTCGATGAACGTGAATCTTTGAGGGGTAAAATGGAAAAAACAGAGGATTTGAAATTTGCCAAATTGGACTTGGACCGTGAAAATCGGACGGGATTTCCCGAGGTCGTCTTTTGCCAAGGGAAAAACGAAGAGCATCTTGTCCAAATATGCAAGACGTTGCTTGAAAAAAATGGCAAAGTCTTTGGAACGCGCGCTTCGATGGAACAGGCCGAAATGCTCCAAAATGAACTGGGAAAAGAGGTGAAATACGACCGAATCTCCCGGCTTTTGAAAATTCAGAGAGAGCCTTTGGATGTTCAAAATGGCATAGGAAACATCGCGGTGTGCTCAGCGGGAACGGCGGACTTTTTCATTGCAGAAGAGGCGGCGGGAACGGCGGAATATTTTGGTGGAAATGTACATCGGTTTTATGACATCGGTGTTGCCGGAATTCACCGCCTTTTGGATAAGCTCGAGGAAATACGGAAAGCGAACGCCGTAATCGCTGTTGCCGGAATGGAAGGCGCCTTGGCGTCTGTTTTGGGAGGCCTTGTTCGGGTTCCTGTAATTTGCGTTCCGACTTCGGTAGGGTACGGGGCGAATTTGAATGGAATTTCCACACTGCTTTCGATGATCAATTCCTGCGCAAACGGAATTTCTGTTGTCAATATCGACAACGGTTTCGGTGCGGGATATATTGCCACACAAATTAATCGCTTGGCGGAAGGTATCCGATGAAAAGTCTTTATTTTGAATGTAATTCTGGAATCAGCGGAGATATGGCTGTCGCCGCGATGATAGGTCTCGGAGCAGACAGGGACGTTTTGCTGAAAACACTGGAGACGATTCCGGTGGATGGTTTCCAGGTTAAGATTTCCCATGTCCAGAAATGCGGAATCGACTGCAACGATTTTGATGTCGTCTTAGATGCGGCGCATGAAAATCATGACCATGATATGGAATTTCTTTTTGGCAAGGAACACCACCACGAATATTTCCATCACCACGAACATCGCGGGATTTTGGAAATCAAAGAGATTATCCAGAAAACGGAAATGTCGGAAAATGCCCGTTTGCTTGCCGGAAAAATTTTTGAAATTATTGCTCGGGCGGAAAGCAAGGCGCACGGGATTCCTGTGGAACAGGTGCATTTTCACGAAGTCGGCGCGGTCGATTCCATTGTGGACGTCATCGCTCTTTCCGTATGCCTGGACGATTTAAAAGAAAAATTTCAGATTCAAAACATCTATGTGCCGTTTCTTTGCGAAGGGCGTGGGACCGTTCGTTGTGCCCATGGGATTCTGCCGATTCCCGTTCCGGCTGTCGCAAATATTGCGCAGGAAAATGCATTGAAGCTTTCTTTCATCGATGAAGAAGGTGAATTTGTCACGCCGACGGGAGCCGCTTTTGCTTCTGCGGTAAAGACCGGAGAAAAGATTCCGGCTCGGTTTGAAATTTGCAAGGTCGGACTTGGCGCCGGGAAAAGAAATTACAGTCGCCCGAGCATTTTAAGGGCTTTTCTAATCGAAGAATCGCTTTCTGAAAATTCCGACGAAAAACCTTCTTTTTTGAGCGATAAAGTTTTTGAACTGAACACCAACATCGACGACTGCACCGGTGAAAATTTGGGATTCCTCTCGGAACTTCTCTTGCAAAGCGGGGCGTTGGATGTGACATTTACACCGTGCTTTATGAAGAAGAATCGTCCGGCGAACATTCTCACGGTTCTCTGCAAGGCGGAAAATGTAAAGTCTTTGGAAAAGCTCGTCTTTTTGCATACGACGGCGATTGGAATCCGTATTTCGGAAAAGGAACGTGTCGTCTTGCCGCGGACAGAAGTTTCCGTTCCGACGGAATGGGGAAATGTTCGCGTTAAAGTTGTCCGGATAGGTGAAGTTCAAAAAATCTATCCCGAATATGAAAGCGTGAAAACGGTGAGTCTGGAAAAAGCCTTGCCGTTTGATGCCGTCTATCAAAAAGTCTTCGGCATCGCTGAAAAATTTCTAAACGAAAATCAACCATAATTCAATCACGGAGGCCCAATATGGCTTGTTTGTTAGTTCCGCTCGCAGAAGGAATCGCGATTTCGGCGGTGAAGCGGGTCGCTTTGCATTCCGGCAAGGATGCAAGCGAAACAGTTCAGAAAATAAGCGAAAAAGTTTCTGTTCTGGAAAAGATGCTCTATGGGGGGAGCTTCTTGCTTGCCGTGGAACATTTTTACCATGGAGAGCTGACGGTCGTTCCGCCTTTTTTGACCGCGATGGAGTCTTCTGCGGAAACAGCGGTAATGCTCAAGGAAATGGCGACGAATGGCGTCGGAATGGCTGCTTTGACGACTGCTGCGTGGGCGCTGTGGCTCGGAGCGGGCGCTCTGAAGAAAAAAATCCGTCAATATCGAAAGAATGCGGAGAGCCTATGTGCTTGATTCTTTCCGTTCTTGCAGCGCTTGCCTATCTGAAACTTTTCGTTTCCCGCTCCAAGCGAAAGCTGGATTCGAAAAGTGCAAAGACAACGTTTCTCATGTTTTTGGGCGCAAGCTTGATGTGGAGCGTTGACGGTTTTGCGGCGATGATGAATGGAGAAAGTTTTTTTGACTTGAGCAAGGAAGATTTCTTTCTCGGATTGATTGTCGTCTGCTGCGGAAGCGCATTTTACATCGTTTCGCAAAAGCTAAAATCCAAAGAAAAAATTTCATGAATTTAAACACAAAAGTAGAGGAAAATTCTATGCGGAATACACACAAATTAACAGGGATAGCTTCTGTCTCGGCGCTGCTTCTTTCGGCGACGCTTGCTCAGGCGGAAGTCAAGGACTACAAGACTTACGAGACCGATGACAAAAATGTTCCCGTCGTCTATTTCACGCGGGACATTTCGCCAGAAGGCTTGGTCAAGGTCTATCGGGCGATGGGCTGGAAGCCTCATGGAAAGGTCGGTGTGAAAATTAGCACGGGAGAACCTCCCGCATCCAACTATCTTCGCCCTTCCCTCATCAAGAACCTGGTGAAGGATGAACTCGGCGCGACCATCGTAGAATGCAACACGGCGTACGGTGGCGGTCGGGCTTCCAGTGCGATGCATCGGCAGGTCGTCAAGGATCACGGCTTTCTGGAAATCGCCCCGTTCGATTTGCTTGACGAAGATGATTACATGAAAATTCCGGTAAAAGGCGGAAAGAACCTGAAGTTCGATTACGTCGGAAGCCATTTCAAAAATTACGACTCTTACTTGGTGCTGAGCCATTTCAAGGGTCATGCGATGGGTGGTTTCGGCGGAGCTATCAAGAACCTTTCAATCGGATTTGGCAGCGGGGAATCCGCCAAAAAATCAGGCAAGGCTTTGATCCATACCGCAGGTCGCGCCGATGCCGGAAACTTTAGAAGCAGTTGGTTTGAGCTCACGCAAGGCGATGAAAACCAGTTGAAGTTTTTGGAATCGATGGCGGAAGCGGCGAAAGGCGTCTGCGACTACATGGGAAACGAAAAGGGAATCGCTTTTGTGAATGTCCTGAACCGTCTGAGCGTCGATTGCGACTGCAACGGAAACCCCGAAGAACCCGATATGCATGACATCGGTATCTTGGCTTCGACCGACCCGCTTGCGATTGACCAGGCGAGCATCGATTTGGTCTTCACCGCAAAGGACTCCGAAAAGCTCGTGGAACGCATCGAGAGCCGCAAGGGCCGTCACACGTTGGAACATGCAGAAAAAATCGGGCTTGGCAAAGGTTCTAGAAAGTACCGTCTAGTCGTTTTGGATTAAGGAAATCGCCGTGAACTCTGTCATCGAAATCATCCAGCGCGAAGCCGTCTATCTTTGGTTTTACTTTGACGTGCAGATTCGGGAAATATTCTGGTTTTGGGTCTTCGGAATCGTTCTCGGATCGTGCGTCTCGGTATTCTTCAAGAATTCGATTCATCGTTGGGCAGAAAGAATCGCAGGCAGAGTTCCCGGTATCATAGCGATTATTGCGGCGAGCGCCCTCGGAATCGCTTCGCCGCTCTGTATGTATGGAACGATTCCCATCTGCGCGGCCTTTGCAAAAAAAGGCGTCAAGGAAGACTTTCTCGCCGCATTCATGATGTCGAGCGTCCTGTTGAATCCGCAGCTCATCGTTTACAGCGCAGCCCTCGGAAAAGGACTTTTGTGGACGCGAATCGTTTCCTGCTTTCTCTGCGGAATTTTCGCCGGGCTTCTTGTCCGAGCGTTCTTCTGCAAAAAGAATTCCGACAGGCATTTCTTTAATTTTTCTGGCTTTGACGAACCGCACAATCATGACACAGACCCGAATATCGCTTTGCGCTTTCTCAAAAATATCTGGCGTAATGTCCGGGCGACAGGTCCCTGGTTCTTGCTCGGAATCGCCTTGTCCGCCGTTTTCCAGCGCTATGTTCCCGGCGAAGCGATAGGGAAGCTTTTCGGAGAAAACGAAGGCTTTGGAATTCTGCTTGCGGCCGGAGCAGGCGTCCCGCTTTACGTGTGTGGCGGCGGAACGATTCCGCTTTTACTGGAATGGCTTTCAAACGGGATGAGTTATGGATCGGCGGCGGCGTTCATGCTCACCGGTCCCGCGACGAAAATCACGAATCTCGGAGCGCTGAAAACGGTTCTGGGATTTCGAAATTTCGCAGTCTATATTGTGTTTGTTGTCCTGTTTTCTCTTTTTGTCGGCGGAATTGCCAATTGGGTGCTTTTTTAACGGAAGGAAAGTTGTGGAAAATGCACGAAAATGTCCGTTGAAAATTTAATTTGCTACATTGGGATGAAAATTATTTCAAAGGATTTTTGAACGATGCAATTTCCTCCAGTGAAAGAACAGATGGACATCCTGCTCCGCGGTGTCGCGGAGATTATCCCGGCAGACGAACTCGAACAGAAACTCCAAAAGTCTTATGATTCGGGAATCCCTCTGCGGGTCAAGCTGGGTGTCGATCCGACGGCTCCGGACGTGCATCTAGGACATACCGTCGTTATGCGCAAGCTTCGCCAATTTCAGGATTTGGGACATACCGTCGTCCTAATCGTCGGCGACTATACGGCGCAAATCGGCGACCCTTCCGGGCGGAACAAGGCGCGCCCTCGCCTTTCGCACGAAAAAGTTCTTGAAAACGCAAAGGAATACCAACAGCAGTTTTTTCGCGTTGTCCGTGAAGACCGCGTCGAAATCCATTATAACGGCGAATGGTTCAGCAAGATCCCGTTTTCAAAAGTCACGGAACTCATGGGACAGTTTACCGTGGCGCAAATGCTCGAACGCGAAGATTTCCACAACCGCTATGCGTCGAACAGCCCCATCAGCCTGCACGAATTCATGTATCCGATGATGCAAGGCTACGATTCCGTCGCGATTAAAAGCGATGTGGAACTCGGTGGAACGGACCAGAAGTTCAACGTGTGTCGCGGCCGCGACCTCCAGATGTACGAAAACATGCCGCTCCAGATCGGAATGTTCATGCCGATTCTTCTCGGAACGGACGGCAAGGCCAAGATGAGCAAGAGCCTCGGAAACTATGTCGGGGTGAGCGAACCTGCCGACGTGATGTATCACAAGATTTACAACCTGGCGGATTCCATCGTCGAAAACTGGTTTGAACTTCTGACCGATGTCCCGATGGCGGACATCCAGAAGATGATGGCGGACATCCAGTCGGGAACTCTCAACCCGAACGTCGCCAAGGACATCCTCGCGAAGGATATCGTTTCGCAGTATTACGGAAAGGAAGCTGCCGAAGCCGCCGCGCTCAAGGAAAAGGAAATCCACAGCGGAAATGCAATTCCGTCCGATGCGAAGGAATGTTCCGTCGCCGCGGGAACTCACAAGATTCTGGACTTGCTCGTTGAAATCGGCGCGTTCAAGTCCAAGGGCGAAGCCCGCCGGATGGTCCAGAACGGAGGCGTAAAAGTCGCCGGAGAAAAAGTTTCCGACCCGATGCTCGAATACGGCATCCAGGGCTCAGACAAGTTGCTCATCCAGGTCGGCAAGCGAAACTTCTTCAAGGTGAATTTCTAATGACCGGGGATACCCTGATACTCGGGCTGAACCCGACGTGGCAGCGCCTTTTCCTTGTCGATGAATTTAAGCCCGGAGAGATCAACCGACTTTCTCGGGTCGAAGAATTCGCCTCGGGCAAGGGCATCAACTGCGCACGCGTCCTTCGGGTCCTCGGCGGGGACTTTATCCTTTCGCATTTTTTGGGCGGCGACCGCAGCGTGTCCATTTGTGACGAAGTCGCCGCAGCGGGCATCCGGCAAATTCCCATCTGGATCGGCGCCTCGACCCGAATCTGCACGACGATTGTGAGCAAGGGCGACACCACGGAACTCATCGAACCGTCGCCGAAAATCACGGAATCCGAAAACAAGGACTTTTTGCAGACAATCGGAGAAATCTGGAGCGATGTGACAAACGTCGTTCTCTGTGGCTCGCAGCCTCTCGGGTTCCAACTGGAAAATCTCTCCAAGCTGGATCTGACCGGAAAGCGCCTTTTTATCGATGCGGTCGAAGGCTTTGACGGTTGGCTTGAACACGGCGTAGAACTTCTCAAGATTAATTTGTCCGAATATTGCAATCTCTTGCAGCGTTTCGGAATTCCGCAAATCACGTCCAGCCCGCAATTTTGGAAAATGACCGCTTCAACGCTCCTCGAACGCTTGCCGATAAAAAATCTGGTCGTAACCGACGAGGATTCGCCGATACACGTGTTCTATGTGCAGGAAGGAAAGTTTATGGGGCTTAGCCTCCAACCGCCGGCGGTCAAGGTTGTAAACGACATCGGCGCGGGCGACTCTTTCCTCGCCGGCTGGCTTGCCGCGGATTTCCTAGGACTTCCCATTTCGGATCGCCTGGCGAAAGCGGCTGCGGTCTCTGCGGCTCGCTGCGAAGTCGATCGTCCGTGGAACATTGACTTGGGACGCGTTTCCGCCTTTGAATCGGATCTTCTTCCCTTGGTCGAAAAAATTGCGGACTGAGTCTGGCAAAACGCTTCTAGCGGTTCCGTCGCCAAATGAATGGAAGGTTCTCTACCCCAAAAAACCGTTTGGCAAGACGGCAGATCGACCGTTGAAACTTAGCGAACGTTTTGACGTCGCCTGTCTCGGGATCGGTCTTGTGGGCTTTGGCGGAAATTTGGCGAAGCTTTTAGTCCGGAAAACATATTCCCGTGTGATAGTCGTCGGGATTGCCGGAGCGCTTCCTGGGAGCGGGCTCACGCTTGCCGATACGGTTCGGGTCGATGAAGAATGTGTAGGCGATGAAGGTTACATCCATTCGGATTCATTTAAACCGTATTTCCGCCGTCCACAAATTTTCCGGGCTTCGCCTTCTCGGACGGCGCCTTTGCCAATCGCCTCTCTTCCGGGGGTTCGGGGCGTTTCCGTCAATACGCTGGTGGCAAGTTCCCAAATCTTGGAATGTCGCGCCAAATTTTTCGGTGCAAAAGTCGAAGCGATGGAAGGGGCGTCCGCTTTTGCCATCGCGAGAGCGATGAATGTCGAAATTTTTGAAATTCGCACAATCAGCAATTTCACCGGCGACCTGGATGAATCAAAATGGAATTTGCGGCATTCGCTTCGCACGCTCGCCAAGGAAATTCTCGACCCGATAATCCGGGGAGAATCCGCATGATTCCTCTTCGCCTGGGAATTTCCACGTGTCCGAACGACACTTACATCTATGAAGCGTTGATTTCCGGATTGGACGGGTCGCCCTTCAAGTGGAGCGTCACGTTTGCCGATGTCCAGACGCTGAACGAAATGGTCCTTTCGGGAATGTTGGATGTCGCCAAGGTGAGCTGCGGGGTTTTGCCGCTAGTTCAGCGCGACTATCGCTTGCTTTCCTGTGGCGGAGCCATGGGATTTGGCTGCGGACCGCTTCTGCTTTCTTCGCGAAAGGGCCAACAGTTCGAGCCCGACGAAGAAACGGTCTTGCCCGGAAAGAACACGACCGCGGCGCTTCTCTTCCGGTTTTGGGCGTCCGAATCGCAGCACATTTCGCAGCCGAAGATTTCTTACGCATTCTTTGACGAAGTTTATTCTTCTCTGTGTTTAAACCGGAAAAGTCAGGGTGTCGTCATCCATGAAAAGCGCTTTACCTGGTCAGACGACAATCTGGGCCTTTTGACCGATTTGGGCGCTTTTTGGGAATCCCGGACAAAATCGCCCATCCCTTTGGGCTGTGCCGTTGCCAAAAAAAGCTTGGGCGAAGAAACGATTCTTTCGGTCGAACAGGAAATTCGGACAAGTCTCGATTTGGCGCGTTCAAGAAAAGACCTTGTTTCGGAGTTTATCCGGGAAAAGGCGAAAATTGCGGACGATTCCGTTATCGAACGCCACATCCGCCTCTTTGTTTCCGACTTTACCCGGGAAATCGGGGAATCGGGCAGAAAGGCTCTAGATATTTTGTCTCAGCACGCCTCTTTGTAAAAAAACAAAAACAAACTCCGTTTTCAAAACGAAAATCTTCGATTGTAAAAAATATTTTTACGGAATGCCGATATTTTAACCGAAACTTTATTTATTTTCCCAAAGTATCATTTTCAAGGGAGTCTTGTTATGGACTTGGTTCAGCAACTGGAACAGGAACTCGAAGCTTTCAAGCGAGAGTACGAAAAGTTCGAAAAAGGCAATAAATCGGCAGGAACTCGCGCCCGCAAGGTCCTCCAGGATATCAAGCGCTCTTGCCAGGAACTTCGTGTTTCCATTCAGGGCGTCAAGAAAGATTCCGAACCGAAAAAAAATCAAGAAGAAGGAGACTTGTCCTAGAAATCGATAGCGGAACAATGGAAAATACCATGGAAAAATGCTTTTTTGCAAAGATTTATCATGAAAAGGGTTTGACTAAAGCTATTTTTGAAGGTATATTCCACAATGTGATTTGTTGCACAGGGATGTTCCCTTGTCGCTAATCCGAATGGACTATGGTGAATTTTATGTTTCATGATTGGAGAACTCTAGCAGTATGACCCTAAAGAAAGTATTCGTAGTTCTTGCTGGGGCTATGCTCTTTTCTGGATATGCTTCGGCAAAGGCTATTAACGTGCCGGGCGATTATGAAAAGATCGCGGACGCTCTAGGCAACGCAGACGCTGGCGATACCATTTACGTCAAGCGCGGAACCTACAACGAAAACATCACGCTTGTCATGGGCGTTGTTCTAAAGGGTGAGGATCCTTTGACGACGATTATTGACGGTGGACGCCGCGGACCGACCGTCATGGGAACATCCGGTGCGGAGATGTCTCATTTTACCATTCGAAACGGCATCGAAGGTATTCTCTGCGAAAACGCCGCTCCCTACATCCACCACTGTTACGTGATGGACAACAAGGCGACGGGCATTGCGGCTTTCATTTCCTTGCCGAATCTTCGCAATAACGTTGTGTACGGGAACCGCTGGTCCGGCATTCTCGCTTGGGGTGCGAAGTCGCTCGACGCCTATGTCGAACAGAACGTGGTTCTGCGCAACGGCTATTCGGGACTAGCCCTCAAAGGTCCGTCGAATATCGTTGCCCGCAACAACATCTTTATGGAAAACCATTATTACGGCATCTTTGCCGACCCCGCAGCAGGGCAGACGAAGATTGAATACAACAACATTTACAAGAACTACTATCCGTTCAACCGTTTCATCAAGGTAAACCGGACTAACGTGTCCCTGGATCCGAAATTCATCAGTCCGTCTCTCTCCAAGCCGAATTTCTTCTGCAGTTCCAAGTCCCCGATGCTCAAGCGTGGCAAGGGAAAACTCGATATCGGTCTTTTGGCTCACGATGTTGTTAACGAAAAGGAAGAGGAAGTCGCCGAGACCCGCAACCCGGACACCGATGGTGATGGACTCTGCGATCCTTGGGTTTCCGAAGAAGGACTTTCTGAAAAATATGCGGCGGTCTGCACGGGAATTGATAATTGTCCCGAAGATGCTGAAGACGTCGATGGCTTCCAGGACGATGACGGTTGCCCGGATCCGGACAATGACCGTGACGGCATTTGCGATCCTTGGGTTGAAGCGAGCGGTCTTCTCGACAAGTATGCGCACACTTGCAAGGGTGCCGATGCTTGCCCGGATAACCCCGAAACCTTGAATGGCTATAAGGACGAAGACGGCTGCCCGGATGAAGTGCCTGTTCCTCCGAAGAAAGTCTTCGTTCTCGAAGGCGTAAACTTTGAATCCGGAAAGGCGACGATTACTAAGGATTCCGAAGTTTCCCTTCGCAAGGTTGTCGATATTCTGGAAGCTTTCCCGGAAACGACTTTCGAAATTGTCGGTCACACGGATAATGTCGGTAATGCCGCCAAGAATAAGCAGCTCTCTGCGGACCGTGCCGCTGCCGTCAAGACGTTCCTCGTCGAGAACGGAATCGCTGACAATCGAATGATAACTCGTGGTGCTGGCGATACGCAACCGAAGGCCTCTAACAAGACGCCGGAAGGGCGCGCCCAGAACCGCCGCATTGAATTTATCCGCACGGATATTAAGTAAGGAGAAGGTTAGGTGATGACACGCTTTAGCTTCATCAAGACAACAGCTGTAGGGCTTATCTGCACGAGTGCAGCGTTTGCTTCTCCCTCGTATTCCCCGCATAAGTACCAACAGAACGATTGGTTTGGCGAATTCGGCAGTAACAACACAGCGATGTATGTGAACCCGGCAGGAATCGCAGAAACAGACCAGATCGAACTTTCTATCGGCTATTTCAGCACGATCAGCGGCGAAGCCTCCCAGGAATACGGTTCCGTGACGATTCCGTTCGGATACAACCACACGTTGGGCATTTCATTCTTTGAAAACGGTGCCAGTATCGATGGTGGTTATTCCTATACCGAAAACGCCTATATGATAGGCTATGCCTATCGTCTGATGCACTGCTTGGCTTTGGGCGTCGATCTTTCGATTCTCCAGATCAACCAGTTCGATATGAACAAGCAGTTTACGATGGGTGCGGACATCGGTATCGCATGGAATCCGATTTCCAATTCTCGGTTCGGTAGCTTGACTGTCGGTGTGGCGTTCCAGAATGCCCTTGCTCCGGCAATCAGCACGGAAGAAAGCAACACTTCCTACCATTTCGTGTTCATGGGAGCCGATGAATCCTACAAGGTTCCGAGTAACCTGAACTTCTCGCTATTCTATCGCGGGTTTAACCGTTTGCTCGAAGCGAAAGCCGAACTTTCCATCATCGATGTCCTTCATGATGACAATGAAGGCGGTGACGGGATGAATCTCGAAACGAGCTTTACGTTGACTTATTACTTGAGCTCTCACCTGGGTGTCCGTCTTCGGTTTACGAAGGAAGGTTATCCAGTGCTTGGCGCTACGGTGAACGTGAAGGATGTGACGATTTTCCGTTATTTGGCTCTTGACCTTGAAATGTCTCACGACGATATCGTCGAAAAGAAAAACCGCGGATTTATCTGGGCGGTGAAGCTTACCTCTCGCTTCGGCAACACGCGTGAAGAAAACATCGGTGAAGAGCGTTACCGTCGTTTGAAAATTGAACCGGAAAACGACTACCGCGCAGCGATGCGTCTTTACCTGAACCGCCAGTTCTTGGAAGCTGCCTATGCGTTTGGCAAAGTCCAGACCAAGTATCCGGCTTTCCACTTGGTGGACCAGGCGGCGTTCTACAAAGGCAAGTCCTTTGAAAATATGCGGATGCACAAGGCGGCCAAGGCTGTTTATGATGATGCTATCAAGCGTTATCCGCAGAGTGACCAACGTGCAAAGTATCATTTCCAGTTGATGAATATCGATTACAAGGAAGGCAAGTATAACGATGCGATGGTCAAGTATCAGTACATCGTACAGCATTATAGCGAAAGCGATGTAAAGGCCGATGCGGACTATATTGCAGGCCAGATTAAGTTCGAACAGGGACTCTATCAGGAATCTATCGATTTGCTGTCGGCGATTCTTCCGGGTAATGCCAACTACTTCTATGCGCGCTATACGATGGGCATAGCCAACAGCCGCATGGGCAAGTGGGATGAAGCGGAAAACTGTTTCCGTGACATTATCGACCAGCCGGCGTCCAACCAATCCGAAATGGATCTCCAGGATGCGGCGAAGGTCAAATTGGGACACATCTATTTCTCTGGCGAAACCCCGAACATTCCGGAAGCCGCCGGTCTCTATGGACAGGTCAAGCCGGGTTCACCGGTTTATGACGAAGCGATGCTCGCTCTGGGTTGGTCCTTCCTGAAGGTGAACAAACCGGATGAAGCCATTAAATACGCCCAGTGGATAATCAAGAATATGCCGGATTCCTACCTGCTTTCAGAAGCATATCTTGTTGAAGGATACTGCTATTACATGAAGAAGGATTACGGAAATGCGGAACGCTCCTTGATGCAGGCGGAAAAGCTTACGGAACAGCCGGTTGTTTCCATGGCGGCTCGCGATAGCGCTCGCAAGGCTTACGAGGACAATGAAGCCCATTTTGACAGTGTCCAGGCCAAGGCTCTTGATCTTTCCCGTCAGCTGCCGACGCCTCGTGTCGAAATGAAGCGCTCTCAGCTGCGTCCGGACTTTGACAAGGCTAACGCTGCGATTGACGACTATGCGAAGTTCATGCTGCGTTCCCAGCAGAGTGACCGTTTTGAATCCAACCGCAAGCGAGTCCTTGATGATGCCGGCTTTACCCTTGCTACGGTCAAGACGAAGAAGGCCGAAAGTGGTGGAGGTTCGACGCAGAACTCTCAAGAGCTTCAGGAACTGGAAAACCTGGAAGATTTGGAGTAATTTAACAATGGGGGATAGGCCTGGATAACCGGGTCTGTCCTTGTTTTAAAAGTGATAGGTAGAAAATTCAAATGAAAAAACTATTCATAATCGCTTTATCGCTCTGCACGATTGCTGGCGTTTCCTATGCGGATCCTTGCAAGGACAAAACGAACGAAGCGAAAACGATGCTTGCCAAGTGCAAGGCGATGCAAAAAGGATCTCGCGAGTATAAACAGTGCGCCAGTTCCTACAACCTTCTAAAGACCCAGGCACAGCAGGCTTGTCGTTCTGGCGGCATGGATGAAAACGAAATGCAGGCCGCTATCAAGCAGTGGCGCACACAGGTTGATCGCTGCAAGGGAAAACAGAGCTCCCGTTGTGCCAGCGCTCTCCAGCAGCTTGGAAACTATCAATATCGGCTAGAAGAAAAATACCAGGTCGATGCAATGGCCCAGTACGAGTCCGATATTGCCTGGTGTGAAGACCGTGACAATGAGCCGGCCAAGTGTAAAAATCTCGGGGCCGGTCCAAAGGTCGATCATTCCAAGTCGTTGGGATATTTTCTTGAGTATATCGACAAATATCCGAAAGAGACGAGAACTCCCAATGTGATGTACCAAGCGTCATTCGTTTATGAAGCGAGCGGTGAAGATGATAAGGCTTATAAGCTGAGAATGCGTCTTGTAAAGGAATTCCCGGATAACGGTCTGGTCCCGAAGACTTGGCTCCGTATCGCAGAATATCACTTTATGAACCGCAAGTTCCGCGATGCGATCGACGCCTATAAACGCGTGACGGGTTTCGAAAATTTGACCGGAAAGGAAGCCGCTCTTGCCATGTACCACTTGGCGGAATCCTATTACAATATCGCGGAATATGAAACTGCGGCTAAAACGTATTTCAGCTATATCGATGGTTCCGACAAGGGTAAATATCCTAGCGACTTGCGCCTTGAAGCGATGGATTTTATGGCCGCAGCGTTTTCCGATATCGATGACGGTGTCCGCGTCGCTGCGAAGTTCCTCAAAGACAAAAAGGTCAATTTCAAGGATTCTCTCTATTACCGTATCGGTATGAAGAACAAGGACCACGACCGTAACGAAGAAGCCGTGCAGTCGTTTAAGTACTTGCTTGACATCAACCCGGATTATGTGGATGCGCCTCTTGCCGATGTGGCGATGGTTGAAATTCTCATCATCCAGCAGAAGTTTGATGAAGCGCAGGAACAGCGCAAGCTGGTCGTGAAACGTTACAGCAAGAATTCTTCATGGTACAAGAAGAACAAGCAGTATCCGGCTTCTGTGGAAAATGCGGAAAAGGCGATTCGTGCGGCGATGCTCGATATCCCGCAGTATGACCATGCCCAGGCCGCGAAGATGATGAAGGAAGGCGATACGGAAGGCGCTAAAAAGCGGTATCAAATTGCGATCCAAGGATATAATGACTTCTTGAATCAATACAAGAACGAACCGACATGGGACGAATACAAAGTCTATGCGAATTTGGCTCTGGTCTATCAGGAAATGAACCAATTTGCCAAATCGGCGGATATGTTCAACAAGATAGTTGATGCCGATACGAACCGCTATGGACGTCGTGCGTTAGGATCCGCTGCTCCCTACAAGAAGGAAGATGCTGGTTATAACGCCGTCATCATGATGGACAAGGCTCGTATTGCGGCTCAGCAGAATAAAGCCGGCGACGATCCTGTCAAGGCTTATAGTCTTCCTGAAACGAAGGCTTATTTTGCCCAGGTCAGCAAGTATATGGCCAAGTTCGCAAAGCAAAAGGAAGCGGTGGAACTCGCCTATAATGCGGCGATTGTCCGTTACCAGGCAAAGCAGTATAAGGAAGCTGTTGTTGATTTCCGCAACCTGAAGACAAACTATCCCAAGAACCAGTACATTTTGCTCATCAGCCGTATGCTTGCCCAGTCCTTGCTCGAATCGGAACAGCTTGATGAATCCCAGAAGGAATTTGAATGGTTGTATAAGCAATACACCGAAGTCAAGGAAACCCGTAACGACTCGATGGCCAAGGTTATCCGGACGTCAATTGCTGCCGTGCTCTTCCAGAAAGCGGACAAGGCGGTAAAGAACGGACAGTTTGAACAGGGCGCTCTCGCCTATTTGAACCTGGTGAAACTCTATCCGATGGAATCGTTTGCCGACAAGGCCGTTTTCGAAGCCGGTAACGCCTATGAAAAGGCGAACAGCTATGAAAAGGCTGCTCAAACCTTTATGATTCTCCCGCAAAGTTATGGCAATTCGCCTTTGACGATTCGCGGTATTTTGCGCGCTGCGATGAATTACAAGAAGGCTGGCAAGCCGGATATGGCTGCCCAGACATTCCTGTTCATCACGAATAACTTTGAAAAGGATTCGATGGCATATGCTGCGATAGGCTTTGCCGCTTCGACTTACGATTCGATTCCCAATAAAAAATTGGCAGCTCAAACGTATGAACTGGCCTATAAGAAGTATCCGAACCATGAAAAGACGCCTGGAATGCTTTACAGCGCCTGCTTGACCTACGATGAAGCCCAGCTTCCTGAAGAAGCCATCCGCTGCTCGAAGGATCTCGTTCGCGACTATCCGAAGAGTTCCTATGCTCTTGACGCCGCTTTCAGCATTCCGGTTGCTTACCAGAATGCAAAACGTTGGTCCGAGGCGGCGGAGGCTTATATTACGTTTGCCAAGAACTATACGGCGGACAAGGAAAAGCTCATTGCGGCTTATATTGGAACGGCTCGCGCCTATCGTGAACTGAAAGACGACAAGAATGCCGCCGAATATTACAAAAAGACAATCGATGCCTATGACAAATACGGTCTTCAAATCAAGAATGCCGATCCGGGCGTACCTGCCGAGGCGGCGTTCTATCTCGGAGAAATGGAATTTGCCAAGATGGAACCGGTTGCTGTTTCTGGGAACGACAAGGCGAAGGCTGCGGCGGTCAAGAAGCTTACCGAAATTCTGAAAGTTGCGGTCGGTCATTATTCAAAGTCTGCGACTTACGCTTCGGAAAAGTGGACATTCCGTGCTACAAACAAGATTGGTACTCTGTTCGTTACGATGGCTGCCAAGATTCGGGAACAGAATCTTAACGGCAAAACGGACGAAGAACGCTTTGCGGAACGCATTGGAATCGTTCAGCAGCTTCCCGGCTACTATGAACAGGCCCAGCCGATTTTCCAGAAGAATATCGACCTGGCTCGCGATCAGGGATTCTATAATGCCGATGTGATTGCCGCAGAAGAAGGCTACATTGAAATGTATTATCAGGGCTGCGCCGTGTTTGTCGAAGTGGGCGATGCGTTTGCAAAGTCTCCTCTTCCGGACAGTGTGGAAATCGTGACCCAATATGTGGAATACGAGGGAATGACGAAGGAAGATGCCGAAATGGCTGCCGGAGAAGACTTGCAGGCTTATCGTGAAGAACTCGAAAGCCGTTCCCAGGCGGCTCGCGAAGCGGCTGTTCCGCGTTGCGCTACGGGTATTCGCGCTTCCGAGCACTATGGAATCGACAACCAGTGGACGCAAAAGCTCTACGAGACTTTGCGCGAACTCGACGAGCAGAACGAAGCTTTGCAGATAAAGATTACCAAGTTCGATGCCACGAAGCTATTCCAGGATCCGAGCTACTTCAAAACGAAGGCTCGTCTTGACCAGGTTCGTGAATCCAAGGTGATGACCAAGCAGGAACAGCTGGCGACTTATCAGGAAATCCTGAAAGACGCCCAGTCCGAAAACGAAAAGCTCAAGGCCGAACTCGCCGAACTCCAGGCTCGCCTAGCGCCTCCCGCGGTGTCTCCGGCAGGCTCTGCGCAATAGTTCTCGCGTAATTCTATTTTTACAAAGAGAAAAATCCCTGAAAATCAAGGGATTTTTCTCTTTTTTTTGGAGTAATGAAAATTTTACAGCTCGGAAGCGTCCCAAAAGGCAAAAAAAAAAATAAATATGCGGATACAGGAAACAAAACATCTTATCACTTGTACAAAAGGAGTACCCTAATGTCTAAAATGCTCGAATCGTTCAACCCGTCCGCTGATGGTTGGCAGTTCATGTGGATCATTCTTGCTGTCGGTCTGATTGGTCTCGGCTTCTCGATCGAACGCATCATCTACATCATCATCAGAAGCGGCAAGGGACGCGCCAAGTTCTTGCAAAAGTTTGGTCAGCTCATCAGCATCAAGCAATATGACCAGGCTTTGAGCCTTGCGAATGCTTCGAAGCTCCCGATTGCAAAAGTGGTTGCTGCGATTGTCAGTAATCGTGACGCTGGCCGTGATGCCATGCAGAATGCGTCGGATGCCGTGTTCCTTACCGAAGCGCCGCGTCTCACTCGTTATGTTTCGATTATTTCCGTGATGGCTTCTATCTCCACCCTTCTTGGACTGATGGGTACGATTTACGGTCTGATCTTTACGTTTGACGCTGTGGCTAACAAACCGGCTGCCGAACGTCCGAAGGCTCTTGCTGACGGTATCGCTATCGCTATGGGAACGACCCTCCTCGGACTTCTCTGCGCAGTTCCGCTGCTCGTTATCGTTGGTATCCTGAATATGAACAGCGAACGTCTGATTCAGGAAATGGAAGAAAAAGGCCTCAAGATTATCAATAACCTGTCGTAATTGTTGTTTACAAGAGACAATTTTAGATAGGAGATAAAATGGCAAAAGAAATCAAACCATCAGCAAAGGTCGAAGAACCGGATTTGCTTCCGGCGATGGGCTTGTTTACAATTTTGATTCCGATGCTACTCTCCATGACGTCGTTCCAGAAGCTGGCAATTGTCGAAGTCAATCTGCCCGAGCGCAGTATGATGCAGATGGATGACCAGGTTCCTCAACCTCCGGACGAGCAAGCATTGAATCTTTCCTTGGCCATTACGGACGATTATCTCGTTATCGGTGCGCGTGGCGGTTTCCAACCCAATGTCTATTTTAAGGAATTTTGGGTGTTCCGTTGCAAGTCCGATGGACAGCTGATTAAATATGCTGCCGATGATGTAAAATCCGCAATTAAAGCTGGATCCGCCCCGAAATGCAAGGACGGAACCGCGATGGACATGGAAAATTATACCCATCTGATTGAAACGATTGAACTCAACATGATTGAGAAAACCTCGGAAGAGGATCCGGGGCGCTTGATCTGGGGTGTTTATACGTCTCTGGCTGAAAACCAGCCGGATAGCATTTTGGTCGATGGCAATAACGCATTCCTCGCTCTGACCGGTGAAGGTGATGGGGGAACGACTCCGCCGTCCGCTCTCAAAAAACCGGGTGCAGGTGTTGGCGTGGCCACACTCACGCCGAATTCCGCTCGTAAGCTTAAGCCGGAAGATGCAGCCAAGCTGATTATTTATCCGCTTTCCGCCTATGACGAAATTGCGAAACAGCTGATTCAGATTCATACGGCGTTTATCGACTTGGAAGATGTGGATAACATCATCATCGTGGCGAACGACGACGTACAATTCGACAAGATTATTGCTTTGATGGACCGCGCAAAGTCTGCGGGATTTGTCAAGGTTAATCTTGCCAAGCTGGGAGGTTAGGAATATGGCTAGAAAACTGCGCAAGTACGGAGAGGACGTCCCGTTCTCCTTGACTTCGATGATGGACATGATGACCATCATTCTGGTGTTCCTTATCAAGAACCTCGATGCGGAAGGCCAGCTGATTACCCAGGCGGAAAACCTGATCCTGCCGATTTCCACTTCGAAAGTACAGCCGAAAGAGGTTTCGCTTTCCGTGGTGGTCGATGCCGGGTATGTCGTGGTGGATAATGCTAAAATCATTCCGACACAGGAAGTGCTGAACCAGAGCGATCTTTTGATTGCGAAGGTGGACTCCGTGTTGAAGGAACGTCGCGAGACAGAACGCGAACACGCCTTGAAAGCCGGACTTCCGGCGGACGAAGCGGGTAACATCATTATCCAGATCGACAAGAACATCCCTTATGACGTTATGTACAAAGTAATGGCAACCTGTGGCTTTTCGGGCTACACGAACATTGCTTTTGCCGTGACGATGAAAAACGGCGGGGAGGAATAAATGGCTACGAAAAAGAAGCTAGATCCTTTTGTAGAATCCTTGATGCCGGAATCCGACAAGCGTTTTGCCGGGGTCGCGGTTATCTCTGTTCTGGTTGCTGTTTGCTTTTCTCTGTGGGCGTCCATGTACGAAGCCGTGGTTGACGAAGTTATCTTTGAAGAGACCGCTGCGGAAGAACTGACGACAACGATGAAAATCGAAGAGAAGAAGGAAGAGAAAAAGGAAGAAAAGAAAAAGGAAGAACCGAAGAAACCACGCAAGAAAGCGGGTGGTGGCGGAAAGCCTCGTGGAAAGGGTCAGCCGAATGCTCCCCAGACTCGTGGCGTTCTCAAACTCCTGACTGCCCAGACGACGAAGTCCAACTACGCTGCTTATGATCTGATGAAGGACCAAAAGTTCTCCAAGGATATCAATAAGGTGCTAAAGGATGTCGCCGGCCTCCAGACGACGGGTAAGACCGTTCTTGGTGGACGTCGGGGCAAGACGGATGGTGGCTTCAATGAAGGTTACGGTGAAGGCGGTTCCGGTGGTATCGGAGACGGTCTCAGCGGTCTTCTCGGCGGTGGTGGTGGCGGAATCGCAACCCGTGCCAAGGGAACGATCAAGACCCCGTCGGCCCGTGATATTGATATGGGTGCCGGTGGAGGCTCTCGTAGTGCTGCGGACATTATGAAAGTTGTTCGCCAGCGTACGCCGGGTCTTCGTCACATCTATAACAAGTTCTTGAAGAAGCAGCCGGGTTTTGCCGGTAAGGTAACGCTTCGCTTTACCATTGCTCCGGGTGGCGATATCATCAGCATTTCGATAGCATCTTCGACTACCGGTTTTGGCGAGTTCGACAATGCGGTGAAGAATGCGGTGAAGCATTGGACCTTTAGCAAGGTTAAGTCTGGCAATACGACGGTTACCATTCCGTTTACCTTCTCCGAATAATTCCAGAGGCCTAGTTAATAAAGGAGCCGAAAACAGATGTTTCCGGCTCTTTTTATTTTTTTTATTGCGAAAAGGAACAGGATGTATTAGTTTTAGCATAGAATAGGAGTTGATTGATGAAAAACAGAACTGCTGCGGCGTTAGGATTGACTTTTTGTTTTCTTGGCGTCGGATCGGCTTTTGCCACGTTCGCCCGTGTGGAATCGATGGGCAAGAATACGACGTATATCATGGATGATGTGAGCATATTCGACAATCCTGCCAACATCAACCTTTACCCGAACTATTTGATTGGCGGCTTTGGCGCCTATCTGGACGATGTGGAAGTCGGAAAGAACAAGGACCCGCAACATCCGACATTTGGGGGCATCTTTTCATTAAGCCTGGGAACCGAGGAATCTCCGGATCCCCGGATTTCTATTGGAGGACTCTTTGGACGTGAAGATTCCGAGCTTTTCCGGTTCCTTCCGACGTATTATATCGATGACAAGGAACAGGTTCACTCCCTGCCGAGAACCGTGACAAATTTTGACGGATTTCTTGGCGGGACTCTTTCGAATGGGAACGCGCTAGGACTTCATGTCTATATAGCTCACCAGGATGGAGGGTATGAGACCGAGAGCGGATCCTACCAGGTTGATGCGAACTCCTATGCTTCGGTAATTCGCGCTGATGCCGGCATCAACTTGCAGCTTTCGAGTACCATCGATTATGAACTTTCCGGGGGTCTTGCCCGAGTGCAATACGGACCGGAACACAAGAATTTTTTTGATGACGGGAATTTTTCGTATCTCGTTTCTTCGCGTGCGTTTTTTACGCTGGATGCCATTGACGGTGAGCTGATTCCTGCGATGAAGGCGCATTTTATCAAGGCTCCGGGAATTAAGGATACTCGAGCTCAGGTCGGTTTGGGCGTCAACGTTGGGCTTGACAGGGGCTTCTTCTGGCTGGGTGGAGACTTTGTCTGGAATCGCCAAAAGGCGCGCAACTGGACCTTTGACTATAAGACAGGGGAATCCACATACGATTTGCGTAGCGATGGTTCCTATTGGGATGAGCGGAAAGATATTGGCGGTGTCATCAGTTTCGGCATTGAACGCAATATTTGGTGGGATTGGTTTGTTATTCGCGTCGGCGGACAGAAAGCGATTCTTTATACGGAATGTGACCAAAATTCTCATAATGCGGGAAAGAATGGCATTTGCTCGGATAACGGAACGTTCTTCTCGACAAATCCGGTGGGAAATGGTACGATTGACGACCATATCGGATGGGGCTTTGGCATCAACATCGAGGAGAAACTGAAAATCGATGTGACCATTGCGGAAGATTTGCTGTTCCGGAACCTCTTCCAGGGCGAGGGCCGCTGGTTCTCGCGAGTCGATGCGACTTATTCGTTCTAGAATCCCCATGGCGCCGTTCGCTTGAAACGGCGCTTTTTTTATATTTAAAATATGCAGCGGTTGTTAGTCGTTTTATTGTCTTGCCTCTTTTTTTTCGGATGCTCGGAACCCCGAGGAAATATCGAAGAAAAACTGTCGGCCTATCTGCAGGACGATTTGAAGTTCATGGTTGCTCAAACGATCAAGGCAAGCGGGGACCGGAGCGCGCTTTTGGATTCGCCCTATTACAAGATTCGCGATTTACGCTTTTTTGACAAGGAACATTCCAAGATGTATTCCGCCTATGCGGACGTAGAATTTTTCATCTACCGGGATATCAAGATGTATGAAGAGCGGAAATATCGCTATGACAAGACATACTTGCATTGGGACCGTTATTTGAAAAAGTGGCATTTTGGCGAGGACGCTGATAAAAACTAAAAGCCTCATCCGTTTTTATGCTATATTTTTAACAAAATCAAGAAAGGAATTTCATTTTGTTCGGACTATTCTCTTGCGATATTGGTGTTGATCTTGGAACGGCAAATACCTTGGTCCATGTTGCTGGGCAAGGGATTGTCATTAACGAGCCGACGGTTGTTGCGATGGATCGCAAAAACGACCGGGTCATTGCGATAGGCAATGAGGCCAAAAAGATGTTGGGACGCACGCCGGGAGCCAATGCCGCGATTCGCCCGATGAAAGATGGAGTCATTGCCGATTTCCAGTTGGTGGAAATCTTGCTTTCGACTTTTATCAAGCGAGTGCAGAAGTATCCGCTGTTTTTGGTAAAACCGCGAATCGTTATCGGTGTCCCATCGGGAATTACCGAAGTGGAAAAGCGTGCGGTGACGGATGCTGCCCGAATGGCCGGTGCGAAAGAAGTGCATTTGGTGCATGAACCGATGGCGGCGGCGATAGGTATGGGCATTCCGGTGGATGGTCCGATAGGCAACATGATTGTCGATATCGGCGGAGGTACGTCGGACATTGCGGTTATTGCTCTGAACGGTATCCCCTGTAATGCATCTGTTCGTGTCGGTGGCGACGAGATGGATGAAGCTATCGTGAACTATCTGCGCAAGACTTATAATCTGGTTGTCGATGAAAGCTCGGCGGAACGCATCAAGATGCAAATTGGTTCCGCTTTCCCGCTAGAAGAGGAGCTGACGATGGAAGTCAAGGGCAGCGATATCATGGCTGGGCTTCCGCGTACGATGACGATTACGAGCCAAGAAATTCGGGAAGCTTTGAACGAACCGGTGACGGCGATTGTCGATGCGGTGAAGCAGGCCTTGGCTCTGACTCCCGCGGCTCTCGGTGCAGATATCCTGGATAGGGGTATCATCATGTCGGGAGGCGGTTCTAAGCTTCGCGGTTTAGACGCCCGCATCCGCAAGGAAACGGGACTTTCTGTAAACGTGATCGACGATCCGCTTCTGTGCGTCTGCAAAGGCACGGCCCGTATCCTCGAAGATCTTGACAAGTATCGTCCTGTGCTAATCTCCTCTTCGGTGTAAGGCCTTTCCCAGAAAATGAAGCTTTTCCGTTTTTTGGGTGGTCTTCTTTCCAAAGGGCATGGGCTTGTTCTATTCCTTTTGCTCTTGGGGTTAGGATTTGGTATCCGTCATCTGGAAAAGGGGGAAAAGGAATCGTTTGTCGCGGGAGCGCTTGCCTCGGTATATTATCCGGCACAGGTGGTCGTTTCTTCGCTAAACCTCATCCATTCCATTTCCTATGAAAATGACAGCCTGAAACGGGAAAATGCCTTGCTGAAGATGGAGCGGGACAATTTGCGCGAGGGGCTTGAAGAAACGAAGCGCTTGCGGGAACTTGTCCATTTCGACAATGTGTGGAAGTATTCCATTGTGACGGCGCGCGTGATAGGGCGAAATCCCGGGAGATTTCTGACAACTTTTGTTGTCAATCGGGGAACGGATCACGGAATCGATTTGAACATGCCGGTCTTTACGACTCGTGGACTGGTCGGTCGGATTTCCGCTGTTTCAAAAACCCATGCGAAAGTGCAGCTTTTGCCTGACCCGGCCCTGCATGTTTCCGTGATGGTCCAGAGAACGCGGGTTGTCGGTTTTTTAAATGGAGGCTCCATAAACTATTTGCAGGCAATGGTGCCTTCCTATACCGGCGTTCGCGAAGGGGATACGTTGGTGACTTCCGGGCTTGGCGGCATTTATCCGAAAGGAATCGGCATTGGTGTCGTGCGTTCCCTTCGCAAGGGCGATGTCGAAGTGGTGACCGATTTGGAGTTGGATCCGTTTCAAAAGTTCATGAGGCTTGAAGAAGTTTTCATTATGCAGAAAGAGCCGGACTGGATAACGCAGGAGATGTTGGGCAATGCTGAAGTTCATTAAACATTTCCTGCTTTTTATTCTCGCTTTGGTTTTGCAGACAACGCTTGCTTCGTGGATTTCCTTTTGCGGCGTAGAACCGGACTTTGTATTGATTTTTGTGGTTGTCGTGGCGATTTCCCGCGGTCCTGTATCGGGAATGCTCTGGGGCTTTTTTGCCGGCTTTTCCGAGGATGTCTATTCTCCGGTGGAATGGTTGGGCGCCCAGACGATTGCTTTTACCTGTGTCGGCTTCGGCGTGGGACAGTTAGAGGAAAAGTTCCTCCGGTTAAACCTTGTGTCAAAAGTAGCCTTGCTCGGACTTGCGTTTATCTTGAATGACCTGGTCTATTATGCGCTTGTCGATATTTCCCAGGCGAGCATTGGAATGTTCTTTGTGACGACAACCTTGCCGGAATGTGTCTATACGATGCTTTTGGGTTCTCTTCTTTTTTATCTGTTGAATCGTTTCGATCGCAAGCCGCGGCATGTCCCTTAAACAATCCCAGAACGATCTGTCAAATCGCAATGTCAAGTCGCTCGTTTTTATGGCGACGGTCGGCCTGATTTTCTTTTGTCTGTCGGTTCGATTGTTCTATCTGCAATCTGTCCGATACGAGCAGAATTTGCAAAGTTCGGACGAGAACCGTTTGCGTCGCGTTGTTCTGAAGGCGGAACGCGGATTGATCTATGACCGGAACGGGACGCTTTTGGTGGGAAACAGACCGTCTTACCAGATTGTCATTTTGCCGGCGGAAATTCGAAAGATGTCGCCTGAAACAAAGGATTCTCTGTTTAAGCGGTTGATTCATTTGAAGGATTTCGATGGCGAGGCCATTTTTGATTCGGCTGTGGTCGATACGATGTTCCAGCGAAGTGGCTGGAGGTCGCACGGGACGCTCCGGATTCTCGAAGACGCCTCGGTTGAACAGGTTTCGATTGTCGAGGAGCGATCGGCGGAGTTTCCCGGCGTGACCACCGTTGTGGAATCGAGACGATCCTATCCCTATGGAACGTTGGCGGCGCACTTGTTAGGATATACCGGTGAAATTTCGGATGAACAGCTGGAAAAGCCCGAGTTTGCCAAGTATTCTCCGGGAGACCGCATCGGACAGAAAGGTCTTGAAAAACAGTATGACGAAGAGTTTCGCGGAGAAGACGGTTTAAAATTCGTGGAAGTCGATGCCTATGGGCGTGAAGTCGGACATATCAAGGGAATGCATAATGTTTCTGCGGTTCCCGGCTATGGGATGATTACGACAATCGATTTGGATATCCAGAAGGCTGCGGAGGAGGCTCTTCCCGATTCGGTTCGCGGAGCGGTTGTCGCCATCGATCCGCGGAACGGGGAGATTCTTGCGATGGTTTCTTCGCCCCGACTTAACCCGAATATCTTTTCGCTCAAGCGTCGGGAACGTAATAAGGGCTGGGCTAAAGTCGCGTTGGATTCGATGCGTCCGCTGATGAACCGGGCGATTTCGGGCGTGTATCCGCCGGCGTCTCCTTTTAAGCTCGTGACTGCGGGTGCTGGGCTTGAATACGGGCTTGTCCGGGGAGCTTCGCATTTGCCGAAGTCTTGTACGGGAGGGTTTACTTTCGGGGCGCGCTACCAGAAATGCTGGGGCGTGCATGGAAATCTGGACCTGGTCAATGCGCTGCGCCTTTCCTGCGATGTGTATTTTTACCAGCTGGGGCTGATGCTTGGCATGGAACGTATCAACGAATTCGGGGAACGCTTTGGACTCGGACATTCGTTGGGAATCGATATTCCCGGCGAAAAGGGCGGGTGGCTTCCGGATTCCGTGTCGTTCAATGCCCGCAACAAGCGGAACGGTTGGCGGTGGGCGCGCGGGCTGATATTGAATTTGGCGATTGGGCAAGGACAGCTTGTGACGCCTCTCCAGGAAGCTGTACTCGCCGGGGCGATTGCAACGGGGAAAGGCGTTTACCGTCCGCACCTGATGAAGGAATTGCGAGATTCTGATGGTAACGTAGTCGGACGTTACATTCCCGAAAAGATTTTTGAAGGCAAGATGAGCGAGACGACCCATGAGACGCTTCTTGCGGGGATGGATTCCGTGGTGAACCATCCGGGCGGAACGGGACGTCGCGCCGCGATTCCGGGCATTCGGGTTGGAGGAAAGTCCGGTTCGGCGGAGTGGAAAAAAGGGGAAAAAACCCACGCCTGGTTTGTGGCGGTCGCTCCGCTTTACGATCCGGAAATTGCCGTGGCTGTTATCCAGGAAGCGGCTGGTGGCGGCGGAGTCAAGTCCGCGCCTGTTTGCCGAAAGGTCATGGAAGCCTATTTCGCCTCGAAAAAGAATCTGGCGGAGGAAAAAGAATGAGAGGCTCCGGACGTTTCCTGAACAGCAAGATGAAAATCGACTGGCTTTTTCTTGCGCTGGTCCTTGTTTTGACTTCGATCGGGATTTTGCTCGTTTATTCGGCGACGGCGAATTCGACTGCCACATGGTACTCTGCCTGCTGGTTTCGACAAATCATCTACTTTGTCGGCGGGTGTCTGCTCGCTTCTCTATTTGCCCTGGTTCGGATTGATTACTGGCAGCGCCTCGCCTTTCCCTTGTATTTTCTTGCGGTCTTTCTGTTAGCGTTTATCGCATTTGGCGGGGGCGATACGGCTAAGGGTGCCGGGCGTTGGATAGATCTGGGTTTCATCAAGGTGCAGCCTTCGGAGTTTGCGAAAATCGCCTTTTTGCTAGCGATGTCGAAATGGCTCTCCAAGCATCGGGTAAACATTTTGCAGGCGAAAAGTTTTATCGTTCCCGGCATTATCTTTTTTATCCCGTTTGTGCTGGTTCTCAAACAGCCCGATTTGAGCACGGCTCTCGTATTTACCGCGGTAACGATTGTCGGGCTTTACTGGGCGGGGCTTACCCTGTCGGATCTTTTTTTGCTCTTGAGTCCGGTCGCCTCGGTGATACTCTCCTATCCGCACATCCCGTATTCCCAGGTGCTCTGGGGGCTTCTCCTCTGCGTAGTATTCCTGGTGCTCCTTTTTCGGAAAATGCCGAAGAAGTTCATCATCGTCATTCTTTCCTTGAATATCGTTTGCGGGTATGCAAGCATGATGGCTTGGAATTCGCTCGAAGACCACCAGCGCGATCGCGTAATGACCTTTGTCGATCCGATGCGCGATCCAAAGGGTGCCGGGTATCAGGTCATCCAGTCGGAAGTAGCAATCGGAAGCGGTGGACTTTTCGGAAAAGGCTTTGGAAAGGGCACCCAGACCAATTTGGCGTTTTTGCCGGAAGAACATACGGACTTTATCTTTAGCGTTTTGGGCGAGCAATTCGGTTTTGTCGGTTGCGTTACGTTGCTAGGCCTGTACTTTCTGTTCCTTTGGCGGGCCATTTCTATTTGCCGGCTGCATCTCGATCTGTTTGTGAACCATGTCGTTTCGGGAGCCTGTACGATTTTCCTTTTTCACATGACGGTGAATATTTCGATGACGCTCGGGATGATGCCCGTGACGGGGCTTCCGCTTCCGTTTCTTTCCTATGGGGGCTCGTTCCTCTTGACTTGCATGATGCTTGTCGGACTTCTGGTCAATATGCGTTACCAGGGAAGCCAGCTCGAAAGCAACTATAATTGATTTTTAGCCGAAAATTCGCATTCGGCGCATTTGGAGCGTTATCCTTTTGGAAACATTAAAAGGGAGGTTCCGATGTCTTTGTGGAATGGCATATCGAGTTTTTTCTTTGGAAACGGATGTCTCGCCTGTCGTCGCACCGGCGTTCCGCTAGATCCCTGGCTTTGCCCGGACTGCCGGGGTGAATTGCGGAAACTGGCGAAAAGTCCCCGCCAGCCGAATCCGGATGTCTTATGCCTGTATGCGATGACGCCTTTGACGAAGTCGCTGGTTTACGGATTGAAATATGGGAATATGCCGGGACTTGCGGGTTATCTGGTGGCGACAGCGCTTCGGGAATCGGCGACTTTTGAAATCATTCGGGATTGGGGGACGAAGCTTGCCTTTATCCCGGTTCCGCTTCATTCGGCGCGAATGCGTGAAAGAGGTTATAACCAGGCGGAAAAAATCGCCGGTTCCTTTGCCGGAAAAACAGGTGGCGTTGTGGCGAATGCGCTTTTTCGGAAAACGTTTCGCGTTTCGCAGACAAAGCTTTCCCGTTCAGGACGAGCGAACAATGTGGCGGGGGTTTTCGGGTGGAAGAGGCGCTTTTCCTGGCCCGAAGGTTACACACCGATTCTTATTGATGATGTGTTTACGACCGGGGCGACAACAAGTGCTTGCCTATATGCCTTGGAAAAGGAGAATCTCGCCGGGCGCGCAAAGGTGTGCACGCTGCTTCGCGAAGAAAGTGCAACGGCTAAAGTCGATTTCGCTGCGGATTCCTCGATGGAGTGGAATGTTTAGCGGAGGAAGAGGGACTCGAACCCCCAAGCCTTGCGGCGGCGGTTTTCAAGACCGCTGACTTACCAATTAGCCTATTCCTCCAAAACAAAAACCCTAGAAGTTTCCAGGGTTTTTGGAGTGGCTCCGACAGGAATTGAACCAGTGACACGAGGATTTTCAGTCCTCTGCTCTACCAACTGAGCTACAGAGCCATTTGATGAACCAAATTTAGTCTATCTTTTTGGATTTGTCAAGGGAAAAATGTTGTAAAGCAAAATTTAACGAAGTTTTGAGTGTGGAAAAAGGCGTTTTCGTATAAATTTAAAGCGGGATTTCGTTTGGTTCATTTTGGAGAATTCTATGGCAATGATTCGATTGGCTCTTGCTATCGCTATATTTGGAATTTTGACCGCCTGTTCGGATGAACCGTCCCGCTCCGAGGAGGAAATCCCACTTTCTTCATCGGAAACCGATTGGACAGAAAATTCCTCGTCGTCAAACCCGGGAAGCTCAAGTTCGGAAATTGCCGCTAGCAGTTCAAGCTGCGAAGTGATCTGCGAAGCGTTTTGGCAAGGAAATTCGACAATCCTCATCAACGAAATTTTACCCGGAAATACCGATTGGCTTGATGACCTGGGAGAGGACCCCGGTTGGGTGGAACTTTATAATTCAAGTTCGAAGCCCATTTCCCTGAAGGGTTACGCTTTGGTCAAGAACACTTCCAGCCCGAGAAAGTGGGTCTTTGGCGACGATACGATTCCGGCAAACGGTTTTCGGATAGTATTTGCCTCCAAACGTGACATTCCCACGCCTCTTGATGGCGAGGATTCCGACTCCCTGCATTTTCGTTCCCACACGAGCTGGAAGTTGAAAGATGCCGGCGGGAGCGTCTTTTTGGTCGATGAAAATTGCGGAGTCCTCGATTCGGTTACGTATCCGGCTCTCGATGGAGGGGTAAGCTGGGGAAAGACATCGGACGGATGGAGATATTTTATAAAGCCCACTCCGGAAGCGGACAACGCGAATAGCCAAGGGTTTGAAGATTTTGTCGCGGCGCCCGTGTTTGAAAATGTTGGAGGCTTTTACAGGGATTCCGTTGTGCTGGCTCCTCCGTCGGCGGAAAATGGCGCGGTTGTCCGCTGTTCGTTCGACGGTTCCGCGCCGAATGATTCGACAGAAGAAATGCGCGAAGCCAAGGTCCTAAAATCGAATACGGTTGTCCGCTGTGCCGCTTTCAAGGATGGGTTGGCCACAAACAAGGTGGTGACCAATACATTTTTCATCGATGAAACGGTGAAGATGCCTGTCGTCGCGGTCAGCGTGGATTCCGAGTTTTTCAGAAAGCATTACGTACAAACTTCTGCGAGTTCTCCCAACTCTGCCGATCCGAACAAGACAGGACTTTTTGCCGATGTTGAGTTTCCGGCTCATGTGGAGTATTTTGCGGAAGGAAGCGAGAGTTCGGAAAAGGCATGGGAAATGGATGTCGGAATCTCGCTGATGGGAAATTACAGTCGTCTGGAAAAGAAAAAATCCGTTGCGGTCAAGATGGGGGAAAAATACAATTCCGGCTGGCTCAACTATCCCCTGTTTGAAACCCGCAAGGCGACAAACAGCAAGTTCAAGGCGTTTAACCTGCGCAATAACGGCAATCGTTTTGTGAGCGATTATATCGAAGATGCAATGGGCGGAGCAATTCTCGAAGGAAGCGAAGTGGATTACCAGAGAAGCCGGCAGGTTGTCGTTTTTTACAATGGAAATTATTGGGGAATTCATGACATGCGGGAACGTTTCAACAAGAATTTTGTCGAAACGAATTATGGCTACGATGCGTCTTCGGTGAATTTTGTAAAGCATATCAGTCGGACGGTTACGGCGAGTAACGGGACTACGGACGATTATGAAAATCTTCTCGTGTTTGCGGCACAGAGCGATCTTTCCGGAGAAAATAACGAAGCTTACGCGCAGATCAAGTCGAAAATGGATGTCGGAAACTTTGCGGACTATATGGCGGCGGAAATCTATTCCCATAACGGGGACTGGCCAAACAACAATGTCCGCGCATGGAAAAGCCCGGAGCAACCGTGGAAATTTATGGTCTATGATTTGGATCATGGCTACGACTGGGACTGGCCCACATCGGGATTCAGCCAGAGCACCAATATGTTTGACTGGATTCGCCAGGGAGGTTCATCTTCCGGAAAATGTGCTTCCAGTACATCAGGGCAATGTTTTCATACTTTGTACGTAAAACTGATCCAGAATCCCGATTTCCGCAGGCTGTTCATCAACCGTTCCGCAATGATGCTTGAAAACTATTTGAATGCGGCAAACGTGTCGAAAACCGTCGATGCGATGGTCGGAACAATCGATGAAGATGAAATGGAACGGGACATGGAAAAATTCAAGCAAACGGATCGCTGGTATCAGAATTCGTGCGGCGGAAGATTTAGCAAGTCCGGGTCATGCATAAAATCTTGGGCGGAGAGCCGCGATGCGACTGTCCATAGTGAATATGTCGAAGAGTTTGGACTTGGCGAAGACGTTTCGGTAACGATTGTCGCCCAGGGGAAGGGCTCGGTTAGCCTCGAAGGGAAGACCTTGCCTGAGAACTTTACCGGGAAATTTTTCGGCGGCAATGCGATGGAACTTTTCGCAAAAGCTTCATCCGGGGCAAAATTTGTCTCGTGGGAGGATGGCTCCGTGGAAAATCCGCGCCTTGTAAATCCAGTGGACGGGGAATCTTATATCGCGATATTTGAATAAAGGCTTGCGTAAAAAAGACGGACTTCCGATGGAAGTCCTCTTGCGGTTTCCTGGAATTTTGCAAATCCAACCGTCCTGTTGAAAAATCCAGAACATTTAAAAGACAAAAGACAAAAAATAGACTATATTCTTGCCATCCTTGTCCGCGTAGCTCAATTGGATAGAGTGTCAGTTTCCGAAACTGAAGGTCACGAGTTCGACTCTCGTCGTGGGCACTGAAAAACGCACCGATTCTCGGTGCGTTTTCTGTTAGGCTTTGTGGAGAATTTTTCCAACCAGTTCATGAGGTTCTGCATCGATGATTTTGACGATGTAGAATCCGCCGGGAACGGCATCCCCTTCGACAATTTTTACGATGTCATCGGCATCGAGTGAGTTCCCTTCCGTGCGTCCGATAAAATGGTAATCGCTTTCTTCTGCGACTTCATCGATGAGAACCTTGACCTCTTTGCCTATCAGCGCTTCGTTCGCTTCGGTGGAAATTTCTTCTTGGATGTCGTTGATGGCGTCAAGGCGTGCCCGCGCGAGATCTTCGGGAACCGTTTTTTCTTCGAGTTCCAAGGCGGGAGTGCCCTCTTCGGGACTGAAGACGAAACCGCCCAAGTGTTCGAACCGAATGTCTTGGACGAGCTTCACCAGTTCATCGAAATCGGCATCCGTTTCACCGGGAAAGCCGACGAGAATCGTTGTGCGGAGCGTTACGCCGGGGATTTTTTCCCGCATCGCCAAGAGCATTTCGCGCAAGCTTTTCTGCGTGTAGTGACGCCGCATCAGCTTGAGAATCCGGTCGCTTGCATGCTGGATTGGCATGTCGATATATTTGCAAAGGCGAGGTTCGCTAGCCATCAGATCGAGCAGCTCGTCATCGATGAATTGCGGATACCAGTAGAGGGTACGGATCCAGGGAATATTCGTTTCTTGGAGGATTGCTTTTAAAAGCTTGGCGAGCGTCGGTCCTTTTTTTCCCTGTTCATGACCGTAAAAAGTCGTATCTTGGGCGATGAGCGTCAATTCCTTTACGCCTTGTCTTTCAAGTTCTTTCGCTTCGCGAACGATGTCTTCGATGGAAAATGAAACTTGTTTTCCGCGGATGTTCGGAATGGCGCAGAATGCACAGCGACGATCGCAGCCTTCGGCAATTTTTAGATAGGCGTGGTGCGGAAAGTCTCCCAAGTTCAGACGCTTGAAATTTTCCGTTCCGCTTGATTTTTCTCCTAGCCCGAGGACTTTTAGAATTTTCCCCGGTTCGTATGTGCCGAGCCAATAATCGACTTCGGGCATTTCTTTTGGAAGTTCCTGGATGTAGCGTCCTGAAAGGCAACCGGAAACGATGAGCTTTTGTGTCGTTTTTTTCGCCTCGATAAAAGACAGAATCGTGTTGATTGATTCTTCTTTTGCCGCTTCGATGAAACCACAGGTATTGACCAAGATATAGTCTGCCTTGTCCATGACCGTAGATGAACGAAAGCCGACCGAATAAAGCTCTGTAAGGAGATGCTCGGCATCGACCTGATTCTTGGCGCAGCCTAGCTGCGCGGCGAAAATGGAAGGATGTTTCACCGGTTATTCCCAGTCGTCATAGACTTCTTCGGTAGGGGCGGGGGCGGCCGGTGCTTGACTTGCGGGTTCGGGTTGATTTTCTGCCGGAGTTTCCGGTTGGACACTTTCTACGGGCTGCGGCTCGGATGCCGGGGATTCGGTTATTTCGCTGGAGGAAGAACTCTGGCTTTCGGACGATGATGATGAAAACTCCGGTTCCGCAGGAATTTCGGAATCCGTGGGAATGCTTTCGGCGGCTTGCGCTTCGGTATATGTTTCGGCGCTGTTGTAGGAGCTAGACGGTTCGTGTGTTTCCGGCGAACCGACTGCATCGTTTGCCTTGTTGTCTATCCACCAGGCGAATCCGAGCGGCTCTAGCTTGTTCTTGCCGAAAACTTTGGCATCTTCGAGTTTCTTGAAATAGCCGATCCGGACGCGATAGTAGGTGCCTTCGAGTTCGCCTGGATTTTCGACCTGCGCGAGGTAGCCCTTGAGACCCTTTTCTTCAAGTTTTTTGAGAACTGCGTTGGCGCTCCGTTTGGACGGCTGGATGCTCACCTGGATGGTCACCGAGCCTTCGGATCCCGGTTCAACGGACGTTTCCGCGCCTGTTTTGAATGTTTCGACGGGGGCCGAGGAGGAATTGACGGAAAGCGATTGAATCGGCTTAAGCTCCGGCATGGGATCGGCTTTTTGTGTGGAATCTTCGGGAGCCTTGACCGCTTCGGTTTTCTTTGCCGGGGTGATTTCGGGGATGACATCGTCTTCGCTGTTGCAACCGATAAGGGTGGCTGCAAAAATAGCGGAACAAAGCGCAGAAAATTTTACAAAGTCCATTTTCTCTCCTATGGGACGAGCTAGAAAGGCTTTCAAAAAATATATATAAGTGTTTGGTTTGCCGCAAGTTATGAAATGTCAAAAAGTGCCGAAAATCGGCATTGAAAAGGTTGGCGGGTTTCAAAAATCGAAAGCCCTTGACGAATTGGGAACGATAAGGTATATTTGGGGCGCATTCCAAAATTTTCAACCCGAGGAATCTGAATGATCGGTGTCGTAGTAAAACCCAATGAACCTTTTGAACGCGCGCTCAAGCGCTTTACCAAGTCTTGCGAAAAGAACGGAATCATTTCCGACGTGAAGAAACGCCAGCGTTATGAAAAGCCTTCCGAAGAGAAGAAGCGCATTGAAACGGCAGCCCGTCGCAAGCGTCTCAAGGAAATTGCTGACGCAAATCGCAAGCGTCTTTACTAATTCGACTCCTTTTCGGAATGCCAAGGGAAAGTGATGCAGCTTTCCCTTTTGGTGTTTGTATATTTTGTGAGACTTAAACCCCAAGTCGGGAAAGGATGATTATGGCTGATTCTTTAGTAAAAGCGGAAAGTGAACTGCTCAACCAAATTCTTTCGGACATCAAGACCGCGATGAAGGCCCATGATGCGGCAACACTCGAAGTGTTGCGGACGCTTCACTCCGATATCAAGAATGTTGCGATCAACGCCAAGAAGGATGTGACGGACGACGTTGTCCTCGATGTCCTTTCGAAGAGCATCAAGCAGCGCAATGAATCTATCGAAATGCTTCGCAAGGGTGGGCGTGAAGAAAACGCCAAGGAAGAAGAGGCCACGCTGGCTGTCTATCAGAAATATCTGCCGAAGCAGCTTTCCGAAGACGAAGTCAAGAGCCTGATTGCGGAAATCAAAGTCCAGGTCGGAGCGGAAGGCCCGAAGGACATGGGCAAGGTGATGAAAGAGATTTCCCCGAAGACGAAAGGCCGCTTTGACAGCCGCCACTTGAGCGAACTGGTCAAGGCTGCGCTCGCCTAGGTTTTGACCTTCCGAATAAAAAAGCCCGCGAAGCGGGCTTTTGCTGTTTTAAAACTCTTCCAGCCCGTCGGGCGCTGCGAGGATTACCTTGTTCGCCATGCCGATGAAAAGACCGTGTCCGAGAAGTCCTGGAATCCTGTTCAGTTCGAAGTCGAGTTTTTCCGGGTCGGCTATCGGACCGAACTTGGCGTCGGCGATGAGGTTTCCGGAATCGCTGATGACCGGACCGTCCTTGCCGGGCGCTCCCATTCGGACGTCAAGGGTCGCGCCGAGATTCTTGACTTTGTATGTAACCGATCCAATCGCTCCCGGCAGAATTTCCAGAGGGACGGCAAACTTTTCGCCGAGTGTCAGGACTTTTTTTCCTGAGTCCGCGATGATGATGTAATTGTCTGCCATGGAGGCGACGATTTTTTCGAGCAGGTGCGCTGCGCCGCGTCCCTTGATGAGATTTTTTTTCGGGTCGATTTCGTCTGCGCCGTCGATGGCGATGTCGAGATGGCTTGCTTCGCCGAGATCGATGAGAGGTATGCCCAGCTTTCGGCATTGGAGCGTCGTACTCCAGCTGGTGCTGACCGCCGTGATTTTAAAATTTTCGGTGCGGATGCGTTCTCCGATGCGCTCGACCATGAATGCGGCCGTGCTGCCCGTTCCGAGTCCGACGGTCATGCCAGATTCAATCAGGTTCGCGGCGCGGACGCCTGCCGCTTTTTTCAATTCTTTTATGTCGGCCATTATCGCCAATGCCTCCCGAAATTATTTTGTTCGTCTTCTGGAAAATTTTCGTCGCCGTCGAAATCGTCATCTTCGTCGTCAAAATCTTCATCGGGGAATCCCGTTTCGAGTTCTGTCGCGGATGCTTCGGCGATATCGACAATCGTCACTTCGAACGTCAGATCCTTGCCTGCAAAAGGGTGGTTCCCGTCGAGGGTGACCGAATCTTTCTGGATTTCCCGGATGACGTAGATTCCCGATTCGTCTTCGTTTGTCTGCGAGTAGATGTCGCGCGGATCTTCGGGAATGGAAAACTCGGTGTTGTTGGAATCCTGGACCATTTCCAGCTCCATGCCCAGCCACAGCTCCCCGATATTTTGGAGCTCTTTCTTGGAGACTTTGATAATCAGGTCCTTGCGGTATGGACCATAGCCTTTGTCGAAAGGTACGTAAGCGACGACCTTTTCCCCGACATGGTGCCCTTCGAGCGCTTCTTCGAGTCCTTCGATGACGCTGTCGCAACCGTGCATATAGACGAATGGAAAATTTGTCGGTACTTCTTCGACAATGGTGCCACTTTCGTCTTTTAGGGAATAGCCTATGCTAACTTTCTTGTTTTTCTCGACTTTTTCCATCGGCATAAATATAGAAAAGCTATATTGGTTTCTATGCTATACGGAATTTTTTCCGACATTCATGCAAACTTGCCCGCTCTGGAAGTCGTCCTGGAATCGATGAGAGCGAACGGGGTTGAACGCCGTGTCTGTCTGGGTGATATTGTGGGATACGGAGCAAATCCGAATGAATGCGTTTCGTTGACAAAACAGGTTGCCGATGTCTGTATTCTGGGAAATCATGATAGCGTAGCCATCAAGTGGGATTCGGACGTGGGATTTAATCCGTATGCGAAAAAAGCGATCGAATGGACGCAGGCAAATCTGACCGAGGAATCGAAGGAATATTTGAGGTCGCTGCCCTATATGGATGAAGAAAACGACATTTGCTTTGTCCACGCGTCTCCGATGTCTCCGGCGGACTGGATCTATGTGACGGATTTGGAAGATGCCTTGGACGCGTTCGATCATTTCTCGGACCGTCACTGTTTTGTCGGGCATACGCACAGTCCGGTGATCGTTGCGATGCGGGAAGGGGAAATCCCGAAGGTGATTGAAACGGGATTTTACCGGCTTGAAGAGGGCGAACGGCTTCTCGTAAACGTCGGAAGCGTCGGACAGCCGCGCGACAGGGACTCCCGGGCAAGCTATTGTCTATATGATACCGAAGCGCAGACGGTGAAACTGGTGCGGCTGGAATACGATATCGCCAGGACGCAGAAAGCGATGCGTGATGCAGGACTTCCGGATTTTCTCGTCGAGCGTCTGGAACTCGGACGATGAAGCTTATCATCGCGGTGTTTGGAAAGCCCGGTTCGCCTTTTGTGAAGGATGAAGTGGAAAAGTATTCCAAAAGGCTTCGCTCCTCGAACGTGCAAATTGAAGTGGTGGAATTGCGATCTAGCAAGCGGGACGACAAGGTGAAATGTCTCGCCGAAGAAGCTGCGGAATTTTCAAGGCGTTTCCCCAAAGAAAATTTTCAGTGGATTGTTCTTGCGGAAGAAGGCAAGCTGATGAATACGGTCGGACTTTCTGCGTGGATAAAGCCGCGGCTTGCATCGAACTGCGTCTTTCTGATCGGTTCCGCTTACGGCATTGATTCGGAAGTCAAGAGACAGGCGAATCTTTTGCTGTCTCTTTCGCCGCTGACTTTTACGCATGACCATGCGAGGGTCCTTTTGACGGAACAGCTCTACAGGTGCTTGATGGTCATCGCGGGACATCCATATCATCACGTTTAATTTGTATAAAATTTCCCGGAAGTTTGTTATGAATGTGAATCTGGAAAAAAACTTGAATTTGGTCTATGCAACGCTCGAAATGGCGGAACGTTACGATCACGCCTGCCGCGTTTTAGGGTATGACCAGCAGACGATTTGCCCGGTGAAGGCGATGGAAAACCAGGGCGAAACAGTGGCCTTTCTTTCCAACCAGGCTTTTCGACTGACGAAGTCCAGAAAGTTTATCGCGGCTGCCGAATCTCTTTATGAAAATCGCAATTCGTTGGGAAAAAAGGAGCGCGTTTTAGCGGAAGGCTTGCATCGAGACTATCTTCGCAAGAAAAATGTTTCCCCGGCGCTGGATAGAAAGTTTTCTCTTGTTTTTAACAAGGCGTTTGTCGATTGGCTGGAGGCGAAGAAAAATGCGGACTTTTCTCTTTTTGCGAAGTCGCTTGAAAATGTTCGCCAGGTGAACTTGAAACAGGTCGCTCTGATGGAAAACGCAAGCCCCGAGCCTTATGACAACTTGCTCGAACTCTATGAGCGCGGGATGACGGCAAAGGATTTGGACAAGTGCTTTGATGCCTGCAAGGAATGCTTGGTTCCGATGCTCCGGAAAATCCAGAAAAGCAAAAAGAAAATTCGGACGGATTTTCTTTCTCGGCCCGTTTCGGAAGAATCGCAGAGGAAGATGGCGAAGTATCTTCTGGAAATCATCGGATTCGATTTTTCTCGGGGAGCTTTTTCGACGAGTGAACATCCGTTTACAGATGGACTTGCAAAAGACGATGCCCGCGTGACGACGCATTATTACGGGAATATGTTCTATTCGAATATGTTCTCGATTATTCACGAAGGCGGGCATGCGCTGTTTGAACAAAACCAGCCAGCGGAGGATTTTGCCGCTCACATCACGGCTTATAAGACTCTGGGCCAGCATGAGTCCGTTTCGCGGTTTTACGAAAATCGCGTCGGACGTTCCAAAGCGTTTATCCATTTGATTTTTAAAAAGGCCAGGAAATTATTTCCGGATGTTTTTTGTGGAGTATCGGAACGGCAGTTCTATGAAGCGATGAACATCGTTTCGCCCAGTCTTATTCGGACGGAAGCGGACGAGTTTACCTATACATTTCACATTATCATCCGCTATGAAATCGAGAAGATGCTTGTGAACGGAAGTGTCGATGTCGAAAATCTGCCCGAAATCTGGAACGACAAATATGAAGAATATCTGGGCATTCGGCCGTCGAACGACAGGGAAGGCGTCTTGCAGGATGTCCATTGGGCGTCAGGTTTTGGTTATTTCCCGACATATGCGCTTGGAAATTTTTACGGTGCGATGTATTACAACAAAATGTGCGAAGAATTTGATGTAGAAAATGCTATCCTGCATGGAAATTTCAAACAAATTAACGATTGGATGCGGACAAATGTCTGGAAAGACGCAAATTGCCTCAATGCGAAATCCTGGATAAAGAAAATCACCGGAAGGAAATTTACCGCGAGCGATTTCCTGGACTATCTCGAAAAGAAGTACGGGGAACTTTACGGAGTCTGAAAATGTCCAGTGAAAGCGAACAGGAAAAGTCGCCTGAAAACTCTCTCTCTCTTGCGCAAAAGGCGGAACAGAGTATTTCGAAAAAATTTCGCAGTCGGCTTTGGAGCCCTTTTGTTTCTGCTATCAAGCGCTATCGGCTGATTGAATCCGGAGACAGAATTGCGGTGTGCATTTCGGGTGGAAAGGATTCCATGTTGCTTGCCAAGCTCATGCAGATGCTTCATCGCTATACAGAAATCCCGTTTGATGTCCGCTATCTCGTGATGGATCCCGGATACAATGAAAAGAATCTGTTGAAAATCAAGAGAAATGCGGAGCTTCTGGAAATTCCCATAACGATTTTCAAGACGGATATTTTTGACATCGCAAATACGTTTGAACATTCGCCTTGCTATATCTGCGCTCGGATGCGTCGAGGTCATCTTTATCACCAAGCGAAGGAATTAGGGTGCAATAAAATTGCCCTGGGACATCATTTTTCCGATGTTATCGAAACGACCGTGATGAGCATGTTTTACGCATCGCAATTACAGGCGATGCTTCCGAAACTTCACAGCCAGAATTTTGAGGGCATGACGCTGGTTCGCCCGCTTTACCTTGTGCACGAAGACGATGTGATTGCATGGGCAAATGCGAACGGTTTGGAATTTATCCGCTGCGCTTGTCGCTTTACGGAAAATGTGGAATCCGGAGTCAGGGATAGCAAACGGCAAGAGGTCAAAAACCTGATTCGCCGCTTGAAAAAAGACAATCCGAATATCGAAAAGAGCATTTTCAACAGCCTGCATTCTGTGTGCATAGAAACGTTTCCCGGCTACAAGGCAGAAGGAAAAAGGCATTCCTTTATGGAACGCTTTGATGAAGAAAACCGCCGGTTTGGAAAATAAGCTGAAGAAAGGTTCGTGACAAGAAATGTCGCAGAATCTCGCAGGGAGAACCGTTGAAATTTTAACCGTTCAAAAAATGCAGCAAAACCGGGACTAGAATCGATGTGAGAATTCCGGTAACTCCGATGGCAAGCGAACTCATCGCGCCTTGAACCTCTCCCATTTCAAGCGCTTTCGCTGTTCCGATGGCGTGTGACGCTGTTCCGATGGCGACGCCCTGGGCAACGGGATGCTTGATCCGGAAAATTTTGCAGACGAGCGGGGCGACAACTCCACCGGTGATTCCCGTGATGACGATAGCTGCGATGGTGATGGCTGGGACTGCTCCGATTTCATTGGAAAGTTCGATTCCCATCGGGATGGTGATGGATTTCGGGAAAAGGGAAATTTTTAACGTCGGCGATATTTTGAAAAGTTCCGCAAGAAGCGCGACCAGAATGAACGATGTGAAGCATCCGGCGAGAATCCCGACAATGATAGGAAAGAAATTTTTCTTGAGGCTCTCGAATTGTCTGTAAAGGGGGACGGCCAGCACGGCGGTTACCGGCGCAAGAAAAACTGCGATGTAATCACCGCCGATGTTGTAAGTCTCTAAATCGATTCCGGTGAGGAGCAGGAAACCGACGATGAGGAGACTGGCGATAAGTATCGGGTTGCAGATGGCGAGTTTGAACTTTCGGCTGAGAAAAACGCCTGTTTCGTAAGCGACTATCGTGAGAACGATTCCGAAAAACGGAGTGTTTAAAACTTCATTCATGGTGCTTTCTCTTTTCTGAACGTTCGACCAAAAATTCGGTGACCTTCCCGGTGACAGCCATCGTGAGAATTGTGGCGACGATACAGAGTAAAATGAGGACAAGGATATTTCCCTTGAGGATTCCGTAGATGGCGAGAATCCCAACGCTTGGCGGCAAGAAGAAAAAGGGCAGGCGCTTGAGGAAAAAATTGGACATCTCCGCAATCTGATCGACCTTGACGATTTTCGTACAAAGTAATAGGAGGAGAATCAGCATGGCGGTGATATTGCTCGGGAGCGGAAATCCGCAGACCCGGTGGAAAAAATCTCCGATGAAGCAGACGGAGAGGATCAGGGCTAATTGAAGTAAAAGTCTCATCGCGGGGCCAAAGATAGTAACTTGGGGACGAAAAAAATCTAAATTTTCCGCACCGCCAGATGTCGTATTTCTGGGGAACCGGGCGAGAACCGCCCACAAAAGGATTTATCATGTCTCAAATCGAACTCACCTTTCCCGATGGCTCCGTACGTTCCGTAGCATCGGGCATTACTGGCAAGGAAATCGCAGAGGGAATTTCCCAGGGGCTCGCTCGCAAGGCTCTGGGCGTAAAGCTTGGCGACAAGGTTCTGGATCT
This sequence comes from Alistipes onderdonkii, assembly GCA_963656065.1. Classification (GTDB taxonomy): domain Bacteria; phylum Fibrobacterota; class Fibrobacteria; order Fibrobacterales; family Fibrobacteraceae; genus Hallerella. Next base: position 41,239 of record CAVKGV010000005.1, read on the forward strand.
TTCCCGTCCGCTTACCGAGAGCGGGAACATCCGGATTATCACGCCTTCGAATGACGATCCCGATGCGCTCATGCTTTTGCGCCATTCCTGCAGCCATGTCCTCGCAGAAGCGATTTGCGATCTGTTCCCGGGGACGAAGCTCGCTTACGGCCCGGCAATTGAGAAAGGCTTCTATTACGATTTGATGACGCCGACCCCGCTCAAGGAAGAGGATTTCCCGAAAATCGAAAAGCGGATGAAGGAAATCATCCAGGAAGACCGTCCGTTCACCCGTATCGAAGTTTCCGCCGAAGAAGGCCTCAAGCGCACCGAAGGCGATAAGTACAAGCACGATAACGCCGAGCGCGCGATTGAACGCGAAGGCAAGGACTGCAAGATCAGTTTCTATGTGACAGGCGAACCGGGAAAGAACTGGGAAGATCTCTGCGCGGGTCCCCATGTCCCCAGCACGGGAAAGCTCAAGTGCTTCAAGATCCTCTCGCTCGCGGGCGCCTATTGGCACGGGGATCAGAAGTCCGACCAGCTGACGCGTGTCTATGGAACATGCTTTGCGGACAAGGACGGCCTCGCTACATACGTGAAATTTTTGGAAGAAGCCGCCAAGCGCGACCACCGGAAAATCGGCAAGGAAATGGACCTCTACCACATCGAGGACCATTCGCCCGGCATGGTGTTCTGGCATCCGAAGGGAACGAAAATGGTGAACGCCCTCAAGGATTACATCCGCGGGAAAATCGATCACCGTGGTTACTTGGAAGTCATCACGCCGGAAATCGTGAACAAGGTGCTGTGGATAAAGTCCGGCCATGCGGACAAGTACAACGAGAACATGTTCAAGACGCTCGCCGGCGACGTGGAAATGGCCGTGAAGCCGATGAACTGCCCGTGCCACATTTTGATTTTCAATTCCCAGCTGCGGAGTTGGCGCGACCTTCCGATGCGTCTCGCCGAGTTCGGCAAGTGCCACCGCTACGAGCCTGCGGGAACGATGCACGGGCTGATGCGCGTCCGCGGATTTGTGCAGGACGATGCACACATCTTCTGTACCGAAGACCAGATCGCGAGCGAGGTCGCCAATTTCTGTCACCTGGTAAAGGAAATCTATCACGATTTCGGATTCGACGATGTGAAGGTGAAGTTCTCGACCCGTCCGGCAAAGCGCGTGGGAAGCGATGAAATCTGGGACAAGGCCGAAGCGGCTCTCGCCGAAGCGACAAAGCTCGCCGGGCTGGATTATGTGCTGAATCCGGGCGAAGGCGCGTTTTACGGTCCGAAACTCGAATTCACGCTGAAGGATTCCCTCGGTCGCGATTGGCAGTGCGGAACGATCCAGGTGGATTTCAACCTGCCGCAGCGTCTCGGCGCGGAATATGTCGGCAAGGACAACCAGAAGCACATCCCGGTGATGCTCCATCGCGCAGCGGTCGGCTCCATCGAGCGATTCCTCGGCATCCTCATCGAGGAATACATGGGAGATTTCCCGCTGTGGCTTGCGCCTGTGCAGGCGCGCGTCCTTCCGATTTCCGAAAAGTTCGTCGATTACGCAAACCGGGTGAAGCGCGAACTCGAAGCGTCCGGCGTCCGCGTGGAAGTCGATGAATCGAATGAGAAGCTCGGCTACAAGATTCGCCAGTGCGAACTCCAGAAGGTGCCGTACCTGCTCATCGTAGGCGAAAAGGAAGTGACAGAAAATGTCATATCCGTCCGCAAGCGCAAGGAAGGCGACAAGGGCCAGATGACTGTTGCGGATTTCCTCAAGATGACCGAGGATGATCGGAAAGTTGTAAGGTAGTAAAAGATATTTGCAGACGTAGGCTTCCTTTGAGGCCTGCGTTTTTTTGTGCGCTTGAGGAGAAAGCGGCAAATATTTTTCCGTTATTTTATCCCTGTTGTTTTTGCGAACAAAAACTTTGAATTTCTTTTTCGTCGATAACCGAAAGAGTAGCGAAATTTTTCTTGCAAAATTTACGTCCTTAAAAGATTATTTTATTAGATTTAATTCGACATATTTTTAGAGTTCGCTCTTATTCTTGTAGTTGAAAAACGACCAATCTTTCAAAGCAAGAGAATAGGGCAAATCTCACACCGCGCTGGTGTGGGTCGTTTGCGCTTTTTTGCTTTAGGTTACTTGGTCGTTACCTCAACTACGATTGGTGCTTACGATTCCACACTTTTTCTTTTTAAATGTGCTGGCGGTAAGTATCGAAGAGGCGGGGCAGCTCTGTGGAATTTCCCTTAACCATGGAGAAAACGAAGAAAAACAAGACAAAAACCATTCTGGTTGCAGTCGCCTTTACGACGATGGCGACCACCTTTACCGCTTGCGAGGATACTTTTACCGATCCGCGAGACGGCCAGAAATACAAGACGATGAAAATCGGGGAGAAGGTGTGGCTGGCGGAAAATTTACGGTATAAGGGAGGTGCGGCTGATATAGACAGTAAAGGAAATAGGTATGTCTGGGATTCTGCATTGGTTGCTTGCCCTGAGGGATGGCATTTGCCAAGCAATGCGGAACTAAAGGAACTAGAGTCTGCAGCGGATTCTGGCCAGCTTGTGTTAGAGGATGCGTTGTGGTCGTCTATTGAGGAGTTTTCTTCATATGCATGGATATTGGACGTTGGTACAAAAAAAGACATCGCCAAGAAGAACATACCCATTTATATACGTTGCGTTCAGGGTGGAGAAACGATAGATGGTTATGAAGTTGTCCGTGTAGGCGACCAGATTTGGATGCGTGACAATATAAACGTGGAAACGCCGACAAGTGTCTGCTATTTGGATGATAAGGACAACTGTTCGCTAGGCAGGTATTATTCACCGGAAGAAGCTCGAAGTATTTGCCCGGAAGATTTCAGGTTGCTCAAGAATGAGGATGTGGTGAGGTTGAATAAGAACTCTGTGGATAGGTTATTTAAACCTATGGGATTTTATGATGTGGAAAAAATGCATTTTGATTATGTTGATCGGATGTATGTGTTAAGTAAAGAAAGTGTTTTCCGGACTTCTCGGACTTCTATTGGTGAAGACTTGTCTGTAAACGACTATTATACAAAGCGTAAACGAGACTATAAATTCCCTGTCTGCTGCATCTATGCGCCAGAAACCAAAATCGAAAACGAATAGGAGAACTATCCCATGTCAGTCAATTTTACAATCCATGGCCCGTTTACCGTACCGACCACCAAATCGAAAAAGATAAAAGGCGGTGCTACAATCAAGCAGTTGGCAACCAATAAGGAATTCTGGAAGGAGCCGGATGTTTCACCGTTTGCCGAGTCGAAAGGCTGCTACGTGTTCGCCAATGCGGTAGGCAGAGGTTCCAAACCGATTTATGTCGGCCAGACAAATCGAAGTTTCAAGGACGAATGTTTTTCACTTCATAAAAGGAATCTGCTCAACGATTTTTTGTCCGGTTGTGGAAAAACGGGTTTGCAAATTTTCTTTGTGGTTCTTGACAAAACGAGGAAGAACTGCCAAAATGAAATTGAAGCCTGCGAAACGTTCCTGATTCAAAAGGGCAAACATGTCAACACAGATCTTCTAAATACAAGAAAGCTGGCTGCGACATTTTCGATTACGGATTGTCATGGCGACAGCAAGAGCGGCGGAAAGCCGACGGATTCTGTCAGGGAGTTCAAGAAATGTCTAGGGCTATAGAAGATTTTCAAAAACAAAAACCGTTGAATTAAAATAAAAGAAATGCGCTTGTCTTTTGTACTTTCGCGAGTACAAAGGGCGGCGTAGTTTTTGCAGGCTTAACGGCCAAGGAGAGGTATCAGGTATCTATGTTTTCTAAGAACATCGTCTTTTTCGTCCTATTGTTTTGCATGGCGTCTTTTGCTGACTTTAGCAAGGGCATTTCGTATGGAGATGTCAAGGAGCAGAGATCGGGGGAAATGAAACAATGGCCTGTTCGGGGTATTTATGATGATTTTGATTACAATGCCTGCGTGGAAGCGTCGATTAAAGCAACGGGAGTAAAACAGGGAAATCGATTTGGCTGTTGGCGTTATCATCTGGAAAATTGCGAAGTGACGGAAAGGCGCCTTTCGCAGCAACTGGAATCCTTGCCGCAAATATTTGGCGTTAATGATTCCGCCGTCGCTCTTGTCCTGCAAGCGGCGCAGTTTGAAAAAAAATGCATTAAAGAAGCAAAAATGGAAGCGTATAGCCCAAGGTATAATGAAAAGTATCAGTCGTTCAAGTCTCTGTTTAGCAGCTATACCCAGAGTTTTTCAGAATCAATCTACGAAGAACTGGAAGGCGTGAATCAAAGAATCGCTAACCAGCAGAGCCGCGGATGGCATTTTAATATGCGAAATATCGGGAATATCGGCTCTCTGGATTTTCTCAAGGAAGAACCGCTTGAATGGTATGTCGAATTTTTAAAATCCTTGGAAAACAAAATCACTAAAAATCTTTTCCCGATTTTTTCCGACGTGATTATCGAAGAATTAAGGTTGTTAAACGAAGGCAAGGAAAAGGCAAAAAAATACTGCGTCGTTACGCAACGTTCCACGCTAGAAGACTTGGATGAGATGGATGCAAAATGTACAAACATGAATTTAAGCGAGACGGATGCAAATTCCTATGGGGAAAAGGCGAAAAAGCAACGCGACTATTTGACTTGGAAAAAAATCGTTGAACAAGTTAGCGACAGTTCCCAAGATATTTATGCCGGTATTTCCATGCTCGAAGATTATTTAGATAAATATCCCAAAGGAACTTTTGCAAAACAGGCGAATGAATTATACGAGAAGACTTTGATGCAGGAAGGATTGAACGAAGTAAAAAAGGACACATTGCTGGGATTGTCGAACAGGTCGCTCCTAAGAAGATACTTGAAAAAATGTCCCCAGGGAAAATTTGTAGAACGCATTTCGAATTATTTGGAAAAGCTGTTTTTCGATTATTCGATGTCTGAATTAAAAAAGGACCCCAAAGAAGCGATTCTTCCCAATTCATATCCCGATCAGTATTTGATGAAATATCCCGAAGGAAAATACAGGGACAGTTTGAACGTTGCTCTTGAAAACGCATATTGGGAAGTTTATTCGGAAAAATGTGCCCATGACCAGGTGCTTTCCGATTGCGAACCTCTCTTTACGTTTTCCGAAAAATTCCCAAATAGCAATCGTCTTGACAGCGTTGGAATTTTAATCGATGAACCGTTGTGGGCTTCGATAAACGAAGGCGGATTTGTGGAAAACTGTCGTTTCCCTGAAGATGCCGGTTGTTCCGAGGTGGAACGATATGTCAAGATGATTTCCCAGGGAAAACATACCAAGGAGGCAAAAAAAATTCTCGCAAACGCTAGAGATAATGGCGAAAAACGAGAGCTTGAAAAAGAACGGGAAAAACGAACCGTCGCATGGTTTGACGAATATGAAAAAACAAGTACGGGTTGTTCCTTTGTCGCTAAAAAAGACCGCTACGATTTCGCATGGGGCGAACAATCGTTTCCCGAAAAAAACGGAATCATCGAATGCGTTGAAAAAATGGATCTTTCGCTGGACACTCTGGATACATTGAAATACAAGTGTCTCGAAACAGAAAAAATTGTCGTAAAGGGTGGAAAAATGACGGGCGGCAAAGGATTTTGCCTGAATGCCCATTCCGATACGCTCGTTAGACGAGTGTTTTTGAATAATGGGAAATTCAAAACGACTTATTATTTTCCGGATCAAATTACGTTTGTTAGCGGCGCGAATGGCGAATATTCCATCAAATCCAAAAAGTTTAAATTAAAGGATCTTGGATTTCATAAAATAATGGCGATTCTGTCTCAAGGATCGATTGATTTGTCGTATCTTTACGAAGTGGATAATTTTGAATTTGATTGGACGAAATCTGGCCAGATAAAAAACATTCGCATTGCGGACTATAACGAACAAGGGAAAGTAATGGGAAAATTGAATGTTCCCCTGAATGCAAAGGGTGAAAAGCATGGCGTATCGGAAATCTATACGGCATCCACGGGTAATTTTAAAATAGAATGGAACAACGGCAAATTCAAGCGAATCTATGGCGGCGGAAAAACGCTTAAAGACAATCTATGCCCTAAATATGTATGCAGCAATCTCATTTGGAAATTGCAGGAGAGTAATATTCTTCATCATTATGTTCCCACATTGGAAAGTTCCAGAGAATCGGGATATCAGGGCTTTGAAGAAGGCTGGATGCTTCATTATATCGCTTACCTGTTGAGCATAACGATTAATGAGGGACTGGAAATTTGGAGTGCTCTGTGAGGAATCTACGTGGATAGAAAATTTTAGAAAAGTTTCATCGGAATTCACACTTTCCCGAAAACGGCGAGTTCGAGCCTTGACGGTGTGTAGGTAAACTTTCCCGAAAAGATTTTTCCGGTCGAAAGGTTTTGCCACTTGCCTCGGGGAAGTTCGACCGGGCGGCTCTTTGCGCCTTCTTCAAGAATCGGAGCGACCAGCAGGGAATTTCCGACGAGATATTCGTCTTCCATCCGGGCGTCGGAAATTTTTGCGGCGTCCTTTCCCAGATAAAAGAGCGGGCGCATCACGGGCGCACCCGTCTCCCGCGCTTCTTTAAATAATTTGTACAGAACGGGTCGCATTCTCTCCCGAAAGAGAAGTGCGTTCCTGACGCGTTCTTCGCAAGACTTCCCGAACGCCCACGGTTCCTGTCGCTTGCAGTTTTTGGAAGAGTGGATGCGGAAAAAAGGAAAGAGCACGGCGGCTTCCGCCCAGCGGGCGAGAAGTTCCGCTGAGGAATCTTCGCCGAAGCCTCCGACGTCCGCGCCGACTAAAGGGATTCCTGAAATGGAAACGTTCAGCGCCATCGGGATGGATTCTTTCAAGGCTTTCCACGTGCTGAAATTGTCGCCGAGCCAGATACCCGCGTAGCGTCCCGTTCCAAAGCTCGCGCTGCGGGAAAGGATGAACGGACTTTCTTTCGGGTGCGCTTTCTTTAGTCCTTCAAAAGTCGCTTTCGCCATGCCGCTTGCATAGAGATTGTGGAAGCTTTCATGATCCTTTTTTCCGTGGAAGAAGAGCATTTCGTCGTCGGAAACAGAACCCGTGCTGGGGTCGTTCATGTCTATCCAGTAGCCGTAAAAGCCTTTCCTTGAAAATTTTTCAACACGCTTTGCCCACCAGGATCTGCCTTCTTCGGTGGAAAAATCCGGGAAGAGCGTTGCTCCGGGCCATACGAATCCGCGGTAAAAATCTCCGTTCGGATTCTTGCAAAAAATTTTCTTCCTGATTCCGTCGTTCCGTACAAAGTAATTTTCATCGCGGACGCCCGGGTCGAGAATCGGGACGATATGCCTCCCTTTTTTCAAAAGCGCTTTCGCAATCTGTTCAGGATTTCGGAATGTTTTTTCATTTGTCGTGAAAACCTTGTAACGGTCCATGTAGTCGATGTCGAGAAATAATCCGTCGCACGGAATTTTTCGTTTGGACATTTCTTTATCCAGATAGGTCAAATCTTTTGTTCCTGCGTATCCCCAGCGGCTTTGGTGATAGCCGAGCGCCCATTCCGGCGGGACGTGGAGCGGTCCGGCGAGCTTTCCCAGTTTGGAGATGACATCTGCGGCATCGCTTCCGACAATAAAGAGAACATCGGCGGGGCCGCTTGTGCTGCCGAAATAAAGGGACGAGCCTTGGACCGGTTCCTGGCTCGGGTGAAGCCGCATATCTGGCGAGAGCGAAAAGAAGACACGCCCCGCATCGTTTACGAGAATCCCGACGGCATTTTCGCCTTTTCGAATGAGCAAGAAAGGGATGTTTGCGTAGAGCGGGTCAGGCTCGTCATCGCGGCATTTGACGGTTCCGTGTGCGCCCCAGGCATCTACGTTCCACATTTGTGCGCGGGTCCCTTTGCGGTCGAGCTTTCCGGCACGTTCTCCCAACCCGTAAAAGTGAAAGTCTTCGCATGCTTCGAAGCGCATCAGCCAGCTGTTTTGGCAGGTTCCGAAAAAGCCTTCGCGAGAACTTTCCAAAAGGATTTCTTTAGAAGGGGAAAAGACCCGCAATTTTCCTTTTGAAAACTGGACCCGGTTCAAAATTTTTTTAGACGGTTCATTTGTATGGAAAGCGTCTTCGTTCCAGTCGAAGCGTCTCGGATTTTCGCACCCGAAAGAAATCTGCAGACGGAAAAATCCGTTACCGAGATGGGCGAACGCTTTACTTTGTATGGAATCACGAAACTTGAAATTGACAGGATGGGGGATTTTTGAAAAGTCCATAATGCCTTCTTGATTTTGCTGCTCAAAAATAAATTCGAATTGTCGGAGCGGTTACTCGGATGTTTTTTTGCCTGGACCTTTGGGAGGCTTGTAAAAAAAATCCGGGAGGATTCCATCGGCGAGCAGGATGCAGTGTCGCTTGGCGATGGAGTTTTGCCGCTTGATCAGGGCTTCGAGTCGCAGCGCATCGTGCTTGGATTTTAATGTAAAAACTTTCAGAATTTTTTTTGGCGGAAACGCCTTGGTGAATCGCGCTCCTTTGCCTTGCCTGTGGGCTTTGAAACGCTTTTCGACATCGGTCGCGTACCCTGTATAGATTCGGTCGCCTTTGCATTCGAGCATATAGACATAGTGGGACATCTTGCACATAAAATAATTTAATTGGAAAAGTTTTTCCAGCGAATAGGTCTTGAAATGCAGTGACGTTGCCGGTAAAAATTTCTAGATGCTTCTATCGTTTCGCGGTGACTTTCTGGGAATTGCCGTCTGATTTTGACGAGGGAAAGGGAAATGTCTTCAGTTTGAAATTCCGCATTACGCGCGGATAAATTGTGGCCGTTTGACGAAAAAAATCCCGAATCCGGTGGATTCGGGATTTTGAATTCTAGGCCAGAATCGAATTACTTCGCTTCTTCCTTGGATTCTTCGGCTTCCGCTTCGTCGGCCTTCTTGGCTTTCTTGGCGGCTTTCTTCTTCGCCGGAGCGACCGCTTCGCCGATGGTTGTTCCGTTTTCACCCGGCTTGTGGGAGTCCATCCAAGCCTTGAGTTCAGCGGATTCGCGGCTCTTGAAGTAATCGACAACCGAGAGAGTGATCTTGCGATTGTTCTGGTCGATTTCCGTTACGACAGCCGGAACTTCGTCGCCGACCTTGAATGCATCCGCCGGAACCTTGATGTATTCGGCGGTGAGCTTCGAAACCGGGATGAATCCTTCGATGCCGTTCGGAAGTTCGACGACAACGCCGCGGTCGAGGAGACGGATGATCTTGCCCTTGACTTCGGAATCGATCGGATAGGTCGTTTCGATGGTGTCCCACGGATCTTCGGTGAGGTGCTTCATCGAAAGCGAAATGCGACGCTTTTCCTTATCGACAGCGAGCACGACGCATTCCACCTTGTCGCCCTTCTTGACCATTTCGGACGGGTGGTTGATCTTCTTCGTCCAGGACATGTCAGAAACGTGGATGAGACCGTCAACGCCATCCTTGATTTCGACGAATGCACCGAAGGAGGCGAGGTTGCGGATTTCACCGACGACACGTGCGCCCGGAGGCAGTTCTTCGTCGATGTGTTCCCACGGATCTTCTTCAAGCTGCTTGAGGCCGAGCGAGATGCGTTCCTGTTCTTCTTCGACCTTGAGCACGACCGCTTCCACTTCCTGTCCGACGACGAGGATTTTCGACGGGTGCTTGACGTGCTGCGTCCAGGACATTTCGGAAACGTGGATGAGGCCTTCGATGCCGTCTTCGAGTTCGATAAATGCGCCGTAATCCGTAATGGAAACGACTTTGCCCTTGACGACCATGCCTTCCGGATAGCGGGCCGCGACATCCTTCCAGGGATGCGGTTTCAGCTGCTTCATGCCGAGCGAGATGCGTTCCTTCTTGTCGTTGAAGTCGAGAACCATCACTTCCACTTCGTCGCCGAGCTTGACCACTTCGGACGGGTGGTTGATGCGCTTGTAGCTCATGTCGGTGATGTGGAGCAGTCCATCTACGCCGCCAAGGTCGATGAACGCGCCGAAATCGGTGATGTTCTTGACGATGCCCTTGCGGACCTGGCCCTTTTCGAGATTTTCGAGAACCTTGTCTCGCTGGCTGTTGCGCTGTTCTTCGAGAACAACGCGACGGGACACGACAATATTGCGGCGAGCCTTGTTGACCTTGATAACCTTGAGGTCGAATTCCTGGCCGATGAGGGCGTTGATGTCGGGAATCTGGCGAAGGTCAATCTGGGAACCCGGGAGGAATGCGTCGATGCCGAAGAGATCGACAACCACGCCGCCCTTGATGCGCTTCGTGAGCGTTCCGCGGACGATTTCATTGTTTTCGTAAGCCTGGCGGATGCGTTCCCACACGCGGACGAAGTCCGCTTTCTGCTTGGAGAGGACGAGACGTCCGTCATCGTCTTCGAGCTTTTCGATATAGACTTCGATTTCGGAACCGACTTCGGGGACTTCGTCATCTTTAAATTCGTTGCGGGAGATGACGCCTTCGGACTTGAAGTTCACATCGACCAGCACTTCCTGATCGTTTACCTGGCTGATCTTGCCGGTGACGACCTTGCCTGCTTCGAGGCCTTCCATGCCGGCATAGGCTTCCGCCGCCTGGCTTGTGCCGATGGATCCGAGTTCTTTTTCTGCTTCGAGAATCTCTTGGAGATCCGCGTCTGTTCCGTATTTGAGTTGGGACATTTGTTTTTGATTGGTTGTGGAAAAGAAATCGAAGTTACGCCACCACACCTACGTAATCTTCGATTTTCTTGACCTGTTGTTGTATTGAGAGTTGTGTGGTGTCAATTTCAATGGCGTCCGCGGCTTTTCTTAGCGGAGCCGTGTCACGGCTTGAGTCTATCCTGTCGCGTTCCGCCAAATTCTTTTCGATTTCTTCGAGTGTCATCGGGATGCCTTTCTGTTGGCATTCGAGATGGCGGCGTTCGGCGCGAACCTTGAGATCCGTGACGAGGAAAAATTTGAAGTCCGCATTGGGAAATACCGCTGTCCCGATGTCTCGACCGTCGAGAATGCTGCTCGTCTTGCTTGCAATCTTCCGCTGCTGCTCGGTGAGAATCTTGCGCACCTCTGGGTTTGCGCTGTAGGGGCTGACCGCTTCGGTGACGCGCTTGCTGCGGATTTCCTTTTCGCGGTTGATTCCGTCGATGACGATTTGATTGCTCGGGTCGAACTGGATGTCCGTCGAATGGAGAAGCTCGGTGAGAGCCTGCGTATCGGTCGGTCCGACGCCCTTTTCTAGAGCGGCAAACGTAATTGCCCGGTACATCGCTCCGGTATCTAGATAGGTCAGTCCGAGGTCCTTGGCGACAAGCTTTGCTGTTGTGCTCTTGCCTGTGCCGCTAGGACCGTCGATGGCGATAATGATATGGGACTTGGTATTCAACGTTTTGGAAATATAGCAATCCGAAGAAAAAACATTTGTTAAAAATCGGATGTCGCGCCGCTTTCGTCTGGTCCGTAGTAACCGTCTTCCTCGACGCCCTGGTTTTCGGGTTCAAAGACCTGCACAGGTTCGTCCGATGGTTCCGATTCATAGGAACCGTAGTCGGATGTCGCTTCGTCGGGGGTAAAGTCGGATGTGGATTCATTGACAACCTCGTCCGGCTTGCGAAGTTCGCCCGTGCTGCCGTATTTGCGCTTTTCCTCTTCGGTGAGCTTGTTTGTAAAGACTTCGACTTCCGGTTCTTTTTGGGCTTCTTCCTCTTCGCCTGCCATGATGCGCTTGCCCTTTTCGAGCGTGCGGTTGATGCGGTCTTGGCGCATCTGTTCGAGGTTCGTCCCGACTTTCTTTTCGTCTTCGGATACGATGTATTTCCGATTGAAGTCGTCGAGGACAGCTTTGATGCCGATGAGACGCCCCTTCTTATCGACTCTCCAGGGAATCTGTCGCAGTGCGGAAATGCGGAGACGGCTGGCCGCTACGCGATATTCCTGCTTCATCAGTCCGTTTTCATCCGAAATTTCGTCCGCTTCATCTGGCGTGACAAAGAGAATCGCCTCGTGCCAATGTTCGCCCTGGGAATTGACGGTGAAACCGATCAACGCATCGTTGATTGCTGTGGGATCGTTTGGCTGCGTGCTTGCGCATCCGATGAGGAAAAATGCGGAAAGCCAACCCAAGACCATCTTTTTCATCTCAAAATCCTCCGAGATACTTTCTTGCTAAAATATAATCAAAATGCGGAACGAATGGTTTCATTTTTGTAAAAGCGGTAGAATCCCGGCAAGGATTTTCTATCATTTTTTCCATGATTGAAAATGAAGATATATCTCGGATTGTGCAAAAAGACGGTAAGGAATTCTTTTTGGTGGGGACTGCGCACATTTCTAAGGAGTCCAAGGAACTGGTGGCGAAATCGATTGCCGATTTGCAGCCGGATACGGTGTGCGTGGAGCTCGACGAGGGAAGGCTCAAATCCCTGGAAGATCCGGAACGGTGGAAAAAGACCGATTTGCGGAAAATCATCCGGGAACGTCAATTGGGAACGCTCTTGGCAAATCTCGTATTGGGCTCTTACCAGAAGCGGATGGGGACGCAGACGGGAGTGCGTCCCGGTGCAGAACTTTATGAAGCGGTGCTGGAAGCGAGAAAGGAAAAAATTCCGCTGGTTCTCGCCGACAGGGATATAAAAGTGACGCTTCGACGGACATGGAGCGTGACACCGTGGTATCGCAAACTGTCGCTTGTCGCATCGCTTTTTTCGAGCCTCTTTGACAAGACGGAAGTAAGCGAGGAGGAGCTGAAGCATATTCGGGAAAAGGATTCTCTTTCGACGATGATGCAGGAATTTGGGAACGCTTTCCCGGAAGTCAAGTCCGTCCTTATCGACGAACGGGACGCCTATCTCGCTAGTCGGATCCGCAACGCTCCGGGGAAAAAAGTCTTGGCCGTTGTCGGTGCGGGGCATGTCGCAGGCATTCGGAACATCATCGAAAAAGAGGCTCCGCTTCCGAGCGAAGAGGAACTTTGCGAAATCAAACCGTCGTCTCCGGTATTTAAGATTCTTGGCTGGGCGGTGACTGCAGCGATAATTCTTTCGATTCTTTTTGTTGGCTATCATTCGGGCATGGAAAAAGCGGGCGAGTTGACGCTCAACTGGATCCTTCTCACGGGCGGAGGGGCGATGCTCGGTGCAATTGTCGCCGGAGCGCATCCGCTTGCGATTCTTACGGCTCTTGTAGCAGCCCCGTTTACCGGGCTTACGCCGCTTATCGGTGTGGGATTTTTTGTCGCGTTGGTGCAAGTGTATATGAGGCCTCCGCGGGTCGAGGAATTTGAAACCGTCTCGGAAGATATCTGGAAGGTTTCCCGCTGGTGGAAAAATCGCCTGACTCGTGTAATCCTCTGTTTTCTGCTTCCCGGCTTTCCGGCCATCATCGGGAAAATCATCGCCCTTGTCGGGATTTACCGAGCATTTTGAGCTGGTTTTCTTTTGATTGAGCTTAGTTGAGAAAACTTAGAGCTTGGAACAGCAAACGTTTAAATTCGCAGGAAGCGGAAATTAAACGTTCGCACGTCTAGGCTTTTGTCGCGAAGCGACTAGGTCGCCTACCCGGCAACCACCCTGTCATTCTGGAGCGGAGCGATAGAATCAGCCACACTTTTTTTCAGAGATTTCGATTTGCCGTCATTCTGGAGGTTCCAAAGGAACCGATAGAATCCACGTTCACAGTTATCCAACTCTATTCTAAGTTCTAAACTCTCAGCTCTGACTAGGTCCTATCGGTCGCGAGCTCCCTCCAGGATGACCGCTAGAAGCAAAAGTTCGCTCAGAAGTCATTCCTCTCTCAACTCTTCACTCTCCACTCTGAGCACAAAGCTCTGGCATGGATCCTATCGCTCCGCATAGCTACGCTCCAGGATGACAGAAGAGCGTTCATGCCCACCGTCATTCCACACTCCACTCTTCACACTCCACTCTGAGAACTCAGTTCTAAGCTCTGACTCGGCGCCTACCGATTTTCGAGAATTTCGATTTTGCTTTTTTGCCTATGAAATGCTCTCGCGATGAATTTTCCGCGAGGAAGTTTTTCCAGTGAAATCGTTTCCGCACCTGTTGAAAGCTTTTTTGTCAAAACCCTGTGCCCTGTCAAGTCGAAAATTTCGATACGATCGGCATTTTGTACCGTAAGCGATTTCCCGGAAAGAAAAATTTGGATGTCGGTGGGGTTTCGGGAAAATTCCGGAATCGCTGTAAACGTGGGAGCCTGGGCGCTCAGCGTGAACTTGCCGATGTAATTGGAACCGGTCAGATTGTCGAAGTAGGCGGAATCGTTTGCAAAACGGACCGTGGAATAGTTGCTGTCCGCGGGCCAATTCCCGTATTGTGAAATGCGCAGAAATACTGCGTATTCGCCTTCGGAAAGGGAGTCGGGAAGTTTCGCTTCGAGCCGGATTTCGTTCATGCCGTCGAAAGTTGTCTCTGCCAGAATATTAGCGTAATCGGCGATGTTTCCTTTTTCGTCGAACGGGGATTTTAATTTTACCGTTCGGGAACGTATCGTCTGCGGGTCAAAGTTTCCGCTTTGCTTGAGTTCAATGGGTGTGCCGTAGCCGTCGCCTTCTATTTTTCGGAGGACGATGGTCATTGGACTCGATTTTGTCATGTTGCCGAAGCCGACGTTTTGAATCTTTAGCCGTATCGACAAGTCGCTTTTTGGCCCGAGGGAATCCAACAGGTAGGATTCCTTGAGAACGTAGCGGTAGCCCAGATGGTCATCGATATATTTGAATGCGGAAGTGTAGCCGGAATCGATCGGGTCGCGCGGCGTGAATGTCGTATTTTTCCATTCCGCGATTAGGTTGTCGTTCCATTGGATGTTTAAATAATTTGTGTGGGTGCGGAATCCTTCGTAGGAGAGAAATTCGACGGTGTTGATCTTTTTGTAACCGTTTGCAGTCGTGAGAGCTTCTCCGCCATAGCTTGTGTTCGCCCCGTATTTTTCGAGCCAGGCGATGCCCTCTTCACGGCAGATGCTTTCGGCGCAGTTTTCGCCCCACGTGCCGTAATCGTATTCTGTTCCCAGGTAGCCATCGTTGAAAAGCCCGACGCGGTAGATGTCCGCTCCGATGGAGTCCGCTTTCGCTTGAAAGTACGGGCTGTCGGTACGGAATGTGACGTCGTATCGGTCGTCTCCCTCTGCGGGAAATTCAAAAGCCTGTGCAACGACTGCCGGCGTCCTTGCGCTGAGTCCGATGGATTTTGTATGCCGGATCAGTTCCCGCAACGCTTCGCCTGCATTTGGCGGACCGGAAAGCTTGCTTGTGTGATTTTCTCCATAAGGTCCGTACATGCCCAGTTCCACGGCGGTGATGACATCATCGTATTCGTCATAGACTTCGGCGAGTTGCCGGACGTGCCGTAAAATCCATTCCTGTCCGGGTTCCATTTCGAAGCCTTTCTGGTATTTCCAGCTGCCGACATACCACGGGTCGTAGGAAAACCTCACGATGACGGTTGAATTCTGGGCACGAATCCGGTCGAGATATTTTCGAAATGAATCCAGAAAATCTTCGGTCAGGTCCTGGGTCGTTCCGTGGCTGTAATTCGTGGAGTCTCCCCAACGGGAATTGCTTGAAAATTCGGAAATGTCCGCGCGCAAATGGATGAAACGGTTGCCGTAAGGCTTGTATTCCTCGGCGGTCGTTTTAAAGTGAATGACCTGTGGCGTGTAAAATCCGCGGTCGGGATTGTAAAATGTCTGCATCTGGTCGGCATCGTCGATATCTTGCTTGATTACGCTTGCGGCAAACGAGAATGCCGCGGTCGAGCAGAGGAGGGCAGTCGTCAAGAAGCGCATAAAAGTTTCCTTGTTGGAATTTAAAGTATATTATGCCGAGACTTCTCAAACGGTTGTAAGTTTTTCTTGCCTGCGAAAACCGGGAAGCAGACTAACTCCTTGTCTTTTTTCGCCGTGACCGATTTGACGTTTTTGGGACAGGAAAATTTTTCAAAACGGAAACTGAATTTTAATTTCACACTTTTTGCGGGAAAGATCGAGCTGCAAGCTTTCGATGGCATAATGATGGTTATAGAGGGCCCAAAGCCATGCGAGCATTGCTCCGCAGGAATCATCTAGGACCATGCCGGAATGTCCTTCTTTCCAGGAGTATTTAGGCATAAGTTCTTCTAGGTCCGCTATGCGGAGCCGAGGATTGCTGTTGGATTCGATGAGAAAATTGGGGACGATATCGACGTAGTGAATTTTTCGGTTTTTCCCGGACCAGTCCTTTTCCGAATAAGGTTCGGAAACGATGCGCCCGCTCATCACGATTCCGGTATTGTCCTTGCCGACGCGGAGCATAAAAAAACGGTCTCCGCTGTGAATTTTCTCGTGTTCCCAGACGCTCCAGCTTAATTTATAGTCTTGCGAGTCTTGTGCGCATTTCAAGGCTTTTTCGAAGTCTTCCATGCGGAAACTTGAAGTTTCGGGATTCCATCTCAATAAAACGACGCTCATCGGTTTTCCTTGTTGGGGTTTTAATATAAAATAATCTCTTGATTTGTCAGATATTGTCAAAATAAAAGGATGGAATCGTTTGGAAAAATTCTTGAGCTTTGTTTTTCCGCATAAAATCAAATTCTTGTCTGTCGGATGCCGGCAACTTTGTATATTTTACGTGTATCAAGAAGGAGTTTTTGACGATGAATCTTGAAAATCTGGATTTGCTTTCCCAAAAGATTGAATCGATGCTCGAAGCGCTCCGCCGTCTGAAGAACGAAAAGGCGGAAGCGGAAAAATCGGTCGGCGCAAAGGTCGCTGAACTGGAAGCCTTGCAGTCGGAAATGGCGGAAAAGTCCCGGCAGATTGAAACGCTTCGGGAGGAGCTAGCAAACAGGAATGCGGATATCTCGAACCTGAATGCGGAACTTGCCACAAAGAATTCCGAGGCGGAAACACTCCGGGCGACGGTTGCCGAGCGCGATGCCGAGTTAGAGAACCTAAAAGCTTCCCTTTCCGAAAAGGAATCGAAGCTCGCCGACATGGACAAGGTGGTGAGCGAGCAGGGCGACGAAATTCAAAATGCCCGTGAAAAGTTCCAGAACCTGCTTTCGACGATTGAAAGCGAACTCGGAACGGAAATTCCGGTGCAGTCGCCGGGTGAAGAACCGCAAGTTTCCGAGAAACAGTCGAATGATTCGGCAGAGGAGTCTGCACAAGCGGATTTTTTCGGCTGAGGTGGTTCGCAGCCACCGATTCGTTTGGCGTCGGAATGAAGGAATGAGGTGACCAATGGACGCTCGGGATTCTTCCTTGCATACAACTCGGGTTGAAATCGGGAACGACCGGTTTCAAATCCAGACGGATCTTACCGATGCGGAACTTTCTGCGATTGTCGCCTATGTGACAAAAAAAGTCGAAACATACGTGAAGACGGACGCAAGAATGGATATGCGGAAGCAGATGCTTCTGATGGCGATGGATATTACATCGGAACTTTTCGATATGCGCCGTCGCCACGCCCGATACAAGGAATTTTACCAGGAGAGCCAGAAAGTGGCGAAAGTTCTTGTCGATATGCTGTCCGATGAACTTGACAGATTGCAAGCATCATCACATTTTGACAAATAAATGACAAAAGTACAGAAATAACGACAAAAAATGCTTGTTTCGGGAGCGTTTCCTGTTTATATTAAAAAAGGCATCCTTCGGTAGTTATGCCCGATCTAACAAGATTCAATCAGCTCCGAACTCTTGCTTCGATGTTTATGCCCGGTCTTTTGACCCTGAAAAACTGACAGGCGAGGTGGGCTATCTTTTCTAGAAGAGTAGCTTCGAGCGTAGAGAACCCGAAGGGTGCCTTTTTTGTTTTTATTGGATTCTATCGGCTTTCAGCCTCCAGAATGACGACAAATCGAAATCTCTGAAAAAAAGCGTGGCCTTGGAGGTGGTTGCAAGGAAGGGGGACCTTGGCCTTCGCAACTCGGAAAGGTCCCCCTACCTTGCCCCTCGCCGGGTAGGCGACCCAGTCGCTTCGCGACAAAAAGCCTAGACGTCCGCGGCCTAATCCCTGTTCCCTAATCCCTACTCCCTAGGAGCTTAAATGTCCGCGACTCTAAAATCTATCAACTAAGCTCTAGATTTTCTGGTAGAGCCTTAATCCGAAATCGGGGAGTTTGGCGATAATTCTGTCAATAAGGGTCGCGGCAAATTCTTCGTAATCCATCCACTTCGAATAGGTGGTAAAAGCGTAGATTTCTAGGGGAATTCCATATCCGGTCGCTTCTTTTTCACGGACGATGAGCCAGCGGTTAGAGTCTATTTCGGGGAGGGAACGCAGGAATGCGTTGATGCACAGCCGGAATACTGTTAGGTTGAGCGGCTTTTCTCCTGCTGAAAGTTTCTTGTCGATGTTGTCGATGATTTCTGTATATAGGGGATTTTTCTTGAGTTCGTTGGCCTGTTCTTCGGAAAGATGGGCAACGGAACGCGCATCGATTGGAAGCGTCCGCGTGATGCGTCTCCTTTCGGATTCCTGCATCAGTCGCCAGTTTTTGAAAGGCATGGAAACGATGCTGTATGCCGGAAGAATGCTTGTCGTATTATCCCAGTTGGTGATCCGGATGCTTGTCAGCGAAACGGAATGGACTATCCCGTTGACATTTTCCTTTGGAATTTCAATCCAGTCTCCGGTGCGGACCAAATCGAATGTCGCTATCTGGATTCCGGCGGTAAATCCGAGAATGGAGTCTTTAAAAATAAGGATGAATACCGCTGTGAGGGCGCCTAGCCCGGATAGCAGCATGATGGGACTTTCCCCGGTGATTTGTGAGCCGACAAGAATGGTGCAGATCAGGAATCCGATGAGAAGTGCCGCCTGCCTTACGCCTTGGAGCGGAATTCCCTGCTTTGAAGAATTCAGAAGAATGTGATCCGTTAATGCGTGCAGGATGGAATCATATACCCAGAATGCGACGGTGATGATGTAGATGTTGTTTAGCGTGAAAAGGAAATGGGAAAGAAAGGTGGATTGCGGGTAGGCATAGGGAAGTCCCAGATAGAAAACGAAACCGGGGATGATGAAAACGGCACGCTCGGGGGTTTTATGTTCAACGAGCCTGTCGTCAAACTTGTTCTTGCTTTTTTCTGCGATTTTTTTGAAAAAAGGAAGGATTAAATGACGTGAGATAATCAGAAGAAGGATGGCGATAGAAAAAAGGAGGACTAGGCCTCGATATGTTTCAAAAATATCGTTCATGTTTGCAAAATAGAAAATAATGGGCACGGGGCTACTGCGTTTGGAGTTAAGCTCTTTTGAAAATTTCTATTTTTTAAAAGTATGATTTCAAAAAAGTCAGTATCCCGTTGCGTGAAAGCCCTGATGAGGGAACTTGTCATTCCGATAGTCTGTGCATTGGTGGTTATCCAATATGTTATCCAGGCGTTCCAGATTCCGAGCGGTTCCATGGAAAATACGCTGCTCACCGGCGATTTTATTTTGGGCTTAAAGTTTACCTACGGTTCCCCGATTCCGTTTACCCATTCGAAGTTTCCGGGCGTGACCAGTCCTAAAAAAGGCGATATCGTCATTTTCCGCTATCCGGGCGAGCCCGCCTATCCCGATTACGATTATGCGCGTTACACGCACTTGGCCGATGGGCTGATGTTCGGAAATTATTACTGGGATTCCAAACCGATTCCGGGGAATCCTCATTTGGTGCATTACGCTGACGGGCCGAAGGATTTTATCAAGAGGTGTGTCGCAACTTCGGGCGATACGGTTTCCGTGCGGAATGGTGTGCTGTTCCAGAACGGCGTTCCACAGGAAAAGCTGCCGGGAAAAGGAAAGTATTCGGCATATTTCCGTTCCGCTGGGGCGCGGGATTCGCTTGATCCTGTCCGCATTCCCGCTCCGGGCGACATAATCGACTTGAAAGGGCTTTCGCTTTCGAGGCTCTGGTGGGTGAAATCCCTGATGACGCAGGAAAACCTGGATAAGAAGGTGGAACTGGAACTTTCCCTGTTCAAGGATTCCGTAGAAGCGCCGAATTATACGTTTGAAGATTTTCGGATTCCCGTGGAGAGCGACCGGAGCCTTTTGCTGAATGTGGTTCTTTCGCAAGGAAGGATTATCGGACAGGGGCTTCGCCAGGGAGATACGATTGTGGGACCGCTGGACTTTGCCTTGTTTGCGAAGCTTGCGCGGACTGGATTTATTCCGAAGTTTGACCCGAACGGCAATTATCCGGGGCTTTCCCGCCCGGTAAGCTATGATTATTTTGAAGGGGCGCAACTAGACGATCTCGCCTACAATGTTTCGCTGGATTCGTCGCTGTCCCTTCGGGCAAGGCTTCTGGTGGACGGTTCTCCGGTGGAAAGCTACGAGGTGAAATATCCCGTTTACTTCATGATGGGCGACAACCGGGACAATTCCGCGGACAGCCGCTACTGGGGTTTCGTTTCCCAGAAGAATATCAAGGCGAAAGCCTTTATCGTCTATTTCTCGTTTGAAAATTCCGATCAAGGCTTTTCGTTTAGGAAACCACTCACGTGGTTCCAGATTCCGTTCCGGATCCGTTACTCGCGGATAGGAAAGGTTATCCATCTGATCGGGAACTGATGCGCTGAAATGAAATTTCGCGGGTGGACATTTTTTTTCTTTCTCCTGTTCGTCATTGGCTGTGCAACGTCCATTGCGCCGCAGGGGGGACCGGAAGACAAGTATCCGCCGCGAGTCTCCGGCGTGTTCCCCGCGCCGGGTGCCGTCAACGTGACGCCGGAGCTGAATATCCATCTGCAGTTTGACGAGTGGATTGCGACTTCGGTTCCGCGGAGCGCCGTAACGATTTCTCCGCCGCTTGAAAAGAGGCTCAAGCTCGAAGTCGATGGCGATGAACTTTTTATCCGATCGAAGGCGAGGCTCGATGAAAATACGACATATACGCTGACGATTGCGAGCGGTCTCAAGGACTTGCGCGGTAATGCGATTGCGGAGCCTTTCCGTCTGACTTTTTCGACTGGCCCCGTCATCGATTCTCTTTCCGTGTCGGGTCGCGTCATGGTGACATCTTCGATGGTGAAAAAAAAGCAATACCCGACCGTGGGGCTTTTTTTGATGGGAGCCGCCGAGCGATCGATGCACCATTACCTGGAAAAGTTCCGCGATTCCCTGAACGTGGAGGCGGATTCGCTCCCGAAGCTCACCCGGGAAATTCCCCTGTTCTCGACGCAGACGGATAGCCTTGGGCGCTTTCACTTGGCGGGACTTAAAGCGGGCCGTTACCGCGTCGTCGCCTTTCTAGATGAAAACGGCAACCAGAAGATTGAACCGTCGGCTGAACTTGCCGGTGTGGGAGAGTTTGACTTAGAGCTTTCTCCGCAAAGCGCGGACACGCTCTGGATTGCCCTTGCCGATCAGGATACGACGCCCGTTTCGTTAGATGCCGTGACGCAGACGGGAAAGGCTTCGCTCTCGGCGAAATTTTCAAAGAATCTTTTGCTTGACAGCGCATTTTTGTCCAAGGAAAACTGCGCGCTTTTTTCTCCCGATTCCGAGCGGATCGCTCCGGATTGGATTTACCGTTCGCCGAAAAGCGACGAGGTGGAATTTTATTTCGATTCTCTGGCAAACCGCGATTCGTCCTATACTTTTGCGTGCAAGGTCGGCCGGGATTCTTTGGGACGGCGGCTCTCCGAAAGGCTTTCGACGCTTTCAATTGACTGGAAGGAGATGAAGGGCGATACACTCTCTCCGGCGAAGGTCTCGACGGTTCCTGCAAGCGGGGCGAAGAACGTGTTTCCGAAGGATTCCGTCGAGGTCGTCTATGACAAGCCCGTGGCGGATTCCCTGCTAGATTCGCTTCAGGGTCGGCTGATATTTGTCCTGAACAAGGACACGCTTCCGGTGAAGATCTTGCGAAAGGATCCTGTGCGTTTTTTGGTGTTCGGCGAAGAAAAGTTCCAGACGGACGCAAAAGTGGAACTGCTGGAACGCTATGCGGATTCGACGCTTTCTTCCCCGGATTCCGTGACGGGGAAACGCGATACGATCGTGACGCAGAAGACGCGGATGTGGGCGAAGTTCGAAACGGTTCCGAAACTACAGCTTTCGAGCCTTTCGGGAAAGATTCCCGGTGCATCCAGGGATACGCGGGTGCGCATACGCCGGGTCGATTCCGAAAAGTTTGTGACGGCGAATTGTACGATTGACGGGAATTTCCAGATGGATAACTTGCTTGAAGGAAAATATCTGATGGAATATTATCGGACAAAGGATTCCCTGGACGTCCCTTACGCTGGAAACCTTTTTGAATTTGACCATGGAATGCCGTGGCGCGCCTTGGCGGATACGCTTGTCGTTGAACGCGGCACAAATACTTTATATGCAATCGAATCCCGCTTGCCGATTCTTTCGGCTGGCAAGAAATAGAGGAATCAGATGAAACCGAACGTGTATATCGCACTCGATTTGGAAACGACCGGACTTGATTTTGAACACGATGAGATCATCGAAGTCGCCATGGAACGTTTTGAAAACGGCGAACCGGTAGAGAATAAGGACTTTTTGATTAAGCCTGCGCAACAGTTGCGCCCGTTTATCGCTTCGCTTACCGGAATTTCCGATTTGGACTTGGCGAATATGCCGGACTTTGCTTCTGTTGCCGGTGACATCCGCAAATTCCTGGGCGATTACCCGATTGTCGCGCACAACGCACTGTTCGATACGAAGTTTTTGAAAAATTCCTTTGCCAAGGTGGGAATATCCATTGATTCGAATCCTGTTTTTGACACGCTTGTCCTTTCGAGAATCGCTTTCAGGAACGTTCCGAATCACAAGCTGGAAACGCTTGTTTCGTATCTGGACATTCCGCGTGAACGTGCACACCGGGCGCTTCCCGATGCGGATGCCTGTGGCAAGCTTTTCTGGAAGGCGCTCCAGGAAATCGATTCGTTTGATTCGTTTGTGAAGCATCATCTCTATCGACTTTCGCTGGGGACTGTCTGGGAAAAGATTTTTGAAGATTGCCTTCCGTCGCACGAAAAACTTTCTCCGCTTGAGCCGGAAGATATTCCGTCGCCCTCCCAGAATCCGGGCGAACATTTGCCCCGCGTGAAGGACTTCTTTGCGGAAAACGGAAAACTTTCGGAAGTCGTTCCGAATTACAAAGTCCGCGAATCCCAGGCGAACTATGCGGATGTCGTGGAACGCAACATGTATAAAGGAGGAATCTCGATTCTCGAAGCGGGAACCGGGATGGGAAAAACTCTCGCCTATTTGATTCCGGCTGCTCTCAAGGCGGCTTCCGGAGAACGGGTCGTAATCAGCACGGCAACCCGCACGCTTGAAGAACAGCTCAGCCGGCACGATTTCCCGATGATTGCTCCGCTTTTTGGGAAGAAGGTTTCGCCGCTCGTGATGAAAGGCCGCGGCAATTACATCTGTCTCCGAAAATTCGAGGAACATCTCAATTCGCCCGATGTCCTGCTCGCTCCCGACGAGCGCGAATCGTTCATGACACTTGTCCCCTGGATTGAACAGACGCGGACCGGCGACGGCAGCGAAAATACGGGGTTCAATCTTTCCCGGAACCGCTTGCTGTGGAACAAGTTTTCGAGCGAGGCTTCAACGTGTCTCGGAGAAAAGTGTCCCTATTACGGCAAATGTTTCGGCTTGAACGTGCGTCGGCAGGCGGCGAAGGCGAACCTTCTCTTTATCAACCATTCGCTGTTCCTTTCGGATCTTGCTCTCGACTTTGCGCTGCTTCCCGCTTACGACCACATTGTCTTTGACGAAGCGCACCGCTTGCCTTCGATGAGCCATTCCGGCTTCGGAAAGATGGTCCGCTTTTTCCGCCTGAGGAATATCACGAAGATTCTGGTGCACCCGAAGGAACAGGACAAGGGGCTTGTCGCGGAACTCGAAGCGCAGCTGAGAACGTTGAACGCGGATGTTTCGTTGCTTGAATCCTGCGAGCGTTTGCGGACCGCTACGACGGAGTGCGAAAAGTCGCTGCACCGGTTCTTCCTCAAGCTCGGCAAGAAAGTTTTCAAGCGCAAGACGGACGGTTTCCGTTTCTCAAAGGGAATCTTTGCCGAATACGATACGGATCCGAAGCCCGTTCTGGAAGCGTGTCATTCGGTCAAGGCGATTTCGGAAAGCCTTTGCGCGAATTTGCGAAATGTCCCGGCCCTTTCGCTAGTCGCCCGTAACCTCGAAGGCGCTGCGATGGAAATCGGTCGTTTTGCCGATGACTTCGGGTTTATTGTTCTCGCGGGAAAGGACGACTGGGTGTTTTACATGGAAGAACCCGGGAACCCGCATACAGCAATTCTCCGGGCGGTTCCGCTTTACCCGGGAAAACCTTGGACCGAAAAATTCTATCCGTGGATTAAAAGCGCAACGTTCACCTCGGCAACGCTTTCCGTGCAAGGCTCGTTCGAATATTTTGAACGTCGCATGGGGATGCTCGCTCCGACGCTTTCAAAGTCCAAGCAACCGTTTGTCCGCACTTACCCTTCCGATTTCGACGTGAACAAAAACCGCCGAATTGTCATCGCGGATTTCTTGCCGAAGCCGAACGTTCCCGAATACCAGAAGGCATTGGAAAATGTTCTTTCTGAAATTTTGCCCGAGAACAAGAAAAATGCGCTTGTCCTGTTTACTAGTCTTCTGAGCATGACGAAAACGCACGATGCGCTCGCTCCGAGATTTGCCGCAAAGGACAAGCTCCTTCTGTGCCAGCAGCTCGATGGCGGCATGGACAGCCTCGTGGAAATGTTCCGGAAGAAGCGCGAAGCCTGCCTCCTCGGATGCCAGATTTTTTGGGAAGGGATCGACCTGCCGGAAAATGCGCTCGAACTTTTGGTCATTCCGAAACTTCCGTTCCCCAATCCGTCGAATCCTCTGATTGCGAGCCTTTCGGAAAAGATGAAAGCGAAGGGAGAAAATGCGTTCCGCAATCTCTACATCCCCGAAGCGGTGCTGGAACTTCGCCAGGGCCTAGGCCGCCTGATCCGGAGCGAATCCGATTCCGGTGTCGCGCTTTTCCTTGACAACCGTCTTGTCGGCGAGGCTTATGGAAAAAGCTTTACGAAGCTTTGGAACGGCAAACATGAAGTGGCTCACAGTCTCGAAGAATTGAAGTCCCTGCTCGGTATTTAGAGCGTTAAAATTTCTATCTTTGGCCTTTGTTTGTTGGAGATTCTATGCTCGCTGTCAAGGATTTTTTAGATAACATGGCCAAACCCCAGCTCAAGGAATTGCACGCCAAGGCGTTCGGTTCCCGGGGGCTGCTGAACAATGCGAAGATTCTTTCGGAAACGCTTGAATTTTTTACCGATTCCGCTCGTTTTGAAAAATTTTACGCTTCGCTCGAACCGTGGAAACGTCTCTGCCTTTTTTTGATCTATCACAGCGAAATCCGTGGACTTGAAATCAACGAGTTGCGTTTGGCCGCGCCGGCAAACAAGCGGGATGAAGTGGAACCGTTTCTGCTCGAATCCGCCAAGGAGCTTTATATTTGGCGGTCCAAAACGGAAAAAGGTTCTTACGTCTATCTTGGATTTGACGATTTTTTAAAGAATGTACTTCTTCTGACAGAAGAACGCGCTGCGGACGAAAAAATGCGCTTCTTCAGTTATGAAGATATGCTGGTCTGGCATCTTTGCCTGGTGCTTTCCTTTGTGCGGCTCGGAAAGATGAAGATGAACGGGACCGGAAATTTGCACCGCCGATCGATTCAGTTTTGCGAAGAGGCGTTCCGCTATTCCAAAACGCTTTCCGCTGAAGTTACCCGTGAGGAAATCACCCTCTTGATGGAATTTTTGTCGGCAAACAATTGGATTGAACAGCGCGGGATGGATTTGGTGGTGACGGATGCCGCACTTGATTTTTTAAAGCATAACGGCTTCCGGCTTAAAAACGAAATTCTCGAATGGTGGATAACCCGCCGCTTTCACGGTTCGGATAGTTTCTTTAAGCATGTCCTGTTTTCTATCCGGCGGAACGTCTCCGCGATGCATGCGGAACGGATCCTCTGGACCTTGGATCCGACGTTCCGGTTGCCTGCCTCGGACGACATTTTTTGGTCTGCGCTTCCTAAACCGCTTGCCGAGCTTTGGCTTTTGGGAATTCTCGAATTCTCTGTCCAGTCGGGAAAAATCGTTGCGGTTCGCCTTTCTGCCTGGGCGCATGAATGGCTTTCGTCCGGTGCGACGCCGATGCTCGGGGCGCAGATTTCGACGCTCCCGAATTTTGAAATGGTCATTTCGGTGAAAAGCGCTCCGCGCGTTTTGTTCATGTCGGCGTGCCTTGCGGATGTGCAGAATGATGAACCGTATCTCCGTTTTGCGATTTCCCGGGATACTTTCTTGAACGGATTGAAAACGGGATTTTCCAAGGATTCGGTCGAAAGTTTCGAAGGCTGGATCGGCGCCCCCGCGAATGTGCTCGAATCGATGCACGAATGGGAAGCCTGCTATTATGATTCTGCATTCCGTACGGTTCGGATTTTGAAAATCGACAGGGCGGAAATCCGCGAAGCGCTTGAACAGTTTGCTCAGTTCATGGAAATGGTCGAGGAGTCGATTCCCGGTTACGGTTTTATCGTGAAACCTGAATTTGAACCGAAAATCCGCGAACTTATCAAGCATTACGGACTGGAACCGGCGCTTCCTTCAAATGTGATACCGGCGGAACCATTCCACAATACGGATTGGAACAAGGCTTTTTGGCTGCGCTGGACGCCGGAAGGCGAACCCGATTCCCAGTTTAGGCCGGAAATCGATGGAACGTCCGTGTCGGCGGCTCTCGAAACGACCAAGTATGGCGGGGATTTCCAGAAATTTGCCATGGTCGATCTGTTCAAGGTCTTGCGCTATGCGCGTTCTACGGGAGGTTCCCTGGAAGCGAAAATTTCCAGGAAGGAAATCAAGAACGTAAAATTGCCGAAGCTCCCCGACGAAATTCGTTTTAAAGTCGAATCTCTGCATTTTTCCAAGGTTCCCTTCGTTGCGAAAATAGTCCTTGAACCAAGCGGAAAGGCTTTGGAGCTGCCGCTTGAATCCATTGCGGAACTTCGGATGGCGCGCACTTAATAGCCGGGGATTTTCATGAGCTTTGTCCATCTCCAGTTGCATTCGGAATTCTCGATTCTCCAGTCTTCTGCCCGGCTTGACGATATTTTTGCCGCGGCGGCTGCGGACAATGCGGATGCGGTCGCCCTGACCGATCATGGGACGATGTTCGGAATCCTGGAATTCCAGGAACGCGGAAAGGCCCTGAACAAGAAGCGCAAGGAAAAGGGGCTCGCTCCGATAAGGACTGTACTGGGATGCCACATCTATGTCGATACGCCCGGCTGCAATTCGAGGGATACGCAGAGCTATGAACGCTTGACACTTCTTGTTGAAAACGAGACGGGATATTATAACCTTCTCCGCATCGTGAGTTACCGCTACGAGGATGCGTCGCGCTGGTCGGAAACGCCGTCGGTGCCGCTTTCGGTGGTGGAGGCGCACAGGGAAGGGCTCATCGCGATTGCCGGAGATTATTTTAGCCGATACGGTTCAAATGCCGTGGCGGGCCGGGAGGCGCAGGCTCGGGCGTATATCGAATCGCTGGATAAAATTTTTGACCATGACCATCTCTACCTTTCGATTTGCGACAACGGAATCGCTCTCCAGAAAACGTTGAACCTTTTTACGGTTTCGCTCGCGAAGGAGCTTTCTCGCGAATTGGTCGCTGTCGGGGATGTCCATTACATCAAGCGGGAAGATTCCGACGCACACAAGGCGCTGCGCTGTATCGCCCTGGTCGAAAAGTTCAAGGAATTTACCGACAACCGTTTTCCGACGGATCAGTTTTATTTTCGCACGGAAGCGGAGATACGTTCCCTGTTCGCAGATTTTCCGGAAGCGATTGACAACACGGAGAAAATCGCTGCGCGTTGCCATTTCGAAGTGAAGACGGGAATCGGCGATGATTTCTGGCCGCGATACCAGATTCCGAAAGAGTTCCTGGAGTCCGAGGAATGTCGGGAAATTTACCGGGTGATGGACGAGGAATTTGCAAAGGAATATCCCGGAGCGTTTGAAAAGGCTGCGAAGGAATATCTGAAAAAGCACGAGGACAAGACGGTCGAACGCTTTACCGCCGAAGACAGGGAAGCGGTAGAAAAAATCATGGAGCGCGACAAGCTCTGCCGGAAAGGCGGTGACGCCGATGCCTACCTGATCCATCTCTGCCGGGAACGTCTGGAACGTCGTTTTCCCGACGAAAAGCTCCGCTATCCGCAGCACGGAACGGAAGTGAGCGACCGCGTCTATAAGGAGCTGAACTGTATCCGCAACATGAATGTCGCCGGTTATCTGCTCATCGTGTGGGATTTCATCAACTGGTCTCGGGAACATGGAATCCCCGTAGGACCGGGCCGCGGATCTGCAGCGGGATCCATCGTAACGTACATCATCGGCATTACGAACATCGATCCGCTCAAATTCGGGCTTCTTTTTGAACGCTTTCTCAATCCGGAACGCGTTTCCATGCCGGATATCGATACGGATATTGCGGATAGGGATCGTGGTCGTGTGATCGACTACGTGACGGGAAAATACGGCGCGGATTGCGTCGGCCAGATAATCACGTATGGAATGCTGAAATCCAAAGCGGTCATCAAGGATGTCGCCCGGGTGCTAGGCATCGACCACCGCGAAGCGGGGGCGATCATCAAGCTCTTTCCGCAGCGGGTCCTGAATTTCAGCCTCACCGAAGCGTGGACGGGCAAGACGAAAAAAGGCGCTCCCGTCGCTCCGGATTATGATCCGGCTCCGCTTCACGCGCTCATCGAAAGCCGCAAATCTTACGAGGAACTGTGGAAAATCGCACTTCGATTGGAAGATCTTCCGCGGCAGACCGGCGTGCACGCGTGCGGCGTTGTGATCACGCCTACGCCGATTTATAACTTGGCGCCTCTTTACCGGGCGGCTCCCGCGGACACGCCTGTCGTGATGTATGACAAGCATTATTCCGAAACGATCGGTCTGCTCAAGATGGACTTTCTCGGTCTTATCAACTTGTCCATCATCCAGGACACGGTGAACATGGTGAAGAAAACGCACGGCATCGAACTGGACATGGACAAGGTTCCGACGGACGACAAGGAAACGTTTGCGCTCCTCAGCAAGGGAATGACGACGGCGGTTTTCCAGTTTGAATCTCCGGGAATGCAGAAGTATCTGCGCGAACTGAAACCGTCCCGAATCAGCGACCTCATCGCAATGAACGCGCTTTACCGCCCGGGGCCTATCGAACAGATTCCGCATTTTATCGCGCGGAAGCTCGGCACCGAAAAAATCGACTGCTACCACAAGGACTTGGAACCTGTCCTCGGGGAAACTTACGGCGTTATCGTCTATCAGGAACAGGTGATGCAGCTGGCGCAGATTCTCGGCGGGTACACGCTCGGCGGTGCAGACAACATCCGACGAATCATGGCGAAGAAAATGCCGGAAAAGATGGCGAAGCTCGAACCGGAATTCAAGGAAAAGTGCGTCTCGTGCGGCTACGACAAGGCGATGATCCAGAAAGTCTGGGATGCGGTGCTTCCGTTCTGCGGATACGCTTTCAACAAGAGCCATGCGGCGGCATACGCCTACGTCGCTTACCAGACCGCTTACCTAAAGACGCATTTCGGACCGGAATACATGGCCGCTTCGATGACGTCCAAGATGGGAAAGACGGAGGACATCGTGACTATCGTCCAGGAATGCAAGCGGATGGGGATCGAGGTGCTTCCGCCCGACATCAACACGTCTCTCGGGGTCTTTTCGGCGAACAAGAACGGACAGATTCTTTACGGCCTTGCAGGAATCCGGAATGTTGGACTTCCCGTAATAGAAGACGTTGTCGCGGAACGTGAGGCGCATGGTCCTTACAAGACGCTCTTCGATCTCTGCAAGCGTGTCGGCGATTACCAGACGGCTCAACCGGAAAAACGTCCCCCTCTAAACCGCAAGGCTCTCGAAAGCCTTGTGATGGCTGGTGCTTTTGACAAGATGTCTCCGACGACGCCAAACAGGCCGACTCTCATGGCGAGCGTCGAAAAGGCGATTGAAGTCGCGAGCCGTCACCGCAGGGAACAAGATGCCGGACAGACATCGTTGTTCGATTTGATGGGTGGAGGAGAAACGTCCGAAGTCCGGATGGATGAAACTTACGAAGAAGCGCAACCGTGGGGATTGATGGAACTTCTGAACAAGGAGCGCGATGTCCTCGGGCTGTATCTTTCGGCGCATCCGCTTGACGAATGCCGGCCGGAACTCCGCGGGTTCACCACGAACAGCCTTGCGGAAAGCGAACTTGAAGAAATCGTCGCCAAAAATCCGAAGTCGATAGTCTGCGTCGGGGGAATCATCACGGGCCTTCGATCGTTCCAGAGCAAAAAGGATGAAACGAAAACGATGGGCTCCGGAATGTTGCAGGATTTCCAGGGAGAAATTTCCATCTTTTTCCCGCCGGATTCGTGGGAACGTTGTCGCGACCATTTTGGCGAAGACGACCGCGTCATCGTCCGCGGAAAGCTCACGCCGCAAAACCAGGATCCCTCGAAATTGCAGATTATCGTCGATAAGGCTTTTTCCATGGATGAGGTCCGGGCGCGTCTCGTGAACTTTATCCATGTGACCGTTTCATCGGTGGAACTTGTCGAAGAACGCTTAAATGCGATTCTCGAACGGCTTGAAATGGCCCAGGCCCTTCCCGGAGAGCATGCCGCGGAAGTCGTCTTTCATGTGGAAACCCTTTCGGGGCATGTGCACACCCTTCGTGCGCAGGTTATCAAAATCGCCTACACTCCGGACATCTTCGAATGGCTGCAGAAAGAATTCGGCGCGGCGAACGTCTGGGTCTCGGCAAAAGTCAAGGCCTGATTTTGGGACGACCTTTTTGGCTTTTTTGCGCAGGCGAAGATTCGGGCGATATTCTAGGAGAATACGTCGTTCGGGAAATAGCCGGAAAAGGTTTCGGGACGATTGGCTCTGGCGGTCTTCGGATGCAGAATGCCGGGTTGAAACAGGTTTTCCCGTTCGACGATTTGCCTGTGAACGGATTTTCCGACATCCTTTTCCATGTTAAAAAATTAAAACGTCATTTTTTGACGCTCGCCAGCTTGTTGCGCGACAAGGATTGTCGCGGACTTGTCGCTGTCGATTATCCGGGATTTAATATCAAACTGATGAAGCTTGCGCTTGAACTTGACAAGCGCGTCATCTATGTGGAGCCTCCGCAGATTTGGGCCTGGAAACCCGGAAGAATTCGAAATTTCCTGACGCCAAAAGCCCGTTCAAACGTGGAAATCCGGGCGATGTTCGATGTGGAATGCAACGCTTACCGAAAATATGGTTTGCAGGTTCAGAAAATTCCGCATCCGTTCGATCCTTTTCTTGAGAAAACTCCTCCCTTGCCGAAGGAAAATACCGCTCTGCTCTATCCGGGAAGTCGCATTGCCCAAATCCGTCGGAATTTAAAATTTTACACGAAAATTGCGTATAAATTAAAAGAAAAAAGTCTGGCGATAAAGTTTGTCGCTTCCAGAAACTGCACCGAAGAGTTTTTACGGCAAAATCTGCCTTCTGATTTTCCGGTAATTCTTTCGCCGGAAAATTCCTTCGAACGGTTTTCCTTGTTGAATCGTGCGAGACTTGTCGTGGCGGGTCCCGGAAGCGCCATCGTGGAAGCTTTCAAGGCGAATACATTTTGTATCGCGGCATCCCGGATCGATCCTTTGACATATTTTCTCGGAAAAATTTTTCTCCGCACGAAATTCTTGACGATTCCGAATATCGAACGGACGCTTTGCGGAAAGGCGCCTGTCCTGTGCGAACTCGTGAAAAGCTCGCTTGCAAACTGCGAAAGTCACGCATCGGAAGTCCTTCGAATATTCGACTTGCAAATTTCGACGCCTTTTCAAACCTGATTTTCTGATTTCTGCCTCTTGTCTCCTGAATCCTAATTCCTACTTTTAAAATATGTTGCTCACATTTATCGCCACGATTTTTTGTCTTGCCTGTTCTGCGTTCTGTTCTTATACCGAGGCTGCCTTTTACAGCTTTCCGGCCTCTTCGGTAGATGCTCTTGTCAAAAAGGGAACATTTACTGCGCGGTATATCGCGCATGTGAAGAACAACATCGATCGCTATATCGCATCGGTTTTGATTTTCAATACGGTCGCCAATACGCTCGGAGTCTATTTGGCGACTTCGTTTGCTGTTGCGCATTTCAGCATGACTGTCCAGGTGATTCTTCCGATAGCGATGTCCATCCTGATCCTCCTTTTCGGGGAAATTACACCGAAGACGATCGGCGTCAAACAGGCAAAACGCGTCGGCCCGATCTGCGCCGTTCCGATGTACTACATCACGATTTTTTTGAGCTATACGGGACTTATCAAGCTTTGCCTGTTTATCACGAAGCATTGGACAAAAAAAAGCAACGAAGAACCGGAAGTTAGCGTTGAAGACATCAACAGCCTGGTCAATCTGGGGCTTCGCGATGAAGTCCTCGACAGGCAGCAGGCCGCCGTCATCAAGAACATCCTTTCTCTGAAATCGGTCCTTGTGCGAAAAATCATGACGCCGCGGCAAGTCGCGTTCACGCTTCCTCTCGACAGTACGATAGGCGCGGAACTGGATAAAAATCCCAACTGGCCTTTTTCCAGAATACCGCTGTATGATCCCGCGGACAAGGAAAAATGGGTCGGGCTGATCCTTCGACGCGATGTCTATAACCTGGTCGCCGAAGGGAAACGCGATGTCCCTTTAAAAAAACTGATGCGCCCGATCCAGTTTGTCCCGGACAGCCTTTCGCTTGACAAACTGCTTCTCCGCTTCTTGAAACAGCGCGGACACATCGTTGCAGTCGTCGATGAATACGGGTGCATCGCGGGGCTTGTCTCGCTTGAAGATGTTCTCGAAGAAATCCTCGGAAGGGAAATTGTCGATGAATTTGATGTTGCTGTCGATTTGCAGGAACACGCTCGCCGCAAGAGCCGTGCTCTCGCTTTTCTCAAGGAACACAAGCGGGAGAACACTCGCGTATGATGTATGAAATCGCTCCGCATGTAATGCACAATGAATTTCGGATCCAGAAACCGGAACTTTCCGATTTTGTGATTTATACGGAAAACTCTCGGCCCATGCTGAAAAAAAAGGAATCCTCCTTTTGCATTCCGACAGTCGCGGATGCGGAAAAAGCCTGCCCGAAAATTTCCGAGTCGCTGCACTACCTGTTTTCCATTGACGAACGGGCTTTTTTTTCGGCGGATACGAATTACGCGCAAGGTTCCTCCGAATTTGAATTTGTAGGAAACCGCTTCTTCCGAACGATGCCCGAACTTCCGCTCGCATTCGGCGGGGCGGTCGCTGCGCATATTTCGCGTTGGGAACAGGCGAACCGTTTCTGCGGACATTGCGGAAATCCGATGCAACGGAAAACGGACGAGCGTTCTTTTATTTGCAAACATTGTGGTGCGACGGTCTATCCGAAAATCTGCCCGGTTGTCATCGTGTCCGTCACGTGGGAAGACAAGCTTTTGATGGCGCACAACCTGAACAATCCGGATCCAAAGCCTTATCTGATTTCCGGATTTGTGGATGTCGGGGAGTCGCTAGAACAGGCCGCTGAGCGGGAAGTCCGTGAAGAAACCGGACTTTCAATTCAGGACATCCGCTATGTCGCTAGTGAACCGTGGCCGTTTTCCGATTCTCTCATCGCAGGATTTACGGCAAAACTTTCCGGTTCACCGAAAATCACCGTGCAGGAATCGGAGCTTGCCTTTGCGAAGTGGATCCCTCGCGAAGAAATCGGAGAATACACTGGGCGTCTCAGCGTTTCCGGCGTGATGATCAGGCGTTTCAAGGAAGGAACGCTGTGATAGATTTTATCGGTGACATCCACGGGCATCGGGAAAAGCTAGAATGCCTGCTCAAAAAGTTGGGATACGCACAAATTAATGGCGTGTATCGGCATCCGACGAGTTCCGCTATCTTTTTAGGGGATTATATCGATCGCGGGCCGGATGTTCGTGGGACGGTAAACATCGTCCGGCGGATGGTGGAAAGCGGATCGGCGAAGGCTCTTCTGGGAAATCACGAATTCAACGCTTTGTGCTTTTGGCAGAAATATCCGAGCGGAGACTATCTCCGTGAACATAGCATCCATAAAATTCTGATTCATGCGAAAACGCTGGAGTCTTACCAAAATTTTCAGGCCGAATTTTTTGATGTGCTGAAATGGTTCTTGACGCTTCCGCTTTTTTTGGAAATGCCGGATTTCCGGGCGCAACATGCGTGTTTTGATGCAGAAAATGTCCAGCTTCTTCGCAAGGAAAATTGCGTAACGATTGGTTCTCCGGAAAATCTTTTTCGGGTTTTTCAGGAAGAAAAACTTCGGAAGGCTGTGTCGGATACGGTCCAGGGCCCGGAAGTTGATTTGGAAAACGGCGCTTTCTATTACGATAGCGAAGGTGTTCGCCGCGTTCGCGCGCGCATCAAGTGGTGGGAAAATCCTCTAGGAAAAACGCTCCGCGATCTGGCTTTTCAACCCGGAGTAAGGATTCCCGCCCAGAGGCTTCCCGAAGAAATTTTGGCAAGAACTTTTTACGGGGAATCGGAACGACCGGATTTCTTTGGACACTATTGGCTCGAAGGTTTGCCAAAACTTTTCCGCTCGAACATCTGCTGCTTGGATTACAGCGTTGCCTCTTGCCGTGGAACCGGAATTCTTGCCGCCTACCGCTTTGACGGAAATCCGCTACTTGATGAAAAAAATTTTGTTTATGTGTAATCCTCACTTTCGGGAAAATTTCAGATGGCAATTCAAATTCGAAAAATGAACCGTGGCGACGTGGAACAGGTCGTTTCGATGATGCGGATTTTTTACGCTTCACCGGCGGTGTTTACAAACGGCTCCGAGGAAATTTTTCGGAGGGACGCGGAAGAATGCGTGAACGATTCTCCTTTTGCATCTGGCTACATTTTTATGAAAGACGGTGAAGTTGCGGGCTATGCGATGCTAGCGTTTAGCTATTCGACGGAATTTGGAAAACGAACGGTCTGGATCGAGGACATCTACGTGAAGGATTCGTTTCGCGGTGCGGGAATCGGAAGCGGCTTCTTGAAATTTGTCCAGGAAGAATTTCCCGGTTATCTGCTTCGGCTTGAAGTCGAAAGGGAAAATGTTCCGGCTGTCCATGTTTACCGCAAAGCCGGATTTGAAGAACTTCCGTATGCGGAGATGGTTTTCAGAACTTAGTTGATAGATCTTAGAGTCGCGGACATTTAAGCTCCTAGGGAGTAGGGATGAGGGAACAGGGAGTAGTCCACGCACGTCTAAGTTCAGGGATTAGGGATCAGGGAGTAGGGATTAGACAGTGAACGTCTAAGTTTTCGGGATGAGTTAAGCGGGACACAGGAATTTGAAACGAACCGTTTTCGTTCACCGTCATTCTGGAACGACCGAAGGGAGTGATAGAATCCATTTTCAGCGTTTCTTTTGAAATGGATCCTATCGCTCCGCGTTGCTCTGCTCCAGGATGACAAAAGAGAGTTCGTCTCCGACGTCATTCTGGAGAGGCGGAGCCTCGATAGAATCCACTTTCACAGTCATCCAACTCTATTCTAAGCTCTCAGCTCAGACTCGGCGTGGCCCTGGGGGTGGTTGCAAGGAAGGGGGACCTTGGCCTTTCGCAACTCGGAAAGGTCCCTCTACCTTGCCCCTCGCCGGGAAGGCGCATCTCCGCCGTCAGGCGGAAAAAGGGTCGCTTCGCAACAAAAACATTCCACCCTTCACACTCCACTCTAAGCACAAAGCTCTGACCCGGATCCTATCGCTCCGCTCTAGGATGACAGAAGAGCGTTCCCGTCCGACATCATTCCACTCTCAACTCTTCACCCTCCACTCTGAGTTCTAAGCCCCGCCCCTAAAACTGTCTATATTTTAAAAATCGTGCGACTTGTAAAATCGGTAATGCTCTCGTTCGCTCTGCTGACCGCTTCTGCTTTTTCGGAAACAGTCGTCTTTGTCGGTTCCAAAATTTCTCTCGGGTTTTACGGGGCGCCCAAAACGGGAACTTTCGCCGCAGACACGGTCGATCGCTACGGAGAAAATTGGCGCGGTCTGCAGATTCCGTTAGAAACGGGACGTCAGTACGAAACCATCGACCCGATGTTCGAACTGTATCTCGGTGGGCGCTACCGAAATTTCACGGTCTATTTTGACTTGCCGCTCCGAAAGGATATCGAAGCGTGGTACGAAGACGATCTTTCGACGAATACGACTTACTTGCCGAATAATCTCGACATCAATGTCCCGATCAAGGGCTTTGCCAAGTGGGAATATGGCGTGGGATTTGTCCAGGCGGGACGCTTCAAGCCGGATATGGGACCTTCGCCAAACACGCTTGCCCTGGGAGGCGCTCCCTACCACGACGCCATTCTCTGGAATTTTTCCCCGGGATTTTTCCGTTACGATTTTTTCATCAGCTCGTTAAATTCGCATTTGCACGGAACGTCATCCACTCCGGACGGAGAAACCGATCCATCGACCGAAACATGGAAACAGGCCCATCTGCAAATCGACAACCAGAGAAATCGCGTCTATGCGGAACCGTATAAAACGCTAGTCTATCATCGTCTGGGCGTGGATTTCAAGCGCGTCTGGTTCTACGTCATCGAACAGTCTGTCATCGGAGGAAAACAGGTCGAGTTTCGGACTATCAACCCGTTTATGTTCTGGCATGACAACTATGCGACGGGATACACGAAGGCGAACGCTACGCTCGAATTGGGACTTCGCCCGATCCGCGGATCGAACTTTTACTACCAGCTGGGAATCGACGACATCAAAAGCCCGGTCGGGGAAACCGGAAAGAATTCGACCCGGAATATCCTGAGCCATCTTGTCGGCTACCGCCAGACGATCGAGACGAACAGGTTCGGAACATTTGACATACGCTTAGACGCGGTCCTCACGGATCCCGCAGCGGGGAATGAGCGCCTTCCGCTCCTCAAATATACTAGCCGCCGCATGTATCGCTCCAACTATCGTTCCCAGTCCGATCCGGATTTCGCGGACATGTTCTTTGTGGATTATCCGCTCGGATACCGTCGAGGTCCGGACGCAAAGGATTTGTGGCTTACTATCGGATGGACGATCGGACGGCATGAATGGAATGCGGAATTTGCCTGGCTCAGGCAGGGAGACAAGGAACTTTTCTCGGATTATGACGAAGCGATTTCGGCAAAGCGGACTTTGTCGGGAATCGTGGAACGGCAATATGTCGCCGATTTTACCTATCGGGTTTCCCTTTTTGGCGGGCTTCGGGCTCGTCTCGGCGCAGGAATCCGCAAATACCGTAATCTGGATCACATCACAGGCGAAAACGGGGTGGACTTTTGGGGGATTGCAGGCATCGATTGGGATATATCCTACCAAAAACATTTCTAAATTAAGGGTATGATGGATTTTTCAACGAAAATTCTTTGCATTGGCGCCGGCTATGTCGGCGGACCGACGATGACAGTCATCGCAGACAAGTGCCCGGATGTAAAGGTGACAGTTGTCGATATCAACCAGGCACGCATCGATGCATGGAACGGTGACAATCTTCCGATTTTTGAACCCGGTCTAGACGAGGTCGTCAAGCGCGCTCGCGGACGGAACCTTTTCTTCAGCACGGACATTCCGAATGCGGTCCGTGAAGCGGACATCATTTTTGTCTCGGTCAACACGCCGACCAAGACCTTTGGACAAGGCGCCGGCAAGGCCAGCGACCTGCAATACTGGGAAAAGACTGCCCGGGAAATCCTCGATGTCGCCGCATCGGACAAGATTATCGTTGAAAAATCGACGCTTCCCGTTCGCACCGCCGCGGCGATGGAACGCATCTTGAATTCAAACGACAAGGGATTGCATTTCGAAGTCCTTTCCAATCCGGAATTTCTCGCCGAAGGCACCGCCATCCAGGACTTGTTCGAACCGGACCGCGTGCTCATCGGCAGCCACCAGACGAAGACCGGGCTTGCGGCCCTTGCCAAGGTGGTGGACATCTATGCCCATTGGGTTCCGCGCGAAAAGATTCTTACGACGAACCTTTGGAGTTCCGAACTCACGAAGCTCACGGCAAACGCGTTCCTTGCGCAGCGCATCAGTTCCATCAACTCGATCAGCGCACTCTGCGAACGAACCGGCGCCGACGTCGATGAAGTCGCCTTTGTCATGGGAAAGGACCATCGGATTGGCTCCAAGTTCCTCAAGGCTTCGATAGGCTTTGGCGGCAGCTGCTTCAAGAAAGACATCTTGAACCTCGTTTACCTGTGCGGTTATTATGGACTTCCCGAAGTCGCCGCTTACTGGGAAAGCGTCGTCAAGATCAATGAATGGCAGACGCACCGTGTCACCAGCCGGATGCTCGAACGGATGTTCAATACGATTGCCGACAAGAAAATCGCCGTTTTCGGGTTTGCTTTTAAGGCGAATACGGGCGACACCCGCGAAAGCCCGGCAAACCTGGTCGTGCGCGATCTGCTCGCCGAACACGCCCGCCCGGTCGTCACTGACCCGAAGGCGATTCCCGATGCGAAGCGCGACTTGAAAGACGTTCTCGACCGGGTCTCTTTCGAGGACGAGCCTTACAAGGCAGCCGAAGGCGCCCATGCGGTAGTCGTCTGCACGGAATGGAAGTGCTTTGCCGAACTTGACTGGAAGCGCATCTACAAAAGCATGGAAAAGCCTGCCTTTGTATTTGACGGAAGAAACATCCTTGACGCATCCGCTCTCCGTAAAATCGGATTTGACGTGGCGAATGTAGGAAAGGGCGAAGCGGACGCATAACTTTTGTTGGTTTCTTATATGGGAAAGATTAGTGTTTTTGGACTCGGTTATGTTGGCTGCGTAGGCATAGGTTGTTTTGCCAAATTGGGACACTGCGTTATTGGCTGTGATGTGGATCCTCGTAAAGTCGGTCTGATTTCTTCAGGGCGTCCGACAATTGTGGAACGCGATGTTGACGAATTGATAGCCGAAGGATTTGCGTCTGGCAGAATTTCTGCCACGGAATCCGCAGAAAGAGCCGTCCTTGAATCAGATATTTCTTTTATTTGCGTTGGAACGCCTGTAACAGATAAAGATGGCTTGGATTTGCAGTTTATTGATTCTGTTGTAGAGAATATCGGCAAGGCGCTTTTAAAAAAGAACGATTTCCATTTGGTGGTGTTGAGAAGTACAGTTCCTCCAGGAACCAATGAGCGGATAGGAAAAAGATTAGAACAACTGTCCGGCAAAAAACGAGATGTCGATTTTTCTGTCGTTTCAAATCCTGAATTTTTACGGGAAGGTAAGGCAGTTGAAGATTTCATGAATCCGCCGCTCACGGTAATCGGCTGTAATTGTGCAAAAGCTCGCAGCATAATGCGAACTTTATATTCTCCGCTCAAGAGCGAAATCGTAGAAGTGCTGCCTCGTGTAGCCGAGATGATTAAATTCGTAAACAACTCTTTTCATGCGTTGAAAGTTGCTTTTGGAAATGAGATTGGAGCTGTTTGCAAACAACTTGGCATTGATAGCCATGAAGTCATGAGGCTTTTTTGCAAGGATTCCCAATTGAACATCTCCCCGATGTATTTTATGCCGGGATTTGCTTATGGCGGATCATGTTTACCCAAGGATTTAAAGGGCTTGAATTATTTGGCTTCAAGTCATGATGTGCAAGCCCCTTTGCTTTCTTCCATACACGCAAGCAATCAAAAGCATATTGAACGTGTATTGAAAATGGTCTTTGATAGCGGCAAGAAGAAAATAGGTCTTGTCGGATTAACTTTTAAGGCCGGTACCGACGATTTGAGAAATTCCGCGTCAGTCGTTTTAGCGGATACCCTTTTGAAAAATGGATTTTCCTTAAAAATTTATGATCGTTTTTTGAACCTTGCCAAGGCGCAGGGTGAAAATATCGGTTCCAGACTTCCGAATGGAATGGTTCATTTATTGGAAAATGATATCCATGATTTGTGTGATGAATCGGAGCTGATTATTGTTGCTGTCAAAAATCCAGAATTACCTAAAATGATTTATGAAAATCCTAAAATCTGTTTTTTGGATTTGGTGCGTTTGAAAGACGAATCGGTTCTTTCTTTGAATAATTACGAAGGTCTTTGCTGGTAAGTAAAATAATGGAAAAGGAACTCCAAGGGAAAAAAATTACCATTGTTGTCGAGAATCTTCCTGTTCCTTTTGACCGTCGTGTTTGGCAGGAGGCAAATGTCTTGCATGATGCCGGCGCAGAGGTCTGTATAATTTGCCCTAAAACGAAAACTTTTCCAAAATCAGAAGAAACGCTTAACGGAATCCAGATTTATAGACATTCTTTAAAAGAAGCGAAACGGTCCGTAGAATATCTTTTTGAATATGGTTCTGCCTTGTTCCATGAATTCCGCTTGTTGGTGAAAATTTTCCGCAAACATGGCGTTCAGGATGTTGTTCATATTTGCAATCCCCCAGATTTGCTTTTCATTCCTACGTTGCCGTTTCTTGCTTTTACAAAGTGCAAACTTTTATTTGACCATCACGATATAAATCCGGAATTGTGGCTTGCAAAATTTGGCAAGAAAAATTGGGGATATCGTTTGATGCTCTTTTTTGAGCGTTTGACATATTTCTTCGCTTCGCATTCCATAGCGACAAATGAATCCTATAAAGAAATCGCTATCCGGCGAGGTAAAATGAAGCCGGAAAATGTGACGATTGTTCGTAGCGGCCCGGATATTTCAAAATTGACGATAGGTCCCGCCAACCCTGCCGTAAAGCAAGGCTTTAATTATCTAGTGGGCTATGTGGGGGTAATGGGAAAGCAGGAAGGAATTGAACTGCTGTTGGATTCCGTGGATTATATTGTAAATAAACTAAATCGAAAAGATATCCGTTTTTGCATTATGGGAGGGGGACCTTCTTTAGAAGAACTGCGAATGCTAAACCGTCAAAAAGGGCTCGAAGAATTTGTTGAATTTCCGGGTCGCGTGTCGAATGAATATTTGGCTGATGTCTTGAATACGGCAGATGTTTGTGTCAACCCGGATGTACCTTCCGAAATGAACGATAAATCGACGATGAATAAAATCATGGAATACATGGCGTTCGGCAAACCGATTGTTCAATACGATTTAAAGGAAGGCCGTTTTTCTGCCCAGGAAGCTTCGCTTTATGCCAAGAATACAAGCGTAGAAGATTTCGGGGATAAAATTGTTTGGATTTTGGAACATCCGGCTGATGCGGCAAAAATGGGAGCTTTTGGACGCAAGCGCGTTGAAACCGAGCTTTCATGGGATTTTGAAAAGCCGAAGCTTATCGGTGCCTATAAGAAGTTGTTGAAATTGGGGTAATATTGAAAACGGTTCTTTTCTTTCCGCAAGCAAAGACAGAGGAAAATTTTTATCTAGGAAATTTGTCAAAAACAATTTCCGATGAGTTTCGGGTTGTTGGGGTGAATCAAGTATTTCGTGGTCAACTGAGAGCGTTTTTTGTAGCAAAAACATGTCATTTGAATTGGCTGGAAAATGTTCGTGGAAATAATGAAATTCGTTGTCTGTTAAATTTCATTTTTCGGTTGGGATTTTTGTGCTGTTTAAAAATATTTCAAAAGAAAATAGTGTGGACTGTTCATAACAAAGTCGCCCATGATCAAAAACGGGGTCGGAAGTATTCTAAAGTTCTGATGAAAATTTTGATGCACTGGAGTGACCGAATTCATATTTTATGTTCGGAAACAATTAATGAAATTCCTGAATTGCAACACTTTCGTGAAAAGATTTGTTGCATTCCTCACGGAGATTATTTTCAAAATTTTGGGGATGGGAAAATAGATATTCGGGCAAAGTACGAAATTTCTCAAACAACGAAAATTATTTTTTTTGTAGGGAAAATTGGACCGTATAAGAATTTGGAATTGTTGATAGACGGATTTAAAAAGACGGAACTGTTTAAATCGGAGTTTGTGTTGTTGATTTGTGGAAAATGCAGTGATGAAAATTATCGAAAAAAAATTCAGCAAAAAATAGGCTCCTGTAAATCGATTGTTGCTGATTTTCGGTTTATCGAAAATGATTGTATGGGAGATTACCTGGAACAGTCGGATGTCTTAGCCACGCCGTATGATATTGACAGCGCCTTGAATTCCGGGACCTTGTGGATGGCCTTTTCTTATAGGAC
Source organism: Alistipes onderdonkii (assembly GCA_963656065.1). Lineage (GTDB taxonomy): Bacteria > Fibrobacterota > Fibrobacteria > Fibrobacterales > Fibrobacteraceae > Hallerella. Next base: position 83,396 of record CAVKGV010000005.1, read on the forward strand.
GCCGATGCTTTGCCCTGAAATAGGTTGCATTCGGGGTGAACCGGAAATAGAAAATTGTTCTTTTGTTTATCGTTATGTCTCTCCGGAATCACATTTTCTGGCACTATGTAAGACGTTGGAGGTCTTAAAGAAAGAAACGCGAGAGTCGCTTGCAAAGAAGGGTAATTTGGCATATTCCGAAATGCAAAAACGATCCTGGAACATCCACAAGAAGGAATGGATCTCGCTGTATGATTAGAGCTGCATTGAAAAAAAATGGCATTGGGAAATATGGAAAGTGGCTTTTGATTGTCATTAAATGCCTATGTGCGAAATTTTTCCTTTTATGCTTAAAAGGATCGAAACGTTTTTCTAATGTGTGGGTCTTTGCAGAACGAGGCGTCGATGCACGGGACAATGCTTTTCGGCTTTTTGAATATGTAAGAAAGACTCATCCGGAAGTCAATGCGTTTTATTTAATTGAAAAAGATTCGCCAGATAGGAAAAATTTTTCTTCTAAAGACCGTTTGATTGATTTTGGCTCTTGGAAACATTACCTATTTTATTTGGCTGCCGAAGTAAAAGTTAGCGCTCATATACTTGGGGGGGCTCCGGAGCGTAACTTGTTCTTGCGCATGTCCAAAGTGAAAATCTTAAAGAAAATTTTTGTGACGGGAAAATATGTCTTCTTGCAGCATGGGGTAACGCAGGCGGACGGTCCGTGGTTGCATCGAGACAAGGTATCGTTTGATCTGTTTGTAACTGTTTCTGAACGGGAAGCAGAATATGTTGAAAAATGTTTTGGCCATCCTCATGAAATTGTGAAAACGTTGGGTTTTGCTCGCTATGATTTTTTACCATGCAAAAAATCGAATACTAGGAAAATCTTGTTGATGCCGACCTGGCGTCATTTCCTTTCCAGGTCAACAAATGAATCATTTAAGGCTTCTGAATATTTTTGCAATATTGGAGGTTTGATTCAGAATGCCAGATTGAAAGAACTGCTAGAAAAATATGATTATCAATTGATTTTTTATCCCCATTTTGAAGTTCAAAAATATTTGAATCTTTTTCCGGGAAATAGCGAAAGAATCGTATTAGCTTCTTTTGAAAAATTTGATGTTCAAAAACTGCTTGTTGACTGTGATTTGCTGATTACGGACTATTCAAGCGTTCAATTTGATTTTTCCTATATGGGAAAGCCCATCATCTTGTTTCAGTTCGATAGAAATGCCTATCGTTCTGGTCACCAGGGAATGGGATATTTTGACCCGGATAGGGATGGTTTTGGTCCTGTTGGCTTGGACATTGAAAGTGTGGTAGAGAAGGTCGAAAATTATCTGGCAAAAAATTGTGAATTAGAAGAAGTCTATCGAATGCGCATCAAAGAATTTTTTAAATATTCTGATGTGAAAAATTGTGAGCGAAATTATAATGCAATTCAGGAAATTGTGAAATGAAGGTCCTTTTTGTTTATAATACGCCGTTGGATGTCCATGCAGGTGGGGTGGAAAGAGTTACCTGCTCGGTAATGAATGGTCTTGCTTTAGATGGAATCCAGTCTCTTTATGTGGAAGATTCAGGATCTGAATTGTTTTTTGAAGGAAAGCTTGTTGATGTAGAAAAGTTTTTTGGGGAAAACGCCTTTGATGTTGTTGTCCAACAGCTTGCTTATGATGGTGTCATAGCTCGATATTTACAGGAAAAAGAAAAACAAATTCCGTATATCGTTGCATGGCATACGGCGCCTCCGACATGGAAGAAATCTTGGCGTGTCGCTACGACAAAATCGTTTGGCAATGGAACTGCGCAAATAAGAAGACTGTTACGAATTGCTCTTTATCCTTTTTTCTACTTGAAGGAAATTCGACGGTTTCGGAACCGTTGGAAGAAGATTCTTCCGAGAATATCCAAAATTTTGTTACTTTCTTCCACCTTTGAATCGGATTTTCAATATCTGTTAGGACGCCCGGCTTCCCGATTCTATTCGATTCCAAACCCTCTGTCGTTTATGGAAATTGCGAAACCGGACATCTTGACGCACAAAAAAAAAGAGGTTTTGGTTGTTGCTAGAATGAAAGAACAACAAAAACGGATTTCCTTAGTGCTTAGAATATGGCAATTAGTGGAAAAGAGCATAATATCTTCAGATTGGGTTCTTCGCGTTGTTGGGGATGGTGAGGATCTGTGTTCTTATCAAGAATTGGCAAAACAATTGAAACTCAAACAAGTTCAGTTCTTGGGAAGTCAAGACCCGATTCCCTTTTACAAGACTGCCGCTTTGCTCATGATGACCTCTGCATTTGAAGGATGGGGATTGACTTTAACGGAATCTCAACAGTTCGGCGTTGTTCCGGTCGCTTTTGACAGCTACGCTTCTATTCGAGATATCATTGAAAATGGAAAAAATGGTTTCTTGGTGCCTTTTGGTAATTTGAAAGAGTTTGCAAAAAAAATGATTTGGCTAATGGAAAATTCCGAAACCCGAAATTGTGTTGCTCGGAATTGTCTAGAATCGGTTCATCGATTTGAAATATCGAAAATTATTCCAAGATGGCAATCCTTATTGACGGATGTTTGCAAAGGAATCTGATTCAATTGTTCTTAATTCTTCTTTTTCATCAATTGTTTTTTGCAGAAATTCCAATTTCTGCCGAAAATTTAAATTCCGCCGTAACTCGGATCAATCTTTCTGCTATGGCGGAGTGGATTGAAGATTCAAGCGAAACGGTTTTGCGGCTAAAGTATCCTAAGGGCTGTGTAGGCACTTCCAAAAAAAATGGTTGCGCTGTTCAATTTTCCTTGCCGCTTGACGAACTGAATGCTGATGAATTATGGTGCTCATACGAAGTGTATTTTGAAAAGAATTTTGATTTCAGAAATGGTGGAAAATTGCCGGGGTTTTGTGGTGGAAAATGTTACACTGGAGGTAACAAGCCGACGGATGCTGATGGATGGAGCAATAGAATCATGTGGAAAAAAGATGGATTTCTAACGCAATATGTTTACTATTACGGTCAAAAGGGGCGTTATGCGGATAATTTCAAATGGGATTTGAATGGGAAAATTTCGCAAAAAAAAATTACTACTGGAAAATGGCATAAGATTTTGATGCGAGTTAAGCTGAACGATGTAGATTTCGAAAATAAGATTTTAGCAAATGGGATCTTGCAAACTTGGTTCGATGGAGAACTTGTTGTTGATTTGGATTCCATGCTTTTTCGCAATCGTTCCGAGTTGAAAATTGATCGATTCTATTTTTCTACGTTCCACGGTGGAAACGATAAAAGTTTTGCTCCGCGGTGGGATTCCTTTATTCGCTTTCGGAATTTGCAGATTTTTGAAAAACATTGATTTCGGCTTTTGTAGAAATTTCTTTTTGCAGGAGTCCTAAAGAGGTTCCGATGAAAAGAAGGCAAATTTCCGTATTGCGACCAATTTCTCCAGAAAGAATCAAGAATAGAACAAGCATTGAAGTTTCAAGCATTCCCTGAATGGCAAGTCGAGGGGACTCCTTCCGGTGTCTGAAAAAATATAGAAAGATTTGCCCGTAAAAGATTAATAGAGCTAAGATTCCAAATAAACCGATGTCGAGAAGAGCATAGAAAACGATAGATTCTAGACCGTAGGTTTCTTCTTTTTCAAAGTTGAGCCTTTTCCCTTCGTCATCGGAGGCCAGAATGGTGTGATTCGTGTAATAGAGACCGTGCCCGAATAATGGTTTATTGGCGAATTCAATGATGGTAAACAACAACTGTTGTTGTCGCATTTCTAGCGAACTTCCGCCGTCTTTGGCGGAAAAAGCGGCTGTTGCCACGGAAGACAAACTATAAATAGCAACGGCGTAGATGATAATGGCAAGAAACTTTTTTTTGAATGAAAGCGAAGTTGTAAAGTAAATCAGGAGACCGAGACCGATACATCCCATGGCGGTTCTTGATCCAGAAAGAATGGTTGTAAAAGCAATGGAGAATAGAACAAAGTTTCGCTTGCGGACATCGAATTGATTCTGTGAAACCTTGAAATACGAAAGAGAAAACAGAAACATTGTACTTAGCAGTACGCCTAGGACGGTCGGATGTTTTGTTGTTATGGAAATTCGAGTTCTCCAGCCTGAGGAACCAAATCCGTTTGTAATGCCAGCTGGTCCAAACATATCTGGAACTCTTGTAGAGGGGAAAGCGGTGGCAATGGCTTCTCGGACATAGTTGTAATTTAGCAGATATTCGACAAATCCCATTCCACAAAAGATGAGGAAAAATAAAAATAGATGCTTGACAAGAGTATTTTCTTCAACTTCCTTTGCACAAATAAAAACAGCGATGATTGAGACATATTTATCAAAGCAGTAACGAAATACTTCATAGTAATCGTGAAAGTTTCCTCCGTTAGACCAAGTTGTTGCAATGTAGGCGAGAAAGATGAATCCCAGTCCAAATTTGACAGGAAATGAATTTATTTGCGTCTTGAATTGATGAAAGTTGAAAAAGGCTTCTTTTATAAAAAAGAGATAGGGTAAAAGTTGATAGGGAGTTAATTCCGGTTTTTCGATAAGTCCGATATTGATGTAAAAAAGAATGTTTACCAGAAGTAGGGCTAGTAATTGCTTTTCTCGATCGCCTTTCAGAATAAGGAAAAGCAACGTAAAAAAGAGAAAATATGCCAAAATGGAAAGGAGAAACATCGTTTATTTGTTGGATGGGTTCTTGTATTTCATTTTGTCATATTTAATAAAAAACCAAAACAAAAAAGGAAATAGTTGAAAAATTCTCGCACGAAATCGTTCGCTTTGCGATATTGTGCTGGAAAATTCCTGGAAAACTTTTTTATGGCGAAGCTTAAGTTCTTTTAGGAGTTCTCTGTTGTTTCCGCTTTGCCTTTGGACGAAGCAATAGCGTTTTGCCGAAAAATTTAAAAAGCTGGAAACGGCCAATTGAAGCAAGAAACGAAGACCGTTTTTTTTGTAGAATTGAATGGCTTCCTGTTTTGCGTCTAGGCCATCTAAGGATTTGGGATTTGTAATTGCTTGGGAAATGCCGGTTGAGCGAATTAGGTAGTAATAAAGTTTTTGCGAAGTGAATGTCACTTTGGAGGCTTGTATTAGGGCCTTGTAGGAGAAGTACTCGTCTTCGTTGAATTTTCCGACAATAAATCGATTTTTCGCTATGATATGCCTGCAATACAGCTTGTTCCAGACCACAACGGCTTGCGTTGCATGGTCCCTTTGATAAAGTCGCTTTGCTGCATCTATTCCGGAGAGGGTTTCTATCTGAATTGCTTCGGTAAGATTTTCTGGAGCTGTTTTCAAAAATGGCTGAAAATTGCAGACGGCGATTTCGGAATGTTCCTCTAGCGATAGCTGATAGAGAATTTCTAACATTTGGGGATGAACATAGTCGTCGGAATCAATAAATGCGATATACTCTCCAGTTGAATGTTCAAATCCAATATTTCTTGCATCGGAGAGACCTCCATTTTTTTTATGGATTACATGAATCCGGGAGTCTCTGTTGGCATAATCATCACATATGGCCGCGCAATTGTCGGGAGAACCATCGTCAACTAGGATGATTTCCAAATTTGTGTAGGATTGATGAATAATACTATTTATGCAACGTGGCAGGTATTTTTCAACATTGTAAATTGGAACGATAACAGAAATTAGTGGTTGGTTCATATCCATCCTTTTAGTAAAAGAAACTCCCGTTTTTCATGGTGTTGTTCGTGTGCCACAGAATGTTGTTCCATTTTTTTGTGCCGGTTTATGATTTCATTGAATATGTCATTTCTTTGGTTTTCATTCAAACGGTGTGCCTTTTTTTTGCAATTTGAAATATGCTCGGGCTCGAAAAATTCTTCCTTTTTTGTCAATGTGTGTGAAAAAACAAATGAAGCGTGCTTGTACGTAAGAATCAAAAATGCGAGGGCTTTGGGATACATGCAATTATTTAACATAGGTTTGCGTTTAGTCAATTTATGTGCGATGCAAGTACATTAGCAATGAAAATTCTCATCTATAAAAAAAGCGTGGAAGCTGTGATGTGAAATCTGTTTTTCTTTTGGAGGAAGTTGCATATAGTCCCCGTAATGATTCTTCAAATACTCGTCATATCCTTGAATTATAGAATATTGTTCGCCTTCAAACATAGCGTTGCCGGTGCATCGCATGGCGCTAGCCAACGTTCGTTCTTGTCTTTCATAGGCACCAGAAAAGGCGCCTACAAATTTTGCTGTATCATAGTGGGCATTAAAAAATTGAATAGTGAAGTCGTAAAAAAAATTCAAACACGTATAGGGAATGAGTTTTAAGAAAATTTTCCTTAAGAACAAACGAATCCTTTTTTTTCTAGATAACAAGGTCTCTTGAACGATTCCTCGTATTTTTTGCCGACGATATCGCCAAAGACGAAATGTCAGATGAAACCAATAATGAAATATTTTCTCATTGTTAGGAGAAGCATCTATCGGGAAGACATCAATTCCTACTCCGGATAAAAGTGTGGAAGAATCTTCTGTAAGTCGAGTTCTTGTATCGAATAATTTGGCAAAAGGAAATGGATACGTTTTGTCTTCGTCTTTATGCTGAATTTTTAAGTACGAATGCTGAAAGTGTTTTAGAAAAAAACGATAATCGGCTCTAGGAAGCATGACGTCGATATCGTCGTCCCATGGTATATAGCCGTGATGTCGGATTGCTCCTAAAAGGGTTCCGCCTCCTAGAGAATAATTTAAATGATTGAACTCGCAAAAACGTTTGAACTCTTTGAGAACTTCAAGTTGAATGTTTTTTTGCTCTGCTTCAGTAATTTTTCGCATATCGTTACTCTCTTTTCCGTAATATAGCTTTTTTATGCGGGACTGTTAGCAATTTGAATAATATGCCCGTTTTGCCGCTATTACCACTCTAAAAAAAATCTATTCGATGTTGTGTAGATTTTAGAATGGTGTCTTAATCGGAATAAACAGTTTTTAATCTTTCCTAGAAAAAATTTTCTGTTCATCTTGTATTGTTCAATGAATTTTAGAATCTCTTTTTGGTCGTTAGTTAAAGTATCTTTTAGTCGATTTTGAATCGCTGAAGTCATCAAGTAGCGTCCTCTGCAAATATTTCTTTTAAAATAAATGCGATTGAATAGATGATGCCAATTAGTCCTTTGGGACGCATTGTTTTCGTGTCGTCTGTGTTGCGTAATAACCTGGTGAGAATAGAGGAGACCTTTATTGAAACAGGCCAGAAGGGCAAACCATGTATCATGATATTGTACTTTATCAGGGATAGGTATTGCGCAATTTAGAAATTCCCGTTTAATTAGCATTGATGCTCCTTGAAAACAGGAACTATTAAAAAGAATGCGATAAACGTAATCTTGATATTTTTTTGCTTTTTTATAAAAGTAATCCGCTTCACTAAGGGTTTTATTTAAATCGTTTCCGTATTTATCGATAAGCTCCGCATTTCCGCAAGCGATGTCGTAATTCCCGATTAAGTTTTGTAAAACTTCCAGATGGTTCTTTTCCCAAATATCGTCTTGGTCGGAGAGGGCGACGAGTTCTCCTTGGCATAGGGAAATCGCTTTCTCAAAATTTTTCTTGAATCCGATATTTGAATCGTTTCGGTGGCAATGAATTCGGGTGTCATTTGCTGCGTATGATTGTAGAATATCCCAAGTTTTGTCCGTAGAACAATCGTCGCAAACGACTATTTCGATATCGGAAATGGTTTGACTTAGAATGGAGTCCATTTGTTCCTGTAAGTATTTTGAACCGTTATAGGTCGCCATCGCAACGGAAATCATTGTTGATCCCTCTTGAAAATTTTACTTTTTGCCTTTATCCCGATTTTCTTGACGATTTTTTTATCGTTCGTGTCAAGGATTAGAATGTATCCGATGACGCTACCGATGACACTGGAAATGATGACAGAAAAGCCAAGAGTTGTCCAACTGATATGAACGAATAATGTCTTTATTAGGAAGAGAATGGTTGATAGGATGCCGAATGCAAAGATGCTTTTAAATGTATTCTTGTAAAGAAGACTTGGTCTAATTTTTGCACAATATCCTCCGTATAAAGGGAGAAATGTGAGAGATTTTAACGTATTGAATATGGCACGGGTTGAGGCGAGAATTAGCATTTGATGCCATGTATTTTTTGTCAGAAGGACGCCAACAAAGACAACAAGAAATGTTGCAGAATATAGTCCGATGCCAAAAAGAGAATTGGCTCTAATTTTATTTACGATCGGATAGACATTGTAGATTGGCTGAAGTGGCATGGCGAAAGGCAAGTCAATGCAGGCGACAATGGTTAAAATGTAAAGTTGTCTGGCGTCTTGGGATGGAAGCCATAGTGCATAAAACCAATCGCAATAGACAAAGAGAATGGCGAGAGGAATAAAGCTGATGGTGCCGAAAAAGCGAATTGATGTCAAGAGACTGGCGTGAAGTTCTTCCCAGCGGTTTTGTGCGTATAGTTTTGTCCAGTTTGGCGAAAAAACAGCATTGATTCTTTCATAAAAGGTTAACATCAATGATGGTATTCGCCTTGTGATTGCAATGACCCCCATTTGGAATGTGCCGATAAAAAGATTCGCTATGAGTAAGTCTAGTTCGTGTCCGAGTATTCCATTGATGCGTGAAATTACGTTCCAAATTCCAGAGGAAAAGAGTTCCTTGATTTTTTGAAAATCGAAGGCATGGCGGCTAACATAAAGATCTGGGACAAGAAGCTTTCGAAATTGAAAATTGGTTATGACAATGTAAATGGAACTAATGACGGAAGCTAATCCGATAAACCACACGGACGGTTTAAAAAAGTAGAATAAAACAACGAGAAGCAATGCCTTGATAAAGTTAGAAGTAATTATTCGGATGGAAGAAAGGTCCAAACGATTTTTTATGAATGTGCAGACGTTATAGACATTAAATAAAAGATTGATAAATAAATTAAGAAACATGCAAGCAAAGAGAAGTTTGACGTCGCTTAATAGTTGTTCTGGAACTTTTATTATATATTCCAACTTATAGATCGCAATGATTGAAATGACGCAGATGATTCCGATGAAAATTAGGTTGGAATAGAAAACCGAGCTAAAATATTTTTGAGCTCCTTCCATATCGTTTTTGTGAACGCAAATCGTGATGAATCGACCGGCCATTGAATTTAGTGCAACGGTGATTAATTGTGTGTAGCCTACGAAGCTACTGGCAAGACCAACAAAACCATAGGCTGCTGTTCCCAGCTTTTCTACGATGAACGGGGTTAGGAAAAAGGTAATGCCCAATCCAACAAGAAAGGAAAAAGTTTGAGCAAAAGTATTTATGGCAAATCTTTTTTTTTCGGTCATGATGATTTTTGCTGAAATCATAGTCTAGGTTGGGTGCAAAAATAACTATATTTAGATAACGTCAATGGCTTGAAAAAATTTTTTTAGCTAAAAATTGTTTCTAGTCGCCTGTCTAATAATTTGGAATATGTTTGAAAAAACAAAAAAATATATTTTGCACCCATACGAACTTTTTTATAAGCTTGCCCAACAAGGCATGCTAGATTGGGTTCCTTCGTCAATTTATGTCCGATTGATGTTTCGCAGATTCTTTGGACGTTTTCCGGATTTGAAACATCCCAAGACGTTTAATGAAAAGCTCCAATGGCAGAAATTGAATGACCACAATCCGCTTTATACGCAGTTGGTGGATAAGTATGTTGTCCGCGAGTACATCAAGAAGGAAATAGGCGAAGAGTATCTCATTCCACTATTGGGTGTATGGGATCATTTTGAGGATATTGATTTTAACAAGTTGCCTGACCAGTTTGTTCTGAAGTGTACTCATGACTCTGGAGGCCTTGTGGTTTGCAAGGATAAAAAGACATTAGACAAGGAAAAAGCCAAGAAAAAAATTGAATCCTGTATGTGTAGAAATTATTATTCCCTGTGGCGTGAATGGCCATATAAGCATGTAAAGCCTCGTATCATTGCAGAAAAATTTATGCAAGAAACGGATGGTTCTGATTTGAAAGATTATAAGTTCCATACTTTTGCAGGAGTTCCCAAGATTTTGCTTCGCGTATCCAATCGATTTTCCAATGGACGTTTCGATTATTTTTATGCGGATAGTTTTCAGCCGGCAAATTTTTGTGCAAAAACGGGAAAGGTTTCTAACTATGTAGAAGACAAGGAACCGCCTATGTATAGGCAGATGTTGAAACTTGCTTCAAAGTTGGCGCAGCCTTTTCCCTATGTTCGTGTAGATTTTTATGACATTGATGGAAAAATTTATTTCGGTGAATTGACGTTCTGTCCTGGGGCTGGTTTTGACAAGTTTGAACCGGAGGAATGGGATGTTACTTTTGGCCGTTGGATGAAAATTCCGACCGATTGAACTTGTTCGACTAAAATTACATAATCGCTAAATAGCAAGCAAGAAATAAAAAAATTTCTTCCCGATTCTTTTTAATTTCCTACCCCAGATATTCATTTTGCGGGTATGAGGAGTAAAGGAAAATCCCGAATAATTTCTGGCGGATTCGTTTTCGGGAATCAGGTAGTCAAATCCGATATGGTTTTTCCAGAGGGTGTAGGAATAGGTAAGCTGGTCGCGTTTTGAATAATGAGTGATTAGGTCCCACCAGTCTTCACATTGCTTTTGAATTTTTTTGTCGGAATGTTTTCGCAGAATGACATTGGCTTCGAACATTCCATAGTGTTCTGGAAAGTTTTCTTTTTTTAAGAATCGCAAAGTTCGGATGATAGCGAAAAAAGAATCTAGCCCATAGGTGAAAACAGCATACCCTTCGTTGTATGGGCAGTCTCGGAAAGGATGTTTGATTCCGGAGAGAAAAATTTCCTTTTCAATTTTATTAAAAATGCGCTGGTAAAAATCTGAGTTAACAATCTGAATATTGGCGTCCATATAGACGCTGTATTCATATTCTCCAAGAAGCGTGTGAGGATGCATTTTGGGGTAGCGGGAAAGTAACGCTAGATTTTTGATATTGATCGGAATGTCCCGATATTTCCAGACGGACTCATGTGAAGGGATTTGGTTGGTAAAGCAGATATAATCGCATCTTGGATCGATAACCACAGGATCTTTTAGCGAATCATAGTTGCCGGTAAGAGCTGTATAGATGGCGATTTTTTTCATGCGTTTGGCATTGTTTTGATTAGTCGTTCAAACATTTCTGTGAGGTTGCGAGTGGGCTTCCATCCTAGAGCTTGCAATTTCGATGTATCGAGATTCATTTTTAATACAGGAGCATACCCGAATTTGGAAATGTCTTCTTCTTGGATGAAAATTTTAATTCTTTTGCTGGCACACTGAGTTGCTACAATGTTCGCCATCTCGTAAATGGATGTGTATGTGTTTTCGTTTGCTGCATTGTACGCTTCGCCATTTTTTCCTTTGAGCAGAATGGTGAGAATCGCAGTTACGGCGTCCGCTGTGTAGAGATAGTTTCGCTTGGTTTCGCCCTTAGTGTGGAGGACGATGTCTCGGTTCTCTATGGCGCATCTCGCAAATTCAGCAAAAACACGCCCATCATTGTAGGATACTCCCGGTCCGAACGTTTGTGTCAGGCGGATGACTTTTGTGGGAACGCAGTATTCGGAAAAATAGCTTTTACAAAGCGATTCGCACATCCGCTTGCTTTCCGGGTAGCAGGAGCGCACGGACATGGTGTCAAGATTTGTTGCATGTGATTCTAGAATTTTTTCGTTGGTTGTCGGTGTTCCATAGACTTCCATGCTGGAAAGATAGACAAAAGAAGAAACTTTTTTTTCTTTGGCGAGTTCCAGCATATTTGTTGTTCCGTTGAGTGCAGTGTGAATTGTTTCAACGGGTTCTTGGACAAAAGCCTTGCTGGATGTTTGACTTGCGCCGTGGACGATATAGTCAACGGATTCGTCAACGACAATTTTTTGAGCGATGTCGGAAATGATAAATTTTAGACATCCTTTTTGTTTGCCAAACTTTGACTCGGCTTTTTGGAAATTTCGAACTAGTGCCAAAACTTTAATGTTTAATGAATATTTTTGATTGATGTGGAGAAGTGCTTTGATAAGCGTGAAGCCGATAAGACCTGTCGCTCCGGTGACAAGAATTGTCTTATTGGCAAGAGGCGCATAAAAGTCAATGGAAAGATTGGCGATACTCGCTAGATCTTCTTCAAGTATTTCTTTATTTTCCATTTTCAAATTCCATGAGAAGTGTTATGTGGTCTAGAAATTAATCCAATCCATAAATCTGGGCATCTTCCTTGACTTGCAGGATTGCGCGCATTGTGTAAAAATCTTCGGGGGTCGTGATTTTGATGTTTTCGTAGGGCCCGTCTATCATATGGAGAGAATATCCGTAGAAATGCATCATGGAACAAGAATCAATGAAGTCGGTCTTTCCGTTTTGAAGGGCAGTTCGGTGTGCGGTGAGAATATCCTTTAGCCAAAAAGATTGGGGCGCTTTTGCTACACGGGAATAAATCCGGTCGGGAACATTTTGAATGTTGTGGGCCGAGTCAATTTCAACGATGGTTTCCTTGACAATTCCGCTGGTGATGGATGAACCATATTCTTGAACGGATTCAATATTTTGAGTAATTAATTCGTTGCTGATGAGTGGGCGAACTCCATCGTGAATCAGGACGATTGAAGTTTCTCCATTTGAAATTTTTTCGGCGGCAACAAGACCGTTATATATTGACAGTTGGCCTGTTTCGCCACCAGGAACGATTGCTTTGATTTTTTTGATGGAATATTTGTCAAGAAGAGCTTTGAAATAGGAAATCCAGTCTTTGTTGCAAACGACAATAATTACATCGATTTTTGAATTATTTTCAAAATGTTCGATAGTGTGGATGATGATCGGCTTGTCGTAAATACGCAGGAATTGCTTGGGCAAATCCTTGCTATGCATTCTAGAACCGACTCCGCCGGCAAAAATAACTGCGATATTCATTGTTTTTTACTCTTGTTTAATATTTCCCAATGACCGGTTTTGTCTGAGCCGATTCGTCTTACAATACCTTTTTCGGTAAGTGAAGCGAGTATTCTTGTCACCGTGGATCGAGATTTCCCTATTTTTGTAGCCATAACTGTTTTAGTGGCTTTGGGGTGGGTGTTAATTATTTCCAGTAATAGTTTTACAGGCTCATTTACAGGCTCATTTACAGGCTCATTTACAGGCTCATTTACAGGCTCATTTACAGGCTCATTTACAGGCTCATTTACAGGCTCATTTACAGGCTCATTTCGGGCGCTTATCGATGTTGCCAAATTCTTGCCATAGATCACGGTAGAGAACATTAAGTCGCTTTCAAACGTTACTTTTCTGTGGGTTAGCTTTTCCCAGGATAGCATCTTGTCGATCCCGTAACCTGCGTTCTCGGAAAGCTTTGCGTAGCGGAAAAGTCTGATAAGCGTCGGGTTTCGTGGCATGGAATGATTTTGCACTCGAAGCTCTTTTAAATCGAATGGAAACCTCCCGGGATTTTGAAACTCAATTCGATCCGTAAATACACGAATGGTAGAATGCGTCGGGCTAAAGTAGTCTGCATGGGCGAGCATGTTTACAAGCCCTTCTCGTAGGGCGTAGAGCTGGGAATTGTCGTCTGGGGAAAAACCGTTGGGACCTGTCGTGAACGGTGCGTCAATGTGAGTCCGCAAACGTTGAATGAAAACATTGTAATATTCCCAGAGATTTTCCTGTTCCGGCATTCGGAATGTGTAGCGTGGTTCAGCGGTCCCCAGGTCTGTTCCCGGAATTTCTAGCATATCGATCCAGAAGTTGTTTACGTGATATTGGATCTCGTCCCGCAGGCCAAACATCAAAAGGCTGCCATAGCTCAGTTTGCCTTTTTTTGTGATCCCGGTTTTTTCACAAAACTTTTCAACGGGTAGGTTGCTGTAAGGAAACTCGGGGTTGAAAGCCTTGATTTGTTCAATATAGGATTCTAGAGAATTTTGATTAAGTTTGTCGAGTGATGAATCGGGAACGATTTGTTCGCTCTTCGTGCCGAATGCCTGGTCGCGGAACATTGCCATAATTTCCATGTCGGTCGCTCTGCGATCTCCGCTGCCGGTTCGGATAAATGTATTGCGTTCCGAAGTAAAGTAAATGGGTTTGAATGGAGAGGAGGGAATGAAAAATGCCAAAACAAGTTCCCCGTCAATCCGATATTTTTTTGCCTTGGCAACGATTAGTTGATTAAGCTTTTGCCTTCCTCGGATGCTGTTAAAAAAGTCCGATTCAATTTTTTCTCCGTTTTGGACTCCGCTAATTTCAAACTTGTTGCCGCTTTGTTTGATGCCGAGGACGATCCATCCGCCAGAGGTGTTGGAAAACGCACTGACACTTTCCCAGATGCTTTTGGGAAGTTCCGCCGTGGCTTCCTTTACTTCAAAGTCATCCCATTCGATGTCTTTGAGTCTAGCGATGAGTTCGTTTTTGGTCATAAAACTTTTTAATTTCTGGCAAAAGATAGAAAAGTCCCCTCTCTTCCCTACTCAAACCCCACCCGCATCGGTCCGCTCTTCCCATACTGGACCTTGCGCATGTAGAGCTTTCCTTTTGAGTCGTAGTGCAACTGTTCGCCGAAAGGTTCGCCGTCCTTGTAGAAGAGGCTGTCCTTGAGCGTGCCGTCCGGGTACCAGTTCCGCCAGGAACCGCTCGGCTTTCCGTTTTGAAAGTTTCCGTCGCTTGCGAGAGTTCCCGATGAATCGTAAAAGGAAATCAGTTTGCGCTTTTCGCCGTTTTCCCAGATTTCCGCATAGCGGAGCGCGTGGCCGGGAAGCGTGTAGCGAAGGGTGTCCTGGATCTTGTTATCGACAAATGTCGTTTCGGCGTCGATGCCGCCCTCTCCGATTTCCCCGTAGGCGATGCCGCTTCCGTTTACGAAAATGCTTTGCCTTTCGATGCGTCCGTCTTTTGCGAAATATGTCCAGACCGAGTCGCGGATGTTTTCCCTGTAGAAGGAACGTTTCCAGAGCTCACCCGTCGCGCGGAAAAGTTCCGACTTGCCGTGGAGCTTCCCCGCATGGTATTCGGAACGTGATTCGAGCGAGCCTCCCGGATAGAATGTCTCCGCGGTGCCTTCCAGAATTCCTTTCCGGCAAGTTTCTTTGTGGATCTTCTTTCCGTCTGCGGCGAATGTTTCGCGCGTTCCGTCGGCGTTTAGGGGAAAACAGGAATTTCTTTCCTTGATATTTCCGTTGGCGTGAAATTCTATCCAGGTGCCGACCGGTTCTCCGTCCTGAAAACTCTGTTCCGCGGCGGGTTTTCCGTCAAAGGAGAACGTTTTCCAAAGCCCGTCCTTGTTGCCGTTCCGGTAAAGTCCTTTGGCCTGGACATTGCCGTTTGAAAACCATTCCGTCCATTCCCCTTCGCGTTTCCCGTTCTCGTAGAAACCGGATTCCGCAAGGTCTCCGTGCGATGTCCAGCGTTTAAATTCACCGTCCGGATTGCCGTTCCGGTAAGCGACTCGGGTCTTGCGGATGCCGTTGTAATGCGCCGTTTCGCGGATGTCCTCTTCCCGGCAGGCGATGAGCAGGGTTAGGCAAAGCGTAAAAAATGCGAAATTTCGAAATCTGGCCATGTTCACAACTTAGAAAAAAGGTAATTTCCCAGTATGGATTCGAGAAAATTCCAGTCGGTTCGAGAAATTTTAAAAAGCCGGATCAATACGCCTCTTGCGTGGGGCGTCCTTCTGCTGACGTTCGCCCTGACCGTTCTCTTCTATTTTTCGCAGAAAAAACAGGAGGACGTTTATAATCGGTATGTGGAAACCCTTTCCGAATACAAGTTTTTTGCGTCGCGCGTGATGCAGAGAATGGAACGTGTTCGGGTCTTTCCGGAAGATACTTCCGTCCTGATGAGTTCCCTGCGCAGCTTGCGGGAAAATGCGGTTGCCGTCTATGCGGCATCGGAAAAGGCCCGTTCGATCGGCTGGATGCCGCCGGAGCAAGATTTTTCCGAATTTGAAACGGCGGTTCTCGGCTGGGTCGCTTCAATTCGGCGCTATGTCCCGGTGCGTTTGATCTGGCTGGACAGCGCACGCTTGCTGACAAGGGATCTGTATCGCTTCGACGCTTCGCTTGCGGAACCTCTTGTGCGGACACTGGATTCCGCTCGGATGGGATTTGTCGTCGAAGGGGACGAGTCGCACCTTGCGAGACTTCCAGGAACTCTCGGGGAACGTTACCGGAAATCTTTGCGGGAAAATGCGAACCAGGCGTCCCTCTGGATTCGGATAAGTAACGATGAAGCGCTGGTCCGTTGCGAGGATCTTTTGCAAAAATTCAGGATGCGCTCTTTCGAAAATCGGGAGGCCAAGTTCTGGATCCAGCAGGTCTTTTATCTGGTGTCCATCATATTGCTTTTGTTCACCCTCTTCTTTGTCATCCGCTCGAGGAAGTAAGATGTCTCGTTCTTTACGGTTTCTTTTTCTGGTTGTCGCTGCGTTTCTGTGCTTTTTGGCTTCGTATCTTTTTTTGCAGACGCTGCCCTTTTACAAGAGCATCGGTGGCGAAGAGGATTTGTTTTACGGGAAGATTTCTTCGGTCGCTTTTCCGCGGGGGTGGCATGGGACGGGCATCCCTCTTTTTGACAGGACGTTCTTTTACCTGAACGAAGACCGGGAAGCGGTGTTTACTCTCTCGCTGCCTGCCGAAGAGGAAGAAATTCTCGGGGAGTGGATTTCGTTCTGGTCGGAAACGGGAATGCCCGCGCCGATTGAAGTCCGGGGCGTCCGGATTTCTCCGAGGGAATGGATCGTGACGGGTCTTGCAGGAAATGACGGAGAGCTGGATCCTTTGAAAATTCGGGCATTCCACCTGCGGGCGATAATGTGGTCGGGTGTTGCGGATATCGTCCTGCTTGTCGCGGCGTTTCTTGCGCTGCGGAAGGCGCTTGGGCGCAGACGATGAAATTTGCCTTCTTCGTTCTTTTCGCGACGGTTTCTGCCTTTTCGGCGGCTTCCGGTGCTTTTGTCGCGGATTCCATACAAATTAATTTTGGCTCTTTCGCAAGTCCTTCCGCGGTGTGGCATTCGACCAAAATCGTCCGTCCGCAACTGTTCGTCTGGTTCCATGGCGGGATGCAGAGCGCGAAGTGCTCCAAGGGTTACGGGGCGGGAGCGGCTCTCGTTCCTTTTTTGGAAAAGCTTGGCAAGGAGAGCGCCGTGCTGAGCGTTTCCGCTTGCGGGGAAAACCACTGGCTTTCGCAGGCTCCGCTCGGGGCGGTCGATCGGATGCTCGATTCCCTGGAAGTCCGCTGGAAACTGAAAATCGATACGGTTTCTCTTGTCGGCGTCTCGGACGGAGGCTTGGGCGTTGTCGGCTACACGCTCTACGGAAAGCGTTTCGTTCAAAAACGGCTTCTCGTCAGCACGAATCTGGCGGCGGTCGCGGATGCAAAAAACCTGGTGCAGGATCCGAAGATTCGCCTGGGAACGTGGACTTTTCTCCAGGGCGGTGCGGACAGGCTCTATCCGTCGGACCGAACCGTTCCGTGGATGGAAACGTTCTGCTCGGCGTTGGGCGGTAAAGTTTGCCGGATTCGCTTTGATGAACGCGGAGAACACGACTGGTCCTGGTGGACGCTTTATCGGGAATCCTGGATCCGGGATTTCCTGCGTTGAGTTTTACCGCGGCAATTTTTCGAAGAGCCCTTGACAAAACCGGCAAAAGTTTTAAAATTTGGAACACACACTCGCGGGTGTGGCGGAATTGGTATACGCGCTAGATTCAGGTTCTAGTGTTCGCAAGGACATGAAGGTTCAAGTCCTTTCACCCGCATAAGTCTCGTTCTTTCATCGGAACGGGGCTTTTTTTTATGTCGATTTCTTCTGCCTCTTTTCAATCTTCAACCGATTTCTCGGCGGGAAATTACCATATTTGAAGCATGATTTTGCGGTGGTTGCTTTTGTTCGCCTTTCTGTCCCTGCTCGCTTGCGGCTCGGACGATTCGTTTGAAACTTGTGAGGAAGGTTCCGTGGCGAAACTCCGTACGCTTTCGTCGGAAGTTGCCGAATCTTCTTTTTGCCGGACGATTTACGGCGAGGTTTCCTACCAGTTTTCGGGGCGCTGCGCGCGAAAGGGATGCTTTTTCCTGTATGACGTGGATGCGGACGGCCTGAGGGTTCCCGGCGACAGCATCTATCTGTCGGACACTTCCGCATTTCCCCAAAAATGGAAGAATCCGGATGCGGTGCATCTGGCGCATGTGACGGGAGATTACTATCCGGGGAAAAAGTTTGATTGCGAGTCTCTTGCCGACCAGGAGTGCCAACGGGCGTTCTATGTGCGCGATGTCGAGTAATGTTTTTTCGGAAGACCTCGTTCTTGCGGGAAAGCACGTGGCGCTCGCCTTTCTCGAAAGATCGGACGCGGAAGAGCTTTTGCATCTGGTAAACGCTTCGCGAAATTCCCTGGGCAGTTGGCTTCCCTGGGTGGAAAATTTTCACACGTTGCAGGACGCCGTTTCTTCGATAGCCGCATACGATATGCAGCAAAAGCTTGGAAACGGCGGAGCGTTCGGCATCCGTTGCCTGGAAGACGGAGCCTTGGCGGGGGAATTTATTTTGCAGTGGGTAGATCCGCGGAATCTGTCCGCTTCGCTCGGGTATTTTCTGGGAAGCGAGTTTGAAGGAAAGGGCTTGGCTTTGGAATCGGGACGGCTCGTCTTGAAATATTTGAAAGAGCTGGGAATCCACCGGGTTGAAATTTCCGCGGCGACGGAGAATGCGAAAAGCAACGCCCTGGCCGAAAGACTCGGCTTTCGAAAGGAAGGCGTTGCGGTCGGGGCGGAATTTTTACACGGAAAATTTTGGGACCATAACCGTTGGGCGCTTATTTTTGGATCGAATTCGCAGTTCGGTTACGAGTGTAAACATTAAAATACAATTGAAGAACAAAAAAACTCGGGGAACTTTTATTTTATAGATATGGAATCTTGTGCAGAAGAAAATCCGTCCGCGCCGGACATTTTGCAATATACGAACTATCGTGTATTTTTACACGATTATTATGCCTACAAGAAATCGACGTCGGCGGCGTTCAGCTTGCGCTTTTTTGCTGCGAAGGCCGGGCTTTCGAGCCATGCGCACCTGAAGCTTGTCATGGACGGGAAACGGAACATCACGAAAAATACGGTCGTAAAAATCATCCAGGGGCTGGGCTTTGCCGATGAACGCGCCCAGTATTTTGAAAACCTGGTCTTTTTCAACCAGGCGAAGACGGACAAGGAAAAATCTTTCTACTACGGGAAGCTCATCCGTTCGACTCCGGGTTCGAGGCTGCACAAAATGGACCGCTCCCAGTTTCGCATCTTTACGGAGTGGTATCATTCGGTTATCCGCGAAATGGTGGATCTTGCCGGGTTCAACCCTGCTCCGGAATGGATTTCGAGACGTTTGGGAAATAAAATTTCGCCGTCGGATGTGGCGGAATCGCTCAAGCTTTTGACAAATCTTGGCTTGCTTTCCCGGACAGCCAACGGCTACCGCCAGGCGCAGAACCTGATTACGACAGACGATGAGGTGAACGATCTGCTGGTCAAGGAATACCATCGCCAGATGCTTTCTGCGGCGAAGGACGCTCTTGAAGATGTTCCGGCGGAAAAACGCGACATTTCCGCGGTGACTTTTGCCATTCGGCGGAAAGATTTCCCCTCTTTGAAAAAACATTTGCAACTAATGCGGAAAGAACTATTAGATTTCTCCTGTGAAGCGGGAACGGGCGAGGATGTTGTCCAAGTGAACATCCAGCTGTTTCCTTTGACGCGAGGAATATGATGCGGTTCTTGAAACTTTTTACTGCCGGCGTTTTGTTCGCTTTTGCCGTGATGGCGTGCGAACGTTCGGATCGTGCGGGTATCGAAATCGGAAATCCGCAGGTCTATGCCCATGCGTTCAAGGCGCGCTTTGTCGTCGATTACGAGCTTCCGGGAGAGAGCTTGCCGGATTCTTCGGAATTGCCGCTCCGGATAGACGGACTGGAACTTTCGCTTTCCCGGCTGGTCGCCTATTCGAGCTATTACACCTACGTGAGCTTTAACATTGCCGACGGACTTATGCTTTGGCCCGAAGTTTCGGGAGCCTCTCCGATGAAAATCGTTTTTGCGGAGGATTCTTCGGGCGAGGAAAGTTCATGGGACGCGGCTTTTGGCGATATCGAAATTGACGATGCGGGACTTTTGAAGGAAGTCGGCGCGACATTCGCCCCTGCCGAGAAAAATTCCCGGCTGACCGGTTTTTTGCTTTGGAACGGAAACTACGAGCCGTTCGTGTTCTCGCTTTCCGGGTTGGATTCCTTGGAAGTGCGCTACCTGAAAAACCAACTGGATTCGACTTCGAACGGCGCAATATCCCTGACGGTGCGCTTCTGCGTTCCGGCTTGGACGGGGAGTCTTCCGCTTTCGAGTGCGGAAAAGGACGGCGACACGGTTCGGTTCGATGCATCGCACAATGCGCAATTGTGGGATTCGCTCACGGCTCGGTTCGGTGCGGCTTTCTCGGCGAAGCATCGCATTGTCCGCTATTCGGATGGGACACTTGACGACAGCTATGACCAGGAACTTCTCGAAAGTTTTGACGTTATCGATTCGAACTGGGTGTCGAACGGGAACTTTGAATCGGACAAGGACTGGATTCTTGTGGAACAGCTCGGAGGCGTCGCCGATACGGGCATTGCCGGCAACACGATGACGATTCGCGTGACAAATGGCGGAACGCAAAATTACAGTGTCCAGCTGATTCACGAGGACATTCCGCTTCTTGAAAACAGAAAATACAAGCTTATCTTTACGGGAGTGGCTTCGACGCCTTCATCGTTCATGGTCCGCCTGGGATCCTACAGCACGTATGCGACCGAAGCGTTCCAGAAGACGGTTGTCATGGATACGGTCTGGAAATCCTATGAATTTGAATACAATGCTCTGGTAACCGATCTTTTTGCGCGATTGGAATTCAATCTCGGAAAATCGATCAATCGTTTTGAGCTGAAGGATGTCAAAATCTACCGCATCGATTGAGAAATCCTGAAAACGGAACTAATTTTTTCAAAAACGTTTAGGTTTCGCCATGAAAAATTTTTGTTCCGCTGTTCTTGTATTGACGCTTTGTTCGGCAGGCTTGGCGTATCTGCCCGGGGAACGGAGCTTCCCTTCGCTTCCGAATTCGAACGGGCTCTTTGGAAACCCGGCCGGGCTTTCGGCGTTTGATTCGCCGGGGGCACTATTGAATTTCGGTCGGACGAAAAGTGACATCTATGAAATTTCGACAGGATTTCACGGAAATTATTTGGGCGCGTCTTTTGAATACCGCTCGGATTACGGATCAATAGACGAATCGCGCTGGAATCTGGTAGCGTCGCTTCCGGTATTTTCACGCTTTGCGTTTTTGGGCGCATCGTGGAACGCTTTTCGCAGTGCGGACTTTTCGGGAACCGACTGGGCGATAACTCCGGGCATTCTCATCCGTCCTTTTCCCTTTCTCGCTCTCGGCTTTGACAGCCGGAATGCGTTGCAGTTCGGACCGGAGAAACAGCGGCGCGTGCAGGAATACGGGGCGACGGTTCGTCCGCTAGACGGAATTTCCGTGAGCTATGCCGGGGAAAACGCGACGGCCCATCGTCTGCTCGTCGATGCGGATTTCGGACTTTTGAACCTGGGCGTGCAGGTGCCGATCTATGGCGATGACGAATACCGCGTCTATGTGTCGCATGGGTTCGGGCGCTCTTTCAAGGGAACGGTTGCGGTGGATGATGACTGGAAACCGCGGCATGTTTCGGTCGGCTACCATTCGGCTAAGCTTGCCAATCCCTATTTGCTTCCGCGTGTCGTGCGCGTGCCGCTTTCTGCGCCTTTGACGGAGACGGAATCCGGATTTTCGCTGTTTGGTTTCGGGACGAACGCTCTCAGCGTGGAATCCCTGCGCGAACATTTTGATCTGCTGCTTGCCGATGAAAGCGCCCAGCTTATCGTTTTTGATTTTTCGGGTTACAA
Organism: Alistipes onderdonkii; assembly: GCA_963656065.1. Lineage (GTDB taxonomy): Bacteria > Fibrobacterota > Fibrobacteria > Fibrobacterales > Fibrobacteraceae > Hallerella. The sequence goes on from CAVKGV010000005.1 coordinate 105,370, forward strand.
GGCGGGCACGGCGATCTCGAAGGAAATCGAGCGGGGAATCGCCAGGCTGAATCTGCGCGGACGGACGACCGTCGCCTATCTAGACGAACTGCGCCCGACGACGCTTCTCGCTTCGAGTTCGGCGACGAAAGTGGTCTTAGAACCGTCTGCCCGGGTGAACTTCCGCGGTGTCGGCGGGGAAGTCCTGTATTACAAGGGACTTTTTGACATGCTGGGCGTGAAAGTGGAACTCTTGCGGCATGGAGCCTACAAGTCGGCGGTGGAGCCTTATACGGCGGACTCGATGAGCGTGGAAACGCGCGAAAATTATGAACAGCTTTATGGCGAATGGTGGAATGTCCTGATCGAGGATGTCCGGATGCGGGTTTCGGATCCGCAGCTTTTGGATTCCTTGCTTGCGCGGCCCAGCCTGCTTGCGTCCGATGCGAGGAAAGCCGGTCTTGTCGATACGACTCTCTATCTCGATGAAGTCGCCCCCTATGCCCTCAAAACTATCTATGGCGTGGATGCTCCGTTTGCCGCGGTATCGAATTTTACGCTGAAAGCCGGGCTGCGCATTTTTGACGAGAGCTGGCGTCCGCGTTCCAAAATCGCCTTGCTGAATATCGAAGGCTCCATTGTGGACGGCCCTGGCGGATATGATCCGCTGACAGGGACCCGCAGCACCGGTTCAAAGGAAGTTCTCGACGCTCTCGACAGGCTCATGCGTTCCCCGGAATATTCCGCTCTGATAGTCCGCATCAACAGCCCGGGCGGATCGGCGTTAGCATCGGATGAAATCTGGCATCGTTTGCAGACGGTTTCCCGCACGGGACTGCCCGTCATCGCGAGCATCGGCGACATGGGAGCGAGCGGCGGTTACCTGATCGCTTGCGGCGCAAACGAAATCATTGCGGAAAAGGCGAGCATCGTCGGGAGCATCGGAATTTTTGGGGGGAAGGTCAGTTTCCGGGGGCTTTTCGACAAATTGAAACTTCGCGCAGAGACGGTCAAGACACACGAATTTGCCGACGCGGATGGAATCGGAAAGCCTTTTACGGAAAGTGAAAAGGAAGCGCTCCAAAATTATCTGGATGCCTTTTACGGGAGGTTCCTGGATATCGTAAGCGGAGCCACGGGAATAGGAATCGATTCCTTGGACAGGAGCCTTGCCGGCGGACGGGTTTTTACCGGAAGCCAGGGCGTTCAAAACGGGCTGGTTCATCGGATCGGCGGACTCGATATGGCGATTTACGAAGCGAAGCGTCTGTCCGGACTTTCGAAGCGCCGTACCGTGGTCCTCGAATCCATTCTTTCGGATGATTCCTATCTGTTTCGCGGATTTTCGGACCAGGTCCGCTTGCTCTCCTGGATGAAATCCGTGGAAAAAACACAAGTTTGGGCTCTTTTTACGATGCCCCCCTTGCCGATTCGTTAAAATTTTTTACATTTGCCTCGACCATTGAGCTATGGTGTAATGGTAGCACAACAGATTCTGAATCTGTTTGTCTAGGTTCGAATCCTGGTAGCTCAATAAGAAAGGCTGGTTCTTTGAAACCGGCCTTTCTTATTGGTGAAGCTTTTTTTCGGCATAGGGGCAAATATCTACATTTTTCTGCATGGCCAAAGAGGATTTCTACCGATTCTTTTCGGAATATTTTGGAGAACGCTGGGAAGCGCTCCTGCCCGCCCTTCGGGGTGAAACGGTTTACAGGACGCTCCGGTATCCGGGAAAGGAACCGTATTTTTTGGACGAGGCTTCCTGTTTTGCAGCCGAATCGCTGGGCGTAAATCCCGGCATGGATGTGTTGGACATGTGTGCGGCTCCGGGAGGAAAAACTCTTGTCCTTGCCGGTTGCCTTGCGGGAAAAGGCTCCCTGCAGTCGAACGATCGCTCCCCGGATCGCCGCCTGCGGCTTTCGCACAACGTGGAAAATACGCTCCCCGAAGACCTGGCGGCGGTTGTCAAGGTTTCGGGATACGACGGAGTGCGTTTCGGCATGTTTCGCAAGGAAGCGTTTGACCGGATCCTTTTGGACGCGCCTTGCTCGTCGGAGCGTCACGTGATGGAAAGCGAAAAGTATCTCGCGGAATGGTCTCCGAAACGTATCGCGCACATTGCGATTACCCAGGGTGCGCTTTTGGCGAGTGCGGTCGATGCCCTGAAGCCCGGTGGGCAGTTGATTTACAGCACTTGTGCGCTGACCCGGATGGAAAACGACGATGTTGTCCGGAAAATTTTAAAAAAGCGGAAGGGGAATGTTCGTGTTTTGCCGCTTTCGCCGAAGATTCCGGGAACGGACGTGACGGAGTTCGGTCTGCAGATGCTTCCCGACCGTTGCGGCGGACGCGGTCCTATCTACTGCGCAAAACTGGAAAAGATTTAAAATGCCCAAATGATGGAATCGGCTGTCCCACTCAGACGGAATTAAATTATTTTACCGGGTATGAATGCTTGTTCTAGAATTTTTTTGATGACGCTCGCCTTTTTGGGCGCTTTGGCGTTTGCTCGTGAAGTTCCGGTGCGCTATGTCCTTTCGAACGATTCCTTGGAGCAGGATGCGAAGTTTGTGAAAATCGCTCGGGACACCGTCTATCTTTTGCCGTTAGATTCTGCGGAAAAAGCCGATATCCAGAAGTCGGACGAGGCGCTTCTCGACAAGATTTCCCCCGATTCGACCGAGGAGGAATCCCCGGAAGCGGAACCGATGCCCGAATATGCGGATAATTCCGAAATGCAGACAGACTCTGCAACCGTGGCGGATTCCGCTTCTAGCCCGGTAGCGGACGATTTCGAAGCGGCGATTCTCGCCCAGGAAAAGCGTGCGGAAGAGGATTCCCTCGCAAGAGCCAAGGCGGAAGCCGATTCCATCCGCGCGAAGGAAGTTGCGGATTCTCTCGCCCGTGAAGCGGCCATTCCTGTCGAGGCGAAGTACATCCGAATTTTTAAGTTCGAGTTCAAGCGGATGACGAATTTAGAAAACGGCGAACCGGTAAACCTCTCGCTCTCGGATTTTACCTTTGCGGACGAAGTGGAAGAAGAGGAACCTCTCTATCCCGAAGGCGGTGCGAATCTCTTGGTGACGTCCTTTCCGGACAGTTGCGAAATGTTCATCAACGGCGAGCCTTTAGATATGATTGCTCCCGACACCATCAAGAAAATCAAGCCGGGAAAATATACGATTTCGGTCAAGAAAAAGCTGAAGGACGTGGATTGGTGGGGAACGCAGACGGTGAAAATCAATGCGGATTCGCTCAACAAAATTCGCATCGAAGTGGAACGCCCGCGGACAAAGCTGACCGTGGCGACGATTCCGGACGGGGTCGAAGTTTATCTGGACAAGCAGCCGAACGAAAGCGTTATGCCCGAATACATCACGGACGTTTCGTTCGAAACGGATCCTTCGGTGAAAAAAATCGTCTATCTGCGAAAGGTCGGCTACCTCGATACCGCTGTCGCTGTTGAAGTGCGGGCCTTTATGCCGAATCCGATGTTCGTGGAACTGGAAGCGGTCGATAATTCGAGCGTCGTGGAAATGCAGCGCGAATACGATCGCGAACGGTCGCGCCGCTATATCGGTCGCGGACTTCTGTGGAGTTCCATCGCCCCGATCATTGCCGGCGGCGTTTTCTGGTATCTCGCGGAAAGGGACTGGAGCGATGCGGCGGACAAGAAGACCGCTTACAACAAGAGCGCCTTTGAAAGTGCGGACACCCAGAGACTGGTGAAGAAAAACAGGGATCTGAATGATTCCGGAGATACGAAAGGGCTGGTCGCGCTGGGGTTCGGCGTTGTCGGCGTCGGGCTCTTTGTCACCGGTTTCGTTCTAGCCTTTTAGCGACGGCGAAGAGAAGCGCACAGCAGAGGATTGGCGCAAGGACGTTGAACGGTGCGTGGAACTGGAACCTTGCCGGAGTAGCCATCCACAGATAGACGCAAATCGTCTGCCCGGTAAAAACTTCGAGGCTGTGCCGTCCGATGGTCCTGCAAAACGAAAAATCCAGCAGGTTCGGCTTGCGTCGAACGATAGACGAAATTACTCCGACGAAGGCGAGAAAGTTTAGATAGCGCAACGCTCCGACATGTTCCTTGGAAATCCAGAAGTCGCTTGGCCTCGGGAAAGGCAACATCTGATGCGACCAGACAAAGCAGAACGCGCAGAAAAAAATGGATGCGGGAAAAATCCGTTGCAGAAACGCGCTTGAAAATTTCTGGGATTTCCAGAGAAAGCTTATCGCGGCGCCTGAAAAATAGATGAACTGCCAGGCGAAAAGGTCGAAAAATCCCGGATAGATCCAATCGGGAAAAATTTTCAGGACTTGGCTCCTTAATGAAAACTGTGCGCAAAGCCAGATGCCGAAGGAAACTCCCCAGGCGAGCTTTAAATGTCCGCGGATCATTGCCGGAAAAACCAGGGAACCGAAAAGGAGGAGAAATACATAGAGCGGCAGAACGTCGAGCCATTCCGGCGTGTAGGCGAGGAGCCCTGCAAAAAGGCTTCCGCTGACCGGATGCTCGTAGAGACCCGTGAAAAATTTTTGGAGCGAAGGCAAAAGGAAAAAAGCGAGAAGGGCGATGAAAACGAGCGTCGCCATATGAAATTTCCAGATTCGGAATGCCCGCGTCCGCATCCAGCCAGAATTTTCGCCACGAGCCGTTTTGCTTTTAACGGCGAGCATCCCGACAAATCCCGAAAGAAAGAAAAATCCTTCCGCCGCGGAAAAAAATCCGAAGCACTGGTAGAGGTGGCGGGAAATGGGACCGGAAAAATGGTCCAGTGTCATCTGCAACAAAAGAAGCCCCCGAATGGAATCGAGGGCGAGAATGCGACCGGGCTTGGAAACGTTAGAATTCAACGTGTCCGCTGATTCCCATCGAAATATGGTTCGGTCCCGAGGAACAGATGTTGTAGCCGCCCCAGAAGACGATTTCCGCTTCGACGGTCGGGTAGAGATAGAAGGACGGCCCGATAAAGTGTCGGCTGTCGTTTCCGACTTCCTGGCTCGGATCGTGGAATTCGTAGGCGAGACCCATCGAGAATTTCTTGTGCAAGTCGAGCGACGGTTCGATGTAGAACATGCGCTGGTCTTCCGTGAAAATCTGCTCTTCGGCGGGAGCTTCGTCGTCGGCGAGAAGCGCCTGGAAATAGCTTGCTGCCAGGTTGAAGAAGCGGTAGTTGAAGGACGGTTCGACGAGGAAGGAGTGGACTCCGTGGCCCTTGTAAGGATGCATTCCCCAAGTTGCCGTGATCCCGTAGTTGAAGCGGTCCGTGCTCTTTGTATATTGGACTTCCGTTCCGAGCGCATACGTGTAGGAGCGGCTGATTTCCTTTCCGAAAACCCAGTCGAGGCTCGGGGTAATCGTGAAGCGTTCTTCTGTCTTGGAAATCAGGTCAAAACCGTAGGTGATGAACGTGGCGAGCGAATGCGAATTGTTTTCGGTTGCGCCGATGTAGGCTTTGCCGTTTTCGACTTCAAAGCCGATGCCGCGGATGTGCTTGTCCTGGAGGATGACCGCATAGTCTTCGGTATCGCGCCAATAGAAGTAGGAGAAACCGCCGGCGCTGTAAGTAAGATCGCCAAAGACTACCCGGACAAGCGGTGTGAACTGCCATGCGAATTGGATGCCGTCAAAGTCAAAGGATGTCCAGCGGTTCTCGGCATCGCCCATCGCCGTTGCGCGGTTTTCATGGCGGACCTTGGAAATCCCTGAATCGTTTTTCGTCACGTAATTGCTGTGCGACCGTCCCTTGATGCTTACGGAAACATTTTCGTCAAGGAAAACCTTTCCTTCGAGTTTGATATCCTGGTTCGCCGCGTTGGTCGGACTGAAATCCTTGTCCCAATAAGTCGCATAGTCCGCATCGATATCGCCGTGCAGTTCGACATCGACAGCAAAAGCGGCAATAGCGGAAAGAAGGATAAAAAAGCTGAAATGCTTGAACATAATTTCCTTTGCAAAAGACAATTTGGAGTTCAAAATAGAAATATGCATGGAAAGAGTCCATCGGTTGGACGTTCCTTTTTGTAAATTAGCCCGCATTATGGGACTTTTCAAGCGATTTATTTTACCGCTCTGCTTTCTGTCTGTTGTAAACGGCTTTGCCGCTCCTGCAGATTCCGTCATGGCCCTTTCCAAGAAATGGTTTGATTCCGGCAAGGCCTGGAGCTTTGACTTTCGGGTTCGGGTCGATTACGCAGGTTCTCCGGAAACGGGTGTCCAGGGCGGAAACCTGCTCGTGACAGGGAAGGACATGTTCCGGCTGAAAATTTCGGGAATGGCGATTTATTGCGACGGCAAGAATTTTTGGCAGTGGAACAAGGAAACGAACCAGGTGCTTTTGAAGCTTTTAGAAGACATGGAAAGCAACATGCATCCCTCGGAACTTCTGTTCAAGTATTTATCGTGCAAGCCTATCGAAATGAAGCGGGAAAAAATAGGCGGAAAGACGGCGAATGTCATCAAGCTCGACGCCTCCCGTTACGGTAAGGATTTTGCCGAAATGGAAGTGTGGCTTTCGGCGACGGATGCTTCCCCGATGCGGCTTGTGACCGTGGATCCGCTCCGCAATGTTTCGACGTATGACATTTCGAACCTGAAACGCGTGGACAATGTCAAGGCTTCGGATTTTGTGCTTGTCCCGGAAAAAGGTGTCGATGTCATCGATATGCGGTAGGAAATATGGATTTTCGACACATAAAATTCGTTGCGATTCTGATGCTTGCCGTTTCCGGGTTTGCCGCGGAAGACGGTTTTGTCAGTAATTTTACCTATGCGGCAGGTCCCGGTCCTTCGACGGGAACGCTCTGGGTCGTCAGCCGTGGAACGTCGGGAAGCGGAGTCTCGTTGGTGAATCTTGCGCTCGGAGCGGGGAATATCAGCGTGTCGAAAATGGCGACCGAACTTTTGCCGGATTCCATCACGCCGGTCCAGGACGGAATCTTTTCGGACGTGACCGCGGAACATCGGCGGACGCCTTTTGCAAAGGCCGGGAAATTGGGATTTGTTGTGCCGCTAGTTGCGGAAAGCGATTCGGGATATCTCGTTCCTTGGGGATATTTCAGCGGTCGAGCATCGAACACCGTAACATCGAAACCTCTTCCGACGCCTCCGGGGGAATTTCCGGAACATTCGGAGATGAATCATGCGGTCTCTGGCTTTGCCTTCGATTCTTCGGCGAACGTGCTGTGGATGGCTCGCGGAATATATGGGCTTCTCAAGGAAGACATCAGCGCGGGAATCAATTCTCCCAAACGCGCGCATTTTGCGGTGAATGCGAAAAACCTCGTCCTGGATTCCCTGAAAAATTCTTCTAGGGTGGATTCAACGGCAAATCCGGCTGTTTATGGAATCGCTCGCGGGGCTGACGGGAAGTTCTGGCTTGCAACTGCCGGCGGACTCTTTTCGTTGGACATGACGACTCGGAAACTTTCTAGAACAGGCATTGCCGACTTGGATACGGCTCGCGTGACAGGTGTCTGGGCCGGGGGAACTCCGTTCCAGATAATCGTGGAAACCAGCAAACGCTACAAGTCTAGCACCGAGGACAAGCTCTGGCGTTCTTATGGCGGCAAGCCTTTTGCCGAAGTCGTTTTCCGCGATACGGCAGGAAAGGTTCAAAAAAACGTCTATGACAAGAACGATTTTACGACAAGCGATGTCGCCTTTATCGGTGACCGGGCCTTTCTTTCTGTCCAGGCGGTGGAAGGCAGCAAAAGTGGAATTTTAAAACTCGATAGCGTCGGAGCGGTTCCCTTTGACGACGAAGAACAGTGGCTTTACGGGTTGAACGCAGGCGTGGTCGATCGGAATGTCGAAGTGACTGTGGTAGCGGCATTTCCGCTGACGTCAAAAGTGACGGGACTTGTCGCCTGCACGAACGGGGCAGGAATTTCCGTTTCCGCGGATACGGGAAAAACGTGGACGCACATCATGAACCAGACGTCCCTGAAAAACGACCTGGGTTCCATTCGGATGATTCCTTCGGTAATCGGAGCGGGAAACCAGTCCATGGTTTCGTACAAAGTAAGTAAGAATTCCAAGATAACGATCGAGGTCTTTAGCTATGACATGCGAAAGGTCCGCACGGTTGTAAAAAATGCGGAACGCATGGCGAGTTCGTCACGCAGCACGTTGCCTTCGGAAGATTTCTGGGACGGGCGCGATGACGGCGGAAACGCGGTGACGATGGGCGTCTATTATGTCCGGGTGAAGGATAACCACGGGCATGTGGGCTGGGGAAAGGCGATGACGCTGGGAGGCAAGTAACATGAAACGTCTTTTCTTTTTTGCCGTGCTCCTGTTTTGTGGAATGCTTTTTGCAGACAAGAAGGCGAACCTTGGAGGTTTTGACGGATTTGTCGAACGCATGGGGACCGGTGGACGGGAACTCGGACGCGGAAATGTCGGCGTTGCTGATACATCGGCTTTGCCTGCAGCTTACTTCAACCCGGCAATTCTCGGCTTTCGGAATACGATTGCCTATACGCTCGCCGCAGAGAAGCGGGACTTGGACCGGGCCGGAGGCTCGCTCGGCGTCGAAACGAAAATCGGAAACCGCATGGGCATCGGCGCGGCGGTTCTCTATCGGACCGACCTGGATTTTGATGTCATCAACAGCGACGACGAAACGGTCGGAACCGCCCAACCTTATTTTATGACGGCGTTTGTCGGCGTGGGCTACCGTTTGACGCGAAAGGACGCAATCGGATTTTCCCTTTCGATAAGCTATGACAACTTGGACATTTCCGGGCATTACGAAGAAGCGCGCCTTGTGGATTCCTACCAGAGTCCTGTCGTCCTGAACGTGGGATGGCTTCGGGAGTGGAACGAACACTGGTCTTCCGCTGTGATGATTCGAAATTTGAGCTTCAGCAAGAACCTTTCGGCGACATGGACCCGCAACGCTTCGAACGACAACTCGGTGGAAGAAAGCGAAGGCGTCCGCCCGAAAGTTCTGCAGCTAGGTCTGGGCTATCACACGAAGCTTTTCAGTCGCCCGATTTCCGTCTGGATGGAAGCTTTGGATTACCAGGTGGCGGATACGCTTCTCGTCTTTGACCCGGATTACCACGTTTGGACCGGGCGTTTCGGCATGGAATGGGAAGCGATTGAAGATGGACTTGTACGGTTCGGCTTTGACGACAGGAACTATACTTTCGGGTTGGGCTACCGTTTCAGCATCCGGCTCGGGAAACGTCGCTATGCGTTTGAAATCGATTACGCCCTGGTCTATGAATCCCAGGCTGACTTGTGGAATCCTCTCAGCTTCGGATTCCGCGGAACGATTTGACGGGCGATGGGAAATATGCATCCAATTGAAATTTTTCCGCCTGAAAAATCTATTATTGTCCCATGATGTCTGAATACAGCGAAATCGTTATTTCAAAAGGTCCTCGTTGGCAGCGCAAGAAAGACGTTCGCCCCCAGGAAATTCTGGATGCGGCTGCGGAGCTTTTCGTCGAACAGGGATATTCCGCGACGAAGGTAAGCCAGATTGCGAGAAAGGCCGGCGTCACCGCGGGAACGCTTTATGTCTATTACAAGAACAAGGAAGCGATTCTCCAGGAAGTCGTGATGAATACGGTCAATTCCATCTTTGACGAGAGCGACGCCATCTTGGAAAAATATGACGGCTCTGCGGAAGGATTGCTTTCGATTCTGATTCAAAAGTGGTTTGAAGCTGTCGGCGGGGGAAGTAAAATTGCGGGAATTCCGAAGCTCGTCGTTGCGGAATCTTCGAACTTTCCAGAACTTGCGGACTTTTTTGTCAAGCGCGTTCTCGACCCTGCCTACAAATACATTTGCCGGGTTCTCGAATACGGTGTTTCCAAGGGAACGTTCCGAATTAACGATATCCCGATGACCGCTTACATGATTCTTTCGACTTTGCACAGTGCGATTCTCGATCCCCATTCGTTGAATATCGCGAAGAAGCTCGGCCTGTCGATGGAAGCTTTCGAAGAAAAATTACGCGGCCTGATTCTCAACGGAATTTTAAATACAAAGTAACCGCTTTCCATGATCCGTTCGCTGTCGTTTGTTTCCTTGCGCAATCTGCCGGAAGGGCGTTTTGAATTTGGAGACGGCATCACGGTGGTTTGCGGAAAAAACGGGACGGGAAAAACGACGCTTCTCGAAGCGATTCATGTCCTTTGCGAGGGTTTTTCGTTTCGTTCGCACAGCCTTTCGGATTTGGTCGATTGGAACGCTTCCGAGATGATTTTGCGGGGAGTGCTTGCGGAAAGCCCCGATTCCGAGAGAATTTTTGAACGGGCACTGTCCGTGAACAGAAATAAAGGCATTACGGCGAAAAAGGACGGAACGCTTTGCAGAAGCGCTGCCTCTTTTTTTGGAACGCTTCCGGCGGTAATCATGCAGCCCGCCGACATGGAAATGGTCCGCGGCGCCCCGGAAATCCGGCGACGTTACCTAGATGAACTTCTGTGCTTTCGAAATGTGCGAAATGCGGATCTGCTCCGCCGCTATCGGCGCGTTCTTGCGGAAAGGAACCAGTGGCTGCGGCAGAACAAGTCGGGAGAGGCTGTCGGCGGCGAGGCGCTTTTCTCGGTCCTCACCGGCCAGCTGATCGATTTGGGCGTATCGGTTTGGCAGGAACGCTTGGAACTTGTCGAGGAAATTTCCCCGTCAATCTGTTCGTACTACGAAATGCTCGACGGAAAAAACGATGCGGTTGCCGTCGGCTATAAAAGCTCGGTCGCTGAATCCGGGATGTCGGGAGAGGCGCTACGACAGGCCTTTGCCGAAAAACTGGAAACTCTCGACTTCGCGGAAAGGATGCAGGGAATTTCGCTTGCCGGCCCGCACAAGGACGATTTGAAACTTTCTCTTCACGGGCATGAAATGCGTATGGCCGGTTCCCAGGGACAGTGCCGCAGCGCAACGATCGCCCTTCGTCTTGCGGCATCGGACTTGGCGAGCGAACATCTGGTAAAACCGGTTCTTCTTCTAGATGACATCTTTGCCGAACTCGACAAAAATCGGCGCGGAGCCGTGGCGGACATCATCCGCGAAAAGAAAAGCCAGGTCTTTGTCGCGACGCCGCGGGCGGAAGACTTGCCGTTTACGGCAAATGCAAAAATCGAAATGTGATCAGTAATGTTCTCTGCACGAAAGAATTTCGATAAATTCTCCGACGATTCGATAGACGAGACGGTTTGAATCATCGATTCGGCGGCTCCAAAAACCGCTTAGCTCGCCTTTTAAAGCTTCGGGTTTACCGATTCCCAGAAAAGGATTTTGAGTGATTTCCTTGAGAAGTTGATTTATTCGGTGAATAGATTTCTTGTCTTGGCTTTGCCAATATAGGTAGTCATCCCATGCTTTTTTGGAAAATGCGATTTTATTCATTTTCCATAGCCTCTAATTCTTCCATCGTTTTGACAATACCTTTCCCTGCGTTCAGTTCCGCAATACCTTCTTTTAAAAATTTCATGTTTTCCGCGCTGTAGAACGGATCGGGTTCGCGGACTTCGAACGGCAGGTGGTGTGAATGGATGACGTTCTTGATGAACATGTTGATGGCGGCGGAAGCGGTAAGTCCGACGTTGGCACAGAATGCGTCAAAGCGTTCCTTGTCCTTTGCATCGATGCGAGCGGAAATGGTTGCCTGTGTCATCATGACCTCCTTGGCACTTTTTGTATAAAGATACATAAATTTTTACTCCTTTTACTGAAAAGTTTCGTTATTTACGCACATTTGCATAAAAATATCTGCAAATGTATGACAAACAATGAATGTCGAAAGCGATGCGAAACGCCTATTTTATTCGGGTGACGGCGTTTTTTCGGGTTTCGCATATTCGCCGGTAAAAGGGAAAGAGACGGCTCCTGTCCGAAATGTGCGCAAAGACGATTGCATCCGAATGCATGGCGGCGATGTGGTTTGCAAAGCGGGAAGTCGCAGCTGTGTAACGTTCGCGCCGAAAGCAGGAAACGATCAGCAGGCGATTTTCGGCAAGTGCTCTGGCTTCTTCGCAGGACAGTTCTTCGGGAATGGATTTGCCCAGGATCCAGATGGCCTTGCCCCCGTTTCTTAAGGCGGAGTGGAACAGGGCGCTTTCCGCTTCGGAATGGAACGCTCCGATAAAGCACATGCCGTTTTTTGCCTGGTTGCGGCTCCAACAGCGAATTTTTTCCTTGACGATTTCGCTTGAATCGCGTGATGCGAAGAAGGCGATTTTGGATTCGCTCCAAAGTTCCGCATTGCCTGTCGAATGGCGACCGTTGAAGATTTTTCCTTTCATTCCATACCTCAATAAAAAAGGCGCTACACAGGGGATCTATGTAACGCAACTGGGGTGAATATAGTAAAATTGTTTTTGAAATTCTATTGCATTTCTGGCATTAATTTGTTGTTGAATACGATGTATGTCCAAGCTGCGGCAACAGCTTTCATTTCGTCCGTTTTTTCCTCTAAGAGGCTTCTTGGTAAATCAAGGAGTTTCCCGCTGATGAAGCCATCTACCCGGTTTGTGGTGTCCCAATCGGGAACGGGCGAAATCCTTGTGGCGACCGCTAGATTTTTGTCATCTACGGAAACTAGATGATAAGCGATGGAATCTTTGCGCATCGCCATGCTTCCTTGGCGAAACGAATAAATCGCCGGACTTTCTTTATTGGAAAAAGAATCTTTGCTTTCGATAATATTGATTCCCATGAAATGATTGGATACATCGAGGTTTAAGTAATTTATAATAGAAGGAGCAATATCTTGTTGAGAAACGATTCGAGTATCGATTCGTGGAGTAATCCCTTTCCCTGCAAAAACAAGTGAAATCCATGTCATCCCGTCCGCAGCTTGCCCGAGTTTTTCCTGTTCTTGCATCTGTTTGCCGTTTGCAATGGAATGATCGCCGGTGAGAATGAATAGTGTATTGTTAAAGCGCGGATCCTTTGCGATGGAATCGAGAATAATGCCTAGCGCACTGTCCATATAGGCTTCTGCTCGCGTATAGGCGATGGATCTGTCACTAGGCGTTTTCCCTGCGTTTTTTGGAAGAGTAAAGGGCAGATGCATACTCATGCTCATCCAGTGGAAAAAGTTGGGCTTGTCCTTGGGACGGTTTTTATACCGTTCGACAAAACGATTGGCTGTGGTGACATCTCCGTCGTAATCCGGTTTAAACTCGAAGTAATTGAACCATTTGGAGTACCAACCTTCTTCGTGGTCAAATCGGGGATCCGCTCCCAAAACGACTTCCGTGTTGTAGCCTGCCTTGGAAAGAATTTCGGAAAAGGAAAGAATCCTTTCGTTTGGAAATTCTCTTAAAAGGGGCTTTCGGGGATAACTGTTGATGCCGACCATGATTCCAAGAAGCCCTTCGACCGATGGATTTCCAACGCTGTATGCATAGGGATAGTAGAGACCGGATTTTGCTAATCGGCATAGATTCGGAAGCGCCTTGCAGGTCGCTTCGACGCGGATATCGCTCGTCCATCCTCGCAGGGATTCTATCGTGAATAGAATGATGTCCGGTTTCTCTTCCAAGGGTTTTTCCAGAAAGGCTTCAAGCGATTTCCGTTCGTTTTCGGCTTCTTTCCAGAACGGATATTCCTTGTCGGGATTTCCGCCGAGCAAGATGATTCCTTCCCTGTAATTTGTAGGTTTTTGACTGAACTTGCTGTCTTCAAAGACGTTCTTTATTAGAGTGTAAGCAACCGGTTGGATTCGCGCCCAACGTCTGTTGGATGGATTGTACCACAATGGAGAAGTACTGCCGATGACCGCGAAAAGCAAGACAAGACCAAATGAAATCCCGGTTGTAAGAGAAAATCTTCGATGGCTTACAGAAGGCTTTAGTTTTACCGCTAAGATAATTTCTCCAGCGGTAGCAGCGACGACAATTCCGGCATCTAACAAGAAATGTCCCAGACCGCCGAGGAAAATTTTGATGGTGAGACCTGTGTCGGTGAAGGCGAACAGATATGTCTTGATAAAGGAAAGAGACAGCTTTTGTCCCATCCAACGTTGCACTTCGTCATCGGCTCCGCTTAGCAGTAGGTAGAGAAATCCCACAAAAATGGAGAACGTCTTAAAAACGTTGATGCCTTTGTGGAAAACTAAAGAAATGACAAAAAAGATAAGTGCGAGGCTCATGGAGAACCCGATTTCGGCATATAGGGTATGCCAAATAAAGCGGTTGAGATCGGGAACGAGTTTTTCGCCTACGGGCGTGTCAAAGAGATAAAGAGTACAGAGGAGGGAGAATCTGCCGATGATTAGGATTAGTCCAAAAAAGAACCAATAGAAACTAGTGCTTAAATGTTCACTGTGGGGGGGGTAGAGTTATATGGTTATTCTTCATGAGTTCAAATATAATTTATGATAGGAGAGTTTTAATGTTTCTACATTGCCGGCATGGCTCGCGCTCGTAAATCCATCCGCCCGGATCCGTATCAAAAACCTTTAATCAAAAAACTTTCTCCCGAACAGAGCAAGCCGGGAACGCTTCCTCAATTTTTAGAACCGACCCGTGCAACATTTGAATTGCACAGCGACTATGCGGCGGCAGGCGACCAGCCCGAAGCGATCCGGGAGCTCTCGGAAGGATTCAAACGCGGAGAACGTTTCCAGTGTCTGCTCGGCGTGACGGGTTCCGGAAAGACTTTTACCATGGCGAATGTCATTCGGAACGTGGGAAAGCCGACGCTCGTTCTCACGCACAACAAGACGCTAGCGGCACAGCTCTACCAGGAATTCAAGGGCTTTTTCCCGAACAATGCCGTCGAATATTTTGTCAGCTATTATGACTATTACCAGCCCGAAGCCTATATCGTCCACACGGATACATATATCGAAAAGGACGCTTCGATCAACGATGAAATCGACAAGTTGCGCTTGCGGGCAACTTCAAATCTCTTGACTCGGCGCGATACGATTATCGTGGCGAGCGTGAGCTGCATTTACGGTCTGGGATCCCCGAAGGAATATTTTGAATTGATGGTCCGCTTGAAAGTGGGAGAGATTCGGGAGCGCGACCAGATTCTGATGGAACTGGTGCACATTCAATACCAGCGAAATGATTTTGCGCTTGAACGCGGAGCGTTCCGTGTCCGCGGCGATGTGATAGAAGTTTATCCGAGCTACGACGATGTGGGAATTCGCATCGAACTTTTTGGCGACGAAGTGGATAGAATCTGCCGATTCGACCTGGTGACGGGAGAAGTCAAGGAAGAGCTGAAAGATGTCCGCATCGCTCCGGCAAAGCATTTCGTAACGCGGGAAGATTCTCGGGAACGCATTGCGCAGGATATCGAACGGGAACTTTCCGCGAGGCTTGAACAATTGACAAGGGAGGAGGCCGCTTTCCGCAAGGCGGGAAATGTTTCCGAAGCGGATTCGCGGGTTCTTGCTCGGGCGCGTCTGGAAAGCCGGACCCGTTATGACATGGAGATGATTCGGGCGACAGGAATTTGTTCCGGCATCGAGAATTATTCGCGGATCGTGGAGGAGAGAATGCCCGGGACGCGGCCTTTTACGCTCCTCGATTATTTTGGCGACGATTGGCTCTTGATGATTGACGAAAGCCATGTGAGCGTTCCGCAGATAGGAGGAATGTCCGAGGGGGACAAGTCGCGCAAAACGAATCTTGTGCAGTACGGATTCCGCTTGCCGTGTGCGCTGGACAACCGCCCGATGAATTTTGACGAATTCGAATCGGTCTATCCGAACCAGGTCCTTTTTGTGAGTGCGACTCCCGGGGACTATGAACTGGAAAAGACCGGAGGCGCTGTTGTCGAACAAATTAACCGCCCGACGGGACTTCTCGATCCGAAAATCGAGCTGTATCCGGTCAAGGGACAGATGGATGTCCTGCTCAAGCGGATCTCGGAAGTGACTGCTCGGGGGGAACGCGTTCTCGTAACGACGCTCACCAAAAAAATGGCCCAGGACTTGACGGATTTTTTGACATCGGTAAATGTCAAGGCCCGCTATCTGCACAGTGAAATCAAGACGCTTGAACGTCACCAACTTTTACGCGGGCTTCGCAAGGGCGATTTCGATGTCCTGGTCGGAATCAACCTGCTTCGCGAGGGATTGGATCTTCCGGAGGTTTCCCTGGTCGCCATCCTCGATGCGGACAAGGAAGGTTTCCTTCGCAACTATCGCAGTCTCATCCAGACGATGGGACGTGCGAGCCGCAACGTAAACGGAACGGTGATGCTTTTTGCCGACGTGATGACGGAAAGTTTGGAAAAAGCCTTGGCGGAAACGCGTCGCAGGCGTCAAGTCCAGGAAGCTTTCAACGAGGAACACGGGATTGTTCCGAGAAATGTCAGACGAAAGCTCGAAGACGATTTGGAAGTCGCGGATCCGCTTGGCGACATCATGAACAAGGGAAGAAAATCGAAAAAGTCCAAGTCGGTAGCGGCGCCTCTTGAAGCGGACCTGTCGGATGAAAACGCCCCGGTCGAAGAGCTGGAAGCGAAAATGAAAGCGGCGGCGGCGCGCCTGGATTTCGAGGAAGCGGCACGCTTGCGAGACATTATCCGGGGAAAGACTTAATGGGTTAATCCCCGTTTTACGCCGGTTCGGTGCTTTTCTGAATTAGATTTTTTTAGATTTATCCCCGGATCAAATTAGGAGTATCAAAATGCTGAAAAAACTTTCTGGTTTTGAAGGAATCAAGGGACCTGTCGTCACGATTGTGATGGACGGTGTCGGTTACAGTCCCAAGGAAGAGGGCAATGCGGTTGCCCAGGCGCGCAAGCCTTTGCTTGACCGCTTGATGCAGAAGTATAGCCATGTGCTGTTGAAAGCCCACGGAACCGCTGTCGGAATGCCGAGCGATGCGGACATGGGAAACTCGGAAGTCGGTCACAACGCAATCGGCGCGGGACAGGTCTATGAACAGGGTGCGGCTCTCGTTGCGAAATCCATCGAAACGGGAGAAATCTTCAAGCGCGATGCGTGGAAGGAAATCGCGGGGAACGTCCGCGAAAAGAACAGCACGCTTCACTTTATCGGGCTTTTCAGCGACGGCAACGTCCATTCAAACATCGAACATTTGAAGGCGATGATCGCCGAAGCGAAGAAGGAAAGCATCAAGCGTGTTCGCATCCATGTTTTGCTAGACGGTCGCGATGTGCCGGAAACGTCCGCTCTCGATTACGTCGGACCGTTCGAAAAGTTCCTCGACGATCTGCGTTCTCCGGACTTCGATGTCTGCATCGCTTCGGGCGGCGGACGTATGAAGATTACGATGGACCGCTACAACGCAAACTGGAAAATGGTGGAACTCGGATGGAAAACGCATGTGCTTGGCGAAGGACGTTTCTTTGCGAATACGACGGAAGCCGTTAATACGCTCCGCGCCGAGACCAAGGCCATCGACCAGGATCTTCCTCCGTTTGTCATCGCAAAGGACGGTGAACCGGTCGGGACAATCCAGGATGGCGACTCGGTCGTCTATTTCAACTTCCGCGGGGACCGCGCGATCGAAATCACGCGGGCCTTTGAAGAAGAACATTTTGTAGAATTTGACCGTGTCCGCTTCCCGAAGGTGGAATATGCGGGGATGCTCCAGTATGACGGGGATCTGAAACTCCCGAAACGCTTCCTCGTTCCGCCTCCCGCGATTGAAAATACGAGTGGCGAATGGTTCAGCGCTGCGGGCCTCAAACAGTTTGCCTGTTCGGAAACGCAAAAGTATGGCCATGTCACCTACTTCTGGAACGGCAACCGCTCCAACAAGTTTGACGGTGAAACCTATCTGGAAATCCCGTCCGACGTGGTCCCGTTTGAACAGCGCCCGTGGATGAAGTCCGCGGAAATTACCGATGCGATGATTGAAGCGGTGAAGAGCGGAAAGTACAATACGCTCCGCTGCAATTTCCCGAACGGCGATATGGTCGGACATACGGGAAGTCTCCGCGCGGCGACGATGGCTGTGGAAGCGGTGGATCTTGCTTTGGCGCGTTTCCTTCCGGTGCTCGATGCGATGGGTGGCGTTGCCCTCATTACGGCGGATCATGGCAATGCGGATGAGATGTACGATGTCGACAAGAAGACCGGGCTTCCGAAGACGAACAAGGACGGTTCCATCAAGGCGAAAACGTCCCATACGCTGAATCCGGTTCCGTGCATTCTCTATGACAATGTAACCGGCGGACGTCTTTCCCTGAAGGCTGGCAACTGGGGCCTTTCGAATTTGGCGGCGACAACGGCGAACCTCCTGGGCTTTGAAAAACACGAAGCCTGGGACGATTCGATGTTGATTATCAAGTAGCTAAGTAAGCG
>CAVKGV010000005.1:123761-173494 GCA_963656065.1 Alistipes onderdonkii
GAAGCCTGGGACGATTCGATGTTGATTATCAAGTAGCTAAGTAAGCGCTCGTTTGAAAATCAATCGGGAAAGTCGGAAAATCTTCGGCTTTCCCGTTTTTTTTTTGATTCGTTAGATGTTTTTCCCAAGATAAATTCTTCCGAGGGGGAATCTTTTCCCGAAAATTTGTGTATTTTCAGAAAAAAGGAAAGGGTCATTTTATGAACTTAAAAAAGATTTTGACTGTTGCCGGCCTTGTGTCGTCCCTCGGAATTGTCGCTTGCGGCAGCGATTCCTCTTCCGGTTCTTCTCCGCAGGATTCTTCGAGCAGCAGCGCGGCGGCGCCGATTGTCCTTCCGGAAACGAATGCGGATTCCCTGATTGAAATTTCAGATTTCAAGACGGCATATGCCACCGCATCGGAATTGAAGTTTAACGGCTCCATCGGGATTAATTGGGATGCTGACACGGCGGTCTTCATCGATTCCGTTTCCCTGTTGCTTGGAAACGCAAACGGAATTCCCCTTGAAGCGGATTTTACCATGGAGGCTGTGGACTATTCCCAGAAACAGAGCCTTTCGATAGGTAAGGAACTCAAGCCTGCTGTCATTCTGGATTCCTTTGAGACTTGCGGAACGCTTGTCGCTTATATCGTTGTCTATGCGCATAGTGATACCTTGCAGATTGTCGCCATGGATTCGACAACATTTGAAAAAACGTGCCCTGTCGAGGAATCGAGCAGTTCTGCTGCGGCTGCTCCGCAACTGACGGCGTGGAAGGTGACCCTTTCGACCCAGGTGACCGAACCGAACGCTGTTGATCTGGATAGCAAAGCGACATATTTTACAGCAAACAGAGAGGCAAATGCAGGAGCGATCGACCTCTACATTGGACGGAAAAATCGCGAAGCGGCTCTTTTCACCAATGCTTCCCTGGGCGCAGCTAGCGTATCGAAAATCGGTGAAGAAGAAAAGAGCGGCTTAAATTATGCAGACGATCCGGCTTCGGCGGAGATGAATGATTTCCGTTATAACGAAAGCAAGCTGACGGATGTAGCAACCGATTTTGAATTGGTGTCTGCTTATGTCGTCATCACTCCCGAGTTTGATGCATCAACCGGCAAGGGCTTCTTTGTCGTTCTTCCCGCATCGCCGAAAAATATCGGAACATCGGATTATTCCATCGATTTGATCGTGCTGGGAAATTGGGATTAATTTGTTCTGACCCATTGGAAAAGACTCTCTTTTCGGGGAGTCTTTTTTGTTCAAGTGTTGACGAGAACGAAAATTTTATGGAAAAGATTTGGCGCATCACGCTTCTCACAAATCCGGATATCTGCAATTTGCAGTGTCGGCTTTGCTTTTTGCACCAGCGTGAAAGACCATTCGGAATGGGTGAGATGCCATGGGAAATTGCGGAAAAGGCAATCCGGAAATATGCGTCGCACGGACTTCGCGAAATAATTCCGAGCACGATGGGGGAACCGTTACTTTATTCGCAATTTGAAAAACTGGAACGGCTGGTGGCAGAGCTGAATTTAAAACTAAACCTTACGACGAATGGAACGTTTCCGCTAAAAGGTGCGGAACGCTTTGCGCGTGAACTTCTCCCGATTTCGAGCGACATCAAGATAAGTTGCTGGGGCGTGGAAAAATCCAGCTGGAAAGCTTTAAGTCCGGGCATGGATGTCGATGCTTACCTGGGAAACCTCAAAACGCTCGCTCGCATTCGGCGAGAGCTTTCCTGTTCGATGCAACCATTGTCCTCGCTTTCCCTGCAAATGACGGTTACCAGGACGAATCGCGGAGACGTGCCGCTTGTCCTGGAACTTGCCGCTTCCTTGGGCTTTGACCGTGTCAAGCTGAACCGTGCAGTTTTTCTCTCTACCGCGGAGCGTCATGACGAAGAATTGCCGCCCGAAGATTTTTTCCCGGTTTCCATGCCGCAGGATTTCCCCGTTCGCCTCGAAGGAACTTTTTTGCGACCTGTCGCCCAGACTTCTCTTCCCGAGAAATGTCCTTTCCTGGGGCGGGAACTTTGGATCTTGCCGGATGGCTCTACGGAACCGTGTCCGGATCCGGAATACCGCTTTGGAAACCATCGTGCGGAGAATCGTTGCGAAAGATGTAGGCTGTTTCCTCGGCGCGCTTTTTCAAAGGGCTAAAATTGTTCTATTATTTGGCTAGGCTTATTTAACAGCCTGGATAAATTATGAAAAGCATCTATGTTGGAAATCTCCCCTTTGCGTTCCGTGACGCGGACCTCGCTAAACTGTTCGAGGAATTCGGCGAAATCAAGAGCGCAAAGATTATCATGGACCGCGATACCGGTCGCAGCAAGGGCTTCGGATTTGTTGAAATCGAAGATGACGGCGTTGCGGCAAATGCGGTCGAACAGCTGAATGGCAAGGATGTCGGCGGTCGCGCCCTCCGGGTCAACGAAGCTCGTCCGCGTGAAGCTCGCCCGCGCCGCTTCTAATTGAATACAAATTAATTGTCGTTCCCAGGTCGCATTTCGTGCGGCCTTTTTTATCGGTGTCTTTTGGAAAAAGCCGAGCGCGCTTAGGCGGGAGGGAAGAACAGGTAGGCGATGAAAATCGCCGCGATGACGCCTGCGATGTCTGCGGTGAGTGCGCATACGATCGAGTGCCGCGTCTTCTTAATACCTACCGCGCCGAAGTAAACCGCGATGATGTAGAATGTCGTGTCTGCCGCACCCTGGAAAATGCAGCTGAGATGCCCGACGAAACTATCCGGGCCGTAGGTTTTCATCGCATCGATCATCATGCCGCGTGCTCCGCTTCCGGAGAGAGGTTTCATGATGGCAGTCGGGAGGGCCGGGATGATGTCTCCCGGGATGCCGAACCATGTGAATACATGGGCGACGCCGTTCATGATAAAGTCCATCGCTCCGCTGGTGCGGAACGCGGCGATTCCAACCAGGATGGCGACTAGGTAGGGAATGACCATGACCGCGGTCTGGAAGCCTTCCTTGGCTCCTTCGACGAACGCTTCGAACGCCTGGACTTTTTTATAGACGGCAAGTCCTAGAAAGGCGATGATGATTCCGAACAAGACGATTCCGCTCACAAGGAGACTTTTCGCTCCGAGTTCTTCGGCGGTCATGCGCGAAAAGTAAACGAGCGTTCCCATGACGGCTCCGGTAAGGCCTAGAAGCCAGGCGATTGCGACGGGATTTTTCAATTCGACTTTTTGGAAAAAGCTCGTGACGATGAGACCGACTAGCGTACTGAAAAACGTGGCGAGAAGAAGCGGTAGAAAAATGTCGGACGGATTGGCCGCTCCGAGCTGGGCGCGGTAAGTCATGATGCTTACCGGGATGAGCGTAAGTCCGCTCGCATTAAGGACGAGAAAAAGAATCTGTGCATCGCTCGCCGTTTCCTTGTCCGGATTCAGCTCTTGCAGTTCTTTCATCGCTTTGAGTCCCATCGGGGTTGCCGCATTGTCGAGCCCGAGCATATTCGCCGAAAGGTTCATCAGGATGGTGCCCTTGACGGGATGCCCTTTGGGAATCGACGGGAAGAGCCTTGAAAATAGCGGGTCGATAAATTTCGCTAGAATCTGAATCGCTCCGGCTTTCTCTCCGATTTTCAGAATGCCCAGCCACAGCGAGAGAATCCCGGTCAGGCCGAGCGAAATTTCAAATGCGGTCTTGGACATGGAAAACATGCTCTGGATCGTGTCATTGAAAATTCCCGTTTCTCCGTAGGCGAAGCATTTGATGGCGCAGGCGAGAAATGCGCCGAAAAAGAAGAGAAGCCAGATGACGTTCAGAACCATTTCCTAGCGTCTCCGGTTCGCCATCTCTTTTTTGAGAATGTCCATCACCGGACCGATTTCCGCGGGGGCTTCGAAAATCGGGTTGGCGTATTGGGACGTGATCCCTTCGAGTTCCTTCTTGTGGTAGGCTACTTTGAATTCGGTGAACTTCAGACCGTGCGCTGTGCTGATGACGACGACTTCTTCATCCTTGTCGATTGCGCCTTCTTCGCGGAGCTTGATAAGTGCACCGAGAGCCACTCCCGTATGCGGGCATGTGTAAAGTCCGATGCGGTCACCGCGTTCCGCTGCGTTGGCGAGTTCCTCTTCGGAAACTTCGACGACAATGCCGTTGTAATTCTTGATGGCGCGTTCCGCTTTGGGGTAGCTGACCGGGTTTCCGATTTGAATCGCGCTGGCGAGCGTCTTTTTGGCGTGGACCGGAACAAGCTTGTCGAATCCGCGCTTGTAGGCTTCGTAAAACGGATTTGCGTTTGCCGCCTGGGCGACGACGATGCGCGGCTTCTTGTCGATTAATCCCATGGCGAGGCAGTCATCGAAGCCTTTGGCTAACGCACTGACATTTCCGAGATTTCCGCCGGGGATGATGATCGTATCGGGCACTTTCCATCCGAGTTCCTGGCAGATTTCCGGGCTGATGGTCTTCTGTCCTTCGACGCGGAGACTGTTCATCGAGTTGGCGAGATAGATGCGGTTGTCCGCGGTAACTTCCTGCACGATTTTCATGCAGCCGTCAAAGTCCGTGTCGAGAGCGAGGACGATGCTGCCGTTTGAAATGGGTTGGATGAGCTGGGCAACGCTTGTCTTTCCGCGGGGGAGGAATACAATGCTCGGGATGCCGGCTTTTGCCGTGAAAGCGGAAAGTGCTGCGGACGTGTCTCCGGTGCTTGCGCAGGCAACCGCGTCGATTTCCTTTCCGTGTTTGATCATCGAATTGACCTGGCTTACGAGAACGGTCATGCCCAAATCCTTGAAGCTTCCCGTGTGGGAATTTCCGCAGAGTTTTACCCAGAGCTTTCGAATTCCGAGTTCCTTGGCTAGCGCACTTGCGTCGAACAGCGGGCTGAATCCTTCGCGGAGCGTGACGATATCCTCTTCGGGTATTTCTGGGAGAACCATCTCGCGCTTGCTCCAGACGCCGCTCATGTCTGCGGGCTTAAAGCTTGCACGGCGTTCCGCAAAAAGTTTTTTCCATTCTTCCGGTGAACGTCCGGCGAGCGCTTCGCGGTCGTGGTGCACTTCGAGAAGGCTTCCATCGACCTTGCTCCGGTAAATGACTTCGGAAAGCGGGTAGGTATCGCTGCCGTTGATGTTCTGAAAATAAGCGTGGAAAGGTTTCATAGAATGCCTCGAAAGATAGCCTGAAAAGTTTCAATGCGGAAAATTTAGAAATCTTGTCAAAAAAGACTTTGTATATTTGAAACCGATGTTTCCTTTTTTCGGAGTTTCCGTGCAGAAATTCAGAACCGCGTTTCTAGTCGCCCTGCTTCCGACGCTTTTTTTGGCTTCGTGCATTTTTGATTCGAATGGCGATGCTCTTGTCTCTTGGCTCGACGACCAGGGATTTCCTTCCAACTATCTTGTGCAGACGATTGAAATCGACGATCTCAATCTCGATTCCTACCAGATAGGTTTTGACAGCACGCCGCGCCTTCAGTACTATCAGGGCGTGTTCGGTGCGGGGAACGGCTTTTCGCATGATCTCGTCCTGGATTTCGGTTTCCGCGACAAAAGCTTTTTCGCCCAGTTCTGCGCGGACAGCGCAAAGGATTTCCGAGCCGCATTTCTTGCGCTTTACCCGGATTCCGGATTCTATGCGCGCGCGGGCCTAAAGGATTCGCTGCCGATTAAAGAAACCTTGGACGTAAAAATTTCCTGGATTCTCGAAACGGGAAACGGCTCGGGATTTATTGACAGCATCGGTGAAACAAAGGATTCCGCCTGGATTGCGGACTTGAGAAATTCCTTTGTCTCGGCGGATTCCGCGGATACGACATTCAGCTTGAAAATTTCCCATCTGGATTCTGCGCTGCGGCTGGACCTGCCCAAGGCCTTTTACGAATCGCTCACCAAGGTTAAGGATGCCGCCCGTTTGCAGCTGAAAATTTCCGCTCCGGAAGCGAAGCGCGTTTACCGGTTCTATGGCCCTAGCGCGGATGTCGTCCCTTTCTTGCGGGTAAAGGCTTATTCGCGCGACGCGGATTCCTCGGAAAGTTCCTCTCGGCGCGATGTCTATAAGAACATCTGGGCGTTCCGCTCCGCAATTGTCAGCACTCGGACGGAAACGTGCTCTGATTGCATTGTTCTCCACGGCGGCGTTCTGGAATCGCTCTTGGTGGAAATTCCTTCGAAAAAAATTTTTTCGGCCTTGAGCGATTTCTACGGGGATTCTTTTCCATACACGGAAGGCGACAGTGTCGATGTGCGGCAGGCGGTTGTGCTGGCCCAGCTTTCGATGACTAGAAGTTCTTCTAAGGATGGGTCCGAATTGGGATTCCCGGTGCAGGTCGTCGCATCGACCTTCGTGGATTCAAGCGGACACGATATGCAGTCTTCCGAAGTTTACAAGCTGAACAAGTCCTATATCAAGAAGTACGGACATCCGAACCTGGTGTTCCTCGACGGCGATACGCTCGGCTTGCAGCTCACGGACGGAATGCGTTCTTTCATCAACCGCGCCGGAAAGGGTGCAAAGATGCGGGTTGTCCTTCGCATGGGATACTCGATGATTTCCCCATACGATACGCTTTACTACGACCGCGCAACGGATTCGGGAGATTCCATTCGGATCTTCCTAGACCACTATACGTATTCGCGCTATGATTTTACGGACTATATCGGGCAGCCGATGAACCTCAAGCTTTGGCTCGCGACGAAACGGGGGAATAAAGAATGATTCGGAAAGCTCTTGCTTGCATCGCCCTGTTTGCCGTTTTGGGAAATGCCGCTTCGATGATGGGCCTAGAAGCTCTCGGAAAGCCTACGGAAGCGGCTACGGCGATTACCCTCGGACGCGGATTTTCGGGTGGCGCCAAATCGGAAAGCGGATACGTCGAATGGAACCCGGCTTCGCTCGCCTTTGAAAAGAACACTTCGTTCAACGCGACACTCCTCTTTGAAGAAAACGTGGCGAAGAACAGCGGAAAGTCGTATGCGTCGTCTTCGCTCGAAATTCCCGCCCTCTCGTTCGCGTTTGCCCTCAACCATTTCGGTACGGTATCGCTTGCGCTTTCGCAAAAGTACACGTTGAACCTGGATGAAAAAGTTGATGATTCCTTGAAGACCAGTCTTGCGAACATCAAGTACCAGGGGAACATCTATGAAATTACCCCGGCCTATGCTGTTCGGCTGCCGTTCTTCCGTAGGTTATCGCTCGGCTTTTCTGCGCATTTTGTAATGGGTTCCGTTTCGAGGAAACTTGCGCTTGGAGCCGACAATTCACAGGTTCCCGCGGCGGATGCCTGGGCGACGAACAATGCGGAACTCACGGAATCCGCCGAAGGCCGCTTCGAAATCAAGAACCATCCCGCCTATTACACAGGAGCCGTTTTTTACAGGGGATTGAAGGCGTCGTATTACTTTTCCTACACAACGGCGTACACGTTGAAAAACAAGCTTGAATACAATTTGACGTTCAGCCAGACGGATACGCTTGTGCCATCGAAAGTTTCGCGTGAAATCGATGTCCCGCCGACTTATGCAACGGGTTTTGACTATCGCTACAAAAAGCGCCACCACATCATGCTGGATTTTATGCTGCGCGGCTGGAGTTCGGATATCGCGAACATCGCCGGAGCGTGGAATCTTGCTGATTCGACGGATACCCAGACGGAATTTGTCGTTGCCGTGGGTTATGAGCGTAGCGGTTCGACGGATTATTTCAAGAAATATGTCCAGCGAATGGATTTTCGTGTCGGAACGTGGATGAGAAATTATTACATTGCAGATGTTAAAGAATACGGAGCCTCGATTGGTGCCGGATTCCCGCTCGGGCGGAGAAACACGAAAGTGGATGTCGCCGTCATGGGCGGTATGCGCAAGTCGGATAACGAAACCATCTGGGACGAGACGTTCGTCGGTGTTTCTGTCGGGCTGACTGGCGTTGGAAATTGGGGCAATAAGCCGAAAACGGTGCATTAGGGCACCAAAGGAGATCGACATGAGCTCGAAAACAAAATCTTCTCCGGCAAAGAACAAGGTAGTTTCTTCGGTGAAAACAATCGTCAAGGATGCCTTGAAAAAGGAAAAGGCGAAGGTCGATGAATTGAAGGCCATTTCACAAAAAGCCGAATCCAAGGTTGAGGAACTGAAAAAGGCTTCTCGCAAGGCAAAGGCCAAAGTCAAGTCCAAGGTCGAGGAAATCAAGAAGTCCGTATCGAAAACAGCTGTGGGAAAGCGTTCCTCACTGAAAAAAACGGAATCTCTTCCGGCTCCGGCAGAAAAGAAATCCGCTGCGGTGGAAAAACCTGTCGAGAGAACGAAAAAAACATCGGCTGTGACGAAAAAAGTTGACGAGAAAAAAGCCGAAACGCTCAAGGTGTCATCGGAATTCTCTCCGGAATATCTTGTCTTGATGCAACGCGACCCGAACTTTCTCCATGCCTTCTGGGATGTGAAGGAAGAACGACTGAAAAATGCGCTCCACGGGAAAAAAACGCTGGTGCTTCGCCTGTACGATGTCGCGTCGGACTTGACAGTCCGGAAGCACAAGAATCGCAAGTTCCGCGATATCGAAATTCCGGCAGATGCCAAAAGCTGGTATGTGCAAAACCGTAAGGAAGTTTCGTTCAGCGCCTCGCTTGGAACAAAAACGCAAGCGGGCAAGTTTGAACCTCTGGTTGAAGCTCCGGCGATGCAGGTTTTCAGTTATGAAAACGTCAATCCGTCGGATTTGAAAACGGATAATGTTTTCTTCAAGGCTTCTCTGGGCGGGGCTGGCATCGGAGGCTTTGGAAGCTCCGGACTTTCCAGCCAGTCTGTCGCCAAGTGGCTTGAACATCTCGCGAGTTCTTCGGAATCGTTCTTCTCCGGAGCGCTTTCTAGTGCGGCTTCCCTGTCGAGCGGATCGCTTTTGGCGCCGACTCCGGGATCCGTCAGCTACGGCAAGGATTTCTTCTTGTGGGTCAAGACGCGTCTGATTGTCTATGGCGGAACTCGTCCCGACGCCCATCTCCAGGTGCGCGGAGAACCGTTCCCGCTCAATCCGGATGGAACGTTCTCTTTTGAACAGGATCTGCCCGATTCCACACAAATTATTCCGGTCTTTGCCACGGACAAGGACGGTGACTTCCCGACGACAATCGTTCCGGTCGTGATCAAGCGTACGGAATGACCTGCGGACGCATGAACTCGGAATGCAATGGACAGCTTTACCTGCTGCTGCACGCACATCTGCCGTTCGTGCGAAATCCGCATTATGAACGTTTTCTCGAAGAAAACTGGCTT
The DNA here is from genome assembly GCA_963656065.1 of Alistipes onderdonkii. GTDB lineage: Bacteria > Fibrobacterota > Fibrobacteria > Fibrobacterales > Fibrobacteraceae > Hallerella. The sequence goes on from CAVKGV010000005.1 coordinate 132,986, forward strand.
TTCGAAGCCCTGACGGAAACGTATCTTCCGCTGGTCCAGGCTTTGTCTAGGCTTGCGGAAAAAGGTGTCCCGGGCGTCTTGAACCTGAGCGTTTCACCGACACTTCTTGCGATGCTTTCAGACGGGCTTCTCTTGGATAGATATTCTCGTCATCTGCAGAAGATTGAAGAACTTGCTTCCAAGGAATTAAAGCGTCTTTCTGCGGATTCCGAGCGTTTGGAAATCGCAAAGTTTTACGCAGCCCGCATCGTGGAACTATCCGAAATGTGGGAAAATCGTCTGCACCGCGATATCGTTTCGGCTTTTGCGTCGCTAGAACGCCGCGGTAAGCTCGCCCTTCTTACCTGTGTCGGGACGCATCCGTTTCTGCCTGCCTATCAGTCGGAACCCGAAGCGATTCGTCTGCAGCTCCGTTTGACGATGGAAGCTTTTCGGAAAGCGTTTGGTCGAAATCCCAAAGGCGTGTGGCTTCCGGAATGCGGATACTTCGATGGACTGGACGCCTATCTTGCGGAACAGGGGATCGAATATTTTTTCATGGAAACGCACGGGATTCTGCTTGCGCAGCCCGCCCCGAAATTTGGGGTTTTCGCTCCGGTGAAAACTCCTGCGGGGCTTTTGGCTTTTGGCCGGGAACAGTCAAGTTCCGTGGAAGTCTGGAGCAGGGAACGCGGTTACCCCGGGCATCCCGACTATCGGGAATTTTACAAGGACATTTCCCAGGAGCTTCCCCGTTCTTATCTGGGAGATTACTTTTTTGCAAAGGATACGCCGATCGATTCCGGGTTCAAGTATTACCGGATTACCGGCGGAGAAAACAAGGAACTCTACCGTCCGTGGCTCGCCATGAATCTTGCCCGGGAACACGCACGGCTTTTTGTGGCGAATCGGGAGCGGACGGCAACGGAACTCGCCTTGAACATGGATTCGAAACGTCCATGCATCCTTTGCCCGTACGATGCGGAATTGTTCGGACATTGGTGGTTCGAAGGTCCGCAATTTATCGAGTCTGTTTTTGAACGGACCGCTGCGTCATCTTCGATCCGTCTCGCTTCGGTAAACGAGCTGTCTCCCGATCCGCGGGATTTGGAAATTCACCGCCCGATTTTTTCTTCGTGGGGCGAAAACGGCTTTGCATCGGTGTGGGTAAATTCGGAAGTGGATTTCATCTACCCGAAATTTTTCCGGATGTTCGGCATTTTCAAGAAATGTCGCGCCGAGGCACATCCGACAAAATTCCAGAAGCGCCTGCTCGCCCAGATGGTCCGCGAACTTTCGCTTTTCCAATCGTCTGACTGGGCCTTTATGATTCACAATCATTCGGCTGCCGACTATGCGAAGTGCCGTCTTGAAGAGCATGAGCGGGATTTTATGAAGCTCGCTGCGATGTTTGCCGGGGAATTTATCGATGAATCCTTGCTTCGGGAAATCGAGGAGCGGGACAATCTTTTTCCGTGGATTTTGAAGTAAAGTTGTCTGCGGAGTGGACGTTGTCGTCCGCCGTCATTCTGGAGGATTCGAAGAATCCGATAGAATCCTCCGTCCGACGTCATTCAACTCCCCACTCTCCACGCTTCACTCTCAGCCCTAAGCTCTGATCTGGATCCTATCGCTCCGCGCTGCTCCGTTCCAGGATGACAGCAGAACGTTTATGTCTGCCGTCATTCTGGAGGCTGAATGTCGATTGCTAATTCTCTTCGAGCGGATACTTCAGGTAGAAGCTGTGGTGGACGATTTTTGGCGATGTCTTGGGAAAATCAAGGATTGACTGGAGACCGCGGGATTCCTTGCGGGCGAGTGCGCTCTTTACGATGAGAATGCTGCTTTCGACCGCATTGCGAAATTCGAGAAGCGAAACCGATTTTGCCCCCGGCTTCTTCATCGCCGATTCGACTTCGCGGTTGAATTCGCGGAGCTTTTCGAGACCTTCCTTGAGTCCTGCGACGGAGCGGACGATGCCGCATTTGTCCCACATGAGCTTTTTCGCTTCAAGTGTGCGATTTTTCCAGTGGCGGTCCTGTGTCATGACGACCGTTTCGGAAGGAATGCTCGGTTCGCGGAAGCTTTTTTTGAAGATTCCGGTTTTCTCCATGTTTTCGACGGCTCGCAGGGCAAAGACTACGCTTTCGAGAAGCGAGTTCGAGGCAAGCCGGTTGGCTCCGTGCACGCCTGTCGCCGCGACTTCTCCCGAAGCGTAAAACCCGTTCAGCTTTGTCCTCGACCACGTATCGACGAGAATTCCGCCACACATGTAATGCGCTGCCGGGACGACAGGAATCCAGTCCTTGGTCATGTCGATTCCGACGGAGAGGCACTTTGCATAGATGTGCGGAAAATGAGTTTTCGTGTCTTTCGGGTTGTGGGCGGTGACGTCTAGATACATACAGGGTTCGCCGGTGCGTTCCATTTCGCGGTGGATGGCTCGGGCGACAATGTCTCGCGGGGCCAGGGAACGCAACGGGTGCACTCCGTTCATGAATTCTTCACCCTTGGAATTTTTGAGGATTCCGCCGAAGCCGCGGACGGCTTCCGAGATGAGGAAGGATTTTTTTAGGCTCGGGGCAAATAGGGATGTCGGGTGGAACTGCATAAATTCGACGTCCTGGATTGCCGCTCCGGCGCGGGCCGCAATGGCGATGCCGTCCCCACAGGCGTCGGGAGGGTCTATCGTATGGAACCAGAGCCGTCCCGCTCCACCGGTCGCCATCAGTGTGACTTTTGCGAAAATAGCTTCCGTCGTTCCCGTTTTCTGGTGGATGATTTTTGCTCCGAGAACGCGCTTTCTCGCCTTATCCAAAACCAGATCTTCAATTAGGGCGTTCTCTAGGAATGTGATGTTGGAAAATTCATGGAGCTTGGCGATAAGCGCCCGCATGATTTCCTTTCCGGTCAGGTCCGCGGCGTGGAGAATCCGACGGTGGCTGTGGCCGCCTTCGAGGTGAAGGTCAAACTGGATGCCCGAATCATTTGCTTCTGCCGGGGTGAAGCGAACGCCCCATTTGACCAACTGTTTGATTGTCTTTGGTCCGTTTTCGACGAGAATCTTGACAGCATTTTTTTTGCAGAGACCTGCACCCGCTTCGCAGGTATCGTCCTGGTGGAGCTTAAAGGAATCCTTTGGATCCGTCACCGAGCAGATTCCGCCTTGTGCATAGTTCGAGGAACCGTCTGGCTTTGCTCCCTTGGTGAGAATGAGAACGGAATGCCCGTGTTCTGCGGCCTTGAGGGCTGCGCTCAAGCCGGAAATTCCGGCGCCGAGGATCAAAATGTCGTACACTGTGGCCTCTGGAGTTGAAGTTTCGAAGGCGACCCCCATAATAGAAAAAAAGCGAAATTACGGCTATACCAAAGTCCGCACATCGGAAAAGAGTTCTTTTTTTTTATTACATTTGGCAAAAATCAATGGAGTTTACTCTATGCTGACATGGATTAACGAAAACGCGAAATGGGTTATTGCCATTTTTGCCGTAGGCATTGCTCTCGGACTTTTGGCGATGGACCGCACACCGGAGCAGTCTCACCAGTATCCGATCGGCCGTGTCGATGGACACGAGATTTCCTATGCGGAATACAACAACCGTGTGAACCGCGTCACCGAAGCGAATTACCGCGGGAAAAGCCTTTCGGATGAAGAGCGTGCCCAGTTGCGTGGCGAAGTTTTCCGGACTTTTGTCCAGCAGGAACTCTTCAAGTCCCAGTTCGACGCAAACGCTCTCTATGCATCCGTTGCCGAGATGAAAGCGGAGCTGAAAAACAATCCGGATGCTGTCCGCCGCCTCGTTTACGAAGAAGCGCAACAGCGTCTCTACATGATTCAGGCAAACTCTGCCAATGAACAGGAAGCTGCCCAGAACGCCCAGGCCTATTTCCAGACACTTCCGCAGTTTCTTCTCGATTCGACTTTTGACAAGGCTGCGTTTGACGCCTGGCTTGAAACTCCGTCCGCCTATGAATGGATAAACATGCAGAGCTACGAGCAGGAACTCAAGACCGTGACGATTCCCCTGCACCAGCTCCAGATTTTTGTGACGGCGAACGCGCATCCGACGAGCCTCGAATCCCAGTGGAATGTGAACAACCGCTTGGTGTCCCAGGATGTCGAAGTCGCCTTTGTCTCGGCAGATGACTTCAAGGTGGATCCGGCTTCGGTGGATAGCCTCAAGGTGAAAGCCTACTTCAATGCCCATCCGGACAGTTTCTTTGTCGAACGGGATGAAGTCCGCCTGGCTTACGCCTATTTACCTCTCCAGCCGACGGCAAAGGACGAAGAGGAAATCCGCAAGTATGCGATGACGGTCTATTACCAGCTGAAGGATTCGTCTTCGGTGTCTAGTTTCGAAGATATGGCGAAGGTTTCGAGCGAAGATGTCGCATCGGCGGCAAACGGCGGAATCCTCGGCGATTATACGGCTCGCGGAACATGGGTCAAGGAATTCGAAGATGTTGCCTTTGCGTTGGATTCCGGCGAAATTTCGGAACCGGTTCGTACGCGTTACGGTTATCACATCATCCAGAGTCTCGGAAAGATCAAGGATTCCACGGGAACAGAAAAGGTGAAGGCCGCGCATATTCTCTTCTCGGTCACCGCTTCCCCGGAAACGGTCGATAGCCTTGAAAAGATTCTTCTCGGAATCAAGACCGCAGTCGAAGAAGAAAATTCTTCGTTTGCTGAAGCTGCCGCCGCCCGCAAAGTTCCTTCCCGTGAAACGGCTTGGATCGGCCATAATGATGAAATTCCGGAATTCGGATTTGTCGGCGGTCTTTCCGCATACGCCTTTGTGAACAAGGAACGTCCGGACCTTGCGGAAGGAAAAGTTTCCGGTGCGCTGAAAAACGGGAATTTTGTCCTGGTCGCATCGCGGATCGATAGTCTTGCCGCGGGTAAGCGCAGCCTGTCGCCTTACTACGAACAAATTAAAAACGGTCTGCTGCTCCAGGAATCCAGGGATGCGGCGCATCATTATCTGAACTCGGTAGAAGACAAGGTGAAGGCTGTCCAGCTTGCCGTGGATTCGAGCGGAGCTGCAGTTGCCGATTCGAGCATCGAAAAGGTAAAGATAGAAAAGGCTACCGCATCGTTTGACGGCTTCGTCCCGGGAATCGGATATTCCAATCCGGCGCTTTTCCGCGTGTTCTCGAAGCAGAAAGTCGGTGAATGGGGCGAACCGTTTGTGACAAACGAAGGTGCCGCAATGGTCAAAATTTTAAGCAGGACATTGCCGGATACTTCGGCTGCGAAGAAGGCTCTTACCGATGACCTGGCGAACACTTGGCGCTTTGGCTATGCGATGCTTTTCAACGATTTCATCTCGAATCTTGAAAAATCCGCAAATGTCGAAAGCAATCTGGACCTTTACTACCGCGAATAGCGGAATGACAGATTAGAGAAAAACTCTCCCGATGAAGGAGAGTTTTATTTTTTTACATTGCAGCTGATGCCGAAGACTCTTCAAGAATATTTGCCACAAAAGGGCGAAACGGTTTCGTCCGAAGATTTGCTCGAGCGTTTTCTCGCCTGGGCCGATGAACGAAAGATTAATTTGTATGAAGCCCAGGAAAATGCGGTTCTCGAACTTTTTGACGGTAAGAATGTCATCTTGAACACGCCGACGGGAAGCGGAAAGTCTCTGGTCGCCACGGCTCTCCATTTTATGAGCCTTTCGCTCGGGTATCGGTCCGCCTATACGTGCCCCATCAAAGCCTTGGTCAACGAAAAGTGGCTTTCTCTTTGCAGGGAATTCGGGCCGGAAAATGTGGGGCTTTCAACCGGGGATGCTACGGTGAATGCAGACGCTCCGATTCTTTGCTGCACCGCGGAAATCCTCGAAAACCGATCGCTTTCGGAAGGTGACATGCTGGACTTGCAGGATGTCGTGATGGACGAGTTTCATTACTATTCCGACCGGGAACGCGGTGTCGCCTGGCAGGTCCCGCTTCTGACGCTTCCGCAAACGCGTTTTCTTTTGATGTCTGCGACAATCGGAAAGACGACATTTTTCGAACAGGCGCTTTCGAAACTGAACGGGAAGCCTTGCGTGACGGTAACGGGAACGGTTCGCCCCGTCCCTCTGGAATTTTCCTATTCGATGAATGAAATTTCGACGACTGTCCAGGGACTTGTAAACAGCGGAAAGGCTCCGGTCTATGTCGTCCATTTTACGCAGAGTTCGGCAGCGGAAAACGCCCAGAACTTTACAAGTCTTAGTTTGTGTACAAAGGAAGAAAAGGCGGCGATTGCGAAGGAAATTTCGAAATTCCGCTTTTCGAGTCCGTATGGGCCGGAATTCAAGCGCTTTCTCAAACAGGGAATCGGGCTTCACCATGCGGGGCTTTTGCCGAAGTACCGTATCTTGGTGGAAAAGCTTTCCCAAAAAGGGCTTCTCAAGGTGATCTGTGGAACGGATACGCTAGGCGTCGGCGTAAACGTTCCGATTCGGACGGTTCTCTTTACGCAGCTCTGCAAATATTCGGGCGACAAGACGGCGATTCTCGCTTCGAGAGACTTTCACCAGATTGCGGGGCGCGCGGGCCGGAAAGGCTTTGACGATGTCGGGTATGTCGTCGCGGAAGCTCCCGCCCATGTCATCGAAAATGCAAAGCTTTCGGCGAAGGCTTCGCAAAGCGGAAAAAAGTTCGTGAAGCGGAAACCTCCGGAGCACGGCTTCGTCATGTGGGATGAAGGAACTTATCGGCGGCTGATCGATTCTCCGCCCGAGCCTCTCGTCTCACGGTTTGAAGTTTCGCACGGGATGCTCATCAACGTTCTTTCCCGCAAAACGGACGGATGCCTCGCGATGCGGCGCTTGATCCGGGACTCTCATGAAAGCGCCAAGCGGAAAAAGGAGCTGATGCATCGAGCGTTCCAGCTGTTCCGTTCGCTAATCGAAAAGAATATCGTGGAATTTATTCATAATCCGCAGCCCGGGATGGCGCATGTGCGAGTCAATCTGGATTTGCAGAACGATTTCGCGATGAATGAACCGCTTTCTCTCTATCTGCTCGATACGCTTCCGAAGCTCGACCGGGAAAGTCCCGATTTTGCGCTGGATGTCATTTCGCTTGTTGAATCTATAGTGGAAAATCCCGAACCGATTCTGCGGATACAGCTCCGTCGGGCGCGGGATGCCCGCTATGCGGAACTCAAGGCGGAACACGCCGAATACAATAAAATCCAGGAAGAACTTGACAAGGTCGAATACCCGAAACCTCTCCGCGAATTCATCTATTCGACGTTCAACGAATTTTCCGACGAACATCCGTGGGTTGAAAATTTGAATGTCGAGCCGAAGTCTATTGTTCGCGAAATGCTCGAAAGTTTCGATACGTTCAGCGGCTATGTCAAAAAATACGGGCTGCTTCGCATGGAAGCGGTTTTGTTGCGCCACATCAATTATGTGTACAAGGTTCTTTCCCAGACGGTTCCCGATAGCTTTAAAACGGATGAAGTTCGTGAAATGGAAGACTATCTGGGCGAGATGATTCGCCGGACGGATTCGAGCCTTCTAGAAGAATGGGAACGCTTGAAAAATCCGGAGTTCGAAGCGAAGGAAGCGGTTGCGGAAAAGGCTTTCCATGCCGAAGAAGCGGCAAACGATGTCACGCTAGACAGAAAAAAGTTCCTGGCGCTTTCAAGGTCCCGCATCTTCTCGTTTTTGTCGCTTGTCCGAAACGAACGCTATGGCGAAGCGCTGGACCTGCTTGCCGAAGATTTGGAAGAAGGCGCTCCGCTTGTCGATGCGAAGGGGATTCCCTGGACGGAAAAGAGGCTTTTTGAAATCTTTGCGGATTACACGGCGGAACATGGAAAGTTCCGGCTCGATGCCGAAGCGCGGGCCTTGTCGCATACCGTTTCGGTCTGGACGAAGGAAACGTTGAAAATCCAGCAGGTTCTCGTTGACGATTCCGATTACAACGATTTTGCCGCCGAATTTGAAATTTCCCTTTCCGATTCCCGCATGGCGGGCGCTCCGCTGATTTCCCTTGCAAGTATCGGTCCGATTGGATAAAGCTTCGGTTGTTTACTTCACAAGAATAGATCTTCCTGCGGTTTCCAGAATGGCGGGAAGCGTTGGAAGCTTGATTTGGTTTCCTGAAAGATTCCCCGTCCGCAAGAGTTTCCCGTTCAAATCGAACAGCCTGTAGGCGGCTTGCTCCGAAACGCTTTCGATGCGGAAAATGTTTCCCGTTAATTTATGTGCAAATGGTTTTTCGTTTTTCTGCAGCTGCTGAAAGCGAATCCCAGTCGATGCCTCCACGAGCGAACAACAACCGGGACCGATTCCTGTCGTAGCCCAATCAATGCTTCCCGGACATTTTTTGTTGGTCGTAGTTTTTTCTGTAATCCATTTTTCTACGAGTATTTTAAATTCTTCAATATCGTTTTTTATAACGCAGTTTTTGCAAATGCGTCAATTCAAATTTAAGAACTTCGCTGAATGGATGTGTTCCTGGGGTGCCGTATGTGGTATCGTTTGGATATGTTTCGGAGTACTGTTGATAATTGCGCCATAGTGTAATCCAAAAAGCATCTTTTTCCCAAGAAATAAAAAATTCAACAGTTGTATCCAACAAGGAAACAAAACCGATTTCACTATTTTCTGCAAAGCAATTTTCATCGAAAAAAGCCTTTTTATTGTCGTCAACAAAATTCTTCGGATAGATTTGACAGATGCTTTTTGCTTGTATTGTATCCAATTTTAATGAATCAATGGAAATATCGGGAGTGCAAGGCGAATCACAAGCTCCAAACTTGAAACAAAGAAAAACAAAAAAGAAAAGTTTCATCCGACCAATTTTTTTTCATTTTCCTCTCCAGATAAATTCGGTTGAGATTTCCGGGTTGAAATTTACGCTATAGACTGTCGCATACTGATGAACGGTAATGTTTCTTCCTAAAAAACGCCCGTAGAGCTTTTTGTTTGATTGTCCAAGGATTAGGTCGGCGTTGGGGGCGAAAATGAAGCGTGCCTGCCAGATGACGGATCTGTTTATCTGCAACATCTTACATTCCCCTTTCAAGCGTGTAGTCCGAAATTTTAATCAGGGAATCCAGGATGCCTGCCAGATGTTTTTCCTTTTCCGGATTTTGTTCAGCAAGATTTTCGTTTTGATGCGTATCTTTTTCCTTGAAGAGCCAGCGCTTTTCGTTAGCCTGGATCGGGTAGGGGGAAACAAGGCGGTAACCGTCTAGCCCGACGGCTGAGGTGTGGAAATACGCTCCGAGCGAAAGTCCCGTTCCCGTTTCCCGGAGCAGGTTGTGTCCCATGAAAATGTTCGGCGTGGCGATTCCCGCAAGTTCGAGAATGGTCGGGGCAATGTCAATCTGAGCCGTCGTTACCGTGTCCCGCAAGGCTTCGATATCCTTGCCCGCGATGAGGAACGGAATCCATGTCGCATTGGAAAATCCGCCACCTGTCATCGTGGAAACACCGTTTTCGCCGAGCGGAAATCCGTGGTCCGCCAAAACAATCAGGTAGGTATTTTCAAACCATTCCTCGTTTTCGATTGCGCGGATGAATCGGGCGAGCTGTCGGTCGGCGTATCGCATCGTGTATTTGATTCTTTCCGTGAGCGGTTTTTGCTTTTCTTCTTCGGGCATTCCTGCGGCGAAGTTGAACGGGTAATGGTTGGAACGCGTCGCAAATGTCGCGAGGAACGGTGCGCCTTGCCTTGAAAGCGTATCGCGAACATAGGAAATCGCGTGGTCGAAGAATGTCGAATCGTCTTCGCGGTTTCTGTCGTAATGTTCGGCGTTATACCATTTCGCCATCCAGACGCCGAGATTGTCCCAGGCGGGGTCGGCGGCGGAGAAGTAGTGTGCGACGTATCCCGAATCTTTGAGGACCGAGGCGAAGCTCGGAAACCGTACATGGGCGAGGTCGGTCGCTTCGGAAAGCCTTGAATGGTGGGGAATGCCGGTGTGCGTCGAAAGGATGCCGCCGGTCGTGGGAAGCCCGCTTGCGTACATGCGTTCAAAGGCTCGTGCGTGTGCCGCAAGAGAATCCAGGAAAGGAGTCGGAGACGGCTCGTCGGGATTCAGGTAGCCGACATTCAGCCCGCGGTGGGATTCAAGGAAGACGACGATAAAGTTGGGATTTTTCTTGCGTCTCGCGGCAAGGTTTTCGCTTTCGGAAAGTTCTTTTTTGGGAATGCGGTATAGCGGAATCTTGGAAAGGGAATCCGCAGGGAATTCCCACAGGGAATCGCCTTCGACTTCTTGCCACAGTTTTTGGTAAAATTTCCCGTAGCGGCTGACATCGGAAAGATCCAGGCTCCCGCTTTTTCCGTTCTCGCAGAGTTCGTCATAGACTAGCGAAACGACGGGCTTGAGTTTTGTCATCCGGGCATGACCCGTCCAGATGACATGGATGAAAAGGAAGGAAAGAATGTAAAACGCGACCATGGAAACAAGAAACTTTCGGACGGCGAAGCGTCTTTCCTTTCGAAAAGTCCAGCGCAAGAACAGGCGATAGACCGCGTATGTCGCGGGCAAAATCAAGGCGAGGACAAAGAACTGCAGAAAGGGGACCGAGCCGTCGTTTGCCACGTAATCCCAGAACATCTTGAGCGAAGAAGTATCCTTGTACGTGTTGATGATTCCAAAGGATAGATGGCTTCCGAGGAAACGCTGGACTTCGTCGTCGAGGAGCGTGAACAGGAGGACGACGGAATGGAAGACCGCGTAGAGGGCAAGCCATAACGATTCAAACGGGAACTTTTTTGGAGTTTGGTCCTTGGCAAATTTCGCACGGATGATTTTCGCAAGGAAGAGGATGAGCAAAAAAACGGCGAGCGAATTGGCTATCCATAGAAAGTCGATGCAGATTGCATGGAAGATATACCAGTCCGGCTTGCTGACAAAGGGAAATCCGTAGGGATTTTCGCGGAAAAGGAGCAGGACGCGCAGCAGAATGTGTGAAATCCAGAAGGCGAGCGAAACGAGGATCCACTTGGGGAGAACATTTGAATTTTTGCAAAACTTGAATTGCAAGCCAAGGAAAAATGTTTTCATTTAAGCGAATATAAAAAAATGGGGAAGGAAAAAAATTATTATTGGGCGACGATGAATGATTTGGAATCCGATAGACGTTTCTTGAAAAAGGGCGCATTGTTTAATGTGCTGGGAACGGCGCTTAAAATATGCGGCCCTCTTTTGACGGTGCTTCTTGCTCGAATTTTCGGTGCCGCCGAATTTGGAATTTTTGTTTCGATGCAGGCCTTGCTATTGACGATAGCCCGGGCGGCCACTCTCGGATTAGACCGAGGTCTTCATTGGTATTTACCCCAGAACAAGCTTTATCATCGTCCTTTGTATAAAGGGATCATGGAATCGTTTTGGACGGCTGTCCTGATTTCTTTTTTGGCGACTGTAGTTATTTTTGCAGGATCCCATTTTTCCTTGTTTTCTAAAGAACTTCCCTATTATGCGGTTTCTTTGGTTTTTTATTCGGGAATGTATGTCCTCAGCAATTCTTCCGAAGGAAACAGAAAACCGTGGAACGCCATTTTTATTAATGATTTCCTGATTGCCACATTGGCTCCATTGGTTTCCATCATTTTGCATTTTTTGAAAATACCGCATGCGCTTCCGCTGGGTCTTTTGTTCGGTCAAATCGGAGGCTTTCTGGCACATTCGTTTGTCGTTCGCCGGCAATTTCCCGATATGCCTCTGTTCCCCGAAGAAAAACTTTCGGGGGAGCTTCTGCGTTATTCGATTCCGATTGGCCTGACGGTCTTTGTCGGGAATCTTTTAATGCGTTCAACTTTGTGGATGGTCCTTTTCTTTTTAGGAGCCGAGGCTGCCGGAGTCTATGCATTCATGACGACAATCGCGAACGGTTTGCAGACGATTCGGAATGGCTTCAATCCGATCTTGATTCCTGTCGTTTCCGAAATGGATAGCGAACGGTTAAAAACGGACATCAAACCGGTTTATTCCTATTGCGTTTCAATGGCAACTTTGATCCAGATTGTAATCGGATTCTTTATCGTTCTTTTTCCGGCGGAAATTATGTCGATAGCAGGAAAGAATTTTGTGGTCCAGCCGATGGCGCTTGGTATTTTATTGTTTTTTCAGCTGGTTGCCACATTTTTTGGAATGGTCAATACGATTATTGACGGTATGGGGAAAAGCCTGTTCAATTTAAAGGTCGGTTTGCTTGCTTTGGTCCTTTCGGTTGGCTTTGGGCTTGTTTTGATTCCGTGGCTCGGGCTGGTAGGGGCGGCCTTGTCGATGTTCATCTATGGAGTCGCTTCGGCGGTTTGCTACAATGTTTATCTTTTCCGGAAAAAGTTGCAGCCGTATTCCAGAAAACTATGGGTTGAAATCGTGTGGTCGATTCTTCTGCTGCTGCTCTATACCGTTTTAAATATTTTTCATTTTGAATTGTCCGCTTGGTTTAAGGGAATTGTCTATGTGGTTATTTTATCGCTTCTGGGCTTGCAGCTTTTCTTTTACCGGCGAAAATTTCGATAGGCGACGTGTATGATTCCCAAAAAAATCCATTATATTTGGCTTTCCGATGATCCGATGCCCGAACTCCCTAGGCTATGCCTTGCCAGTTGGAAACGGCATTGCGCAGATTACGAAATTGTTCACTGGGATATGGAAAAATGCCGATCGGTTATAGACCGTGTACCTTTTGTACGGGAGGCGGTAGGGCTTTCGAAATGGGCTTTCGCCAGCGATTACATCAGGCTTTACGCGTTATATGTCGAAGGCGGGATATACCTGGACAGCGACGTATATCTTTATCAAAGTTTTGACGGCTTCTTGGATAACGCCTATTTTACAAACATTGAATTGACATCGCACTTTTATAAGAACAAGTCCTGGAAAATGTTGAATGCCGACGGTACCAAGAAGAATCCGGAACAAATCGCTTTGCCGGGACTTGCCCTTCAGGCGGCGATTTTTGGAGCGGAAGCGGGTCATCCGTTTCTAAAAGCGTGCATGGAATATTATGAAAATTCACCATTCGTTTTGCCGGACGGTTCGCTGAATATCGAGAACATTTCGCCTTGCGTATATGCCCATGCCGCCCAGAAATTTGGTTTTGTGTATCAGGATCGCCTGCAACGATTAAAAAATGGAATAACCGTCTATCCAAGCGAAATCTTTTTGCCCAGCTTGAATCCTTCGAAATACAAGCCTTTTGCCATCCATGTGACGAATGGAAGCTGGAGACCGTTCTTTCAGAAACTGGTTCGATTTGTCAAGCGTATTCCGCGGGGTTCTTTGGAGGCGCGGCTTGAACAGTATGAAGGCAAGCCCACCCTGAAATTGCCTGCGCTTTAAGTAAAATTTTTCGTTTTCTATTTTTAATTCCATGACCAAATACCTCTTTGTCTTGACCAGTTCCCCGAAGGATTTTTTCTGCGAACAGACGCTCGTGGCGATTGCATCGCTCAGGGTTCACAATCCGAACGCCTTCGTCACGCTACTCACAGACGACAGGACCGCGGAATCGCTTACGGGAAAGCGTGCCGTGCTGAAGGAGGCGGTCGATGAGCTGAAGGTTCTCGCTCTCGATGAAAAGCTTTCGCCGATGCAGCGTTCGCGCTATCTGAAAACGGTCATGCGAAACGAGGTCGATGGGGATTTCCTGTATATGGATTCGGACATCGCCGTTGTGGGAAACTTGGACATTCCGGAGGAATGGCGCGGCGGAATCTATGCGGTGCTCGATTTCCACACAAACCTGCACAAGGCGATTAACCGGAAGAAAGTGCTGAATGCGGCGAAAATGCTCGGATTCTCGCCGATTTTGAACGATGAACTTTTTAACGGGGGCGTGATGTTTGCGAGCGACACGCCGGAAGTTCGGGCGTTTTTTAAAAAGTGGCACGAGCTTTGGGAATATTCGGTCTCCAAAAATTACCCCTATGACATGGCGGCTCTCGCCGAAACGGATTTTTCGTTCGGCTATAAAATCCGGAAGATGCCTGGCGAATGGAATTGCCAGCTCGCTTACGGCAAGCGCTTTTTGTCGGATGCAAAGATCCTTCATTTCTTCGGTTCGCGGATTATCGATCCTTGCGGTCGCCCGGCCCCGGATTCGATGGACGCCTTCTTGCCGAAAATTTTGCGGAAGAATTTTTATACGGACTTGAAAAATATCCCGGTGACGGTGGATGCTGACAAAAATATCCACATCAACGAATATTACGATTCCGTCATCCGAAACGCGAAGGACGCTTTCCTGTTCCAGACAAAAAAACTGGGAACTTTCGGAGCGGATGTCGTGCGGTCTTACGCCTTTGCGCGAACGCTTGCGTTCCTGTATCGCAAAATGCCCTTTCTCGTTCGCCCGATTGAATGGCTGGGGAAAATCCGATGAACCTGCTCTATAATCTGGTCGCGGTGCAGCCCATCCACAATGCGAAATTTCACGGCGGCGGGTCGTATGGGGAAGTCGTGTTTTTTGCGCTGCTCCATGCGCTGTTTGATCGTGCGGATTCTGTTTCACCGGATGTCCGTCTTTGCGCAACCTTTGATTCGGAAAAATATCTGGACCCGAAAATCGTTTCCGCCTGTAAAAAATATCGGGTCCCTCTGTTTGATATCCGCGAAAAGTCGCCGCAGCAAATAATCGATGAAAATCGGATAGACACGTTTTATACACCGCTCTATTCGCTGGGAAAAAAGTGGGACATCTCCGTTCCGCGTTTCGTCTTTACGTGGCACGGCGTGCGCGCGCTCGAAATGAAATACAGTTCGCTGGGAATTCAATTCGCGAAGAGTTTTTCGCAAAAGGCGGAAGCGCTTGTGCGTTATCGCGAGCTGTGGAAAAAGTATTTTTACAAGCCGAAGTATGAGCGGGTCGCGCAGCGGATTGCCGAGGGAAAGGTTCTTGCGATTACGGTGAGCGAACACAGTCGCGCTTCGATTCGAAATTTTTTCCCGGAACTTTTGCACGTGGAAATCCCGGTGTTTTACAGCCCGATGGAAAGTGTCGAACCTGCAGGAACGCTTCCGTCAGAAGTTTTTCCGCAAAAGTATTTTCTCTTGACTAGCGGGGCGCGCTGGGAAAAAAATAATCTCTTGGCGGTAAAAGCTTTTGACGGGCTTGCCGAAACGTTCCTGAAGGACGATTCGAAATTCAAGGTTGTCGTGACGGGTGTGCCAAATCCAAAAGTCTACCGGAAGAATCTCCGCCATCCGGAGCGGTTCGTTTTTTTGGATTACGTGGAAACGGAGCTGCTTGAACTGTTGCACCAAAACGCGTATGCGTTTATCTTCCCGTCGCTCAACGAAGGCTTTGGCTATCCGCCGATGCAGTCGATGCGTTACGGTGTCCCGGTGGCGGCGAGCGGTTCCACGTCGATTCCCGAAATCTGCGGGGACGCGGCGCTGTATTTCGATCCGTATTCCGAGAGTGAAATTCGGAATCGGATGATTCAATTGCTGGATACGGGGGGGGGGTATTTAGAGCGTTCTTTAAAATCCAAGTCCCGGTATGCGGAAGTGAGCAAACGGCAACAGGCGGATTTGGAAAAGACGGTTCGGTATATCCTCGGAAACGCTTCCGACATCTAACAGACATTCGTACGGCTTTTAAGCCAGCTTCAGGAAAGCCTTTTTCCTTGCCTGGGAAATATGTCCGGGCTTTTCTTTGCAGCCGGCGAAAAACTTTGAAAATAAAAATTGTCCAGTCCAGGAGGATTTAAAAATGGAACGAATTCCGGTTGCTCTTTCGTGCGATAATCGGCAGGCGGTAGCGATGTCTGTCGTGATGGTTTCCGCGATTAAAAATGCCGCCCCGGATACTTTTTATGAATTTTACTGTCTGCTTTCAAAAGATGTTTCCCCGGAAAATCGGATGCGTTTGCAGGAATGTAAAAATTGCAGCGGAAAAAATAGTTCTGTCTCGTTGATTGAAATGGCGGAATCTTTTCAAAAAATCGAATATGGAAAGTTTGTGGGACTTGTTCATTCTGTGACCGCTCCGGCTCTTTATCGGTTGAAATTGCCTTCTATCTTGGAGCGATATGAAAAGGTTATCTACTTGGATACGGATACCTTGGTGAGATGCGATTTGAAATCCTTGTTCCATTTTGGACTGGGAGATGCTTATTTTGCAGGAGTCCCTGTGGCATGGGCGCAAGTCAATAAGAAAAAACGGGAACGCTGGCTGCGAAAAAGTAAAATTCCTGAAATGGACGATTATTTGAATAGCGGAGTTCTTTTGATGAATTTGAAAAAAATGCGGGAAGAGGCTTTTGAATCTAAATGTCTATCTCTTGTCGGAAACCGTGAATTTGCAAAATTGGATCCGGCGGATCAGTTGATTTTGAACTTTGTAGGCTATGGAAAAGTTCGCCTCTTGCCCTGTCGATTCAATGTGACGATGAATCATTTTAAAAATCCCGGGAAACTGGAAATTTTCTATTCCAGAAAGGAAATCCGAGAGGCTCTTGAAGAACCGGCGATCATTCATTGGACGGGAGCTTGCAAGCCTTGGCTGTATTACGATGTTCCGCTCGCACGGGATGATTTTTGCTTTTGGTCTTGAAGTTCTTTAAGGGGTGAATGCCTTCGATTTTTTGTCTCCGTTTCTTTTGGAAAATCCCCAGAGTGCGATTAGGTAGGCGAAGAAAAATCCGAGCAGCCCGTATTCGACCGCGTCCCCGATGTGAAAGTAAAGCGTGTCCCGGCTGCGGAGCGGAACTTTGCGTGTGATGACGCGTTCCGTGTAGAGTTCTGTTTTCATGTCCTCGTTGCCGAACTGGTCGATGAATGCGGAAATTCCCGTGTTGGTGCAGCGGACCGCCGGGTAGCCGCTTTCGATGACGCGGTAGCGGATCTGGTTCAGATGCTGTGCCGCGGCGGTGCTTTTCCCGAACCAGCCGTCGTTGGTGATATCGACCATCAGACGGGAACCTTCTCGAATGGCGTGGCGAACTTCCATACCGTAGATCGTTTCGTAGCAGATGAAAGGACTCCAGGAAAAAGGTTCGAAAACGGGCCGTTCTTTTCCCGGAACGAAATTTCCCTGTCCGACATCGACATAGTTCAAGATGGAAAAAATATCGTCGAAGGGAATCCTTTCGCTGAACGGGACGAGATGCGTCTTGATGTAGCGCGTGTATTCGCTTTCGCCTGGCCTAAAGAGAAAACCGCTGTTGTAGAGGTTCACCGGTCGCGGAGGCTTGCCGTTTCTGTCGTAGTCGAGCGTCCCGATAAAGAGGCTTGTCCGCGTGTCCTTGATTCGGTTAAAAATCCAATTTTTTTCGCGGGAACGCTTGCGCAAAAAATCCGGGATGGCCGTTTCCGGAAAAACGATAAGGTCCGGAGCGTCCGAATCCCAGTCGATGCTGTCGTTTGCAAGGCTCCACGTTTTCTGGACGACGGAATCGTAATAGGCTTTGCTCCACTTGTTTGTCTGCTGGATATTTGGCTGGACGATGGCGACGGTTGGAATTCCCGCGGAATCTGCGTAGAACGGAGACGCTTCTTTCGAGGAAAGTCGAACGGAACCGTAGCTCCAGAGAAGGGCGAAAAGAAGAACCGGTACGGCAAAAAGAAATTTTTTCTTTTGGGTAAAGGCGATGGCGACAGCCAGATTGCTCGCGATGACAAGCGCCGTATAGCCGAAAACGCCGATGAGCGACAGGGCTTGGAGAAGTTCAAGCTGCTTGCCGAAAGCGTATCCGAGATGGCTCCACGGAAAGCTGAAATCCCCGATGCTGCGCGTCATTTCCAGCCCGGCGTAGAACAGCGGAAACAGCACGAGGAATAGGGGAAAGTTTTTGACCTTGATGCTTCTCGCCTTGACAAATACCGCAGCGGCTATCGTATTGTAAACGCTGAAGTAGGAAATGAGAAGAATCAACCCGATGAAAATCAGGACCGCAGGCCCGACATTCATCACGTTGTAAATCCAGTAGTAGTTGATGACGTTGTATAAAAATCCCGACCAGAATGAGGCGAAAAGGGCTGTCTGCATTCCGGACCGTAAAAGGACGAGAAACCACGGGACAAGGAACACCAGGGCGCCCGGGCCTAGGGGAAGCGGAGGAAATGCGAGCGCATAAAATCCCCAGCCGATGCTGCAGATAAGGAGCGCGAAGCGCGATTCCCGTTCCCGGATGCGGTGAAAATTCCAGGCGGCAAACCGAAACAGCCCGAACAGGAAAAGCGGGATGAAAACGATGCAGAGTTGGAAAAGCCCGATATGCGCCTGCAGCAGATAGTCGGCGGCGAGCGAAAGAAATCCCGCTCCGCAAAAAATTCCAAGAACTTTTTGAAAATTTTCGCGCACTTTTTTTGAAAGCAGAAACGGCAACGCGCAGACGAAAGGGACGAGCTGCGGCGCAAAGAGATAGATTCCTTCGGTATCGGGATTTGCGTGCAAGAGCGCAATTTCCAAAATCGCCTGGACGCTCAGAAACGCGAAGATCATAGTCCGCCTTTTCCCTGTGGATGGAACAGCAACACGTATTCGCCTTTCGGTTCGCGGGTCTTGTAATGTTCGAGCAGTTTCGAAGGAGTTCCCACAAGATGCTCTTCGAATTTTTTGGTCAGTTCGCGCATCAGCGCCACGGGAATTTCTCCGAAAACCTGGCGGATTTCATCGATGAACTTGACGAGGTTGTGCGGACTTGCGTAGAAGATAAGTGTCGAATCGGCGGATGTCTTCAGCTTTTCGAGCAGGTGCAAGCGTTGGGCGCTTTTCTTTGGAGAAAAGTTTTCAAAGCGGAAACGGTCGGTCGGAAGCCCGCTAGAAACCAGCGCGTTTATCATGGCGCAGGCTCCCGGAACGCTTCGCACGTCAATCCCTTCACGGACGCATTCGCGTACAAGGTTGAACGCCGGGTCGGCAATGCCGGGAGTTCCCGCGTCGCTGATGATAGCGATGTCGCCTTCGCTTTTGAGATATTCCACATACTTGGGCGTCACCTCTTCCTTGTTGAAATCGTGGTAGCTTTCCGTTCTTGTACGGATTTCGTAGTGGTCGAGGAGAAGTCTTGAATGGCGCGTGTCTTCCGCGAGGATGAGGGGAACTTCTTTTAAAATGCGAACGGCCCGGTATGTGATGTCTTCAAGGTTTCCGATGGGAGTGGCGACAATATAAAGTGTGTGCATATTTTGAAGTTAGTAAAAGTCCGAGCGAATCGTGTTGTCCGCGGGAACGTTTTGTTGCAGGGACTGCTTGAGACGCGCCGCGAGCTTTGTGTGGATCATATCGGCCCGCTTCTGGATGTAGCCGTTTCGGTAAGGCCCATACCAAAAGAGGCGGGGCTGTTCCTCTTCCAAAAATTTCGCCCGCTCGACGGTAACGCCGTCGCAGGAAAGCTCCGAAGAAAGCGACATGGAAATGTCGTCTTCGCGGGGCATCGCAGGCCAGAGCGGCGCCAGCACGAAAATTCCCAGATACCAGAAACTGGCATAGCGTTCCTCGACCGTGCCGTCGAATGAAAGGCTCAAGCGGCAGCCGACCGGAACCGCTTTTTCAAGCGAGCTCCTGTAAAAATTTTTCAGCTCTTCGGAAATTTTGACCGAATCTCCGTCATCTTTCGCCGAGAATGAAATATCTGGAGCTTCTTTCTCACGGACATCTCCGGAAAAATCCGCATGGTATAGGGAAGGCGCGCAGGCGGAGAGCAAAAGGGCGGATAGGATGCCGAGAAAAATTTTCACGGATAAAAGATAGATTATTACATTTTTGCGTATGCAATCCCTGCCGGCTTATTTCTTTTCCGATGCGCATCTGGGAGTAAATCCTCCGGGTGCGATTTCTGCGCGCGAAGAAGTCCTGGTCCGTTTTTTAAGGAGCCTTGTCGGAAAAGCCTCTCACATTTTTTTGGTCGGCGACCTTTTCGAATTTTGGTACGAGTATCGCCATTATATTGCCCGCGGACATTTTCCGCTCTACCGTGTCTTGGGAGATCTGGTGGATTCGGGTTCGGAAGTCCATTACCTGATGGGAAACCACGATTTCGCCTTGGAAGATTTTTTCCCGAAGGAATTGGGCGTTTCCGTTCACCGTTCGTTTGTGTGTGACCAGCTGCAAGGGCATCGGGTCTATCTGATGCACGGAGACGGGATTCCCCAAAGCGACCGCGGCTATCGTTTGGCGAGAAAAATTCTCGATGCGCACCTGTCGAGATTTCTTTTCCGGAAGATTCATCCTGACTTAGGGATGGACATTGCGCGTTTTGTCGGGACCCGCAGCCGCAAGGCGGGACAAAGCCGGGTTATCCAGATTTCGGAATACCTGGACGCTTCAAACGCAAAAATGCGTGAAAATCGCTGCGACATCTGCGTTCACGGTCACCACCATATTTCCGGCGTATGGAATGTTCCGGCGGGAACGGTCGTTTCTCCCGGACAGTGGCTTTTCGAAATGAGCTATGCAAAAATGGAAAACGGCGAAATTTCCGTTTTCCGTTTTCCGAATGGTTTGGATTGAATTTTATTGCCCGAGGCGTTCTTCGGACGCTTCGCGGAGCTTCTTGGCTTCCTTGGTTCCCCAGAGCTTATCGACAAAGTCAAAGGACAGGAACTTTTCCTTGTAAGTCTCGACCCAGCACCAGTGCATTTCTTCGCCGCTTTCCGTCTTGACCGTCCATTGGTCCGGAGCATGGAACTTGTATGTTACCGGGCTCGGCGTGTTCCACGCATCGGTCTGTTCCGGCGTTTCCGTGACGACCCAGACTTTTCCGTTTGTACGCTGCCAGATAAATACATTGATAACGACGATGACCGCTAAAAAGATAATGCTCCATTTGAAATTTTTCTTGGTCAAGAGAAAAATGATGAGCAGCAAGAGTAACAGCGAAATCGCTGCGAAATTATAGTGGACTGTGTAGAAAACTTTGAAAATTTCGATCATGTTAACCCCCTATTTTAAATGTCATGACATTTTCGGAAATCTGGACGCTTATCCGCGTATGAGTGTCGGGAAGCTTGACGCCGAAGGCGTGGAATGTCCCCATCATGGAAAGGTTCGCGTGGCTGTCGATTGTGCGGACATTGAGCAGACCTTTTTTGCCGAAAGTAAACTTGAAAGTCTTCTTCTTTGCATCGTATTCCGGGGTCATCGTGTTGTTTTTTCTCGTATCGAGAGCCGTGATGCAGCGCTTGTCGAGAATCATCGTCCCGCGCGGATCGATGGAAATCATCGGAATACCGGCGGAATTACGACAGGCGTATGTTGTCCACGGACCGGTTTTCTTGGAATTTTTCTTCTGGAAAATCAATTTCCCTTCTTCCTTTGTAATGGAAACATCGCCGGAAACAACCGGGATGTCGACAGCTTTCATCGCGCCGCGAAGGTAGAGAAGGTAGGTTTCGTTAGAAGGAAGAATGCGAAATGAGGATGTCTTGAGCTTGGCCGTTGGAACGATTGCGATGCGTTTTCCCACCGTGTCGATGAAAATATCTGCATACGGAGTGCTTTTCAGCTTGAATTTCTCAGCGAGTTCCTTGGTAAAGCGGATAAATCCGCGAATGTCCATTCTAGCCTTGTAGGTTTCCATAAACAACTGTTCCTTCATAAAATCTGTGAGGAGAAGTTCCGGAGGCCAATCCGAAAATTTCCATCTAGAAATCTAACAAAATAACGGATTGCAGACAAGATAACGGCGTTAATTTGTGTTATTCCGCAAACAGGCTATCCAAAATGTCGAGAAGGGAGTTTCCGCCTCTCTCGATGACTTCAAAATGTTCCGGGTGGGCTGTCAAAAGCTTTTGCGCAAGTCCGCGTTTTCGCGGATTGTCCAGGACGACTGCTGCGCGGGCTTTTCCGCTATCGAACCGCATCCGCGTCTTTGTCCGGCTCAGGAATTCGGGAAAGAAAATGCGATAACGTTCCGCAAGCCTCGCTCCGAAACTCTCTGACGGATCGACCAGGACGGCTTTTTTGCCGAGACCGTCCGCGAAGGAATTGTAGGCGGCGATGGCGCCCGTCCCGTGTCCCAGGAAAATCGGGCTAGGGGAACCGGCGCATTTTACCATGGAACGGAGATCGCTTTCGTAGAATTTTTCCCCGGGGGTTCCCTCGCTTCCCGCGGAACCGCGAAAATTGAATCCGACCAGGCGCACGTCGGAAATCCGCTTGGCGTTTGAGAGAAAAGTCGAAGCGTCTTCGCCGGCATCGGGAAAATACAGTACGGTATTCGGTGCGGAATCGTTCAGAATCCAACCCTGGAGCTTTTTTCCGTCTTCCGTGGGGCACAGCACCGCGTTTTTTTCAAGCGATTCGGCGGAAGCCTTGTCTGTCTGCGCACGCGGAAAGGCGTATCTGCGCTCCGAAACCACCATATAGAGCAGGAGGCAGAGATAGAGTATCGCAAAGATTGCGACGAGGCGGAGCATTTTGAAAAAAAGTCGCTTGAATGTTTTCATCGCGAACAAGATAAAAAAAGAATCCCGCCCTTTGTGCAGAACGGGATTCGAGGATGGGATTGGGTGTTCCTTAAAATTAGACAAAAAATCCCTCAAAAATTTCCTTTCGAAATTGAAAAATGTTCTCAAACTGTTCTTTTGGCCGGAACTTTGCTTTTTCCCGAGAAACTTTTTCCTGTGGCGTGTTCCCGAAAAAAAATGAAAATGTATTTTATATGCGTTATGAACGTGTTTGCCTATTACAATTACCGGAAGTATTTGCAGGATTATTATGAGTATCGCAAGTCGGTCCAGCGCTATTTTTCGTATCGGGCGTTCGCCAAGCGGGCCGGCTACACGTCGAGCGGTCTTTATCTGGATTTGGTAAAGGGTCGCAAGTCCCTTACGCCGCAAATGGTTCCCAAGTTCATCCACGCGCTCGGACTTTCCGAAAAGGAAGGACGGTATTTCAGTCTGATGGTGGATTTCACCCATGCGGAAACACCGGAATCCAAGCAGACGATTTTTGAACAGATGTCCGCACTTCTCCCGAAGACGACAAAGGCTCTTTCCCGCCAGCAGGTGGAATATTACAGGGAATGGTATTATGTCGCGGTCCGCGAGGCGCTTTCCGTCCTGAATGTTTCCGACAATTACCAGGATCTTGCGCTATTCCTCAATCCGCGGATTTCCGTTCCGCAGGCGAAGCAGGCGATTCGGCTGCTTTCCGACCTGGGTCTCATCGAAAAGGAAAACGGCTACTGGAAGTCCGTAAACAAGACGATTACGAGCGGTCGGGAAATCCCTCCGTTCATCGTACACGGTTTCCAGAAAAAAATGATGGACTTAGGCAAGGCTTCCGTCGATTATTTCAGTACGGAACGTCGCAACGTTTCGTGCACCACGATGAGCGTTTCTCCCCAGGGGCTTGAACGCATTATCCATAAAATTGATACCTTTCGGAAGGAAATCGTCGATATCGTTCGTTCGGACGAACGGGAAACGATGATTTGCGAATTGAACATCCAGTTCTTTCCGCTTTCCAAGGAACTTGAAAAAAATCCGGGCGACCTGTGTGCGGGGATGAGTTCGGTCGAGGAAGGAGAAAACGATGAAACTTAATCTCTGTTTGACGATACTTCTTCTTTGCTTTTGGTTTATGTCCTGCTCGGAGAGTTCTAAGGTCGCGGGAACGGCGACCGATACGGAAAATACGCTGGCGGGAACGGTTCTTTTGTCCGATAGCTCCATGGCTAGCGGAGTGCGCGTGCGGCAGGTCGCTTCTCGCATCGGGGCGTATCACGCATTTCTCGAAACATCGACAGACGGCTCGGGAAACTTCGCCTTTGACAGCCTTCTGGCGGATACGGTAAATGTCGAGTTCCGCTACGGGGAACGCGACTCCTTGCAAGAGGTCTCGATGCTCCGGAACGTGGCGGTCAAGTCGGTGGAGTCGCTCAGCGTCCGGCTGCAAAAACCGGCACTTCTCCGCGGACGCTTGCAATATGCCGAAGACTCCGCGCTATGGATGGGCGCGCACTTTTTCGTCTCGTTGGATTCGACGACTTTCTTTGCGGACCTTTTCGCTCCGGATTCGTTCGAAATTTTTGCTCCGGAAGGGGTTTTCCGTCTGTCGGTTGCTCCGGCGGATTCTGGCGCTGTCGCCAAGTTGAAAAATGCCGGCTACGAGGACTCGCTTATCGTTCGCGGGCTTTCAATTTCGCTTTCTTCGGGCGATACGCTCGACATCGGAAATCTTCGCTGGGACCTTTCAAAAGACGAACCGACGAAGGCGAAAAGCTTGAAAGGCGTCGTGGTAAATGAAAAGGGCAAGCCGTTGAAGGGGGTCGCCGTCCATGTGGTCACGGACCTTTACGGGCTGGGAACTTCGAAAACGGAAGGCTTTGTTTCCCAGGCGGTTTCCGATTCGGCTGGGATTTGGAGCGTTCCCGCTCCATCGTTGAGCCTGGTTGCGGACAGTTTCCGCGTGGAATTTCGTGGCGAAGATTCTCTCGGGCGTTCGCTTGCCGGTACGTCCTCCTATATCACACGGGAAGCTCTTGTCTCGGCGTCGAACGAAGTCTCGGTCGATACCGTTGTGATGGCGCGTTCGGCAAATTTCCTCGGCAAGGTTTTTCTCGTGGCGAACAGTTCCGGGGAATCCAGATCGGACACGCTGTGCTGGACTTACGGCATCCGGGTGGGATTTTTGGGAACGAGCGATTTTTTGACGGTAAATTCCTGTAATGCGGTCTGGTTGCAAAACTTGCCGTCCGGTTCCCAGGATTTCATCTTCTATTCGGGGGACGAGCTGATAGTGAAAAATCTCAAAGCCGGCAATTTCAAACCCGAGGACTATGTGAAATTTGTCCATGTGAATCTCCCGGAAGGCGATACGCTGAAGCAGCAGGGCTTTACTTATACGCCTCCGATGGCGACAACAGAAGACTTTTAGGGGAAAAACTCCCCTTTCCGGGGCGTTTTTTACCGCGTTTTATTGACCGAATGATTTTTTTCTAGTATATTTGCGCTACCTTGAGAATTGAGATTTCAAAAATCGCATCCTGTGACGGTTCTTTGCGGCTGAGCTTTGCAAAGGACGCTCTCGATGCGGACGTTTTTGATGAACTTCGTGTCAAGGAGCCGCTTACCGTGGATCTTTCGGTTGTTCCCGACGGTTCTAACAAGTGGCTCCTCACGGGAACTCTTTCCGGGGTGCAGATTTTAGAATGCTCCCGCTCCCTGGAGCTTTTCGACAGTCCGTTCGAGACTCCGATAAGCTTTTGGGTGGAACTCGTTCCGGGAATAGCGGAAGAGGAACTGGACGATACGGACGACGAGACTTTTGGTTTTCGCGTTCCGACAGTCCAGGACTATGTGGATGTGACCGAATGTGTGCGGCAACTGGTAATTCTCCAGGAACCTCTCCATCCGGTTAAGGACGATCCGGACAAGGACTTTGTTTGGGAAGCCGGCGAAAAGTCGGACGCTCCCGGTGAAGATCCTCGTTGGGAAAAATTGAAAGCGCTCAAGGACAAGATGAAACGTCCGAACGGATGAATCTAGGACTTGGGCCGAACGATTAGGAGTTCAAAATGGCCGTACCAAAAAGAAAAACATCGACTGCCCGTCGTGACAAGCGTCGTACGCACTGGAAGCTCGAAGCTCCGGCGCTCGCCACTTGCGATCATTGCGGTTCCGCAAAGCGCCCGCACCGCGTGTGCCCGGTTTGCGGTTATTACAACGGTGTAGAAGTTGTACACATTCAAGAAGCCTAATTAGTCTTATTCGTTAATTTCCTATAAAGGAGTATCTTCCATGATTAGCATTGCCCTTGATGCTTTTGGTGGCGATAACGCTCCGGACGTCGTGGTCCGAGGCGCTATCAATGCCGTAAACAGTTCCGATGGAAAGTTTTGCGTTGTCTTGTGCGGTCCCGAGGCCGAGGTCAAGGCAAAGTTAAACCAGTTCGGTTACGAAGGTAAGCTGATTCAGGTGGTCGATGCTCCTGAAATGGTCGCTATGGACGAACATCCGACGGAAGTCCTCCGCAAAAAGCAGCATTCCGGTCTCGTGATGTGCGTGGCCCTTCAAAAGAAGGGACTTGTCCAGGCGAGCGTTTCTGCGGGAAATTCCGGCGCGATGATGGCTTCTTGCCTGATGATTCTCGGTCGTACGAGCGAGAATTTTGCCCGTCCGCCTATCGGGTGCATTATCCCGACAGCTACGGGGCACAGCGTCTTGGTCGATGCCGGGGCGAATGTCGATGAAAAGCCTGTCGTCCTCAAGGACTTCGCTCTTGCGGGATCCGTCTTTGCGGAAAGCCATCTGGGAATCCAGAATCCGAAAGTCGGCCTTCTGAATATGGGCGAAGAAGAGAAGAAAGGTCCTCTTGCGGTTCAGGAAGCGCACCAGCTCTTGAAGACGGCTCCGGTGAACTTCATCGGCAACATCGAAGGCCGCGATGTCCTTCTGGGCAAGGCGGACGTAATCGTCTGTTCCGGTTTTGTCGGCAATGTCCTGCTGAAGATGTACGAAGGCTTCTACGAATTGCATACAAAAACCTTTGGCGTCATCGATACACCGGCCGGTCGGAAGTTCAACGAAGCGTGGGATTACCGCAATACCGGTGGAGCGCTTCTGCTCGGGCTTAAAGGTACAGGCATTATCGCCCACGGTCGTTCTGACGAGAAAGCGATCGAACAGGCTCTGAAAGTCGCTTATACTTTTGCCGCCAACAAGGTTCCCGAAAAAATCGGACAGAAGCTTGCGGGTATCGAAGCCTAATGAAGCCTTGGATTTCCCTGTTCTTGGGTCTTTTTGGCCAGAAAGTCCAGGGAATGAAAACGAAGTTTATTGAACAAAAATTTAAGATTTCGTCCGAAGCGATGCGTTTTCGGACATTTTTTGTTCCGATTCCCTCTCGATAATTTATTTTGGAGAAAACGATGTCGAAAACCATTTTTGTATTTCCCGGTCAAGGCGCCCAGTATGTGGGCATGGGCAAGGCTCTTTCCGAAGCTTTTGCCCCGGCAAAGCTCTTGCTTGAAAAAGCGGACGATACGCTCGGCTTTTCCCTTTCGAAAGTGATGTTCGAAGGTCCCGAAGCGGACTTGAAGATGACGGCAAATACCCAACCCGCCCTGTTCGTTTCGTCGATGATGGTTTTGGAAGTCCTCAAGGCCGAAGGCATCGGCTTTGATGTGGTCGCCGGGCATTCCCTTGGCGAATATTCCGCGATTTGCGCTGCGGGCGGTTTCTCGTTTGAAGACGGTCTGAAGCTCGTGCGGCTGCGCGGTTCGCTGATGGCGAAAGCCGGTGCGGAACATCCGGGCTCGATGGCTGCGGTTATCGGCGCAAGCGACGAAAAGGTGCAGGAACTTTGCGACGGCGTCAAGGAAGTCGGTCTGGTCGTCCCGGCGAATTACAACTGTCCCGGCCAGATTGTCGTTTCGGGCGAGGTCGATGCGGTCGCGAAGCTGGTGGAAAACTGCGCAGCACAGGGTGTCAAGGCGGTTCCGCTCGCTGTTTCGGGGGCGTTCCACAGTCCGCTGATGCAGAGTGCCCAGGCGGGTCTTGCCGAAGCGATTGAAAAGACCGCAATGCATGATTTGCAGAAGCCTCTCATTGCGAATGTTACCGCGTCTTCGGTGACGGATGCTCAGTCGATCCGCGATTTGCTTGTCCGTCAATTGGTCAGCCCGGTTCGCTGGAACGAATCGATGGCGTATGCGGTCCGGGAATGCGGTGTTACCGCGGGCGTGGAAGTCGGCGTGGGCCATGTGCTTGCGGGACTCCAGCGTAAGATCGATCGCTCGGTGAAATTTTCTGCCGTGGAATCCGTCGAATCGGTCCAGGCTTTGAAAGGAACGTTATGATTGATTTGAAAGGTAAAGTCGCCGTTGTCACGGGTGCTTCTCGCGGCATTGGATTTGAAATCGCCCGGACGCTCGCTTTCCAGGGGGCGCGGGTCGCTCTGATTTCGACTGCGGAACGTGAAGAACTCGCTTCGCAGATGGCGGAAGAAACCGGTTCCGAAGTCAAAAGTTACGCTTGCGACGTTTCGGATTCCGAACAGGTCGCTTTGACGTTCAAGGCGATTCTCGAAGCCTTCGGACAGGTCGATATTTTGGTGAACAATGCGGGAATTACCCGGGACGGTCTGATGATGCGGATGAAGGATGCGGATTTTGACGATGTAATCCGCACGAATCTTCGCTCGGCGTTCCTCTGCACGCGGGCGGTTGCCCGCCACATGATGGGACGCAGAACGGGTCGGATTGTCAACATGGCGAGCATCAACGGAATTCGTGCCCAGGCGGGGCAGTCCAATTACGCGGCGTCCAAGGCGGGCATTATCGGGCTTACCAAGACGAACGCCATGGAATTTGCCGCTCGCGGGATAACCGTGAACGCGGTCGCTCCGGGATTCATCGGCACGGACATGACGGCGAAGCTTTCCCCGGAAATGCTCGAAAAATTCAAAAATTCCATTCCGGCGCAGCGGATTGGGCAGCCGAAAGACGTCGCGAACGCGGTCGCTTTCCTGGTGTCCGACGAAGCCGCCTACATCACGGGACAGGTCCTCGGGGTCGATGGCGGTCTCGGAGCGTGACTTGATATTTTACAAAAAGTTTCTAACTTTTCACAAAACCTCAAACGGAGTTAAAAATGACTGAAGAAGAACTTCTTAAGAAAATTACGGCTGTTGTCGTCGAAAAGCTCGGTGTGAAGCCGGAAGACGTGACCCGCGACGCTTCCTTCGTGAACGATCTCGGCGCCGATTCCCTCGACCGCGTGGAACTCGTGATGGCTCTCGAAGACGAATTCGACATCGAAATCCTCGATGAAGACGCCGAAAAGTTTATCAAGGTTTCCGACGTTCTTTCCTATATCCAGAACAAGCTCAACAAGTAATTTCTGGATTTTCAAAAGCAGCTCTTTCGTTGGCTGTCCTTTTCAAAAGGCGGTGTGACGAAAGGGCTGTTTTTGTTTTAAAACGAAATTTTCAAACCGAAAAACGGCTTTTACAAAATTGTTCTGAATTGGGGGCAATCTGTTTGAAAAATTTCACACAAACGAATTTTTGAATTTCCAGCTTGAAAATAATTTTTTAACATTGCGCAAATATTTGATTTCATAGGAGAAATCGATGTCCGAAAAGTCGATGACCAACCGGAAAGCGATTCATGCGCTGAACGATTTGAAAGTCTATGCGAGTTCCCGTTCGCTCGATGCGGTGAACTATGCGATTGCCGTATTGGAAAAACTGGAAGAAGCCGGTGTGGAGCGTCCGCTGGAATCCTTGTCCGCTAAAGGAAAATAATCATGGAAATCTTGGACACGTTATCTCAGTCCGTTCCGAATGCCGTCGATACGCTGGCGAACATGGCTGCTTCTGCAGGAACGGTTGCCGCTGATTCGGTGTCGAGCCTTGCTGAAACTTCAAATTGGTTTTTCCAGCATGGGACATTCTGGTCTCTTGTCCCTCCGATCGTGGCGATTGCGCTCGCTTTGATTACGAAAGAAGTTTATTCGTCGCTTTTTGTCGGTGTCCTGATTGGCGGTTTGTTCATCAGCCAGGGGAGCTTTTCTGCGTTCCTGGATGCGACATTTAAAGACGGTCTTATCGCGAAAGTGGCAGACCCGTGGAATATCGGCATCCTTTTCTTCTTGGTCATTCTAGGGACGATGGTGACGCTGATGAATCGCGTTGGAGGTTCGGCGGCTTTTGGAAACTGGGCGCGCTTGCACATCAAGTCGAAAGTCGGAGCCCAAGTGGCGACGATTTGCCTCGGCATCTTGATTTTCATCGATGACTACTTCAACTGCCTGACCGTGGGAAGCGTGATGCGCCCGGTGACGGACAGGTTCAAGATAAGCCATGAAAAGCTTGCCTACTTGATTGATTCGACGGCGGCGCCTGTTTGCATCATCGCTCCGATCAGCTCGTGGGCGGCGGCTGTCTCGGGATTTGTCGAGGGGGAAGATGGCTTGGGACTTTTTATCAAGGCCATTCCGTTTAATTTCTATGCGCTTTTCACGATCCTCGCCCTCTTTGTTGTCGCCATCGGGAAGGTGAATTTCGGCCCGATGAAAAAATTCGAGGAGGTGAACGAAGTGGTGGACGAAAAGCTCGATGAGATGAATGTTCCGGACGGTAAGGGGAATATTCTTGATCTGGTGGTTCCTATTGTACTTCTGATAGTCTTTTGCACGGTGGGAATGATTTATACGGGCGGATTTTTCGATTCCGGTGAAAATGCCAAGGGATTTGTCGATTCCTTTGCTAGCAGCGACGCTTCGATAGGTCTTGTACTCGGATCTTTTGCCGCATTGATTTTGACTCTGATTTTCTACCTGTCCCGTCGAGTTCTCGGTTTTAACAAGTGTATGGCCTGCGTTCCTGATGGTTTCAAGGCGATGGTCCCGGCGATTCTAATCCTCTGCTTGGCGTGGACGCTGAAAGGCGTGACGGATACGCTCGGAGCAAAGGAATTTGTTGCCGGTATCGTGAGCGGAGGCGCTGCCGGTGTGATGAATCTGATGCCCGCTGTGATTTTTGTCATTGCGGCCCTTCTCGCATTTGCGACGGGAACTTCCTGGGGGACGTTCGGCATCCTGATTCCTATCGTTGTCGCCGCCTTTGGCGGAATCGATTACAGCTTGATGATTATTTCCATTTCTGCGTGCATGGCCGGAGCTGTTTGCGGAGACCACTGTTCTCCGATTTCGGATACGACCATCATGGCGAGCGCGGGTGCGGAATGCAATCACGTGAATCATGTGAACACGCAGTTTCCTTACGTACTCTTCGTAGCGGGCATTTCGTTTGTGACATATATTGTCGCAGGATTTTCCCGCAGTTCAGCCGTTTCCATTTTGGTTGGCGGTCCGCTGATAGTTCTCGGCCTTCTGGTTTTGAAAATAATGAATCTTTCGAAGAAAAAAGCCTAGGCTTTTCGACCGAAGCGAATTTGGGAGAGAACGACGGCTGCAAAAATTAGGATGCAACCGAGCGCCTCTTTTTGGGAAAGACGTTCTCCGAGAACTACCCAACCGGAAATGACGGCAAATACGGATTCAAGGCTCATCAGAAGCGATGCGATGGTGGGATTTATCTTGTTCTGGGCGATGATTTGTAATGTAAAGGCGACTCCGCTTGATAGGATGGCCGCATAAAGAAGCGGAAACCAGGAACTTGCCTGGGAATAGATGTTGAGCGCGTTTTGGATTCCCCGGGTCGATGCCTGCATATCGACGAGGAACATGGGAAATGCGGACAGAATTCCCACGACAAGAAACTGGATGCAGGATAGCCGGATATTATCGACGGTTCCGACATATTTATCGACGACGAGAATTTGGACGGCAAAGGCGATGGCACAGAGGAACGAAACGATGTCGCAAAATTCCAGGGAAAAGTTTTCCCGGATGCAGAGCATGTAAAGCCCGACTAGCGCGACAGCCACGCAAATCCAAATCTTGACCGAGCCTCTTTTCCCGAGGAAAAGGCTTAAAATCGGGACGATAAAGATGTAGCATGTCGTGAGGAAACCGGATTTCCCGGCAGATGTTCCCAAAAAAATTCCTAGCTGTTGCAGATTGTTTCCGAAAGCGAGAGCTGTTCCGCAAAGGATGCCGGCAGTCCAGAGCGTTTTTCGTTCTCTTGAATTTTTGGGGCGCTTTGGACTTTTTCCGAACTTGTCGAGAGCTTTGAAAAGCCCGAACAGAAATGCCGCCGCAATAAAGCTTCGGAAACATGTGAAGACAAAGGGTCCGGCAGAGTTCCCTTCGACCTGGGCGACGAATGTCGTTCCCCAGAGGAAGGCCGCTAGAACCAGCAGAAAACTGTAGCCAAAATTTGCCATGCGCCAATTATAAGAATTTAGGAATGGGGTGGCTTGAAATTTGAATGGGTGCAAGGTCCACTCCGCACTCAATCCGTGTTCCTTCCAAAAGGGGAATATTTTTATCTTTTCCCTATATGGAAAAAAAGGATAAAAACGTCATCCGCCGCATCTTTTTGTGGTTTCGCAAGAAGTCGGGAAATGATTTGGAAAACAGCCTCGGCTATGAATTCAAAAAACCGGAACTTTTAGCCCATGCCTTGGTTCATCGCTCCTGGCTTTCGGGAAAGGAAATGCCTTACTGGGAAAACAATGAGCGCTTGGAATTTTTGGGCGATTCCATCTTGAACATGCTAGTGACGGAATATCTGTACAAAACTTATCCCCATCTGCCGGAAGGCGACCTCGCCAAGATGAAGAGCGTTGTCGTTTCGGGACAGGCGCTGACAAAAATTGCGCGTAGCTGGAATTTGGGGGCATATCTCCGCGTGGGAAAAGGCGAGGCGAAAAACGGTGGACGAAATCGGGATAGTCTCCTCGAAGATGCGTTCGAAGCGATTCTCGGGGCGATTTATCTCGACAGTAACATCAAGCAGTGTCGAAAGTTCCTGGAACAGCATATTTTCCCGAATATCCAGGAAGTCGTTTCCGAAGAGGATTTTATCAATTACAAGAGCGCCCTGCTGGAATATATGCAGGCCCGTGCGTTGCCCGTTCCCGACTACGAGATGGTTGCGGAAAGCGGACCGGAGCACTGCAAGGTCTTTGAAATGACGGTGATGTTCCAAGGCGAAGAATACGGTCGCGGTAAAGGCCCGTCCAAAAAGAAAGCGGAGCAGGAAGCGGCGAGAAAGGCTTTGGAAAGGTTGAAAACCGAGGAAGCTTTGAAAAAGAATGCCGCGCTGGTCATCGAAAAACCGGTGAAAATCACGAAGAAGTCGATCGCCAAAAAGGAAAAGGAGATGTCGAAGAAATGAAGCGTTTCGAAAGATACCTTGTCCCGTTTGCCGCGCTTTGCGTATTACTGTTTAGTTCCTGCCGGGAAAGCTCCGAAAAAATGGTGAAGCCTTTGGATGTAAACTGTCCTTCGACGTCTTACCCGGAAGATGCCGACGGCGAGTTCGATCCGGTGGCAAGCGAAAATGCGGTTCCCTGCGGAACCATTCGGCTGTGGGGTTCCTCGATGCCGAAATCTTTCAACATGTGGGAAGATTACAACAGCTTTAGCGCGGGGCTGATGAACTTGATGTTCGAACCGCTGGTTTCTCTCCATTCGACGGAAGACAGGCCGGTTGGAATCTTGGCGGACCGGTGGGAAATTTCCGCCGACAGCCTGACTTTTACTTTCCATATCGATCCGCGGGCAAAGTGGAGCGACGGCAAACGCATTACCGCCGAAGATGTCCAGTTCTATTACGATGTCATCATGGATCCGAAAAACCTGACGCCGATTTTCAAAGTCGGGCTTTCCCGGTTCGAGCGCCCAAAAATTCTCGATTCCCTGACGATTTCCGTTTCGGCAAAGACGGTTCACTGGGCGAATTTCTGGGAAGCCGCCGGACTTGTCGCTTTTCCGAAGCATGTGTGGAATGGCAAGGATTTTAACCAGATCCGCTATCAATTTCCGGTTGTCGAAGGTCCTTACCGGATTTCGGATTTTCGGGAAGATCGCTATGTGGAACTTTCCCGGAATGCGGACTGGTGGGGCTTCCACAAGAACTGGAACCGCGGCAAATACAACTTTGAAAAAATCCGCTACCGCTTTATGGAAGACAGAACGAAAGCTCTGGAAGCTTTCAAGAAAGGGGACTTGGACGCCTATGCGGTTTACACGTCTTCCATCTGGATGAAGCAGACGGATTTTCCCGCCGTGCAGAAAGGCTGGGCGGTAAAGCAGCGCATATTCAACCAGGAACCGATCGGTTTCCAGGGGATGGCGATAAACCTTCGCCGCGAAAAGTTCCAGGATGTTCGGGTGCGCAAAGCGCTTTCCTATCTGATGGACCGCAAGCTGATGAATGAAAAATACATGTATGACCAGTATTTTCTGTTGAACAGTTATTACCCGGATCTTTGGAAAGACCATTCGAATCCGTCGGCGGAAAATTATTCGTTCGACATGGACTTGGCGCGGAAGCTTCTTTCGGAAGCGGGATATGTCCCTGGGAACAAGGGAATGCTTGAAAAAAACGGCAAGCCTTTTGAAATCTCCTTTATTACGGCAAGCGAAGATCTGCGCCATTTGACATTTTACCAGGAAGCTCTCCAGAAGGCGGGAATCCGGGTTTCCATTGAACAGATGTCCCAAAGTACGCTCAGAAAACGTTTGGACAATGCGGACTTCGATATGTATTGGATTGCCTGGGGAAGTTCTCGCCTTTCCGACCCGGAAGCCTCGTGGTCCAGCGAAACGGCGAACGATATCGGGACGAACAATGTCGCTGGCGTTGCCGACCCTGTTGTCGATAGTCTCGTCAAGTTGCAGAAAACGGAATTTGATATGGCGAAACGGAACGAGATATTGCGTTCCCTGGACAAGCGCCTTTCGGAAATCGTGCCCTATGTTCTGATGTGGCAGTGCGATTTTCACAGGATTCTCTACTGGAATCGTTTTGGAACGCCCGAGAATGTCTATACGAAATTCGGTCGCGAAGATGAAAGCATTCCGGTCTATTGGTGGTATTCCGCTGAAAAGTCCCGAGCCCTGGACGCTGCGATGAAAGCGGGAACGGTGTTGCCCGTGGAAAGGGAAGATGTTCGCGATGCAAAATGAATTTGATGTAATCGTTGTCGGAAAAGGTCCGGCAGGAATTTCGGCGGCGCTTTATGCGCTTCGGGCGAATCTTTCTGTGCTCGTCGTCGCCAAGGACGAAGGCGCTTTGGGAAAGGCCCACTTGATAGCCAACTATTACGGTTTTGCGGAGCCGGTTCCCGGTGCGGAACTCGAAAGGCGCGGCGAGGAACAGGCGAAAAATCTGGGGGCGGATTTTCTTGCCGGGGAAGTTCTCGACCTGATGTTCAGCGAAAAATTTTACGTTCGGATTCGGACAAGTGAAGAAAAAGTTTTGGAGCTTGTGGCGAAGTCGGTAATCGTTGCCGCGGGAGCCTTGCGATCAAAAGTTTCCATCCCGGGAATTGATTCCTTTGAAGGAAAAGGCGTGAGCTATTGTGCGGTTTGCGACGGGTTCTTTTACCGCAAGAAAAATGTTGCGGTCCTCGGAAACGGAGCGTATGCGCTTTCCGAAGCGGAAGAGCTTTTGCCGCTTGCGGCGAAGGTTTCCATTTGTACGCTTGGCGCGGAACTTGCCGTGAAAATTCCGGACGGATTTTCCGTGGAAAAGGAAAAGATCATTGCGGTCGAAGGTTCTGGGCGTGTCCAGCGGTTGCGCTTTGAATGCGGCAGGGAAATTCCTGTCGATGGAATTTTTGTCGCACAAGGTTCGGCTAATGCCGCGGATTTAGCCCGAAAGGCTGGAGCCGCTCTGGATTCAAACAAATTAATCGTCGATGAAAATCGGATGACGACAGTGCCCGGGCTTTTTGCCGCCGGGGATTGTCTTGGCGGTGTCTTGCAGGTTGCCGTGGCTGTCGGCGACGGGGCGAAGGCGGGTCTTGGCGCTGTCGCCTATATTCGAAAGCTGCGTGCAAAGGACGGTGCGAAATGATACTGTCGGGAAAGAAAATCCTTCTTGGGGTGACGGGAAGCATTGCCGCCTACAAGGCATGCGAACTTTTGCGCCTGCTTCAAAAGGAAGGTGCGGAAGTTCGTGTCGCGATGTCTCCCGCTGCGACAAAATTTGTCGCTCCGCTTTCGTTCGCTTCGCTTTCCAAGTGCCCTGTTTACATCCAGGACGGCGCACAGGAAGCGCGGCCTTTTCAGCATATCGATTTTCCTCGCTGGGCGGATCTCTACATCGTCGCCCCGGCTTCTGCCGATTCGATTGGAAAGTTTGCCGGCGGTCTTGCAGACGATCCCGTTTCTCTTTGCTTCATGTCGAGTACTTGCGAAAAATGGATTTTCCCGGCGATGAATTCCGCTATGTACTGTTCGTTTGCCGTGCAGCGCAATCTGGAAATTCTTCGGAAATTTTCCGATACGCAAGTCGTTGAACCTTCGGACGGGGAACTGGCTTGCGGTGAAAAGGGACCTGGCCGATTCATGGAACCGTCGGAAATCGTCAAGGTCCTGAAGAGACACCGCGAAGCGTCCGGAAAACGCTTGAACCGTTCCGTCCTGATAACCGCGGGTCGCACCGAAGAAGCGATCGATCCGGTCCGTTACATATCGAACCGTTCAAGCGGGAAAACCGCCGCGGCTCTTGCCGAAACGTTCTTGGATGCGGGATACGATGTCGCGGTTGTCCATGGCCCGATGGATGTGGACGTGCCTTTGGGCGCAGAGGAAATCTCCGTGAAAAGCGCACGGCAGATGTATGATGCGGTTCTTTCGCGCCAACCGTCCTTTGATGTTGTCGTGCACTGCGCAGCGGTTGCGGATTATCGCCCGAAGCAAGCGAGCGAGACGAAGATCAAGGATAGCCGTAGCCAGTTGACCTTGGAGCTTGAACCGAATCCGAATATCCTGCGCGATTCGGTGAAGAATAAAAAATCGGGGCAGGTAATCGTCGGGTTTGCGCTAGAAACGGACGATGTGAAACGGCATGGCCTTGAAAAGTTCGAAAAGAGCGGAGCGGATTTTCTCGTCTTGAATACGCCGGTCCTTTCGGATGGCGGCTTTGGAAAGGACGCAGTTCCTTTTGCGATTCTTGAAAAAGGAAGGCCTGTTCCCGAACTTGAATTTCGATCAAAGGCGGATCTTGCCCGTGATGTCGTCGAACGGGTAAATCGTCGGTGGGAGGCTCCCGGTGCCTGATTTTACGGAACTTGCCAAGTATCTGGCGGAGCAGATCGATATCGGTACAGACAAAGTAATCTTGGATGAGCCGTGGACGTATAAGCCCGTGCGCCAAGCGACATCTCCTGTCTCATCGGCACTTCCTCGGCAGACCGTTCCGCAATTCGGCGAGGCGAAACCTTCTCCGGTTCCGAGCGTTCCTTCGAAAGCGACAATCAAGCGCACATTCGTTCCGAGCGAAAAAATCGTGATTCCCGAATCGGCAAAATCTGCGGTCCCTTCGGCGTTTGAATCGGCGGAAAGTCTTGACGATTTTTACAGTCGCGTCGCAGCTGAAAAAATTTATGCGAAGTCGAGTTTTGCAAAAGGGGAAGGAAATCTGCAGCGTCCGCGGGTGATGCTTGTCGTCTATGCCCCGCTCGAAAAATATCAAGGCGGCTATTTAAATTCCGATGTCGGACAGATGGTCGCGCGGATGTTCGAAAGCCTCAAAATTCCTGCGGATCAAATCGGCATCACGTATTTTTGCAAAAAACCGGTAAATCGGACGGTTCTTCCCCAGGTCGCGATTCTTTTAAAAAAAATGCTCGAAAAGGAAGTCTCTCTGGTTTGTCCGCAGACGCTTGTGTTCTTCGGGGACAAGCTTTTAAAACAGGCGCTTTCGCAAAATGCCAAGGTGCTGGATTTTGGGGGAACCCCGCTTGAATTTGCAAAGGTTCCGGCAACGGCTTTCATCGATCCCGAAGAAATGCTGAACGACAAGCATCTGAAGCTTATCACTTGGAAAACGCATATTCCGAAGAGCGGCTTTTTTGGCTAAATTCTAGAGAGGAGTTTTTAGATGCCAAACGGACCGGAAAATTACGAATACACGGGAAGAACGACCCCACAGGCGGTCGAAGCCGAGATAGCCTTTCTCGGCGGCGTCATGCAGGATTCGGATGCCCTTTCGGAGGTCATCTCGCTCCTCGATCCCGAGGACTTTTACCAGGAGCGTCACCGCATTATTTGGGAGGCTCTCCGTAAGCAGTCCCAGCTGAATGTCCCGATTAGCATCGTCACGCTTTCCGCTTCGCTTGAAAAGGAAAACCGCTTAGAAGCTGCGGGCGGCAGGGATTACCTTCTCCGTCTTGTCGAGTCCGTGGGTAGCGCCGCACAGGCGAAGGTCCTTGCGGAACTTATCCGAAAAAAATCGACGATGCGCAAGCTGATAGCCTCGGCGACGAATGCGATCCGCGAAGCGGAAGACCCGTCTTCCGAACCGGACGAGGTGATTTCGAAGGTGGAAGGCGATATCATGGCGCTTGCCGAGAAACAGGTGAAGAATTCGCTTCGCCCGGCGAGCGCCGTCGTCGAAGAAGTCCTGAAAGCCCTAGAAAATCGGAAGGACGGTCTTTCGGGTTGTCCGACGGGCTTCTCGGATCTAGATCGCCTGACGAACGGTCTGCAACCTTCGGATTTGATCATTCTTGCGGGGCGTCCGGGCATGGGAAAGTCGGCGTTTGCGCTGACCCTCGCTTCGAATTCAAGTTTCAATTACGGAAAACACGTTGCCTTCTTCAGCCTGGAAATGGGCGCGGAACAGCTGATGCAGCGTATCCTGTGCTCTATGGCGGGAATAGAACTTTCCAGGTTTCGGGCGAACAGGTTGAATCGTGACGAATACTCGAAGCTTCCGGGTGTTGCAAGTCGCATCATGCAGACGAATACGCTCTATGTCGATGACAATTTGGATCTTGGCATTATGGAACTTCTTTCGAAGTGCCGGAGCCTCAAGCGGAAGGTGGGGCTCGACCTCGTAATAGTCGATTATCTCCAGCTGATGAAAACGGGTCGCGAGGAAAACCGCGCCGTCGCCGTCGGAGCGATATCCCGCGGCTTGAAAATTTTGGCGAAGGACTTGAAAATTCCGGTCATCGCCCTTGCGCAGCTTTCCCGAAAGACGGAGGACCGTGCCGATTCCGCCCGCGGAGGAAAAACTCGCCCGCAGCTTTCGGACCTTCGCGAGTCGGGTTCTATCGAACAGGACGCGGATATGGTATGGTTCATCGAGCGTCCTTTCTACCGCAGCCATGACGAGGCGGACAAGAACAAGGCGCAACTCCTGGTGGCAAAGCACCGTAACGGTTCGACGGCGGATATCGATCTGACGTGGATTCCGCAGTACACGCGCTTCGAAAACTATGTCGCCGAGGAGGAAGGTTCGGGAATGGCCGATGCGAACATGGGTTTTGGAGATCTTGAAGGGTAGCCGATGAACGCCTTGCTTGCACCGCTTCGCCTTTTGGGACGGATTGTCGTCTCGGGAATTTCGAGCGTTGGAGAATTGTGCTGTATTCTTGTCTCCACGATTCGCCAGCTTCCCTATGCGTTTAAAAACTGGGGACTTGTTCTCAAACAAATGGTTTCGATTGGCGTTTCGTCCGTTCCGCTTCTTTTTGTCACGTCCATTTTTACGGGAATGGTGGCAACGGTGCAGGCGTCTTTCCAGTTCCGCGGACTTGTCGCCGACAAATGGGTGGGAACCGCCGCCTGCAAGATGGTCCTGATTGAACTGGGCCCGCTCCTTACCGCTCTGGTTCTCGCTGGGCGTGTCGGCAGCGCGCTTGCGGCGGAAATCGCATCGATGCGCGAAAAGGAAGAACTTGATGCGCACGAGGTCCTGGACTTGAATCCGTATCGCTATCTTGCGATGCCACGCTTTGTTGCGTTCTTTTCCATGGTGCCGTGTCTCACGATCATTTCGAATTGTCTGGCTCTCATCGGCGGCTGGATTGTCGCCGTTCTCGCTCTGGATATCTCGTCTTACACGTTTTACACGGGAATGCAATATTTGTTCAATCCCAAGGACCTTTTTGGTGGCGTGCTCAAGTCTTTTGTCTTCGGAATAGTCATCTTTTTGCTCGGCTGGTTCCACGGAATGAATGCCGCTCCGGGGGCAAAGGGTGTCGGGCTTGCGACAAAGGATTCGGTCGTTTCCTGTTGCCTGATGATCTTGATTTTGGACCTTGCAACGGATGCCATCCTCTTCCAGTAGGTTAGTTTATGCCAAATGTAGCGATTGATCCAGGCGATATCATGATCCAGCTCCGCGGGCTGAAAAAAAATTTTGGCGCACAGACGGTCCTCGCGGACGTGAACCTCGACATTCGCCGCGGAGAAACGATGGTCATCATCGGCCAGTCGGGTGGCGGAAAATCGGTCATCCTGAAGCACATGATAGGGCTTTTACAGCCGGATGACGGGGAAGTTGTTGTCGATGGCGTAACCATCAGCACTTCGAAGTCTTTTGACACGCGGACCATCCGCAAAAAAATGGGAATGCTTTTCCAAAGCGGAGCGCTTTTTGACAGCATGGATACGGGCGAAAACATTGCGTTTGCTCTCCGCGAACACCATCCCGAGCTTTCAGAAAGAGAGGTGCAAGAAGTCGTAACGGAAAAACTCAAACTGATAAATCTCGTCCCGGAATTTCGTACGAAAATGCCGAGCGAGCTTTCGGGGGGGATGCGCAAGCGGGTAGCCTTGGCGCGGGCGATAGCCCTCAATCCGGAAATTCTCCTCTACGACGAACCGACGACAGGTCTCGATCCGATTACAAGCGATGTCATCAACGATCTCATCCTCGATATGCAGAAAAAGCTCGGCGTGACTTCGGTCGTGGTAACGCATGACATGGTGAGCGCATTCAAGGTCGCGGACCGCATCGCGATGCTTTACAAAGGTCGGATTATCGAAGTGGGAACCGTCGATGAAATCAAGAACACGACGAATCCTTTCGTGAAACAGTTCATCACGGGAAAGCGGAAAATCAATCCGGAAGAAAATGTAGATTAGGGAGATGCAAAATTGCGGACGTCTAAGTTCTGACTTGGATCCTATCGCTCCGCGCCGCTACGCTCCAGGATGACAGAAGAGCGTTAATGTCCACCGTCATTCTGGAGGGTTCGAAGAATCCGATAGAATCCGTGCAC
>CAVKGV010000006.1:0-162539 GCA_963656065.1 Alistipes onderdonkii
CCTCCTGCTCCAGCGAAAAGTTCAATTGATTTAAAATGTCCCATTTTAACGTTCCAAAAAACAGGACGTTTTCCATGAGTTTTCTTGTCTCTAAAAAATTGACTTTGTATCTTGGAGAAGAGTTACGTTCATCCGCCTGACAGCAGTTCTAACGGGGCGGCAAGTCAAACTCTCTGCCAAGTATTCGCCGAAGGATTTCCGGAGGCAGGACCACTATGAGGTAAAGGCCTCTGAGTACTTGCGTAGGGCACCACAACGGGTAAAGTGGTGAAATGATCTACGGCTACATTCGAGTCAGCACCGATAAGCAGTCTGTCGAAAACCAGCGGTTTGAAATTTCCCGTTTTGCAAAAAAGCAAAAGTTTAAAATCGACGGTTGGATCGAAGAAACCATCAGCGGGACCAAGAATTACACCAAACGGGAGCTAGGAAAACTTTTGGAAAAGACAAACGACGGGGACCTGATTGTCTGCGCGGAACTTTCCCGGCTTGGTCGGAGTCTCTTTATGATTATGGAAATCCTAAACATCTGCCTGAACAAAGGATGCCGCGTCTGGACGATTAAAGACCGCTACCGATTGGGCGACGACATCCAAAGCAAAGTTCTCGCATTTGCCTTCGGACTTTCTGCAGAAATCGAAAGAAATCTTATCAGCCAGAGAACGAAGGAAGCCTTGGCGAGAAAGAAATCAGAAGGAACCGTTCTTGGCAGGCCGCTTGGAAGGAAAAATTCGCGGCAAAACAGGACTTGTCTGGAAAACCAAAAGTTCATCAAAAAAAGTTTGGCGTCGGGAATTTCCAAAAGCAGGATCTCAAAAAAACTGCATATATCGCGCGGAACCTTGTACCGATACTTGGCGGATACTTCGCAAAGCTTCTATTTTTCCTGAGAAAATTCAAAATCTGTCAAACATGACAGATTTTTTAATCTATTTTTGTGTTCAAAAGAAAGGAACGTTTTTTCGGAACACTTTAAGGCGGAGAAGATATGCTAAAAGACGGGCTTTACGAGCAGCTGATTAACAATTCGCTTCGACAGGAAATTTCCGCCAGCAACGCCAAAGACATCGATATCAGAACATCGGATTTCGACGGAGAAAGTTCGCCAGAAATTTTATCGCGATACGTAGCGAACATTTTAAAAGACCGTCTGGTAAAACTGGGTGAAATTCACAAATCCGAAGAAGGCATTCAAAAACAGCTGGAAGCGACCAATCAAATCCTATCCGCCATCCATGCGAAAACCGAAGAATTGCTGCCGCTAGAGAACAGGCAACTTCATTCCGTTTTTCATCGCCAGAACAGCATTCTATCCATCAATCCCAAAGCGTCCATCGTCCGACCGGAAACATCCCTTGTCGATAGTTCCCTTTTCACCGGTGCCGAAAAAGAGCCCCAGATGTTCTCGGAACTGAAAAAAGAAATTCTGTCCTGCAACCGAATCCGCATGCTGGTTTCCTTCATCAAATGGAGCGGGATCCGTCTTTTACGCGATGAACTTCGCGCCTTTACGCAAAACGGCGGAGAACTTTTCGTTGCGACCACATCCTACATGGGAGCGACCGATTTGAAAGCCATCGAGGAACTTTCGACGCTTCCCAATACGACGATCAAAATCAGCTACGATACGACTCGCACGCGCTTGCACGCCAAGGCTTATATATTCGAACGCGATACCGGTTTTACCACGGCCTATATCGGCTCATCCAACATTTCCAATGCTGCGCTCTCTAGCGGGTTAGAGTGGAACCTGAAAATCACGCAAAAATCCCTGCCAAATATTTTCAAGAAAATCCTCGCCAATTTTGAATCCTACTGGAATTCAAAAGAATTTGAACTTTACACAAAAAACGACATCCAGCGTCTGAAAACGGCACTTTTCTCCGAAAAAGGGTTCTCTCCAAGATTCAACTATTCATTTGAAATCCGCCCGTTCCCTTACCAACAGGAAATCCTCGATAGCCTCCGGACAGAAAGGGAAGTACACGGTCGATACAGAAACCTTGTCGTCGCGGCGACGGGAACCGGAAAAACTGTCGTTTCCGCCTTGGATTACAGGAATTTTTGCAGGGAAAATCCACAAAGTCCCGCGAGGCTTTTATTCGTCGCACACCGTGAAGAAATTCTGGAACAGAGCCTTTATACTTTTCGAGCCGTTTTAAAGGCCCCGAACTTTGGCGAGCTTCTGGTGGGAACCCATGAAGCAAAGGATTTGAAACATCTGTTCATTTCCATCCAGACATTCAACTCGAAAAGTTTTACCGAAAAGACTTCTTCCGATTTTTACGACTATATCGTCATCGATGAATTCCATCATGCGGCGGCGCCGACTTACCAGAAACTTTTAAGCCACTACAAGCCGAAAGTTTTGCTTGGCCTGACCGCTACGCCGGAACGCATGGACGGGAAAAACATTCTCGATTACTTTGAAGGAAAGGTCGCCGCGGAAATCCGTCTGCCCGAAGCAATCGACCGCAAGCTGCTTTGCCCGTTCCAGTATTTTGGCGTCACGGATTCCATCGACCTGGACACGTT
Source organism: Alistipes onderdonkii (assembly GCA_963656065.1). Taxonomy (GTDB): domain Bacteria; phylum Fibrobacterota; class Fibrobacteria; order Fibrobacterales; family Fibrobacteraceae; genus Hallerella. Next base: position 2,536 of record CAVKGV010000006.1, read on the forward strand.
GAAATGGACGCGCGGCGGTTACGATAAAACCGAACTGTCCAATGTCTATACGGTCAATACGCTCGTTGCAAAAAGGCGGGCAAGCCTTATCGCGGAATCCGTCATCAAATATGTTTCCGACATCGGGCAGGTAAAGGGGCTTGGATTTTGCGTTTCGGTAAAACACGCGGAATTCATGAGCGAAGAGTTTAACGCGATGGGCATTCCATCTATCGCATTGTCCGGGAACAGCGATGACAGCGAGCGCTCCGCGGCAAAGAACAGGCTCGTTTCGGGTGAAATACGATTTATCTTCGTCGTCGATATTTACAACGAAGGCGTCGATATTCCCGAAATCAATACGGTTCTATTTCTGAGACCGACGGAATCCTTGACCGTATTCCTGCAACAGCTCGGTCGCGGGCTGCGACTTTCCGAAAATAAGGAATGTCTGACCGTTCTGGATTTTATCGGACAGGCAAACAGGAAATACAATTTCGAAGAAAAATTCCAGGCGCTGCTTTCCTACAGGCACAAAAGCATTGCACACGAAATCGAAAAAGGCTTTATCTCCGCGCCAAAAGGCTGCTATATCCAGCTAGAGAAAAAGGCGACCGAATACATTTTGGCAAACATCAAATCGGCATTCAGCAACCAAAACGCCTTTGTCCAAAAGATAAAGTCTTTCGAGGAAGATTCCGGCCTACCGCTTTCGCTTTCCAATTTCTTGAATTATTACCACCTAGATTCTCTGCGCCTTTACAAGAAAAATTCCTTTTCGCGGCTATGCGTTTCAGCAGGCATAATACCGGACTTCGCCGTTCCCGACGAAAAGGTTTTCACTTCGGCCTTCATACGATTCGCACAAATTAATTCCCGACGATTCATTCGATTCATCCTGGATATTCTGGAAAACGGTTTCCCGAGCAATTACAAGGAAGAAGAGCGTCGAATGCTCCAGATGTTCCGATATACCTTTTGGGGTGAACCGAAAAGCCCGGAATCCGCCGAATCAAGCGTTGCGGCGATTCTCAAGAATAAGATTTTGTGTCAAGAACTTTCCGAACTTTTAAAATTCAACTACGAAAGAATCGATTTCATCGACGCGCCCATTGATCTTGGTTTCGCCTGTCCGTTGGATTTATACTGTTCCTATTCCCGGGATCAGATCCTAGTCGCCTGCGATTTTCTGAAAACAAGTTCCATGCGGGAAGGCGTCAAATATCTCGCCGATAAAGATCTCGACATACTTTTTGTCACATTGGAAAAATCCGAAAAGGACTATTCCGAAACGACGCGTTACAACGATTATTCAATTAGCGAGACCCTATTCCATTGGCAGAGCCAGAACACGACATCCGAAACATCCGAAACAGGAAAACGCTACATCAACGGGCACCGTCTTGGAAACCAGGTTGTCCTTTTTGTCCGCGAGAACAAAAAAGATGCGGAAACCGGAATTACGCCGCCATATACGTGCCTCGGAAAAGTAGAATGCGTCTCCCATGAAGGTTCTTGCCCCATCAACATCACATGGAAATTGGAACATCCCATCCCGGCGAAGTTCCTGAGAACGACCAACAAGATGATGGTCGGATAAAAAAATTCCCCGAGAAAAATTCCCGGGGAGAAATTTCCAGCATCTAACGAAAAGCTAGAACCAGCGCCACGTAATGCCAAGGGTCACCGCGTCGCGATACTGCGTATCCTCGTCGATGTCCTTGTCGTAAGCGAGGTCAACGCCCACGCTCAAAACGATCAGCGGGGCAATCGTCACATCGAGCCGGTTTTCCCACTTGCCGTCGATTTCGTCAACGCCCTTGAAGTTCACAAAAGCCCAGAGGCGCGTCTTGAACGAAGCGAGCGAGGAAAGGCCGATCTTGTATTCGGTCACGCTTTCGAGGCCCGGTTCATCCTTGAACTTTTCAACCTTTTTCGTGTCCTTGTCGTCCGCCCAGCCGTATCCGTCCGAGAATGTCATGCGGTTCGCAAAGGCGAATCCCTGGCGGAAATTGTCGTTCGGCGCATAAGCGATACCGGCCATCTGGGTAAAATATCCCGGATCCATGAAGCACGAGACAGGCGTTCTCGACGAATCGGAATAAGTGTAGCTCTTGGAGAACTGCGATTCGAAACGCAGACCGGCATAGGGTTCAAACGGCTTGAAATCGTTTTCCGACACGGTCGTTTCGATGAAAATCTTGTCGCTTGTCTTGCGAGTGCCCGCGCCCTTGCGGTAAGTCTGTCCCCATTCGAGATTCACCACGTTTCGCCAATCAAAGTGCGAAAAATGTCCTATCACGTCGGCATCGTACTTGAGAATCCAGACATTTGTATTCACGCCATCCGAACCGTTGTTCCAATTGGCGTAATGCTGGCGCGTGTATTGGAGGGAAGCCAAAACGTCCGCATTCCAGTTTTTGGGAAGGGCATCCGAGAACATGCCGTCTTCGGCAAAGGAGGCCGCTGAAAAGAGGGAAAGGGCAAGTGCAAAAATGGATATCTGTTTCATAAGCAGAAAGTTAGTTTACTCGGAGAGAATCGTAAAGCCCAAATTTTCGAGACTGTGACGAAATGCAAGTTGGCGGGACGAAAGACGCACACGATAGGCGACCGGTTCACGTCTTTCGGGATACTCGTTGCGGAATTTTTCAAAACCTGCGGGATTTTCCTTCAGCATCCGGGAATCCCGTTCCACATCGTAAGTGCCAAGGACAAGTTCACGCGCCAAATCTTCAAAATTCGCAGAATCGGAAGAGAGTGCGGGAAAATTCGAGGGAAGTTCCACGCAAAAGTCCTTGAGATTCCCGATACCGAAGAATTCGGCAAAGGCTTGCACGATTTGCGTCGTCGCGTTCGCTTTTCCGTCCCGGCTGTAGCCCGCGATATGCGGCGTGCCAAAATCCACCAGCCGCAAAAGTTCCGGGTCGATGCGCGGCTCGTTTTCCCAAGTATCGAGGACGGCGGCTTTCAAACGGTTTTCTTTCAACGCGGCCTTCAAGGCGTTTCCGTCAGCGACACTTCCCCGTGAAGCGTTCAGGAACCAGGAATCCCGGTGCATTTTTTCAAAAAAAGTTTCATCCGCCAAATGATAGGTCGGATATTTTCCCGTTCTTTCGAACGGCACGTGGAGCGTTACGATGTCGGAATTTGAAAGGAGCTCGTCTTCGGAAACGAAATTTTCCGAGCCTTCCCTTTCGGCCCGCGGAGGATCGCACTGTAAAACGTTCATGCCCAAGGCTTTCGCCACCCGCAAGACTTCCCTGCCGACATGTCCCACGCCGATGATTCCCAGCGTCTTTTCGGAAAGCGGCTCCGCAAATTTTTGCGAAAGTTTTAAAAGCGCCGAAGCGACATATTGTGCAACGCTCGCCGCATTGCATCCCGGAGAATTCGTCCAGAAAATTTTTTTCGAATCGAGAAACGCCTTGTCCAAATGGTCCGTCCCGATTGTCGCCGTCGCGACGAATTTCACCCGGGAACATTCGAGCAGGCTTGAATCCATGCGGGTCCGCGTCCGGACGAACAGCGCATCGGCATCTTTTACGTCATCCGAACAGATTTCCGCACCGGGCTTGTAGCGGACATCCGCATAGGGTTCCAGGACACCTTTCAGATAGGGAATCGCATTGTCCGCGACGACAAGCATCAGCGCTTCTTTTTCTTCTTTTTGGGAGGAGTATAATTCGAACCGACCGGTGCGCCGCCGTTCTGCTTTCTCGCGAACGAACCGATTTTCTTGAACATCGCCTTCATGTCTTCGAACTGGCGGAGAACCTGGTTCACGCGGGGGACGTCCGTGCCAGAACCCTTGGCGATTCGGGTCTTGCGGCTGCCGTTGATGATGTCGGGATGCTTGCGTTCCTTGGCCGTCATCGAGCTTAGGACCGCTTCGACATAGACCATTTCCTTTTCGTTGATTTTATCGAGCGGAAGCTTGTTCAGGCCCGGGATGAGTCCCAGAATATCCTTGATGCGACCGAGCTTTTTAATCGTGCGGAGCTGCCGCAAAAAATCGTCAAGGTCAAACGTGTTGTTCAGGATTTTTTTCTTCAGGTCCTTCGCATCGCGTTCGTCGATAACCGACTGCGCCTTTTCGACAAGGCTCACCACGTCGCCCATGCCGAGGATTCGGCTGGCCATGCGGTCCGGGTGGAAAAGGTCGATTTCGTTCGGCTTTTCGCCCACGCCGATAAAGCAAATCGGAACGCCCGTGATCCTTTTGATCGAAAGCGCCGCGCCGCCACGCGCATCGCCGTCCATTTTCGAAAGGCAGACGCCCGTAAAATTCAGCCGGTTGAAGAAAGTTTCCGCGACATTGACCGCTTCCTGGCCAATCATCGCGTCCGCGACAAAGAGGATTTCCTCGGGCTTCACCGCATCGCGAGCCTGTTCGAGTTCCTGCATCAGCTTTTCGTCTATCTGCAAGCGACCCGCGGTATCGTAGATTACAACGTCGAAACCGTTCTGTTCCGCGTATTCGCGTCCGTGCTTGATGATTTCGACCGGATTTCCCTCGCCCTCGTCATACACCGGAATCCCGATTGATTTTCCGAGGACCTGCAACTGCTTGATGGCCGCCGGGCGATAGACGTCCGCTGCGACAAGGAGCGGTTTCTTTTTGCGCTTGCTCCGCAGGTAGAGGGAAATCTTTGCGGCAAAAGTCGTCTTGCCGGATCCCTGGAGACCGACCATCATGATGCCGACAGGAGGTTTTCCCGAAAGGACTAGTTCCTTCGTTTCTCCGCCCATCACATCGACCAGTTCATCGTGGATTATCTTGACGATCTGCTGCCCGGGCGTCACCGACGTGAGAACTTCCTTTCCCATCGCCTTTTCCTTCACGGCCTTCACGAAGTCGCGCGTAACGTTAAAGCTCACGTCCGCTTCGAGAAAGGCCCGGCGAACTTCGCGGAGCGAATCCGCTACGTTTTCCTCGGTCAGGGTTCCTTGTCCACGCAGATTTTTCAGCGTCGATTCCAGAGATTCAGTCAATTGCGAAAACATCATAATGCGGAAATATAGAAATCAAGCAGGTTCAAGGATTGGAAACGCCCTTCATCTCCCGTTCCATCTTCAGCCGCACGACCATTTCGTTGTAAAGGTCCTTGAGGCAGTCCTCGATCGTTATCATGGGTTTCCAGCCTAGCGCGGTAATCTTTGTCGGATCGCCGACGAGGAGCGGAATGTCAAGCGTCCGTTCTTTCGAAGGGTCAAAGCAAAAATCAACTTCGACTCCCGCGATATCGATCAAGTATTCGGTCAGCTCCCGAAAAGTATAGGATTTCCCCGAACAGATGTTATAGACTTCTCCCGTGTTTCCGGCCTGCAAAACCTGGATAAGTCCACGCGCCACGTCACGCACGTCGAGAACGTCTCGGCTTATGTCGAGGCTTCCCGAATAGATGATGGGTTCCGCACCGTACTTTTTTATCTTCACCAACTGGCTCGCAATCGAAGGGATGGCAAAGCGGCGACTGTGATGCGGACCGGTAAAATGGAAAGGCCTAATCGTCACGATGTGCATTCCGTAAGCGTTCACGAACTGATATCCCAAAAGCTCCATGCAGGCCTTGGACGTCGCATACGAAGTCAGCGGATTCGGGGCGTCCGATTCCTTGTGGAGAGTCGTGAGAAGCGTCCCGCTCGCGCGCCCGTAAATTTCGCTCGAACTGAGCAAGAGAATTTTCGCTTCGGGAACTATCTGGCGGGCCGCTTCGAGCAGGTTCTGCGTCCCGAGCAGGTTTGTGCTGAGCGTTTCGTAAGGCTTCTTGTAGGAAAGCCCCACGCTCGACTGGCTCGCCAAATGGAAGATGGCCCGGGGGGCGGTTTCCTTCACTACGGCGAGGACGTCCTTGAAATTCAGGAGGTTTCCCGTGCGATAGACCACGTCGGAAATTTTTTGCCACGGTTGCGGCTGTTCGTCGCTAAAGCTAAAAAGGCTCTCGCCGTTTCGCGTCACGGTCGCCAGGATGTGAAACCCGAGAGCGCCCGTTCCGCCCGTCACCAAGATGCTCATGCAAAAACCTCCGGCAAGACAATTTTCCAGGCTTCCTTGACCAAGGCTTCATCGACATTCGCGACTTTCTTCACTTCGCCGATTTTTGTCGGAAGGATATAGACGCGCTTGTCCTTTTCCACTTTCTTATCGACGCCCATCGCTTCCCAGGCCGCATCCGCTGTAACGCCATCGACCGTCTTCGGAAATCCGTAGGCATCGAGAAGCGCGGTTTGACGCTCTTCAGTTTCCTTCGAAATCAGCCCGAGCATCAAGGCGAGGCGCGCAGCGACCCGCATTCCGAGGCTCACCCCGATACCGTGAGAGAACTCGTAGTGGTGCAGATTTTCGATCGCATGCCCAAAGGTGTGCCCGTAGTTCAGAATTGCCCGAAGTCCGAGTTCCTTTTCGTCAATGCCGACGACTTCCGCCTTGATTTCACAGCTCCGCCGAATGATGTGCGCCAAGACATCCGCATCCCGGGAAAGAATCTTTTGCACGTTCTGTTCCAGATACGCAAAGAACGCTTCGTCGTAAATCACGCCATACTTGACAACCTCGGCAAGCCCAGCAAGATATTCCGAATCGGGAAGCGTCGAAAGCGTGTCCAAGTCGCAGACAACCGCCTTTGGCTGGTAAAACGCGCCGATCATGTTTTTTCCTTCCGGGTGATTCACCGCCACCTTTCCGCCGACCGAACTGTCAACCATGGAAAGGAGCGTCGTGGGAATCTGCACAAAATCAATTCCGCGCTGGTACGTCGCCGCGGCAAAGCCCGCCATGTCGCCGACAACCCCGCCCGAAAGCTGGAGCAGGCAAGACTTGCGGCTAAAGCGCCTCCGGAGCATAAACGTAAAAAGCTGGTTCAGGCTATTCAGGTTTTTAAAAATCTCCCCTGCGCGAAATTTAAAGACGGGGCAGTTGCCTGCCTCGTGCCGAAGCATTCCCAAGTTGCGGGACTGCGCTTTCGCAATCGTCGTATCCGTGCAGACGAGGAACGAATCGCCCGGAGCGAGCCTAAGCCCGGAAAGGAGCGTCGAAAATTTGGAAATTAATTTGTGCCCAATAAAAATCGGATAGTGCGAACCGCCGGAAGGTTCCACATAGACGGCCCGGGATTTCCAGAATTGCAGACCGCGCATCACCGCCGAAACGACCCGTTCCTCGGATTCGTTTGTACTTTCCACGCTAAAATCGGCAAGCGCATAGCGCGCTTCCCTTTCAGCAAGCATCGCCTTGACTTTATCGAGACGAGCCTCCGGGGAAAGTCCCGACATCAGCGGGCGCGTATCCTTGCGACCAATCCGCTCCGAAAGGACTTCCGGCGAAGCCCAGAGCCGGACGATCAATCCCGTTTTCCGAATCAGCGAGACGACCGCTCCCTGCGTCAAGGTTCCCCCGCCAAGAGCGACCACCTTCGGCGAAGGGTCCGCAGCGATTTCCTCGATCAGGGAAAGTTCCATTTTCCGGAACGCCGCTTCGCCATCCTCTTCGAAAATTTCCGAAATGCTTTTTCCCTCGCGCTCCACGATCGTCGCATCGGTATCAATAAATGTCGCATGAAAACGCTCTGCGATCGCATGGCCAATCCGACTTTTTCCGCTCGCCATGAAGCCCGTAAAATAAACCGTCTGGTTCAAGGATTCCATCATTTCTCCTCCACGAGACCCATCGCCGTTTTCATCGTAGCGATGTCCGCCTTTTTTCCGGGAAACCAGTATTCAAAGCTTTTCGCGCCTTGATAAACAAGCATCGCGGCTCCGCCGACCGTTTTGCAGCCGACGGATTTCGCTTCGCGAAGAAGCCGCGTTTCCGCAGGCGCATAGACGATATCGCACACGGCAAATTTTTTTGAAAGCATTTCCCTTGGAAGCGGCGTTTCCGTCTCGTTCGGCGTCATCCCGACGCTCGTCGCGTTCAAGACCAAGTCCAGCGAATCCCGGATTTTTCCAAACTCGCCGAAAAGAATATGTCCGACAGCGGGTCTTTGCGGAAAAGCTTCCGAAAGCGCCGCAGCGAGTTCCGCCCCGCGAGACGCATTCCGCGAAACGATCGTGAGACTTTCCACGCCCTCCGAAAGCATCGCATAGGCGATGGAACGGGCCGCACCTCCGTTTCCGAGAATCGCAACGCGCGAACCTTTCACCGAGACTCCGTTTTCCGAAAGGTCGAGAAGTGCGCCGAAAGGATCCGTCGTCGTTCCGAGCAGGCGACCGCCAACTTTCCCGTCTTCCCAGTAAAGCGTGTTCACGCTGCCCGTGAAGCGGGAAATTTCAGAAAGCCCGTCGAGAAATTCTCCGACCTTTTCCTTGAATGGAATCGTGACATTCGCGCCGAGAAACTTCATCGCACGAAAGCCTTGGATGGCCTTCCCTAAATCGGAAGGCTCGGGGGAAAGCGGCACATACGCCGCATGGATGCCCAGCTTTTCGAAAACCGCATTGTGCATACAAGGAGACTTGCTGTGACCGACAGGGTTTCCGAAAATGGCGAGCAGTTGAGTTCGTCCGTCAATATTTTTCACATCATAAATATAACTCGAGATTCGGGAAAGAAGGCGAGAAAAACGGATCCATTCATTGTAATTCGATATTCTTGTGCTGTCCGGTTTTCCAAAGCCATTCAAAAAATCGTATGAAACCTTTTGATAAATTCATGCGAAAACGGCTTTACGCACAAATACAGCACCATCGAACGGGCGATTCCCCGTTGTCGATTTCTAGACAAGGATCTGCTAAAAAAGAAGGAGAGATGGCATTTTAATCATCGGGCTCTCCTGAATTGCAGTTGTCAATATGAAAGAAATTGATCAAAAAAGAGGATCCGAAGAATATTCAATACGCGGAACCACCTTCTATGCGACCAAATTCTTTGATTTCCGCATCCGTTCCCAAAGCGCCCGTTCGAATGAAATGCACACAGACAGAAAGAATAGGAGGCTCGTACTTTTCTACAGGGAACGACCATTTTCGCACACATTTCAAAACGGCGTCGTCGAATTCGCGATTTCCAGTATTCGTCTTTTCCACAAAGACATCCCTGACACGTCCCCCATTCAGCCAAATATTCAATTTCAGAGTTCCTGTAAAATAAGACGAATCCGAATCGGAAACCCGCATTTTTCGGATATACTCGACATAGAGATCACTCAATTGGCTTTTCACAATATTGCTAGAGACACGCAACGCATAAAAAAATTCCAGGTCACCCTGCTCCGGGGAAATGACGCCGACAAGCTTCGTGCTGTCAAATCGCACAGAAAAAGGCGCTTTGACTTCCTTGTATTCGTTTTTAGCGCACTCCGGACACCGTACAGTTTTATCTACCGTAAACACCGGATATTTTTCCTCAACGGAATCTTCGGCGAAAAGCGAAAAGGACCAGGAAAAAGAAAAGAAAAAGAAAAGAATCAGAAAACAAGGCATTGAAAATTTTTAGTCTCCATTCAAATAATCAAAGTATTTATCGATAATTAACCTTAATTTCAGATAAACATCGAATTGACCTTTCATTTCGACTTCTCCGGTCTTTTTATTACCCTAACGCACTTGCATTAGCGCGCTCCTATTTCAAAATCTAGGATTTTTTATTGCAAGTTTTCAATCTATGCGTGCATTTTTCGTAAAAAGACACAGAAGCAACAAAAGAAAAATCACTTGACAAATTCAGAACTGAAGGAAACATCTCCGTCCTCAAGATCAAAAACCTCCTGGATAAAAGCCAAACTTTTTGCAATGATCAAACGGCTCTTATTTTCTTTTTTAAGGCAGCAGTCAAGTATGGGAATATTGTAATTTTTAAGGCTCGGATTGTGCGCCTTGACGATGGATTGATACCATTTAAAATCCGCGCCGCCGCCGTACAATAAAAGAGGAATTTTTCCTTCGCCATAAAAAACACTTTCCAACAAACTTTTATCCATTTTCTTTACCGCAACAATTTTTCCAAAAATTCCGCATCGAAAATCATAAGGCAAGCGTTCCCGTACCTGAATCAGTTTGCCACGATCCCCGTACTTCACCTTGACGATATCTGCGGCTTCGCTTTGAATTTTCTTTTTCCCAAGTTCCGTGTTTTCCGGATAAATCTGGGCGCTCAACATTTCTACGCCAAGAGGCAATACATTCTGGGTTAAAAAACGGATTTTTCTAGAACCATCCGCTAAGCGCACATGAAAAACGGCAAAGTCGGCAGTGCCTCCGCCAATATCCAATACACCATAAAGACCGGGTTCCGTACTGTTTTTGCGCAGCAAATGATAGACTTCCGCATAAAGTTCCGGAATCGTCTGCAATGGAATATCCGCCTCATCGTTCCAATGAGTCTCAATCAAAGCATACACATCTGAGAGTTCCATCCCATCCTTCACGTCTTTTGAAAGAATCCATCCTAGCCGCAAACAATCGTCATAGACTTTTCGAAAAGAGGATTTTAGATTATCAAAGGGACAACCCATATTTACTCGGAAGCGAATGTCTTCAACAGGCACTCCGATTTTTTCGGCAACAGAATCCTTGATGAATCCGATCACGTTAGCCAAGAAATAAACCGAGCAAAGAAATTCACACGAAAAAAGGTTAGAACTTTTCCCTACCATTTTTTGGGAACGGAAAAAGTCCTCCTTGAATTTTGTATTCCTTATTTTCAATTCATCCTTTAGCATCCCATACTTGAAAAACTTAAGAGGCATCAACCGTTTTTCCGCAAGTGGCGTAAAGCGCAGCGTTGAAAATCGGGCATCATAAAAAAGCTTACTCGGAAGAAAAAATGCCCCGTCATCCGATCTCAATGGATTAAACTCGACAGCGCTTTCATCCCCCAGGGAACTTCTGAAAAATGCCTTGGTAAAGCTAGTTCCAAAATCCAAGCCGATATACACCCCGACTGTCCGTTTTCTACCTGCTGTGTTTTGTGGCAGACGGTTTCCGATAAAAGTTCGCTCTTTCCCTTTTTCCTTTTTTCTCAAGAGCAACGATTTTAAATCTTCGATACTCGAAGAACGCAATTCAATTTTCATATTCCCTCCTAGATAATTTTGAGAAGTCCTACGGCGACATCGCGATACGAACATTGAACCTTGGACTTACTCTCAATTTTTTGCTTTTGGTTTTCGTAATTTTCCAAAAGCTTTTTCAATTTGTCTTCTTGAAGTTTTATACCTCGTTTCAAATTTCTTTTTTCATCTTCCGACAACACATCACAAGAAAGGTTACGCTTCATTTCATCAATTGAGTTTTCCAATTTTTCCCTTTTCTTTTCCATTGTAGTCTGCAAATATTCCAACTGGTTGTCTCGGACACTTTCATTGCTTTGGTTAAAATTACGTACAAATTTTTCAAAATCATTAGATACCCCATCATAAATTCGCACTAAGCATTCATCCACTAAAACATCATCTGAAATATCCTTTTCCCATCCGAGATTTGTATTTGCAACACTTCTTCCGCCTTTATTCGAAAGAATTTGCCATAAAATTCTTTCAGAAATTTTTGCATCAAGTAAATTACGTTGTTCAATATTTCCTATATAATACCGAACCTCTTTCTTCGATTTACAGCCTTTCGCCTCGATTTCCATCAGATAAAAAACATACATCCCCACAGGAATTTCCCGATTTGGCAGTTCAATCGAAATTGAACAGCAGCATCCATTTTGCATATCGGCATTCTGTTCCGTAATCCAACGAATCAAGGGATGATCTACAGTGATGGTATCATATTTTTTCCGCTTGATTTTACCCTTTATCGCCGAATCAAACAGGCAAAGTGTTTCATTCCCGGAATTCTTTAGCAGACAATCCAAACCTTCCCGATTGCAATAATTGACAAAATCCTGGGCTACCCATTTTGAAAGAGAAACCAGCTTGCATTTTTCAAACTCGGCATTTTTGATGGAAGAACCTTTTCCTTGCCGATTAAAATAGTCCGACACATAAAAAAGCAAGTCTTCCGCTCGAATTCGTTTATCATCATAAGATTCTCGAACACCTTGTAAAACATTATCCTTAAAAGCGAGCAAGCGCGGCGCATTTTCTTCAAGCGATTCTTTATTTAGTTTATTCGCAATCAATGCGTCTATTTTTTCATTCGCCCTTTTTTCCTTTTCCTCAGGGGTAAGTTTCCCATCTATCAATGCGAACGCAATGTCTTCAATTTCCTTGCCGAGAATATCATTAATATTTCCGATAGAGCGTTTAAAAATATCGATTCGTTCATAAAGCCTAGAAAGAACTCGATCCTCTACGGTACCGCTACACGAAATATTGAAAATATGGATAACATCCGATTTCTGGCCGATACGATCAATACGACCAATCCGCTGTTCCACCCGCATAGGATTCCAAGGCAAATCATAATTGATAATCGTTTCACAGAACTGCAAGTCAACACCTTCGGAGAGCACTTCCGTGGAAATCAAAAGTCGGACCGAATCATCCTCTCGAAACGAATCGATCACTTCCTGCTTGTTAATCCCATTATCCCCTCCAGTCAAAGCGATATTCTTGACACCATCGTTAGACAATCTTTCAGAAAGATAGTTGACCGTTCCCCGGAAAAACGAGAAAATAATCATTTTAGTGTTTGGATTCTCTTGCCATCGTTCTTTCAGTTTTCCAAGCAGAGCATTGTATTTAGAGTCGTCCTTCTGTAGATGTGATACAAAGGAATCGCTGAAAATATTGGAGAAGTCTGTACTAAAATCATTTTTGTCGTCTTCATCCCACTCTTTGTCGAAATCTTCATACAATTGTTCCTCCAATTCCTTCCCAAATTTTTGTTCTTTCCATTTTTTGATTGCTGCATATATGCAACTGGTCATCTGGCGCTGTTTTGCAATCAACACGAAACTCGCAAAACCTCTTTTATCTTGGCAACTTTTTTCGATTTTTTCTTCAATAAGACGAGTAATCTTATCATAAACCTCTTGTTCCGTAGAGTTCATGGTGAAATTCCACGTAACCGCCCTTCTCGTTGCATATTCCATTTCCGTTTCGCAACGCCGCGTTCTTGTAAAGTAAGGCGCATAGAATACTTTGTCCATCAGACGTTTGCGGTATTCCACCCGAATCTCAGGATTTTCCAAAATCTGGGGAAGATTCTTCAATATTTCTCTAGCAAAATCCTTATCTTTTTGCAGTTCTTCATCGGAATTTTTATAAGCCAACCAAAAATTTATATAATCAAGCCATTTTTCTATTTGTTCTTTAACCTTTGTCGCTTCATTTGTTTGCAAGGCATTCGCCATTTCGATATAATTCGAACTTTTACGGAGTAATTCATTAAAGGTAAAATCGTTATTAAAAACCTCGGGCTCCAAAATATTCAATAGATTATACAAGTTCTTTGATGCCGTTTGGATAGGCGTCGCCGAAAGCAGCACCAAATTCTTGGCATTATTTCTCAACCGCGAAACACTCTTATGATTCGCCGTTTCTGAATTTCGCAAATAATGAGCTTCATCGACTATGACCAGATCAAAAAGTTCTCTTTCTTTTTCTAGGAATTCATATAGTTCTTGTCTTGCCGATTTATTTTCCGTTTTTTTATTTTGCTTTTCTTTGTATCGGATTCCCTCCAAACTTGCAATCAGGGCAAAGTGTTCCGTTTTAGGATAGGCGACCGCCTCCTTGCATTCTTTTAAAAGTTCCTCTGCAGTACAAATTCTCGCATCGATTGAAAAATAATGTTTTAGATCGTTCGCCCATTTATCCCGCAATACCGACGGACACACAATCAAAAGCCGCTTGGCGTTTTCGCGGATTAAAAGTTCCTTCCAGATATAGATGGCTTCGATAGTCTTTCCAAGCCCCACTTCATCGGCGACAAGGATTCTCCCGCTAATCGAATCAATAAATTTAATCACAGGAATATATTGATACGGCAAAAATTCCGCATTACTGGTTCCCATCGAATAGAGAATATTCGTCACATCGCCCTTGATACGAGAATATGTCACGGCTCTTTTCAAATCGTCAATGTTTCCGAAATTTCTATCTTTAAACAAAGCGAATATGTCACCCGACACTATTTTAAGATCGTCGGAGAACACATTTTGGATTCCATTTGGAAACCTTACTCGACACGTTTTTCCATTAGCTAAAACAGCCAAGACATCACCAATATCGCCGTTAAAAATATTTTTAACGGCATGGCCAACCTGGATACCATTCATGGCAACCCTCCTTTGTCCGATATAAAAATTCCTATTTCAAAACTTTTACCTTGGCATAAAACATCCAATTCCGAGGACGTCCCCCCCCCGCAAATTTCATGCCAAACAATTCCCTACCCAACCTGGAAATAAAACGACTTCCTTCGATGTGATTGGAATTATAAGTCTCAAACATAGCCAACTCAGCTTACCGTCCGTTCAAGTAATCCAGCACCTTCTGCGTCAGGTCGTTTTCGTTTTTCCAAAAGAGGACGGCGCCTGTCGCCCGGTCGATCACCATGTCATAGCCTTCCTGTAAGGCTATCTCCGTCACGGCTTTCTTGATGAGCGAAATGATCGGGGCGCTAACCTTTTCGTTTTCGGTAATCAGCTCCCCGGTCCGTCCATAGACGCGGTCGATGAATTCCTTCAGCTCGGTATTCTTCTTCGCATAGTCCGCTTCAAGTTCTTTCCGCTTTTCGTCCGAAAGCATCAGGGACTGCTTGTCGAGCTTTTCCTTGATAGCGGCGAGTTCCTTCTGGAGCAGGTTCGCCTGCTGTTCCCATTTGGCGACCTGGCGGTCATATTCCTCCTGCGCCTTTTTCGTGCCCTTGTAGCCTTCAAAGATCAGCTTGGAATCCACATGGGCGACCCGCAAGCCGTCTTCCGCAAAAGCGTTCGAAGAAAGAATCAACGCGAAGAAGAAAAGAAGAAAGAACTTTTTACGCATCAGAATCCCTGCCCGATGACAAAGTTGAATTCCATATCGCCCACGCTCGTGCGCTCGTAGCCGGAATAGGTTTCTCCCGGATCAAGCGGCCAGGCAAAGTCAAACCCGATGATGCCGAGCATCGGAACGACCACGCGGAAACCGAAGCCAAAGTCCCGCTTGAGGCTCGACGGATCCCATTCCGAAAGCGGATTCGGCTGGCTTTTCGAAACCTTTGTATCCGGGTCGTAACGCTTTCCGAAAACGTTACCCGCATCGAAGAAGAGCGGCAAGAGGTAGAATGTGTTCGGCACGATTCCCCACTGGATTTCCGCACCGATATACTGGTAGCTGCGTCCCAGTCTGCGGTAGCCTATCGATCCCGAGCTGTAACCGCGCATCATGCCATCGTAGCCCAGGACACCGCCCATCTGGTACAACGTACGATACTGGAGCGGGTTTCCGACCATGATTCCGTATTCATTCGTCAGGGCGAGCGCAACGCGGTCGCCGATAAGCGGGAACCACCACTTGACGGTCAGGTCCGTTTTCACGAAACTGAAATCGCTGCCGATGATATCGTCCGCAACTTCCACGGAGAGAACGTAGCGCGAACCGTCCGTCGGGAACTGCGGCAGGTTTTTGTCGTCGCGGATCAGCTTGAACGTCACCGCGGATTCGATTCCCGAATAGCGGACAAGGCTTCCGTCAACATTGTCGCCCTGCTTGTTCATCATCCAGCTGTAGCCGATTTGCCCGTAGAAATAGTCGTCCGGCCAAGTCAGGCGCTTGCCAACATAGATAGATCCGCCGTAGCGCGTTATGTCCGGGTCGTCGTCCTGATCCCACCAGGCGTAGCTGAGGCTCGTTCCGAGCGTAATCGGGTAGTCTAGGAACCACGGTTCGACAAAGCCGATTGATGCGCTCTTCTTGTCTTCGCCGTATTCCACATTGAAAGACGCACTCTGCCCGTCACCCATACAGCAGTTCGGAATCGACACGCCCAAGGTTCCCGTAAGACCGTCGCTCTGGCTGTAGGCGAGACCTGCGCTAAACTGCCCCGTTCCCGCTTCCTTTTCCGCGACCTTGAAAACCAGATCGACCTGCTGGTCACCCACAATCTGGATGTCGGGATAGACCATATCGAAATAATTCAGCTGCATAATTTCGCGGAAGCTGCGTTCGAGCGACGACTGGCGGTAAGTGTCTCCCGGATAGAGCCGGACTTCACGCCGGATAACCTTGTCCTTCGTCTTCGTGTTGCCGATGATGTTCACACGGTGAACCTGGGCGGGCAAACCTTCGCGCATCCGGTATTCGAGATTGACAATGCTGTCGTTTACAAAGTTCCGGGTTTCATCGAACTGGGCAAAGAGATAGCCGTCTTCGCGGTATGAGGCGATGATCGCGCTACGTGTCGCCTCGTAGGCGTAATAGTCGAAGACCTCGCCGCTGTCTAGATAGACCGCGCGGGAAAGCATCTTGTCCGTCAGGACCTCGTTCCCGGTAAAGTGTACCGAACCCGCATAGTAGCGCTGCCCTTCGTTGATGTCAATGTAAATGCGGACATACTTGGACGTGATGACGCTATCATAAGGCGTAAGCGCCCCGAACGTTTCCTCGAGCGTATAGCGGGCAAGAAGCTTTTCCTCGTAGCGGTTCCGCCTGTGCTTCTGCAAGAGTTCATTCACTTTCGGATTTTTCCAGGTACGGTCCTTCGACAAGTTCTTAATCCAGACCTTGCGAAGCTCTTCATACGTGATAATGCCGTTCAAGATTTTGACCGCGGTTTCCTCGTCCTGTACGTCATAGACCGGAACGGCCTGGGCGTTCGGGGCGAAATTTTTCCGATGCTCGCGGTAATAGTGCGCCGACTTTTCCACGACCCGACCAGCCAAGCGGTTCATGATATTCGCCGTATCGGAGATGGCCTGGTTCAGCTGTCCATAAAGAAGGTCCAGTTTGCGGTTTTTCGGAACGGTGCGCCCCATGTAGAAGTTGCAGCTCGAATCCGGCAGATATTCGGCGCGGAACTCTTTCAATTCCGCATCCAGATAGCCAAAATGCCGAATCGCGTTCAGCACCGAATCGCGGTCCGCTTCAAAGACCGCTTCCTTAAACTCTCCGTCACCCCACCAGTGGGTACGCTTCGTCACCATGTGGTCGGTGATATCCGTCGTCGGAACATGGTCGTTTCCGGTCACGACAATCGAGTCCACCTGGACTTTCGGCCCTTCACGTACGATAAACGTCACCGAATTTTCATGATCGGAGACCGGCGTTTCCCGGAACCCGACTTCCGCAAGCAGGTATCCCTCGGAGCGGTAATAGTTCAAGATATTCTGCCTGTCACGTTCAAGCCCGCTCTTGCTATAGACCCTTCCCTGCAAAAGGCTCACCTTGAGCCGCACGTCCTCTTCCGAAATTTCGTCACATCCTTCGACATAGACCGTATCGAGCGCCGGGAGCTCCACGACGCGAAACACCAGATCCACCTTGCTTTCCGTTCCCGGCAAATAATCCACCCAGGCGGTCACATCGTCAAAGTATCCCGTTTCAAACAAATCCGCAACGCTCTTCTGGACTTTTTCCGTAAGCACAGAAGGCTGAAACGACTGTCCGTCGCGAACGCTCACCCGGCTCAACACGGAACGTTCATCCATATTGACAAGACCTTCGGCACGAACCCGGCGAACGGTCGTCGGCGCCGTAAAGTTTTCGGGCACATCGAGAAGCTGCGCCATCGGGAATGCGGAAAAAAGAAGCAAAAAGGCAAGGATGCGAAAAAGCAAGTGGGTGCTACCTTGTTAAATAGAGGTAAAAATCGCTTTCAAAGATACAAAAAAACGCCCGTGGAAAAAACGGACGTTTTCAAAAGCGTTATCCGAAATTTACTGTCCGAGATACTTGCGCCCGATACCGAACTGGTCCTTGTATTCGACGTAATCGGGTACGAAACCGTTCGAGTAGCTGAACGCGATGTTTACCGAGCACTGGAACTCGTTCCGGAGTTCGCCCTTGCCGGTAAAGGGTTTCTGCTTCTTTTCGATTTTCGCCTTGTCGCCCTTGCCGACGACGACTTCCGCATCGCACCAGCCCTTGCCGACCTGCTTCGCAAAGACAGAATCGCCAGCGGTCGAGACGAGCTTGATCTTCGTCGGGTCAAGTTCCGTGTTGTTGCCGGTCGAAGCCCAGAACTGGAGTTCGCCCTTGAGAGACGTCGGAGCAATCTGGATGGTCGGGAAAGCCATCACATAACCCCACTTATCGACAAGCGGAGACTTGTTCGGGATATTTTCGCCAAAGATGAGGAAATACGGGCGGGTCGCGATGCGGCTCTTGTTGTGTTCGCGCTGGAGGTCCGCATTCTTCGGAGCGATCAGTTCCATCACCAGGAGATTATATTCCTTGACGACCGGATCGTCTTCATCGATCGCGTCCGAAAGGTTCTTGGAGACATAGAGGTTTTCGGCCTGGGTACGGAGCGCCTGGATCTTCGCAAAGTCACCGTTCAAGCGTTTGAGAAGGGAAATCGACGTATCGATCTTCGCAAAACCGTCGAGAGAATTGCCGAGGCTCGCCCCTTCCGCTGTCGCCTGGTTCAATCCGACGTTCGAAAGCGCTTCCGCGATGGCAGTCGCCGTTTCCACGTTTTCCACCTTGTCGATGTTCTGGAGAGTCTGCTCGAAAAGCCCATGGAGCAGGTCGCTCTGCGGGTCCTTCTTGCTTTCCTGCTCGGCGCGCTTCGCAAGCGCCAAGGTAAAGTTGTCGTAGAATTCGCCGGAAATCTTTCCCTTTTCCTTTGCGTTTAGGTAGGAATTGATGGCATTCTGGTAACGCCCGGCTTCCAGATGCTCGTCTCCGCGCTTTTCGTTAGTGCCCTTGCAACCGGCAAGGAAGAATGCGGAGGCCGCCAAAAGAACGACGAGATGTCTTGTTTTCATTATTTGACCCTTTATCCGAAAAAATTTAGGTTCGGTTGATTTCTTATCGTAATTTAATTAAATATTTTTGTGGTGAAGCGTCCGCTTCGTAAATTATTTTTTGGAGAACGTCTTGAAATTTCTCGCCGTCAGCCCGGAATCCGGAGAATGGACTAAGCCTAGCCCCCTAGGCGGAGCCGTCAACCAACTCACACAGGCCAGCGCTCGCACCGGTACGGAGACACTGACGATTTCTCCATTTTACCCGAGGCTCTTGGGGGATCATTCCGACTATCGTCCTGTTTTCAAGGGAATCGAAAAGCTTCGCAACATGCCTTTCGAAGTCTGGGTCGGAAAAAATCCGCTCTACGCCTACATCCGGTTCGACAGCTATTTCAACCGTCCCGCAATTTACGGTGAAGACAGGATTCCCTACAGCGACAACCACCTGAGGTTTTCCTATCTTGCGTCGGCGGCCCTGGCCTATGCGGACGCGATCCGCTTCAATCCGACGATTCTCTGCGGGCACGATTGGGGAGGAGCCCTGATAGCCCCGATAGCCAAGACGACCTATTCCGAAGAATTCGGAAAAACGCCTTTTTTCTTTACCGTCCACAACATCACTTACGACTTCCATGTTACCGAATCGGAAATTGAGCGCATCGGGCTCCCGCGGCAAGACTTTAACATGGACGGATACGAATTCTGGGGAAAAGTCAGCCTGCTCAAGGCGGGCATCTTCTATGCGAAAAAAGTCCTGCTCCCCTCGCCTGGCTACTGCGACGGGATTTTCAATGACCATCTCGGCGGCGGACTTTCGGGATTCCTCATCCGGAACAGGGAAAAGCTCAAGGGCATCCAGTTCGGACTGAACTATCCGTTCTGGGATTTCAACGCAAAAGCGGCCCAGCCGATTGAAATCGCCAAGAAAGCCGCGCGATCCACGCTAGAATCGCTCCTCGGGAAGAAGTTCGACTATCGCATGGTCATGTTCTGCAATCTGGGATCTGAATCCGGCAGGACATCGGAGACTCTCGCCACGCTTCTAGGCGACATCAACAAGCTGAATGTTTTCATCGTCATCGGAGCGGTAAAAGACAGCCAGGAATGGAACTACTACAGCTCCGTGGCAAGCCAGGAACATTCCCACATGGCGGTCATGGAGATGAACCAGGAGGACAACCTGAGCGTCCGGACAGCGCTTGCCGGTTCGGATCTTCTGTTTGCGGCAAAGCCCACGGAACCTTCCGCGAGCATGATTTTAAAGTCCCTCGCATGCGGAACGATTCCCCTGACCGGTCGAGACGTCGGCTGTGCAAACCTGCTTTCCAACTATGTCGGGGATTTTTCCACGGCCAATGCGATGCTTGTCGAAGATTCCGCAGCCCCGGACCAGATGATCCGGAAATTCAAGAATGCGGTCCAGCTTTACAGTTCCAATCCGGAAAGCTGGAATTACCTCGTACGAAACGCCTACCAGTTCCGCTACGAATGGGACCGGACCATTTCGCAATACATCATTACGTTCGGAGAGGACTCCTAGTTTTCTTTGCACCAAACGGTCGGAGAAAGCTCGGAACGGACAATTGATGTCCTTATATGGTAAAGGGAATCCGGATCCATCTGCGTCACACCGATTACTCCGTCCGCAATCCGGGCATTTAAATTATTGGCATATCCCCACGCCTTGTTGTAGCCAGTCCCATAACCGCCCGCATCGTAACCGGCATCGGCAAGGACAGGACGATTCAACAAATCGGATATGCCTTTCCATGTTGCGATATTTCCCGAACGAATTTTTTCGCTAGACGCCGCGGTTCTCCCACCGGAAGTGCTCGCAAAATCCACCTTGGAAAGATCGAAATTCGAATACCACGCTTCCTGATCCAAAACCCATGGTGAAATGTCGATGGCAATCTTGGAAGCCGGCAAATAAGCCTTGATTGTATCGACAATCTGCGAGAAATAGACGCCCATCATCGAATCGGGTATGCCGCCGCCGTTTTGCGCAAAGCCTCCATGATCGACAGCCTTTGAAGCCTGGACGCTTCCCGACTCGGAATACTGGTAAAAGTCCGGTTCGATGAGCCAGATGAACTGGACAGTGTCCGGATCCTGGGCGACAGAAAATTCGATATGTTCCCGGAATCCCCGCGCATATTCCCGGTAACGATACAGAATGGAATCCTGGAAGTAGTTTCGGATAAGTTCCGCCCCGTCCGTACAGTGGTTCGGGGAGACATACTCACCGTTTTCTTTCGTATCGCAATCGACAAGTCCGTGATCCTTGCCGAATTCCGCGATCACATAGGCATAAATCATCGGGGTGGCGTTTACCTGCCGCGTCACGTCGAACATGCGCTTTTCAAACGCGTTGAAAAAATCATTGTCGCCCAGCCAGACCGAAATATAGTCGAGCCCCGCATAGAAAGCGGAGTCCTCGTGAGCAGCCTGCCAGCCCGCGCCAAAATTAAAGCGGCAAGGGTCAAAACCCGGATGGTGAACGAAAAGTGAAGATGAACTTTCCACGACTAATGACGACGAGGACAATTCGGCGTATTCCGAAGAGAGCGCATTTTCCGAAGAAGAAACCGCGATGTTGTCTCCACCGTTTTCATCGGGCTTCGAAGTGTTTTCCGAAGAACAGGATACAATAAAAATGCCAACCGCGCACAGAATATATTTTAGTCCGCGCATAAAAATCTCCTTTCAAATTCCACACAATCCTTGTTACAAATTTACATAAAGCATAAATCATTCCAAGCCGTTAAAATTTGTTTTACAAGACTCTCGGTGATTTTTTGGGAGAGCTTTTGGGCGAAAACTCGCATTTTCTATATTTTCCCGATATGGCAACGGATGAAACCAAAACCCAAGACGGGACCAAGACGGGTACAAGAAAGCGTACGAAGCAGACAAAAATCGGCGGCTACCAGCCGATAAAAAAGATCGGGCAAGGCGCAATGGGGGACATTTGGCTTTGCGAAGATCCCTCGCTATGCCGCTTAGTGGTCGTCAAGCAGATGCTTCCTAGCCTGCGGGGTTACGACGATCTCATCCAGCGTTTTAAACGGGAATGCAGCCTCTTGGCCTCTCTGCATCATCCGAACATCGTGCATCCCTACGCACTCTGGCAAGAACGGACCGGAAAGCTCGCCCTTGCGATGGAATACGTTGACGGAAAGAACTTTCGCGAAATTCTCGATGTGCAAAGCCGTCCGCCTATCTGGGTTACGCTCTACCTGATACACGAAATTCTGCAGACATTAATTTGTGTGCATGCGAACCAGATTATCCACCGCGACCTGAAACCATCCAACATGATGGTCGAGAAGAACGGACGGGTGCGGCTTTTGGACTTCGGAATCGCCCGGGATGCCAATCCCGGGCAAGACATGACGCTTCCGGGAAGCGTTCTCGGAACAGCGGCCTATATGAGTCCCGAACAGGTAAAGGGCTTTTCCGTCACCTACGCTTCGGACCTTTTTAGCCTGGGCATCATCGCCTGCGAAATGGTCATGGGGAAAAATCCGTTCCGCGGCGAATCGATGGAGCTCACTTCGCAATACATTCTGAATCTGAATCTGAAGATGAACAATTTTCCTCCGGGAACGCCTTACCGCCTGCGCCGCTGGATTTTAAAATGCCTCGAAAAAAAGCCGCAGAACCGTTTTCCCTCCACCAAGGAAGCGGCGGATGCTCTCGCCCAAATCATGGACGGCTATCCGAGGCAGCTCGACATTCCCATGCGCGAATGGCTCACGGCTACGATGCGCAACGAACCTCTGCCGGAACTTCCAAAGAATTCCCGGATGACGATATTCAAGATTGGAATCGGAATGGGCGCTTTTGCCGGTGCACTCCTCGCCACATTCATCACGGCACTCATCTGCCGTTAAGCGAAAAACATGGAAGCGAACTGGATAGATATTTTTTGCGGATCGATCCTACTAATTCTTTTCGCCATCGGGCTTTATTTTGGGTTGGCAAAGACTCTAGTCCACTTGGCCGCCTGGATTGGCGGCGCGGTCGGAATTATCTACGCACCCGATTTGCTCGGGCCATTTCTTTCGAACAACTTTGAATTTTCCGAGACGACAATGGTCATTCTCACGCGGGTTTTCGGATTTCTGTTACCATTCATCGCCTTGCGGATTCTAGGACATTTCATCAACAAATTCATCAAGCGGCACCTTTCGTTTCCCAATGCGATTGCCGGTGGACTTCTCGGACTTGTCAAAGGTCTGATTCCGTGCCTTATCTTGCTTTCGACGCTCTACCTTTTACCGCTCAGTGGAAGTCTGAAAATCCAGCGGGATGGTTCCCTCGCCTATTCCCTCTACACAAAAATTCTGCGCGACTCCGGAGCCGAAGAAAAAATCACCGCCGCCCAGGATTCCATACAAAGTAAAATCACAGACAAAGTAAACGAAACGCTAGACAGTTCTAAAGCGAAAATTTCAAAAGCAGCAAGCGAATCCATCCAAAACCGAATCGATTCGTTGCCATTTCCCAAGCGTTGAAAGCCGGCTAAAGTTTATTTGCAAAGCTTTTCGCAACGAGGCGTTTCCCCTGCACGAGCGTCACCACGTAACGTCCAGGCGGCAAGGCGCTCCATTCCGCGGAAATCGCACCGGAATTTTCAACAGGCTTTTTCAGCACGGCGTTTCCATTCAAATCAAAGACTGCAAGGATTCCCCTCGATGGGAGGTTAAAGAA
Organism: Alistipes onderdonkii; assembly: GCA_963656065.1. Taxonomy (GTDB): domain Bacteria; phylum Fibrobacterota; class Fibrobacteria; order Fibrobacterales; family Fibrobacteraceae; genus Hallerella. The sequence goes on from CAVKGV010000006.1 coordinate 26,015, forward strand.
AACCTGGCCATCAGAGATTCGAAGCGAAGCCGGGGAAACATTTTTCCTAAAACGAACCGTCGATGTGAGCATCGTCGAATCCGAATCTTTCCACAAGCGGACGCCATCCACGTTAAATTCAAACAAATCAACATTCGGTCCGCCGTCCGAAAAAATCGAGGACAGTTTCAAAGTGTTCAATCCCTTCTTGAGCGAGACGACAACGGAAACGGAATCATACTCGGTCCATCCTTTTGCGGGAAATTTCACGGCACCCAACGTTGAATCGTTCCAGATAATTCTCATCGGGCGATCTTCTGTTCCTCCATTGGCAAAGCGAATCGTCAGATTGGAAACGTTTTCTTGCGATGAAAAAATTTTCCAAAGGCCAAAGCTTTCCGCGCTGTTCGCAAAGTTGTAATAGCCGCTATCGATCCAGCCGGCATTTGTTTCTTCAAAATTTCCGATACCGTCTGCGGGATAAGCGGCATTCACTTGCGAAAGGATTTTTCCCGGACTTGAAAGGGCGACAAGCGGAATCACTTCCAAGGTTCCCGCACGTTCGACAGGCTCCCCTTCCCCGCCGACCGTCGCCACCGTGAACGGAAAGACACCAGATTCTGTCGGAGTTCCTTCGATATGGATTTTTCCGTCTTTTAAATATGTCGAAATTCCGTTCGGCAATCCTTTCGCTACGGCATAGGCGCAATGATCATACGCATAGGAAAACGGAACGATTGAATCACCCAAGAAGATTGTCTGTCGTGAAGAACCTGCGCCGTTCTTGACAAGGCTCGGAGAAAGCACTTCACCGACAAGCTCGATGTTTGGCGTGGGAATTTCCCCGGAGCCGAGCCAGAACCCGAGATGAGGCGGCTGGTTGTAAGCGGTATTCTGGGAGGAAATTGCCAACCGATAGACCGGATCGTGCATCAGCGTATAGACTCGATGTTCCGTCGGAATCGTCGTCGTGTAAAGGAACAAGTGGGAGTCGTCATGCGTGATAACTTCCTCGCGAAAGTCCCCCAAAATATCCGCAGAGAGATTTGGCGTCGCTTTGGTGGAGTTGCAGGAACTTCCGTCCAGCTGAAGAAGGGTTTCGCTTTTCGACGTTGTGCTGTTCCACTTGGTAATCGTCACGTTGTCTAAAAGCTCGTCGAGCAAGTCACCATCCCAGTAGAGGCGAAAATTATACGACGGACGCGAACTGGAAAGCTGTTTTCCCTTCACTGAATAGGTGTTCCAGTTTGCCGCCGACCACAATTCATACCCGCGAGAAGTCGAATCGACATCGGCTGCGACGCCGCGACCGTTATCCCCGGAGCTCGTTTCGCGCCACAAAATTTTCCCGGTCGCCGCACTGTGAATTTCATACCCGTAAGTTTTTTCCTCATGCACAGTCCAGACTTCAAGTCCTTCGACATCGGGATCCAAATCCCCGAGATGCATGGCATCGCCATGTCCGAGACCGACCCGATACATGAACTTTCCATCGTGATCGACAGCGCAGTTTCCCTCGATGATTTCATCAAAGCCGTCCCCATCGACGTCCCCAGCCGCGATATTGTGGTTTCCCTGGCCATAGCATTCCTGTCCTTTTGTTGCCGCATTATAGTACCATCGCTGCGTCAAGTTTTTTCCGTCCCAATCGTAAGCGGTAATCGCCATGCGCGTATAGTATCCCCGCTGAAAGACCATGCTTGGCTTTATTCCGTCAAGATAAGCATTCGTCGCCAAGAAGCGATCGACCCGGTTTCCGTATTTATCGCCCCAGCTGCTGACCGTTCCGCGCCCCGGATTATAATTGACAGTCGCCATTTCCGCTCCGGTTTGTCCGTCAAAAATTGTCAAGTATTCGTTTCCGCTCAGAACGTATCCGCTGGAGTTCCGATAATCCGCCGCATCGTCATCATTTGCCGCCGGGCCTTTCGACAAAAATTTTCCCGTACCGTCCTTTGTGCCGGGAGCCGTTTTCATCGCGACTTCGGCAAAGCCATCCGAGTCATAGTCCCCGACGAGAATTTGTGTGTAATGCGCCCCCGCCCGGATATTCACCCCGAGATCAATCCGCCACAGTTTTTTACCGTTTAATTTGTACGCATCGACATAGACGTTTCCCGTATAACCTTTTTGGGAATTGTCCTTGGAATCTGAAGGATCCCATTTCAGCACCAGCTCGTATTCCCCATCGCCATCCAAATCTCCCACAGCAATATCGTTTGGCGAATAGGTGTAGCTTCCGCTTTTGTTGGTTCCTCCCGCAGGCCTGTCCAAATCAATTGTGAGTTTTTGTCCATTCCAGACATTTACCGTTTTGTCTGCACTTTTTTCCGCACCGTCAATGACAGGGCGCACTTCGTATTTTGAATTCAATGTTCCGCCTTTATCCGTCCAGTTCGTCGAAGTCGCAAGCGGTTCCGTGTTGATTTTAGTCCCATCCCGATACAGATTGAAAGCAATCGTTTCCGGGTCTGTCCCAAACATTCTCCAGCTCAGGTAAACGCATCCATCGATCTTAACAGCGACAAGTCCGCGGTCGAGGCGTTCCATCTGCCTTGCCGCATAGGATTCCACGGCAAGAACGAAAAACAGGATAAAAAGGATCCATTTTTTCATATCGATTCAACTCCTTTTAAAAAATATTTCCATTTCATTTCCCGCTTTTTATTTTTCATTTTTTCCATTGTCCTTGGACAACGCGATGTTGTTTGGAATTGGCGGATAACGGTCAGAACTTCAATTCGAAATTTTAAAGCTTAGTTGATAGTTATTAGTTGACAGGAATCAGTGAATTGTGGTTAAAATGGGAAGCGGGACACGATGTGAGGGATGAGAATTGTCAGGGATTAGGGAGAAGGGAGCAGGGATTAGTTGAGAGTAGGAAGAGCAGAAAACAGAATTCAAGAATCAGTGATTTGAAGGGATACAAGAAGTGGGACAGGGGACATTTGAACGAACTTTTTTTCGACATCATTCATCTTCAATGTCGCTTAATATGTCTTTGTCGGGCTTGACCCGATAATCTGGATTCCCCGTGTCTGCGTCCGCCGCGGCGGACAAGCCGGGTAATGACATCGCAGTGTGCACGGGAATGACATGGAAGGGATCATACCGCATCCCGAAAACTTAAACATCTACAGAATCACTTCAAAAAAACCGCTTTCCCGTCGATCTCCAAAATCGCAGGAAACATAGGCACCTCGATAGCGAGTCCCCTGAAAACTTCACGTTTCAACAATTTTCCGTTCAAATCGAACAAGAAAAATTCCGCCCCATTTAATACCCCATCGATATGAAACCGACCTTGGGAAATTTTGACAGCTTTGAAATTTCGGACGGCTTTCGGTCGCAAAGAAATCGCCGACGGGGATTCTACCAAGGAGCAGCAGCCAGGCCCGATACCTCCATAAGCCCAATCAATATCATCTGGGCATTTAAGTTTCGAAGAAATCGCAGAAGTAATCGTTTTTTTCAGTTCCGCATCCAAAAAAGAGCTGTCGTTTTCAATGATGCCGATTTTCTGCAACCGCATCATTTCAAAATACAGAACTTCGCTAAACTGGTGCGTTCCCGGTGTTCCATAAGTACTATCGTTGGGATACGCTTCAGAACAGCGCTGGCCCAATCGTTCCAAATAAAAAGATATCTCAGTCCGGTATGAAAAATCAAAAGAAATCATAACACTTGTATCAAGCAAAGAGGTAAAACTTATAGAAGATTTTCCTGACGAACAGTTTTCCTCAAAAAAAGAGTTTTTCGAAGAATCCAGATAAAATTGAGAGTATATATCGCAAAAATTTTCAACATTCTTTTCATTTACAGTCAATCCTGATATTCCAAAATCAGAGGCCATAGGAAACTCCTGTCCAAGAGCGAGACTTAAAGGCGACAAGAGGAATAAGAATTCAACAAACAATCTAAAACGCATTATTTTTCCCTCCTTACCAATTCAAGAACATTTTCCGGTTCAAACTTTACGTGACGAACCGTCGCATACTGGTGAACAGTTATGTCTTTTCCCAAAAAACGGCCATGGAGCTTTTTACTGGATTGCCCAAGGATCAAGTCGGCATTTGGTGCGAAAATAGTTCCCGCCCACATTCCCTCGACAGTCATCGCCTCGCTTCCATGCTGTATCAACATGAATCCCTTCGCGACATGCTCTAGATTTTCATTTGTATTTTGCGCTCGCCATATGGCAGAGCCATTTAAATGCAAAATGGTCTTTTGCCCCGGATTTACAAAATGCACCTTGCTACCGGACTCCAACTGGATGTTTTCCACAAACATTCCTCCCGGGGCGATAAACAGCGTTCCTCCCGAATGGACTTTCAACATTTTCAAGCGATCTCCATTTTGGAGCGTATAGCTTTCATGATAGGCGATTTCCTTAATCGAATTACCAACCTCCGGAATTGCAGGAATTTCGGCAATACGATAAGGCCAAAGAGCTTCTAGCAAGGGAAAAGATACTCTTGCGAAATTAACATTATTCTGCAAAACAGCATTTAAATTCTTTTGCGGCAAGGAATAAATCCTGACATTTCCAGTCACATTCGCGTAATCGCGTAAAAGTACGCCCCCTTTAGATTCTATTCGCCGGACATAGGCACTCCGACCGATATTTACTGCATAAGCACTGTCTTTTGCTTCCGAAGCAAGATCACAGTTTTTTTCCGCAAAACACTTCACGCCATCATTTATCCAAAGTTTGCCTCTCGCATACAACGTTAAATTTCCGGGAACATCTAACAAATCCGCAGTCATCAACCCATTATCATCCATTTCATCAAAAACATCAGTTTCTCCACTATCTCTGATTCCGTTTTTATTTTTGTCTTCCATCCCATCCGAAACACCGCCTCCATCCGAATCAAAATCCAATTCCGCCCACAAGCTATCGCCATCAATATCGGAATAAGAAAACGATGTCAAACCTAACTTCCAAATGGTTCTATTTGAATCGGGGAGAGTTTCTCGAATCGTGTATGAAAATATTTCCGTTTTGTCCTCAATGCCATCCCCATCCGAATCCACATTTTTCGGGTCCGTTCCAAATCTTTCGATTTCATCATAATCCATCAAGCCGTCATAATCCGAATCCGTATGAATCCGTCCATCGGTCATCCGCACCGATCCCTGGACTTCGGCAGCGACAAGACCTTCAAGCCCGACCGACCGTAAAGTTCGCCATTCCACGGTTCCATCGTTATCCGTATTCAATAAGCGCACATCAAGTCTTTTTGAAAGCGAAAGCCGATAAGCATCTATAATCATCACATGTTCATGAGTCCACACATAAAGAGGCACTCCGGCATTAATCCATTCCATGACTTCCTTGTCGCTGGGGGCCAGTTTTTTTTCATGCAAAACGGACTTTTCATTCAATGCCCAACGAACTACCAAAGACAACAAAGTATCATTCATTGCACCTTGAGAACTATGCAAAAAAGCACCTAGAATTTTGTTTGTCGCCAAAATATTAAGTCTTTCAATTCCAAAACGCTTTTTAAATTTCAACTTGATTTCATCCTGTGTAATATTCCCACCATAATAATGGTTTAGCATCTGCGCCCCGACAGCCCAGCAACGAAATTCTTCTTCCTCATCGTAATGTTCGTGTTCCAGATGCGGCCTGTCCCATTCCCGCGCAACAGCCATTTCACCCCACTTGACATCAAGAAGTTTTGTATCCTTGCGAGCCGCCCGAGGAACAACATCCAAAGCTTTCGACATTACATAGGATGTATCCAAAAGGACCAGCAATCTTTGCGGTGGATTATCAAATTGAATAGTCTTTCCTGTCCAAAAAGCACTCCCTTTGCCATAGACAGAGGATTCTACATTCCAGAGATATTCGCCAGAGTCCAGTACCGCATCCATTCGATTTTTTTCAGTCACCTTTTGCAAGACAACGGAAGAATCCCTTGCCGAAACAACATTTAATCGATAGCTCCCCGCACCTTCCACTTCACGCCATGCAAAATGGACTTTCTCGCCCAGTCCCAAAGGAACTTCAGAACCGGATCGTAGAGAAATGGGCGATGCCGAAGGGAGAGTTCCTCTCAAGATTCCCCGTACATATTCGCCACCAATATAGACAGCAATTTTTTCAGTTAACTGAAAATTATTGTTTTCCGGTTTGCTAAAATCAGCCTCCTTTTTAAAATCGCTCCAATCGGAAAAATGCAAACCCAAGGCCACTCCCCCGCTGTCCGGGTATATTCCCGGAAAAAGCAGAGGGATGGAAATTTTTAAAAACGGACATTCGGAATAGGTCGAAACGATTTCAGCTAAAAGATTTTGGGGATGATGTTTATCCAAAATGATGGGGCGTTCCTTACAGGAAAGGAAATATCGCAATTCAACATTTTGAAGCGTGTCCTTAGAATCATTAAAAACTCGAAAACGCAAAAGAGTCAGCGCCGGATTCGCAACCTGCTCATCGCGAGACTCGACAAAGATTCTCGCCTCTGCAAGAGAAAGACCTAAAAAAACGGCAACCAAAACAAAACGAAAAATCACATCAATCCACCTAAATCGCTCCTGGCGAAAGCATCCAGCTTGCGCGATTTACGCGGAGAATCGTTTTTTCTCCGGTGCAGGAAACGGCATTTCGAATTTCAGATTCCGAAACCGGTAGATTTCCCTGCCAAAGCAATCGACCGTTCAAACCGTAAAGCTTCGCCGTTCCGCGGGTGGCGCCAATCGCATGCTTCCAAGAAGTCGTTTTTTGCACGAATTGCGGAGCGGTCTTCGTCGTTCCGCCGATGTCGAGTACAATGATTCCGTCGGCAAACAGTCCGCCGGCATCCGTTGCACGGACACGGATCAGATATGTACCGAGATCCAATTCCAGAGAATCGTTTGCGGGCGTAATCGTCAACGTGGAGCCGGAGACATCCACCGCGATATTGGCATTCATGGAGAACGGTTCATAGACAAGCGTATCGCCGTCCGGATCGGAGAAAAGCGTATCCAGATCCACAAGGATTTCAAACCCGGAAGTTTTCATTTCCACAATCGTATCCTTTCGACCCACAGGCTTGTCGTTCACCGGCGTGAGGAAAATGTGGATTTTGAAACTTGCCGTTCCCGAAATGCTGTCCGTGGCGCTGACCGTCACAAAGGCGTCACCCGTCGAATCCTTGACCGATTTGATGAACAAATCGCCCGATGTCGTCATCGTCGCGTTCAGCTTGCCATCGTCGCTCGTTGCGCTGAAATAAAGCTTGTCGTTATCGGGATCCGCAAACCAGGTTTTCACTACCGAAGCCTTGAAATGAATCGCCAGCGTAAAATCTTCGTTCCGGACAAGCGTATCGAATGCGGCCGTATCCGCTACGACAAACGGAGGATCATTCATGTCCAAAACGTTCAGCACTACGGTAGCCACGTTCGACGTATCGCCGACATCATTTACAACGACGTAAGTAAACGTATCCGCCCCAAAGAAATCCGCATCGGGCGAATAGGTAAACGAGCCGTTTTCTTCAAGAACGACCGAGCCGTGCCGGGCATCCGACTTGAGGATTGCCCGAAGCAAAGCTGTTGAATCGTCGGGGTTCACATCGTTTGAACTAACGCCTTCTTTCGCGGAAACGACCAAGACACTGTCCTCGTAGGCCCCGTAAGAATCATCCCTAGCCTTTGGCGCATCCTTCACCGGGGTAATCGTCACCGGGAATGTAAACTTCGCCGTATCCTGCCCGTCCGTCGCAAAGAGCGTCACCTGGGCCGTGCCAAAGAAATCCTCCACGGAATTGAACGTCAGCAGGTAATTGTCTCCCAGCACTTCCAGCGAAGCCACAATATTTCCGTCTGTCGCAACGCCTTTCGTCAAAATGTCGCCATCGACATCGGCAAACTGGACATTTCCCATCGAGACTTTCAAAAACTCCTCGCCAAAATCTTCTTTGTATGAAATGTTTTTAAAAACCGAAGAATCCTTGATCGTTACCGTCGGCGGATCGTTCACGCACTTGACATTTATCGAAACGGTTCCCGGTTCGCTTTCGAGCATCGTCTCATCGACGAGCGTATAATTCCAGGAATCCACGCCGCAGTAATTCGCATCGGGGATATATGAGAACGTTCCATCGGACATATCGACTGTGAGCTTTCCGTGGGACGTTTCCGTGTGAGATTTGATTTTAAACGAATTTCCGTCGATATCGTAATCGTTCAGGAGAATGCTTCCCTTGACAGAAACAGTCAACGTATCGTCCTCGTCAACCGAATAGGAATCATCTGCGGCAACCGGCGGATTTTCCATGTCTTTCGTCTTGACGATTAATTTGTACACAGCGGAATCCTTCGAATCTTTCGCGACAAGAACCACCAGGGCTTCGCCGTTCAAGTTCGCCTTCGGCACAAAGCGAAGCGTGTCGGAAATTCCGAACTCGGTTTTGGCGTTCAAGAGAGAAAGCGACCCCGCGATGAGATTCGAAATCTTTGAGGAGATTTTCAGCGCATCGCCGTCCCTGTCGAAGAAAATTTTTGAAAGGTCAAGTGTTAGCGTATCCGATTCTGCAAGCTCGGTCGAATCGATTTTTCCGTCGGCATTTTTTGATTTATACGGTTCCAAAAGTTCCGGCGGATACGTGACGCAGGAATCGCCCATAATAAGAGTGGCAAGCGTAAATGTATTCGTCACACCGTAAGTTTTCGCAATCGTATTCTTGTAGCCGAACTGGATTCCCAGCTGCGAAGAAGCGTTCCAGGCAGGCGTTGAGGATTTCCAGTCCTGGTTCAAATCGGCAAAGGCGACAAAGACCGTTCTAAAACCGGAAGAAGAATCCAGAAGCGTTCCGTAATAGTTGTTATCGCTGATCGTCGATTGCTTGAAGTCCATCCGCACCGGTGCATTCGCCTTGTATGTGAGGCAAGCGCCCTTGTAGGCAGAAAGATTGACAGGGACATCCTTGTAAGTCTCGTTCTGCTCCCAGCCGAAGCCGTAGCCCGCCCCGCTAGAAACCGAAGTCTTTGCCGAAAAGTTCGCGATGCGGTAACCGTCAACCGTAGCCGTATCGACCGAAGCGCCGGTTCCGTAATCGTAAGCATACCAATAGGCCGGCGCCTTGTTACCGTTTCCGGCAACTGTCCAGACCGTATCCGTCTTCGCCCAAAGCGTTCCCAAGCACGCCAGGAAAGAAAGTCCGAAAATAATCGACTTCATAAAAATCTCCTCTTTCTCTACAAGATAGTAATTGATACGTTTTTTGCAACTATTCCCAAATATCCCCGGGAAGTTTCGAAATATCGCGAAAATCCAGCTTCTGCGGCCCGGAAGTTCCAACAGGCGACATCCGAGCGAGCTGTTTCCCCGCCCGTTCGATGACAATGTCTTCCCCCTTTAACGCCACCTGGTTTAAAAGATCACCAAAACCCTTGCGCGCTTCCATCGCCGAGACGATTTTTGCCATTCCGAAACCTCTTTTCCTTCAGACAACTTTCTACAAAAAATACATATTATGAGATTATGGAGAAAACCTTTCCCGTCAGCAAATACCTGTTCGCGGTCAAGAAGCTGCTCACCACGCAGATTCCGCTAGTCTGGGTAAACGGAGTCATCACGCAGATTACGGAACGCGGACGCATGGTGTATCTTTCTATCGCCGAATTTGCGGAAAATGACGTGAAGCCGCTCGCGAAACTCGATCTCTACATGTTCGCCGGGGAATTTGCCCAGATGCAGGCAAGGCTCATGAACCTGCCCGTTCCGTTCACTCTCAAGGAGCAGCTCAAGGTAAACCTCCAGCTCGAAGCGGACTTCTATGTCGGAAGCGGAAAGTTCCAGTGCCACATAAAGAATATCGACCCGAACTTTACCGTCGGCGAACTCGCCAAGACGCGAAAAGCCATTTTGCAAAGACTCGAAAAGGAAGGACTTCTCGAAAAAAACAAGAGACTCCCCTTCGCAAGGCTTCCGCTGAAAGTCGGGCTTGTCACGGGCGAAAAGACCGCGGCGTTCAAGGATTTTATGACCACGCTCGCCGCCTCGGGATTTCCCTTTGAAGTCGTTGTGGAATATGCCAAGATGCAGGGAAACGAAACCGAAGCGACCGTTTTACACGCGCTGTCCGCTCTCGAAAAAAGGGAAGATCTAGACGTTGTCTGCATCGTCCGCGGAGGCGGTGCCAAGACGGATCTGAACTATTTCGACAGCGAAGCCCTTTGCCGTAAAATTGCGGAATTTCCCTGTCCGGTCCTTACCGGAATAGGTCACCAGATCGATGAAAGCCTTGTCGATAAGGTCGCCTACGCTTCGTGCATCACCCCGACGGACTGCGCCAAGTTTCTCATCGCCCGAGCGGAATATGCCAAGCGTGCTCTCGCCGAAATCGTTCTCAAAATTGCAAGCGGTGCCCAGATGTCGCTATCCTCCGCCAAGGATAGACTGCACCGGGCGGAATCTAGGCTTTCCATCGTCTTCGGGAAACGAATCGCGGGAGAAGAACAAAAGCTTCTAGCCTTTGCGCACAACTTAACCCAGTTCCCGGCAAGGCTGCTACGCGAAGAGAAAGAGAAGCTCGCTCGGGATTTTGAAGGTTTGCGGCTCGGGGCGCAAAAAATCATTTCCCTGGAAAATGCGAAATTCCAGATAGTCGAGACGAAGGTCCAGGCAAACGATCCGAAACGGATTCTTTCCCGCGGATATTCCTATACGACTCGCAACGGAAAGTCGCTTTCAAGCGCCGCGGAAATCCATCCGGGAGACGAACTTTCCCTGCACTTCGCCGATGGCTGCGTTTTGGCCACCGCCAACAAGCGCAACTAAAAAATCACATTGAAAGCGCTTGTCCTAGAGTTTGCTCTAAGTGGTAAATTATAGGCATGAAAAAACTGTTAGGAATTCTTTTTCTCGGAGGCTTCTTCATGACAGCAGAAGCAAAACCGCTCGTCGCCTATTTTTCCGCAACGGGAACAACGGAAAGGCTCGCGAAAACCGCAGCCAAGGCAATCGGTGCGGATCTTTTCGAAATCGTCCCCGCCCAAAAATACACGGATGCGGATCTCGACTGGAACGACAAGAAAAGCCGCTCCACAATCGAAAGCAACGATACTTCCGCACGCCCAGCCATCAAGGACAAGGCAGATCTTTCAAAATATGACACGGTAGTCGTCGCCTTCCCCATCTGGTGGTATAATGCGCCAAAAATCATTTACACATTCATGGAAAGCTACGATTTCAGCGGCAAGAAAATCGTCCCCATCTGCACTTCTGGCGGCAGCGGACTCGGACGCACGACCGATGATTTGAAAAAAGTGACGTCGCCAAAAGCAGATTTTCGAAACGGCAAACGCTTTTCGGGAAGCGCAAGCGAATCCGAGATTCGCGAATTTCTGCAAAAGACGCTCCGCTAAATGCTCCTCCGAGCGTTAGACATTTCGATGTTCGCGCTTTCCATCGTCCTGATGGGAGGCATTACACTTTTCGAAAATTCGGGAACGCATAAGTGGTTGGGCGGTGCGCTTTTTCTCCTGTGGATTTGCCACAACATTTTCAACCGCCATTTTTACAGGAACCTTTTCCGCGGAAAATACAGAGGATTCCGCATCGCGATTCTCATCGTGAACCTGGGGATTTTAGTCTCCGGAATTCTTCTCATCGTAAGCGGCGTCATTCTTTCGCCGAAAATTCTCGACGTCGATTTTGGATTCGCCTTTTCCCGGACAGCGCATCTCGTCGTAAGCCACTGGTACTTCGCCCTTATCGCGGTCCACTTTTCCTTTCATGCAGGGATGTTTTTCAATCGGATTACCTTGTTCAAAAATTCCACAGCCAAAAGAATTGCCCAGGTTGCGGCAACCATCGTTTCGTTCTACGGCATCTATGCGGTTATTCTCCGCGGGTTTTTCAAATATCTCTTTTACACGCAAAAATTTTTCTTTTTCGACTTGGAGCGTGGCTTTCCGCTGTTCCTTTTCGACTACTTTTCCATCTTCGTCCTGATGGCGAGCGTCACATTTGCGGGTTTGAAAATTCTCCGATGTGCAAAATTTCTTCCGCACGCCTGATCTCTTTTTCCGTCGGAGCAACCGCATCCATCAGAGTGTAAGGGAAGCCAAGTTCCTTCCATTTGGGAATCGCAAAGGCGTGATAGGGCAACACCTCGACACGGGAAACCGTGCGAAGCGATGAAATGAATTTGTACGTAGCCCGAAGATCCTCTTCGCCGTCGGTAAGTCCCGGAACCAGTACGCGCCGAATCCACATCGGAATTTTTTTATCGGAAAGATAGCGGGCCATTTCCAGAATGTTCGCATTATCCTGCCCGGTCAAAGCCCTGTGCTCCGCGGTATCGAACATTTTCAAGTCCAAAAGGACCAGATCCGTCACCGACAACAACTTGTCAAATTTTGTCAGATATTCCTTTGAATTTTCAAACGGGTTTCCGCTCGTGTCGAGCGCCGTATGCACCGAATGTTTTTTACACAGGGCAAAGAACTCTGTAAGAAAGTCCAGTTGGAGCATAGGCTCTCCGCCGCTGGCTGTCACGCCTCCGTTGTCTTTCCAATAGGACTTGTAACGATAGACTTTTGAAAAGAGGTCTGCGGGCGAGTATTTTTCACCGCCCGAAACCTTCCATGTCTCCGGATTGTGGCAATAGCGACAGCGCATCCGGCAGCCCGACAAAAAGACGACACAACGAACGCCCGGTCCATCCACAAGACCGAAAGTCTCGATTTTGTGAACGAACCCTTCGAGCATTACATCCTATCGTGACACGTCCGCGAGATGACGTCCATCTGCTGTTCGCGCGTGAGGTCGATGAACTTCACCGCATAGCCGGAAACCCGAATCGTAAAGTTCTGGTATTCTTCCTTTTCGGGATGTTCCATCGCATCGAGAAGCTTTTCGCGGCCAAAGACATTCACGTTCAAATGATGCGCCCCCTGTTCGAAGTAGCCGTCCATCACCTGGACCAGATTGTTCTTCCGTTCTTCTTCGCCGTGGCCGAGTGCTTCGGGGTTGATCGTTTGCGTATTGCTGATGCCGTCGAGCGCCCAATGATACGGGATTTTCGAAACGGAATTGAGAGAAGCGAGAAGCCCGTTCTGTTCTGCACCGTAGCTTGGATTCGCGCCCGGGGAAAGCGGTTCACCGGCCTTGCGTCCGTCGGGCATCGCACCGGTAGCCTTTCCATAGACGACATTCGACGTGATTGTCAAGATGGAAGTCGTCGCTTCGGAATTCCGGTAAGTGTGATGCTTACGAACCTTATCGACAAACGACTTCAGAAGCTGCACGCCGATTTCGTCTGCGCGGTCATCGTCATTTCCATACTTCGGGAAATCGCCTTCGACGATATAATCGACAACGATTCCCTTTTCATTCCGAACCGTCTTGACCTTTGCGTACTTGATAGCCGAAAGAGAATCGATGACATGCGAAAATCCTGCGATTCCCGTGGCGAACGTGCGACGGACATCGGTATCGATCAGCGCCATTTCTTCCGCTTCGTAGTAATACTTGTCATGCATATACTGGATAGCGTTTAGCGTATTCACGTAAAGCCCTGCGAGCCATTCCATCATCGCATCGTACTTTTTCATTACCTCGTCAAAGTCCAGATACTCCGAGGTAATCGGCTGCATCGCCGGCCCGACCTGTTCGAAGCTCTTTTCGTCAACGCCGCCGTTGATAGCGTAGAGGAGGCACTTGGCGAGATTTGCGCGGGCTCCGAAGAACTGCATTTCCTTACCCGTCTGGGTTGCCGAAACGCAGCAGCAAATCGAATAGTCGTCACCCCATTCCGGTTTCATGACATCATCGTTTTCATACTGGACGGAACTCGTCGTAATCGAAATTTTCGCCGCATACTTCTTGAATTTTTCCGGGAGACGGTTCGTGTAGAGCACGGTCAGGTTCGGCTCCGGGGAAGGTCCCATGTTTTCGAGCGTGTGCAAAAAGCGGAAATCGTTCTTCGTCACCATGGAACGTCCGTCCACGCCTGTGCCGCCCACTTCGAGCGTCGCCCACACCGGGTCACCGGAGAACAGTTGGTTGTAGGAAGGAATCCGGGCGAACTTCACCATGCGGAACTTCATCACCAGATGGTCTATCAGCTCCTGCGCTTCCGATTCCGAGATAAGGCCCTTTTCTAAATCGCGAGACAGGTAAATATCCAGGAAAGTCGAGATGCGTCCGACGCTCATCGCGGCACCGTTCTGCGTCTTGACCGCTCCGAGATAACCGAAATAGAGCCACTGGACAGCTTCCTTCGCCGTTTTCGCCGGCAGGGAAATGTCGAATCCGTAAGAAGCGGCCATCGTTTTCAGTTCCTTGAGAGCCTTGACCTGCATCGAAATTTCTTCGCGCAAACGAATCACGTCATCCGTCATCGTCCCGTCACCGCAATTCGCCTTGTCTTCCAGCTTTTTGGCAATCAGGAAATCAATGCCGTAAAGCGCCACGCGACGGTAATCGCCCACGATGCGTCCGCGACCGTAGGTATCGGGAAGTCCCGTGACGATGTGGCTGTGCCGTGCGAGTTTCATCTCGGGCGTATAGACATCGAAAACGCCGTCATTGTGCGTCTTGTGATACTTCGTAAAAATTTCGTGAAGCTTCGGAGACGGCGTGTAACCATAGGTCGAACAGGCTTCTTCGGCCATGCGGATTCCGCCGAACGGCATAAAGGCGCGCTTGAGAGGCTTGTCCGTCTGCAACCCGATGACCTTCTCCAAGTCTTTCAGCGATTCGGAGATATAACCCGGACCATGCGACGTGATGGACGACACGATTTCCGTATCCATGTCGAGAACGCCGCCCTTCTTGCGTTCCTCTTTCTGGAGCTTTTGAAGTTCACCCCAGAGCCTGTTTGTCGCATCGGTCGCACTTGCCAAGAACGACTCGTCTCCGTCATAAGGTTTGTAGTTTTTTTGGATGAAATCGCGAACGTTGATTTCTTCTTTCCAAATCCGGCCTTCAAAGCCATCCCAGCCTTCATACTGGACCATAAGGACTCCTTTTTATTTTTTCACGCCCCAAATATAGGAAAGAAGGCTCCCCAAGAAAAGCCTTCCCGGTTCCCCCTTCCTTATTTTCGTCCTGTCTAACATTTTTCGGCATTCCTGTCCCATCCGGAATGATAGGTTTTCCGGAATTGGGAAGGGAAACTTAGGATTTCATTGCTTCTAGGAAACCGTCTTCGGTATAAACATCGCCTTCGTCATCCGCGTACCGTCCATTTTCAAAACCCGGAACTTGTTCCCGTCGATTTTGACTTCAGCCCCGACCGAAGGAATCGCGCCGAGTTTTGCGAGAATAAGCCCCGAGACGGTTTCCACGTGAACGGATTCCTCTTCTTCGAATTCGATGCCTGTCGCATCTTCAAAATCCGAGAGCGTGATTAGCGGATTGAAAACATAGCGGCCATCCTTTAATTTCTGGATCATCGCATCGTCTTCGAGATCGTCCTCGTCCTTGATTTCCCCGACGATTTCTTCCATGATGTCTTCAACGGTCACAAGTCCGGCCACGCCTCCATACTCATCGACAACAATCGCAAGCTGGTTTCCGTTTTCGCGCAGTTCGCGAAGCAGGTCATCAATTTGTTTCTGCTGCGTCACAAAATTCGCCGGTTCCAGAAGTTCCTGCAAATCGAACTTTTCCTTTCCGTGCTTTTCCGTGTACCATTCAAGAAAATCCCGGGCAAGAAGGATGCCGATGATATTGTCGATGGAATCGCGATACACGGGAACACGGGAATGTCGCTCTTCGTTTAAAATCCGGATCGTTTCTTCGAGCGACGACGTGACATCGATGGCAACCATGTTGACCCGAGGCGTCATAATTTCCCGCACAGGCGTTTCCACGAAATCGAAAATATTCAAAATCATCTGCCGTTCGTCTTCGTCAAGCGCATCCTCGTCGTCGGACATGTCGGACTTGAGAGCGTCCCGCTTGTCCTCGGAAAGGAAGTTGAGCTTCGGGTTGTAGCCCAGGGCCTTGTGCACTTTCAGGTAAAGCTTGTTCGCAATCTTCGCCTCCAGGACAAACGGAATCCGCAAATACTTGTAAATCGGCAAGAGCACGTGCGAAAGCGTCTCGGGCCAAAGTGCGCCAAACATATTCGGGAGCAGAATGACGAAGGAATACACGACGATTCCCGAAAGGAAGACATACAAAATAATTCCCAGGATAAACTTGCCGTAAAATCCCTGCGTCAGCACATAGGTGGCGATAAATCCCAGAACGCCGGCAGAAACGTTCAAAATCGTCCGCGCGATGGAAATCGTCTCGTTAAATCCCGGCACATCGACATAGGAATTTACCCGCGCCACAAGATTTTCGTCCTCTTCGCTTTCCGTCGTCACGGAAAGTTCCAGGAAAACCGTTTTCACCAGGGAAAAAATTCCCGAAAGAACGACACAGACTATCGCAAGCACAAGATAAGACGTTGCGGAATCAACCCAAGAAAAAACCGGCATCAATTTTTACTCCCTTGTTTTTTTAGCACCTTTTCGCCTGCATGGTAAATGTCAAGCCCCAAAATTTCCTTTTCGCGGCGACGCATTACGGCCCGCTCCGGAGCCGTGTGGTGATCGTATCCGGAAAGATGCAGAAGCCCGTGCACAATCATGCGCTTGAGCTCCGTATAAAAGGAATTTCCGAATTTCGGCGCCTGGCGTTTCACCTGTTCGCGCGCAATGTAGATTTCGCCGAGCAGATAATCCTCGTGCCACTCAAAGCTAAGCACGTCTGTCACCTTGTCTAGCTTGCGGTAAGCGTGATTGAGATCACGGACCATCCGGTCGGAACAGATGACGATGTTTACATTTTCCGGGTGCCCCTCCTCGATGAGAATCTTGCGGGCGAGCGGTTCAAGGCGCGCCTTCCACGGGAAAGGCTCTTTTTCGTTTTCTGAAAGAAAGTTTATCTGGAATGCCGGTTGTCGGGGTTTCTTTTTCATATTAAAGTTCGTACCACTTTTGCAAAATCGAAATGATCGACTTCGCCTGCTCCTTGCTCGATATGTTGAACTTGCTGCGTTGTTTAAAGACTCCCTGCTGCTTCTGGTAGCGGCGAATCGAAACCTTCGGTTCCCCAAATTCACCCGTTTTGGCATTTCTTTCCTGATACAGGAACATCATCGTTGACCAGGCGCCCTTGCTTAAAAATTCCTTCGAAAGTTCCTTGATGACAACTTCACCGGTTTCTTCGTCGGTGTATTCGATTGTCGGTTCCAAATTTTCTGTATCCATAATCACCTCGTAAAAGTTACGTACATTCCGAAAAAAATATAAAAATCTATATTCGGAACATCACGGTTTCTGCCACAAAGGAGCCTCTTTTGAAAGACTTTCACATTTTCCCATTTCTGACCCGTGCGACATTGGCCGTCGCCCTTTTTGCGGCTTCCGCCATGGCGCAAGGTTCCTCTTCCATCGGAAAGGTTCGCTACATCCTAGGCGAAGTCACCGTACAGAAAAAGGCCGGCGACAGCTGGAATCCGTTGCGGATAGGGCTCAAGGTCAAAAGCAACCACCTGATCCGCACATTGGTCGAAAGCGAAGCAGGCATCGCTCTTTCGGACGGAAGCTTAATCACCATCGAAGAGAATACCACAATCCGATTCGAAACGGCGATTAGCAACCAGAACGAAAGCGGCACCACGGTGGATCTCCGCACGGGACGCGTATTCTTCGACGTGCAAAAACAAAAGGACGGACACAAATTCGAATTCAAGACAGGATCGGCGACAGCCGCCATCCGCGGCACGAACGGCTTTATCGAAAGCGGCAGAGAAGGCATCATCGTTTCGCTCGAATCCGGCAAAATGCTCGTCACAGGCAGAGACGGCAAGGCACTCGAAGTCCTCGGGGGCGAAACACTGGTCGAAGAAAAGGGAAAAGGTTTCCAGAAATTCAAGACTCCGAGTTCCGGGAAAAAAGGACTCGCCAAGGAAATCTCATCCGAGAAGAAATCCGGCACGTTCAGCGCAAGCGCGCTCGAAGAAAATTCAAAGAAGCTCGATGAAAAGAACAAGGCCGCGATAGACAGCCTGTCCAAGGCTTCTCCTTGCGAATTTGACGCGATTCCGTCCAAGACGACAAGCCCCGAGATTTCCGTCAGCGGAACTTGCAAGCCGGGCATCCAAATTCAGGTAAACGGCATCGAGGCGAAACTTTCTCGCGACGGAAAATTCCAGACAACGGTTTCCTACGGCAAAGAATCCTACGGGAGCAAGCGCATCCGGATAAAATGTTCCACAGGCGATGTGGAAACGCTCTGCCGCGAAGCCTTTGCGGAATACGTTTTCAAAACCCAGGACGACAGGAACGCCTTTATCCGCCTAGAGAAAGGCAACGCGCAAAAATCAAAAGCGGGAATTTCCGTGAACGGAGAATTTTTCAGCGAAGATTCCACGGCGACCGTAACCGTGTCTCTCGGAAAGTTCACTTCAGAGAAGCTGAACGCCTCAAACGCCAACGGACACTTCACTTTTACCATTCCCGAAACGGCAAAAGAACCGGGTGAAAGCGTCGTGACGGCAACGCTTACCACCAAAAAAGACACGCTGAAAGATTCCCTCCAGATTTTATTTCCACCGAAAATCCGGATTCTTTCCGCAAACGAAGAAAAGTGCGAAATTTCCTTTTCGCTCAGCGGAACGCAAGGAAAAGAGGTTCAGGTCGAGGAACTTGTTGACGGGATTCCCGCGACAAAGGCGACTTTTGCCAGAGACGTTTCAGAGGCCATATTCCCGATGCTTCCCGGAAAGCATCAATACAAAATTCTAGCGAAAGACGAAAACGGGAACCTGTCGGAATCCGCCAAAACATTCGTCTGCAAGGAATGACCGTGCCAATTTTCGCTTACCATTTCAGGGAACTTTCCGTTCCACTTGAAAAGAAAGGAGACATTCTAGGAGCGCTCTCCCACGCCGTCGGGATTTCTCCCGATTCTATTTTGAATCTGGAAGTCGAACGTTTCGCCCTGGATTCCCGCAAGCGCAACGCGCCTCACTGGAGTTACAACGTCAAGTTCGAAACGGCAAGGCCTTTAAATCCGACGCATTGGCTCGTTCCCGCGACAGAAAAGACGGAAACGCTCGAAAGCGACTCTTTGAAAGATTCCATCCCGATATCAAAAAACGTCACGGTCGTCGGAGCGGGACCTGCCGGATTGTGGGCTGCGCTTTCTTTCGCGAGGAAAGGCTTTCAGGTGAATTTGTATGAACAGGGAAGCCCGGTCGAGGAACGTTTCCAGGACATCCGCCGATTCTTTGTCGATCGGAAATTCAATCCCCGTTCGAACATTCTCTTCGGCGAAGGCGGAGCGGGCGCCTACTCCGACGGGAAACTCAACACGCGATCGCGCAACATCTTTTCTAGCGCCGTCCTTGCGGATATGGTCCATTTCGGCGTTTCCAAAGACGTCCTGACATTCGCAAAGCCCCATGTCGGAACGGATCGCCTGGTTCTTTTGCTCAAGGCTCTCCGCAAGGAATTTTTGGAACTCGGCGGAAAAGTCCACTTCCACACCGCCCTCGAAGACATCGAAATTTCAAACGGAAACCTTTCCCGTGTAAACTTCAACGGGACATGGCAAGATGCGGACAACCTGGTTCTCGCTCCGGGACATTCCGCGAGATTTCTCTACGAACTTTTACACGAACGCGGCGTCGCCGAAGAAAGCAAGGCGTTTGCGCTCGGCGTCCGCGTCGAACATCCGCAGGAACTCATCAACATCCGACAGCTCGGAAAGGACGTAAACACGGAACTCACCGGAAGCGCGGAATATGCACTCACGGCAAAAACGCTCGGTGGGAAATCCGCTGCCTACAGTTTCTGCATGTGCCCGGGCGGCGTACTAGTCCCCTGCGTTTCCGAAGAAGGAACGCTCGCCACAAACGGCATGAGCTACAGCAAGCGAAACGGCAAGCTCGCCAACGGAGCGATCGTCATGCCCATCGAAAAAAGCGACACGCTCTTCGGCGGCATCGAAATGCAGCGACGATTCGAAAAAAAAGCCTTTGAACTCGGCGGGAAAAACTATTCCGCGCCGGCGCAGACCATCCGGGCGTTTCTCAAAGGGAAAAACGATTCGGTTCTCCCGAAAAGTTCTTTTTCGACAGGAATCCAATCCTGCCCGCTCCGGGAAATCCTCGATGTCGTCCTTTGCGATTCGCTTGCGGAAGGCTTCGAACAGTTCGAAAAAAAGATTCCGGGATTTATCGATAACGGACTGATTGTCGCCCCCGAAACGCGCACCAGCTCCCCGGTCCGCATCGTGCGAAACACGGACACGCTTGAAAGCGTTTCGACAAAAGGGCTCTTTGTCCTCGGCGAAGGCGCAGGCTACACCGGCGGAATCGTGACCAGCGCCGCAGACGGAATCAAACTCGCCAACCGCGCCCGGATGCAAAAAAATTAAATTCGGATTTTCGCTTTCACCCAAAGGATTTTTATATGATCACCCGCGTCATCGACCGAAATTTCGCCAACATGCGATTGGACCGTTTCTTGCGCAAGGCTTTCCCGAACGAACCGCTTTCCACGTTCTTTGCGATTCTCAGAAAGAAGAAAGTACGCGTCAACGGAGTCCACGCCAAGGCTCCGCAGATGCTCCGCGAAGGCGATACCGTCGATATCTACGAAAATTTCAAAAGCCTTGAAAACGCCGACGCAGAAGCGCCCGTCAAAAAATCCTGGGGAAACGACGCACAATTTTCGGATCGTTACTTTGTACAAAACCACCTGAACATTGCGCTCGAAAAGGAAGATTTCATCGTCATCGACAAGCCTTCCGGAATTCCGAGCCAGCCGGGAACGGGAACGCGCAAGGGAGAAAGCCTAGTCGAAATGCTCTGGCAATGGGGAAACGACGAACATCTGGATTTTAAGCCTACGCTCGCCCACCGTCTCGACGAGGAAACTTCGGGACTTTTGCTTGCCGCGCTCCACGGTGACACACTCCGGGATCTCACGCGAATGCTCCGCGAACACAAAATCCAAAAGACGTATTTCGCCCTGGTCAAGGGAAACCTCAAAAAAGAACGCGGAACCATCAAGGCGACCCTCGAGCGCACAGACTCAAAAGCCGGCGCCAAGATGAAAACGGGGACAGAAGCCGGCGTCACGGCGGTCACACACTATGCGGTCAAGGAACATTTCAAAGGCTACGACCTCGTAAGAATCAACCTCGAAACGGGAAGGATGCACCAAATCCGCGCGCATTTCGAAAGCATCGGGCATCCGCTCGTCGGTGACTCACGCTACGGGGATTTCGCACTCAACCGGGAATTCAAAAAGGACTTCGGACTCAAGCGGCTTTTTCTCCACAGCACGCGCCTGGAGTTCGACTGGAAAGGCGAACACATCGTCGTGGAATCTCCCATGCCCAAGGAACTGCGCGAAGTCGTGAAAGCGATGAAAATGTCGGAGGGTTAGGAAGCGTCCAATCCAAATACTTTGATCTTTTACTCGAACGATTTATCTATCTTTGCCGGAAATTCAAAAAAAGGAAAACGCCATGGCAATCGCAGACAACACCAAAGTCGCCATCCATTACACGCTCAAGGATGACGCAGGAAACATCATCGACTCTTCGGCGGGCAAGGAACCGCTGAGCTACATCCAGGGACGCGGCATGATAGTCCGCGGGCTAGAGAAGGCGCTTGCCGACAAAAAGGTCGGGGACAAGTTCTCGATTGACGTCGCACCGGGCGAAGGCTATGGCGAATACAATTCCGAGCTGGTGCAGACCGTTCCCAAGAAAGCGTTCCAGGCAGAAGAAATCAAGCCGGGAATGGTCTTCTACGCACAGACGCCGGCAGGCACGATTCCCTTGACCGTCAAGAAAGTCGAAGAGGAAAACGTCACCGTCGATATGAACCACGAACTCGCCGGAAAGACGCTGCACTTCGAAATCGAAGTGATGAAAGCGGACCCGTTGACCGAGGAGGAAATCAAGGCTCTCGAAGAGGAGCACCACTGTTGCGGCAAGCACGGCGACGGCGAATGCTGCGGCAAACACAAGCACGAAGACGGGGAACATCACTGCTGCCACGGCGAAGGCCACAAGGACGGCGAGCATCACTGCTGCTGCGAGGACAAGGAATAAACAATTCCCTCCCTGCAACGCAACGCAAAAAAGTCCGCCTCGCAGCGGACTTTTCGTTTATCGATAAACACAAATTAAGTGTGGTAGTTGGGAGCTTCCTTCGTAATCGTCACATCGTGCGGATGCGATTCGCGGAGACCCGCATTCGTGATGCGCACAAAGGTAGCCTTCTTGTAAAGTTCGTCCAGGTTCGCGGCTCCGGCATATCCCATCGCGGAATGGATGCCGCCGATCAGCTGGTAAATCGTATCGCGGAGCGGTCCCTTGTAGGGAACACGGCCTTCGATGCCTTCGGGGACGTACTTCTTTTCCTCGGTGACGTTTCCCTGGAAGTAACGGTCCGCGGAACCGGCCTTCATCGCGCCAAGCGAACCCATGCCGCGGTAAGCCTTGTAGCTGCGGCCATCGGCGAGGATGATTTCTCCCGGGCTTTCTTCCGTCCCGGCAAAGAGGCTTCCGACCATCACGGCGTTTCCGCCCGCGGCGAGAGCCTTCACGATGTCGCCCGAATACTTGATGCCGCCGTCCGCGATAATCTTCACACCAACCTTTCTAGCCGCCTTGCCGCATTCGACAACCGCGGAGAACTGCGGATAGCCGACACCGGCGACGATGCGGGTCGTGCAGATGGAACCCGGCCCGATTCCCACCTTTACCACGTTCGCGCCGCATTTCGCAAGTTCCACGACCGCTTCCGGCGTGCAGACGTTCCCTGCGCAAATCGTGAGCTTCGGATATTTTTTGCGAACCGTCTTGACCATGTTCCGCACACCGATGTGGTGCCCGTGCGCCGTATCGATCACTATCATATCGACACCCGCATCGACAAGAGCCTTGATCCGTTCAAGCGTATTTGCCGAGGTGCTGACCGCTGCGGCAACCAGGAGCTGCCCGTTCTTATCGAGACTCGCATTCGGATTGCTTTCGCGCTTCAAAATGTCGGTCATCGTCACAAGGCCCTTGAGCGCGCCCGTCGCATCGACCAGCGGAAGCTTTTCCACACGATGTTCGTTCAAAATTTCTTTCGCCTTCGCAAGGCTGATCTTCGGGGAAGCCGTAATCGGATTCTTCGTCATCACGTCGAGGATTTTCACCGAATGGTCCGTAATCATGCGCAGGTCGCGGCTCGTCAGCATCCCGACCAGCTTTCCCTTCGAAAGGATCGGGAAACCGCTCACCTTGGTTTCAAGCCTTGTCCTGTAGGCATCGCTCACCGGCTGGTCCGCATCGAGCGTCACCGGGTTCGAAACGATTCCCGATTGCCAGCGCTTGACCTTGCGGACTTCCTCGGCCTGCGCTTCGATAGACATGTTCTTGTGGATAACGCCGAGACCGCCCTGGAGAGCGATAGAAATGGCGAGAGGCGCAGTCGTCACCGTATCCATCGCCGCGCTGATAATTGGAATGTTCAGTTTGATATTTGCAGAAAGCTGGGTCTTGACATCCGTCTGGGTAGGTAAGACCGCGGATTCCCCCGGCACGAGCAAAACGTCGTCGAACGTGAGGGCTTCGGGAAGTAGTTTCATAAGAACCTCTTTTTGCGCAAAAAAGATAGAAAATTTTGCGCGATCCGTGCTAACGGTAAAGTTCATATACCGAAGAAAAGCGCATCTTCATCCATAGCCGAAGTTCAGGCGGGAAAAGCATTTTCGCCTCTTCCAGGACTGCGGGAAATAGACTCGGAAGAGAGGCGTGTTCGAGCTTAACGGAAAGAGCGGATTATCGGATCAAGCACGATAATGACAGGTTGAACGACATTGCCGGAGAATGAAATTAAGTTTCGGTACCATTTTACACACCACAAAAAAAAGCCCCCGTTTCCGAGAGCTTTTCTAAAATAGCATGTAAGGGACTCGAACCCTTGTTACCGGCGTGAGAGGCCAGCGTCCTAGACCGCTAGACGAACATGCCAAAGACAGACCAATTATAGTAAAATTCTTCGCCGCTGTAAACCGGCAAAATTCCCGTCAAATTTTCCCGCACAAAAAAAAAGACCCGCAACGCGTGCGAGCCTTTTTTGGAAAAATCGGGCTTCGTTATGCCTTCGGTTCTTCCGCGGTTTCTTCGAGCGGAATCTTCTTGATGGCATTGCGACGACCGTAACGGACCTTCGACGGTTCGAATTCGGCTGCGGCGGGAGCTTCTTCAACGACAGGCGTCGGAGCGGGAGCTGCGGGGACCGGAGTTTCCGGGAGAGCGGCCTGGACACGCGGAGGCAGCGGACGGCGGCCTTCGGTACGCGGAGCTTCGGGAGCGGAAACGGGTTCCTGCGGAGCGGGAGCTACCGGAGCGGCTTCGACAGAAGCCGACGGAGCGGAAGCTTCCACGGCAAAGTCACGGCGGCGATCGTTACGGCCATTGCGACGGTCATTCCGACCGTTGCGGTCACGGTTGAAGCTGCGATCCTGGCGTCCGGCATTAGCGGCATTGCCGCGTTCACGGCGTTCGTTTCCGCGGGCCCCATCATGGCGATCGCTGCGCGCAGCCATATCCT
Organism: Alistipes onderdonkii; assembly: GCA_963656065.1. GTDB lineage: Bacteria > Fibrobacterota > Fibrobacteria > Fibrobacterales > Fibrobacteraceae > Hallerella. The sequence goes on from CAVKGV010000006.1 coordinate 50,566, forward strand.
GGGCGTTCACCGGGTGACGGTTCGGCTTCAGGTTGGTATCCGAAACGCGCTTGACAATCGGAGTATGGAGCATCGTGATGAGCTTATTCACCTTGGACAAGACAACAATGCCAAGAACAACCGCAACAGCGGCAAGTACGAGAGTAATGTATTCCATTTAAGGTACCTCAATCAAAGGGTGACTCGAAGACCGGCTGGAAGGACCGTCTCTGAGGAAGTCGCGAAACGGGAGGCTATTTCCTAACGCTCGAAGAAGAGCTCAACAGCCATAAAAAAGCCCACAAACGGGCAAAATCGCCAACTGGCGAAAAAAGGAGCGACTTCGGAGCCTAATTTAGCTAAAAACTCGACAAAAAATCGTCCCATCCGATTTTATTTCCCATTTTTCAAGCCAGACAAGTTCCCGAACGAGGGAATAAAAAAATGTGCACTATCCATATTGACAATTAAACAAATGTGCACTATATTTAAAGAAAACGAGGTTCCTATGGATACGTCTAAAAAACCGCTCACCGACCGGCAAAAGGAAGTGTATGATTACATCCGATCCTGCACGGAAAAGGAAAAGATGCCGCCGACCGTCCGCGAAATCGGCGACAAGTTTCATATTTCATCGACCAACGGAGTCCGTTCCATCTTGGCGGCGCTCATCAAGAAAGGCTATATCCGCCGGGCGCCGCGTCTGAGCCGCGGCATTGAAGTTCTCGACGAAAAAGCAAAGCGTTCATCGGAAAAATCCGCAAGCCCCGAAAATTCCGTCGAAGTTCCCATCATCGGACGGGTCGCCGCCGGAACGCCAATCCTCGCCGTCCAGAATATCGAAGGGACCGTCACCGTTGACAGGGACTTTCTCGCAAGCCAACCGAATGTCTTCGCGCTCCACGTCAAAGGCGATTCCATGATCAATGCGGGAATTTTCGACGGAGATCTTGTTTTCGCCCGTTCCCAGACCGTTGCCGAACGCGGAGAAATCATCATCGCGCAGGTCGATGACGAAGCGACAGTCAAATATTACGAACCCGAACCGGACCACATCGAACTCCGTCCGGCCAATCCGAAATACCAGCCGATTATCGTCAATCCCGACCGGAAATTTTCCATCGCCGGGCGCGTCATCGGTGTTCTCCGCAAAATCAACTAAGCCCAACAGAAAAGACCCGAACTTCAGGTCCGGGCCTTTTCAAGATTCTTGGCAAACAGCTTTATCCGATGTCCGAATCGTCGTCGAGATCTAAGTCTTTATCAGCCTCTTCGATTTCCTGCTGGGACGGGGCTTCGCCAAAGTCATCGTCACGAGCTTCATCCAAGGAATCCGCTCCGAGAAGCTTCGCCTGGTAATTCAGGTGGCGAGCTTCTTTCGATAGTCCCAGCCCGAGAATTTCGGCGCACTCTTCGCAGTAGCCCAAATCCTTATCGACGCGGAATTCGGGAGAAACAAGGTTCCGGCAGCACTTGGTGCACAGCTGGTTCGAGCATTCCTTCGTAAAGCGAAGATTTTCCTCTTGCAGTTCCTGGACAACACGCGCATAGAGTTCTTCGGGCGTTTCCTCGGCAAGGGAAGCGCGATGCCGCATACTCGCGGTCGGCTTTTCCACCCCACTCTCCGAACCCTTCTTTTTCGAAGAACGATCTTCCTGTTCATCGTCTTCAGAGAAGAAGGCGACTTTGGACATTTTGGCGCCGCTTCTCAGGAGAACGGAATCCTCGGCAGGTTCTGCCTTGGGCTTTTCCTGAGCAGGAGCTTTCTTTGCATCCGGCTTTGGTTCGACTACGGGCGGCTTGGCAACTTCCGCAGTTTCCTTGTTATCTGATTTTTTCGGAGCAGGCGATTTTACAGAAGATCCGACCGGCTTTGAATTTTTCTTGACTGTTTTTTCTTCTTTCGGTTCCGTTTTGACCGTTTTCTTGACCGGAGCCGTTTTTGCCGGAACATTTTTCTTCGCAACCGGAGCCTTCGGTGCGGGAGTTTTAGCAACCGGCTTTTTCACATTCGTTTTTTTGGCAGAGACCGTTTTCTTTACAGGTTCGGACTTCTTGACCGTTTTTTTCACCGGTTTTACCGCCGCTTTTTTCGGAGGTTCCTTGACAGCCACGGGCTTTTTGGCCGGAGCCGTTTTCGCCTTCACCGTCGTTTTCTTGGTTGGAGAAGACTTAGCAGCCGAAGCGGATTTCTTCGGAGCGACGCTCTTGGCCGCCTGCGCCTTTTTGACGGGACTAGACTTCTTCGCGCTAGACTTTTTTTCGGGAACCGTTTTTTTCGCGGTCGATTGTTTTTTTGAGCTCATACCAATAAAATATAACAAACTATATTTGGGGCAATGGCCAATACAGAAGACAATATCCGCAATTTTTCGATTATCGCCCACATTGACCACGGCAAATCGACCCTCGCCGACCGCCTGATCGAACTGACAAAGACTGTCGCCGAGAAGGACATGACAAACCAGCTTCTCGACGACATGGATCTCGAACGGGAACGCGGCATCACCATCAAGGCCCACGCCATCCGGCTCTGCTATGAACGGGCAGACGGTCAATACATCCTGAACATGATAGACACGCCGGGGCACGTGGATTTCAGCTACGAGGTCAGCCGCTCGCTCGCCGCCTGCGAAGGCGCAATTCTCGTCGTCGATGCCACCCAGGGAATCCAGGCCCAGACGCTTTCGAATCTCTATCTCGCCATCGAAAACGACCTGACCATCGTGCCCGTTTTAAACAAGGTCGATCTGCCGAGCGCAAATCCGGACCACGTCGCAGAACTAGTCGGCGACCTTCTGGGATACGACCCACAAAAAATCCCACGCATTTCCGCAAAGACCGGGCTGAACGTCGCCGAGATTCTCGACCGCATCGTCGATGAAATTCCCGCGCCAAAAGGCGACCGCAACGGCAAACTCAAAGCGCTCATCTTCGATTCGATGTACGATTCCTACCGAGGCGTCATCAACGATATCCGCATTTTCGAAGGAACGCTCCGCCCGGGCATGGAAATCCAGCTGATGGCGACAAGGGCAGTTTATACGGTGACGGAAGTCGGAACGTTCTCCATGAAGCGCAATCCGCGCAAAGAACTTTCCGTCGGCATGGTCGGATACGTCCTCGCAAATGTCAAGACCATCAGCGACGTAAAAATCGGAGACACGATTACCGACGCCGAAGACCCGGCAAAAGAACCGCTCCCCGGATACAAGGAAATCCAGCCGATGATCTACTCGGGAATCTACCCGATAGATCCGGAAGATTACAAGAACCTGCGCGAAGCGCTCGAAAAGCTCAAGCTGAACGATTCCGCGCTCCAGTGGGAACCGGAGACCTCGGACGCCCTAGGCTTCGGATTCCGGACGGGATTTCTCGGGCTTCTTCACATGGAAATCGTGCAGGAACGTCTCGACCGCGAATTCGGGGTGAACATCATCACGACCGTTCCGAACGTGGAATATCACGTCTATCTGACCGGTGGCGAAATGGTGAAAGTTTCGAGCCCATCCAAACTGCCGGACGCTTCCCGCTACGAACGCATCGAAGAACCATACGTCAAGGCGCAGATTTTTACGCCAAAAGATTTTGTCGGCGGCCTGATGAAGCTCTGCGAAGAAAAACGCGGCGAATTTGAAAACATGGAATACATCGACGAGACAAAAGTCATTCTCAAATACAACCTGCCTCTCGCCGAGATAATGTTCGACTTTTACGACCGGCTGAAATCCATCAGCCGCGGCTACGGCGGACTCGACTACACACCGGCGGGCTACCGCCCGAACAACCTGGTCAAGTTGGACATTCTCCTGAACGGAGAACCGGTCGATGCATTTTCTGTCATCATCCACCGGGAAAAGTCCGCCCAATATGCGAACGCCATCTGCGTGCGCCTGAAAGACCTTATCCCGCGACAGCAATTCGACGTCGCCATCCAAGGCGCCATCGGAGGAAAGATCATCAGCCGCAGCACGGTCAAAGCGGTTCGGAAAGACGTTCTCGCCAAATGCTACGGCGGTGACATCACCCGCAAGCGCAAGCTGCTTGAAAAACAGAAAGAAGGCAAGAAGCGCATGAAGAGCATCGGGACAGTCGAAGTTCCGCAAAAAGCGTTCCTCGCCGTGCTGTCCCTTTCCGATGCGGGAAAAACTTCCGACAGCAAGGATTAGCGTTGTCCTTACGATCGCGCAACCGAAAGCTGCTCCGGGAAAGTTCCCGCGAATGGAATGTCGTTCTCGGAATTTTTCTCGTCGGAATTTTTCTTTTAAGCCTTCTTGTGCGCTTTTATGCGCTAGAACCGATACGTGTCGTCGAGAATTCCTTAGAGCCGCAGATTCCTTCCGGGAAAAACGTTTGGCTCTGCAAGCTTTCCCTGTGTACAGATAAATTAACTCGCGGTGACATCGTCCTCACGGATATTCCCGGTAAAGGTCCTGCCCTTCGAGCGGTATTCGGACTTCCCGGGGATTCGGTCAAAGTCTATCCCGACGGGAAAATCCAGACAAAAGCCTCCGGTTATTTTTGGGAAGATGAATCGGAAATACTCGCGCCGCGCAGCTTCTACATTCCACGAGAAGGCGATTCTATTTTTTTATCAAAGCTAAACGACATCTCGTTCGATTACGCATCCAATTTTTTGCGCAAGGAATTCGGGTTCACCCATTATTACGTACAAACGAAACTTTTTCGCGGAAAGGATTCGCTTCCGATTTCTCGCATCGGCAGCGCCCATCTTTTCGGGAGACCTGTCAGCGTTCGGGAAGTCCACAGTCTCCATTGGCAAGAATATTTTTTAATCGCCCTGCAAATCAACCGAGAAGACCCTGGAGCAAAAGGCGTCCACTTTGAGCGGAAACTGTTCAACGTCGCCGACTCTTCCGAAGTGACATTTTTTAAATCTCCCGAAAACGCCTACTATCTCATCTGCCTAAAAGGCAACCGCTGCGAAGATTCCCGAAACGGCGGGTACGTTCCTAAAAGCCAGATTCTCGGCAAAGTTTTGCATTTTCAAATTCCTTTTTCGCACTTGAACCAAACAAATTAACCTTGTCGTTACTTTGTACAAAACGTATCAGAGCGAGCACGCCCTTTCCCGAATAAAAATTCCAGGCAACGGGATGCTCTAAACTTTCCAAAAATTTTTCATCGACAGACGCCGGAAATGTTTCATAGACGGGAAAATGTCGGATGGAAATTCCAAAACAAGAAGCCAAGGTTTCCAAATTTGCAGCCGTCTCCGATGCGGAAATCCAGGCAAAGTTTTTACATTTTCTTTTCTTCAGGAACTTTTCAAAATCTTCCTCGATTCCGTTTCCTGAACCCGCATCAGCAACGGAAATTCCTTTTTCCAAAAGGCTCACCGCCGTTTTTTCACCTGCGGCAAAAACGGCACCTGAGAATTTTCGCAAGACATTTTCTGCCAATTTGACTGCGCGTGGACTCCCGACAAAAACGGCATCGCAGCCTGACAAATCCACAGAAACTCCGGTAGCGCGATACGCCAAGGCGGGCAAGTAAAAAAGTTCATTGCCGTTGGCTTTTTCCGATAAAATTGCCGCAGCAGTAGGCGGAGTCATCCTTGTATCGATAACGAGCATCAGTGTTTCCGGTCCCAGAACGAGGCGATCGCTTCCGTGCCGGAAGTTTCCGAAGGCAGCGGAATTTTCCGGAGACGGCATTCCGCAGCAAATTCCCGGGCAAAATTTTCCAAAGAATCGCCTTTTGAAATTTCCAGGGAGGAAAACCGTTTTGATAGTCTTAATGTTTTTCCGTTTTCCGCATCGGCAAGAAAAGCGGTGAACAAAAATTCCTCGGTATCCGGTTCAAGGATTGCTCCCATCGGAACCCGGCAACCGCCGCCCAAAAGTTCCATCCAACGGCGTTCCGCCCGAGCCGCCATAACAGTTAATTTGTCCGAAATTTTTTCGGAAACATTCCTGGCGAAAGCGTTTTCCCGAAGACTCTGGAGAGCAACAATTCCCTGACCTATCGCTGGCGTTATCCGATCGACCGGAAATACATCCGAGATTTCGGAAGAGAGCCCTAGACGGATAAGTCCTGCGGCTCCGAGCATAATCGCATCCAGTTCACCGGACTTCACCTTTTCGATTCTCGACGGCAAGTTCCCGCGCAGATTCACACATTTAATGTCTGGACGAATCGCCTTGAGCTGTAGAACGCGCCGCGGAGATCCCGTTCCGACCGTCGCCCCATTCCGAAGCTTACCAAAGGAAATTCCGTTCGACACCAAGACGTCCTGCGGACTTTCCCGCTTCAAAAATCCCGAAAGTTCAAGCCGGGGATCCATTGAATCGGGAACGTCTTTCAGGGAATGCACAGCCAGGTCGATTTTTCCTTCAAGCAGAGCTTCTTCAATTTCCTTGACAAAGACGCCCTGACCGCCGAAAGAAACCAGCGAACGCACATGGTCCTTGTCCCCGACCGTCTTGATGACGCAAATTTCCACATCGGATTCAGGGAAATTTTCCCGGATCAGTTTTTTTGCCTGTTCCGCCTGCGCAAGGGCGAGAGCGCTTCCCCGCGTCCCGATTCTTATCTTTTCCATTTTCACTCTTCCTCGATTTTCAAATCGAACAGCCGTTCGAGAATCAGCCGCGTTTCAAGCCCAAGTCCCGCCGCCCCCAAACGTTTTAATTCGAGCGACGGACGATGCAAAAGCTTTGCGACCAACTCGTCCCCGAAACGGCGAAGATGTTCCAACTCCTCCGGAGAAACGCGATTTTCCCATTTTTTGAGAAGTTCCTTTTCCAGAATTTCATGGTGTTCGCGGAGAGAAAGCATCAGCGGAATCACGCCGAGCGTTGCATACCAGTCCGCAAATTCATCTACGGCGTCTCCGATAATCTCGCGGGCACGCTCTGCGGAATGCCGACGTTTCATCCGGTTGTCTTCCACGACACGGCTCAGATCGTCAATGCTGAACAGGGAAATATTCGGAATTTTCGCTACCGCAGGTTCGATATTTCTCGGTGCGCCGATGTCGATGTAAACCGTTTTTTTATTTCGATTCAAACGCGACACTAGCTCTTCAGAGAGCAGATAATCCGGGGATGTTGCCGCCGTGACCAGTAAATCGACGGACTTCAGGCAATTTTCCATCTCGTGAAACTCGCACGCTTCTCCGCCAAAACGCGCCGCAAAGTTTTGAGCCTTTGAAAATGTCCGGTTCAAAAAGACAAATTTCGACACGCCCGCCGCAGAAAGTTCCACCGATACGATATTCCCCATCTCGCCCAATCCCAGAACACCCACGCAAAGCGACGAAATGTCGCCAAATTCGCGTAAAGCGAGCTGCACCGCGGCAAAGGGAATCGAAACGGTCCCTTCCCCGATGGATGTGTCTTCCCGAACCTTTTTTCCGAGGGTCAACGCCGACTGGAAAAGATGGCTCAAGAAAAAACCCGCCTGGCCGGCCTTCTGCGCAGTCCGATACGCTTCCTTGACCTGCCCCATGATCTGGTTTTCCCCGAGAACGAGGCTATCGAGCGAAGAGACGACCGTATAGAGGTGGGAAATGGCTTCGGTGTGCGTTAAATAAAAGCAATGCGGAACCAGCTCCTCGGCATCGAGACCCGAAAATTCCGCCCACCAGTTGACCAGGGTATCCCGCAAAGCGTCCGGATAGCGCGTCGCCGCATAGATTTCCGTCCGGTTGCACGTCGAAAGGATAACCGCTTCCGAAAGTCCCGGGAGCCTACCCAGGCTCGAGAGCCCCTTTTCGAGAAGCTCGCCGGAAAACCCCAGGCGGTCGCGCAAGGCGACAGGACATGTCTTATGGCTTGCGCCAAGAACGACACAATGAGTACTTTCCTTATTTTTCATCTTTTTTCCGCCAAGCAAGCTAGAAAATTTTCAAGCGGCAACCATCCCAAAACAGGATTATATATATTTGATGCAGATATTTATTGGAGTTCACGCATGAAGTCAACGCGATTCGCTCTTATCGGTATTTTAGCCATTGCCGCTTTTGCTGCCGATAATTACACCATCCAAGGTTTTTCCGGCAATGAAGTCGGCACGCCGGACCAGTATATCGACGCAGAATTTGGCGGTTCCCTAAAAATTTCCACTTCGGGAACCGTGGAAAATGTCCAATCGGGACGTTTCTATGTCCGGCAGAAATTTGAAGATCCGTTTGGCGAAACGCCGACAACTTACCAGCTCTATGAAGGACGCGAGGGTTCGGACAAGGCGAGCCTTTCTTCCTTTACGCTCCCGGCGGGAATCGCCTACGGGTTTGCGGTCAAGGCGAAGGCCTATGCAAGCTCCGACGCCGATGCCAATGCGGACATCGAAAAGGTCTATTTCGACGGCAAGGCTGTCTATGCGGAAGGCGTGAGCCAGATGTATCTCCACCGCGGGGTCAAGGTTATCGAGCTCGTTCCCGAAAATGCGCCGGAAAGTTCCAGCTCCGAAGAGATTGAATCCTCTTCCAGCTCCGAAGAAGCGGTTCTTGCGGTTGCCGAAAGTTCATCATCCTCGGCAACAGACGACGATGAATATTGCGACGACAACGACCCGGATTGCGAAGAAGAAGACACATACGATGTCCAAGGCGACATTGGCGAAACCGTTTCCAATGCGAACAATGAAGACTACGCAGCGAGCAGTGCCGCAAACGACGTGACGGACCGCTTTGGCGTTGCCGATGAAGTTCGCAAGTGGAGCGCCTGGGGACTTGTCGGCGTTGCAGCGGCAGGAATCGGCATCGGCATCTACGACCAGATCCAGTATAACGATGCAAAAACCGCCCATGACGACTTGAACGGACTGATGAATCAGCATAAAAAGAACATCGAATCCGCTTGTGGCGGAAAAAATGGTTGCTATGAAGCGATGATCTGGTATGAAATGAACGACAAGACTTCCGCGTTGAGCGACCTGAGTTCCCGAAACAAGAAGAACAAGGACGCGATGGATTCCTATTCCACTGCGCGGAACATCTGGTTCGGCATCGCAGCGGCATCGATCGCAGGTTCCATCGTTCTTTTCACATGGTAAGAGAAACCGGAAAAGTTTCTGTCCAGGATTTAGGCTTCGAAACGATTATCGGAGCCTTTTCCTTTGAACGCGAACGACCGCAGCCGGTCCGACTCAGCTTTTCGCTCTGGATGGATTTTTCCGGAATAGCCCAAAGCGATTCCCTAGAAGCGACAGTCGATTATGCAATGCTTTCCGAAGACTTGGTTGCATTCATCCAAAAGTCCCGCTTCACACTCGTTGAAACTTTGGTGTATCGCGCCGCACAGCGACTTCTCGAAAAATCTCCAAATGTCTCCGCCGCCTGGGTCCGCATCGAAAAGCCGGAGGCGATTCCCGGAGCAAGATGTTCCTCCGCCGAAATTCGCCTGGAACGCTCAGCCGGCAAGTCCTGAAAAAACCCGAAAGCGCAACGCTTCCGCAATGTCAGAGCATTCCACCGGAACATTTTGCAAAGAATCGTTTACCGCCCGCAAATCGGCAATCGTCCGAGCGACTTTTAGCATCCGATAATAGCCTCGTGCACTGAGCTGCATCTTTTCCGCGGCGGAAACGGCAAAGCGTTCCGTCGAAGTTGTCATCGCGGCAAACGCTTTTGTTTCATCGCTGTTCATCTCTGCATTGGCGTGGCACTTGTTCCGGGAAAGCCTTTTAAGCTGGACCTTTCTTGCCGCTACGACACGTTCCCGAATCCGGGAAGAACTCTCCCCCGTCGGCTCCTGCATCAAATTTTGAGGATCCGTTGAAGGAACCGCGACCTGGATATCGATTCGGTCTAGCATCGGACCGGAAATCCGTTGGCGATACCTCCTGACAGAATCCGGCAAACAAGAGCATTCCCGCTTCGGGTCCATCGAATAGCCGCACGGGCAGGGATTCATCGCAGCCCCCATCATAAACCGGGCAGGCCACGCCACCGTTCCGCTAGCCCGGCTGATTCGAATAATTCCTTCTTCCATCGGTTCGCGCAAGGCTTCCAGGACATTCCGATTGAACTCCGGAAGTTCGTCTAAAAAAAGCACTCCGTTGTGGGCAAGGCTCGCTTCGCCGGGTCGAAGCCTCGGACCGCCACCGACAAGGGCTATCATCGAAGAAGAATGATGCGGAGAACGAAACGGTCGAAGGTTCAAAAATTTTTCAGACGCCTCTTCGCCAAGCATCCGCAAGGAAGAATAGATGCGCGTACATTCTAAAATTTCCTCATCCGTCATCGGTGGCAAAATGCCAGGCAGACAGCGCGCCGAAAAAGTCTTGCCGGAACCCGGAGAACCGACCAGTAAAAAATTGTGGGAGCCAGCCGCTGCAATTTCCAAAGCCCGCTTGACACCCTCCATTCCCATCACCGAACGAAAATCCGGCGCCGAGGGATCCGCCGCCATGACCCGATGCGAAATGCCGCTCGACCGCACGGGCAAAACCTCCGAACCCGGCGAAATCGCCGCGATACATTCCGCAAGAGTCGATACCCCAATAATGGAAAGCCCCGATACAAGGCTTGCCTCGGCAACGTTCTCCCTCGGCACCACCAAAACATCCTCTTTCCTCGAAAGGCTCATCGCTACGGACAAGACGCCATGCACCGCCTTGACGCGACCATCCAAAGAAAGTTCACCCAAAAAGACAAAACGCTCCGGTTCTCTCGCCTGGATTTCTTCGCTAGCGAGAAGCATTCCGATAGCGAGCGGCAAATCCAGAGACGTCCCCTCCTTCCGCAAGTCCGCGGGAGAAAGGTTTACCGTCATCCGGCTACCAGAAGCGGCAAAGCCCGCGCTTCGAATACTCGAAACGACGCGTTCCCTGGATTCGCGGACAGCGTTATCCGGCAAACCGACAAGCGTAAAACCGGGAAGTCCCGCCGAAGAATCGACTTCGACATTTACCGGAATCGCCTTGATTCCAAGCAGACAGCTGGTACGAATCCTTTGGAACACGTGACACCCTACGCGGCGGCGATTGCCTGTTGATATTTTTCAAGAATACAGTTTTCAATATGCTCGCGGCATTCCCGCGTTATCGGGAAAAAGATGCTCCGATACTCTTCGCCCTTATAAAACGGATCATTCGGATATCCGACAAAGAGTCCGTTTTCACCGTCCATCACGCGCAGCTGGGTCAATTCAAACTGATCGTTCAACGTCACACGAGCAAGCGCCTTGATGTGTCCCATGTTCATCCCTTCCTTAAACGGATAGACGCGAACATTTGTCACGACGAGACAGTCAAATTCCGAAACCTTCGGCTGGTGTTTTCCTTCTGCGGCGGGCGCCGACTTTACCTTTGGCATAGAAGCCTCCATGATTAAATCCCAACATCGGGACGCTCCTTCTATCGCAAAAGTCGTGCCAAAACAAAAACGGCATTTTTCTTTCAAAAACGCCGTTTTCTTTTTTGAAAAATCGATTAATCGATTATATCTGGTGATTAATCAACCTTGGACCGCATCGGACATGCTAAAGATTGGCATATACATCGCAATCATCAGGAAGCCCACCGCTCCACCGAGGAACACCATGATCAAAGGCTCCATCATCGACGTGACGGCATCGATTGCGGCATCGACTTCTTCATCGTAAAAATCCGCCACTTTCAAGAGCATCCCACCGAGCTGTCCCGTCTTTTCTCCGACACCGACCATCTGGACGACCATCGCCGGAAAAATTCCCGTTTCCTTCATCGGCTCCACGATGCTCTTACCGCCGGCAAGTCCCACCGCGATTTTCATGATTGCGTTTTCCACGGCCATGTTGCCCGAAGTCTTCGCCGTCACCTGCAACGCTTCCGTCACCGAAACGCCCGCATTGAGAAGCGTTCCAAGCGTCCGGCTGAACCGCGCCACGGAGCTTTTCACCTGCAAATCGCCAAGTTTCGGGACCTTGAGCATGATTTTGTCCCATCCCAGGTGCAGCTTCGGGACTTTCATGATAACCTTGAACGCAACGATGATTGCCACCGCACCCAAGATCCAGAAAGCCGCATAGTCACGAATTCCGTCGGAAAGGTTCATCACGACCTGCGTCGGCCACGGAAGTTCCCCGCCCGCTTCCATAAACGTCTGGGCAAAGGTCGGCACGACAAACGACAGCATGAGAATCACGACAATGACCGCCACGATAGCGACCATTATCGGATACGTCAAGGCCTTTTTCACCTTGCGCACCAGACGTTCATTCGCCTCCTGGTAATCCGCAAGACGCGAGAGGATCCCATCGAGAATACCGCCCGCTTCACCTGCCGCGACCATGTTGCAATACAGCTTGTCGAAAACCTTCGGATGCTGCGCGAGCGCATCGGCGAGACTCGAACCGCCGCTGATTGACATCGTGAGCTTGTGGACAACCGACTTCATCGCCGGATTTTCCATCTGCTCTTCCAGAATGTTCAAACACTGGAGCATCGGAAGTCCCGCCGAGGTCATCGAACTGAACATTCGCGTAAAACGGGAAACGTCCTTCGACTTGATGCCCGAACCGATTTGAATCTTGATTTCAATCGGCTTGCGCTTGATGCTGTTTACGACCAGATGTTTCCGGCGGAGCAGCGATTCCGCTTCGATCTTCGACTTCGCTTCGATTTCGCCGTCGAACTGGTTCCCTTGGGTATTCTGCGCCTTGTAGAGAAAAACGGGCATCGGTTAAACTCCCACCTTTTCGAGGTCTTTTTCGAGCTGCGCCGGATCCGGGGACTTCGCCACCGCTTCGAAATGGTCCAACTTGCCTTGACGGACCAGTTCCGCAAGCCGCATGTTCATCGTGTTCATCCCGAACTTCTGCCCGATTTCAATCATCGAGCCAATCTGGTGCGTTTTGTTGTCGCGAATCAGCGCCCGAATAGCCGGGGTAACGTTCATCACCTCGTAGCACATCACGCGACCGCCACCGATTTTCGGAAGGAGCATCTGACACACAACGCCCTGGAGCACGAACGAAAGCTGCGTCCGGACGGTCTGCTGTTCGCCCTGTGGGAAAGCGTCCACGATACGGTTAATCGTCTGGACAGCGGAATTGGTATGGAGCGTCGCAAGCGTCAAGTGTCCCGTTTCCGCAATCGTCAAAGCGGCGCGGATCGTTTCGAGATCGCGCATTTCGCCGATGAGAACGATATCCGGGTCCTGCCGCAAGGCCATCTTGAGCGCCTGGGAAAAACTCTTCGTATCATTTCCGACTTCGCGCTGGTTCACCATGCAATTCTGGTGCTTGTGCAAAAATTCAATCGGATCTTCAATCGTCAAAATATGCTCGTGGCGTTCCTTGTTGATCTTGTCTATCATTGCGGCGAGCGTCGTCGATTTACCGGAACCCGTAGAACCCGTCACGAGGACAAGCCCGGAAGGCCGCGTCGTAAATTCCGCGATGATGGGCGGAAGGTCAAGCTCCTTGAAAGTCTTGATCCTGAGCGGGATAATTCGAAGCGCAAGTGCGACACAACCGCGTTGCAAGTAGGCATTCGCACGAAAGCGCGCCAAATTCGAAATTCCAAACGAAAAGTCGCATTCCTTGTTCTGTTCGAAAGACTTTTTCTGGAGGTCGTTCATCAGGCTGTAAGTCATGCGCATCGTCTCTTCCGGGGAAAGTTTTTCAGTCCCCATCGGCGCGAGCTTTCCCGCCAAGCGGAGCATCGGGGGAATCCCCGCGGTAATGTGCAAGTCCGAAGCGCCACGCTTCACCATTTCAGCCAAAAGTTCTTGGATATTGTATGCCATGTTTTGAATATAACTAAATTGAAGTTTCGATGAACTTTTTTTCAAAAATCGCATTGGCTTTTTTTTCCCTGTGGTGTTTTTGCGAAACGTCGTGCAGCGACGCCGCCTACGACCGCATTCCCGAGAAAATCGAAGGCTACGAAGGAATTCATCTCTTTATTTTCCACGCTTCCTGGTGCGCCTACTGCAACCAGGAAATTCCCCTTTTGAAATCGCTATACAGGGAATACGCTCCCTGCGGCGTACATTTTCTCGGTGTAAACGAAGACGATTCAAAAGAAATCATGGACGATTTCGTCAAGGAACGGGAAATTCCCTACCCGGTCATCCATTGGGATTTTTCCCTGATGAAAAAGTTCGGCCATCCGCGAGCGATACCGTCGCACTTTCTCATCGACAGTTCGGGAAACATCGCCCTCCGAAAAATCGGGACGCTGGATTCCGCAGAAACCCGAAAGAAACTCGACAGTCTGCTGGGAGAATCGCTCAGGAATTGTCGTCCATAAACAGGACGACTTCTTCGATTTTTTTCTTTCCCAAGGCGAGCATGTAGAGACGGTCAAGTCCCATCGCCACGCCGGAAGCTTTCGGCATCCCGTGTTCTAGTGCGGCAAGGAAACGTTCGTCCATCGCCGGGACAGGCTTTCCATGCGCCTTGCGCCACGCGATGTCCGCTTCAAAGCGACGCCGCTGCTCTGCGGGATCCGTCAGTTCTTCGTAGCCGTTACAAAGCTCCATGTTTTCGATATAGAGTTCAAAGCGTTTCGCCACCCTGTCGCCCGAGGAATTGGTATAAGTCTCCGCAAGAGCCGCACAGCTTTCGGGATAGTCCATCAAAAATTGCGGGCATTCCTTTCCGAGATGCGGTTCCACGAGCGTCACCATCAGATAGTTCCACCAGTCTTCGCGCGAAAATGAATCCGAACCTTCCACGTCGGGCACATCGCCCTTTTTCAAAGCTCGCCGAAAATCGTCCGCACTTGCCGTAAACGGATCCACCCCCACATACCGCAAATACGCATCGCGAAAACGGAGACGCTCCGCCTGCACCGGCTTTCCGAGAATTTCCGCCGCAAGATCTTCGACCTCTTCCATCAATGTTTCAAAAGGCATCCCGACGCGGTACCATTCCACCAGTTCAAATTCCGAATTGTGTTTTTGCCCGACTTCATCGACGCGAAAAGCGTGGGCGATTTCAAAGATGTCGCCAAAACCCGAAGCGAGAAGCCGCTTCAAGTGAAACTCGGGACTAGTCATCAGATAGCGGGTCGGTGTTCCCAGCGTTTCAAAATAATCCAGATGGGCGTCCGTTCCGCTAGCACGCGAAAGCACCGGCGTGTTGACTTCCAGAACACCGCGAGCTTTAAAAAAATTCCGCACCTTTTCGGAAAGCGAAAGGCGCGCCTTCCATGTATCCAAATCACAGTTCGGTCGAAAATCCATCGGAGCAAAAACCTATTCCTGCACACAGCGGACGGAAAGCCCGAATTTTTTATCGACCGACGCCTTTTCCAGAGCGTTTGCATCCGCGAAAAGATTCCGGACAAAGCCACGCGAAGCATCTTCCTCGGAAGCGGTCCAGAAGTAAGTTCCTTCGCCCGCCAATGCGCAAATCCCGTTCTGGTTGAAATATCCGCCAAAAACAACGGTTACCGAGAAGTCGGCCACATCTGCCGAGGAAAGGCTTTCAAAGTCTTCGTCCGTCGCCGTCCGGAATCCTTCAGGGCAAGCCAGTTTCGCCTGGTCAAACGGATAAAGCCTTCCATATTTTTCACAGTTCAGCGAATCGCCGTCATAACATGCGGAAGAATCCGGGATATCAAAGGCGAGATTGTCAATCATCCAGATTTTTTCGCCAAAGCGTTCCACGCGATACAAGCGACCGTCCCGCGGATCGGTTACGCTTCCGATGACCGGGCAGCGGACAGGCGCATTCAGGGAATCCAGCCGGGAGTTCAGCGAATCGCCAAAGGCGCTGCAATAGTAAAAGCGTTTTTTCGCTAGCGCAAAATCCGCCGGATCCGCAGAGAGAATTTCCGCAGCCACGGAATCCAGCGGCAAAAACGTCGAATCTTCAAACGTCGAGTTCCAGCGTTTCGCCAGTTCAAACGGCGAATTCCAGAAAACGTCCCGGTTCAAGGAATCCATCAGAACCTGCATCCGGGAAGGCATCGGAACGTTTACTTTTTTGGAAACAAGTTTCTGCGGATTTTCCGCACAGGCGCTTGAATCCGGAGCGTCCGCGCGAAGGAACGACGAATCGGTCCGAGCCGTGCAAGCCTCCAGGCAAGCCGCGACTTCCTTCTTCTTGCAAGATTCCCACAAAAGCGTATCTACCTTGACCATCACGGGCTTCATGAATTTTTTGTTTTTCCGAATCGCAGCGAGCGTCTTTCCATAAAGTTCAATCGCCAGCGTATCGCCCGACTTTCCCCGTTCCGCAATCTCCGCCAAAGATTCCGCACACGCCTTTTCTCCGTTTGCCTTGGAACAGGCCTTGGATACTTTCGGGGCGGCGGCAAACAGAGCACTTGCACAAAGAAGGGACGCTATCAAAAAAAACTTTTTCATGGTTATAATATAGAAATTCGGAAGGAAAATTCGCACTCAACAAAACCAACCTACCCCATCCATTTTTCTATCTTCTAGCCCATGAGTTACAACGTAGATGAAATTCGCAAGCAGTTCCCCGTCCTCGCCCTGCACGATCAAGACGCAAAGCCTTTCGCCTATCTCGACAGCACCGCGACGGCGCAAAAACCGGAACAGGTCATCCAAGCCATGGACGATTTTTACCGCAAGCATTACAGCTCGGTAAAGCGCGGCATCTACGCCATGACCGCCGAAGCGACAGACGCCTACGAAGCCTCCCGGAAAAAAGTCGCAAACTTCATCAACGCGCGGAGCGAACGCGAGATCGTCTTTACGCGTGGAACGACGGACAGCATCAATCTCGCCGCCTGGAGCTACGGACTTGGATTTTTAAAACCCGGCGATGAAATTCTCGTCAGCGCCCTGGAACATCACGCAAACATCGTCCCGTGGCAACTCGTCGGAAACGTCTGCAAGACAAAACTCAAGGTCATCCCTGTCGCCGATGACGGGAATCTGCTCCTCGAAAAAATTCCCGAACTCATCGTTCCCGGCAAGACAAAGATTGTCGCGGTCACACATATCAGCAACTCGATAGGGACAGAGAATCCCATTGCGGAAATCATCCGCACCGTTCGAAAGATCGATCCGGAAATCAAGATTCTCATCGACGCGGCCCAAAGCGCACCCCACGTTAAAATCGACGTCCAAGCACTCGACTGCGACTTTCTCGCCTTTTCCGGCCACAAGATGTACGGACCGACAGGCATCGGCGTCCTCTACGGCAAATACGAACTCTTAGAAAAAATGCCCCCGATGCAAGGTGGCGGCGAGATGATCGACCACGTCACGTTTGAAAAGACGACATTTGCCCTTCCTCCGGATAAGTTCGAAGCGGGAACGCCTCCCATCGCAGAAGTCATCGGACTCGGCGCGGCAATCGATTGGATAAACCAAATCGGCATCGAAGCGATTTCCTCTCATGAGCAGGAAATTTTACGGTATGCACAGGGAAAGCTTTCCGAAATTCCCGGCCTGCATATTTTGGGAAATCCGAAAAAACGCGGTGCGCTTCTCAGCTTTGTCCTAGACGCAGCACACCCGCACGATGCCGCGGCACTTCTCGACGAAAGCGGAGTTGCCGTTCGTAGCGGTCATCACTGCGCAGAACCGGTCATGACCCGCTTTGGCGTCCCGGCGACGATTCGCGCGAGTTTCGGAGCCTATTCCGAAAAATGGGAAATCGATCGCCTTGTCGAAGGATTGCAGCGCGTCAACCGGATTTTCAAGATTTAACGTTTAAACACAAAGTAACGATACAAAAGAAAACTGACGACGACGTAGGCGATGTTGGCAAGGACATTCGCAAAAAATCCTGCGCTCAAAAAATCTCCGGCAGAAGGCAACGCATCTTTCAGCGATTCCAATACGAATAAATTCACCAGATAGGCGCAGACAAAGACCAGGAGAAACCGGAATATTTCCTTGCCTTTCTGATTTTGGCTTCTAAAATTTAGGCGACGATTCATCCAATACGAATTGATCCCGCCAGCGACAAATCCCAGGAAATTCGAAAGTTCCAGATTCCAACCGAGAAGCTCGTACAGAATCCAAACGACGCACAAAGTAATCAGCGTATTGACGATTCCGATTAGATTGTATTTTATAAAATGGAACATCCAAAACCTTTACCGCATTTGGCAAAAACGGCTTCGAAATTCTTTTTCGATTTCCTCTTCCCCAAAAATTTTCCGATTTTCCATCAAGATGTTTCCATCGCAAATCACCGTATCGATTACGGTTGAATTCGCCGCATAGACAAAATTCGAAACGACATTTCCCGTTGCAAAGCAAGGCGCATCCAAATTCAAAAGCAGCGCATCGGCAAGAAATCCCTCGGCAATTTTTCCGGCATGGATTCCAAACGCCTCCGCCCCGTTCCACGTCGCCATTTTGAGCGTTTCCTCTGCCGAAAGCACAGTCGGATTCCCGGATGTCATCTTGGCCAGCAGCGAAGCGAACTTCATCTCTTCCCGCATGTCCAAATTGTTGTTCGAAGCGGCGCCGTCCGTTCCGAGCGAAACGCGAATTCCCCGATCCAAAAAAGGCTTGATGCGGAATGTTCCACTCGAAAGTTTCATGTTCGAACAGGGATTGTGCGCACATGTCACCCGCCGTTTTGCGAGAATATCCAGGTCGCGTTCCGAGACGTGCACCAGATGGGCAGCCACGGTCCGCTCCGAAAGGAATCCAATCGAATCCAGATATTCCACCGGAGAAAGTCCGCGGGTCGGTGAGACGCTCCGATTTTCTTCCCCGAGCGTTTCCGCCAAATGGATGTGCAGAGGCAAGTTAAACTTTTCCGAATATTCCCGGCAAAGGCGGAGGCATTTTTCCGTATTCGTATAAATCGCATGAGGCGCGACAGCCAATCGAATTTTGCCCGTTAATTTAGGTGCATTCTCTTCGATAAATCGGAATTTTTCTTCAACATCCGGTGTTAGGGAATCAGCCAATGCGACTCCTATCGAAGCCCGCACGCCGAGTTCTTCCGCGGCCCGAATCGTCTCCGCCAGATACCAATACATATCGGCAAAAAACACGGTTCCCGAACGGATCATTTCCAAGATGGCATAACGGGACGCCACATAGACGTCACTTGGCGAAAGCTTCGCCTCGCGCGGCCAGATATAATCTTTCAGCCAAATGTCCAAGGGAACATCGTCCGAAAGTCCACGGCAAAAAGTCATCGCCGCATGGGTATGCGTGTTGTAAAAAGCGGGAACAATCGCAAAATGCGAAGCGTTGATTACTTTATCCGAAATTTCCGCAGGAATCGTTTTTTCCGGCGCAATTTTTTTAAATACTTTGTCCTCAATCAGAATGTCCTTCCTGTCATTTTCAAGAAGAACCGATTTCAGGATAATGCGTTGCATAAAAACCTCACAGAAGTCAAAATCCATTCCCAGGCAAATTCCAATCCTGCCCTAGTCCACGCAAAGCCTCCACGAAAGCCGCGAATGCAGGTCTCTGCGATAAACGGAATCCAGAACAAATTAAAAAAGAAAATCGCCGAATACGAAAAAAGGTAGCCATAAACTTGTAAATCCGTCTGGCGAGGACGCGCATCCCGAAAAACGCTTCCCACGTGAAACGCGAGAAAAAAACCGGTTGCGATTTGCACCACGAATTTCGCTTCCGGAATCAGCAGGCAAGAAAGCGATGCCGAGCAAAAGGCGAAAAGGGGAAACGAATAAGGTGAAAGGGCGATTGCAGGGTTCGGGTTGCCGCTAAACGTAACCATTCCGCCCTTCTCCGCATGGGCAACGAACGATTTCACCCGGCGAAACGAAAGGATTGCGAAAACCGTATGGTTCAGCTCATGGCAAAAGGTTTCCCAAAATTCCAGATTACGATGTAAAAAGGACAGGACAATCTGTACCAAAAGATAAACCGCCACCCCGATTTCGAGCGGCAAGAAAATTTTCCAATCCTGCAAAAAAGAATTCCACACAAGGAATAGCTCGCGTCCAAAGGCGGCAGACAAAAAAAGGAAAATTCCGGAAAAAAGAAATCGGAAAAGCATTCGCATCAACGGCTCATGTCCAGCGAATCCAGTTCATTTCGCAGCTCGGATTCTACCGTTCGAGCGCTATCGAGCGAAGCCTTGGCTCTGCCTATCTGCTGTTTCAACAGATCAATTTCAGCCTGTTTTTTTGCTATTTCCCGTTCCGCATCCGGGTCGGAACAGGCGGAGAAAGCTAGCAGCAAAGATACTATGACTATCAACCGGTAAAGCATCGGAAATTCCTTGAAAAGCACAAATCCTAATTTAACAATTCAAAAGAAGCGAGCGTCCCGGAACAGAGGATCTAGCGACATAAATTCCTTCTTTCAAAAAGAATCCGTTTTCTCCGGCAAAGGATGACTCATTCCGTAGCCCACTTTTATTTTAATTTGACTTGTGACAGATTTTGACAAACACGGTTTATATCTTTATAAAAGATTTTATTTTCCAAAAAGGAGATGTTTCCGACATGAAAAAGGTCACGTTTTTCATCATGATCCTATCCTCGATTCTTTTTGCCCGAATGTCCTGTTCCACAAATAGCTTCGGTGTAACCGTCTGCTCAGACGAAAAAGGATACCGCAGCGAAACAAGAACAAACAGTTTCGGGGTTACGACAACAACGGACAACAAGGGAAGACGATACGAATCCCGAACGAACTCTTTCGGGGTCACGACGACAACGGGAAACGACGGCTACCGCAGCGAAACAAGGACAAACAGTTTCGGGGTTACGACAACAACGGGAAACAACGGATATCGGCAAAGCTGCCGCACAAACAGCTTCGGGACGACAATCTGCGATTAAAGCCTCCTTAATTATCTAGATTTGCAATGCTTTTCGGGAAATTTCCTTCCCCAAGCATAAAATCCTAGAGGCAAAAAAAATGATTACCTTCCTCATAGGCATCGCCATTTTAATCGGCGGATACTTTACTTATGGAAAATTCGTAGAACGCGAATTCGGACCGGACAACCGCAAACCGCCAGCGCTCGCAAACCCGGACGGAGTCGATCGCATGGTACTTCCCCACTGGAAAAACGCGCTGATCCAGCTTTTAAATATCGCGGGCATCGGTCCCGTAATAGGCGTCATTCTGGGAATCAAGTTCGGAGCTATCGTCTTTATCCTCCTTCCGATAGGAAACGTTATCGGCGGCGCCGTACACGACTACTTTTCCGGAATGATCAGCATGAGAAATGATGGGGTAAACGTTCCCGCCTTAGCCCGCAAGTTTTTGGGGAAAGGCCCCTCTAAAGTTGTAATGACGTTGATTTCCATCGCCCTTGTTCTCGTCGGAGCCGTATTCACCAACACGCCGGCGGCGCTTATCAACACGCCGATCATCGCCGGAGACGCTGTTTCCCCGACACTTTTCTGGGTTGCCGTTGCGCTCATTTTCGCCTACTACTTCGCCAGCACATTTTTTCCCATCGACAAGATTATCGGACGCATCTACCCCGTATTCGGCGCAATTCTCATTCTCTCCTCTCTGGGAATCCTCGTGGGAATCGCCCCGCACCTCGGCACTCTCGATGAAATAAACTTTTCGGACTTCGCAAGCAATTTCACGAAACATCCCGCCCACCAACCGATAATTCCGATGCTTTTTGTCACCATCGCCTGCGGAATCATCAGCGGATTTCACAGCACCCAGAGTCCGCTCGTTGCCCGCACCGAAAAAACCGAATTTACCGGACGCCAGACTTTTTACGGAATGATGATAGTCGAAGGCCTTATCGGCATGATCTGGGCCGCCGGCGGAATGTTCATCTACAAGCAAATGCCCGAACTTCTTGTCGGAGCGAGCGGCATTAAGATTCTGAGCGAACTGGTTTCCGCCGTCATTCCGTTTGCTCCCATCTCCGTTCTAGTTGTCATCGGTGTCATCATTTTGGCCATCACCAGCGGTGACACGTCTCTCCGGAGCCTGCGATTAACCATCGCCGAACTTTTCAACCTGGACCAGACAAGCGCGAAAAACCGCCTAATACTGACCATTCCCATTTTCGTCATCTGCGGAATCATCATCTTCTGGAGCAATCTGAACCCCGACGGCTTTAATATCCTCTGGAACTATTTCAGCTGGTCAAATCAGCTAATGGCTGTCTGCAGTCTCTGCATTTCCGTCGTCTATCTGCGATCCAAGAAAAAGAACTTCTGGATTGCGCTCGTCCCCTGCCTGTTCATGACTTTCATCGTCACGGATTACATTCTCTGGGTCAGCCCCGAAAACCTGAAAGGCGCGCCTCTAGGCTTTGGGCTCGACTACAAGACCGCATTAGTCATCGCAATCGAAGACTCGCTCCTTCTCGGCTTTTTGCTCTGCACGCGCGGAAAGATTCTGACCAAGATGGAAGGCTACGATCCCGATCACTGGGTTGCGAAGCGCGATTTGAAACAGACGGAAACCTGAAACTCGTTCCTCTTTCCATTTTATCGATGGGCAAAAGGATTTTTGCCCATTTTTCGTGTTCGCAAAATACATTGTGCCCCCATCTTCGCCAGAGCATTGTTGAACCAAATTTCATTTAATTTATAAAACTTTCATCCGCCAACTTTTGCCGTTTATCGCCAAATCCCGATACAAAATGCATCCCTATATATTCTTTTTGCTAATTTGCGCACGCGATAACAAAATTTAACAGAGAAAAGGCAGATTAAAAGATGAACCGAACCCTCAAACGATTGATCTTCACGGTCTCGCTGGGAAGCCTCCCCGTATGGGCGGCCTCTTCCTATACCCGAGAGGACGCTGTTCGGATTGCGCTCGAAAACGCGCCGGACATCAAGACAGCGGAAGAAAGCCTAAAATCCGCGGAATCCCAAGTCACCGCCGCTTACGGCAACGCGATGCCCACCGTGGACCTCAGTGCGACATACGCTCGGACATTCGGTGTCGATGACGTAAACAAATCAAGCGCCATCAGCAAAATGCTCGACGATGCCGCCACCAAAAACGAAAGAATGCTCGCCGGCGTACTTGACAACATTTCATACGGAATGAGCGCCATGTCGGGATACCGCTGGGGCACCCAGATAGGAATCACCGCAACGCAAGTTCTTTACGCCCAGGGCAAGGTCAGCACAGGGACGAAAATCGCCAAGGCTTACCGCCGCGTGAGCGAACTGAACCTGGAAACCGCCAAGGAAGACGTGCGCTACAACGTCGAAAACTCTTTCGACCAGCTGCTCTATCTGGATTCCGCGCTTGTCATTTTGCAGGAAAGCATTGACCAGCTCCAGGAACATCTAGACTATGTCGATCAGGCGGTCAAGAGCGGACTCGCCACGGAACTCGACCAGATTCGCGCCCAGATTTCGATGGAAGAACTTCAGACGTCCCTCGAAAAGACAAAAAAGGACCGCATCGTCGCCCGGAACTCCTTGCTCAATTCCATGGGACTTCCCTGGGATGCGGAAGCGGAATTCAAGGGCGAACTTCGCGACCCGAAACAGGGAAACATCGCCATCCCGGACACCGCGATGGAAAATGTTCGCCAACGCCGCAAAGAACTCGCCCAGCTAGACGAAAGCGCCAAAATGTACGAAGAAAACATCGACATTGAAGAAGGCGACTACAAGCCGACTCTCGTACTCGGAGGATCGATCACTTACCAGAACGGTCAAAACGACTTTTTCAAGTGGGACGCTCCGGACTGGAACGACAACATTTCAAAGAAAGTCTATCTAAACTTTTCCATGAACCTTTTCAACGGCATGAAAACCCGCGAAGCGGTCGTCCAGGCAAAGACCGACCTGCGTAAAACGCAAATTCAGAAAGACAATGCCGAACGCGGCATCAAGCTCCAAATTGAATCGGCGCAAAATACGCTCGACGATGCAAACCGTCAAATCGAGATCCAGAACCGCCATGTCGATCTGGCGCAGAAAAACCTGGATATGACCGAAGCCGCCTACAAGGCAGGGCGCGAAACACAGCTCAACTACCTAGACGCAAACATGAGTCTCAAGAATGCGAAACTGTCCTACCTGTCCGCCATCATCGACTGGAACAAGGCCTACAACGCATTACTCAAAGCCACCGGAGAATATTAAGAGGATTCTATGAAGCAACTGAAAACAACACAGATTATCGCCGTTGCAACCCTGGCAATTTTCCTCGCCGGTTGCAACAAGGAAACAGAAACCAAGCAGCCGTCCCAGACGATGGAAGAAATCCAGGCCCAGAAAGGCAAACCGGTCCGCATCGTAACGGCAACCGAAGAAAAGCTCGCCGATTTCCGGGATTTTAACGGGACAATCGAAGGTTCTCAGCAGACGAACGCCATCGCCAAGATGTCCGATCCGATAGCAAAGCTAAACGTACACGTCGGTTCGAACGTCCAGAAAGACCAGGTTCTCGCCGAATTTACGTTTACCGGAGACAACTCGAGCTACCAACAGGCTGAAGCCCAGGTCAAGCTGCTCGAAAAGTCGCTAAGCCGCATGAAGGAAGTCCAGGCAAAGGGAGGCGTTTCCCAACAGGATATCGACCAGACGCAGACCCAATTAGACGTTGCAAAAATGCAGCTCGAACAGGCTCGCCGCGCAACCCTCGTACTCGCACCGGCTGCGGGAACGGTAACCGATGTCCGCTTTAAAGTCGGCGAAGTTCCGAGCGTAGGATCCATCCTCTTTACCGTTGCAAAACTGGACCAGGTAATTTTAAAGCTTAACGTCACGACGCAGGATATCGGGCTTTTCAAGAAAGGCGCCGAAGCGACGATTACACTGAACGGCGAAACGATCCGCGGAAAAGTCAGCATGGTTCCCCTCGCAGCCGATTCCAAGACGCGCTTCTTCCCCGTCGAAATCACGTTCCAAAACAAGGGGCGCAAGCTTCTTCCGGGAATGTTCGTCACGGCAAGCATCCACGCCCGCACAATCAAGGGCGTAAGCATCCCGAACGATGCCGTCGTCTATAAGGACGGAGTTAACTTCGCATGGATTGTCGATAGCGAAGGAAAGGCTAAGCGGAAAATCATCCGGTTGGGAATCGTCGGAAATACGACGAGTCAAATCCTTTCGGGCATTGAACTGGGCGACAAGGTGATTACCGAAGGCGTTTCCAAGATGAACGAGGGCGACAAGGTCCTGATTCTGGAATAACACGCATCTGGAGATTTTTGCATGATCAAGGCAAGTATCTATAAACCAATAACCATGTTGATGGTTATTCTGACCGTTGTCGTGTTCGGTATCTACACGTACAGCATGATGCCGGTCAACATGCTTCCGAACTTCGAAGTTCCTGTCGTCACAGCGGTTGTCCAGTACAAAGGCGCAAGCCCGGAAGAACTGGAATCCACGGTCATCAAGCCTGTCGAAGACCAGGTAGAACTGATCGACGGTATCGATTACGTGAAAGCCTATGGCATGGAACACTACGCCATCTTCATCCTCTTCTTTGAAATGGGAACCGATGTCGATGTGGCAGCATCCGATGTCCGCGACAAGATTTCACAGGCAGCGGCAAGCTTCCCCGATGCGGTAGAAAGCCCCATCATTTCGAAAGTCGATATCAACAGTAGCGCAATCATCAGCTTTGCTTTCACCGGACCCATTTCCTCGACGGAACTCCGCCAGAAAGCGGACGACGAAATCAAGCCTATCCTGACATCGACACCCGGCGTCGCGAGCGTTGACCTGTTCGGCGGAACGACCCGGCAAATCGTCGTAGAACTCCGAAAGGATGACATGATGTCCCGCGAAGTGGACCCGACAACCGTCATGGGTCTTCTCCAGGCCGCAAACGTCAACTTCCCGGCAGGTGACATCCGCGGAATCCGAAAGAACACCGGTTCCCGGACGAAGGGCAAGTTCACAAGCCTTGAAGAAATCCGCCAAATGGAAATTCCAACGGCAAAAGGCGCCATCCGCCTGGCGGACATTGCAAACGTCAAGGACACTATCGCCGATATAACGTCCCATTCGCGATACAACGGAGAAAACTCGGTCGGATTTGATATCAAAAAGCGCACGGACGCAAGCGTGGTCGCAGTTTCCAAATCCGTTCTCAAAAAAGTCGAAAAGATCAACGCCTCCCTTCCGAACGGCTACAAGCTGAACCTGGTGTATAACCAGGCGGAAAAGGTCCAGGAATCGCTAGACAACGTCATTTCAAATATTGAAATTGCCATTGCCCTGACCGCTATCATCCTGCTGCTCTTCCTCGGACGCTTCAGCACGATGTTCATCGCCGCGGTAACAATGCCGATTTCCGTTATCGGCGCATTTACATTCATGTATTTCGCCGGTTTCACCATCAATATCATGACGCTGATGGCGCTCTCCAGCGCAGTCGGACTTCTCGTTACAAATGCAATCGTCGTTCTCGAAAACATCTCCATGAAACTCGACCAAGGCCTTGAACCCAAAGAAGCGGCGTTCAAGGGAACAAGCGAAATCATGGTCGCCATCATGGCTTCGACGCTCACCAACGTCTGCGTGTTTGTGCCTATCGCCTTTATGAAATCCATCGCCGGTTCGTTCTTCAGAAACTACGGACTTACGATGGTCTTTGCAACGGCCGTTTCCCTGCTGCTTACCTTTACGCTGACCCCGCTGATGGCGGCCTACCTGTTCAAGGGAAAGAAGAAAAATCCGGACGGGACATTCGCCGAGGAAAAGAAGGGCGTATTTTCCAAGATTTTCAGCATCTTCCCGATGTTTATCAACTGGTCGCGCAACATCTACATCAAGACGCTTTCCTTTGCCCTGTCGATTCCCGGCGTCATTTTCCAGACACTTGTCCTAATCGCCCTGATTGCCGGAACATTCCTGCTCGTGACGAAGTTCATGTCCGTCGAACTGATGCCGAAAAGCGATGAAGGCGTGATCAAGCTTTCTCTCGAACTTCCCGCCGGCACGAACATCGAAACCGCGGACAGCATCACCAAGGTCATCGAAAGCCGCATCAAGGACATCCCCGAGCTCAGACGTTACTATGTGACAGTCGGTGGCGAATCGGGTATGAGTTCCGTCGGACAGGCTACCATGCGGATTACGCTCATCGGAAAAGATGAAGGCCGCGTTCGGACGACAGACGAGATTATTGATTCGCTGCGTCCAGTCCTCGCGAACATTCCCGATGCCTACATCAGCCTGAAAGCCGCTTCGACAACCGACATGGGCGGAGGACAGTCCGGTGACGTCGTTCTCGAAGTGCTCGGGCTAGACGGGGATTCCGTCGTCAAGGCTTCCGAAATTGCGAAAGCGCACATCACCGAAATGAGCGGCGTTACGGAAGTCAAGTCCTCCTATGAAGCGGGAAAACCGGAAATCGCCTTTATCCCGAACAGAGCAGTTCTCGCCGACTACGGCATGGCGGTCCAATCCGCATCGACCGCGGCCTATATTTACGTAAGCGGCTACGAAACAAGCCAATACACCGAAGACGGCGAAGAATACGACATTTACCTGGAACTCCAGGAAAGCGACCGCGACACGCGCCAGAAGATTCTGGACCTGCCGATTTACACGTCAAAGGGTTATGTTCCAATGTCCACGCTGTTCTACGTGGAAAATACGCAAGCGCCAACGCAAATCACCAGAAAGTACAAGAAGCGCCTCGTCGAAGTTTCGATGAACCTTCTCCCTGGCTACACATCGGGACAAATCATGGGTGACATCATGAAGGCGACCAAGACGTGGGAAGGAATCCCCGAAGGCGTCGAATTCTCCTTTGGCGGAACGGCGGACATGCAAAACGACATGGTCTCGGAATTCGTCGTCGCGATCATCATGGCGATTCTTCTGACATACATCCTGCTTGTCGCATTGCTTGAATCCTTCGCCCAGCCTTTTGTCATCCTCACAACGATTCCGATGGGCGCAATCGGAGTGGTGCTGTCGCTTGTTGTCACAAACAAGCCTCTATCCATGATAGCGTTTATGGCAATCGTCATGCTGATAGGTGTCGTGGTGAACAATGCAATTCTTCTTCTCGACAGCGCAAACGCCTACCTGCGTTCCGGTCAGATGGGAAGACGCTCCGCCATTATCACGGCTGGCAAGGAAAAGTTCCAGGCCATTCTGCTCGCCAGTGCGGCTTCCATTATCGCCCAGATGCCTCTCGCCCTTGCTATCGGAGGCGATTCCGCCGCTTCGACCCAGCCGATGGGTATCGCGAGCGTCGGAGGACTTCTCGTCTCGGGTATCCTCACGATGTATCTGGTGCCGACATTCTTCTGGTTGCCGAACGCCATTTTCCACAAGGTTAAAAACAAGGCGCAGGAAATCAAGAAAAATCGCAGCGCAAATGCCTAAAACTCCTTGAAAGAAAAAAGACCTCGTCCGAAACGGGGTCTTTTCTGTTTTTAAAGGAAAAATTGGTTAATGTGTCATTTGGATACCCAAAATAGCCTCCAGCCCTTGCATACTGAGCTGGCTCGATATTTTTTTATGGATGAAAAAATCCTAGAACTGGCGAACTTCATGGTCCACACTGATCAGGCTTCCTTGACGCTTAAGCCAAAATTTCAAAGATTTCGGTAGAGAATTTTATTTCGGCACGAGGCGAACTTTCTCACTAACGAAATAATCCTTTCTTTGCCTATGTTTTCAAAATCAACGGGGTGAAACACGAGACGCAAATTTTCAAAAGGCAAATGCAAAACCGTTTCCGCAATAAGCATTACCAACGGAAGGCTGCATTTCGGAAGTCCTGCAAAGCTGACCGCCGGAGAAAAGGTCTTTCCGTCATTTCGGGACTTTCCGGTTACGGAAAAGCGACCGTCATAAAACGCAAACTTTTCCAGAACCTGTTTTTTTAAAAAAGGATTTCCATACCACGCTGGAGGAACAAAGACCGAAAGCGCCGGAAGCGAGAGAGCATTCCATCGTTCCATCGCCTGTTCGAGCAGGACAAAGGAATCCCATGCGTCAAGGCCAGCAAATTCCGCCTCGTTGTTCGTCAAAAAAAGAGCCATCCTTCCCAAAAGGCTTCGAGGAAAAGGCTGCGCCGCCAGATGCTTAGAACCGTGCAACAGCAATTCATGCCCCGAGGCAATCAAGCGTTCCAGCTCCTCTTTAAAGGCATGGACTTCCGTTTCCGCAACGTCTTCCATCGATGGGATTACCGCAACCGCAATCGGACCTCCAACAGCATCCGACAGCAAGCGAACATGCTCCGAAGCCCGGCGAAAATTCTTTACCGAAAAATCGTGGTAGCAAAGAATGAATTTTCGTTTCATAAATTTCAAGATAACAAAACGCTAAAAATGAAATTGCTAAATTTGGTCCCGATGAAAAAGAAATCGCTGTATATTTTCGACATGGACGGTACGCTGTTCAATACGCTGGGCGATTTGAGCGTTGCCGTAAACTACGCGCTTGCCGAATTCGGGCTAAAGACTCTTTCGACAGAAAAAATCAGAAGCTATATCGGAAACGGTTCCCTGAAACTCATCGAGCGTTCCCTCGAAGGAGCCGATGCGCCGCTCGAAGAAGTGCACCGGTGCTACAGCCAGTTTTACGCAGAACATTGCCAAAATGCGACAGTTCCCTATCCAGGCGTAGTCGATTTTCTGAAGAACTTTCCCGCGAAAAAAGCTCTTGCGACAAACAAGCCGAAAGCCCCGGGAATTGCGCTTCTAAAGCATTTTGAACTGGAATCCTGCTTTAGCGCCTTTGCCTTTGGCGATACGGTCTCCGAACGCAAGCCCGCTGCGGAACCGTTTTTGAAAGTCCTTGAGGAAACAGGCGTGACCAAGGAGGAAGCCGTCATGGTCGGAGACGATGCTCCGGATATTCTCGGAGCGAAAAACGCCGGAATCGACAGCGTCTTCATCGAGAACGGTTTCGGCAAGCGTGCAAGTTTTGCCCCGGTAGAGCCGACCTATTCCATTCCCAATTTTTCGGATCTCAAAAATTTACAGTTCTAAAAATGCCGACCCGCTACCTG
The DNA here is from genome assembly GCA_963656065.1 of Alistipes onderdonkii. Classification (GTDB taxonomy): domain Bacteria; phylum Fibrobacterota; class Fibrobacteria; order Fibrobacterales; family Fibrobacteraceae; genus Hallerella. The sequence goes on from CAVKGV010000006.1 coordinate 80,312, forward strand.
ATCGATACCTACGGCTGCCAGATGAACGAGTACGATTCCGCTCTTATCGCCTCGATGCTCGAAAAGAACGGCTGCGTTCCCACTGAAGATCCCGAAGAAGCGGACCTGTTTTTCTTCAACACGTGCTCCGTTCGGGAAAAGGCGGAAGAGAGCGCCAAGGCCCGAATTTCCAAGATGAAATTTTTCAAGAAACATCGTCCGTGGATCAAGTTCATCGTAACGGGCTGCATGGCGGAGCACCTGGGAACGCGCCTTATTGAGCAGGTCGATTGTGTCGATTACGTAATAGGCCCGGACCAATACAGCAAAATTCCCGATCTGCTCTTTCCCCACCCTCTTGCCATAAACAAGCGGAATCTCTCGAAGCGGGTCGTCACAGGTTTTGAAAATTCAGAGAACTATCTAGGCGAGTATGCGAAACTTTCGCACCCGTTTTCCGCATACGTCACGATCCAGCGCGGATGTAATTTCCGGTGCAGCTACTGCATCGTTCCCTATGTCCGCGGAAGGGAAAAGTACCGCGACGCAAGCGATGTCGTCCGGGAAGTCGAAGCGGCAAGCGAACGTGGAGTCTCCGAAATTTGCCTGCTCGGCCAAACGGTCAACGCCTACCGGGAAAAGGATCTGGACTTTGCCGACCTGCTGATCAGGATTTCGGAAGTGCAAGGAATTCGCCGGATCCGCTTTATGAGTCCGCACCCGAAGTTCTACACGGAAAAGCTTGTCGAAGTTCTGCAAGACACGCCCAAGATCTGCCCTCATGCGCACATCCCGCTCCAAAGCGGAAGCGACCCGATTCTGAAAAAAATGCGGCGGCGCTATACGGTCGATGAATTTATGCGGATTCTCGAAAAATTCCGTGGCAAAAATCCGTTCTACGGGCTAACGACGGACATCATCGCGGGATTCGTCGGGGAAACCGACGAGGATTTCGAAGCGACCCTTTCCGCAGTCAGGGAAGCCCAATTCGACTCCGCGTTCATGTTCATCTACAGCCCGCGCGAAGGCACCGAAAGCGCCAAGGAAACCGAGACACTCACCGAAAGCCAAAAGCAGAAACGACTTGAAAAGCTGGTCGAGCTGCAAAACGCCATCACGCTCGAACGCAACCGGCAGATGATCGGTCGCACCGAGGAAATTTTAATCGAAGGTCCCTCATCAAAGGATCCGAGCGAATGGGTCGGCAAAACCGGTAGTTTCAAGAAAGTCATTATCAAATCCCAGACGGCAAAACCGGGCGATTACGTCACATGCCACATCGACGATGTCCGCGGATGGACTCTTCGCGGAACACCCGTCGAAAAATAAGGAGAAGCGATGCGTTTTTATTCCGTGCTATTGGTTGCGCTAGCGTTTTCCATCGAAAGCGTCCTAGCCGTTACCGTTGAAGACGCCCAAAAAGCATACGTATCCGGGGACTGGATTCACGCCGCCGAAGCCTTTGACGCAGCCTGTCCCGCACTCGATGCCAAAGAACGCTCCGAATGCGCCCTGTGGGGAGTGCTCGCCCGTTCCCAGGCAGGAAACGCCAAGGACTTTTCCCTTGCAAGGAAAAAGCTCGACAGCCTGATAATTGCCACGCCGGATTCGCTTCCCGTCTTTGCGGACCTCTACATGACACGCGCCCAGTTCGAACTTTATCTCAAGCGTCCGGATCTCTCTTTCCGCAGCCTCAAGACAGCTTTCGCCAAAGCGGAACCGCGACAGCTCTCCGTTATTTTCCAAGTATGCCAGAGCCTTTACAAAGCAAATCCGACAGATTCCGTCCAGAGCCTGTGCCAGTCAATTGAACGGGGAAAGTCAGAAGCAGCCAAAGAAAGCACCGCCACTGCCGGTTCAAGTTCATCTAGCGGAAACGCTTCGAGTTCGTCGGCAGCTCTTCCGCAAGTCGAATCTTCAAGCTCTTCCGGCTTTGAACCCGCCCAAGAAAGTTCCAACCAGTCCAGCCAAGAGACGGCGCCCGCCAAAAACTGGTCGTTGCAAGTCGGCGCCTTCAGCATTTCCAGCAATGCGGAAATGCTCACCGGCACACTCCAGGCAAAGAAAATCGCCGCCAGGATTCTCGAATCCAAGACCGAGGAACGCACTCTCTACCTGGTTCACGTCGGGGAATTCGAAACCCGCGAGCAGGCTATTGAATACGGGAAAAACTTCCTGGAACCGCTCAATTTGGAATTCCAGCCCATAAAAAAGCAGGAATCTTTTTAAAACCCGACTCAAAATCCAAAAACAGTTCTATATTTGGAACACGCCCCTGCCGGGGTGGTGAAATTGGTAGACGCGCTGGACTCAAAATCCAGTAGAGGCAACTCTGTGAGGGTTCGATTCCCTCCCCCGGCACTATTGAATTGCCGAGGATCCATGAAAATAGCTTTCAAAATTCTTTGCGCTTGTCTATTTGCCACAACGGTTTCGTTTGCGCAAGATGATTTTGAAACATACGATTCCGAAAGCCAAAACTCTTCTTACTACGCTCCGGCAGAAGATACCGACGGCGCCAACTACTATAGCGCAGACGATCCTGACGCTCCTGAAGCGACAACCGATGTCGGAAACGTAAACGCATCTTCCGATGAATGGGTTGGATTCGACTATGAATCCGTGGGGCTTACCCAATGGGAATTTCAGCAGGCAAAAGAAAGCGGAATGAGCCGCGACAAGCTTACCCAGCTGACCGAACTGGGAGTCCGCCCGTCGGAATATCTCCAGGAACCTTGGAAACGTCTCGGAGTAACCGAAGAAAGCTGGCTCGGTGAACGGGCAAACGGTCTCGAAGATTCCGATATCGACCGCACCTACCGGAACCGCTCCGGTGAACAGAATTACGCTTACATTTCCCTGGCGATTCCCTCGTTTTACCAGTGGAAGCATGACGAATCGGTCAAGGCAATCTGGATGGACGCACTCTGGGTTGCCGGCGTTGCCGGTCTGACTTATTTTGCAATCAATAGCGATGACTACGACAATACATGGGTTTATTGGCTGATCCCCGTTCTCGGAGCGCACGTCTGGTCCTTTGCCGACGCATTCTTCGGGACGCAGTGGAACAACAATCCCGATGCGAACCGGTTCAGCCTGGGTGTCGGACCGAACCTAGACCACGGAGTCGCCGGAATTCTGCAAATACGCTTCTAGGCAAAATGCAAATCGAACTTCTCAAATGTAAAATCCACCGCGCAACGGTTACCGACGCGAACTTGAATTACGAAGGCTCCATTACACTGGATAAAACCTTGATGGATGCGGCAGGAATCATTCCCTTTGAAAAAGTCGGGATTCTCGATATCAATAACGGGGCACGCTTTGACACTTACGTCATCGAAGGGGAGCGGGATTCGGGTACGATTTGCCTGAACGGAGCAGCCGCCCGAATGGTTCAAAAAGGCGATCTCGTCATCATCGTCTCCTATGTCTCCCTCACTCCGGAAGAGGCAAAGCTCTGGAAACCAACGGTCGTCAAGGTCGATTCCCAGAACAGACCGCGATAAATCGCTATATTTGCAGCGTGACATTTTCTCTAGCCAGAAAACTTTTACCCTTGCTAAGCCTTGTGGGAATCTTGCTTTCCTGCAAGGAAGAAGAGCCGGTTATCGAAGAATTCCGCGAAACCCCCGGAGACATTCAAGTGTTAAATTCCAGCGGAATCCCCGGAGCCGCGTCCAAAATGCGCGACTATCTGCGGTCCAAGGGATTTGACGTGCTCGAAATGAGCAACGAAAAACTTTGGAATTACGAAGAAACGATCATCGCCCTTCGCAATCCTCATTGGGCGGGCGCAGAAGCCCTAGCTAGAGCACTCCACACCGAAAACGTCATTCCGCTACAAAACAAGCGTGTCCTTTTTGACGCAACGGTCTATGTGGGCAAGGATTTTGAAAAAATAATACAGGCAGGTTCCAAATGACAACAGCCAAGACAACCACAAAAAAGACAACCACAAAAAAGACCTCGACAAAGGTTTCCAAGAAGGTCGCGGTTTCCAAGACGTCAAAGGAATCGACAAAGGTCGCCAAAAAGGCCGCGGTTTCCAAGACGTCAAAGACGTCGGCAAAGAAATCCGCCAAGAACACTTCTTACACGGAAGCGGTCCGGATGGCAGCCACCACCCTTTTTGAACTTCGCGCACTTGATCTGGAACTTTTGGATCTCCAGGGAATTTCGGAAACCGCCGACTTTATGATTCTCGCTACCTGCGAAAGCGAAGCCCAGATGCAAGCGATTCTCGATGCGCTTTCCAAGGATTTCAAGGCGAAAAAGATGCCGTATCGGACAGAATATAAGCCGGGCATCAATATGCGCTGGGCCGTGTTTGACGCGGGTTTCGACCTGATAGTCCAACTTTTCGAGGAAAGCAAGCGCGAAGAACTGGCCTTTGAAAAGCTCTACGGTGATGCGAAGATTGCAAAGCTCGAAGAAAAAGACTTTATCCAGACCAAAGCGAAAAAGGTAAAGATTGAAAATGAACTCATTTGATGTCGAAATAGCTAAGTCCGTCGCCGAGACGGGCGCCTTTGAATACGAACAGGCGAAAAAACTGCTCACGATTCCGACAGATACGGAACATGGCAACTTTTCACTTCCATGCTTCGCTCTGGCCCGCACCCTGCACAAGGCACCGAAGCTTATCGCCGAAGAATTGGCCGTGAAGATCAAGCTTCCCAAGGGACTCTCCAAAGTCGAAGCCGTAGCAGGCTACCTGAACTTTTTCATCGACCGAAACTTCTTGGCAAAATCCATCCTGGAAGAAATTTCCGAAAAGGGCCTCGCTTACGGACACGCAAGCCCGAACGGCAAGACGGTTTGCATCGACTACAGTTCCCCGAACATCGGAAAGGAACTCGCCTTCCACCACTTGCGTTCGACCATGATAGGCAACAGCCTTTCGCGCATTTACAAGGCGAGCGGCTATAAAGTCGAACGGATCAACCATCTCGGCGACTGGGGGACGGCTTTCGGCAAGCTTATCGTCATGTATCTGCGGGAGAACCGCCCGACGGACGATGCGACTCTCGAAAACCTGACCGTCAAGGAACTGAATATCCTCTACGCGAGCTTTTCCAAGGCGGCGGAAGCAGAGCCATCTCTCGAAGACGAAGCGCGCAAGGCGTTTGCGGAACTCGAACGTGGCAATGCCTTGTATCACAAGCTATGGCTCGCATTCCGGGCCGCGACGCTCAAGGAACTGATGCGCATCTACAAGATGATGGGCGTCGATTTCGATCATTATACCGGCGAATCGTTCTACGAAGACAAGATGCCCGCGGTTATCGAGGAACTCGAAGCGAAGGGACTTTTAGAACGCAGCGAAGAACGCGACGTGGTAAAGCTCGACGAATACAAGCTGAACCCGTGCCTTATCCGCAAAAGCGATGGCAGTACGCTCTACGCGACCCGCGATCTCGCCGCGGCGATTTACCGCAAGAAAGAATACAATTTCGACAAGTGCCTTTATGTCGTGGACTTGGGACAGGCTCTCCATTTTAAACAGGTCAAGCTCGTCCTCAAAAAGATGGGACGGGAATGGTACGATACGCTCATCCACATCCCGTTCGGCGTAATCCTGAACCTCATCGACGGCAAATGGGAAAAAGGGAAAACGCGCACCGGCAAGGCGAAGCTTCTCCGCGATGTCATCGAAGCCGCCCAGAAAAAAATTCTTGAATTTATCGACCAGAAAAATCCGGGTCTAGAGAACAAGGAACTGATCGCCCAGCAAATCGGCATCAGCGCGCTCACGTTCAACGATCTCAAGAATCACCGTTTGATGGATGTCAAGTTTGACTGGGATTCCGCCCTGAGCTTTGAAGGGGCAACGGGACCTTACGTGCAAAACGCCCATGTCCGGCTCTGCAGCATCATGCGCAAAGCGGGCTACGAAGTGACGGCAAAGGATGTAGATTACAGGCAGCTCGAAGACGATAACGCTTACGAACTCATCAAGGTTCTCGCCCAAAAGGCGGAGCGGATCCGCCAGTCGGTCGAATCGGACGAGCCCTGCATTCTCGCCCAATACGCTCTTGACATTGCAGGAGCCGCCCACAAGTTCATCCACGAAGACCGCGTCTTGGGAAGCCCTGAAGAAAAATCCCGACTTTTCCTCGTCAAATGCTCGCAGATTGTCCTCGAAGACGTGTTGGACCTGCTCGGACTTTTCCCCGTCCGCACGATGTAACATGCACCCGCTGGTTCAAAAATCGATTGACAAAAAACGTCTCTCTCCCGATGAAGCCGTGGAGATTTTGGAAGAAGCGGATTGGACAGAAGTTGTCAAAGCAGCAAATGACGTACGGAACCGGAAACTTCCGGGGAAACGCGTCGGCTACACGGTGTATCGGATTATCAATTATACGAACGTCTGTTCCATCGGATGCAACTTTTGCGCCTTTTCCCGAAAAAACGAAGAGCGCGGAGCCTATACGCTTTCCCAAGAAAAAATCCGAGAGAAGGCGCTTGAAGCCAAACGTCTCGGTGCGGACCAGATTTTTCTGCAAGGCGGCGTAAATGAAACCCTTCCGATTTCCTATTACACGGATGTCTTGCAAATGCTCACCCGGGAACTCGGGATGAGCGTTCGCGGTTTTTCACCGGTAGAGCTTGTACACATCGCCAATGCGCACAAATTAACTCTTGTTGAACTGCTCGGCATCCTGAAGGATGCCGGTCTTTCCTCCGTTCCCGGAGCGGGTGCGGAAATCCTTTCCGACAGGATCCGGCAGGAACTCAGTCCCAAGAAGCTCCGTGCGAAAGAGTGGAAAGACACTCTCGCCGTCTGCCAAAAGAACGGCCTTCCCGGAAGCGCGAACATCGTCATCGGTTCCGTAGAAACGAGCGAAGATATCGTCCGGCACTTAGAACTTGTCCGTTCTCTGCAAGACGAAACGGGCGGAGTGAAGAGCTTTGTCGCCTGGACGTTCCAGCCGCAAACCGACCGTTTTCCGATTCGCCACGTTTCCCCGATGGAATATCTAAAGGTTCTCGGGCTTTCGCGCCTCTACCTCGACAACATCCGCCATATCGAAGTTTCCGTCCTCGGAATGGGAAAGCCTATCGGGGAACTCGGGCTTCACGCCGGAGCAGACGACATCAACAGCATCGTCCTCGAAGAGAACGTGTTGAAATCAAACGGAATCCGGAGCATCGCCGAAGCCGAAGAGTTTATCCGCCAAGCGGGATTCGAACCCTACCGCAGAGACCTGAACTTTTCCTGCGATGACTAGGTCCCGATGCGTACACCGACCCTTTTCAAACGGCTGGTGATAAGCCAAATCGTTCAGGAATCGGAAAGCGAACGCATCGCGGCCATCGGGGATTACGAACAGATTCGCGATTACAGTCTCGTTCTCGCAAGCCAGGGAATTTCCCATCACATCCGTCGCGACGACCGCGGTCCCTATCTCATCGCGGTCCGGTCAGACATCATCGATTCCGCAGAGGAACAGATCGCCCTGTATCGAAAGGAAAATCCTCCTCGAAGCGAAAATCCCCCGCTAGCACTCCATCTCGCCCTTTCTCCGTTGCTTGTCCTTCTCGTTCCGTCCGTTTTCACCATTCTCCAGTTTTCAAGCCACGGTAGCCGCTTCTACCATGCAGGAATTTCCGATGCGGAAAAAATCCTCGCCGGAGATTGGTGGCGTCCGATAACCGCATTGACGCTCCACGGCGATGCGCACCACTTGGTGTCAAATCTCGTTTCGGGCTACATCGTCTTGAACCTGCTCGCCTTTCGGATGCCGCTATCCCGAATCGCGTTTCCATTGGCCGTTGCGTCGTCCGTTGCCAATTTTCTTGTCGCCTGTTCGGTCCGCACAGATTTCCGCTCGCTCGGTTTTTCAACTTTTGTCTTTTGCGCACTAGGAACTCTCGCCACCGTCGAATTTCGCCTGATGCCAAAAGAATCCCACGGTATTCTGCGGAGATTTGCCCCTCTCTGCGCCGCGATTCTTCTCGCCGTCTTTCTCGGAATCGGTGAACATTCGGATATCCTCGCGCATTTCTATGGACTTGTGCTAGGCGTTGCCACGGGATTTCTCCCCAGGAAAAAGGTTCTTCTCTGGGGCTCACCCGTAGGCGTTCGGGATTTGCTTTCCTGGATTTTCTTCTTCGCATTTTTCCTTCTCGCCTGGTGGCGCGCAATTTTGCTATCTTTATAGAAATGGGAAACCTTTTTCAGACATCGGGATTTCAAATCCAGGAACGTGAAGCGGACAATCTCCTTCGCGTCTTTCCCCTGCAGATTTCCGTCGGAGAATCCCCGACCATTTTCTTCCGGATCGACAGCGAGTTGCAAATCGGAGCGTCTGTTTCCTACCGGCTTGTGTCCGGATTCCAAATCGTCCAATGGAAATGCATCATATCCATGGTCAAAGGCTCCTCATGGCGGGCCGAATTAAAGCAGGGACCTTTCACCGCGTTCTCCGCGACCCACGAACAGACCGCTTCGGGAAATTTTCTGGAATATACGGACGAGATTCAATTTAACGGGGAATCGCCCGAACTGGCAAACGTTTTGGAATGCGCAAAAATCCAATATGCGTTCCCTTCTCGTCAAGCGCTGCTCCAGGCAAAAAACACCTTTGAATCCCGCCGGAAAACGGAATCTTTCCGGGCGTTTTCGTCAGAAAATCTTTCCGCCGGCTAGCGCAAAATTTCATGTCCTACCCTTCACTCGAAGCGGCACTCCTCGACCTTGAAAAGCACGGGATGCTTCTCCGCATCCGCGATGAAGTCTCCCCCGACTTGCTGATGCCCAAAATGGCGGAAATCGCCACCCGGGAATCCATGCCCGCGATTCTTTTCGAACGGGTCAAAGGTTCCCCGTTCCGGGCAGCGGCGAATATTTTCGGGACAATGGAACGAGCCCGTTTTCTTTTCCGCAAGACGTGGCAAAAAGCCGAAACAGCCATCGCCTTTCACGCCGATCCGCTTTCCGTCCTGAAGCATCCAAAGCGCTTTTTGACTCTTCCCGAAATCGGGGTCTCCGCACTTCCCCGCAAAAGCCTTTTCGCTCCAGTTCTCGCCCAGACGACTACGCTAGGAAGATTGCCACAAATCCGTCTGCACAGGGAGGACGGTGGTTCTTTTCTGACGCTTCCCCAAGTCTTTTCCCAGATGCCCGGCGAAAGCAACATTCTCAAATCCAACGTGGGCATGTACCGCATCCAGATTTCGGGAAACGGCTACATTCCGGACGAGGAATGCGGTCTGCATTACCAAATCGAGCGCGACATCGCGAGACACCACGAAGCCGCTCTACAGAAAAACGAGCCGCTTAAAGTCAGCGTCTGGCTGGGTGGACCGCCGGCGCATACCCTCGCCGCGATTATGCCGATGCCGCCCGAGCTTTCCGAACTCACTTTTGCGGGACTTCTCGGCGGACGGGCTTTCCACTACCGAGACCTCAACGGCTGGAAAATTTCATCCGACGCGGATTTTTGCATCTTAGGAGAAGTCGCGCCGGACCTCAAACCCGAGGGTCCTTTTGGCGATCACCTCGGCTACTATTCCGCAAGGCACGAATTTCCCTGTCTCCGCGTCAAAAAGATTTTCTGCAAGAAGAATGCGATTTTTCCCTTTACAACGGTCGGTCGGCCGCCACAGGAAGATTCGGTTTTCGGAAAACTGATCGGGGAGCTGGTTCGTCCCATCGTACCGGAATCCGTGGCGGGAATCTGCGAAATGCATTCCGTTGATGCGGCAGGTGTCCACCCGCTCCTCCTTGCGATTGGAAGGGAACGCTATACGCCGTATCTACCGGAGCGCGAACCGATGGAACTTCTGAAAGAAGCGAATGCGCTCTTAGGATTCAACCAGGTTTCCCTTTCCAAGTATCTCTTTATCGCGGCGAGGGAAGACAGCGAACTTCTCGACACGCAGGATATCGTCGGTTACTTTGTTCACATTCTGGCGCGCGTCCATCTGGATCGGGACATCCACTTCCAGACGGAGACGACCATCGACACGCTGGACTATTCCGGTCGAAAGCTCAACCACGGTTCAAAAGTCATCGTCGCTGCGGCGGGCAAACCTATCCGAAGACTCGGACTCTCAGCGGAAGACGGATTTTCGACGATTCCTCTTCCTCAGGGATTTTCTTCTCCACGCATTGTTTTTCCGGGAACGCTCGTTATCCAGGGAACTCCTGCGGCAGATATCGAAGCCCTGGCCGAAACGCTTTCCCGCTGGAACTTCCGCGAAAACTTTCCGCTCGTTACCATTGCCGATGACGCCTCCTTTACCGCAAAAACTATCGACAACTGGCTCTGGGTTACATTCACGCGCAGCGATCCCGCCCGAGACATTTACGGAGCAAATTCCCGGGTCTCCCAAAAACATTGGGGATGCGAATCCCCGCTGATCATCGATGCCCGCACCAAACCGGGATATCAAAAAGTCGTCGAAGAAGATCCGGTTCTCGAAGCGCAAGCCAAGGACATTCTTTGGAAAGCGATGAAGCGGCGCCCATGAAAAACTCTTTCTGGAAAGCAATCGGATTCTTCGCAATCCTCTTTTCCGAAGTCGTCGCAAGCCCGTTCTGCGGAACAAGCCAGATTCAAAAGCATTTTCAGGATGTGAAAAATTTTAGGGCAACCGCCCGAAGCGCAAGCATCTCCTCGACAAGCTGCGACCCGGAATTTTACTACGACACATCGGCGGTCAAAGAAAGAAAGACGACGCACTTTCGGATTTACTATGTCCTTGAAGGTCCGCACAAAACATCCGAAGCCTGGATTGATTCGCTAGCGAAATCCCTGGAATCCGCCTGGAATTTTCACATCAAAAAACACGGGACAAAAATCCCCAAAGGCGCAAACCCGACCTGGCATTTTCAAAAGAACGGTGACAGCGATTTGTATCCGGTAGAAGTTATCGATATAAACCTTGTGCGCGACAATGCGGCACTTCTAGGCGGTTTTTGCACGGCTTGCATGGGACTGACATTTCCTCCCGGTTCAAAGCCGGAAGAAACGGAAATCATCATCGACAACGACTTTCTTTACCCCGACGAAAACAATCCCGTAGTCAAAAAACTTTCCGATTCCTTTTGCACCTATGTCCAAGCCTCCCTTCCCATTACAAACAACATAACCGGTAAAAACTACCCGGAAGATTACGGGCTTGCGCTCCGCACTACCGCCGTCCACGAATTTTACCATGCCGTCCAGGCGGCATACATCAGTTTTTTCGAATACGACAGCTATTGGTTCGAAGCGTCCGCGACCGCACTCGAAGAAATCGCCATACCGGATGCCGACGATTATTGGATGTCCCTTCCTTCCTTTTTCCGTTCGACAGGAATCCCGTTTGACCGAATCAGTTCAAGCTACGGCTTGGCCGTCTGGGGACTGTACAATTTACACGCCTGGAACGAAGATTTCGATACCAAGCTGTGGGAACGTTTTTCGTCCATGCCGGATTCCGGTTTTGAAAACGTTTACGCCAAGGAACTCGCCGCCCGGGAAATCGATCCGGACTCGGCCTTTGACGATTTTGCCAGGAAACTTTTCTTTTCGGGAACCCGCACCGATTTTTCGGATTCATCGTTCCACTTTACCGGGGACTTTTCGGACTGGCCCGATTCGCCCTATCTAAAAAATCCGCTTCTTTCCCCTGTCACGCTCGAAGCGCCAGCCATCGATTACTATCGAATTACACCGGATTCCTTTCCCGATCTTTCCCAGTTTGCAGGAAAAGCATCGGTCGCCCTTTACGGAAAAAATCAAAAAACGTCATTTTATTCCCTGGACACGATTTCGTGGTCCGGAATTTCGCCGCTTGTCGCCCAGTCGGAAAACTCGGTCCTGGTTCTTTCCAGGCTGCGAGAAAATTTTAGCGGTGCGTTGCAAGCGGATACGCTCCCCATGCGCAGCTACCCGAACCCGTGGCGAGGCGAAACGCCTCTCTGCTTTGCCGCCCTTCCTTCCTCAAAGCACGTCCTCGAAATCCGCACACGTGCCGGCAAACTGGTCCGCAGGATTTCCTACACAGGGACAAGCCTCTGCATCCGCGCCGAAGAGATTCGAACGCAGCTGGCTCCCGGACTTTATTATTTCAGGGCCGGCACAAAGGGCAAGGCAAAACCGTTTCTCGTCGTCTATTGAAAATCCAAGCCGCGATTCCTAGCGAGAAGCAGGGAATCTTCGCCCAAACACTCGGAAAGGCTAAATTCCGGTTCGATGCCGGTTCGCCAAGCGAGACCCTCTTTCATCTTCCGCGGAGAACGGATCACGTAGAAGCGGTTCCATTTTCCCGATTTCAGGATTTTTTGGGCAAGCGTCTTTCCCGGTTCCACCAACAGGCGATGGATTCCCATCCGCGAAAAATCATCCAGAACTTTTTCCCAGTTTTCGTCAAAGTCGTCGGAAGTGAAAAGGCGGACATCGGCGACAGATGAAATGTCATCCTGGGAAACCCGGCTAAAAACCATCGGCTTATCCGAAGGATTTTCAAAAAGATGCAAACCCGCTAACAACTTCCGGTTTCCGCAGAGAACAGCCCGATGCGGACTATTGCCCACGACACCGCGCACGGTCAAATGCGGATTATCCGTGTTTGCAGTTCCTCCGCCTACGAGAATGTATTCCGCAGTCCGCCGCCATCTAGCGGTCCATTCGTCCGCGGCACGACCCGTTATGCGAACGGGACTTCGGTCAGGGCGAGCGATAAAACCGTCTGCAGTTTCCGCAATTTTGCATTCGACAAATGTCCGACCGTTGCGTACAAAGTAATCGTATGCTTCGTAAAAAGTTCGAAAGTTTTCCGGAGGATCAACATATACCGACTCGATTCCCGCTTCTGCAAGGATCTTTTCGCTTTTTCCAAAGACCTGCGGATTGGGGTCCCGATGGGCAAAGAAAACGTTCCGGATTCCCGCTGCAATAATAGCGTTTGTACACGGGGGCGTTCGACCAAAATGACAGCACGGTTCAAGCGTTACATACAAAGTAGCCCCCTGCGCCGCAGGGCCTGCATCCCGGAGAGCCATCACTTCCGCATGGGGACCGTGTACGACTTGTGTGTGTCCGCGACCGACAATCGTTCCATCTTTTACGACAACCGCCCCAACAGCCGGATTGGGAAACGAAAGGCCGACAGCAGAGAGCGCCTCTTCGAACGCCGATTCAATGAAATTCATCACTATCCAAGGCTACGCGGCTTACGCCGTAAAGAACGAACTGTCCCACATCGTTTTTCTCAAGCGTACTGCGCGTCACAAAATTGACAATGCTACCGTCCCGATTTTTAACGCGCACATTAAATTTCTGCGGTTTATCCCGCATAAGCCCGTCTTTTAAAAGGTCTTCGATTCTCTTGTTCAGCATTTTCCGGAACGACAGGAGATCCTCTTTCAAGAAAAAATCCTCGGTTGACGAAAGCAGCCCGGCTTTGTGATCGTCAACGCCAAAGCGCTCGCGTGTCACATCCGTAAGAAGCGTAAGCAACCTCGAAGAACAGTCCAATGTCCAGATAATGTTAAACGAATTATCCAACATTATCGCCATCCGACGCTTCGTCTCGATAAGCTCTTCGCTGATTCGCATCCGATCGTTTATCGGGAAATAGGAACAGCAGAACAGGGTCTGCGAACCGTCTTTCATAAAAAAGCCATAGTTTTCATACCACTGCCAACCGTAACGAACATCGCGCAGGCGAATGCCCATACTGTCAAATTTTTTCGAAGCCTTGGCCGCACGAAGAGCAACGTCTAAACGTTTTAGATCATCGGGATGAACCACTTCACGCGGATTATGTTCCGAAACGGTCTCTGCGGGGATCCCGACAATTTTAAGCAAAGCGTTCGAGGCTGTCATCACCCGCAACGTGTCCAGATCAAAGACGGCCCACAAGGATTTCATATTTTGAGCCATCGAATTGATAATCCGAAATTTTCTGCTCAATTTCACATTCCAGACAAGCATCACCACAAAGGCAATCAAGAGCAATAGCATCAAAACAATCAGAACCATCATAGGCACAATATAACAAAATAGATATCGCTAAAAGACATTATGCTTACATGTATTTCAAAATTTACCATTTAATTCGTAAATTTCAGAATTTTTCCGGTAAAAAAGCCCGCACATCCTGGAATTCATGTAATTCCCGTCCCGATGCATCCCAAAAGAGGCTCCCAAGCTTCGAATTCCGACGGAAACGCCGATACCGACCCGTGGACCGGGATAAGCGACACTGCCCTGCAACTCCAATGTTCCCAAGCGGATTTTTTCGCCAAAAGCCAGCAAAAAACCATGCGGTCGCTGGTAGAGAAAGGCGGCTTCGCTCCAAAAGTTTTCCCCCGGATTCCAAAAGATATTTCCCGCAAGCGAAGGATGTTCAAAATCCGACGGGAAGATTCCCCACAGCCCGCCAGAAAACATAGCGCTTCCGTTCCAGGAAATTCCAGCCCGCCCCACGGCCCGCCACCAGGTCGCTTCGCCGGGAATCACCTGGACATCGACATTTCCCCCGGCGCCGAACAGCAATGTAAAAGCGGAAACGGAAAAATCCATTCCAAAATTTTCGCTGCGATATAGCGAGTCCAGGAACGACCCCGCAAAGGAAGCCCCCAGCCGGTAACGCGGATTTCCCCATTCGGAAACGATTTCGACGACATCGTAATCGACGCCTTCCATCGGCTCGGTCCAGAGAATCCCAAGCTTAAAACCGGAAGCCTTTCGCGCCGGATTTTTTCCGAGAAGTTCGAACCATCCCGGATTCCAGGGGTCGGGAATCCGGACATCGGCAAAAAGCGCCCCACAAAAAACCAGGACGCACAAAAAGATTTTCTCCATATTTCCTCACGGACGCAATATCACGCCGATTCGCTTTTCTGAATTTTTCTGTGAAACGCGCAAAAAGTTCGGACCGGGAAAGCCCTTGTCGAGAAGCGGGATTTCCGTCCAGCGATTTCCTGCAGCATCTGCCGGAAGCGTTTTTTTCCACAAAAGATTTCCCTTGCCCGAAATCAACTCCACAAGGACTTCTTCGCTGCTTTCAACCCGAATCATCAGGGGATTCTGCCGGTTCTTTCGGGAAAAAATCCGGGCGTTCCATTCCACCCGAAAGGGAAGTTCCCCGTCCGAATTCGAAGCAAGGCTTCCCGGTGTCTGGAAACCCGGGCTGTTTTCTTCGCGACCCGTCGCCGTCGAAAATCCCGCAGGACAATGCGCCTGTATCCGTGCGAGCTTTCCCCAGCCGACCGAATCCACTTTTTCATCCCCGTAGCAAAGAAAAAGCGAATCGGAGCCGTTTTTCAGAAACCCGAAATTTACGGCGAGAATCCGCACATCGTCATTTCCAACAAAGTTCCGCATTCCGAGCGTATCCTTGGTGAGGACGACGCTTTCCCGATTTCCGATTTTCACATCGGGCAGCTTTACATTCCGATTTCCGCATAGCCTCATCCCGGACAGGGAAATTTCTCGCGAACCTTCGTGATAGATTTCAATCCATTCCGGAACGCCTTCTTCCGGGCACGGATGCACTTCCGAGATGCGCACCGGAAAATTTCCGGCGAGAGCGACCAGCGTATCTAACGAATCGTTTCCGGGAACATCGTCCGGCGGCCATGTCGCGACGATTTCAAGAGCCTTTGCCGAAAGGCGCGTATCGAAACGGGAACGGATATCCCTCTCCAAAAGCCCGACCCATGATTTTTCGGACAGGGAGTTTTCCGAACGGAACAAAGCCCGGACCTGAGCCGAATCACAGCCGAGAAGCGTCCACTCGCCCTTCCAGACGGAAGCTTCAACAAAAAGCGTATCGATTTGCAAGCGACAATCGTTCACGCCCGATTCAAAATTTCCATTCGGAAATCCGGGCGTCGGCAAGGCAAAGCTCCAGGCATCGAAAGCGGAATCGTTCCGTACAAATGAATATCCCGGTTTTGGAACAGGAAGATTCGCAAAGTCCTCGCAGGATCCGCCCTGCAATTTCCACACGTCCTTACGGGAATTCGGCAGAGCGCTTCCCAAAAGTTTTTCGCACAAAAGTTTTGGAGTTTTCGGACAAAGCGCTGTATCGCGGATAAGGAGAATCCGGTCTATTCTTTCGGGAATTTTTCCTTCCCAAACTTTTTTCTCTTCATGATAGACGGAAACGGTATCGCGGGACGGAGCATGCGGCAGGCGAATTTCGACGAATTCCCCACGGGCATCTTCCACGTCGGAAGGGTCGGGCAAAATTTCGACAAAGCGCGGACACGTCCCCAAGGCAAGGGCAAACGCCACAGAAATCAGATTCATGAATGTCTAAGCGCAAATTCGGAAACAGCCGTCCCGAAAAAAGAACAGCCTACTGAATTGCGTATTCTCCAGGGAGAATATAACGAAGCGGGTTCTCCGGCCTGGAATTCAGCCAAACCTCGTAATGAAGATGAGGACCGGCGGAAAGCCCGGTGTTGCCCATGTATCCCAATAATTGATAACGCTTGATGAGTTGTCCCTGCTTGACGGAAATGGACTGCATGTGACCGTATTTCGTCACGAATCCGTTTCCATGGTCCAGGGCGACATAATTGCCAAAAGAATCGCTGCGACGCGCAATGGTCACAACCCCGTCAGCCGTCGCATAAATCGGCGTCCAACGACTGTTCGAAATATCGATACCGTTGTGCATTTTTCCGACTTCGCCCGTAATCGGGTGAACGCGCTGTCCAAATGCCGACGCATAGCGTCCTGTCGTCGGGGAAATCGAAGGGATGTGCCTCCAATTCGCATACTGCTGTCCGGCAAAGCCAGCAATTTCCCGGAAATTTTTCTCGTTTTCGAGCGCCTTCGCGCGGAACTGTTCCGTCTTCGCCTTCAGCGAAAGAGCCTGGTCGAGAATCGGTTGGGCAACCCTTGAAAGACGCCGTTCCGGGCGTTCCGGTCCGCCGATAGACATTTCCCGACTCGAGCGATCCGTCGGATTCAGACCGAACTTGTAGTGGAGCAGGTCTTCATTGGCAAAGCGCGATTCCATCATCCTGTTCAAGGAGTCCAGCCGAGCCTGTTCCCGGTCCAACTTCTCGGACAAGGCTACGCGGTTGGCGAGCATCCGTTTTTTTAAAAAGCCGTAGGAAAAATGGACGCTTCCCTGGACAAAGAGCAGGGCAATTCCCAAAAGCACAAGAGCCTTTCCCGCGCCAAGGAGGCGCTTCGAAAATTCGGGAAGCCGCAATGAGTGCGACTTCGAGGAACCTTCGATGTGAAAAGACAACTTGAAAAATTTCATGGCGAACGTCAATTTAATAAAAAATCCGATAGACGATCAGCGACTTGCTGTATTCATAGCCGACAACCAGGAGCGGCTCCCCCGAGAGCGGACTTTCTTCTGCGGAAATAAAGAGAATGCCTTCGGGACCGCGATCTTTCGCATTTGAGAAAATGTTTACCAGCTGCGGTTTTTCGGGATTTTTAAGGGAAAAAGTCACGATGCCGCTTGAACGTTCCAGCCCCAAGAAGGCAAAAAGTTCCCCGTGGATTTTTCCGACGACAACATTCTCCGGCTCGGGACCTTTCTTTTTGCTCCGGACATCGGCCTTGACCTTTTTCTTTTTGGAATTCCAGTTGAAAAGAGCCGGGGCGTTTTTCGCCAAAGCGTTTTCGATTGCATCGCCGCTGTTCCAGATACGCTTTCCCGTTTCGCCGTCAAAAAGGCTCATGGAACGACCGCCGAACGTGTTGAGATAGCGGCACGGTTCGTTCCCGTCACAGGGATTTTCCGCATCAATCAGAAGCGGGCCCAACTTTCGGACCAGCGATTCCGTAAAAACGCTTTTATCCAAAAGTCCCGTTTTTAAAAGCAGGTCCGCCCGGGTTTCGTCCGAATAGAAGGAAAAATCTCGGCTTGCGCCTTCATCTGCCGAAAGAAGATAAATTTTTCCGCCTTTTTCAAACACGGCAATGCCATCCGGTTGGAGTTCCCCACGAACCGGCGCCTGTTCAATTGAAATTTTTCCATCGTCCCGATAGTCGAAGCCGGAACCTTTCGCGGAATGATCGACCGAACCTAATCCCCAAATTTTTTCAATGGCCTTTTTTCGAACATCGATTTTCGCCACCGCATTGTTTTCCTGGAGCGAAACAAAGGCAAAATTTCCATCGGGCGAAAAGGCGACATATTCGGGTTCCAAATTTTGCAGATAGCTGCCGGGTCCGCCGAGCCTCACCCCGGAACTTGCAAGGGAAAGACTGTCAAACGCACCAAAAGTCAACGTCTGCGCTGTCGCCTGTTCAACGCCTTTTGTCAAATCGACAAGTCCGACGCTTCCCTCGGGATCTTCAAGGGATTCCTCGTCGATGGACCCTTCGCAAGCGACAAGAATCGTTTTCCCGTCGGGCGAAAAAGCGACCATATCGGGTTGTGCACCGACTGAAAAAGTCCGAAGCTTTACCAAGTCACGGTTCTGGATTTTGAACAAATGAAGAAATCCCGGCGAGGTTTTCGGGATGTTCGTTTCGACGACGGCGACAAGGTTCCGATAAACGTCAACGCTCGGAACATCTCCCTGGAAATGGAGAATTTTTTCTATCCGAGGTTTCGAAGGGTCGCTAAGTGAAACAACAGAAAGTTCTTCATCGCCCGATGCCACGACAAGAATTTTTTGTTCGGGAGAATAGGCGGAAATTTCCGCACCGGGAAGTCCATCCGATTCTTCCAGGCGGCTCACTTCCCGAAGTTCAAACGCAAGGGAAGATGCCACCGCCCCGAGTAAAAGAATATAGCGGACAATTTTCATTTTAAAAGACCAACCATCCTATTAAAAAACCAACCAAGGCTCCGCCGAGAAAAGCCCCCGCCGTCGAAGCCATTTCCATGGAACGGTCGCGATTCATCTTGCGGTCCATCTGGGCATCGACAGCAATCGTAAGAGCCTGTTTGCACTTTGCATAGTTTGCGGAAAGGATCGAATCCGACGGACAAGTCTCGGGCGGCGCAAGGGAAACCGTTTCCGCGGAATTTTCCGCAACCGCCGTTCTTTCAACAGTCGCTAAGGAGTCCGTCAAGCCTTCGGCAAGAAGCGTCACCGAAAAAAACAGCAGAGCTAGCAGGATTTTTTTCATATTTCAAAATTAATTACATTTTGAACCCTATGGAAGAAGATCGCGTCAAAACAGCGCAAAGAGTCACGTGGCACGGATTTTTTGTCAACTTAATCCTCACCGTCGGAAAGTTGCTCGCCGGAATTTTCGGACATTCATCCGCCATGATAGCCGACGGAATCCATTCCCTTTCGGATTTTGCGACCGATGCGGTAGTCCTCATCTTCGTACGCATTTCCGGAGAAGAACGCGACAGGAGCCATCCCTACGGGCACGGAAAATTCGAGACGATGGCTTCAATGCTAATCAGCCTTGCCCTGCTCGCGGTCGCCATCGGGATTTTTGTAAACGGCATCCAGAATATCGTCCAGACGCTCCAAGGCGACATTCCCAAAGCCCCGGGGATCATCGCTCTCGTCGCAGCAATCGTCTGCATCGCTTCAAAAGAAATGCTCTACCGCTACACGGTTCGTGCCGGGCATCGCATCAACAGCCAAGCACTCATCGCCAACGCATGGCATCACCGTTCCGACGCCCTGTCAAGCATCGGGACGCTTTTCGGAATCGGCGGAGCGTTCTTTCTCGGCGGAAAATTCACCATTCTCGACCCGATAGCCGCGGTCATCGTCAGCATTTTCATCATCAAGGTCGCATTCCAAATCGGATTTCCCACCGTCCAGGAACTTCTCGAAGCGTCCCTTCCGCCCGATGTCGAAACAGAGATTTGCGATATCATCCGCAACACGGACAAGGTTCGCTGGCTGCACAATCTGCAGACCCGGAAAATCGGCAACGATTACGCCATCGATGTTCACATCAAACTCGACCGAGACATTTCTCTAGTCGAAGCCCACGATATTGCGACATCCATCGAAAAACAGCTGCGCACCAAATACGGGAAGCGCACACAAATTAACGTCCACATGGAACCCCTTTCGGAATCCGGAAATGTCTAAAATCCTTTTTGCATTAATCGCTTCAAGCCTCCTTTTTTTCACCGCCTGCGACGATATCCGGACGGAAAAATATCCAAACGGAAAACCGTATCGGCAGGTTCGTTACGAGAACGGCGTCAAGAACGGTATTGAAACGGAATACTACGAATCGGGTTCCGTCAAGCGGACGCGAAACTTTGTCCAGGGAAAGGTACAGGGAGAATCCGAAGAGTTTTACGAATCCGGCAAACTTCGGGGAACATTCCTCTACAAGAACGATGCGCTCGACGGGACGGCAAAACGCTTTTACGAAAACGGAAAAGTCCAATCGATTACTTTATACAAAATGGGAACCGTCGCAGGATTTCCGCAAACATTCGATTCCGACGGAGATCCCGAAATCCAAGGTTCCTATGAAGATTCCAGGGACGGAAACCGCTACGAATGGGTGCGCATCGGAAATGCCGTGTGGACTGCGGAGAACATCAAATATGCGCCATTCAAAGGCTCCGTCTGTATGCAGTGCAACATCTGGGGACGGCTTTACGACTGGAACAGCGCCCAAAAAGCCTGTCCGCCGGATTTTCGGATTCCAAGCGTTTCCAACTGGGAAAAACTCTCCCAAGATGCGGGAAAGGATCCGGCAAAAAAATTGAAAGCCTCTTTCGGTTGGAACGATAACGGCAACGGAACCGACGAATTCGGCTTCGGACTGCGCGCAAGCGGCGCACACTTTGAAAAGGCAAGCGTCCCCGAAAAATCGAGAAAGTTTAGAGATGCGGGCGACAAGGCCTATCTCTGGACAGCCAACGGAACGGTCGCCGTTTTCAAGAAAAATTCCAGCCGGATTTCCTTCGAAAAATTCAACCCGGAATTCGGCGCGAGCCTCCGCTGTGTATTGGGTGAGTAATCCGCGGACGTCTAAGTTTAGGGATTAGGGAGTAGGGATTAGGGATTGGTCTGCGGACGTCTAAGTTTTCAGGATTAATCGGGACACGAGAATTTGAAACGAACCGTTTTCGTTCACCGTCATTCTGGAGCGGAGCGATAGAATCAGCCACGCTTTTTTTCAGAAATTTCGATTTGTCGTCATTCTGGAGGGTTCGAAGAACCCGATAGAATCCCTGTCCAATAACACTCCACTCCCAGATCTCAGTTCTAAGTTCTGATCTGGATCCTATCGCTCCGCATTGCTACGCTCCAGGATGACCGCTAGAAGGAAAAGTTTGCTCGAAAGTCATTCCACTCTCGATTCTTCACACTCCACTCTGAGCACAAAGCTCTGGCATGGATCCTATCGCTCCGCATTGCTACGCTCCAGGATGACAGAAGAGCGTTCATGCCCACCGTCATTCCACACTCCACTCTTCACACTCCACTCTGAGTTCTAAGTTCTCAGTTCCGACCTCCCGCGTCCCGATCCAAGAATCCGTCATGCGGAAGAATTAAATTTATATATTATATATATGGCTATTACCCGATATATTCTACAAATTCATTGTCCCGACCAAAAAGGACTGATCGCCGGCACCACGCAAGTTCTCGCCAATGCCGGAGCGAACATCATCGACATGACGCAGCACACCGCCAAGGATATCGAGACCTTCTTTCTCCGGGCGGTTTTCGAATGCGAACCTTCGGCAGCGACCGAAGTCCGCGAGCATCTGAAAACGATCGCTCCAGAGCTTTCGCTCGAATGGAACCTTTACGACACGACAAAGGTTCAGCGTCTCGCGATTTTCGTTTCCAAGACAGACCATTGTCTTTACGATCTGCTTCTCAAACATCGCGACGGAGACCTTCCCTGCGAATTTAGCTGCATCGTGAGCAACCACACGGAACTCGGGCCCGTCGGCGGAACATTCGGCGTTCCTTTCTACTATGTCCCAAGCACTGGCGACAAGACCGTTTCGGAAAACCGTTTCCGCGAAATCATCCAGGAAACAAAAACCGACGGAATCATTCTCGCCCGCTACATGCAGATTCTCTCGGCGGCGTTTACCGAAGAGTTCCGCTACAAAGTCGTGAACATCCACCACGGATTTCTTCCGGCGTTCAAAGGGGCGAAGCCTTACCATCAAGCGTGGCACAAGGGCGTAAAAATCATCGGTGCAACAGCACACTTTGCGACAGAAGACCTAGACCAAGGCCCGATTATCTGCCAGGATGTCCAACGCGTTCCTGAAACCGCATCGATCGACGAACTGGTCGAACTCGGAAAGGACATCGAAAAGCGTACGCTCTCCTCGGCGGTCAAGCTCTGGCTCGAGCACCGCATCTTTGTTTACGAAGGACGAACCTTTATCCTGTAAGGATTTTTATGGCAGACGAAAACGAATCCAGAATCCAGGACGCCGAAATCGTTTCGGTAAAAAGCCCGGAAGAAGAAAACCAGGCATCCCAGACTCCTGCAGAGAATCCAGAGCCTAAACAAGACGCAAAGGAGGAAAAACCCCAAGTCATCATCCAGCATGAACGCGGCGTTTCCTACTATGTAGGCTTTGCGCTTCTCACCGTGCTTGCGATATGTTTCTTTTTCATCCCGGGAATTTCGCTCGTCTATATCGTGAGCTGTATCGCGGCGATTTCGGCACCCGTTGCCTGGATTTTTGCCGCGCTTCTCTCCGTCATCGTCTGGTTTATTTTCAAGCTGAAAATCAAGGGATTCAAGAAGTCGTTCCTCTGGTATATCGGGCTTTGCGTACTCATTTCCGTCATTCTGGTTTCGCTCACCGTCCTTACCAGCTACCAAATCCTGGGCGGAATTTTCGCCCTTCTTATCGGAGGATCCAACTGATGAACCGGAAAGATTCCTTTGTTCACTTTCTAGTCGAAACCGGAGCGCTCAAGTTCGGCGCGTTTGTCACCAAGAGCGGACGCCACACGCCGTATTTCATCAACACGGGAGAATTTCGCACGGGAAAAGCTCTCACCCGCCTGTCCGAATTCTATGCCGAAGCCTTTGTCGAACATTTTAAGGATAAGGCGTCGAACCTTTTCGGACCCGCCTACAAGGGAATCCCCCTGTGCGCCGCGACAGCGATTTCCCTCTACGAGCACCACGGACTCGACCTGAGCTTCACATACAACCGAAAAGAAGCGAAGGACCACGGCGAAGGCGGAAACCTCGTCGGCGACACTTACAAGGAAGCGAAAGACGTCGTCATCATCGAGGACGTGATTACCGCGGGAACATCCGTGAACGAAACGATGCAGGCGATGAAAAATTTCCCGAACGCAAAAATCCGGGGACTTCTCATTTCCGTTGACCGCAAGGAACGTCTCGAAAACGGAAAATCCGCCCTTTCGACCGTCGAAGAGACTTACGGAATCGAAGCCCATTCGATTATCGACATCGACGACATCATCGCGTTCCTCGAAAGCCCGGAAAACCGCCAGAAAATCGGTGCGCCGTGCGACATCCTGGAAAAAGTTCGCGCCTATCGAAAAGAATGGGGTGTGTAAAATGCGGGCGGCGGTTCTGCTGTTTACGATTATCCTCGTCGCCTGTTCGGGCAAACAGTGGAACGCAAGCCACCCCTACTACCGGGAATCTCCGAGCGCAAATGAAGAAATTGCGCTGGTCGGGCTTCACCGGGCGATAGTCGTCACACGCGACAAATGGTTTTCCAAGAACCTGGAAATTCCGCGGGATTCCGTCTATTCCATTCTGAGCTATCAGGCGGAAAAAGCCTTTGAAAAAGAACTGAAAAGTACGCGCTACCCGAAACTTTCCCTCTGGCCGGATTCCGCCTATGAATCCTTTCCCGAAGACACACAAAGGCTCGACGACCGAATCTTTGTCAAGGGACATTTCCCCGCCCAGGGAATAAGCGTTTCCGTGTCTGGATCCGCGCCCAAATACCTGATTCTCGTCCATGAATTTACGCTCGGGCTGGACCTTTCCAAGGACAACTTTTACGATTACGCGCTCACC
The DNA here is from genome assembly GCA_963656065.1 of Alistipes onderdonkii. Lineage (GTDB taxonomy): Bacteria > Fibrobacterota > Fibrobacteria > Fibrobacterales > Fibrobacteraceae > Hallerella. The sequence goes on from CAVKGV010000006.1 coordinate 104,206, forward strand.
GGTCGCGAAGCCGCCGAAAAGCGAACTTCGAACTTTTTGACCATCATCCTTGCCTACACGCTCTGGGACAACGAAAAGCAACGTGCCCTCTATTCCGCGGTTTCCGAAATTCCGCTAGACATCCGAAACGGAATTTCAAAGGAATCTGTCTCTATGGTTTCGGCATTTGCCGCCGACAGCCTCGCTTTCGGAATCGACGAGGGCGTTCGATGAAAATTTTTTCCATCCTGCTCACCGTCCTGATTTTTTCCGCCGAGCTCTTCGCCGGAGAAATTTTTTACAAAACGCCTTTCACCCTCTGGAGCGACCCGGACATTCTCCTCTGGAGCCCGGACAGCACCGTTCCGCTTGACCCGAAAGAATTTTCGCTGTCGCTCAAACGGAACAACGGCGGAATCGGAAATCCTTCGGTGCGGATCGCAGGAGAATGGGAAAGGGATTCAAGCACAGCGCTCTATTCGAAATGGCTCAGGAACAATCTGGAGCCGAAAATTCCCGCCGAGAACCTCAAGACCCGCGACCCAAAAGTCCAGGAGAAAATCGCATCCATCGAAGATCGCCTTTTGCTCTTTATGACCCGCCGAGGAAATTCCCTTGTCATCGCTCTCTTTGACGAAACGAGTTTTGCGCCGAAAATCGCGGGTTCACTTCCCTACAACGAAGACAAAATCCAGCTGGGAGACGATATCGCGGAAATGTTCTTTGGCGGAAGCACCAAGCGACGCCTTTCCACCGAAGAGAGAAAAAGAAAAGCGGTAGAACCGGACAAATATTTTTCGGAGATTCCCAAGTTTCACGGTTGGGTAGGAATCGCCGGCGGCTACACGCAGGCCCAGATTCCGTTCACGCCGGACAATTGGTATCGGAGCCATCTCAAAAGCCGCATCAAGAATTACCGCAACACCAAGGATTCGCTTTCCACCTGGAACTTTTTGGAAGATTCCTCTCCAGTCCTAAACGTTTATGCCGGCGGGCTCTGGTACGATTTTATCGGTGCGGAAATTTTCTTCCGGTTCTCTTCCCACGATGCAAAAACCGACGACCGCGATACGGTTTACCGGGAACTGGACCACTGGACGTTTTACCGCTACGAAATCGGTCTCAGCCTCTTGTTTTCCCACCGTTTCCATGTGCGGAAAAATATCGATATCTTGCCACACGCTTCGCTCGGATTTCTCTACAGCTTTCTCTCGGAATCCATCGATACGAAAAGCGGGCGAGAACCTTCGAGCGCCTACAAAGCCCGCATTGAATTCAAGGATTTTTACAAGGGAGCGATTCTTTCGGCAGGAGTCCGCGGACTTTTCTTTGAACATTACGGAATCGACTTGCGGGCGGGAATCGCCGGACGCGGTAGGCTTCTCGACAAGGAACCGTCTGTCGATGCGGTCGCCGAACCGACGGAAATCGGAGGTTCCACCATCGACTGCTTTATCCAGCTGGGCTTTGAATACCACTGGTCGCTCTGACTTGAGAGATTTTTGTTAAGAGTTGAGGGCTTAAAACTGAGAGTGGAGTGTGGAGATTTGAATGACGTCGGAAGGGATTCTATCGAGGTCTTCGACCTCTCCAGAATGACGTCGAAGACGAACGTTCTACTGTCATCCTGGAGGGAGCATCGCGACCGATAGGATCCATTTTAAAAGAAACGCTGAAAATGGATTCTATCACTCCCTTCGGGAGTTCCAGAATGACTGTGAACGGGGATTCTATCGGGTTCCTTGGGAACCTCCAGAATGACGGTGCACGAAAACGGTTCGCTCCGCAGACAACTCCACACTCCATTTTCAACACTCCGCATTCGAAGCTTAAACGTCCGCGGTTCTAAGCTCTAAGTTCTATCGACTAAGCTCTGATCACCGTTCCTCGTCAATGATTTCCGCACAGAGTGCCTGCGTCGCTGTCACCAGATGTTCCTTGATCTTGCGGTATGCGCCAAGCAAATCGGTAAATGTCGTCGTGAGAAGCGGATCGTCGTTCACCTCGGCGACGTGGCCCCAATGCCTTGCCCGATATTCGCGGACCTGTTCCGTGATTACATGACCTTCGCGGCGGACATCGGCAAGCTTCTGGACGTTGCGCGGATTTTCGAGGACGATCGTCACATCGTTTGCGAGCTTTTCAACGCTCTCGTGCAGAAGGACAATGTTTTCCTGGTGAAACTTGTCAAAGGCGACATTGTGATCGCGCATCCGAAGCAAAAGCTTTAAGACCTGCGTCACATAATCCGAAGCGGTCTCCAGATCGTCGCTCATCCGAAGCTGGCGCTCCGCGTCGTTGGCGATGCTCTTGGAAACGCTCGTTGAAAGAAGCCCTGTCAAGAACCCGATTATCTCCGCCTGCGCAGAATCGAGCTTTGCCTCGGCTTCAAAAATGCTTTCGATGGTAGCCTTGTCCGCCTTGCCGTCGATAACCTTGCGCAGGTCCTTGAGCATCTTGCACACGGTCTGGTTCATCATGCCCATTTCGCAATTCGATTGCGTAATCGCTGCGAACGGAGACTTGATGAGGGCCGGTTCGAGTTTCGTCACCACGGCATGTTTGGGCTTGACTTTATTCGGGAAGAGTTTGTCGAGCAAAGCGGGAATCTTCCCTGTAAACGGCAACACGACGAGCGTATTCACGACATTGAACGTCGTATGGTAAAGCGCAATCGCAAGCATCACGTTTTTCGGGTCGTCCGGATTTTCGATTCCAAAAATCGTCAGCAAAAGCCAGCGCATTCCGCTCATCGTCGGCGAGAAGAGAATCGTCACCCAGGTAACACCGAAGATGTTGAACAGCAAGTGGAAAATCGCAGCGCGCCGTGCGTGGCGAGACGTGTTTGCCGCAATCATCAAGGCCGAAATCGTGCACCCGATATTCTGCCCAAGCACAAGAGCCGCCGCCGTACTGAACCCGATAAGTCCCTGGGAGGCAAGAACAATCGTTACGCCCAGAGACGCGGAACTCGACTGCATGATCGTCGCCATGAGAAATCCCACGACGATACATGCGCAAATGCTGAACAGGCTTTCCGCATTGAACACGGCAAGCGCATTCAGGAACTCCTGGTTGTTCGACATGGGCGCAAGCGCGCCCTTCATCACGTAAAGCCCGACAAAAACAAAACCCACGCCTAACAAGGCGAGGGCTGAATATTTAACGGTTTCTTTTTTGGCGAAACAATAGACCAGTGCGCAGGCTCCGGCGAGAGGCATTCCATACTGGTCCATATTCAGCACGAGAACCCATCCCGTAATCGTCGTCCCGATATTCGCTCCCATGATGACGCCTAGAGTCTGCGAGAGCTTCATGATTCCGGCGTTTACAAATCCGATGACCATCGCCATCGTGACCGCGCTCGACTGCACAAGACAAGTCACCCCCATCCCGACCAGCACCCCGAGAACCCGATGATTTGTCACCTTGCTGATGAGCTTCTGGAGCGTCGGACCGGCAATCGTCTGAAGCCCCATCGAAAGGAATCGCAAGCCGAGAAAGAAAATTCCCACACCGCCGATTAGGAGCGCAACGGTTTGGGCTATCTGCGAAAACAACATTGTCTATACATCCTTGTGGTGAACGCCGAACACGTTCGTTTTTACCTATTCTTGACAGAACCTTTACAAATTTAGAATTTAGAAGTCAAAAGTTCATCGATCCGGGCTTGCAAAGCGTCCATTGAGCCCGAATTGTCGATTGTCTCGTAGCGGTCGTTCGGAGGCAGCGGATCTTGCGACTGCACCTGCATCCGGCGGAGAGCGTCCTCGCGGGAAAGTCCACGCTTTTCAAGCCGCGAAAGGCGGAACGCCTCGGGAGCTTCGACAACCCAGATTTCTTCGAGCGCTTTCGAAAACTCGGGCCACTTGAAAAGGAGCGCCCCTTCGACAGCGGCGAGCTTCGGCGGCGGAGAGAACTTTCGGAAAGCGGCAAGCTTATCCTCCACCGCTTTCCGGAGCAGCGGATACACGATTTTTTCCAAGTCCGCAAGCGAACGCGGATCCCGGAAAACATGCCCCGCCAAGGCAGCCCGGTCAACCGTCCCGTTCCGGATGCAGTCCGCGCCGAAGCGTTCCGCGATTTTATCCCGGAGATTTTCCGATTCCGCATACAGCAAATGCATTTCATGGTCGAGGTCCAGCACAGACATTCCCCGCGCGGCGAGGAGCACGCCGACCGCGCTTTTCCCGGAACCGATCTTGCCACAGATTCCTATTGTCTTCATGCCCGGAATTTAACTATTTTTAGGGCACTATGAGCTTAAAATTCGAAACCCCGATTACCGATGTTCCGCTGTTCCACCAAGGCAAGGTACGCGATATGTACGACCTCGGTGACAGCTTCCTCATGGTCGCCAGCGACCGCCTTTCCGCTTTCGACGTGGTCCTTCCCACCCCGATTACCGGCAAGGGAAAAATCCTCAACCAGCTTTCGCTCTTCTGGTTCGAGCACCTCGGCATGCCGAACCACCTGATCACGGCAAATGTCGATGAATATCCCGCCGTCCTCCAAAAGTACAAGGACTATCTGCGCGGACGTTCGATGATTGTCAAAAAGGCAAAGCGCCACAGCGTCGAGTGCATCGTGCGCGGCTACATCGTCGGCTCCGGCTGGAAGGATTACCAGAAAACCGGAAAAATCTGCGGACATGTCCTGCCGAAAGGTCTCGAACTTTGCGAGAAGCTCGAAAAGCCGCTCTACACGCCTAGCACCAAGCCGGATGTCGGGCACGACGAAAACATTTCCTTCGAGCAGACTTTCGACATCGTGGGCGAAAAAGTCGCCACGGATCTCCGTGATCTTTCGCTCGACGTTTACACCAAGGCACGCGATTACGCGGCGACCAAAGGAATCATCCTCGCGGACACCAAGTTCGAATTTGGTGAAATCGACGGGAAGACGGTTTTAATCGACGAAGTTCTGACGCCAGATTCGAGCCGTTATTGGCCCGCGGACAAGTACCAGGTCGGCAAGAACCAGGAAAGCTTCGACAAGCAGTACATTCGCGACTGGCTCGAAACGCTCAACTGGGGCAAGACCTATCCGGGTCCGGAAATTCCCGCCGAAGTCGTCAAGAATACATTTGACAAATACGTGGAAATCTTCGTACGGCTAACGGGACACGAACCGGAACTTTAAAAAAAATCAGGATGAAAAAGCCCGGCATCGCCGGGCTTTTTTGATTCGCTAATCCAAGTTGTCGAGCAGCACCTGTACGCCGGGGCTTTCCCGTTCCAGTTTCCGGAACACGCCGCTCAGCCTTTCCAGGTTTTTCAAGGTTTTCCTGTCCGACTCCAAATTTACGATTGCGTCGATCAGGATTTTCGGGCTGATATTTTCAATGGGAACCGTATTCTCGACACCGTATTTCCGCAGCCGCAAAGCGTTATCGATTTGGTCTTTGCCCAAGGGAAGAATCAGAAACTTCTTGTTGTTATAGACGCATTCCTTGATGGTCGCAAGTCCACCATGAATGAGGGCGAATTCCAGGTTCGACGCAGAAAGAATCGCCCGCTGCGGGACCCAGCTCGCAAAGGTAATGTTCGGCTGGTCCCGAAACTCCGTCCATTCGTAATCATGGATAAGCTTGGAACCGACACCCAAGACCAGGTGATAGCCGGAAAGTTCCGCGGAACGCATCGCTTCGCACAGACAGAGGAAAAGATGCCGCGCCTTGCCCTCGTAATCCAGAACCTGCGAACCCGCCGTCACAAAGATGAGCTTTTGATAGACGGCTCCGGCTTCTGGATTTTCCGGCTGGAGGAGCGAACCGTCAAAGCCCTCGCTTGAAGACGAGACCAAATCCCTTTCCAAAATACACGGCTCGACATAATGAACCTTCTCGCCAGGATTGTAATGGGCGTATTCGTATTCGCGCGGGCAGGGAATCAACTCGTCGAAAGCTTCCAAATCCTTCACGAAATCTTCGATTTCCACTTCGGGATCCTGCAGCAAATCAACCGGATTCTCTCCGGCAACGTCTTTCAGTTCCGCATACCGGCACAGGTTCACCAGCTTGAAGTATTCCGTCGGGGAAAACGCCATCAGATTTTGCACCGCTCGCATTGCCGGATCTTCGCTCGGATGCCTCAAGTAGGTTGTCGAAATGACAACATTCACGCCGTAGATTTTATGAATCAGCAGACTTTCCAGCGAAGTGAAGTAGCCGGAAACAAGCAGATCGGGCTTCAGGCCTGTCATAGTCCTGTAAAAATTCTGCGCATCGGCAAACAGTTCCCGATTCAGCTTTTCCTTGTAGCGCGGCAAGTCTTCGCCAAGGGCGCTATAGGCAATCGCCCAGATATGGTCCGGTCGCCAGCGTTCGTTCGGACTCGTATGGCTTTCGGTCGTATAGCCTAGGGGATAAATGTTCTCGAAAATCGGAGAGTAGGGAACGGGAAGCAGCGTATCGCTTTGGTTCTTTATCGGATAGGCTTTTATAATCCCTTCGCAGTCGGGAATTCCCATATATTTTACGGAATGTCCCAATCGAGACAGATCCTCCGCCCATTTCAATGTCGGCAACCAGTGCGCCCCTGTTCCTTGTAAACATCGGGCCAGAAGAGAATTGTTTTGGGCATAGGGCGGTTCCTTTTTATTTTTTTATGCAACGTATTGCGGCAAATTGTCTATCCCCAAACATCAAAAAAGAAAAATTCTTGTCAATAAACCTTAGCGTGTTATGGATCGAATTATTTTTTACGTCTCTCACAAAATATAAAGCAACAATACGCGATTCCTGCTCGTATATAGGATTAAAGCCCGTACCTTGACTATAATGACCAGAAGGAACCGCTGAAAAACCTGATTGATTCGTAGCTTCATCGATATCCCAATAAATAGAATTATCTATTCTCATTTTATTCACGACATCATCTCCGAGAAAAGAAACCAATTCTTGATATTGCGATTTTGTAGGAAGCGACCAACCATCGGGGCAAACCGCTAGTCCATATTCTCTCATAGTGGTAAAATTTTCTTCATACAATCTTCCGTATATTTCACAATCACCTTCACTTTTCGTTTTCCACGCCCCTCCTCCACACAGCGTGTTTCCCGCCCAAATAGTACCAACAGTGTCGTTTGGAAGATAGTTTAAGTTCTCCGCCATCCAAATTTGAGTACCAATGGTTACAGTTTTGTAAACTTGACCGTCTCGAAAATCCGTTAAAGTATTATTTTCAGCATCATATGCGCTATTTATCGATGAAGAACTATACTCAGATGAAGACGATTGTGCACTACTCGACGAACTCTCTAACGACGAGGATGACGGAACTCCGCTCGACAAACTCTCTAACGACGAGGATGAATTCTTTATTTCGGAGGAAGAACAGGATTCTTCTATTTCCGAACGAACCGGAGAATTTTTAGAATCATTATCTCCACAAGACAATAAAAAAAACGTAGTAATCAAAATAATAAAGAATCTGACCAACATTAGTTCGTCCCTCCTTGTGAACGAGTTTTCCCTATACGGGAGGTATAACTGATATGAACAATCACATCTTCAATATCTTTAGGGTTCAAAATTTGACCTGTTCTATTTGCACCTGTTCCAGTAATTTTATAGCCATTAATCGTCAAAGACCATTTAGAGTCTATTGCTCCGGCTCCTTCAAAAGGCAAAAACTTGTCGGAACCAAAGCGGAAATCAAATTTTCCAGCTTCTTGATGCGCTGTACTTGTCGCCATCGTTTGTGTACCTATTCGGTTTCCAATTTTGGTCCCGTCTTCCTTCAAGTCTAACCAGTTTTCTGTTAAAGATAATTGCGCATTTAAATAGTGACCAGTATAGTTTGACGCAACAACCTCAACTCGAACATCCCGAATTCGTCTAAAATACTGATTCGGAAAATCTAAAGAGAATAATTCCTCAGGAATAGTAAATTCACACGCTCCAGTGTCTTGTAACATCGTTAACGGATCTTGTGAGAAATCTAACTCGTTAGAACTTTGTCTATTTCTCAATTCCCACAGGCTCACCGGTCGCGTAATCTCCAGCTCGTTCCTGTCGTTTTCCAGATAGGCGACTTCCATCACGTGCAAGTCGGCCAGCAGCTTTTCTCCCGCAAGCAGTCCACTGTGCAGGCCGTCCCAGTACGAGCCGCAGCCCTTGATGAACGTCTTTGCCGACTTGGCGTCTATATCGGTATCGCCTATCTCAAAATGATAGCACTTCTCCGCCTTGCGGGCGACCTTCACTGCCAGTTGGAAAAGGGACTTATAGACGGAGCCTGTTTCCTTCTTCAGCCAGCCGTAGAGTTCGGCGTTCGTGTACTTTTCCGACAGGTGGTCGTACATCTCGTCCTTGAGCTCGGCTTCGCGCTCCGCTTTCTCGACCTGCTTCCTCGCGTAGTCGATCCTTATCTCGGCGACGGACCTCTTCTTTTCAAGAGCCTTGGCTCGGTTCGCCTTTTCGGTCTTCGCCATCGTCCAGCCCTGCAGTCGGCGTTCCGCCTCGGCCTGCAGCTTCATCTTGGCGGCGGAGACCTGACGTTGGACAAAACGGGAAGCGTAGCTCTCGGCCTCGTTCACCAGGTTCTCGGCTATCTTCGTCCCGCCGACGGAGAGTGCGCTGAACGACGGGCCGCCCAGGCCGTTCGCGATGGCACCGATATCCAGGTCGGGGATCTTGTAGGCGACGGAGGCCGCCTTCTTGACGTTTTCCATCCAGTCCAAAGTCCCATCGGGGGGCCGGTGATAAGCTTCGATTTTTCCTTGGCAAAAAGGAACTCCGTTATTCGACAGAATACCGGAAACATTCCAGGTTTCAGGAACGGGATAGGACAAACGGCAACTCCTTCTCAGTGATTTTGGAACAATCTCTACAAAAGAAATACAACCACTTTTCACCGCAAGCGCAAGTTTTTCAAAAAAAAAATTCAATGCCGTGTAAGAATTTACATTGGCAGTTATTCCTCCCCTCGAAAAAGACTTTTCTCCGTAAAGACCGGAGTCTTAGCTCTTAAACCAGAGATTTTCCAAACCTTCGTAAGTGAAAAAATCGAGACCGCGGAAAGGCGTAAAGCCCGCTGGATTTTTATACCCGATAGAAGTTTCGAACAAGCCCTGAAGCGACAAAAGCAAAGAGTCCCAGTCCTGGAAAGCATCGCCCCCCGTACCCTTGACTTTTAAAGCGACACTTACACTTGCGTCCTTGGTCGCATTGTTAAAACTCGCCTGGGCATATCGCTGAAGCTGGTTGTCTTTTGTGTAATAGTCCATCAAAATCACCCAGTCGCAAGATTTCAGAAAATGACCCGAGCTTCCGTTGGTAAAAGCTCCCTCATTATAATATTTGTCGTAGGGCATCGCAATCGCTTCGGAAAGCTTCAGGCTCGGATCGACGCTCTTGAGCTTTTTCCCTGCATATTCCAGTGCGCTTTGCGCCATCCGGAGCAGCGTATCGGAATTTGCGCCTTTGTCCCACGTATAGGAAAAGCCCGACTTTATCGTATGGACTTCGATGTCGGCGGAAAGTCCCGCGAACCTTTCGTCGGAAGCGACCTGGTCGTTGTATCCCGTGACGAGAGCGATTTCGGCATCGATTGCGCTTTCATTTGTCAAAAGTTCAAGTCCGCTGCTTCCGGTGACAGGCAAACGCTGCGCATGGACATCTATGCCGTATCCCGAGAGCGTCCGGATAAATGTACGAATCCAATCGTTCGGATTTGTGTAAAGCGATTTTCCCGGGCTCAGATAGACATCGTTAAATCCGAGGACCGCGATGCGGGCGGCGAGCTTTTCCGGAGCGGAAGAGAAGCTTCCGACAGTTGCCGTATAGACATAGACGGCGTTGCGGGTTCTTCCGGCGGAATCGACAGCGACACGGCGAAATTTCTCGGCTCGTTGGATCTGGTCCTCGGTCAAGTCCGCCTTCAAAACGATTTCGTCCCAAGAGGCAAGGGTTGCGCTCGAACTGGAAATCGCCGAGACATCGCTTGAAGAAATTTCCATCGCCGACAAAGGAACTTCCGCACTTGAACCAAGGTTAAATCCAGAACTCGACGACGATTCGCCTAGCGGAGCATCGGACGCATTATCGGAACAAGCCAAAAGGCAAACGGAAAAAGCGAAAAGCAGCGGGAAAAATTTCATCCCTTTAAAATAAGGCTTTTCAGCAAAAAGATTTTTCCCGTAAGAAAAAATTAGAACGGTTTTCGAATTTTATGCAAAAAGAGAAGCCCGTGCGGACTTCCCTTTTCTTCCCGATTAGAGAACCTATTTTAGCACCAGGTCGCTCAAGCGGCTCGAATCGACCTGTTCGAATTCCCGGACAATTTCTTCCGAAGGCTTTTTTGTGCAAAGGCTCACCACGACGATTGTGGCAAAGCTCAACACAAAGCCCGGGACAAGTTCATACAGGCCAAAGATTGCATAGGAATCCGCAAAGCCCGAGAGATAGAATTTCCAGACAAAGGCTATGATGCCGCCAACAAGCATTCCGCTGATAGCTCCCGCCAGATTGGTCCGCTTCCAGAAAAGCGAAAGCAGAACGACCGGGCCAAAAGTCGCCCCGAATCCCGCCCAGGCAAAGCTCACGAGACTCATCACGACATCCAAAAATCCGTGCGAAGCGTTCGGGCGTCCCTGGTAAGCCAGAATCCCTGCAACAAGAGCGATAACCAGCACGATTCCGCGGCTCACGAGCATCAGTTCGCGATTCGATGCGTTCTTGTGGATCAATCGCTTGTAAAGGTCGTTGCTAAATGCCGAAGCGGAAACCAGAAGCTGGGAATCCGCCGTACTCATGATTGCGGCGAGGACGGCAGCCATCAAAATCGCAGCGATAACCGTCGGGAAAAGGTTTGTCGTGAGAACCATGAAGACTTTTTCCGGATCGTCCAGAACGATTCCCTGCTGCATCAGGTAGTAACGTCCAAAGACGGCAATCAGAATGGACGCTCCAAGAGAAAGGATCACCCACGTCATCGCAATCCGGCGGGAATGCGTGATTTCATCGGGATTCTTGATGGACATAAAACGCACAAGGATGTGCGGCATTCCGAAATAGCCGAGCCCCCAGGCGAGCGAGGAAACAAGCGAAATAATCGTAATCGCCTTGCCCGTCGAAGCGTTCGTAAAGATGTTCATCAGGTAAGGATTCACCTTGTTCATCGCGTCGATTGTCGGAGCGAAACCATCGTTCAAAGCGCAGATCATCGCAGGCACCATCAACACGGCAACGAGCATCAAAATTCCCTGTACAAAGTCTGTCCAGCTGACCGCAAAGAAGCCTCCGAGAAAAGTATAGCCCACGACAACAACGACACCGACCGCGAGCGAAACCGTATAATCCCAACCGAAAATCGTGGTAAAGAGTTTTCCGCAACTGACAAATCCCGACGTCGTATAAAAGAGGAAAAACACCAAGATGAAAAGTGCGGAAATGATACGGATGATTCCCCGCCTATCGCGAAAACGGTTTGCAAAGAAATCCGGAAGCGTAATGGAATCGTTGCAGAAATAGGTGTATTTGCGAAGCCTGCGTCCGACGACTTTCCAGTTGACATAGGTTCCGATCGCAAGTCCCACGCCGATCCACGCCTCGGAAAGCCCCGAAAGGTAGATGGCTCCGGGAAGTCCCATCAAAAGCCATCCGCTCATATCGGATGCCTGCGCAGACATCGCCACGACCCACTTGTTCATGCTGCGGTTTCCCAGGTAATAGGAATTTAAACTGTTCGCCTTTTTGGAAAAGTAAAATCCGATAGCGAGCATCAGCAGCAGATAAACGATAAACACGATGATCGTTGTTGCCATAAAATCTCCTCGAGAAAATTCAGGCCAATAATAATAAATTAACACTTTCCCAAAGTAAAGACTTCGCGAAGTTCCTCGTCGGAAAGTTTCGCAATCCAGTTTTCACCAGTCGCAATTGTCATTTCGGAAATTTTCCGCTTGCTTTCGATAATCGCGTTGATTTTTTCTTCGAAAGTTCCCTTGGTTATCAGGCGGTGAACGACCACGCGACGATTCTGCCCAATCCGGTAAGTGCGATCGGTCGCCTGCGCCTCGACAGCGGGATTCCACCACAAATCGTAATGGATTACCTGCGAAGCGGAAGTCAGATTCAGCCCGGTTCCGCCCGCTTTGAGGGAAAGAATCAAAATTTTCCGATCGGGATTTTTTTCGAATTCGGAAACGACGTTTTCCCGCGCCGAAAGCGAAAGCCCGCCGTGATAAAAAAGCGTTTTTGCCTTGAATTTTCCCCGAATAATTTTTTCAAGGATTTCGCCCATTTCCGTGAACTGGGTAAATACCAGGACTTTTTCGTCCGTATCCAGGATGGATTCCAGGATGTCCAAAAAAAGTTCCGTCTTTCCCGAAAGCGCGCTGTCTATATTTCCGTCCTTGAGATACTGCGCCGGATGATTGCAGATTTGCTTGAGCGCAAGAATCAGACGCAGGACTTTTGCGCTGCGTTCAAATTTCTGCTCCGGGTTTTCTTCGTCTAGGTTTGCAATCGATTCCATGCAGGATGTGAACGTCTTTCCGTAAAGCGTTTCCTGCTCGGGAGAAAGGCTCGCCCATTCATTCTGCTCCAACTTTTCGGGAAGATCCGAGATGATAGACTTGTCCGTTTTCAGCCGCCGAAGCAAGAATGGCGATGTAATCCTTTGAAATAGCTCCGCGCGATGCCTGTCCGAATATTCCTGGATTGGCTTTTCGAATTCCTCGCGAAAAGACTTTGCATTTCCCAAAAGCCCGTGGTTGCAAAAGTCCATGATGCTCCAGAATTCCATCAGGCGATTTTCCACGGGCGTTCCGCTCATCGCAATTTTGATGTGCGCCGAAAGGGATTTGACGATTCGGCTTTGCGACGTTCCCGCATTTTTGATGTTCTGCGCTTCGTCGAGAACCGCAACTTGCCAGTTTGTATCCTTGAATTTTTCCTTGTCCGAGCGCAAGACGCCATACGTCGTCACGAAAACATCCGCTTCAGAATTTTCTAGCGAACGGTTTCCTCCATGGTAGATATTTACGTGGAGTTCCGGAGCGAACTTTCCGAGTTCGCGGTTCCAGTTTTGCAAAAGCCCGGACGGGACAACGACCAGCGCTTTCTTTTCCGCAAACACTCCGTCATTTTTCATCTGCTGCAAAAGGGTTATCACCTGCAACGTCTTCCCAAGTCCCATGTCGTCCGCGATGATGCTGCCAAAACCGAGTCTGGAATTTCCGAGCATCCAGGCAAAACCGCGTTTCTGGTATGGGCGGAGTTTTGCCCGAATCTGCCGAGGCACGGCGACATCCTCTTCGCTTTCCTTTTTAAACCGATGGATTTCGGCGAGAGCCTCCGGAGCGATATCCACCGAGAGCCCTTCGAACTCCCCGGAAAGGGCAATCTGGAGAACCCTGATAGCCGGGACCTTGAAGCGATTTTTCAAACCGTCCTTCAAACGTTCCAAATCGTCAGATGTCACATAGAAATACTGTCCGTCATCATACAGCAATCCTCCGAAATCCGCATAGCTTTCCAAGAATATTTTCCCGTCGATTGCATGTTCCCCGACAAAAACCGACCAGTTCAGCTGCAAGAGATTTTCCAAACGCGAAAATCCGGCCTTGGCCTTTTCTTCGGAGCGGACGATCTGCGGACGCACCAAACCGCGAATCACCTTTTCGATTCCCTTCGGAAAATCAAACGAAACGCCCAGCACGCGGAACAGCGGAAGGGAAAAATTCAAAAATTGGACAACCCCTTCTCCGGAAATGTGGATGTTGTCCGTTGCCTTTTGCGAAACGTAGGCATCGTACCCGTCGATATAATTTCGAATCGGCGATATCGCACGCAGCACGTCACTTCTCTTTTCGCTTGGAAAATCCCGAGTCCAGAGCTTTGAAAACGGGGAAACTTCTCCCGTTGATTTATCCACAAAATCCAGATCGATGTCAATCTTTCCAAAACCGGCATCGGCTCCGTTTACAACCGGCAAAAACGAAGCTTCCGATATTTCGAATACGGAAAGCCATTTTTCAAATTCTTGAACATCCGAAGATGCGCGGCCAGAGGCAAAGTCCAACGTCGCCTCGCCAAAAATTGCGTAAAGCGCATCGTCCTGAAATTTTTTTCCCACGCTACTTTGTATGTAAGTCGAAAGGATTGCGATGACAAGCATCTCCGCGGAATTTTCCACGAAGAAATTCGGGGATTCCATTTCCGAGCGAACAAATTTCGGGGGAATCCTCTCCTGCAGAAGTTCTAAGATTTTTTGAACTTCGGGAATCGAGCGAAGCGGCAACCAGAAAAAACGGGCTGTCCGGTCATCGATAGAGAATAGCTTCGGATAGACTGCGCCGCTGCTTAAAATTTCAAGGGCTGCTTTCCGCGCCAAATCCAAGAGTCTCGCTGAAGGATCCGCCTTAGACATTCCCGTCGGGCTTTCCACCGAAACAGCATCCAACGCCCAGGCAAGAGGAACCGTTCCAAACATCCAGCGTGATTTTCCAACATAGCGGACCGTGCGCGCCTCTTCCAAATCGACCGATTTTTCCGGGTAGCGTTCAAAGTTTTTGGAAAAAATTTCCAGGAGGGTTTCCCGATACTCTCGGACAAAGGAATCCTTAAAGATGACGTTCGGAACAACCGCATTTAAAACAGTTTTTCGGACATCGGGAATCTTAACCGGTTCAAATTCACCGACATCGCAAGAACGATCCAAACCATCGAAATTTTTCAAAATGAATTTATCGGCAAAGGCGCTTAAAACCTGCTTCTCGCTATTCAAGGGAAGTTCGCTTTCCCACGAAGCCTGCATACATTCTTCCGCAAGCGTTCCGATATACAATCCACGGAGGGTAAAAACGGTAAACGGATTTCTATCGATTTTTTTCCCGACAGCAAAGAGAGCGGCATACGCATGGGAACACATTCCCCGCATTTCGCAAGAGCACTTGGCGGAGAATTTCACCCCAGGCCCCGGCAAGATTTTCAGTCCGATGCTTTGTACAAAATCAAGCGTTTCTTTCGGTTCCAAATGATGTGCGAGCGTTTCTGCAAGCGGAGCATTTTTTTTGATAGCGTCCATCAGGACGGCTTCCTCTTCATCCGAAAAACGGGAAAGCATCACCACGGTACGGTGCGAAATCCAAGAGCCATCGACAATCCGGGCGTCAATCGTCCTTCCCGAAATTTTGATATCGACAGATCGCGCTTCCGTTTTTGCATAAAGCGGAAAGGAACGCTCGACAGCGTTCCGCCATTTATCGCCCCAAAGGGTATGCCTTGCAGAATCCAAAGCCATTTTCACAAAAGATAAAAATTTTTGCTCAAATGTGCATTGGATGTATTATGATTACTTTTTCTTTCGTTTCGGTCCAGGCATAAAGGGACTGTCGCCGTCCGAATCGCCTTTCGTGGACGCCCGAGTCAAAACTTCTTCGCGAACGACAACCGAATCGCCGTCGGCAAGACCTTCTAAGATTTCAACATTCACCCCGTCGTTAATCCCGGTCTTGACCGGTCGAAAGGCCAAACGACCGCTCTCATCGATCCAGACTCCGCTACCGACAATCCGAGGCGTTGAGGAACTCGCCTTGCGCATTGCCTGGACATTTCCTCCCATGCCCGGAGGCGGCGGGCCAAAGTCGTCATCGTCCGATGTTTCCTTTTGTGGCATTTTGCCCGGAGAAAACTTAATCGCCGTAACAGGAACGCTCAACGCGTTTTGCACTTCTTCCGTCACAATCGTACATGTCGCTGTCATTCCGGGGAGAAGTTTCAAGTCCGGGTTTTCGGCCGAAATCACCACCGTATAGGTGACAACGTTCGACGTTACGGTCGGATTCAGGCGAACCGATTCCACAGTTCCATGAAAAGTATCATCTTGGAAGGCATCTACCGTAAACAGCACGCTCTGTCCCGCCTTGACAGCCCCGATGTCCGCCTCGTCAACATCCGCCATGACCCGCATTTTCGAAAGGTCTTTCGCCAAGATAAAGAGGGTCGGTGCGCTCATTGAAGCGGCAACCGTCTGCCCGACATCAACAGAACGTTCCAGCACGACGCCGTCTATCGGGCTTTTGATGATGCAATAACTCAGGTTTAATTCTGCCTGCCGGACTTCGCTCTTTCGCGTTTCCCAGGCGAGTTTCGCGGAATTCATTTCATATTCAGCCGTTTCCAGATCGACTGCGCTGGCGCTTCCCGTTTCAGAAAGTTTTTTGGTCCGATTGTAAACCGACAACTTGTGTTCGTAATCCACTTTCGCGCTAGAGGCTGCGATTTTCGTCTGGTATAGGACCGTCTGCAATTTGGAACGATCGAGTTCCGCAATCACCTGTCCTTTCTTCACCTTGGAATTGAAATCGACATAGATCTTGCTGATGTCGCCCGAGACCTGGGTTCCGACATTGACCGTGTCCATCGGCGAGAGCGTCCCCGTCGAAGATATCGTCGTCTGGATGGTGAGACGGGAAACCTTTTCGCTGACAAAAACCTTTGAATTGTTCTCGTCAGGCGAAAGGATGAACTTGTACGCAATTCCTCCGAGAAGGAGCAGCGACAAAAGGATGCAGCCGATTTTTATCCATTTTTTCATCAGAAATTCCCCATGTAAAGTTCGAGCAGTTTTCGGGCGAGAATGCTTGTGTATTTCGCCTGGATTAAAACGCTTTGCGCGTTCTGCAAATCATTTTTCCGCTCCAAAAAATCCGTAAAGTTCAAGCTGCCGGCATTCCGCTGTTCCACGGCAACGGCAAAAGATTCCTGCGCACTTTCGAGGCTTGCGATGGCGGCTAGCCAGCTCGCATCGGCACTTTCAGCCTGCATATAGAGCTGCTCCAGACTGTTTTCCAGATTTTTTCCCGTTTCGCGACGCGTCACCTTGGCGCGCTCGTTTTCCACCTGGGCGGAAAGAACTTTCGCCTGTGTCGTCCCGCCATCTACCAGCGGAATGCTTATACCGAGCGTCACGCTATGCGTGTAGCCGTTTTTCAGCTGCCTTCCATAGCGGTCCGATTCCCAGGCCTGGAACCCGGTTGAAGCGTCCGCCCCGAGCGTTACCGAAATCGAGCTGTTTTTCCCGGCAAGCGTTACGTTCTTTTCCGCAGCCAAAACCTTCAGACTGTCCGAAACCAGACCGGGATAATGCTTGCGGGTTTCCGCTAGAACCGTTTCAAACGAAGGGATTTCCCCTAAATCCGAAGGATTTTCAAGCGATGTCTCCGGCGAAAGAATTTCGAGCGAATCCGAACGGGAAATTTCCAGAATCTGTCGCAAGGACGTTTTCGCCGTTCGTTCCGTCTGCTCCGCAGAAATCAGTTTGACCTTGGCGCTTGCCGCATCGCTTTTCGCAAGGGAAAGTTCGCTACGCGTAATCGATCCCGCTTCGAGAAGCCGCTCGTGGTAAGTAACCAGCGAGTCGGAAAGTTCCATTGCCGAATTGGCGACGGCCAACGCTTCTTTTGCCGCCAGCAATTCTACAAACGCGTTCATCGCTTTTTCCTGGACAGAGAGGGCGGAAAGTTCCGTGTTAGATTTCGACGCTTCCAGGGAAAGCCGTTTACTTTCCACGTCGATGCCCGTCGCCCCGCCGTCCCAGAGCGTATAGGAACCGGAAATTCCCATGCTCAGACGGTAATGGTCCTGCGATTTTCCGTCAAACGGGCTGTCGTAGAGGCTCTGGTTTACATGGGCGGAAAGCGTCGGATACTTTGATGTTTTTGAAGCGTTCAAAGCGGCTTCGGAGGCGCGTTCCGAAAGCTTCGCACTTTCCATTTCCAGGCTGCGTTCCTTGGCCATCTTCACGCAGTCTTCAAGCGAAAGCGTGGGAAGCGTCCAAGCGGTTCCGGCAAAAAACGCACATAAAAAAAGCATCTTGTTTCGGCATTTCACGAAATTAAGATGCTCATTCCCGAAATGGCGTTGCATAGAAGCTACGATTTTTCCTGCGAAAAATTTCCCCCGATGTCACCATCGATTTCATCCGGCACAAGAGACTCCAGAGACCGACGGCGCACCTTGCGAAGTTCGTCCCGATTCACGGAATCCTTTAGGCGGAAAGCGCCATACGTTCCAAGCCCGCCGATAACGGGCAAGAAAAACGGAAGCAGGCTTCCCGACACGCGGGAATTTTTCCGCACGCCGAACAGGGCAAAAAGCGGCGCGAGCGCAAAGCCGCACCACGTGCCGATTCTTCCGAAATAACGATTCCGGCGTTCCCTTCCGCGAATACCCTCCGCCGGTTGCATCGCATCGAGCGTAAAATGCGAAAGCACAAACGAACCGACAACCGCCGAAAGGACATTGAACAGGATGCGCACTCCGGCAGGCATCCGCTTAGAAAACCTAGAAAGCCCCAGGGCATGCAAGAGAAAACCTATCGTAGCAAACATAAACAGGAGACGCGTCACGGTCGGGCTTTTGAACGTATCGTCGATGCACCAGTTCACAAAATGCTCGCAATTGTTCCCATACAGATAATAGGAACGTTCATAGAGCCTTTTTTTTGCCCGCTTCACCGCCGCTTCCCCGGTGAACTTCGCATTCGGATGCTCCAGGACCCGAAAACCGTGCCCATCGCAAAAACGCTTGAGCGACGTCTTGACAACCGCGCCGTAGCGAATAAGCCCCGGCAATTTCAGGATATCCCGAAACGAGAGCGTCCGGGCCATTCCCGAATAATGGATGACGCGACCGTTCCCGATATAGAGGCCATGATGGTTAAATCCCATCCGCGGAGAGACCAGGTGGGAGCCTACCGGAGGTTCCGGAATCTTGGATTCATCGACAGTTTCGCTCATGATTTAAATATACACGAAAAAAAAGAGATCCGTTTCCGACGAATCTCTTGAAGTGGACGATACTGGATTTGAACCAGTGACCTCTGCCGTGTGAAAGCAGCGCTCTAAACCAACTGAGCTAATCGTCCAAGGCGCTCCAAAGATACAAAAGCCTGCGCTTTGCGTCAAGGCTCCTTTTTGTATCCTCGTTTTTTTACAGGTATTTGTCCTCGGCCTTGCCCAAAATGTCCAGAAAATCCGCCTGGGTCTTGGAATCTATCAGATCCTTGCGGACTTCGGCGTTTGCGAGAATCCGACTGACCGACGAAAGAGCCTTGAGATGCGGTCCGACCGTATTGCCCGGGCTGACGATTAAAATCAGAAGATGCACGGGTTCACCGTCCATCGCATCGAAATCGATGCCTTTTTCGAGCGTCGCCGCGACCATGCACATCCGATCGACATAATCGATTTTCGCATGGGGAACCGCCAGCCCGCACCCGATACCCGTCGAACGGGTCTGTTCGCGCTTCCAGACCGCATCAAAAATTTCATCGCGATGTTCGAGCTTGTAAGAATCGCAAAGCGTATTCACCAGTTCGTTCAGAATCTGTTCCTTGGTCGTGCTTTGCGAATTGATGATTACGCAGTTGTCCGCAAATCGTTCAGAAAGACGCATAGATATTTCCTTGTTATTTCTAAAAGTTTAGCAAAAAAACGAGAAAAGAGGGTCCTTGTGAGCGAAAAAGCACTTTTAGCCGTCCAATTCGCCATTTTTGATGGTTTTTTGTGGAAAAGCGACAATTTTAGCCCTTTGAAACAAGGTCCCGGTAAGTTTCCCGGGCTTCTCCGACCGGAATTTGCCCCGGCGCAACGGAAGCTCCGAGCGAGCAGTAGGTGAGGTTCGCTCCGAACAAGAGGCTTTTGGTGCGAGATTTCTCGCCGGACTTTCCCATGGCGAAGCAGGAAAAAAGATCAAAATCGCAGGCGGAACTTATCCAAGGATAGACGTGTTCAAAATCCCCGGGCGAACGGCTCATGCAGGCGATTTTTAGCCCGGCGCATTCCGCCCCGATGGCGCATTTTCTTAAACATTCCAATTCGTCCAAAGTCGGCACTTTTTGAAAATCGTGGTGCGAAATCAGGACTTTCTTCGGAAGATCGCCAAAAATCGGAAAGTTTCGCTGGTAGAACCGATGTCCATTGCGCATCGTCCAAAATCCTTTTCGTTTTTCGCAGACGCGTTCGTCGTTCCAGACTTCAAAAATCCGTCCTTCCAGCATGACGAACTCTTCGGCTTCGATGTCGAGAAAGTCCGGAAAAACATCCGCCGTCAAAATATCGCAGATATATTCGGCCCGTTCCATCGCCCGAGAATCGGGGAACTTTCCCCCGTCCCGCTCTAAGCGGAACGTCCCAATCAGAAGCGCATCCGGGAATGCGTCACGAACTTTCCCGGCAACGTCTCTAAGCGATTCTTTGGGAAATCCGGCAGCGAGGAGCAGGTCGTAGCGGATTTCGAGCGCAGAACACTGCCTTGCGGATTTTAAAAGTTCGCCTTGCGGGTTTTGCAAAATTTCGGAAAGCGTTTCCGCGCTCAGGACTCCCGCAAAAAACGGTTCCTTGGAATTTTTCAACATTTGACATGCCTCATCCATCGACTGATAATATAGCAATGTAGAGTAAGCTGTTCTAAGCTCTAAGATCTATCAACTAAGATCTGAGTTCCCTCACCCCGCCTTCCATTATAAAGATGACAGCGGAAAATTCTTTTCATATATTTGTGAGCGAAATAGTTTTTGTGCCCTGAAAAGCCTTCGCGCCAAGCGATTCTACAAAAGAGCCGTTCGGCAGAAGAGAGAACCCGGTGAAAATCCGGGACGGTCCCGCCGCTGTATGGGAGTACGAAACCGGAAAAATTCAAAACCAGTGTGGGATTCAAAACCCATGCGAAGGATCCGGAAGTAGAACGATCCCCGAGCCAGAAGAACTGCAAAGACTTTGAGTTTCGCCCCCGCGGAACAAGAGGAACGATGCGAAAGACATTGTATTCTAAAGCCTACAAACTAGGCTTTGCCTTGATGTTTGTCTTCGGCGTGAACGCTACAGCAGCAGACACGCAAGACTTAGGCGTTACGGAAATCACGCTTCCGCCTCCAACGCCAGCCGATATCGCTCCGAGCTTTGAAGAAATCCTGCCTAGCGCATGGGAAGGTCGAGGACTTTCCGCCGCCGAAGTTCTTTCCGCACTGCCCGGAATCCAGAGCTACAAACAAGGCGGTATGGGTAGCTTCCAGACCGTCAGCATCCGGGGAATCGCGGCAAAAAGCATTTTAATCTGCATCGACGGGATTCCCCTGAACGATGCGAGCGGCGGCGCGGCGGACATCGGCACGATTGACTTGAACAACATCGAAAAGATTGAAATCTACAAGGACCGCGTTCCCGCAAAATTCGGCGGCCAGGGACTCGGCGGAGCGATAAACTTCATCACCAAGAAGGCGACGCCAAAAACAAGCGGACGATTCCTCGCGAGCTATGGCAGCCACAACACGCTAGAGGGTTCCGCCCAATTGAGCGTTTCGCCCAAGGACAGCATGAACTTTGCCGCGAGCGTTTCGGCAAGACACAGCGACAACGACTACGAATTTACAAACCGCAACGGCACAGCCTACAATCCCGATGACGACTTTACCGACAAGCGAAAGAACGCAGAATTTTCCGAATATTCCGGAAACTTCAAGTACCGCATTCTGCACCCGAACAATTTCTTTTCGACTCTCGCGGCGAATTTAGTTTATACGAAAGCGGGGAATCCCGGACAAGAAAGTTCCCAGACCAAGGTGGCGAATTTCACCGGGCAAAGTTCGCAGCTAGATTACCGCCTGGAATTTCCCACTTTGCTGAATTCGGTCCTGCTCGAAGCGGGCCTCTCGGGAAAATTCGAAAAGAACGTTTCCGCTTCCTACTACCCGCTTGACTTTGTCGGATACAGCTACCCGGACTATATCCAATACGGGCTTGCGGGCTACAGGCTCTATCCGGAAATTCTCGGAACAGTCATCCTGGACCGTTTCGAAGGAACAGTTCGGGCGGCGGGAAGCGCGGAACGGTGGGAAGCCCGGGGAACCATCCGCGAGTTCGGACTTTCGCGTTACAGCGCATCCGCATCCGCCAGCCTGGAATTTGCCGCAACCCGGTGGCTAGCCCTTCTCGCCGAAGGCAATCTGCTCAAGACATTTGACGATATCGACGGGGGAAAATTTCTGATGCCCACCGGAACCGCGACAATCGAAGACGCCGAAAAAAGAGACTTGAACCTTTCGGGAATGGTCCAACTCAAACTCGGACAGAAAAAATCTCTCGTCGGTGGAAACGCTTCTTTTGGAAGGTATTATCGGCAACCGCAACTGATGGAACTTTACGGCGTTTACCACGGCGTACTTTCCAATCCGAAGCTCAAGAACGAAACGGCACTCCGGTTTGAAATCGGAGGTTTCGTCCAAACGCCATCCCGAAAGACAACTTTGCGCGCCACGTATTTCCATTCATTTGTCGAAAACGGGATTTACTGGATAGCGAGCACCAACGCCATCAAGGCTTTCAACGCGAGCAAGGCGAGCATCCACGGAATTGAACTGGAAGCGCAGAGTTCGCCCGTTCCATTTTTCGAAACGACTTTGCGCGGCACGATCCAGGATCCGCGGGACAAGGGGCTTGCCAAGATGTATAATGGAAAGCTCTTGCCTGGAGAGCCCGTCCACAGTTACTTTGTCGAAGGAAAGTTCTTTTTGCCCTTTCATCTGGACTTGACGTTCGACGCGAATTTTCGCACCCGGATTTTCAGCGACCGTTCGAACCAGACGCGCCAACCGGCAACGGCCCGCTACAACGCAAGCATCGGATATTCCCCGTGGGAAAGTACCCGTCTGATTTTCGCCGTCACGAACATTTCGGACGAGACTTACACAAACTTTTACACGCCAAACCCCGTTCCCGGCAGGGAATACAGGATGACCCTGATACAAAAATTCTAATCCACAAAAAAATTCCCGTTCAAACCGGGAATGTCACCTCAAATCAAGGAAAAGACATGAGTAAAAAGATACTCCCCCTCATTTTAGCCTCAGGCTTCGCGCTGCTGTTCAACGCGTGCGGAAGCGATGGAAGCAGCGTTTCGGGCATCAC
This sequence comes from Alistipes onderdonkii, assembly GCA_963656065.1. GTDB lineage: Bacteria > Fibrobacterota > Fibrobacteria > Fibrobacterales > Fibrobacteraceae > Hallerella. The sequence continues at coordinate 127,102 of CAVKGV010000006.1, forward strand.
CTGCGAAGAAGGCGATTGCTTCGAAGAAAGCTCTTCAAGCGTTTCCGAGAAAGACAACTCCTCTAGCAGCATCAAGGACGAAGACAAATCTTCCAGTTCGAGCAAAAAGGAAAGTTCCAGCAGTGCGGGAGACGAAAAATCCAGCTCCAGCCAGGCTGTTTCCAGCTCTTCCGCCAAGGAAGAATCCAGTTCCAGCGAAATGCCCGAATCGTCTTCGAGCGAAGCTCCCGAGTCCTCGTCCAGCGTGGAAGTCACCTATCTGAACACGACGCCGAACCTCGCCGACCTCGAAGTTTCCGGAGATACCCTATTCGCCATCTTCCAGCGTCAAACCGCTGACTATTCCATCCCGAACGTCGGTCTCCTTGCGCTGTACAATCTGGAAACCGGCGAACTTCTCGACACGATTCCCCTCAAGACAAAGAATCCCTACACGGTGAAAGTCGCTGGCGGAAATGTCTATGTCGCAACCTCCGGCGAATACGAAGCAACAACTTACAGCCTGCCAGCCGACGCAAACCGCGGCATCGAAAAGGTCGATTTGAAAAAGAAAAGTTCGAGCCTGTTCGTGAGCGGAACCAAGCTCGGCGGCGGCGCCCAGGATTTTGTCGTGAACAAGAATGGCGACAAGGGCTACGTCTCGGTTTACAAGAGCTACGGCAACACGATTGTCGTCGAGATAGACCTCTCGACAGGTTCCGTCAAGGAAATTGAAGGCGTTAAGGATGCTTCCGGTTCGCTCGAATACGATAACGAGAACAATCTTCTTTATATTGGAGACCGTTTCATGGATTATTATTCCGACGAAGAAATGCATATCGGCGTCTTCACCTACGACGGAACAACTCTGAATCCCCTCACCGAAACAGAATCCGAACTTCGCCAACCTTCCAGCATAAAAGTTATCAACGGTCTGCCCTATGTCTTTGTCTCGGATTACAACACGGGGAAACTTTACATTGATTATGCCGATGACGGAAAAGACGGTGTACAATATTACCAGGATTCCAAACTTACCGCCGTCAACGGAAATCTCTACCTGATGGAACGCAACGCCGACGGAACAGCATCGCTCGCTCAAATCAACCTGAATTCTGGAGAACCGGTGTGGCAAGAAGCGCTCGAAACGGGCGCCAATCCCTACGATGTCGTCGCCGCGGACAATGAAAATCTCTGGGTCGCTTTCTACGGCCTCCCCAAGATTCAAAAGATTTCCGTCAACGGAACCGCCCTCTCGGCAATTGACACGCAAGAATTCTGCGCACACGAATAAGTTCTATTGATTCACAATTTCAAGCCGCCCGAATTTCGAGCGGCTTTTTTACGTTCGTATTCCTTTAGTTAAAGCCTTATTCAACAAATCCAGGTTTGCCGTTTTTTTGCCGATATTTCCCGAAGGCGATACATATAAAAAAATTAGCATCGAAATTTTTTGCAACACGATTATTCAAAAAACTATATTACTATCCCAAAAAGGGCAATTTTAAATTGTCCGAATGACAAATTTGTGCATCGCAAGGTGAAAGATTCTATGCAAGACATCGAAGCTCTCGATTTAGCAGCCAAAAAAGAACTCGCACGCATCGCCGAGCTCCCCGAAATTTCTTTAAAGGAAAAAAAGCTTATCCCGCCGCAATACGCCGCCGAACTGGACCCTCTTTCAAGACGCTCCACCATGGAAGAAGCAAACCTGGGATTCACCGAGGCGCAAGCCCGCGTCGAAGCGCACCGCTGCATGAAATGCAAGAAACCCGCCTGCACCGCGGCATGTCCCATCGGAATGCCCATTCCGCAATACCTAGAACATGTGGCCCGCGGAGAATTCCAGGAAGCCATCGACCTAATCCGCCAAACATCGCTGATTCCGTCGATCTGTAGCCGCGTCTGCCCTCACGAACGGCAATGCCAATCCAACTGCGCACTCGGCAAACTGCTCAAGGATCCGGATAAGGGAATCCACATGGGAAATATGGAGCGGTTCTGCGCCTACTATGAACGGGAAAATCTGGGCGGGAAAAAAGCGCTCCCCGTCGCCCCGGATACGGGAAAGAAAATCGCCGTCATCGGAGCGGGGCCGGCAGGTCTCGGCGCGGCCATCGATTTGCGCACGCGCGGTCACAAGGTTGTCATTTTTGACGAATACGACCAGCTGGGAGGCGTTCTACGCTACGGCATTCCCGAATTCCGGCTCCCCAAAAAAATCCTGGACTACGAACTTTCCATCTTGCCCGACATGGGAATCGAGACGCATTCCAAAGTCCACATCGGAAAGGAAATTTCCGTAAACGACCTGCTCGCCCAAGGTTTTGACGCCGTGTTCATCGGCAACGGGGCAAACGAACCGGTCGTTCCCGACATTCCGGGAAAAAATCTCGGCGGAATTTTCACCGCCAAGGATTACCTGAGAAAAGCGAACCGCGGCGAACCGCTGGATTCCAAAAAGAATGTCATCGTCATCGGAGGCGGAAATGTCGCCATGGATGCGGCCCGCATGGCGTTCCGCGAAGGTGCGGAATCGGTACGGCTCATCTACCGCAGGACGGTAAAGGAAATGCCCGCCTGCTGGACGGAAATCAACGAAGCGACAGCGGAAGGCGTACAGGTTGTCGAACTCAGAAGTCCCACGGAATTTATCGCCGACGAAAACGGTCACGTCAAGCAGGCAAAGCTTGACATCTTCACGCTAGGCGAACCCGACGCAAACGGTCGTCCCGCACCTGTCAAGGTCGAAGGCGCATCCGAAACCATTGACTGCGATACCGTAATTCTTGCTGTAGGGAACAAGGTCTCTTCCGAAATTCTCGATTCCGTTATCGGAGAAGAAGCGAAGAAAAAAGTCTATGTCGGCGGAGACGCACTCTACGGTCCCAAGACGGTCGTTCTCGCCCTTCGCACCGGGCGGGAAATCGCGGCAAAAATCCACCAGGATTTGTGCGGAAACTAAACTTTTACGTTAAAACAAATCCGACATCCTATTTTGCCTCCAACCTTTTCATTGGAGGCTTTTATGCTTTTTATCGACATCGCAAAAAAATATCTCGCCGAAGATTCCGAAAACCTGGCGGAACTCACCATTCGGACATATCGCTGGAACCTGAACAAGATTCAAGACTTTGCACCGGACCTTACCCTCGAAGAAATTACGACAGATTTTGTCAGACGCTATCGTTCGCACCTGAAAGAAATCGGGAACAGGGAATCCACCATCAGCAAGGCGCTTTCCATCTTTCGAAATTTTACAAACAAATTAATTTCCGATGATCTGATTTCAAGAAACCCGTTCGACCGCATCAAGATTCGCCGCGTAACATCCAAACGGGGATTCCTAAGTCTTCGAGAATTGAAAAGCCTTTACCTGAACTTTTTGGAACGTTCGCACACCCTTCTAAAAAACGAGCAGGATTCTTTGCGAGTCTTTTTGTTTTCCTGTTTTACCGGGCTTCGCTTCAGCGATTTAAAAACCCTAGATGCAAGGGAAATCGTCGATTGGAAAATTCACAAGCAGACGCACAAGACCGGCGAAGCGGTGTATATTCCCATTCCCGTCCAAGCGAGACTCTTGCTTCCAAGTATCACGGAAGGTCCTGTCTTTCACGTGGCGGACAACGCCTATTTCAACAAGCGACTCCGCAGCGGAGCGAAAAAGCTGGGATGCAACAGACATCTACACTGTCACATGGCACGGCACACATTCGCAACGACATGCATCACCATCGGTATTCCGCTTCCCGTCACAAGCAAGCTTCTAGGGCACCGCAGCATTGAGACGACTTTAATTTATGCGAAATATGTGGATACCCTGCTCGACAAGGAAATGAGAAAATTTGATCGGTTGAAGTAAATTCAAGAACAATTTGAAAGCCTTCGCCCGAATCCGTTGGCGTATCCCTGGCGACCGGAGTTTTCCATGTTTGTCCTTTGTTTGTGTTAAGACCAAAGATCGGATGTGGGAACTCCACTTTTTTTACCGGGACCTGGACGGGCCTTTTCCATGAATTGTTGATTTTACAGAAAGAAATATACACATTCAAAAATTTTACCACAGAAACATTTCCTTTTATTTTTTTTTGATAGGATGTTCATTTTGAAATTTCGAATAAAACCACATTTTCAAAGGCTGTTCAATATTAAAAATCTTCGTTTGATCATCTAACTTTCCAAAAGAAATTTGATGAACTATTTGATTTTCTGTCCAATAAATCGTTCTCATCATTTCAGGTTTTTCTGGGCAATCCACATTAAAAACTTCAGTCGAATAATCATTCAATATTTTTCGATATTGCAGAAAGTTCTGTGTGTCAGCATCAACAACTCGGTCCGTGAAAAAATTTTTCGAATCATTTTTTCGGTGATACAAATATTCCACAGAATCTCCATTTAACGAAGCTCTATAGTATTCCAAACTATCCACAGGCTTGATTTGAAAATTTGTCATACTGTTTATAGGAAAGAAAATTGTATTTTCTTCAATCATCGCTGACTTAACATTTACAATTCGTGAGGGGAGGGAGGGAATTTTTCGTTTTAATTCAGTAGAATCTAAAGACAACATATTGTTTTTTACAATAGGTATTTTTTCAAAGAAAGTACGAATTTGAGATTCAACAAACGGACTATCTTTAGGGAAATTGCTTAAAAGACAACTTTCTTGAATATTATAAAGTGATAGATTTTCGTCCACTATTCGAATAAAAAATCCCCATTCGTAAGAATTCCTTTTCGTTCTTTCACATTCTACTTGCGGTGCCTTTCGTATAGTTTGAATTAACTTGACTAAAGCATCTCGCCTATTTGGTTCTACCACAGAATCACGAACAAGATCACAATAAACGTCATCGAAACAACGTTCTTTCAAGACGCTGACCAAAATATTTTCATTTTCCATTGGATAAGCCGTCACAACAATTCTAGTTATTGGTCCATCTAGGCAACGCTCCATTCCGCAAAAAGCGTGCATATATGAGAATTGCAACGTGTTGTTTTTCAAAGGTATTGATTCGGGATGTACATTATAACCGATACGGCACAATTTATTTGAATCATATACAGTTCTGTCAGTATTCGGGGAAATTGTACATGATACGAAAAACAAGCTTATAATTAAAAATCGAAAAAACATTAATACCATTTGCCGCTATAACGATTTTTTGAACCATTCCATTGGCCATAACGACCATGCCTATATTGAACGGACCATTCCTTACGCGCTGAAATTGGCCAGGAATCAACAACAATTGGCGATGGAGGAGTATATGCACCAGTAACATCAAAAGAATAAGGGTTGATAACGCCTTTATATTCATGGACCATACCATTACCATTTATCATGATATGCCGTTTATTAGGATTTTCAAATGCTGTAATATTGTCTATATTAGATGGCTCAAGTTTAGCCTTAGGATTTGAGGGATCATGCGTGTGCCCCCAAACGGAGGCTTCGTCAGAATAATTCGGAACAAAATGCCCATCGGCGTTTTGAATCATTAGGGAAGGATCATCTACATCACTAAATGCAACCTCTCCACCAGGATAATCTTTTTGTAGGTCATATGCTTCTTGAAGTTTGTTGCGATCAATGTCGGATGGATGATCAAAATCATAAATTGCTGAAACCTGAGCTTGAAGTCCCCAATTAAATCCACCATTTTGAGCATATTCTGCATGAGCCCCCCAAGCCCTTGCGCCTGTGTAAAACGCTCTTCCCTCCATTCCACCAAAACCCCACTCATAACCGGTATAGGCTTCAGCACCAAATGCACCGGCATACGTTTCTACATAAAGCGTCGAGCCAAGATAGCTTCCGTGAATGTCCCAATATTGCGCTCCGCCTATTCCACCACCAAAGCCATACGCCCCCCCCCGTATGCCATAACTTAAAGCTCCTCCAGTTTGGTCATTGTAAGCGTACCCCAAATTTGCTCCCACATTAAAAATACCTATATTCGCTGCAGCACCAGCATTTGCAGAATAAGTGTTGCTTCCATTTCCAAGATTGTGAGAGTAACCAATATCCAAATTTACGCCAAAACTTTCATTACCAACATCACATGCAACACCTGTGCCTAAGGTAAACCCGCCATTCTCCCATCCTATTGTAATGCCAAAACCTATTTTCCATAACCCATACAAATCCAAAGAATTTATCGGATCTCCGCCAAAAGCATAAAGGCTCAAATATTGCCTGGCAGGGTCAGGAGTCATCCAAATTCCCAATATCGGATCAAAGAACCTTGCCCCATAATAGTACAAGCCCACGCGCTCATCTAGTTCCTTGCCGGTGTACTGTTCAGCAGGGCTGTCGCCAGAAACCTGAATTTTTTGTTGAGCTCCGTAAGGCTCGTAGGCAAACACGTTTCCAGTTCCATTATCCGCAACGGTCATCACTAATGAACCCTGATAGTCCTTGATATACCATTCCTTCGAGGAGTCAGGTAAAATTCGGCCAACGATTCCGGACTTGCCCTGAATCATCCTGTATTCGGTAATAGAACTATCATTGGCGGTATAGGCCCAGTGGCGTTCCAGGACCTTCTTGCCGTCTACCATGATGTCGGTGCGGGTTGCGCGCAAGGAATCATTTTCATAAGCAAGGACAGCTACTCGCCATCCCGAGGCGTCGTAAATCATCAATTCCCGCCATATCGACGAATCCAACGTATGCACAAAAGTAATGGGCAAACCAAAGAGGTCGTATTTCACGGATAGATTCTTGGAACTGTCAGCCACCATGCGGCCCGAGGCGTCGTAGAGGAAGTTGTTTGCCCTTGAAGCATTCCTTGCCGAGTCAAGGGCAATCGCGCCCGTAACCCTGTTGAGCCTGTAGGAATCATCATAATAGTTGTAATCAAGGAAAGTCCCGCCATATCCCTGTGTGAGTGTCCGACCATTCTTGTCGAAACTGAATGTCGCTTCCGGGGCAGTCCCGCTCCGCTTTACCATATTGCCGGGCATGTCATAGAGAAAGGTTGACACCCTGTTACCCGAAGAATCCGCGAGGCCATATGTGGTGGACAATTTGGAAATCAGGCCATCGTAACGGGGGCGTTCATTTGCCGAGGCGGCGATATCCTCGTAATTCAATGTCTGCCGGAAAAGCGTATCGCCTGTAGCAGTATTCAATACATTCAAAGCGTTGGCCTGTCCGTGCAGGTGGTATGCGTAATCCGTCTTCAGCCGGTCCCCGACCATTACCGTAGTGACTTGACCCAAGTCGTCATAGGTAAATTTGACTATGTCAAACCCTTCACCATCAAAGATTACGTCGATACGCCCACTGTCATCGTAACTATACCTGCGGATGTCTAGGATTGCGCTATCCGCACCGAAAACAGTTACCTTGTAAAGGCGGGAAAGGGCATCGTATTCGTAGTGTTTAAAAGCCACCCTGCGGGTCGTGTCGGCTTCGGCACCCGTATAACGGATGGCGACTGTCTTCCGCCCCAGGGAATCGTAGCCAAAGAAATCCGCCACCAAGGCTGCATCCGCTCCGATACGGGAAGCCGCAAAAGGGTTGCGGGTCCAGGTGCAGGTAATTCTCCCTCGAGTATTTTTCAGGACCTTGCCTACAAAGTAGGCATTGAGCCTGGAATTGCCGATTCTGTCAAGACAGGCGGATAGGCTGTCGTAAGCGGAGCCCGAATATTCCGTCTTTACACCTGGAACAGGCGACAAGTTTTCTGCGATTCCCCTCAGTCTTGTATCCGTCACCAGATCAAGGACACTCTCGCCGATGGATACAATGCGCCCACGGGCGTCGTATTCCTTGTAAGAAACGGCATTCCTGCCCCGCTGTTCTTCCGTCACTGAAATACGGATGCTTCCAGACTTGGTATAGTAGAATTTTTCTGTTCCCACATCAGGACCTTTGGACATAATACTTCTTCCGGCAGCATCGTAATCCGACACAACTGCAAAGGCGGAATCGTTCTGGTCTACATCCAGCGGGGTAATTGTCCTGCGCAAATAACCTTCGCGAGTATATTCATATTTCTTGATTGCCCAGTGCCAATTACGCATATTCGTCCCAGCCGTATCCAAGGCAAACGCAGTCTGCACAAGTAGCCCCAGACGGTTCCGCCATAAAAGCGAAACACGTCCCTCCACATCCCTGCCGTAAGAAAGGGTATAGTTCTTTTGAGTGTCTGTTCTCGAGAAGTTCAGCGACCGTGGAATGTTCAGGTCCGCCACGTAGGCATAACCGGAGAAGCCTACATGCACCCCGTCCAGTTTCCACGGCTCGCCAGGTATGGAACTTTTCAGCAACCGCCCGTCCTGCAAGGAATACTCGTTCTGAAAATAAGCGTAGCCTCCTGCATCGGGACCGTCACCATCTTGCGAGAAATAGTCATTCACATGGACCGACGACGAATCCACATATCCCTCCCGTTCCAGTTCCGCGACATAGGAATAATCTTCTTGATAGGCCCGACCAAGATTATCGTAGCGGGATTCCTTCACCGCAAAACGCATGGCGGGGTCGAAGAAAAGGAATGAAGGCGCAGTGATACGGGAATCCTGCATTAGTTCCACATTCTTTGCAAAAATAAGGCCATACAGGGCACTCTGGTGCCCCAGTTCAATTTTTGCATTTGGGGCGACAAAGACTCCTGCGAGACCGGAAATAGTCCCCAACCTAAGCGTTGATGACTGCCCGAGTCTCCACCCGATAAAATAGCGAGCCGTAGAGTTGAACGACATAATCGAGTTGTCGCTTATGGACAAGGAAGAACGGACATGGATGACAATATTTCCTTGGGACAAGTCAAATCGCAGCGTAGCCGTCGGTTCCACAAAGAAGGAATCGAAATAGTAATCTCCTGCGGAAATTCGCAACGTGCTCCTTGCACGGATTAATGCATTTCCATATTTACCAGGAACAAGGGTCGAGTCGGCATCGTTAGCGAGCAAGACATCTGAAATTCCTATGGGAAAATCTTCTGGCGGAAACGAACAGGCGTCCGTTTCGGTATTTTGTTCGGACTGCCGAACGAAAGTCTGGTTGCCGGTCCAAAGGCCTCTCCCGTAATTGACCATCGCAAAAACAGAATCACGATCGCCCATGCGCACCGATTTCCTTGCGACCACGCGCAATTCAGACAGCGACGAATCACGAACGGTTACATCATTGTCAATGAAAACGGAATCGCCTGAGCCCAGGTTGCCTCCCGACTGGACACTTCGGGCCTTGATTTCAAGTTTTTCCGTCGCATAGGCGGTGAAACCATTGACGCATTCCGTCGGCAAGAGTTCACTTGCAAATTCCCTGTGAACCAACGCCTCGGACATGCGAACACGACCCAACCAGTCAAAAAAGGATATTCCTATGCCGACAGTTCCGCGGGAACTCGCCTCCTTGCCCGGTTCCAGGACAACATCGTCAAAGAGCATCGTCACATTAGATGTGCCGGAAAGCGAAACCCTGATGAACCTGATACTGTCGGGGACACTGAACGTATGGGAATAAGGGCTCCATTGGATTGCCCGAATATATTTTTTCCCGTCCAGATATGACGCCAGCGTGTTCTTGTCGGAGTAGAAATATATTCTCGGAGAAACGACTGATCCATTTACGTTGTATGCAAATAGGCTCAGTGTATAGACGGAATCACCTTCAACAGGCACGAAATCGGACACGGGACCACCCGTCGAGGATGCCGCACCGACATAACTGCCGGAAACGGGCCTGATTTCCTGACCGTAGGCTGACATTATCTCAGCACGGGAAAGTCGCTTTCCGTTCCACGCATAGAAACCGTCCTCGAAGCTCCAGTTCGGCAGCATGTTGCCGTGCGTAAAAGAGAATGAGTAACTTCTAGCATGGTCCGTATTCTCGATGACAGTCGTCTTCGGCGGCATGGCCAAGGTCGTTATGGAAAGGAGCGGGACCAGTATGGATGCAAGACATTTATTCATTTGCACCCTTCACGTTTTCATTCAGCCTGTGTGCCGCATTGTCCTTAAATATCCGGCCCTTTGAATCTCTGGAAGCCCGACGACGATGGTTCTTGTCATAGACAAATTCTGTCTTCTGGAAATCCATACCCATGGTGGATAGCGGCAAACCGGCCCTGTCATACGAACTCATCGTAAATGCCGATGACGACGGGAAGGCTACGAAATCATCCACATAGACAACCCGAGAATCATCTCCCGTGGGCTCACCAGTTCCAAGCCAAATTCTAAGGTGATCGTCAGCGGTTGTATCGGCGAACATCCTGTCCGACACCAACTCAGAATATGGTATTTCTATTTCATAACGTTGCCACTTGTTCACCTTAAATGTTTCATTCACAGGATCGTAACTTCCAAGAATCTTCGCAATGCTCTTGTCCGCCCTGCGGAACTCCGCAATGAGCATAGGCTTCACCCCAGTGGAATAGGCGTATACTGAAATGACATAACTGTATCTGTAACGGTGCAGTTCCTTAAGGTTTACGTTCCTGGTGGGGCCATAGCCGTCCGTGACCTTGAACGAATAGAGGCCAGAATGTACCTGGGAACTGTCAAGAATCGTCTGGGCCATCTCCCATCCGTTTGTCGCTCCATGCTCAACCGTATTGAGGGCTACATCGGTACAGGCAGCACCCGAGAATGTTCCCGCCAAAAGTGTCCTACGACCTTCGTAAATGTTGCAACTGGAACGAAGTCCAGCATTTGTAAGCTTGGCCATCTCCACGATATGGCCATAGTTGTCCGTAGATATAACCGAATCTGTTAAATCCCACCCAGAATTTATAGGGAAGGAATTTCCGATACGGACGGGAGCTTGCCATGCATAACTTGACGCTGCCATACCCGGGAAAACGGAGGAATAGGAAACCTTGGATGACGAAGCGACACTATCGGTCAAGAAAACCTGTGAAGGATTGGATGACTGAATAGCCGTCAAAGGATTTGTCGTAAACGGGACGTACGAGTATTGTTCCACGGGATTCTTGAAAACCATCCCGTCGGAATTGTTTTCAAGCGCCTGCGTTTCAAGGATCTTTTGCGTGAAAAGGTAATAGGGACCCGACTGTCTTAAAGTTCCCCTGAACTGACCGGACTCGTTATCCAGCAAGACATTCTTGTCAACTGTCCTCATCTTGTTGCCAGACGGGTCAAAAGTGGTGTTAATCGTGGAATCCAGCAGGTTCACAACGAGGCCGTTCGGCCAGTTGCGTCCGGCACCGGAGTCCAGAGCAAACACGTTGCGAGTCAAATTACGTAATGCACCAGATCTGTCGTAACGTTTTATCTTTTTGAGGGTTCCCTGAAGATTCTTCTGATAACCGACAAGAGGTCTATCTTTGATGTCTGCAATGAAATCATAACGGGTCTTCGTCACCGTATCGTTGCTAACAAATGCAACAGTACTCACTGCGGGAGCGACGAACTGCGCCTGCTGCGTATGAGCGTTGAATTCAACAATACCACCGAGTTCTGCATACGTGAAACTAGTATAACGATTAGTGGAATCTGAAGTATCGGCCTTCCAATAGCGGTCCACTACTGGATAGGATTGCGGTTTCCAAAAATTCTGACCAGAATATTGGGCTAAACCGATCAAGTTTCTGCCAGAAACAGAATCAACGACAGTCTTCGCCATCAAACGGTTCGGCGAGGAATAGGACCTTAAACTAGGAATCGATATATAATAAAAATTAAGAGGCGATTCAAAAAAGGCGGACGTCCTAAAAAATGGATTTGTTTCAAAATTACGCATTCTGCTATACGAACCTACTTTACAAACGCCTGTATTGAGACAAAGAGTTCCTTCATCAGTAGATCCAGTTTGATAAAAAACGATTGGGTCGCTTTGCGAAAATTGAACATCAAACACATTGCTATCCAGTTCGCTAGTATGGTCCGAAACGGGGATGGCCGGATTACGGGGAATATGAAGCAATAAGTTGTGATATCGGCCATTCTGAATGACCGCTCTAGTTGATTCATATTGTTCTTCAAGATATAGTGCGTCCCTGGTCACAGAAACAAAAACATCATTCTCGGCACCATTGAATTGGAAAATGCCATTTCGGTCTAGTTCATAGATAACCGTATCATTATCAATCTTTTTTCTCCAAAGGTATACATTACCTTTGGACTTGGACTTTTCAACGACATAACTATCCATAATGGTAAATTCATCACCACAAAATTCATCATCGCTGCATTGATAAGCCCCATTATCCCAATGTTCGTTGGCCATTTGCTGAAAACATTTTCCATCGAAATACATGGCAACAATATATTCCGTGCCATTCTTGTTCAAAGTGACAAACAGCGTATTTCTTGACAATGTAAGACCATCAAGTCCTTTCTGAAAATTCATGGTATATGTGGTGCCGTTAACAATCTTTTGTATTCCAAAATCAGGGAACATGGACGGAAAACTAGTCAGTTCATCAAAATCGCCATCCTTATAAGCGAAGACATTGAGAACATCATGCCCATTTTCACCAACGATAAACAGCGTCGGAGTCGCATCGACCTTTATAGCGTGAGACCATTCGAGACACGCATCAGAACTGCCACTGCGTACCGGCTCTCCATAGTTAGAAGTGTTAGAAAAGCCACAGGAAGCCTTGTCTTTTGGCAACAATGTCCAATTTCCTGTCGACGAATGACGGACAACGGGATAAATTCTATGTGTATCTCCATTTTTCTCGACAACCAGGAAATAATTCTCTTGTGTAACAATATTTTCTATTGTTCCTGAAAGAGCCGTTGACGTTTCAAAGAAATCCCCTACTATGGAGTTTTGCCGAACAAAATCAAAACCATTCCATTCATAGAAATCGATTGTTCGACCTCCGATATCCGCCATGACAAAATAGTTTGACGAGCTGAAAAGACGGGGAGCGTTTTTCCTTGTCATCTGGAAGTCCTGCGGACTGGAAAAATAGTTCCCATCATTGTGATAAATTTGAACAAACAGATCCTGCTTATCCCCCGCCTTCGTATTTAGCAATGTAGCAAAGCAAAATTCTTCTGAACAGAATACACTATTACGATAATTTTTCCTGTCAGCAACAGGTATCGACACCTGTCCCCCTGAAACATCGCGCATAGTGTCTGGCTCAGAAGGAGACTTTGCATCAGAAAATGAGTCCAAGGTAACATTTGAATAGTTGAAATGTTCAACGGAATTATCAGGAAGAACAACTTGATTTAGCAGTCCATTTAAAGGGTTGTAATCAAAAATCCAAGAACGAGCCTCTCCGCTTATTATGGAATCCCTTACCGACAGAAGGTATCGCTTATCGGCAAGATTTGATACATGGCGAATTCCTTGCGACAGGGTAAATTCTTCGTAGAAATTTCCCTGTACAAAAATCTTTATTTTCGAAAGAAACCGAGTCTCGTAGAGACGCTGGGAATCCCTGGGTTCCGTTAGGCCATATCCAGGATACTCAGTCGCCCCCATCGGAGCATAGATAAGCGCTACGGAATCAATAGTCTTGTCCCCATCTTTCCAATAGATTCCGGACAAAGCACTTTCACGGGTGTAGGACTTTCCCTGAACGGCAGTTTCCCCGATTTTTGAATAACCAAAATGAAGTTCTGTCCTGCCATTAAAATCCGTCACCTTGGACAGGTCATAACGATAAACGAACGGAACTAGTCCCGTAGTATCCGCCGGAAAAGCGGCAACAACATTCCCTCGACTCAACTGTGTTCTTCTGGCATTGCTAGATTCACCAAAATACAGCGTCGTGCCATCAGGCATAACGAATTTCCATTTCGAAAACTTTTTATCAGAAACCGTTGGCAAGACCTTTATATAGGGATTTGTAGATACATAGTAATCACCAGCATCGTTCTGTAAAATCTGTCCACCACCATAGGGACCTAAATCGCAATAGATAAAATCATCCGTTGTCGTCACCGTTCCCTGGTGATTTGTTGCAACATACGGAGTTGACATATTCCATCCCAATCCATACGCACCCGATGGCGCAGATTCATTCGACGACTGAAGAATCGGTTGAACCCCGCCGTAATAATTTAGAGTCAATTGCCAGGATAATACACCCCTGGCATTTATCGAGGCGAGAGGAATGCTATAATAAGGCTGACCATTAAAAATATTCACATTCGAGACGACCTCGCCTGATGCCTGAGAAGGTTCAAATTCGCTATGGGCGATAGTCGTGCTTCTATAATTAGAAAGTCCTCTGGAAATTATACGCTTGATAAAGCGCAAAAAAGAATCAGAGGCGCCTTCAGCCAGCACTAAAGACGGAACAAGGCAAAGCAACAATACAGTCTTTTGAAAACGGCTCATTCCTCTTCAATTTCCGGATGAAGTACCTGAAAACGGGCGCGACAATACTGTTTTTCTTTTGCAGAAGACTTCCCGATTTTGTCGCACTCGGATATTTTTTTCATTTTCGCAATTTGGGCGTTCAGTTGCTCAACTTTTTGTTCCCTACGTATTTCCTGAACAACAGAATCCGGTAAAGGGGCTGGAACACGCAAAGAATCGATTGAAGCAAAAGAGATTGACACAAAAAACAAGAATAGAATAAATGATTTCATAACAACAATATAATCATTTAACATATTCTTGAATCAATGGACTGACCAAAACACGACAATGCAAGACCTTTTCAGTAACTTGCACAAAAAGCGAATTTTTCCACCCTCGTCTGCGGGATCGCGGGCGTGACCTGCCCGGAACGCATGTTCAGCATCTTCGGTTTGAACCCTGGCGACCGGAGTTTTCCCTGTACTTTTCCGTCGACTTTCAGTGTGGGCGAAAATCCCGGGCGTTGCGGGTGCGGCGACTGAGCGCCCGCTAGAGAGGGTGGAGAGCAACGGAGTGCGAACCAGGGGGATACTCTCCCCCTATACACAAAAAAAAGACCGCAGCGTTTCATTGCTACGGTCTTTAATGTTTTTGGCCCCTATCGCTTCGCTACAGGGTGACAGGAGATTCCCGCCTTCGCGGGGATGACATCCTGCCAACTACACCTCTTCAATGGTGGAATGATACTCTTGGAGAGACTTCACTTCGCCGTGACCGTTCCGCGCGGCGGCGATGCCTTTCACCGTCATGTTCGCGGCGGCAAGCGTCGTGATGTAGGGAACCTTGTACTTGATGGCGGCCTTGCGAATTGCACTTTCGTCCTTGATGGCGTCGCGTCGGGCCCACGGCGTATTGATGACCAGGGAAACCTGGCCGTTCAGGATGACGTCGAGAACGTTCGGGCGACCCTCGGCAATCTTGTTCACCGTTTCGCAGCGGACGCCGGCAGCTTCGTAGAATTTCGCGGTTCCTTCTGTCGCAAGAATTTTGAATCCGAGTTTCTCAAATTCACGGCCCACTTCAATCGCCTGTTCACACAAATTAACCTTATCCGAGAGGCTTATCAGGACGGAGCCTTTCGACGGCAAAACGGAACCCGCCGCCTCTTCCGCCTTGTAGTAAGCCAGGGCGTAATTGTCGGAAAGTCCGAGGACTTCGCCCGTTGAGCGCATCTCCGGCCCGAGAACCGGGTCCACATGCGGGAACTTGTCGAACGGGAAAACCGCCTCCTTTACTCCGTGGTGCTTGAACTTCTTTTCCTTCAGCTTCAGATCTTCGAGCTTTTCGCCGAGCATCAGGCGCGTCGCGAGGCGCGCCATCTGCGTATTGCAGACCTTCGACACAAGCGGCACGGTGCGACTCGCCCGCGGATTCGCTTCGAGAACAAAGACCTTGCCGTCCTCAATCGCATACTGCATGTTCATCAGACCGCACACGTGGAGCGATTCCGCTATCTTCCGCGTGTAATCCTTGATGGTCGAAAGGTTCTCCGAAGAAATCGTCACCGGCGGAATGATGCAGGCGGAGTCTCCGGAATGGACACCGGCGAGTTCCACGTGTTCCATCACCGCGGGAATATAGACATGTTCGCCGTCGCTGAGCGCATCCGCTTCGCATTCGAGCGCATTATGGAGGAATCGATCGACAAGGAGCGGGCGGTCCGGCGTCACGCCGACAGCCTTCGCCACGTATTCGCGTAGCATCGGTTCGTCGTAGATCACTTCCATGCCGCGGCCTCCGAGGACAAAACTCGGGCGGATCATGATCGGGTAGCCGCCGATTTTCTTCACGCAGGCAATCGCCTCGTCGATATCCGTCGCCATGCCGCTTTCGGGCATCGGGATTCCGAGCCTGTCCATCATCTTGCGGAAAAGGTCGCGGTCTTCGGCGATGTCGATAGAATCGATGCTCGTTCCTAAAATTTTTACGCCTTCGTCGGAAAGTGCACGGGCGATGTTCAGCGGTGTCTGGCCGCCAAACTGCACGATGACTCCCGCCGGCTTTTCCTTGTGGTAAATCTGGAGAACGTCTTCGAGCGAAACCGGTTCAAAGTAAAGCTTGTCCGACGTATCGTAATCGGTGGAAACCGTTTCCGGGTTGCAGTTCACCATAATCGTCTCGTAACCCAGTTCGCGGAGCGCCATCGCCGCATGGCAGCAGCAGTAGTCGAACTCGATGCCCTGCCCGATACGGTTCGGGCCGCCGCCGAGGATCATGATTTTCTTCGGATTCTCGGACGCGGTAGATTCGTCCTTCGCATTGTATGTGCTGTAATAGTAGAACGTATTTTCCTTGCCGCTCACCGGAACCGCGCACCAGCCTTCGACAACGCCCAGCTCCGTCCGCTTTTTCCGAACGTCCTTTTCCCGGATTCCCAGAATCTTCGCGATGTACTTGTCGCTGAAACCGTCCTTTTTCGCTCGGACAAGAAGGTCGTCGGCAGGCATCGTTCCCGGCGTTCTGAGCATTTCCTCTTCGAGCTCGACGAGTTCCTTCATTTGTTCGATGAAATAAGCCTTTTCAAAAGTCACCGCGTGGATTTCTTCGACGGTCGCGCCTTTGCGGAGAGCTTCGTACATCTGGAAATGGCGCTCGCTCGACGGCGTCCGCAGCATGTTCAAGAGCTCGTCCTTTGATTTCCGGTTGAAATCCTTGGCAAAGCCGAGGCCGGCACGACCGTTTTCAAGCCCGCGAATCGCCTTCTGGAGCGTTTCCTTGTAAGTCTTTCCGATGGCCATCACCTCGCCCACCGCCTTCATCTGCGTACCGAGTTCGTCATCGACGCCGCGGAACTTTTCAAACGCCCAGCGCGCAAATTTCAGGACGACATAATCGCCCGACGGCGTATATTTTTCGAGACTTCCGTCCCGCCAATACGGAATCTGGTCGAGCGTCATGCCGGAAGCGAGCTTCGCGGAAATCAGCGCGATCGGAAATCCCGTCGCCTTGGAAGCCAGCGCCGAAGAGCGCGATGTCCGCGGATTGATTTCGATTATCACCACGCGGCCAGTCTTCGGATCGTGCGCGAACTGGACGTTCGTTCCGCCGATAACGCCGATCGATTCGACAATCTTAAAAGCGTCGCGCTTCAAGCGTTCTTCGAGTTCCTTGTCGATGGTGAGGAAAGGCGCCGCGCAAAAAGAATCCCCCGTATGGACACCGACCGGGTCGATGTTTTCGATAAAGCAAATCGCAATCATCTGGTTCTTGGAATCGCGGACGACTTCAACTTCGAGTTCTTCCCAGCCGAGAATCGATTCTTCGATCAGGCACTGGTGAGTCATCGAAAGTTCAAGCCCGTTTCCGCAGATATTCCGGAGTTCTTCCACGTTGTAGCAGAATCCGCCACCTGCACCGCCCATCGTATAGGCCGGGCGCACGACTACCGGATACCCGATTTCGCTTGCGATTTTTTCTGCCTCTTCAATCGTGTGGCAAATACCCGAGCGCGGCGTATCGATGCCGAGTTTCTGCATCGTCTCTTTAAAAATCTCGCGGTCTTCCCCGCGTTCGATCGCATCCAGGTTCACCCCGATGACTTTCACACCATATTTGTCGAGGATTCCCGCCCTTGAAAGCGCACTCGCAAGATTTAACCCAGTCTGCCCGCCCAGATTCGGGAGCAGCGCATCGGGACGCTCCTTTTCGATAATCTGTTCCAACCGGTGCAGGTTGAGAGGTTCGATATAAGTCGCATCCGCCATCACGGGATCCGTCATAATCGTCGCCGGGTTGGAATTCACCAGCACGACCTTGTAACCCTGCTCACGCAAAGCCTTGCACGCCTGCGTTCCTGAATAGTCAAACTCGCAAGCCTGTCCGATAACAATCGGTCCCGAGCCGATAATCAGAACCTTATCGATGCCTTCGATCTTCATATAACCTCCCATGAGAAATTGAATGTCAAAAAAAATGCCGAACAAAAACGTTCGACACTCAAAGAACTAAAACGAAAACACTTGAAACGGGAAACAGAAAAACAGGCGACATGCCAAGCGTCATGCGAAAATCTGCGCGAACCGTTTAAAAATGCAGCCATCTATTTTCCATTCCAAGCGGGTTAAACTTGTGCAAATATAGACAAAAATGTACAAGTCATCCAAAATTCAACGACTTTTTTTACAGAATTGTTCAAAGACTTGAAAATTTCAATTTTAAACAAAAAAAGATCCAGGCTTCGCATCCTGAATCTTTTCGTCAAAAACAAGTGAGAGAGAATTAAAATTTTGCGACAAACAGAAACTACTTGAGAACGATTCTCCGGGTGATGCTTCTAGAATCCGCCCGAACGCGCGCCACATACAGCCCGCTCGGCAGATTTTTCAACGAAAGGACTCCGCTTGCATTTTTCGCAAGAAACACCGGGCGCCCTTCCATGTCAAAAAGTTCAACCGTTGCGCTCTTCGCTCCGTTCACGTTCAACGTCTTTCCCGTCACCTGCAATCCCAGGTTCCCGCGGAAAATCTGTCTGGAAAGCGCGGACAAATCGTCCGGGCATCCGACCGCTTCAATCTTGGAAAGATAGATTCCCGAACCGTTGCCGTTAAACGTGATTTGCGTCGGAGCGGCAGAAGAATCGCGCACATGTTGCAAGTCCACCGTCGCCGCAGAAGCAGCCGTTCCCGAAGCGGAAACGCCGTATTGCAAACTGAACCACGGGGAATTCACGCCGACATTCACGTAGTTCGTCCCGTCAATTCCCTGCATCGTCAAAAGAAGGTTTTCACACTTGCTCATCACGTTTTTTGAGACGGCATCGTCGGGAAGCGTATAAATCGCATGCTGGTAACCGCAAGAAGATTCGCTCTGGTCACAGCCGGCAAGGGGAATTTTCATGTAGCCAGAAGCCGCGACATACTCGGGCTCTCCCGCACTCACATCGCTCGACCAACTTCCCGTTTTATCCGACCCGGCCGCGGAATAATCCACAATCACGTAAGTCGCCTTGCCAAATGTCGTCGAACCGTTTTCCCATTCGACCGGATTTACGCTGCCGGCGGCGACAACGCTCGACGCATCGTGCGCCTTCAACGAAACAATAAGGCTATCGTAAGCGGGCTTTTTCGCAAAGCTCGAATCGAAGAGGAGACCATTATATTTTCCCTGGTCCTTGAGCCAGCTGTACTTGTCGCTAACCCCCCAAATCACAAAGGCTTCCATGTTGTCGGATTCGAGGAAAACATCCATGAACTGCCGGTAGAGATGCCCCTGCGCCGCATAATCCGCTGCGGTAATCTGCGTTCCCGATTTAAATCCGATATCGAGTTCCGTAATCTGCAAAGTCATTCCAATGCTTTTAAGTTTGGATGCAAAAGAGCGGACATTCATCGGAGTGCCGGTATGCGTGTTTTCGATATGCGTCTGCGTGCCGATTCCCGTGATGTAAATGCCTGCATTTTTCAACCGTACCGCGATGGAGTCGTAAGCGAACTTCGCCTTGCTGCCTTCGTTCATTCCCCATTCAAGCGAATAGTCGTTGTAATAGAGTTTTGCATCCGGATCCGCCTTGTGCGCCCAGACAAACGCCGAATCGATAAAGTCCCGGCCGATATACTGGTACCAGACAGAACCCGTCGAACGCCAACCATGCGGTTCGTTGTCGTTGATCGCTTCGTTTACCACGTCCCACTCGCGGATCTGCCCCTTGAAATGCCCGACCACGCTGTCAATGTGCGTTTTCAGGACCGACAGGAGCGTATCCCGCGCACTGCCACCCGAGCTTTCCACGCTTTGCGCAAGCGTCTCGACCCAAGAGGGAACCTGGCTGTGCCATGCCAGAGCGTGACCGCGGACCTGCATCCCGTTTTGCGCCGCATACTGCATCAGCTTATCCGCTTTTGAAAAGCTGAAATTCCCGCGAGAAGGCTCCGTCGCATCAAACTTCATCTCGTTTTCCGCAACGACCATGTTAAAATTTCCCGTGTGGATTTCCTCATAAATCGAAGCGTCGCTTCCGAGACCGTTGTTGAACCAGTCCGAATTCAAAATCGCCCCGACAAAACGTCCGCGAGCATTAGCAAGTTCGCTGAGCGTGCTGTCCGCAGCAAACAGATTTGCCGTTCCGCAAAGCGCCACTCCAAAAACCGTGGCCTTGACAAAATTTCTCATCTTCGTTTCCTCAAGAATGAATTTCCTACCTAAATTTATTCTAATTCAAAAGATTTCGCAAATAAAAACCGCTGTTCCCGTTGTAAAAAAGACAACAGACGAGATAATTAAGTTTTGAGTGTGGAGTTTGGAAAGTGGAGAGTGGAGTTGTCTGCGGAGCGAACCGTTTTCGTTCACCGTCATTCTGGAGAGGTCGAAGACCTCGATAGAATCAGAGCTTAGAACCGCGAACATTTAAGTTCCGAAATTCAGAACATAGACGTCTGCGGCATTCCACTCTCAACTCTCAGCTCCAAGCTCTGACTGGATCCTATCGCTTCGCGCTGCTACGCTCCAGGATGACAGTAGAGCGTTCATCTCCACCGTCATTCTGGAACGACCGAAGGGAGTGATAGAATCCTCGTCCGATGTCATTCCACTCTCAACTCTCAGCTCCAAGCTCTGACTGGATCCTATCGCTTCGCGCTGCTACGCTCCAGGATGACAGTAGAGCGTTCATCTCCACCGTCATTCTGGAACGACCGAAGGGAGTGATAGAATCCTCGTCCGATGTCATTCCACTCTCAACTCTCAGCTCCAAGCTCTGACTTGGATCCTATCGCTTCGCGCTGCTACGCTCCAGGATGACAGTAGAGCGTTTATGCCCAACGACATCCGTTCACTTATAGTCTAAAACTATAACCAGGCTTCAAAAAATAGTATAATCCAAACCTCTTGTTTTTCGCCTTAGAAATTCTAGCTTATGCATATCGAAACCGCAAACAAAGGAGTTCCCGATGTGTAGCGACTGTCGAATGCAAGCGAGCATTCAAAACTAAACCGACCGCCTAGCCTCATCCTTTAAGCTTTGGCTATCGGAATCAAACCCATTAAAGGATAAACCCTCCCCAACAAAAAAAATGTTCCAGACAACTGCCTGGACGGTTAGGGAGTTCACCCCAAAAAGCAGAGATTCTGCACAAGGAGATTTTATCATGAGCGAAAAGAAAGTCGTAGTCATCACAGGCGCTGCCCAGGGAATCGGTCTCGCGGGCGTCAAAAAGTTCCTCAAGGAAGGATGGGCCGTCGCGGCGACAGACATCAAAAAAGAGGAACTCGACAGAGAAGTCGAAAAACTCCGCAGCGAAGGATTTGACGTTACCGCATACAAACTAGACGTAACCGATTTCAAACAGGGACAGAACGTCATCCAGGAAATCGTCAAAAAGTACGGAAGGATTGACGCTCTCTTTAACGATGCGGGAATTACGGGACATCGAAAGGGAATCCTCGATTTCGATCCCGAAGAAATCAAGCAGGCGGAAAACGTCAATCTCTGGGGAAGCCTCTACCTCATCCAGCATGTCGCCCGCGTATTCGTCGAAAAGAAAATCCAAGGCTCTATCGTAAACGTGTCATCCTTTGTCGCTTCGCTTTCGGAATGGTCACCGTTCGCCTACGGGATTTCCAAGTCAGCCGTCGATGGGCTCACCCGGGTAGCCGCCTTCCATCTCGGAAAATACGGCATTCGCGTAAACTCGGTCGCCCCGGGATGCACCAAAACCGAAATGGCGATTAAATATGATTATTCCGACCCGACCATCCGAAAGATCCAGGCCGAAAACGCCGTTCTCAACCGATGGATTGAACCGGAAGAAATCGCCAAGGCGGCATTTTTCCTCGCAAGCGATGAAGCAAGCGCCATTACGGCAGTCAAGCTTCCCGTCGATGGCGGATACTCCAGCACCAAATTCAACAACCTCAAAAGCATTTACGGCGAAAACGTCTAAAGGAGAATTTTCATGTCTAAGATTCACAAGTCAATTGCAGAACTGGTCGGCAACACGCCGCTAGTCGAACTTTCCAATTACGAAGAAAAATACGGAATCGAAGCGCACATCATCGGAAAACTGGAATATCTGAATCCGACAGGAAGCGTCAAGGACCGGCTTGCGCTGGCGCTCATCGAGGACGGCAAAAAAAAAGGCCTCATCAAAAAAGGCGATACGTTGGTCGATGTCACAAGCGGCAACACGGGAATCGGTCTTGCCGGTATCGGACACGCTGAAGGTTTCGAATTCGTCCCCTACCTCGAACCGGGAACTTCCGAAGAGCGGACAAAAATTTTCAAAGGCTACGGGCTCGATGTCCACACGCTCTACGACATCGACGAAGTCAAGGACTTTGAAAAAACGGGTCTCGTCCTCGACGATCTGATCCACGGCATCGAGCGCATCGCAAAAGAAAACGGCTGGTATTATACGGGCCAAACCGTGAACGAAGCCAATCAGGAATACCACTACAAAACGACGGGGCCCGAAATTTGGCGCGACACCGACGGCCATGTTGATTACTTTCTCGCGATGGGCGGAACCGCCGGCACAATCGTCGGCGTGGGAAGGTTTCTCCGAGAAAAAAATCCGAACGTCAAAATCATCGGAGTCCAGGCAGCCCCCTCTTCGCGCCCGGACAGCCCCGACTTTACCGGACACATCGTCGATGGGACGCTCCCCCTTGGCCGCGTCGCCGACCCGCTGATTCCGACACTCATCAAGAGCAACGAAAACAACGGTTTCTCCTTCGACGAAATCATCGACGTTAAAGCCGAAGACGCTTACAAAACCGCCCAGGAAACCGCCCGGACAGACGGACTTTTCCTTGGAACATCGGCAGCCGCGGCTCTTACCGCCGCCATCGAAGTAGCCAAGCGCAAAGAAGCAAAAGGAAAGAACATCGTCGTCATCTACCCGGACAACGGATACAAATATCTTTCCACGGACCTTTACAAAAAGCTCTAAGCGCGAATTCAAAGGAGTTTCATCCATGAAATTAAAGTTTTCAAGTTCACTTCCTTTTCGAAACAAGACATCCGAAGACTATCTCTCCGCCGTCCTTCAAATCGTCCGATATTTAAAGACAAATGAAGTCATCACGCCACAGGGAAAATACTGGAAAGTAAGCCCGGAACCCGGAAACGATTACAAGGGCGATCTCATCATCACGCCCAAAAGCATCTACGCCGGATCTGCGGGAATCGGTCAGTTTTTCCTCCAGCTATACGAGGTTACAAAAAATCCAGAATACCTGCAAGAAGCGAAGGACGCCGCCGAGTATATTTTGAACACTTACGAAGGACCGGACTTTTTCAAGAACGTCTTTGAAGGAGGCGATGGCGGAGTCTGGCCCGTCAAAGGCTGGGGAACGAGCGTCTATGCGGCTCCTGCCGGCGAAGGAATTTTTCTGGAACAGCTTTACGAAATCACACACGAAGCTCGCTACCACGAATTTCTGGTGAAAACCGCGGACGACGCCATTTCCGCGGGAAAAGATGACGGCAAAATCCTCCACTGGAGTTCCGAATCGGACCTGATGGCGGACGGCTCCTATGGATTTTTCTTCCTCTATGTCTATCGCAAAACGGGAGAAAAAAAATATCTGGAAGCCGCCAAAAAAGTCGTCGCGTTTACGGACACACGCATCGTTCCGGCAAAAGTCGGCGGAATTTATTACAAGAACGTCGATCTCACGCTTGTCGGCTGGAAATCCAAGGAAAGCGTATTTCCGAATTTTTCGCACGGAGCTGCAGGAATTGCATTTCTCAACGCCCTTCTCTACGAAGAAACCAAGGAAAAAGCTTATCTCGACAAGGCAAAACAGGTTGTCGAATTTCTTTCCGCAATTGTCGAAGGGGATGAAAACGGCGCACTCATCCCGTATCTCTACAATCCCGAAAAGGGAAGTTTCCACGATTTCTACTACCTTTCAACATGCCACGGTCCCGTCGGCACGACCATTCTCTTCCGAAAGCTTTTCGATGTGACGGGCGATACGGAAAACCTCTCCTGGGTAAAGCTTCTCACCGACGGCATTCTCAAAACCGGAGCGCCTCTCATCCATTCTCCAGGATACTGGAACAGCTATTGCCTTTGCTGCGGCGCTCCCGGGATCCTCACCCACTTTGTAAAGACCGCCGAAGCGTTACCCGACGAATCTTACATCCAACAGGCTAGGCTGACCGCAGACAAGCTTCTCGGCGATTCGTTCAACGATGAAAAGGGAAGACGCTGGTACGCCGCGTGGACGAGGAAGCTTCCAAATTTCGTGGAAACTTACACGGGACTCTATGACGGAGCCGCGGGAGTCGGAAGTTCTTTTCTCGCTCTCTACGCCCACGAAAAGGGAATTAAGATTCAAACGGATACGCTCGAATACCTGTTCCTGAACAAGTAACATACCTCTGAAAATCGCAGGCTTTCCATTCAGGGAGAACCTGTGATTTTTTTGAACAAAGGAATTTCAAATGTCCCGATGTATCGACACAAAATGTATCCATCTCGAAAATGAAGCATCCGATTGCGCACAAACGCATTTCGGTTCCATCAGCTTTCCCATCTACCAGACAGCAACATTCGCCCATCCCGCAGTCGGAAAATCCACGGGATTCGACTATTCGAGGCTCCAAAACCCTACCCGCGAACATCTTGAAAAAGTCGTCGCTTCGCTGGAACACGGTTCATCCGCATTCGCTTTGTCTTCGGGAATGGCCGCAATTTCGCTTCTCTTTGAACTTTTTAAATCCGGTGATCAAATCGTCGCCGATTCGGACCTTTACGGCGGAAGCATCCGGCTCTTTAAAAACGTTTCCCAAAAAAACGGACTGCAAATCTCGCTGGCAGATTTTTCAAAAGAAGACGTCGAAGATTTCATCACCGAACATACAAAGGCGATTTATCTGGAAACTCCGACAAATCCGATGATGCACGTTTACGACATCGAAAAATACGCACGCATCGCCAAAAGACATAACGTTCTGTTGGTTGTCGATAACACGTTCCTTTCCCCCTATTTTCAAAACCCGCTAGAACTCGGAGCGGACATCGTCGTCCACAGCGGAACAAAATATCTAGGCGGTCACAACGACACGCTTTCCGGATTCCTCGTCACGAACCGCAAAGATATCGAAGAAAAGCTTAGATTTCTCATAAAAACAACCGGCGCCGGGCTCGCCCCGTTTGATTCCTGGCTGATTTTACGCGGCATCAAGACGCTTGGCATTCGCATGGAACGCGCGCAGGAAAACGCCATTCAAATCGCCCAGTTTCTTCTGCGGCAAAAAGAGGTTTCCCAAGTCATCTACCCCGGACTCAAATCGCATCCAGGATTTCAAATTTTTCAAAAACAGGCGCGCGGATTCGGCGCCATGATCACTTTCCAAGTTCAAAGCAAGGAAATCGCCCTTTCGATTTTACAGAATGTACGATTGATTCAATTTGCCGAAAGCCTCGGCGGAGTCGAAACCCTCCTGACCTATCCGATTACGCAGACCCACGCCGATGTTCCCGAAGAAATTCTCGCCAAAAACGGAATTACCGGCAAGACGCTTCGACTTTCCGTCGGAATTGAAAACATCGAAGACCTTTTGCAAGATTTGCAAACCGCCATTAAAAAGTCACAGGAGAAGTGAAAATGACAGAACGGAATTTAAATTTTGACATACAAATTAATCGCCGGGGCACACACTCCCTCAAATGGGACTTTGCCGTCGAGCGCGGAATCCTAAAACCCGGAGAAAAAGAAGACCTGATCCCACTCTGGGTCGCCGACATGGATTTTCAAACATCTTCCTACATTCAAGACGCATTAATAAAACAAGTTGAGCACGGAATCTTCGGATACAGCGAAGCGAAAGAGGACTATTTTCTCGCCCTTCAAAATTTTTACGCCCGCAGGCACCAATTCGAAATTTCGAGCAGCGATTGGGTCATCAAGGCTCCCGGCGTCATGTTTCTCTTGGCGATGGCAGTAAATGCGTTTACCGGCAAAGGCGATGCGATTTTAATCCAGGAACCCGTCTATATGCATTTCAGGGAACTCATCCTGGCAAGCGGGCGGAAAGCGGTCAGCAGCGACCTGGTCCGGGCAGAAGACGGACGCTATTACATCGACTTTTCCGATTTTGAAAAGAAGGTCCAAGAGCATCATGTCAAGCTTTTCTTCCTCTGCAACCCGCACAATCCCGTGAGCCGCGTATGGACCCGCGAAGAATTGGAAACAATTGGAGAGATCTGTCTAAAGCACCACGTCATCATCGTCAGCGACGAAATCCACAACGATTTCATCTTTCAAGGAAATCACCTGATGATGGCTTCCCTTTCCGAAAAAATTTCGGACATCACCGTTTCCGTGACAGCTCCGACAAAAACATTCAATCTTGCCGGACTGCAAATCGCCCACGCCTTTATTTCCAACAAGAAACTGAGAGAAGCCATTCGGCACGAGATCGATGCCGTCGCCTACAGCCAGGTAAACGTCGCCGGTTTAATCGCCTCCGAAGCCGCTTACAAACATGGAGAAGAATGGCTGGACGCTCTGCTCAAATATCTCCGGGGAAACATTGATTTTACAAATGAATTTATACGCAATCACCTGCCCAACATAAAGCTCACGCCCGTCGAAGCGACCTATCTCGCCTGGCTGGATTTCAGCGGATTAAAAAAATCGCCGACAGAAATCGACGACATCATTTTAAAAAAGGCTCGAATTTGGCTCAACAGCGGAGCGCGCTTCGGAAAACCGGGACGCGGATTTGAACGTATTAATTTGGCGTGTCCGCGGGCAACGCTCGAAAGCGCCCTGAAACGGATTCAAATCGCTTTTTACGGATAAATCAGTTTTTCTCCGCGGCCTTTCGTAGCGCCTCCTCCAAGGACATCCCAGCATAATCCTGTGCACAGAACAAGCGCCCGCTTTTTCCGTCTTCAAGCAAATTCCCGACAAGCGCTCCGGGAATCACCGATGAGACATCGTTCGGAGCGTTGGGGCCGCCCAAATCCGTCCGAAGCCATCCCGGATCCATCAAATTCATCATTACATTCGATCCGTTTAACTTACACGCAAAATCCCGGACAAACTTGGAAAGAGCCGCCTTGGCACAGGCGTAAGCGGCGAGTTCCGGTTCATCGGCGATTCCGCTGGTCGTGAGAAGCATCCGCCCGAAACCGCTTTGAATCATCTTCGGCAAAAAATGATAGGCGATCTGGACGGGAGCAAAAAAGTTCACCGCCATCGCCTGGCGAAAATCTTCAAGGGTATTCTTCGTATAATCCGAAAAATAACGGCTCATCTGTCCCGCATTGTTGAAAACGATATCGATTTTCTGACCGGTCGCGTCGATTTCCGTAAGCATGGAACGGATGGACTCGGGATTTTCCAAGTCGCATTCCACGGGCAGCGCATCGACACCGCGGATTCTGACAAGCGAAGCGGTTTCTTCCGAATGTTTCCGGGAACGGCTCTGCAAGATCAAGTTCACACCGAGCGAAGCCATCCGATTTGCAATTTCGCGTCCCACGCCCCGAGAAGCTCCCGTCACCAAACACCAACGATTCTTGAGTTCTAACATTTTTACCTCTTTTATTTTCCACTTTGAACTTCGAATAAATTCATTTTACCAAAATTTTCAAGGTTCAGGCAATTATAAATTTCATACGGGTATCGGGAATCGTCCAACGAAATCCAAGACGATAAATTTACACGATTGCACAAACCGGCAAAAGAGGTTAGATTTAAAAAAGTTGGACCGTAAACACACAAGAAGAAACAGAATCTTATGGATAAAGAAAATTCACCAAAGCCCCGTCCCCGCGGAAAGGCAAAAATTCTCGCAGCAACAGGTATTGTATGCGCCATGGGCGGCTACATCTGCGGAGACAAAATCGAAGAGATGCACCAGATAGAACAATCCAGGCAACCTTACGTCATTGCGGATTCCCTTCTAGAAAAGGCGACAAGAAAACAAGCCGAATGGCTAAAAATCCAAGAACAGCTCCAGGTGGCCATCACTTCCTATGTAATCACGATCGACTCCCTGAAGCGCGTCACCGACCAAATCGAAAATTACCGATATGCGCTAGAAAGCAAGGACCAGCAGTTCCAACAATGCGAAGAAGCCAGCGAATCGCTCAAGAAAAACTGCCAAGACATCGTTTCCAATTACGAAAACGAACAGCAAGAAGTCAAAATCCGGGACGCTCAAATCGACAGTCTGGAAAGCCTGGCGAAAAAATTCCAGAAGGAAGTATCGGATCTTCAGGACGAATACAAATTCCGCTCCCCTGTCGAGAACGAATTCCAGGCGATTCACAACTGCATCAACGCCCAAGGCCATTCCACGTATTCTTACGACTTTGATCGGCAGGTCAAATGCTGTATCAAGACGCTTAAAAAGTTGCAGAAAAAATATCCGAAAGACAAATTTGAAAGCATCACCCTAAACTGCAATGACCGCTAAGGAAAATCCAGCTTTCTCCCTGCTAAAAGAAATCGACAGTCTTCTCGACAAAAGCGGGAAGTCTTTCGGCAGCGCGGTCCGGGAATATCACGGCTGGTGCGTCGAGAACAACAGGTGCGACGACGACAGCAAAAGCGAAACCGACAGATGGGTCGAAAAGTTCAAGAAATACCGTTCGCGCATCGGCAAAGAAGCGAAAGGAAAGCCCTATAGCGAATTGTCAAAATTTCTCGACTTTTTGAAAAGAGATATTCTCGTCCAACCGCAACCGCTCCTAAATCTTGTCAAAGGCGATCCGATTTGCGAAGAGATGAAAAAGCTCTCGTCAAAAATCCGCGAGCAAATTCTCGCCGAAAAAGAAGATTCCGAAGCTTAAAATTTGTCCCCGATTGTCCCCGCGCAAGAAACTAGCTTTCTAGATGTCTTGAGAAATTTCTTTCAAGACTTTCATAGGAGGCTCTTATGCCACAGCCCAAGCACGATCCGCACGGCGCCGGATATCCGTCAAAGAATCCGGGAAAACCGTCCGGCGGAAAACGCGGAAACGACTAACGCCCGCGCCCCGACACTCGCAGTCCGGCGGTTCACAGACTACTTCGGCAACAAATACTGCGCATAAGCCGCCCGGGCTGCGTATTCTTCCCGCAACAAAAACTTCATAAGAAAAAAAAACGTTCAAAATAACAACAAAATTTTATCTTTTGATTTCGACCAAGAGTTCAAAAACCGATGAATACAAAAAAATACAGAGCTTTCGATATGTTTCAACAAACTAGTGATAAGTTTCACGGCACGGTATTGACAACAATATCGTTTTCTCTTATTTTTATACCACATAGCGAGAGATCGCAACCGAATTTTAAAGAGCTTTTGCGCCTTATTCTCAAGACTGGAATCGGCAAAATTCACGCGCAGAGAATAAGCCAGCAAACGCTCACGTCCCATTCGGGGCGTGGGTCGTTGTCGCCTGTTTGTGCGTATAGGTTTTGCCGAACCTCAGTCTGCAAGCATGCGAAAAACGGAACCCACGCCTTTTTTGCAAGGCACAGTCCCCGGCTCCCCAAATCGTTGCGAACCGTTTTCGCAAAAAAGGAGCCTTTATGATGAAAAAATGGACGCTGATCGGAATTTTCTCCTTTCTCTGTCTTGCCTGCAGCGGAGAAAACGGTGCGAACGGAAAGGATGCGAACATCGACGTCGATTCCCTGGCAAATGTCATCCGGGGCGAAATCACGGGAACGCTCTGGGACACCCTATACGCCAAACCGTACATCGATACGGTCTATAACGCCCTTTTCGACAACGCCTTTTCATCGAGCTGGATGGATTCGGCAAGGGAAGCCCTTATCGACAGCCTAAAACGCGCCGATTATGATTCGCTCTACAACAAGCTCTACGACAGCGTCTATTACGACATCTATTCCCAAAGCGCCATCAAAAATCTATATGCCTTTTCCTATACAGCAAAAGAAAATATTTACACGGCATTCGCCAACCAGTATCCCTTGATGTATAAAAATTTTACAAAGCCTTACCCCATCTCCATCCGGGTTCGCAATCAATGCCAAAAATCCTATTTCTCGGCAATACCCTGTTCCTACAAAAAAATTTTAGTCAAGGCCTGGGTCGATAACTTCAGCGATACGGGAAGCGTGACCGCTTTCGTAAATCCGGACACTTCTGAAATTTTCGCTCCGCAAATACACTTCAAGCCAGAAAGCTATCTCGACCTCAAAGCGCCCGTCCAGGCACAATTCCAGGTGCGGGCCTACGCTCTCGAAAACGACCATGAAATTTTATTCTACGCATCATCCGAACCGACAACGATTCATCCTGTACAAGTTAACGGGTGGGAATTAGCAGGAGTCGAAAACAGAAACTGGTGGAGGGGCGTCTGGGTTACTCCCGGAATGGATTCCCTGCAAAACATCTTGGATGATCTGTCCGCGAAACTTCCAAACGGATCGGTACAAGTCTATCATAAATACACGGAAGACAAGGATGTCGCGACGAGTTCCAAGCGGGTCGTCCAGGCCGTTTTTGAAGTTCTGCAAAGCCGACAAATTAATTACGTACAAAATAACGGAGCGGGAAGCCTTGGACAAAAAATCAACTACCCGATCGAAGTCTTACGTTCAAGGGACGGGCTGTGCATCGAAACAACGGCTCTCTTCGCCTCTATTCTGGAAGCCCTCGGGATGCAAACCTTTATCGTCAGCGTTCCCAGCCACGCCTTTGTAGGATGGCGAGTCGATAAAAATTCCGACACGCTGGATTTTGTGGAAACCACTTTGATTGGATACGAAACTTCGACATTCAAATACGCCAATTCCAGCGCAACCGACCGCTACAACGAAGAAGTCGAAGCGGGGACCTTTGAATCCGGCGAATCCGAACTGATTGACATCGAAAAAGTTCGCCAATACGGCATCATGCCGAACGACATTCCCTAAGGAGAGCATTTGATGAAAAAGTTTACCCTTATCCTGTTTGCGATTTTCCTTATCACGGGCTGCGCCACGTCAAGATACCAGCTCAAGGAAAACTGGATCGATGACAACGACCTGCAATACGCATTGCAGCATCCGAATCTGAACGAATGGTTCCCCGTCATGGGAAATCCCGTCGTCACCGAATACAGCGGCGACACGATTTACTTTATCTACAATTATCACCCGGCACTATTCGCCACCGTAAAGAACGGAGTCGAGTACAAGCCGAACAACAATGACCGGGTGAACGG
The DNA here is from genome assembly GCA_963656065.1 of Alistipes onderdonkii. Classification (GTDB taxonomy): domain Bacteria; phylum Fibrobacterota; class Fibrobacteria; order Fibrobacterales; family Fibrobacteraceae; genus Hallerella. Next base: position 158,515 of record CAVKGV010000006.1, read on the forward strand.
CGCCTGGGGAGAACGCAATGAATTCCTCGCCATGCTCATCAAGGACAACAAGCTCATCGGCATTGAACGAATGGAAAAATACAACAAGGTGCAAGACAACCGCACCGCCGAAACAAAGACCACGAACTGGCTAATCGTCGCCATTATCGGTGCCGCAGCGACTATTTCCGCCATTGTCCTGTTGAACAACTAACCAAAGGTTTTTATGAAATTCGCTTTTTTCGGGATTTTCATTCTTTCCGCATCGCTTTTCGCAAACGAGATGTGCGCATCCCTCTGCAAGCCCTGCACGGAAAATTCAACAGATTCTACGTGTATCCGAATCGACTCGCTCTGCCATTGCAACGCCCTTCTCGACAGCATTGAACGGGCAAGTCTTTTGGAGCAACAGTTCAAAGCGCAGGAAACGGAAAAGCTAGCCCAAAACATCCAGGACAGCTGCAACACGGAATTTTGCGCCTTTCAAATCACATTTTCCGACGATACGCTGAGCGGTTTTCAAAAGGCAAAGATTCCCGTTTCCAAAAAGAAGTTAAAGTCCTATAAAATCAGCCCCGAGGATTCAAGCATAAAGGATTCGGCAAATTCAGAACCGCTTTTGGCTTTGAGCGACGACTGCAAAAATTTTTGCACTTTCTGCCCAGCCGAAAAATCCGCCGACAGCAACTGCATCCGAATCGAGAACATTTGCGGCTGCACCGCATTTGCCGAGCAGGAGCTCCGCCTCGCCGAGAAAGCCAAGGCGGACAGCATCCAAAAGCTCCAGGACTTTATCCAGCGCAACGAGCAATTAAAAGCGACCGCGGATTCTATCTATTCCTATTCCACGGCGACGCAGGATTCCTCGTTTTTCATCACGCTCCGCAAGGAAGACTTTTTACTTATCGACATCCGCAAGGCAGAAGAAAAAAAGCCCGATACGTCCACCACGACAAATGCGATCATTTCCGTTCCGCAAGATACAACGGCGAAGCTGAGCGACTCGCTCCGCGTTTTACCCAAAAAGGAAACGAACAAGAACGACAAACCTGTTTCGATAACGGCGAACAACACGCAAGATCATTGGAGAGTGCTTTATCTCGGGCTGTCGCTGCATGTCGGGCAGATTTACGACAATGGCCTTGCCGGAAAAGACGTCTCGCGCAACGGGAGCATCGCGACAGGACTCGGCATCTTCATCCGGACATATTTTTACAAATACGGTTCGTTCCAATTCGGAGCGAATGCGGTCTATCAGTATGCGGATTACGACATACTGAACCTCGTCGGCCGTTACAGCGACAATGATTTTGACGCAGGAATCCAATATCACAACTTGATCGCGGAATTTCCGCTGGAGTTCCGCTTCGGCTTCCCGACGTGGAAAGGTTTTAGCCCGTTCTTCAGCTATAATTTCAACATTCGCAAGCCGATTTACGCCTGGTACAACTGGTATGTCGAAGGCTACGGCTATACTACTGATTATTATTATAAAAGTTACGGTGACGGCTGGGACAGCTGGGATTCCAGTCCATATGAAGCAAAAGACTTTGAATTTACGGGCTACTTCGGATTCGGTCTGGAAATTTTCCGCCACTTTTCCCTGGAATTCCAATGGCTACTGCATGCCATTAGCACATATTCCGACAATACGACAAAGCCTTACGACACCGACGATACGTGGCAAATAAAACTCGATATCGCTTTCTAGGGGAGATTTCTTTATGTACAAAAATTTTGCAAAACTTTCGCTATTCGCCGCCATCGCCATTTTCGCCATCGGTTGCAGCGATGAGAACGCCTTCTCCGCCGCCGAAGATAAAATCGACGAAGAAGTCGCCCATCAGGAATGGAGAATGTCTTACGACCAAAGACAGAGCAGCTCATCTGCAAACGAAGAAGCCGCTTGCTTTTACGGAACTTCCTCGCATACGGATTCCTGGTGCTGCACAAATTACGGCTACCAGTGCTATAAAAGCAGCTCCTCGACAAGCGAAGCGAACGCCTGCTATTACGGGACATCAACGCACTCCGATTATTGGTGCTGCAGCAACTATGGATACAGGTGCAACAGTTATTCCAGTTCCAGTGCGTATTATTACTATTACTCCAGCTCTAGCGCAAGCTATTACACGGAAAAAGCAAAATCCCTGACATTTACGCTCACCTACTACAAGCAAAGAGTGATGTTTGACGAATATAGCCTTAACGACGGCGATCCGGAAATTTCGTTCAAGCTCAAGTTTGTAAACATCACGGGCGACACGACGACAAAAAGCACAGGACTTTTGCTCGACCTGTCCGATCAAGGTTCCTGGTCGGGGACAAAATCAAAAACATTCGCCGTCCCCGCCAACACGGAAAAAATCTATGTATGTCCGAGCGTTATCGACGAGGACGTACTTTTCGATGACGATTACAGCTCGGGCTATTGCTATGGCAAAAGCTATGTCGGCTACCTAGGCGATTACGAAGAAGTCTATCAGTCCGACTACGAAAGCAGCAAATACTACCTCGAATGGAACTGGTATCTGTATTAAAAAAATCACAAAACGAGCAACATCATGAAAAAACTTATCGCAATCCTCAGCCTTTTCTTCTTGCTTTTCCTTTCCAGCTGCGCAGTCGTCGGTTGGCACAAGCAGGGAGTCAGCGACTTCGAAACGGAAAACGCTCTCGCCCAATGCGAATACGAAGCAGGCATTAACCATGTCCAGCGCGGCGATTTCGTTTCAAATTGCATGAAACGTCAGGGTTTCCGCTGGTATTGATGTTTTCGGCAGCGGTAATGACAATACTGTTCGTGACGGATTAGGGTTAGAAAATGAAAAAAGAAAAGTCTTTTGAAGAAGAATTCAATATCTGCATTAAAGCAAACATCCCAATTGTTCAAGTTTGCACATACGAGTGGGAACGACTGCAAAGTTATTGCATTAAAGCGGCCAAAAGGGAGAAACGCAAATTCTTTCTTTGGGGACAAATAAATGGGATGTGCGAATACGACTTGAAAAACGAATCATTTGGTTCTTATGATAGCGAAAACGATCCCTTAAAGATTTTGCAATGGTTTACCGATCCCCAACAAACTGAGTTAATTATCCTATTAGAAGACTTTCATCCTTTTCTAGAAAATGCAGAAATACTTCGACAACTCAGGGAAAGTTTTCGAATACAAAGAAGTTCGCATAAAACTCTACTTTTCCAAACGCTAACCTATTCACCCACAAAAGATCTTGAAAAAGAAGTTCCTGTTTTAGATTTACCACTTCCTCAAACAGAAGAACTTCGAAAAATTTTTGACTGCGTAACCGATGAACTTGATAGAGATCATTATCCTGGAATGAACTCTCCAGATCTTAAAGAAATCCTCGATGCCAGTCTAGGTTTAAGCAGTTCCGAAGCGGAATGGACCTATCGGAAAATTATTGCAGAAAAAGGAAGAATTACCAAATACGAAATTCCAGATATCATCAACGCCAAAGAAGCCATCATCAAAAAAGATGGAATTCTTGAATATTTTCATCCAGAATCAAACTTCAATAGTATCGGAGGATTAGATAAATTAAAAGAATGGCTAAACAAACGCGGAACAGCCTTTTCCCAAAATGCAGAAAGTTTTGGTCTTCCGATTCCAAAAGGGATTTTATTATTAGGGATTCCCGGTTGCGGGAAAAGCCTTACAGCAAAAACCATAGCCAATGAGTGGCATTTTCCACTTCTTAAATTTGATTTGGGAAAAGTGTTTGGAAGCCTAGTCGGAGAAAGCGAATCAAATATGAGGAGAGCTCTTTCCTTGGCCGAAACAATCTCTCCGTCCATCCTTTGGATAGATGAAATAGAAAAAGGATTAAGCGGCGTAAAAAATTCTTCAAATGGAGACAGCGGTACAAGTTCTCGCGTATTCGGAACATTTCTCACTTGGATGCAAGAGAAGAAAAGAAAAGTTTTTGTTATTGCTACAGCAAACAATATAGACGCTCTACCACCAGAACTTTTACGAAAAGGACGATTTGACGAGATCTTTTTTGTTGACCTTCCAAACAAAG